>JAJACK010000001.1:0-438501 GCA_022601535.1 Chlamydiales bacterium
TTAAATTAATTATGATATAATATAATTGAGATATACAAAGAGGGCCATTTATGTTCGGAGCTCTAGACTTTTCTAATAACACTTTTTTGAGCTTATGTAATTTTACAGCTTATCAGATAACACGTCGACTGGCATTAACTTCTGCTGGCCATTACGGTAGCAGATGCCACCAATATGCAGTGCGTGCCGGTAATGCTCTATATAGATTGGGAGTTTCTGAGGAAACAGTAAATCGTACAATTCGATGGCTTTATCCAGGAGCATTTGTTATTGATCTTAAAAAGTGCAAGATATTGGTGAGGACAAGAAATTGCCTTAACGATTTTTCTCCTGAGAAACTTGAGAAAATATCATCCCGAGTTCAGGAAATATATAGGGCTGTTCTCATCTATCCTTTTTTTAAAATAAAAATTAACAAAAATTCTTCTTGGCTAGGTGATGGAGTTTGCCAAGGCATGGTTCAACATTTTATCAAGGAATACTTTAGAAACTCTCAAAAGGGCCAAAAATTTGAAATAGCTGCGACTAATGCTGCTAGGACTGTGGAAGATGGGGCCAATATAGAGGTGTGCGCGTTGCAATGGCTTCATCAAGCTACAAAACTTGATACTTCAATATTGAATGCACAAGACTATGATGCAGATTTCAAATTTAAAATACATTTAAGTGGTCGAGCAAATTTAGGATATGCATCACTTCGCTCTGAATTTCCCTGCCTTTCTGTAAAATTCCAAACTCCTCTTACAACTACTAATTTTTTAAACTTAGGGGATGGAATTTATGATATTACTCTTGGGTGGAGAATAGAAAAGCAACATGAAAAAACTATTTGGAATCTTCCCGCGGGCTACGGTCATGCTATAGCATTGATAATCAATGAGGGCCATTTTTTAGTTTTTGATCCTAACTATGGTCTAATCAGTTATCAAGATCCTAACAATTATTTTAACGCAGCAAAATTCTTTGATACGAATAATGCTTATTCCATATCTAAGATCTGTTTATCTGATTCTTAAGCCTCCACCTCTAGAATATATCCGGAATCGCTGATTACATATTCTAACTCCCCTTTGACCTCAATTAACAATCTTCCATCGCTAAAAAACTCCTTTCTCTCGTATGATTAATGACATTGGATGATCAAAGGTCATGATTGGGCTTTTCAAGACTGTTAATCCATTGGTCGCAAGTTCGAATCTTGCATCCGGAGATCACCCTATACCCTTTAAGAGATAGAAAAAGCAGAGGAAATGGAAGAGTTAAGTGATTCAAGATAGTTACAATGTCTTCAAAACTATCCCTGACCCCTGGGGGTGGTTGCAGGCTAACCGAGAAAAAGCTCAAGCTGTACAAAACCAACTAGCCCCTATCAAAGATATCTCCTATGGACAAGAATCGATACAAAAACTCGATATCTACGCTCCTTTAGATGGCATAAATGTTCCTGTGCTGATTGATGTGCATGGAGGGGGATGGACCCATGGTTCAAAAATGCCTCGCGCCCTTCAAGCAAAAGCAATCCTTTCTAAAGGAATCATTTGGATACCGATTGATTATGGTCTAGCCCCTGACTATTCCATTGATCAGATGATCGACCATGTACGATGCGCAATGAGTTGGGTCTATCAAAATATCAAGACCTATGGCGGTAATCCAGATCAACTATTTGTCTTTGGAAATTCATCTGGTGCTCATCTAGCAGCAACAGCTTTAATGCCTGGTTGGCCCGCCCGTTATAAGCTCCCTGACGATGTGATCAAGGGAGCTTGCTTCACTTCGGGAATTTACGATCTAAAAGACCATGTTCGTTACAATATTCCACCACAAGAATTGCTTTGTATGACACAAGAAGAGGCTAAATCGGTAAGTCCTCTATCCAACTTACCCACTGAGCCTCTTCCCGTGGTCATGGCGTATGGAGAAAATGAGCTTGAAAATTTTATTGTCCAATCTCAAAAATATGCCAATGCCCTTCAAGAAAGAAACTGTCCTGTGACATTGATTGAGGTTCCAATGGCTCATCACTTTGATATGATCAATGCCTTAAGCGACTCTCAAGGGAAGCTCTTTAAAGCTCTTACCCAAATGATCAATGGATGAGCCACTAAACATAAAATTTTCTGATCTATCACTTGCAATCGTTATGCTGAAAATAAGCCAATATATCGATTTGTGCCATTTTAAGTTAAATCGACTATACTGATTGGATGCTTCTACTCACAGCGGAATCTATCTCTAAATCGTACGGCTCAAGAGAGCTCTTCTCTCACCTTAACTTCAGCCTTTTTGCCAAAGATCGGGTTGGCCTTATCGGTAAAAATGGCTCTGGCAAGTCCACTTTTATGAAAATTTTGGCTGGACTTGAAGAGTGCGACCACGGCTCTCTCTCTTTTAAAAAAGGGCTTAAAGTGGGCTATTTGCCTCAAACATGTGATTTTCCTGACGAAAATCCTTACGAGCTTATGCTAAATTATGGGGATGAACTCTCTGTAAAAAAATGGATGAGTAAGCTTGGATTTACGGGAGATGAGCTCTCTGCCGCGCATCTGTCAGGAGGATGGAAAAAACGGCTCCGCCTTGTGCAAGAAATGCTTCAAGATCCTGATCTCCTTTTGCTCGATGAACCGACAAACCATTTGGATTTGGAAGGTGTTGTTTTTCTCGAACGTTTTTTAAAACATGAGGTGCCTTCCTATATCCTCGTCTCTCACGACCGCTATTTTCTAAGCCATGCGACAAATCGTATTCTTGAAATCGATCCTCTCTATCCAGAGGGGCTCTTCTCTGTCAATCTGTCATATCAAGATTTCTTGGTGAAGAAGGAGGCGTTTTTGCAAGGACAATTGCAAAAAGAGCGCTCTTACAGTTCAAAAGCACGTCGTGAGCTTGACTGGCTTAAAGCCTCTCCCAAAGCACGTACAACAAAGTCAAAATCACGTATAGATAGAGCAAATGAGCTCTTCCAAGATCTTGCGGATATAAAAAAACGGAACTTGGAAAAACGGGCTGAAATCAACTTTATCAGCAATGAACGTGAGACGAAAAGGTTGCTTGTTGCTAAAAATATTGGTAAATCCATGGGAGAGAAAAATCTCTTTTCATCCCTAGACTTCACCCTCTCTCCTGGATCGAGGCTAGCCCTTATGGGCCCTAATGGATCGGGGAAAACAACGTTGCTCCGCATCCTTGCAGATGAACTTAAGGCCGACTTGGGAACTCTTAAACGAGCTGATAACCTTAAAGCTATCTATTTTGATCAACACCGGAATCAATTGCCAGATCATCTCTCTCTTAAAGAGGCGCTCTCCCCCAATGGAGATTTTGTAAATTTTCATGGTAACCGCATCCATATCAATGGATTTTGCAAACGCTTCCT
The DNA here is from genome assembly GCA_022601535.1 of Chlamydiales bacterium. Classification (GTDB taxonomy): domain Bacteria; phylum Chlamydiota; class Chlamydiia; order Chlamydiales; family JAAKFR01; genus JAJACK01. The sequence continues at coordinate 3,377 of JAJACK010000001.1, forward strand.
CTTCACCCCTGATATGCTTGAGATGCCAATTGAAAAGCTCTCTGGTGGTGAAAGAGCACGTATTTCAATTGCTCATTTGATGTTGCAACCGGCCGATTTACTTCTCTTAGATGAACCAACAAATGACCTTGATATCCCAACACTTGAAACACTTGAAAGAAGCCTTTTGGAGTTCCCAGGAGCTGTTGTTTTAATCACTCACGACCGTTGTATGCTCGATCGCACTTGCAATATGTTTCTCTCTTTAAATAACGGGGCAATCTATGCCGATTATGCAAAATGGAGTGAGGCGCAAGTCAAACCGGTTAAATCTAAAAAAACAGCTCCTCCAATCAAAAAAAAGGCTTCTCTCTCCTACAAGGAAAAAAGAGAGTATGAGGCAATTGAGGGAAAAATTTTGAAGCTAGAGGAAGAGGGGAAAAGATTGACTCACCAAATCGAAGAGACAAACCTCTCAAGTGAAAAACTCACAGAGCTCTGCCAAGCCATCGCTTTGGTCGATACACAGATTGAACAACTCTTCTTGCGCTTTGAGGAACTCGATCAAAAACGTTGAAGAATTTGAATCTGCAAATCAACTTCAGTATGTCTTATAAGCGTTCAAGATAGTATTTAGTTGGATAGTCTTCGGGATGGCTCTTTTGAAGGGCTTCAAAAGCAGATTTGGCCTTCTCTTTTTCTCCTGATTCCAGAATCTCAACAGCTTGTGTAAAAGCAGCTGCGAACTCTATCTGCTTCTCTGTTGCATGAATGGAGAGATCTGGGTCGTAGATGGCTATCAGTTCAAAGATTTTGATCTGTTCGGTTTTTCCCTTCACGGTGGTTGTTCCAAGGTAGCGGGTGAGGAAGTGGTCTCCAATCCGCTTTTTCACTTCTTCGCTGATAATAATCGATGTGTGATAGGTTTTATTCACTCCTTCAAGTCGGGCTGCAGTGTTGACGGCATCTCCCATCGCTGTGTAGTTCATCCGTTCGGCAGAACCGATATTGCCAACAATTGAGACTCCTGTGTTAACCCCAAAACGGGTGATCAACTGTGGTTTTCCCTCTTTTTTAAACTTCTCATTGAGCTCAACGACCGCTTTTTTGCAATAGAGGGTTGCAATACACGCTTGTTCTGCATGGTTCTCTACATCTCGAGGTGCTCCCCAAAATGCCATGAGGCCATCACCGATGTATTTGTCGATAATCCCCTCGCGAGAGAGGATAATGAGGGTGAGAGGGTCGAAATAATCGGCAAGGAAATGCATCACCTCTTCTGCTGTGTGTTGCTCAGCAATCGTGGAGAAGTTTTCAATATCTGAAAAGAGAATGGTGATCTCTTTTTTGTCTCCTCCAAGAGTGACAGCTCCCCCTTGATCGATCAACTGCCGTACAACTTCTTTGGGAACGTAGCGCATAAATGAATCGACCTCTAGACGGAGAGAGACGACAGAACTCTTCATCAAGTTGATCTCTTTGATCTGAGAATGCACCTCAGGGCTAGGTGTGAGGTCGAGTTGGCTGATCTTGTCGATTTCATGTGAAAGAGCAATAATTGGCTGAGAGATCCGTCGAGAGAGGTAGAGGATCAAAAATATCGAGATTGTTAAAATGACTAGGAGGACAAATGAGGTGTGCTTGAGTGTTTGAACAAAGGGTGCTGTAAATGTTTTTGCTGGAACGATGATCATAATCACCATATCTGTCTCAAAAATCGACTGAAGGGGGGCAACTTGAATGAGATAATCCTCCCGATCTACTCGCATTGTAAAGATTGGATCTTTTGTTTCTCGGTATTGGTTAAAGGCAAGCGAAACTGTCTCTTTTGGAAATGTAAGGTCATGCCCCTCTTCTTCAACATGGGGAAGAACAATCTCCCCCTGACTATCTAGAAAAAAAGCTCGACCAAGCCGGGTCACTCGCTGTTTGGCAACAAAGTCTGAGAGGAAAGCAAAGGAGAGATCTCCTCCTACAACATCTTCTATCTCTCTGGCTTGGTCAAAGACAGGAACCGTCGCTGTCATCCCTAATCCTTGAGAGGGATAAAATGTGTAAACTTCACTCCATGTCAACTTCTCTGTCTTTAGAGCATCGATATACCATGGACGTTCTAACACATCATAGGTGGAATTTGGGACATCTTCAGACATGACAACTTTGAAATCATCATCGAGATAATACCACGTTTCGATAGGAGGTTCGACCTTGTGATTGACATATCCAACGGCAAATTGCGCCTCTTTAGGGATCAATACGGTTGGATCTGTCAAAAGGTAGTTTTGTAGAGAAATTTTCTGATCATACGCTCCTAAGAAAAGCTTATCTCTTGTGCCAATGTAGAGATTTGTCACATTGGGATCGTATTTGATCTGGTTTAAGAGGTATAAAATCAGCTCTTTATTTTCTATCGAGATTTCTCCCAATGAAGGGAGATAACCGGCGCCTGTCTGCACCATCGACTGCACGCTTCCTGTTAAATCGCCCACTTTATTTAAAATCAGTCGACTTACACGCTCAACTTCCACTTCAGAAAAGCTACGAATCGTCTTCATCGTCCGGACATAGGTGTAGGTCATGACAAAGACAAAAGCACTACAAATCAAGAGAAGAAAAAGCGTGAGAATATTGACTCGAAGAGAAATGTGCTTTTTGCGGACATGGCTAAAAATCTTTTTCATCTAAACCACGGTTTAGCTCACTTTAGACTTTCGTGCAAGTGAACCGATAATTCCGGTTAAAAAGATGAGCGGAAGCCCATAAACGGTCCAATACCAAAGGGAGCGGTCGGCTTCTTTGAAAAGCAAATAGGGTAAAATCCCTACAATACACCCCATAATCACACTGAGAAGGGCTCCAAATGATGAAGCACGCTTCCAATAAAACCCTGCAAGAAGACCAAATGAGAGCGCTGCAATAGGGACATTGAGCAAGATCAGCGAATCAAAAATTTTCTCAAAAAGGAGATTGGCCAAGAAGAAAGAGGTCAGCGCAAAGTAGAAGGTGGCTGAAATACTGCGATTACAGGTGACTTCTTCCTTCTTTTGGAAATCTCCCACCCACATCGCTGCCATCGCATTCCACACTCCTGTCAATGTTGTTGCTGAAGTGGAGAAGAAAAGGGCATAGGCCAAACCTCGCAACCCTTTGGGAAGACACGTATGGACAAGTGCTGGAAGTGCCTCTTCAATTGAATCAACATGGTAGCCACGGTAGCGGAAAAAAGCGGTTGCTACAATTGCTGATCCATAGAGTAAAAAGACCAAAAAAGCAGAGGCAACAACCGACCAGAAGGCTGTTTTAGTCGACTGAGCTGCAAAGATCTTCTGCCCATACCAAGGGGCCAAAATGTAGGTAAACATCGTTAAGATGATCAAAGAGAAGACAAAGTGAATCGGCAAAACTTCTCGCCCTACAATGTCCATTGAGGTGATCTCTCCACGTCCCATCCAAATTGCCATGGCTGGGAAAAAGATCAGAAGGCAGATAAGGGCGAAAAGGTCTGTCCGAATGATCGAGATCAATCCTCCTCGCAAGCTCATGACAAAGATAATCGATAGAAGGACAAAGCTAATTGTCCATCCATGTAACATAGGAAAGAGGGGTTGAAACAACATCGTCAATGATCTGACGTAGATCGCCGAAAAACCGGTCATGGCAAAGAGGAGAAAAAAAGAGGCACATTTCCCTAAGCCTGGTCCATACCGTTTGGTGAAAAAACCGGCAACAGAGATGCCATCAAAGGTTTTCCATTTTTTAGCAACACTTAAGGCATAGAAGAGAAGACCGATCAAAAAGACGAGTGGCAAGATGAGTGCCCAAAAGCCTGCGGCATAACCCATTGAAGAGAAAGAGATCAACGTTGCACTATTGAATTCGGTCATCACCAATGTGGCGGTGAGAGCAATCCATTTGGTTTTCCGTCTTGCAAAAAGATACGCTGATTCAGAGTTGACAGACCTAGAACGAAAAAGGCCGATACACACAAGAAGAGTGAGAAAACTGCAAAAAATGAAAAGGTCAATTCCATCCATACAAAGATTTTTAACAGAGTTGAAACTTTTTTAGGAATTAAAATATTCCTTTAGTTCCCGTGCATAAGAAGCTGTTTCAGTAAGGTCCATATGGCCAATGTTCTTAACATGAACACCTTCTTCTTCCTTCTGTTTGAGCCAAGCTCCCTCTAAAACGATATCGTCCCACTCTCCTTGAACGACAATTACTTTACCTTCGACTTGTGCACCAGAACCAATATTCCAACCCAAAAGCCTCACAGCAATTCCTGTAATTGGATGAAAAAGTTCAGATGCAGCAGATGCATATGTAGAGAAGGTTCTATCGAATAAAAAGGCGTATCTAGTGTCTCTTTTTTTATGAGAGGCGTGAGATCCCCATGCTTCTCGGACAAGTCCCCCTCCTAGAGAAGCTCCAACACATGTGACTTCTGTCGCTTCCTGACTTTCAACATATTCCATCATTGCGCGCGTTGCTTGAACAAGTGATCTTCGAGTGGTCAATCCTTGATAATCAAAGAAAAGAGTACTTCCTCCCATCTGTGAAACAAGATCGTGCTCTTTCCTAACTCCATAATAACGGTCACAACTTTCTATTCCTTCACCACTCCCTCCTGCGACAATTGTCCATCGCATGGGCTTTTTTGTATGTTCATCTGTATGAATAACAAGAACATCGACGGGGCACCCTTCTATCATTATCGTAAATCGATCAGACTGATGCCCATTTTTTAGACTAAAAGCATCGAACTTAAATGGCTCTGAACAATGCGCTCGAGGGCACAATTCAAAACCAGCTAACCAGTGAGGAGCTAAAACTGTACATTTTAAAGCTGTTTGAAACACTTTCCAACATTTTGAATCCCCTGATCTGTATCGAACCGTTGGATTAGGAAAGGAGATATTTTCAGAAAGTAAAGAAGTACGCGTAGCCATGCGCACATTTTAACATACTGAATATTAATTATATGTTAATTTTGAGCAAATATTTCTATAGTCAAAAGGATCCATATGATTTTCATTTTTCAAAATCACAACCTCCTTCTTCTTAAGCCAAGCTCTTTTTTTAATGATTTGATCTTGCTCAGCTTGAACCACAATACTACCTTGTTCAACTTGTAAACCAGAACCGATATTCCACCCCAAAATCCTCACGACCAAACCTGCAATTGGATGAATCAACGCAGATACTGCATCAGCAAATGTGGAGAAGCTTCGATCGAATAAAAAGGCATATTTAACCCCTTCCTTTTTATGAGGTTTATGCAATGCATATGCTTCGCGAATCAATCCTCCCCCTAAAGAAGCGCCGACACAAGCAACCTGCTCACCCCCTAGATGTTCTACATATTTCATCATCGCACGTGTTGCTCGAACAAGAGCTGTGCGACTTGTCAACCCTCTGTAGTCGAAAAAAAGGATGCTTCCCCCCAATTTGGTGACCAAATCATAGTTTGGATTATGCTGATCGTAATAACGCCTATAGCTCTCAATCCCCTCTCCATTTCCGCCAGCTACAATTGTCCATTTCTTTGGTTTTCTCTCGTTTGAACTATGAATAACAAGAACATCAACGGGAGAACCATCTGCCATGATCGTGATTTTTTCAGCAAAATGCCCATTTTTTACATCCCAGCTTGTAAATGTTTGTAATTTTTCACCGTTATGAGCACATGGACATAACAAAAGACTGGCTAACCAATGGGAAAAGGTGTAGAAAATAAGGAGGGTACAACTTACAAATGCTTTAAAAATACGCCAACACTTCATCTCTGTTTCAGAGATAAATGAAGGCCCAGTCCGCGACGAATCAGTGAAGCAGGTTGGAGAAGGAGAAACTGTAGTCGCTTCTCTGGGAGCAGCACAGCCGATTGACATGGGAGTAGGGTAGTCCATTGAACGGAAAAAGTCTAGAAATTACCGCAGGAATCAACATTCCCCTTGTTGGATTTGGAACTTGGGAGCTTCGAGGAGAGGCGTGTCAAAAGAGTATTGAGACTGCCTACTCTTTGGGCTATCGTCACTTTGACACAGCTCTTCTCTACAACAATCACACTATCTTAAAAAAAGTTCTAAGTGGTTGTAACGATGTTTTTATCTCTTCAAAATTTATGCACTACCATCTCGATGAGATGAGTGTGACTGAGTGTTGCATGCGAACACTTGAGGAGCTGGGAAGAGAGAAGCTCGATCTCTTTATGATGCACTATCCAGATGAAAGCCGGCCGATGGAGATGATCATCGAAGAACTTGGCTCTCTTGTCGAAAAGGGGCTGACAAGGGCAGTTGGCGTGAGTAATTTCACCATCGCCCACCTCAAGAGAGTCCTTCCTGTTGGAGCCCCCCTTTGCGTCAACCAAGTGGAGTACCATCCTTACCTCAATCAAAAGGAACTCCTAGCTTTTTGCAATGCACATGGTCTTCACCTCATCTCTTTCCGCTCTTTAGGAAAAGGAGCTTTAATCGATGATCCCATTTTGAATGAAATAGGGGCAAAATATGGAAAAAGTGGAGCACAAATCAGTCTACGTTGGCTTATTCAAAAAGGGATCCCAGTTATCCCAAAATCAACGTCTAAAGAGCACATAAAAGAGAATTTTGAGGTCCTTGATTTTCATCTTTCAGAAGAAGACTTTTTGAGATTAGATTCTTTACCACAAAAGCCTCGATTCTGCCAAAACCAGTGGAGTGATTTCTAGATTGCTCTACGAGTGGGTAAATTCTGTGTTTTTGAAGGAGTTGATGGCAAGCCCGGTGCCACCTAACATGGAAATCACACCAAGTGATTCGATAAGGGAAGGAAAATTAAACTCAACAAGATAGACGTAGGTGAGCCCAAAGACCGTTTCGAGGATCATCAAAGGTCCGATGAGCGAAACAGGAAGGTAGCTACTCGCTCGATTCCATAGATAACACCCAATCCAAGATGAAATGACCCCTAAGATAATCGATCCACTATAAAAACGAACTGTTGCCCCAGAATAGGTGGTTAGCTGGCTGAAATCGATCATTTTAAAACCCCATCCCAAGGCTATCCCACAGATGATCACCCAAAAAAGGGTTGCAACTCCAATCACAGTTGCCCATTGGCTTGTGGGAATATGGGAATTGCGCTTTAAAAAGCGTGCATTGTGAACGACATAAAGACTCCAACAGATCAAAGCAATGGCAATCCCTCCCATCCCAATCAGGTAATCTACCCACGATTTTTGTGAAAATGTCCAGTCCACTTCGGTAAAATTGACAAGCACCAAACCAACTGCAATCCAAAGAGAGGGGAAAAACATCTGCCTATAGGAGATTTCACGCACTTTCCAATTGCCGTAACAGACAATCACAATAGGAGAGAGACCAACACATAAAACAGCCAAAGCTGGTGAGGCGTAGCGGATTCCCATCACAAGGCCAATGTAGTAGATAATATTTGCACAAAGAGCAAATAGGGCTGCGGCGAGCCAAACGCGAAGGTTATAGATTTTTAAAGCGGCAAACCCTTTCCGAAACAAGAGGAGAGAGGAAAAAATGCCATAACAGACGTACCGACCGAGGACCACTTCGAAAGTGGAAAACTCGGACATAAAGGTGGGAATGATAAAAATCAGGCCCCAAACCAGACACGCTCCGACAGCAAAAAGAATTCCTAGAGTCATTCCCAACATTTTACTCGGGAAGGTACAATCTTGTGAAACTAAAAAAAAATCTGCCTATTATTTTTTTGGTTTGACTTGTTAAACTCTCTTGAATGGATCAAATTTTTGGTTACATAGAACGCATTACTTTTCAAAATACCGAAAATGGGTTCACCGTCGCACGCCTTAAGCAGCCACGGAAGAACGAGTTGACCACCATTGTGGGAAAACTGCCTCAACTGCACCCCGGAGAGAGTGTCCGCCTTCTTGGTTCTTGGAAGACCAATCCAACCCATGGCATCCAATTTGATGTAGCTGAATGCGAAATCGAAGAGCCGAGTGATGTCGTTGGAATTCAAAAATATCTAGAATCGGGGATGATCAAAGGGATCGGTCCCATCTATGCAAAGCGGATTGTCAAAAGATTTGGTGAAAAAACACTTGAAGTGATCGATCAACATCCCAATCGCCTTTCCAATATCGAGGGAATTGGGAAGAAAAGATTAGAACAGATCAAACGGTGTTGGGGTGAGCATAAGGCGATTCGAGAAGTGATGATCTTCTTGCAAAAAAATGGTGTCACCCCTGCCTATGCGCAAAAAGTGTTTAAAGTATATGGAGAAGAGACTGTTGAACGGCTGCAGGAAAATCCGTATACATTGGCACTCCATATCCCTGGAATTGGATTTAAAAGTGCCGATACAATCGCCTCACGGATGGGATTTCCCAAAGATGGCACTGCAAGAATTGATGCAGGAATCGACTACGTATTGAGTGAGCTCTCCGCACAAGGACACACATGCTATCCCAAAGAAGAATTTGTGGAAAAAGCGGAGCAAATGCTCGAAGTCTCTCTTGAGGAGCGGTTAAAAGCTGCATTGAATGAAGATCGAGTGATTGAGCGAGAGGGAATGATCTACTCGAAAAAGCTATGGATTGCCGAGCGAGGTGTTGAGAGCCAAGTCAAAAGGCTTCTTCAAGGTCAAAGCCTCATTCGTGATGTCAAAACAGATAAAGCAATTGAATGGGTCGAAGAGCAGCTCGACATCTCCCTTGCTGAGGCGCAAAAGCAAGCGGTGATCACTTCCTTGACGGAGAAGTTTCATATTATCACAGGAGGTCCAGGAACGGGTAAAAGTACGATTACCAATGCTATTTTAACCATTACTGAAAGACTCACTGGCAACATCATTTTAGCAGCTCCAACCGGGCGTGCTGCCAAACGGATGAATGAGATTACCAAACGACCAGCTTCTACCATCCACCTTCTTTTGCAGTACGATTTTAAACGGGGCCGCTTTAAAAAAGATCTCCAAGATCCACTGAGTACTGATTTGATCATTGTCGATGAAGCCTCGATGATTGATACAACACTTATGTACCACCTTCTAAAAGCGATCCCTTCCCATGCAAGGGTGATTTTTGTCGGTGATGTGAACCAACTTCCAAGTGTTGGGCCAGGCTCCGTTTTAAATGACCTTATTGAGAGCAAAAAAATCGGCACAACACGTTTGACCAAAATCTATCGGCAAGCAAAACATTCGCGGATTATCACCAATGCTCACCTGATCAATGCAGGAGAATTCCCTGAACTTTCCACCGATAAAGAGAGCGATTTCTTTTTTATTAAAGCGGAAGAACCAGAAGAAGTTGTCCAAAAGATTGTCCACCTTGTGTGCAAACGACTCCGAGGAAAATTTCACCCTTTTGATGAGATTCAAGTCCTTGCTCCGATGAAACGAGGAGGGTGTGGTATCGATCTTCTCAACCGCACCTTGCAAGAGAAGCTCAATCCGCAAAAAGAAGAACTTCTCTCCTCAGGAACCCGCTTTTGTGTCGGGGATAAAGTGATGCAGATTCGGAATAATTACACTAAAGAGGTGTTTAACGGAGATATCGGCCGCCTTGTCAAGATCGACCGAGAAAACCAAGAAGTGTTGATCAAATATGAAGAGAAGATCGTCTCATACACCATCCATGAACTCGATGAAGTGGTGCTCGCCTATGCCACTTCGATCCATAAATACCAAGGGAGCGAGGCTCCCTGTGTTATCATTCCTGTCCACCCCTCTCACTTTATGATGCTTAAGCGCAATCTCCTCTATACAGGGGTGACGAGGGGGAAAAAGCTTGTAATCCTTGTTGGGACGGGCAAAGCCATTGGAATGGCCGTCTCCCAAGATGATGCGAAAAAACGGCATACAGGACTTTTCACCTCTGAGGCTTTACATAGCTCATTACCCTAATAAGCAATTAATCTCTTTATAAAACATAAAGACAATAAACCAATATCTTTATAAAATAAACATTTACTAATTAATTATATTTTGATATAATATACTTTTATCCTATATAAATAGGAAGGTTTATGTCTATTAATCAATCCCTGCCAGAAGATAGCAAAATTGCTATTTTCTCTCAGCTAAGTGGAAAAGATTTAGCACGTGCTGCTCAAACCTGTCGAGAATGGTATCATATCATCACTCAGAATGAGTATTTGAATCTGAGAAGAATCACAGATTGTTTATCTGGGGCTTTCCTTCCTTTTCCACAATATCCCAAAGAGCTTTTAAGCAGGCTTAAAAAGCATGATATTTGTAATTTAAAGCTAAATCAATCGATACAAAATTTAGAGGAAGATGAGAAAATAGAAGCCTTGGTTGCATTGGGTGATCTTAAAAGTGCAGCTAAAAGTGCAGCACAAATAAACGACCTAGAGCTAAGAAGCTTGCATCAGCAAGCTATTGCAGATGCTTATCTAAATACAGGGAATGTTATAGAGGCAATCAAAATTGCAAATAAAATACAAGATGACGTCTCAAAAAGGCTTCTATTTGAAGAGATCGTTGATGCTCTGGTACGGGCTAGAAAATATGAAGAGGCAGAGAAATTTATCTCTAACTCCCCTCAATGCTTAATAAAATTTCTTCTTGCTAAAGCTCAGTCTCAGGTTGAGGCGGGTGAACTTCTCGAAGCTGCAGCAACTTTTGAAGAAGCCAAAGATATTAATTCCTCTGCTCTAGTTGTTAAACAAGCTCAATTTACATCTGGATTTGTTATCGAATCAGGATTTTATGAAATAATCAGTGAAGCTCAAAAAAATTCGGATCTTGCAAACACACAAAACTTTTTTATCTTCTTAGGAAAAATGTATGTTAAATTGGGTGATTTTGACAAAGCAAGAAAATGCTTTGAAAAGGTTAAAGAAAATTGCTTACCTTCTAATCCAGGACTCTACAGACACATTCAAGGACTCCTTGCAGAAGGTGATGCGGCGGTTGGTCATTATGCTAGAGCAAAAATAACAGCAAGAGATATCGACCATGAACCTGTTAGGAAACAAACTTTAGCTCAAATAGCATCTGCTCAAATAGCGGCTGAATTATTCCATGAAGCTATCAAAACTGGTAGAGAGGCAAAAACCCCTCAACTAGTTGCCTTGGCTTATGCTAAGCTCATGCTCAGCTCACCTCAGCCCCTCCAGGGAGATCCTCAAGTGTGACAAGCTCTAGTTTAGAATCTAGACTAGCTGCAAGGACCATCCCCTCGCTTTCAATTCCCATCAATTTCACCGGCTTTAAGTTGGCCACTAAAACCACTTTTTTGCCAACAAGCTCTTCTGGTGTGTAGTGAAGGCTGATCCCTGAGACAACAGTTCGCTTTTCAAGGCCAATGTCGACGAGAAGTTTGAGCAGTTTTTTGCTTTTAGGCACTGCTTCGGCAGAAAGAATTGTTCCAACACGGAGGTCGAGTTTGACAAAATCATCAAATGTCATCTCCTCTTTGATCGGAGCATAAGAGGGCTCTTTCACTTCAGCTGTTTTTGTATGCAGTTCTTTTAATGTTTCCATCTGTTTTTCAATCACCTCGTCTTCTATTTTTTGAAATAATATGGTTGGCTTGGGGAGTTGCTCACCAGGCTCTAACTGCATCTCAAGTCCCTCTTTCCAAAGAGGAGGAGTTTTGATGCCGAGCATCTCCCAGATCTTCTTTGAAGAGGAAGGAATAATTGGAGCAGACACCGTTGCCAATGCCTTAATACACTCAAGGCAAAGAGCGATAGTCGTCTCCATCATAGGGAAGGTCTCTTCCGATTTTGCATCTTTCCACGGCACTTTAAGGTCAAAATAGGTGTTACCCAATTGGGCAAGCTCCATGATGAGTTGGCTCACCTTACGAATCCGGTAAGAACGGTATTGCTCTTCAATCTCAGGAAGAAGACGGGCCATCTCATTGACAAAACGGTGATCAGCCTCTTCCATCTTCTTCGCCTCAGGAATTTTGCCTCCACATTTGTTTTGAATGAAAACAAGTGTGCGATTGATGAAATTGCCAAACTTACCGACAAGTTCGCTATTGCACCGGAGTTGAAAGTCTTTCCATGTAAATTCCGAATCTGCAGTTTCAGGAGCATTTGCAGCAAGCGTGTAGCGAATCTGGTCAGCCTGGAAGTGATCGAAAAATGTCTTGAGATCAATCGTCCACCCTTCAGATTTGCTAAACTGCTTTCCTTCAAGGTTATAAAACTCATTAGCAACCAAGTCATCGACAAGTTTGTATGGGCGTGATTGTCCCATAATCATCGCAGGGAAAAAAATCGCATGAAACGGAATATTGTCTTTTCCCATAAATTGAACATATTTTGTCTGTGGGTTGAGCCAATACTCTTCCCATGCATCGGGTTTTCCTTTGAGTTTAGCCCACTCTTGAGTTGCGCTGATATAGCCAATTGGGGCATCAAACCACACATAAAACACTTTTCCTTTCGCATCTTTGAGAGGAACTTTCACTCCCCACTCGAGATCACGTGTGATAGCACGAGGGCGAATCTCTTCAAGGTATTGCTCAGCAAAATTGATCACGTTGGGACGCCAAGGGCGGACAGAGAGAAAGGTTGAGAGCTTCTCCTTAAATTTATCGAAAAGGAGAAACCAATGGGTCGTTTTCTTTTTAACTAATTTGGCACCTGTAAGCTTTGAGCGAGGGATTTTTAGGTCTGTTGCCTCATAACTTGCACCACATCGGCCACATTCATCTCCACGAGCTTCTTCAAATCCACACCGAGGACATATTCCAAGAACATAACGGTCAGCTAGATATCTTTTATCTGGTTCAGAATAGAGTTGATCGGTCACCTGTTTTTCAACAAAACCTCCCCCTTGAAGATCTTGGAAAAAGGCATGAACAATTGGCTCGTGTTCGGTACATGTCGTGCGAGAAAAATGGTCAAAGCTGATCTCTAACTTATCAAAGAAGCTCGATATCACACCGTGAAAATGATCGACATGCTCACGAGGAGTTCGTCCTGCAAGTTCAGCTGAAAGAGTGATCGCCACTCCATACTCATCCGTTCCACTGACATAAAGAACATCGCTCCCCTGCAACCGTTCAAACCGAGCGTAACAGTCGGAAGGAAGGTATGCCCCGGCGATATGTCCAAAATGGAGTGGGCCATTTGCATAAGGGAGTGCAGCTGTAATCAAAACCCGTTTTTTCATACAAGTTCGTTATTATCTACTTTCTCTTCTACGTCATCTTCCTCTTGATCTGCAATGAATTCAAGAACATCAGTTGCAAGGTGAGACCCCATTTCATCTCCTTGTTCAATACGTAATCTTGCAAGACCAATTGCGTGATTGACAAGAGAGAAAGAATTTTTATATTTCTCACCCAATTTTTCATTTGTTAGTGTATCTCTTAATGACATTCTACTTACTCCTTGATTCTGCAGTCATAATGCTGCGCAATTTTTTATAACTCTCTTCTAAATTGTCGTTTACAATATTGTAATCGTAATGAGGGATCATCGAAAGCTCTTTTGTTGCATGTTCAAACCGTCTTTCATTTGTCTTTATATCCTCTGTTCCCCTCTTAAAAAGGCGCTCTTTTAGGGAATCTAAAGAGGGAGGACTGATGAAGATATAGATCGCCTCGGTTTTCTCTTTAATTTTCATAGCCCCTTTGGTATCAATTACCAAAATAACGTGTTTCCCCTCTTTTTTCAGCCGCTCCACTTCCTCAATACGTGTTCCGTAGTTATTTCCAAACACCTTTGCATGTTCCAAAAAAGCGTCTTCATCGACTAAACGTTCAAACTCTTCGACCGAAATAAAATCGTAATCTTGTCCATTGACCTCATTTGGTCGAGGTTTTCTTGTTGTTGAAGAGCGACTTTGGGCAAATGTATCAGGGAATTCACCTAAAAGCCTTTTGACAAGGGTTGTCTTTCCAGCTCCAGCAGGAGCACTGATGACAAATAGTAATCTCTTATTCGACATTTTGCACCTGCTCTCGCATTTTTTCGAGTTCACTTTTCACTTCGATCACCTCTTTTGCAACTGAGATTAAAGAGACTTTTGCTCCAATGGTATTGATCTCTCGCATCAGCTCTTGCAAGAGAAAATCGAGTGTTTTTCCTTTCACTTCCTTTAAACCATCTAACTTTTGTTCTAACAGCTCGAAGATTTGGCCAAGATGGCTTTGGAAACGGACGATTTCTTCTGAGACGTCGATTTTTTCAGCGTAGATTGCAATCTCTTTCAAAATACGCTCATCTGTGTCACTAGAGAGAGCTCCCACCCTTTCACAAAGTTTTTTGCGAAACTTTTCAGAAGCTTCAGGAGTGACCTTTGAAATCATTTCGATTGAATGTTGTATTTTTTGAGCACGCATCGCAAGGTCGATAGCTAACGTCTCCCCTTCATTTTCCTTCATTGCTTGCAATTTTTCCAAAGCTTCATCAAGAGCTGTTAGAACCACATCTACAGATATTTCTTCTTTTACCGGCTGTTCAAAAAAGAGTTGATCACGACTTGCTTTTAGCAAAGAGAGGTCAAATGGCATACCGACAGCATCGCCGATCTCTTCCCATCCTTTTTTCAACTCTTTTGCAAGCTCGAGATTGGGGATCAATCGAATGGGCTTTTTTCCTTCAAATTGCCACGAGACAGAGGCATTCACTTGCCCGCGAGCAATGGAGGCTCCCATTTTTTTACGAAGATCATGTTCGAGATGGCTTAAAAGGCGGGGGGCCGAGAGATGGATTTCAAGATGGCGCCGATTGAGGGTTGTGATCTCAACAATGATCCGGCCAAAGTCAAACGCTTTTTCAGCCCTTCCGTAGGCAGTCATACTTCGAAGATGATAAGACTTTTTTCCCATTATAGGAGTGTTAATATATAGAAATTAAAAGGAAAAATCAATAAGAAAATGTTTTTCTATGAATGGGACAACGGCCACATTTATACAACGCCTCACGGTGGGCGACTGTCCCATACCCTTTATGAGAAGCAAACCCATACTCTGGGTACAAGGCGTCATAATCTACCATCTGCCGGTCTCGGGTCACTTTTGCTAAAATCGAGGCTGCTGCAATCTGCCGCTCTTGCCCATCTCCTCGAATTACCCCTTCTGAGGGAATTTCGGAAAAATCAACGGGGTGACCATCGACTAAAATAAAATGTGGAATCGTAGGGAGCGCTTTGACGGCTCGTTCCATCGCCAGGTGGGTCGCTCGAGAAATGCCGATCTCATCGATTAAATCGTGATCGACAAAGCCAATTCCATAGAGCGCCTTTTCCTTAATTTGGTCGAAAAGCACTTCCCGCTTCTTCGGTGAAAGCTTTTTGCTGTCATTCACACCTTCGATGAGGGTCTCCTCATCGATCAAGCAACAAGCTGCGACAACAGGCCCTGCCAATGGACCTCTGCCCGCTTCGTCAACGCCTGCAATCCGAACAATCCCCCGCGCTCTTAGCTCTTTCTCAAGAAGATTCGGTAGCTGGAGCGGTTTCTGTGAGAGCTTCACTTGCAGCCTCTTCAGTTGCCGATTTTGATTGCAATGGCGCTTTTGCCACTTTGGCTTTCTTCACTCCAATCTTCTCTTGAACTTTCGAAGCTTTACCAGTCGTTCCACGTAAGTGGTAGAGTTTTGCTCGTCTCACATCTCCCTTTCGAATCACTTCAATCTTAACGATCCGTGGACTATGGATATTGAAGACACGCTCCATCCCCTCTCCATAAGAGACGCGGTGCAAAGCAAAGGTTTCACTGAGACCTCCACCCTTTTTCGCAATCACTGTTCCTTGAAAAACCTGCACACGTTCTTTCTCCCCTTCAACAATCCGGGTAGAAACACGGACAGTGTCTCCAATGTCAAAAACTGGTAATTCTTTTTTTATCTGCTCATTATCGAGCTCTTCTATCAAAGCATCCATTGTTTATCCTTGTACTAAATCTGGCCTCACTTCTTTCGTCTTCTCAAGTGCTCTTTGCCGCCGCCATTTTTCAATAGCAGCGTGGTTTCCCTCTAAGAGCACTTTGGGAACACGCCTATCTTCAAAAACTTCCGGACGGGTGTAGTGAGGACAATCAAATGCCCCATCCTGGAAGGAGTCTTCATAAACCGATCGGTCATCTCCCAATACACCGGGAACAAACCGAACAACAGCATCGACAAAGACAAGTGCTGCAGGCATGCCACTTGTCAACACATAGTCGCCAATGCTTATCTCTTCATCCACCTCTTTTAAAACACGCTCATCAATCCCTTCGTAATGCCCACAAAGAAGGATAAGATGCGATTTTTCGGCAAGCTGCTCACACCTTTTTGCCGTTAGAAGACTCCCTTGAGGTGAGAGGTAAACCACATGAGAATCTTCTTGCCTTACATCTCGAACAGCCCCAACAACTGGCCCTGGCTTGAGAACCATCCCTGGTCCTCCTCCATACGGCCTATCGTCAACTGTTTTATGTCGATCGGCTGCAAACTCTCTGATCTGTGTGAGCTCTAAGTCAACCAACCCTTTTTCTCTTGCCCGTTTGATCATGCTCACGTTAAATGGGCTATCAAAATACTCGGGGAAGAGAG
Source organism: Chlamydiales bacterium (assembly GCA_022601535.1). Lineage (GTDB taxonomy): Bacteria > Chlamydiota > Chlamydiia > Chlamydiales > JAAKFR01 > JAJACK01. The sequence continues at coordinate 19,867 of JAJACK010000001.1, forward strand.
AGAGGATATCGATCTTCATCTATTTAGACGGAAGCCGTCTCCTTTTTTTTAGGAGCAACCTTTTTAACAACTGTCTTTTTGGTTGCAGTTTTTTTTGTCACAGGCTTTTTAGCTGCAGTTTTTTTAGCTGTAGTTTTTTTGGTCACAGCTTTCTTTTTCTCTGCTCCCTTTCCTTGCTTCTTCACCTGCTTGCGCATGTGCTCTAGCAACATCTCTGGAGCCATTTTTTTGACAAGCGATCGCGCTTTTTCTGTCATAACAGCACCATGACCCAACCAATGTTTGATCCGATCGTCTTTTAACTTAAGACCATCTTTTTCATTGTGGGGATCATACTGCCCCAAAAGCTCGATGTACTTTCCATCGCGTGGAGAGCGAGCTTCGGCAAGCACAAGGCGGTAGACGAGATGATTCCGTCTTCCTTGCTGCCTTAAACGTATTTTTAACGCCATTTATCTTCCTCCCATCATTTTTTCTAACTGTTTCTTATTCGGAGCATTCTTGAAAAACTGTTTCGACTGTTTGAAGCTCTTCTTTAATTTGTTTACATCGGAAAGCTCTGTTCCCGATCCCCGTGCAACCCGCTTTGAGCGGCGCACATCTAATTGATCTTTTTCAGCCCGTTCTCGGGGTGTCATCGAAAGAATCATCGCTTCGATTTTGAAAAATTCTTTCTCTTTACTCGAAAAATCTGGCATCTTCGCTGCTCCCGGCAACATCTTCATAATGCTCCCAAACGATCCCATCTTTCGAACTGATTGAATCTGTTTGAGATAGTCGTTATATGTGAAAGAAGCTTTTCGCATCTTCTCTTCGAGATCTTTTTGTTCCTCTTCAGAAATGTGCTCTTCTGCCTTCTTGACCAAATTGATCGTATCGCCCATCCCCAAAATACGGTCGGCCATTGAATCGGCATTGAAAAGTTGGAGATCATCGAGTTTCTCCCCTATCCCTTCAAATTTAAGCGGCTTTCCCGTTACCTGTGTGATCGAAATGGCGGCTCCACCACGGCTATCTCCATCGAGCATCGTTAAAATCGAACCAGTTATCCCCAAGCGAGCATCAAATTCAGCTGCTGTTTTGACCGCATCTTGTCCCGTTGCTCCATTGGCAACAAAGAGAATCTCTTCGGGATCGATCGCTTTTTTCACCCGTTCCAACTCTTTCATCAACACATCATCGATATGAAGGCGACCTGCTGTATCAAAAATCACAACGTCGTACTGCTTGGCCTCTTTTAACGCTTTTTTCGCAACCTTGACCGGATCTTTCTCTCCCTCAATGGAAAAGACAGGAACATCGATCTGTTCACCTAAACGTTTGAGTTGTAAAACAGCTGCTGGACGTTGCAAATCACACGCCACAAGAAGTGCTCTCTTTCGGTGCTCTTTCTTCTGCAAAAAACGTGCAATTTTAGCCGCATGTGTTGTTTTTCCAGATCCCTGCAATCCACAGAGCATCCACACACTCGGCTTTGAAGAGAGATTGAGCGTCGCCTCATCCCCCCCCATCAAAACGGCGAGTTCATCATGGATCAACTTTACAAATTGCTGTCCCGGGAGAACCGATTTGGTCGTTTTCTCTCCCAGAGCCTTCTCTTTAACACTCTTGATAAAGGTCTTTACAACAGTATAGTTTACATCTGCCTCGAGCAAGGCCATACGCACCTGTCGGACAGACTCAGAGATATTCTCCTCAGTCAGTCGCTTCTTCCCTGCAAGAGAGGAAAAGATGTCAGTAAATTTTTCAGCTATAGACCCAAACATGAACAAGCATCATACAGGAAAGTTTTAATCTATTTCAAGGAAAAAGAACCGGTCGTGCCCCGCCCAGTCAGACTCGACATGACATTGAAATCCTTGAGATTGAAAAATCTCCTTTACCCCCTCACCTTGACCCATCCCAAGCTCAAACCACGCTTTGTGTTTAACAACCCCTTCAAGCTTCAATCTTTGGTAAAATTCAAAGCCACTCTCTCCTCCTACAAGCGCCATCTTAGGTTCCCACTTCACCTCAGGATCCACCTTTTCATATTCAGAATTGGAAAGATAAGGAGGGTTGCAGACGAGATAGTCGCACACCCCTTCAAATGGAGCTAAAAGATCTCCTTCAAGAAATGTGATTTTAACATCAGCCGCTTTTGCATTTGCACGGGCAACTTCAAGCGCTTTTGAACTGAGATCTGAGGCAAAGACCTCTAAATGAGGAAATCTTTTTTTCAATGCAATCGCAATCGCTCCAGATCCTGTACAAGGCTCAAAAAGACGTCCCTCTAGCGGCTCTTTTGCAATTTTTTCAACAAGCAGCTCGGTCTCAGGACGGGGGATGAGAACGTCGGGGGTGATTTTAAGCCTTACACCGGCAAACTCTATTTCGCCTTTGATATAAGGAGCCGGCTTTCTCTCTCCCCTCAAAAGAATTGCAGCTCGACACCGAGCCAACTCTTTCTCATTTAGAGGGCGGTCAAAATGGAGATAGAGATCGAGCCTTTTCACATCGAGAACATCCGAGAGCACCTCTTCTGCCATTCTCCGAGCATTTGGAACCCCTTTTTTCTCTAAAAATGTCGAGCTATGACCGATGATTTGAAGAAGTGATTTCATCCGTGGAGCTTTTCTTGGTAGAAATGTTTGACAAGCGTTGTCGTCACCTCTTCAAGCTCCCCTTGCATCACTCGATCAAGATTGTAAAGGGTGAGATTGATCCGATGATCTGTCAAACGATTTTGAGGAAAATTGTAGGTCCGAATTCGCCCAGAACGATCCCCTGTTCCCACTTGAGCTGAACGAGTTTCTGCCTCAGCTTCGGCTTCTTTTCGACGCTCTTCTTCCACAATTTTTGCGGTCAAAAGGCGCATCGCTTTATCTTTATTTTTGTGCTGCGACCGCTCATCTTGGCAGTAAGCGACAGCACCGGAGGGAAGGTGTGTGATTCGAACAGCAGAATCTGTTGTATTGACATGCTGCCCTCCCGCACCAGAAGCGCGGTAGGTGTCGATACGAAGATCCTTCTCATCGATTTTGATCTCTTCTTTTTCATCAGGCTCTAGCATGATTGCCACGGTGACAGCTGATGTGTGCACTCTCCCTTGCGTCTCTGTCTCAGGAACTCTCTGAACCCGATGAGTCCCTCCCTCATACTGGAGAAACCGCTTCACCTTAGGACCTGAGATTGCCATGATATACTCTTTGAATCCACCCACTTCTGAAGGGTTGCAAGAAAGCGTTTCTACTTTCCACCCTTTTATTGCAGCATAGAGCTGGTACATCCGAACGCAATCACCCACAAAAAGGGCTGCTTCATCACCCCCTGTTCCCGCACGCACTTCTAAAATCACACCCCGATCATCATCGGGATCTGGGGGAACAAGAAGGGTTTCGAGCTCTTTTTCAAGGGTTGGAATAGACGCTTCAACCGCTTCGATCTCCTCTTTTAAAAGAGCGATCATCTCTTCATCCAATTCTGATGAAAGAAGCTCTTGATTTTCCTTCAACGAAGCGCGAGCCTTTTCAAGAGAGGAGAAGACGGTTTTAATCTCAGAAAGATAGGAGTGCTCTTGGGTCAGTACGCGATAGTTTTCCGCATCCTCAAAGACGTCTGGCTTAGCTAATATTTGCTCAACCTCTTCAAGACGACCTAAGAGCTTGGTAATTTTTTCTTTAATCACTTTTTCTTATAACGCTTCAAGAACTTGTCGATACGTCCTTCCGAATCGATAAATTTCTCGCTGCCTGTAAAGAAAGGGTGTGAAGCAGAAGAGACCGTTACAGGGTAGACAGGGTATTCAACTCCCTCATAAACCTCTGTTTCCTTAGGTTGAAGAGTCGATCCAATGACAAATTTTGCTCCAGTTGACGTGTCGACAAAAAGAACATCTTGGTAAGGGGGGTGTTTATCGTGTTTCATAAGGTAATCTCCAATTTATCCCATAAAAATAGCGAGATCCTAGGAAAAAAACAAGCAAAATTCTATACTCCGGGCATGAAAAAATTTCTTTGCCTTATTTTCCTCTCTTGCACCCTGTTTGCAGATGTGCAACTCAAAACACAATTTTACACCGCAGAAGGTGGAAACTACGTCGTCACAGAACAGGGAAAGACCTACGCCTTTCTCTATATTAGGGAGCGTTCTAATGACACGATTTTTATCGAAGAGGTTGCCATCCCAGCCTCCAACTTCAACCGTCAAAAAATCAGTTGGCGTGACTGGTTTGAACAAGAAGCCCCAGGACACACTCTTTGGACTATTTCTCAAATTGACCTAAAGACGGGAACCTTTAAAGAGACCTATTCCTACACACATGAAGGGTGGATCGACACAAGCGCTTCAAATTCTTTTTTAACAACCCTCCTCAACCTAAATTTTAAAGAAGTTGCCGAAAGTGAACGGAGACGGATCGGCTTCCCTCCTGGCTACGGAAAACCAGATAAACGCCCCCTTTGGAATCCCCGCCTTATTGTAGGAGGGCTCAAAGTTGCCAACATCCCTTTTGCCGTCTACAAAGGGCGGTGGCCAAAAGATCAAAGCGAGCTCTCTTGTAAACAGATCGACATCTACATCCCCTACGCCTCAGAGAGTGAAAAATTTCCCACTTTTTTCCCCTATCTTGTCGAAGTGGATGGAAAAATTGGGAGCGCAAAATTGCGTGTTGTCGATTCTGGAGTTGGTGTAAGATCGCCTAAACAACCGTTTCGGATGCAATCTCCTGAGCTCACACAAGATCCTTTTTGGACAGAAGAAAAACTCGCAGCTATTGAAAGTAAGTACTATTTATTAACATTTTTACTGACATTTTAAATACACTGATAACAAGAGACTTAACTCTCTTATCGACATTTTATCTACAAGTTATAAACACTCTTTCCACACAAAAGCCCCCTCTTTCCTCTTAAGCGAACGAAAACATCCGTACATTTTGCGTACAAACTTTCAACATGCCACTTATTAAAAGAATGTGCTATAGTTTTGCAACAATGACAAAAGTGTACTCCCTCAGACGTTCCACCAAGCTGCTTCGGCAATACTACTCTCGCTTCAAACAGAAAAGCTCTTCCCTCTCTCCGATGGAAAAAGAGAGATTTGAAACATTGCTACGCAAGCTCGACCAAACTGTTGTAGACAGAGATAAAGAGGGAGCATCTGCTGCCGCACAGGAGGTGGAAAAATTTGCTCTTCTGACCGCGCCTAAAAATTTGTGGGATCATGTGCGTGATTTTATTGTTGCTATCGGCTTTGCAATCATCGTCGCCTGCATCATCCGGCAGTTTTGGTTTGAGCTCTATGAAGTGCCAACAGGCTCAATGCGCCCTACGATCCAAGAGCTCGACCGCCTCCTTGTGACAAAGCCCACCTTTGGGCTTCATCTTCCCTTCTATAAGAAGATGCTCTTCTATAAGCCCGAGTATGTCAACCGTGGAGGAACGATTGTCTTTACCGCAGCGGGAATCGATATGAGTGATCCCGACATGGTTTATTTTGGCATTTACAAAGGAAAAAAACGGCTTGTCAAACGAAATATGAGCAAGCCAGGCGATACACTCTATTTCTATGGCGGCCTGATCTATGGGATTGACAAGGATGGAAAACCTTTTACACAACTCTCCGACCTAGACTATTTAAAAGAAGTTGGTCTCGAGAGAATTGACCACGTTCCCACCATCTCCTTCCAAGGGAAAATTCTGCTCAAAAATCGGACGAGCAGTGGCATTTATACAACAGCGCTCTTCAAGCAGATGAATCTTCCCCTCGGCAAACTCTCACTCATCTCCAACGGCCTATTTGAAGGAGAATTTTTCAATGGATCAGAGTGGGTCAAAGATAATCCCAACGACTTAAAATCTCCACACAGCTCCCCCGTTTCATACAGTGACCTCTGGGGGATTGGCAACTATGCCGAAGTACGCCTCCTCTCACCTGATGAAGTGAAGCAATTTTATGATGTGATTCCCAACCGGAAAGCGCTCCTCTTTTTAGAGCTGAGCCACACACCCAATCTCACCTATCCCAAACCAGAGATGCGACGAGGTCCAGATGGAAATTTCCATCCCACTCTTACCCCTTATACATCCCTTATCCCCCTTGACCAAAACCATCTAGATTCAATCTTAAGCGAGATAACCACCTCCCGATTTTGCGTACAAAATGGGCTTGCCCACGACTACCGGAAAGGAAGAGGACGTCCTCAACCTCCAGCTTACGACCCCAAACTCCCCAAGATGGGCAATGGATGTTATGAATTTTACTATGGCAAAGGGTACAAAGTGCTCCCTGGTGGCTTCCGGATCAACCTACCAAAAGAGAACCCCTCCTATCAGAATTCCGTTGAAAATGTCAAAAAGCTATTCAATCAAGGGATGAAATGGAACCTACTTGCCGATCCAAGAGCTCCTGTGCAACCTTACAATCCTTCTCGTTATGCCTACTACCGGAATGGTGATCTCTACCTTATGGGAGCACCTATTCTTAAAAAGGATGATCCCACACTTATCAAATTTGTTGCTGATGAGAAGAAAAAAGAAGATGAATCGAGCTCGATGGCCCCTTATATCGCTTTTGTTGATCGGGGACCACCACTCCTTGAATCGGGAGAACTCAACGTTGACTTCATCCGCTCTTTTGGGTTAAAAGTTCCCGATAACGCTGTTGTAGCACTTGGAGACAACTATGCCGCAAGCTCAGACAGTCGAGACTTTGGCTTTGTCCCAATCAACAACCTACGCGGCTCTCCTGCCTTTACCTTCTGGCCACCTGGCTCAAGACTTGGCCCCCTTGTCCAACCACCGTATCGATGGTTCACATTTCCCAATCTACTTGTTTGGTCGATAGCAGCACTTGTGATTATCGGATACACCATCTATATCTATAGACGGAACCGAAGATCGATCTTCAAGAAATAGATATGACCTAATCAAAATGCTGTGCTACTAAAATAAGTTGTAATAACCCGATCCACCTCATTACTATACTTGTGATACCTCACAATATACTCTCGACCGTTCTTTATGAGATCAGGGGGAGCATCAGACCGTTTTTGAAAAGAACAACAACAAGCCAATACTGAAACGAAACCAAATGCTTTACGACTATAAACCATTTGCTGCACCTGTTCATTTCTGAAGGGGTCTAATTGAATAGAATAATCATAGTCCCATTGATATCCTGCCAACTTAAATCTTTGAATATGTTCTGCATTAAAAGAATACCGAGTATAAATTTCTCCCCGAGTGACCGCTTCCTTCTGTTGAAGCTCAAAGACAAGATCGGGACGAATCAAGGGGCTTGCTTCAGACGGACCCATCGTTTTCCTCCCTACCATCAGGAGCCCCTCTAACATCCTGATTGACAGGCGAAGCCCCTAAATCTAAGGTTGCTATCCACTTGGCCAAATGCTCTTCCTTTCCATTCGTGCCCCTCTGCTGGAGATCCTTTTGAATAAATGAAGTTGTGGCAACCTTTTTTTCTCTTTTTTCAAATCGTACAATAAGCTCCCACCCTTCTTTTGTTAAATCAGGAGAAATACCAGGCCCCCCTCTGACTCGACAAAAGCAATAACGATTAAAAAAACCAGAAAGAGGATTCTTTTTTTTTACAGACCGACCATACACATGTTCTGTCAAGTCAACAGTTTGTGAGACAACAGACCTGCCCAATAGATGTTGATATCCAGCTCGCTTCAATAAATCTACCTCACCTTTTTTCAACTGATAATCATCATATATTTGTGTTCCCCTCTTTGCCTTATTTTTTGGAAGATCTAGCAATTCAGAAAGCACATTCATTTGAGTCCAATGAGATTGATTAGTCAGAGTTCCATATTGAGTCATTTTATCACCGGTTGCTATTGATTATTGGTTTCTTTTTACATTGTAGTTTCTTGCATATTTTTAAAGTCCTCTTCGTAAGGATATTTATGACGGTGATCAGTTGGATCATGAACGACTAAGGAGCCTTCTTGAATCATAAATTGATTTTTTATCACATGTGGAGGTACCTCCCTAAATCTTACAATCAGTCCCCACCCATCCCGTTCGTGTTCATGTTTAATGGTAGGACTTATTGAATAACAGCAGCAAGAGCGAAAAAAAAATGCGACACAACCCCTCTGATCACTCGCATCTTTCTTAAGGTTACGGCGATAAACCCAAACTCTCAACTGTTTACCACCTATTGTAACCTGTTCATTCCAGCATGGCTTATACCCATCTTGCTTTAATAGATCCTGATCACGCGCAGAAAAAAACCTTCGACCAAAAAAACCAGAGAATTTTTGATCGGGCAATTTAATCACAAACTCCTCAAAGCTAACTTGTTGACGACAAGTAGCGGTAGCGCCATAACTCATTTTAGCACCGATTATTAATAGGTTTAAATTTTATTTGGCTGAAGGAAGAATTTCCTAATAGCAGGCAGAATCTTAATTAAAAATTGATTTAATTTGCAAGTTTAAATTTAAACAACCATAGACCAAAGATATAAAGAAAGTAACGTAAGTATCACGGTTGGAAGAGTGAGAATGATTCCAACTCGAATAAAATAACTGTATCCGATGTGAATATTTTGTTTGTCAAGGAGATGGAGCCAAAGAAGAGTTGCAAGCGATCCCATAGGAAACATTTTGGGGCCAATGTCACATCCAATGATATTGGCTAAAGCAAGAAGTTTTTCTTGAAAAGCCGACACATCTAAGTGGGAAATCGCAAGTGAGTTGACCATCACAGCTGGAAGGTTATTGACAAAACACGCTAACACACTTGCAAGAAGGCCTGTTAAAAGAGTACCAAGAAGGTTTCCAAAAGAGAAAAAGAAGTGGAAAATGGAGGTGAGAGCTTGAATGAGCCCTGCACTTTTAAGGCTCAATACCACCAAAAACATGCCAAGTGCAAAGAAGATGATCGAAAATGGTGTTGCATAGTAGGTTTTTTTAAAGGTCGTGATCTTTTTTGCAAAGGTAAGCAGCGCAAGAAGGGTTGCTGTTGGAATTAAAATAAGGGAGACAGGAACTCTATAATAACCTCCAACAAAACAACCGACAAACATGCTAAAAATGATCACACCAGAGATGATTGCAAGTAATTTGTCTTTGATTGGATTATTTGAAGGGATTTCCCACACAGTTGTGGGAAGACTCTTAAGTGTTTTTCGATAGTACATATATAACACAAGCAAACTCACAACGACAGAGACAATAAAAGGCACGATCATGTATTTGGCATAGGTACCATAAGAAAGTTTGAAATAGTCTGCGGCAATGATATTGACAAGGTTACTTGTCACAAGTGGGAGAGATGCACTATCTGCAATAAACCCCCCAGCCATTACAAAGGGTAAGATTTTGGTGTCTGGAATTTTAAGAAGCCTAATCTTTGCAATGATAAAAGGTGTTAACATCAGTGCAGCTCCATCATTTGCAAAAAAGATCGATACAAATGCTCCTAAAAGAACCAAGTTGATAAAAAGTCTTTGGTAGCTATTTTTCGAAAGGGCAATCATCTTAAGCGCCGCCCATTCAAAGAGTCCGATCTCTTCTAAGATAAAGCAAATCACAATCAAAGCCACGAAAGCAAACGTCGCATTCCAGGTGAGTTTAATCACCTCTAAAACATCACTATTATCGACAAAACCAAATAGATAGACAGCTAATGCCCCTGCACAAGCGCAGTACCCTATTCCCAAACGTTTTGGTCGCCAAATAACAAAGAGAAGTGTTGCAACAAAGATGAAAATAGGGATGAGATTCATATTTTTTGAAGAGCAATCGATGTGGGCTCGCCATTGATATCCCACGGAGTACTATTGCTTGGATTCCCAAATCGGAGCTCTACTGCAAGAACCTCTTGCTTGACAAAGTCACCATGTATCGCAAGTGACTCTTTCACTTTCTCTGAAGCAGCAAGCTCTAGATCGATCCGATCGGTCACTGCAAGCCCCCCTTGTTTCCGCATCAGATTGATCTTGTTGACAAGTTCTCGTGCAATTCCCTCTAGCTCTAGTTCTTCTGTAAGCTCTGTTTCAAGAGCAATTGTAATCACACCAGCATTGATTGCGATCCATCCATCATGGACCACACGGGTTATTTCAATATCCTCATTGAGAAGTTCAAACGATTCTCCCCCCAGTTTGATTGGCAACGCTTTTTTCTCAAAAAGTTGGCTGATTTGATCTTGTGATAGTTGGGAGATGAGAAGTTGCGCCTCTTTCATGTGCTTGCCCACTTTTTTTCCAAGAACGCGAAAATTTGGCTTCACAGAGAGCGAAACAAATGCTTGCTTCTCATCGTGAAAGATCACTTTTTTGACATTGAGCTCTTCAGCGATGAGATGACTTTGGTGCTTGAGAAATTCAAATTGCTCTTCATCCCCACACACAACATGAACCGCAGCCAAAGGTTGGCGCACTTTGATTTTATGCTCCTTACGCAAGGCATGCCCTAAACTCACAGAAACTTGCAATGCATCCATTCCCTTTTCAAGCTTAGGATCGCGGCATGAAGTGTGGTAGGTGGGATAGTCACACAGATGGACCGATTGAGGCATCTGCTTACTCTTTAAATTCAAGTAGATCGCTTCACTTAAAAATGGGACAAAAGGAGCTGCAACTTTACAGAGCTCTGTAAGCACGTGGTAGAGAGTGGCAAAAGCTTCTTGTCTATCAGGGGTCTCTTCATCTGCCCAAAAACGGCGTCGACTCCGCCTGATATACCAATTGGTCAACTGATCGATAAAACCGACAAATGGCTCAACAGCAGAAGAGAGATCGTATTCATCCATCCCCTTTTCCACTGTTTGGATCAGCTCTTCAAGTTTTGCTAAAATCCAACGGTCGATAAGAGCAGACGGCTGCTTAAATTCACCACTCGGTGCCCATTGATAGATCCGCGCATAGGTGAGAAAAAAGGCGTGTGAATTCCAAAAAGGGATCAAAATTTGCCGCAAACAGAGCTCCACTCCCCGCTTACTAAAACGTAGATCATCTGCTTTCACCGCTGGAGAGTGAAGCATATAGAGACGGACAGCATCGGCTCCAAACTCATCGACCACCTTCATCGGCTCAGGGTAGTTTTTGAGCCGCTTCGACATTTTTTTTCCATCCTCAGCAAGCAAAATTCCATTGGCAATCACATTTTTATATGCGGGCTCATCGAAAAGGGCGACCGATAAAACCATCAACGTATAGAACCACGTACGGGTTTGATCAACCCCTTCAGCAATAAAATCAGCAGGAAATGCACGCTCTGTTGCTTCTTTATTTTCAAAAGGGTAGTGGTTTTGTGCATAAGGAGCCGATCCTGTATCAAACCAACAGTCAAACACCTCTGTCACCCGTCGGTACACCTTTCCCTCTTTTTCAAATGTCAAATGATCGATCTTATCTCGATGGAGATCAGTGATCTCTTCCCCTGTCAACGCTTCGAGCTCTTTGACACTTCCCACCACATGGACATCCCCTTCATCATTCCGCCAAATAGGGATAGGTGTTCCCCAATAACGGTTGCGAGAGATCGCCCAATCACGCGCCCCTTCCAACCAATTGCCAAACCGCCCCTCTTTGAGATGAGAAGGAGTCCAATGCACTTTTGTTGCAGAGGCCAAAAGCTTCTCTTTGATTGTCTCGACATTCATAAACCACGTCGTCATCGCCCGGTAGATCAAAGGAGTGTCTGAACGCCAGCAAAATGGGTAGCGATGGTGAATTGTTCCTCGATAGATCAGTTGACCTTTCTCTTTGATTCTCCTGATGATATCTTTATCTGCATCCTTGACAAACTGCCCCAAATACTCTGGCACCTCATCTGTAAACTGCCCATTTTTATCGACAGGACAAACAAGCGGGATCCCTGCAGCTTGGCACGCATAAAAGTCATCTTCCCCAAAAGCTGGAGCCGTGTGAACAATCCCCGTTCCATCTTCTGTTGAAACGAAATCACCTCCAATCACCCGAAATGCATTCTCATCGGGGAAGTGGTCAAAAAGAGGTTGATACTCCTTTCCAACTAAGCTCTTTCCCTCAAACCGCTCAATAATCTTTGCCCGCTCTTTGAACCATCGTTCGACAGCAGATTCGGCCAAAATGTAGAATTTCCCCTCCACTTCCACCTTCACGTAGCCGATCTCTAAACCGACAGTTGCCGCCCGATTTGAAATCAACGTCCATGGAGTGGTGGTCCAAACCAAAAGAGAAACGGTCGGTTCCTCTTTCAATTTCAAAGCAACGACCAAAGAAGGATCGTCCACTTCTTGGTAATTTTCGGTCGCCTCAAAATTGGATAGAGGAGTGCCAAGTTTTGCCGAAAAAGGCATCACCTTCATTCCTTCATAGATCAAGCCCTTATCATACACTTGCTTGAAGACCCACCACACCGTTTCCATAAACGTAGGATCCATGGTCTTCCAGGTTTTTGAAAAATCGACCCATCGACCCATCCGTTCCACAACAGCTTTCCATTCTGTCGTGTACCGCTGCACAATCTTCCGGCACTCTGCATTGAACTTTGGAATCCCAAACTGCTCAATTTCTGCAGCACCACTTAATTCAAGGGATTTTTCGATCTCATTTTCAATCGGCAAGCCGTGGCAATCCCACCCAAAACGGCGAGGGACACAAAATCCCTTCATTGTCTTATACCTAGGGATTACATCTTTCAATGTTCCGGCAAGCAGATGGCCATAATGAGGAAGACCCGTTGCAAATGGAGGGCCATCATAGAAGGAGAAAAGAGATGCATTTTCTCTCTGCTTCAAAGAGAGTTCAAAGATTTTCTTCTCTTTCCAAAAATTTAAAATGCGCTCTTCTCTTATCGAAAAAGACTCGTCTTCAATCTCTTCAAACATAGAAGGAAAAATATTAACCTTTTTTTCCCTTTTCGTCTAGTATGCGGAGATATGGACCTTAGTCATCTTTCTCTCGAAGCGCGGGTTATTCTCGGAAAAGCGGAGCTTTTGGCCCCTGACTATCACTCCTTACGAGTGGGAGACATCATCCAGCTCGACCAAAAAACGGCAGACCCCCTTCCCCTTGTTATTGGAGGGAAAACATATTTTACAACTACCGCTGGCCTAGATGGGACACACAAAGCGGTCAAACTCGAGACCCACCATGAGTGATTTAACGCCAGAAGAGATCGATGGCATCGTATCAGCGATCAACCAAGAACCCGCCTCAAAAGAAGAGCTCTCCCAAATTCCCCTTCAACCTCCCGGCCATTACGGCAAGGTCGCACTTTCCCCTATTGTAGGGGAGCAACCCCGCCCCCTCGATAAGCTTACCGAAAGAGAGTTCTCCAGCCTCGGCCACCTTGTTGCTCATGTCGAAGTTCTTTTTGGGAAGACCAAGCTCCCGCTACGACAGCTCGCCTCTCTCAAAGAAGGAGACCTTCTACCTCTAGATGAATTATGCGATGATTTAGTTGATATCTATGTCAATGATCAGCATATTGGTAGGGGTGAAATTGTGACGACAGACGGCCATTTTGGCATCAAACTCGTCACTCTTGAGAATTAGACCTCAATCTGTTAAACTATTTTTGGGGGTGTATAGGTTTCGACTTGGAAACTAAGTAGAGACTGCATGCGGAGGACACCGGTGGGCCTCCTAAATCATCCGGTAAAACATTAGCTCGAAAAGATAAAGCTAATAGCAAACGTGTTGCTTTCCCAGGATCTTTTGTAGGTTCTGAAGAGCAGTACTTTGCAGCAGCTGCTTAATTTAAAGCAGCACGGTCCTTTGAGACATGACCAAGGGTTTTTTAGTGACCGTCATTTACTTGGTATGGAACAGTAATCGCAAGCTTTTAGGTTGCTGATTCCGAGATTAAATAAAGCTGCTCAAGTTCTAGTGGGGTATCCATCAGAGGGGCTTGAGCTATTGACTGGATACTAAGCATGTAGATGTCGCTATGGAATTTGCCAAGGACGAGGGTTCGAGTCCCTCCACCTCCAACTCGTTGGACAATCCTTAAAGTCCACCACTATTTTAAATGGTTTCACGCACTTGTAATGAAAGACTTAGGACTCTCAGTTGCAAGTTCTGAAACACTAAATTCAAAAGTTGTCATTTTTCCTCTACTTCAGAACTCTCAAAAATTTCTCTAGCACGTGCAGCCAAATTGAGTACCATATTTGCCGTCACATAAAAGCACTGGTCGGATGTTTTCATGGATTTTTCTTTAAATTTCCTGTATAAAAAACGAGTCAATCAAGAGGAAGGCTATCTAAGTGAAGAAATACAATTTTTTTGAAAGCCCATTCAAAGGAGTTCCATTAGACAAGCAAGTTAAAAATCCCAATATTATTGTTGGTCGCTATAGTTACTACTCTGGATATTATCATGGTCATTCTTTCGATGAATGTGCCCGATACCTTATGCCCGATAGGGATGACGTAGATAAGCTCATTATTGGTAGCTTTTGCTCAATTGGCACAGGGGTTTCCTTCATTATGGCAGGAAACCAAGGACATCACATGGACTGGATCAGTACTTTTCCATTCTTCTATATCGATGAGAAATGCATGGAAGATGCTCCTGATGGTTACCAAAGTGTTGGAAATACTGAAGTAGGTCATGATGTATGGATTGGAGCAGAAGCAATGATCATGCCTGGGATAAAGATCGGGCATGGAGCCATTATAGGCGCACGTTCGATGGTTACAAAAGATGTAAAACCTTATTCCATTATCGGAGGAAATCCTGCAAAGGTGATTCGAATGCGCTTCTCTGATAACCAAATAGAACAATTGCTAGAAATGGCGTGGTGGAATTGGTCAGAAGATAAGCTAGCCTCTGCTATGAACCTACTGTGCTCTAAAGACATAGATAAATTATACGAGTACTGGATAACAATAAAATAGATATACAGAATATCTCAGTATGCAGCAAAGCTCATAGAATCTCTCCCCGACAAGTTAAAGGGGTCTTTACCAAGTATTGTGATGATTAAAAAATTGAGTAACATGAAAAATATTCACCCCAAAAAATTTGCACTGATTGGTCCCCCTGGAAGTGGAAAGTCTACATTTGCCTCTAAGCTTGGTAAGATCTTAAACCTTCCAGTTCACCACCTAGACAAGCATATATTTGAGCCTGGTGGAAAGAAAAAAGATAAGCAGGAATTCATCGAAATTCAAAAGGCTCTGCTTGAGGAAACAGCCTGGATCGTTGAGGGATGTTCATTTTCAACTTTTGAAATGAGATTCTCTAAGGCTGATATTCTGATATATTTCCATTTTTCAAAAGCTGTCTGTTTTTGGAGGTTTTTCAAAAGATTTTTTAACTATAAACAAGAGTTTGGAGGCTTACAAACCATTAATTGGGAACTCCTGAAATACACTTGGAACTTTGATAAAGAAAAAAGAGCACGAATCACAGAACTCCGAGACAAATATCCTCAGGCTGATTTTCTTGTCTTCAGAACCCCAAAAGATGCTGATCTTTTCTTAAGACAAAGCAGTGAACGCCACCTCAGCTTCGCAGAAAGAAACAAAAATCTCTATAAGAGACTATCATCCAAATGATGTGCAGGCTCTAGCAAATATCTATTTCAATACAATTAATATTCAACACTACAGGTCACATCTTAGTTTGCCCTACCAGGAGTATTGAAAAGATGGAAGAATGAACCAAAGAAGAGCTTTATGACCTATTTTCTTTGATAGCTAATCTAAAAAGTGCACTCAGTAAAGAATTTGACGCCACAGGATTCAATACTGTATAGAATGGAAATATTGTAGCTGGACAAACTCCTCATCTTCATGTACACAGTATTCCTCGTAGTACAAACGATAGAGGCATTGTGGATTATGAGCCTAGATAGTTTCTTTATCGACCTGGTGAATGCTTGCCTGAAGAAGAGCTCGCAAAGGTTTGGGCAAAAATTTTAACATAAGGTTACAGTCAAATGACACTTAATCAGAGCATTCACCCCGAAATTCAAACCATCCTTAGAAATTCCCCTCCCTTAGAGATCAAATCTAAATCAATGCTGGAGCTAAGGAAAGCTTTCGATAAGCGTTCAAAGGGGCTCTTTGGTCAACAACGTCAGATAGTTCACGTTAGCGAAAAAAAGATTGAAACAACACAAGGGACAAGAAATACGCGCTGGTATTACCCAAATGATAGACCAAATAAGAAAACTCCGACCCTAGTATTTTTCCATGGTGGAGGATTTGTCTTCGGCAACCTAAATACTTCGGACACTTTTTGCCAAGAACTTGCCAAAACAACTCTTTGTACCGTTATTGCCAGTGACTACCCACTAGCGCCTGAAAACCCTTTCCCCGCAGCCCCTGAAGCGTGCTACGCGTTGATAGAACAACTAGCCAAAGAAGAGAACGACGCCTTTCCTATTTTCATAGCTGGGTCAAGTGCTGGAGGTACTCTTGCTGCTGTGACTGCGTTAATGTCTCGCGACAGAAATGGGCCAAAGTTAGCAGGCCAGATTTTACTCTGTCCAATGATAAGTGCTGCTATGAACACGGCATCATACAAGTTATGTGCTAACGACTGCGGTCTAACAGCAGAAGCCTGTGCTTGGTTTTTAGAGCAATATCAATCTCTTTCCGATGACCGAAAAGAAACCTACTTTATGCCTGATAATGCTGACCAGTTGAACGACCTGCCTCCAGCTTTGATTATTACAGCTGAATATGACGTTCTCCGAGACGAGGCAATGGCCTACTCTGACCGATTGACTAGAGCGGGTATAGAAACGAAATCACTATGTGCGAAAGGCATGACACATGTTTTCTATAGTTTTCCTCTAAACAAAGTGCTGGAAAAAGAGCGTGCTATGGCTGCAATGGCTACCTTTATAAAGAAATATGGAATGCGCTGATTTACCTGTTAAAGAGTAGCTAAGCAATCATTCACTGCTCAAACTGATCTAATGAGGTAGACTTATGATTCACGGTCTTACCAGACTCACAAAAGTTAATTAGCTGAATACCATTGACCTTCTGCTTTAAATCAGGATCCTCTATGTATCTCGCTCATTTCTTTTAATATTAATTAAACTATTTATATAAAAAATCACTAAAAAATAGAACAAAGACAGCAAATCAATTTAATGAGATAGGTTCTATAGATCCATACTTTTATTATGCATATTTTACCCAAGATGTCCGGAAAAAATGGACATACTAAGGAAAACACGACACTCAGCCGATTTCACTAGATCTCTAATCTAAGGCTCTTTCGAGTATGGCAGGTGGAAAGGCTATTTATTGAATTCCCTTTGCTCTAGGGAAGCTAATTCTTTATCTGTCAGTTCAGTTTCGACCAACTCAATTGGAACACCTTCTTCTTCAATCATTGCAACGCGGTAGCCCTCTAACGGACTATAAGGACCAAAAAGTATTTTAGCCCCTTTGAGCTCTGCATCTAAATCATCTACCTGAAATGCGAGATGTGGAACTTGAGTGACTAACTCTGGTAACCCATGCCCCTCAGGAAAACGGTGCCACTGAATATGCCATTTATTCCCCTCAAAAGGTGTAGAATAAAATTTAAATCCTTCTGTCTCAACAAGAGTTTCATCAGGCCGTTTTGCCTTTGTTGGAATTCCATAGTGGTGGTATTTACGCATGTTAAAAGACCTAGCTTTAAGGGATCAGCGTAAGCTGTTTTTGCAATTAAAACCAACTCTTACATTTGAAGATTCGCCTACGGTTTAGACCTAGACATCTTAAGGAAAATTTAATACACTTCCTCCCCATGAAAGCTCTACATTCTCTTATCCTCCTTTTATGCACGTCATTCTCTCTCTTTGCAGCCGAGGCTGAAGATGTTCTAAATTACTGGTTTGGAAATGAATGCGCTTCTTCTGAAAACCTTAAAAAATGGTTTCAAGGAGGAGAAGAGGTCGATTCAGACATTCGCTCCCTCTTCTATGAAACTCACCAAGATGCCATCTTTGGTCGACTCAATCATTGGAAACAAACTCCAAGGGGAAGACTTGCTCTTATTATTCTCCTTGATCAATTTTCTCGAAATCTCTACCGCAATAGCCCTGAAGCATTTATGGGAGACTCTCTTGCTCTTTCCCTCTCTTTGGAAGGAATTGAAAAGGGCGATGATCTACAAGTTACGCCGGTCGAACGCTCTTTTTTCTACCTCCCCATCGAGCATGCTGAGGATCGGCAACTCCAAAAACTTTCAATTGAAAAATTTACTCAACTCGCCGAAAATGCGCCCGCCGAGTTGTCTCAACTCTGTGCAAATTTTTTGGATTACGCCTACCGTCATCAAGTGATCATCGATCGGTTCGGTCGCTACCCTCATCGAAACCACGCCCTCCTACGGACAACCTCTCCAGAAGAAAAAGAATTTTTGAAAAAAGAAGGTTCTTCTTTTTAGAGATATCTTTTATATCACAAAACATGTTAGGCTCTTAAGGACTTAACAATAAACCAGTAGATATAGAATGAGTTTTGATGAATTGGGCTTACATCCTAAGGTCCTTAAGGCAATTGCCGAATCAGGGTACACCGAGCCGACGAAGATCCAATTAAAAGCTATCCCTAAAATTGCGCGGGGCTTTGATATCAGAGCTTCTGCTCAAACAGGAACTGGAAAAACTGCAACTTTTCTACTACCTGCACTCTCTCGCCTAGCGGCCCCCTCCCCTGTTAAAGGAAAAGGGCCTCGCGTGCTTATCCTTGTTCCAACAAGAGAACTTGCGATGCAAATTGCAACTCAAGCAGAAAAATATAGTAAGTATTTGAACAATGTTAAAACCGTCTGTGTTGTTGGTGGGGTTCCCTACCACGCTCAAATGCGTAATCTATCTCGCCCCTACGACATTCTTATTGCAACACCTGGACGACTCATCGATTACATCGAACAGAAAAAAGTGACTTTCCCTCGTTTAGAGATGCTGGTTCTTGATGAAGCAGACCGCATGTTAGATATGGGATTTGTTGAACCTGTTGAACAAATTGTGAAACTGACTCCAAAAGAGCGGCAAACACTACTCTTTTCTGCAACCTTGCAAGGGAGTGTGATCAAACTGTCAGAACGGTTGATGGAAAAACCGATGGAAATCAAAATCCATGCTGAGCGGGAAAAAAATGAAAATATCACTCAGGGAATTCATTTTGCCGACAACCTTCCTCATAAAAATGCCCTTCTTGAGCACACACTGAAAAAAGAGGGTGTTAAATTTGCCATTGTCTTTACAGCAACAAAGCGACATGCCGATAAACTTGTTCGAGAACTGAAGGATGAAGGGCATAAAGCTGCTGCGCTGCATGGTGACATGAATCAAAGACAACGTTCTAGAACTGTGGAACAGTTGCGCAAAGGGCGAGTCCGTATCTTGGTTGCAACTGATGTTGCTGCCCGTGGAATTGATGTTCAATCAATCACACATGTGATCAACTTTGATCTTCCCAATAATGTAGAAGATTATGTTCACCGAATTGGACGGACAGGTCGTGCAGGAGCCAAGGGGACTGCGATCTCATTTGTTGCTAGCTGTGATGCCTATTTGGTTAAAAAGATTGAAAAATTCACCGGTCAAAAGATCGATGTCTTGGAAATTGAAGGTCTAGAACCCCGCTCTAAGCCAGATTTTACACAACAACAACCTCGCAAGAAGAAAAGCTTCCGCTCTCGCCCAGGTGGTGGTGGTGGTGGTGCTAGACGGCCTGGTGGTGCTAAACGACCTAAATTTGGAGAGAAAGGAGCGGGAAAAAGACCTTTCCGCCGTCGACGAACACGTGGAGTTCCTGCTTAAGGGAGTTTTTTGAACTTAAGCATTTTTATGCACCGCAATAAATTGTTTGACCGGGTTATCGGGAACTTTTTTTGTCTTGAAACAACAGACTAAAAATGTCACTCCAATCGCCAGCCAGCCATAGAGATAATAGATGTCTGCAAGGGCAAGCGTCGATGCTTGAGCTTGCACTTGCTCATAACTGAGACCCAAAAGCTGATCTGTTGAATGAGCAACAGGAGAAAGCTCTTTGAGAAGAGAGATAAAACGACTCCCCTCTATATAAGTATGAGAGGCTATACGCGTCTGATAAAATGCCTGCCGATGGATCCAAAGAATCATCCCAACAGAGACTCCTATTCCCGTCATAAACATCCGGGCAAACTGGTAAAAAGAGATCACAGAAGAGAGGATTTTATTCTCAACTCCATCGATCACCATCATCGCATTGGGAAGTGTAATCAAAGGGAAGCCGATCCCTTGAATAAAGCGAACTGTGATGAGCTCTGAAAAGGTGATCTGTCGATTCATCGATGCTTCCCAAAAAAATGTGCATGCGAAAATAAGAGACCCTACAACCGACATGTTTCGAGGCCCCAGTTTTTTGAGAATCCAAGGAGAGAAGGGAAAGACAATAAGAGGAAGAATGCCGACAGGAAAAAGGGCAAGCCCTGCCCAAGAGGGGGGATAGCCGATGATTTCATGGCTCCAAAGAATATCTAAGGTAAAGGTGGAAAAAATAGAACCAAAGAGCACTCCTGTCGCCACTGTTGCAATTGTAAAATTCCTTTTTTTAAAGAGATGGACATAAACCAGTGGTTTTGAGCAAAAGGTCTCCCAAATCACAAATAGAGGGATAGAGATGATCGTAATAAAGGTTAAGACAACGATGATTTTTGAGTGAAACCAGTCGTAGAGCTGCCCTCGATTTAAAACAACCTGAACTGAGCCGACAAACAACATCAACAGAAAAAGTCCCACCCAGTCAACCTTTGTACAGCTGAGATTTTTCTCTTTGAAAGGGGTGATTAAGATGGCAAAAAAGCTTAGAGTGGCAAAAGGGATCGAAATAAAAAAAAGCCAGTGCCAATGCACATTAGAAAAAAGACCTCCAATAACAGGGCCCATAGCAGGGCCGACCATCACAAAAAGAGCCCAAATACTCATGGGAACAGAACGTTTCTCAGCAGGAGCCGCGATCATCAACATCCCTACAGAACTTGGGATGATCATTCCAGCTCCCAATCCTTGGATGATTCGAAAGAGAAGGAGGAACTGAAAATTGTGTGCAAATGCGCACAAGGCGCACCCTAAGGTAAATATGATAAGCCCTGTCAAAAAGATCGGCTTATTTCCAAAACTGCCACATAACCGTCCAGAGAGCGGAACTGCAATTGTATAGGGCATCGTAAAAAGAGTGAGAAGCCAAATGGAAATTTCTGTCCGAATCCCAAGGTAACCGGCAATTGTTGGGAGTGCTACATTGATGATATAGCTGTCTACAGAGACAAGAAAAGCTCCTAAGCATGAGCCGATTGTAAGAATGAGAAGCTGTTTACGATCGAGCATAATCCCTCACAATGTTCCAATGGAACATCGCTGTAGAGAAGATAAAGTTTCCCCTCTTGGTAGTGAGGTAGCAAAAATAATGCCCGCTGAGGTGCAAATCCGTGTGAATAATCTATTTCAGTATATCCTCCCTTCACCAAGACCCCCTCCCCTAGCCGTTCAACAGCTCCGTTAAGAAGTGTTGCATGCCACTGAATGACCGCAGAAACGTCTTCTTTTTTTACATCAAAAACCCTCACATCGAGATACATCGGCATATTTAAATCAGTATCTCCAAGATAGAGGCGCTTGTACACTCGGTAATCAAATGGACAACGGTTTTGTACATCTGTGATGCAAAGAACGTTGTAGAGATTTTCAGGGAAAAGAAAAGGAATTTCAGCTTGAAGTGCTGTAAGCATGGTGATCAAAAGAGGGGTAATATCTTCACCTCTCTTATCACAAAAAGCCTCTAGCAATTCTATATCTCTTTCCATCTCTGGAAGGTATGCCCCTACTTTCTGTTTTGCAATCCAGGGATGAGAAAACTGGGGAGAAGGAAGCGTAGGCCTTTTGATCTCAAAATGCTCCACCCGATCTTTTTTGATAAAAAAAGGGAATAAAAGAAAAATCAACAGAAAAGGGTAAATCTTTTTCATTCTAAAATCTCTGCAGCGAGTGCTGCGAGTTTAGACCTTTCTGTTTTTTCCATAAAGATATGTCCGAAAATTTCTTGATCCTTGAATCGACCGACAAGGTAGGTCAACCCATTTGAACTTTGATCGAGATAGGGATTATCAATTTGTGTGGGATCTCCTGTGATCACAACCTTTGTATCTTTGCCCGCACGAGAGACAATTGTCTTCACTTCATGAGGTGTCAGATTTTGAGCCTCATCGATGATCATATACATTCTTGGCAAAGAGCGTCCTCGAATGTAGGTCACAGCCTCCATCTCAAGTTTTTTGCTCTCTGTCACCCATTTAAGAGTTTCACTCGGTTCATCTCCAGAGCTATCGCAGAGAAATTCTAAATTGTCATAGATCGGTTGCATCCAATGGATCAATTTTTCTTCTTTAAGCCCAGGTAAGTAACCAATATCTTTTCCAAGAGGAACAATGGGGCGACTCACCAAAATACGGGAGTATATTCCCTCGTCAAAAACCTTACGGAGGCCAGCTGCAAGGGCAAGAAGTGTTTTTCCTGTTCCAGCAGGGCCGATCATCGTGACAAGCTTGATGTCATCTCGCAGTAGAAGGTCTAAAGCACAATGTTGCTCCATATTCAGAGGCTTCAATCCCCAAACATTGGGAGGAAGATGCATTAAACTTGACACTTCTCCTAATTTTGGATTGTATTTTCCCACAGCCGACGTATTTTCAGGAGAATTCATCAAGCAATATTCATTGGGAAGAAACTCCTCTCCATCAACGGCCACCTTCCCATCTTTGTAAAAAAGATCGATCGTATGCTTTGGCAACTCTAACTTCCGGTACCCTCGGTAGAGGTTTCCATAAGAGACCTTTTTATTTTCATACTCTTCAGCCTCAAGACCCATTGCCTCAGCTTTTACTCTCATGGCAAGATCTTTTGAGATGAAGACCACCTTCTCTCCTTTCTCATATAAAAAGAGTGCTGCCATCAAAATACGGTAGCTCGTACTGCTCAAAGAGAGAGAAAAATTTGGACTGTAGTTTGTTTTAACCTCAAGCTGGATCCGAATGCGGGACCCATTCTTTAAAACAACCCCTTTGTGGAGATCCCCCTCCCCCTGTCCCTTGAGAACTTCAATTGCCCCTAAAGCCATTCGCGCACTTTTTGCAGGCTCATCTCTATGCTTTTTAATCACAGCGAGCTCCTCTAAAACCGCTAGAGGAATCACAACATCATTATCACCAAAAGCAGAGATCGCCTCCGTGTCATGGATCAAAGTGTTGGTGTCGAGTACAAAGGTCTTTCTGCTCATAAATTTTGACCATATCCCCACCCCCTAAATTAGGCAATAAAAATTTGAAATTAGCGCTCTTGATGCAAGAGTGCTAAAAATTATTGCTTGAAATTCATCGATCAGATAGAATAGAGGAAGTAAACGAGGATAAGAGCGATGAAAGCCAAAATAACCGAAAAAATTATTTGCATCCCTCCGTATATTTCAACGAGTTGGGATCGCGTTACCTTCATGCAAACAGAAGGAGCTGCGGAAGGAGAATTGACCTTGGTCCTCCATCTCGACGATGGAAAATGTCTTAAAATTCAAAACCTCGATAAAGCGCTTATCGATCTCGCTTTTTCAGCCCACCTTCAATATCTCGAATCCAAAAATGGCTCCCAAGCAAAAGCAAATTCATTGGGATTTTTGCAAAATTTTCTAGGCTCAACTCCTGAACAACTAGAGTCGATGCCGATTAAATTTGGAATTTCTGGTGTGCCAGGTCTTGAAAATTTCGAGGCAGTGATGCAACACAACTCCACTCAAGCCGATGCTGAAGACCTACCCTCAGAGGTGTTGGAAAAAATTGGCCAAATGACAAAGATGATCGGTGGTGGAGATCTCAATGCATTTCCCAAACCAGAACCTCACTGCAACTGCCCCCACTGCCAACTTGCAAGAGCTGTGCATGGTATAGAAAAGGAAGACGTTGATCCTGTCTCTGACGAAGATCTCAAGTTTCGTGATTGGGAAATTCAGCAAAACGGAGAGAATCTCTATACCGTCACAAACCCTCTCGATTCCCTCGAACAGTACAACGTTTTTCTTGGTCAACCGGTTGGCTGCACCTGCGGAAAAGAGCACTGCGAGCACATCAAAGCTGTTTTGTTGAATTAACACTTGAACAATTCTTCTAAAATTTGTACAAATGGTGCAAATCAATAGACTCAAGGAGAAGTTCATGTTGTCAAAGCTTCCTATTATTTTCGCATCTCTACTTTTTTGCTCTACCGGTATCGCTCAATCCCCGTTTGAGCCTTTCACTGGTACAGTGACTGGAACAAAAGTGAGATTACGGACACATCCCAGCTTAGAGGGACATGTCGTACGGGAAACCAACTACGGCGAATTCATCGCAGTTATCGGTGAAGAAGAAGGTTACTACGCTGTCAGCCCATCTAAGGGAACAAAGGGATATATCTTTAGAACCTTTGTCTTAGATGGCGTTGTCGAAGGAGAACATGTCAATGTTCGCCTCTATCCCGATATTGAAGCCCCTGTTGTGGCTCAACTCAATACAGGGGATCAAATCGAATCTGTTGTCTGTGACACCAATAACAAATGGCTTGTCATCGATCTACCGAAAGAATCACACTTCTACATCGCCAATGAGTACTGTGAAAGGTGTGGACCTATTGAGCTTCTCGCTCAAATGGAGGCGCGGCAAACAGAAGCGGCTCACAAGCTCCATGCAGCATTTCTCTACGCTCAAACACAGATCCAAAAGCCTCTACAAGCGATTGATCTAGACTCTGTGAACACCCGCTTTGAAGCGCTTGTCAACGAATATGGAGATCTCGATGAAATTGTCGACAATGCAAATGAAGCAAGTCGTCTCATTCAAGAAGTTTATGTCCAAAAGAAAATCGCTTTTCTAGAGAGTAAAGCCGATCACAAAGCGCAAGTTGTGGAACTCAACTCCGCTCACGTTGAAAAGCTCGCTTCTCTCGGCATTCATATCAAGCAAACACATGAAGAGAGCGATTTTGGCCTCATTGGAGAAGCATCTGCAACAACTATCGGACTTGCAGCAACCCTTTCTGATGAAAACCTCACCGACAAAATGCGCGCTTGGGAGCCGCTTGAAGAAGCACTCTACCACCTGTGGGCCGCAACCAATGGCGACCGTTCAATCGAAGAATTCTACCGCGAAGAAGGACAAGAAGCGATTGTCCTAAGTGGATTCATCGAACCGTACAACCGCCCGGTAAAAAACCTGCCAGGAGACTTCCTTCTACGTTGTGATAACCACCCTGTTGCTTTCCTCTATAGCACACGGGTTAACCTCCAACATCTTGTTGGGAAAAATATCACCGTGATCGCAGCGCCTAGAGCAAATAATAATTTTGCCTTCCCTGCTTATTACGTCCTTGGCGTTGAATAAAAACACCTAAACCTCTAAGTGGAAACACTTAGAGGTTTTTTTATGCTTGTTAAAATCACTCTTCTTGTTATGATACCTTCAAACACTTAACAAGGAGCTATTTATGAAATATCTTTTACCTCTTATTCTCTCTTCCCTCTCTCTTACAGCTTTTGCTTCAGAGCTTGATGAAAATCTCAACCACCTCGACAGCAAAATGGTCTTTGCACATAGCGAAGGAGAAAGATACCAACGTCTAGCTGACGAAACAACAGACTTTGAAGAAAAGGGGCTCTACCTCAACCAATCTATTGAATTTTTCAAGCTAGAAGGAAAGTTAGGAATCGAACGCAACCTATACAATTTCATTTCTTTATGTGAGAGTGAATTGAAGTCTGATAGCTGGAGTGATTGGGATGATGACAATGAAATAAGTGTTTTCGAGCAAAAACATCCTATTCTAAATAATTTTATTAAATAAATCTGAATAAATATTGCATTATTTTAATATTTTAAAATAAAATTATAGAATAATGCCAAATAGAATTACACCTAAATTTTCGCCTGAAAGTCCCCCACCACCTAAAGGGGGTGGGGAATCAAAGATTACCGCTGCCACCCAAAAGGCTCTTTGTGGCACTCAATTCAACGCCCTTTGCTCTTCCTCCTGGTCTCATACAGTAGTTCAGCAATCTGACTCTAAAGAATCGGTAGTTGCAAGAAAAATTCTTACTCCTCAAGAACAAAAGAACTGCTTAGAAGAGCTATTCACGCAGATAGAAACAGTCACCGAGATTGAATCTTCAGGATCGATCGACCTTGAGTTAATCGATCAGCTTCTAACAATAGAGTCCTTTTCTCAGAATAGTCTGACTCAACTGAATAGCAAAATCGAGGAATGTGATCATACACTCCCAAATGAAACGACACAAAAACTTGCAACTCTTCTACTCCATATTTACACCCATCTAGACAATACCCAACCGTTTTCTCGAGAGGAATTAGTAGAGATAGGCACTCTCACCACCCCATTTATCCCCTATTTCGAATCAGGTAGGCTCTTTTCAGACTTCATATCTCTTCTGATTATCACCCCTAAAGATCGGAGAGCAGAGCTCATTGAAACTGCAACCCCTTATCTAAGACATACCGATCAACGTGAAATCATTGAAGGAATTGCTAATATTCTTTATCAAGCAAAAGAAGATCTCTCTTTTGAGGAGCGACAAGCAATCGTTAGAGATGCAGCGATTTGTTTTGATCAATGCACGGAAAAACCTGATGATGTCCCAAGCTACTTCCCTAATATTCTAAACTGTGTCAATAAGCTTTCTAAAGATCGTAGAGAGATTGTCAAAGCTATCAGTTCTTCTTTTTCTGGAGAGTCGGCTGGAGCCAAAATTTTCTATGTACTGTCAGCAATTGAACCAACAACATCTCTTGCTCAAGTAAAAGCGATGCTATCTATTTATAAAGGAATTAAGAAGACAGATGATGAGAACGATTCACTTGAAATTCTGAAAAATTTCTTTGTCTCCATGGTAAAATTGCCAGAAAAGGATGTCGGTCCCATTGTTGATACATCCATTAAATTTCTTGAGATCTATGGTGGATGTATTCAATATTCACAAGGCAAACTATCAGATTTGGCCACTTTTATAACAAAAGTTGGGCAACTCCCTTCAGAAAAACGTCAATTTTTCGCTCAAGAAGGTGGAGATAATAAACACCGCATTGCTGCTAGTGCGCTGGCAGAAAAAAAATCTCTCAAAGATCTTATTCATCTGTCTGAAAGTGTTGTATTAATCCCTGAAGAGCAAGTCAAAGACATCGTTCAAGCAGCGGATCAAATGAGGCCGATCGATGGGTCGCCTAGTATCGATAGGTCGTCTAATTTTGTGCAGGCAAGTTTAACTCTCCCTGCAGAAACCAGAGTCTCTACAGTTAAAACACTGATCCCCTTTATTAAAAACCCAATGCAATGGGACAGAGAAGGTCTTGAAAAGCTCTTTGCTCTCTTTACCGATCTATCACAAGAGGAGACAGCAGCTTTCATAAAACCCTTTAAACAAGTGAATACACCTTGGTCTCTAAATAAGTTGACTGAAGTTTTGACCAAGAATAAAGAACTTCCTGCTGATGAAAGAGGTGTTGTCTTAAGCTCTGCACTTCCTTATTTAGATACTGTACCCTTCGGCCTAGATTCGTTTATGGCTGTTTTAACCGCTCTTAAAGAGATCCCTCAATCAAATAGAGCTGAAACAATCAATAATTTAGAACCTTACAAAAAAACTGCTGAAGAAAATCATCGTCCTATCCAAGGAGAGCTCTATGCAGGTCTACTCACCCTTGTGAATAAAAACCGTCATGTTGTTTCTCTTCTAGAGATGGCGGCTCCTCAAACCGAGGCTAATTTAAGAGAAATATATGATTTCTTTAAGGAATTTAAGACCGAAAAAATAGATGTTTTTCACCGTTTGGCTAAAAAGCTTGAGCCTCAATTTGAGAATGAAAGATTGGAATTGTGGGGAGCTCTCTATTTCTCAGCAGGTACTTTAGAACACTTAACAACACTTGCTTCAAACCCCGACATCACTCAGGAAACAATCTTTACACACTTTCAAAACTTTTTAGAAACAAGCGCAAATCAAGAATGCGTGGAAGAACTTGCACGCATTGTTACCTCCGTAAGTGATGATGATGTACTCCTCTGGGGACTTAATTTTGACCACCCGCTTGTTCAAACAGCCATTGCAACACTTGCAGTTGCCGAACAAGATGGTATAACAAATCCCTACACCATCTATAAAAAACATCAAGAGCGTGATCTTATAAACTTTCGTCCTAATCCTAGCGTTGTTGCAGGGGAAATGGTTGCTCTAGATCCTGCAGCTTTCCAAAAAACTTCTGAGCAATACAACCTCACCACCTCTGATCTTCCAGAGGGAGTGACCGAAACAACCTGGAAAGATCTTTGTGCTCCTCTATTAGAACATCCAAAAAGTGAAGAGGAAATTGTAACATTGACTGGGTGCTCTTGGGATGCAATTGAACTCTCTATCAAAAGCCCATTGATGCACAGCCTCCTTAAAAGTGCTCCTGATCAACCTCTTTCAATCCTCCAAGCTCAATTTGCCTCTGTTCTCTGGTTTCTAAAAGAAGAGGGTAATGAAGAAACCATCTACAAGGTTATTGCTGGAATCCAACACTGTCGAGGAGGAAAAGAAGAGGGAATAGCTCTCACATATAACCAACTTCCACCAAAATATAAGATCAAAAAACAAGTAGCTCAAAGTGGAAGTCCACAAGAAAATGCAGCTTTTGAATACCTCGCCTCTTTTGCTCAAAAATACCTTCTCGATCAATTCAGTGGAACAAATGCTCTTATGAAAGAGCTAATAGGAAAAGATAATGAGATTTCCCAAGCAGTACACCAAGCTCTCTATCTAAAAAATCTCATCGGGAAAAGTGTGGGATTGGCACATGAAATTCGGTTTGACCCTCATACAGGCGTTGTGTATGACTCTCTCCTTACAAAAACTCCTCAAGAAGCACTTGAGGTTTTCTATAAATATGTGACTCCAGAAGCATTTGCCGAAGCGTTATGCCAAGCTGCGCCCCCTTATGAAACTCTCAGTCCAATTGTTTCTGATCCTCAATCGAGCTGGGAATTAGAGGAAGAAGATGATTACAGTTATAGACTCACACTTGCTGGGGCACGCGATCTTCTTCTCAAAGCTGGCTACCTCTCCCCTTCTCAATAAGAGTGGTCATCGATAACCACTTTTCCATGAAAAATGGTGTAGACCCAAACCATATAGGCGATCACAAGGGGAATCCCAATCGCTGTGATCACCATAAGCACTTTGAGAGTAGCAAGGGATGAGGAAGTGTTGAAGATCGTGAGACTATACTCAGGGTTGGTGCTCGAACGGATGAGATCGGGAAAGACTCCACATGCAAAGAGAGTGATCAAAAAGAGGACGTTGAGACAAGAAAAGACAAAGGCTGTTCCAAATCGATTTTTGTAAACGGCAAAGGGGATGCCGATAATAACAAGGAGATTGAGAGCTGGTATGATAAAAAACCAAGGGGAACGTTCAAAACGGGCAATCATATGTTCATGGAGCGTGATGGTAAGGACTGTTGTCAAAATATAGAGGGCAAGAAAAGCAAATGTTACAGGCAAGGCATACTTTTTATACCGCTCTTGAAGCGTCCCCTCTGTCTTCATCACAAGAAAAATTGTGGCATGGAGGATGAAGATTGAAAGTCCAAAAACCCCGACAAGAATGGGATAGGGACGTAGAAAGGTCATGATGATTCCACCTGTATATTGGTGATATTCATTGAGCGGAATCCCCGCAACAAAGTTTCCAAGAGCAACTCCCACTGCAAAGGCGATAAGTAAACTTGCTAAACAAAAGAAGGTGTCCCACATATTTCGCCACCACTTATAGGGACGTTTACTCCGAAATTCAATCGCAACAGCTCGGAAAATAAGAGAGAAAATAAGAATCATGATCGGTGTGTAAAAAGCCGACATCATCGTTGCATAGACAAGGGGAAAACCTGCAAAAAGTGCTCCGACAACAACGACGAGCCAAACTTCATTTCCATCCCAAACAGGACCGATTGCATTGTAACAAATTCTTCGCTCCATATCGGTCTTGTTGCTCGGCATCAAAATACCCACTCCAAGGTCAAATCCATCGAGCATAGCATACTGTGCCATGCACACCATGATGATGATAAACCAAAAAATCATAAATCCATATTCGACTCCACTTATCATCACTTTCTCCTATTTTTTGTAGGGGTCGCGGTATTCGTCGACCATTGCCGATTCATCATAAGGTCCCTTCTTAATTGTTCGATCCAGTAGATAGATAAACATCGTGAAAACAAGAATGTAAATGAGAACAAAAAGAATAAGGGAAAAAATAATTTGCCCCGGTAGAAGGTGAGATGACACTCCCTCAGAGGTGCGCATAATTCCATAGACAACCCACGGCTGCCGCCCAATCTCTGCTGTATACCATCCCACTTGATTGGCAATCTCGGGGAAAAGAACTGAAAAGACACAAAACCAAAGAGCCCATTTTCCCTTCCTCTCAAAGGTGGGCGATCTGATCCAGGCAATCCAGCCAAAGATGCAAGCAAAAAGCATCATCCCCCACATATATAGCATGATATGATACGATTGAAAGACGGGACCAATGGGGGGCCAAAGCTCTTCAGGAAATTGATCGAGTCCTGGAACTGCTTTTCCAAATTCTCGGTAGATGAGAAAAGTGAGGAGTTTGGGAAAGACAATTCCATTCACTTTTCTCTCTTTTACATTGGGATAACCGGCTAAAACAAGTGGGGTATTTGTCTCTGTTTTGAACACACCTTCCATCGCTGCGAGTTTGATCGGGTGCTCTCTTGCAACGGTTCGACCTGTGGAGTCACCGGAAACAGCTTGTGCAAGGACACAAATAGAACCGACGATCAACGCAATTTTAAACGATTTGCGGGCAAAATCCATATACCGCTTCCGAAGAAGATAATAGGCGCTGATGCTGATCACCAAAAAGGAGCCTGCAAGCCAAGAGCCGATGATCACATGCCAAAGTCTATCTATGCCAGAGGGGTTGTTTAAAACAGCACCAAACGATTCGATCACAGCGTGGCGAGATGCTCCTTCTCCAATAATTTGGTAACCAGCAGGTGTTTGCATCCAAGAATTTGCAAGGACAATCCAAATGGCACTGAAGTGGGCTGCAAGAGAAACCATTGCCGTCGCAAACAGGTGTGTCTTAGGTCCAACCCGGTTCCACCCGAAGAGGAGGAGCGCGATAAATCCCGATTCTAAGAAGAAGGCAAAAACAGCTTCTGCACCTAATATACTTCCAAAGACATCCCCTACAAAATGGGAAAATCTCGCCCAGTTGGTTCCAAAGGCAAACACCTGGACAAGTCCTGTTGCGACACCCACTGCAAAAATAATGGCAAAGACATGCACCCAAAATTTCGCCATTTTCTGGTAGATAGGTTTCTTATTGATCAGATATGCTGACTCCATAATTAAAATGATGACACTCAATCCAATGGTCATCGGAGGAAAAATATAGTGAAAGCTGATGTGCAAAGCGAATTGAATTCTAGAGAGAAGAACGATGTCCATTGTCTACCTTCATTTGAAAAAGTAAAATCAAATTTTAACCATGACAAACCTTGTAAAAAAATACTAGTAGGAATTTTAAACTCTACTCCTGATTCGTACTACGATGGAGGACGGTACAACTCAGTTGAAAAAGCAATTGAAAAAGGGCACCTCCTCTTTCAAGAGGGGGCCGATCTAATCGATGTGGGAGGTGAGTCGACCCGCCCTTTTGCAACCCCTCTTAGTGAAAAAGAAGAGATGGAGAGAGTGATCCCCATCATCTCTGCCCTTAATTACCCTCTTTCCATCGATTCGTATAAACCCGCTGTTGTGGAAGCGGCGATCGAAGCGGGTGCTTGTATGATCAATGATGTGAGAGGGTGTGAAAACCCGCGGATGCGTGCTATTGTGAAAAGCAGTGCTCTTCCCGTCTGTGTGATGCACTCTCAAGGAATTTCCCAAACAATGCAAAAAAATCCCCACTACCCAAATGGTGTTGTTGAAGAGATCTCACAATGGTTTTTAAAACGGGTTGACACAATGGTGAGTGAAGGGATCGATCCAAAGCAAATTATCTTCGACCCAGGAATTGGATTTGGAAAAACAGTTGAACACAATCTCGAGATTCTCAGAGGATTGAAAACATTTAAGAAACTTGGCTTCCCCCTTTATATCGGCCTTTCGAGAAAATCTTTTATGCAAAAAATCTTGGGGCTAGGGGTGAATGATGTGTTGCCAACAACCCTCGCTTTGGGTACTATAAGCCTGCTCAATGGCGCCGACTATCTACGTGTCCATGACGTAAAAGAGCATCGGGAAATCCTCACAGTAATGGAGCGATTGTGACCATTTTTCATTTCTTTATTCCCCTCTTTGAGATCTTTGTCATCACTGTGATGATCAATTATCTCTTGAAAATTTTCTGGGGGACCCGTGCTATCGATGTTGTCTTCGGTTTTCTCGCTTTTCTCTTCCTCTTCTTCCTCGCCACTTGGTTCAACTTTCCTGTGATGGAAAAAATCATGTTCAATGTGGTGAATGTTGCCGTCATTGCCGTCTTTATTATCTTTCAGCCCGAAATTCGGCTCGCCCTCTCCCGCGTCAGGATTAAAGGAAAAAAATTCCGCGAAATCTATGAGTTTGATCAGTTTTTAGATCATTTATCTTCAACTGTTTATCGACTTTCCGAAAAAGAGATTGGAGCCTTAATCGTTCTTGAAAATCAAGACAGTGTCTTGGAGTACACAAGTTCAGCAGTCCCTCTAAATGCCGATTTCTCTCCTGAGCTTCTCGAGTCGATTTTTATGACGACCACCCCTCTACACGATGGAGCTGTTGTGATTCGCGAGAAAACGATTCTTTCAGCAGGAACAATCCTCCCCTTGGCCCAAGAGACTGCTCAGCTAACCAAATCGATGGGAACCCGCCATAGAGCTGCCTTAGGAGTGAGTCAAAAGAGCGATGCGATGACAATTGTGATTTCCGAGCAGACGGGAAAAGTTTCTATTGCTCGAGATGGCATTTTAACACGCGGCATTAAGGCTGATCGATTTAGAGGAATTATCCGCAGCATCTTTACACCTCCTGATGTGCGCAAAAAATTTACATTATGGAATACAGATAAGTGAGTGAAATTTTCTACCGTATTTTTATCAAAAATTGGCATCGAAAGCTGATTGCCCTTATCGCGGCAATTGTTGTTTGGTTTTTGGTCAATAAAACGATCTCCATCACTCGTACGATCCCCAATGTCCCAGTACGTGTGATCAATGTTCCTCCTGATAAAACGATCATCAATCTCCTTCCCAATGGGATGATGAAACATCGCGTTTCCGTGACTGTGACAGGGTTAAAATCGATTGTCAATGATCTTCGCCCTAACGATCTGGAAGTGATTGTCAATGCGGAGGAGAAAAAAGAGAGCTGGATTGTCACAATCGATAAGAAAGATCTGATCAACCATGTTGCTAACAAAGATTGGAGCAAAGACATTTCATCTGTAACATCGAATGATCTCTACATCAAAATGAGCAAACTGATCACTGAAGAGATCCCTCTGACCATCAATAAACCGATTGGAGACCCTCCTAAAGGGTACCAATTTCTCGATATCTGGCCAAAATACCTTACTCAAAAAGTGAGTGGTCCTCAAGAGCAGGTGCAGACATTGAAAGAACGTGGAATGGAAGTCACTTTCAACCTCAACCGGATTACAAAACCAGAACTCGATGCACTTCAATCGACTTCACAAACCGATGAGATCAGCTTTTTTATCCCAGATACATGGAAAATGGTTTCACTCCCCTTCAAGGGAAACTCTCCTGAGATGTTCAACGATCCACGTGCAAAATTGTTGCGAATCGACTTTTTAAAGCAAGAGTTTCTGCCACTTGGTGTTGAGCTTCCCATCACAATTTTCTTTCCCATCAAATATAGTAAGACGATTAATCCAGGAACCTATTCCCTACAAACCAATGAATTTGTGGAAAAGAAAGACGGCCTTAAGCTTTTGACAACTCCCCTCTATGTTCGAGATGTGAGTCGTCTCTTTCTTGAAGTTGTTCGTGATAACCTCCTCCTTGCGGTCATTGCCGTTCCCGATTCTGTCCAAAAAAATCTCGATTGGGCTGTCGAATTTATCGATGAGAAAGTTTTAGAGGATATCTTTGTCAAGGCTTCTCTAAAAGAGCTCGAATCGATCCACCAAGAAAAAAATAGCACCTTTTCTCAATCGAGCGAACAGGCGAGCCGTTACCGTTTCCGAGACTACTTGCGCCACCTTCAACTCTACACCGAGGATGGACAGCCTCTTAAAATCAATGCAAAGCTCGGAACGAATCTGATAGAGATCGAGAGAGAATGAAGGTTGCTCTACTCAAAAGTCGAATTGAAAACCGAGGAGGACTTGAAAAAGCGACCCAAAGACTTGCCGAGGCTTTTGAAGAAAAAGGGTGCGAAGTCTCTCTTCTCACCACCGGAAGCACCCGAGGAATCAACGTCTGCTCCAGCTCGAAACTTGCCCTCTACCACCATTTTAAATTTGACCTCGCCTGCAAGCGATTTTTAAAAAAACATCCTCACCCCATCGTCTTTGGTATGGAGCGGAATCGACACCAAACCCACTACCGCGCTGGATCGGGGGTACATGCCGTCTACCTTGAGCGGCGGAAGCAATGTGAAGGAAGATTCAAGCACACCCTCAATCCCCTCAATGCCTTTTTACTCAAAAGAGAAAAAGAGACATTTGAATACCCTGGCCTCAAACGCCTTTTTACAAATTCTCACATGGTCAAAAATGAAATTCTCGACCGTTTTGCTGTCGACCCCGAAAAAATTACCGTCATTCACAATGGAGTGGAGTGGAAAGCTTTAGAACAGCCATTTGCTCTGCGAAAAAAAACATCCACTTTCACCTTCCTTTTTGTCGGCAATGGCTACCGAAGAAAAGGACTCGATCTCCTTCTCAAAGCGCTTCCAAAAGAGTGCCACCTCATTGTCGTTGGCAAAGAAAAAAACCTCTCCACCTACCGAGCAAAAGCTCCTCCCAATGTCACCTTTGTTGGGGCACAAGCAAACCTTATTCCCTTCTACCAAACTGCCGATGCCCTCGTCATTCCCTCACTCTATGATCCGTTTGCCAATGTCACTGTCGAAGCACTTGCTATGGGACTCTATGTTGTTTCATCCCCCTATAACGGTGGGCATGAAGTGTTGCAAAAGAGCAGTGGGTGTGTCATTGAAGAGCTCTTCTCCCAAGATGCTTTAGAAATGGCATTAAAAAAGGCTCTATCGACAACAATCGATCGAGCCTCTATCCGAGAAAGTGTCAAACATTTAGACTTTTCCCATCAACTCTCAAAAATGATTAATCTCACTCTTCATTAAACTTGCTAGAACATGTCATTAAATGTGATTTTTTCTCCACCATTTTATAAACACAATAGAAAAGGGATCCAATTGCAGGAAGTGACAGTACTCCTCCTATAGCCCTAAAAAGCCTTACATCTCTTGCTATGTGCTCACTCAATGATCGATAAACATAATGCATCTGATTACCATAATAACCCTTATAATAAGCACCCCTATCAGCTAGACGATTTGCAACAATGAATACAGTTATCGATAGAGCAAGTAGAACAATAACTACTACAGCCACGGCAATCTTCTTTTTTCTTTCTTGTTTTTTAATCTCCTCAATGGATTGAATAGATATTTTTAATTCAGTCTTTAATTCAGTCTTTTGAATACTTACCATACATCCCCTTTTGTTTTATTTAAACAAACAATAAACCAACTAAACTAAAACAACAAATAATAAATAATATCATATTACAGACCTCTTAAATCTTTACGAGATCTTTACAATAAAAACCTTATAAAACCCGGGTTGTATAGACAGCCCGGGTTTAAAATTCTTATGCTATCTTTTCATTTTTAGAATCTGAGCAACAGCACTTAGAAATTAGATAACCAAGTAGTGTGACTAAGCCACCAGTTGAGACACCGGCAACAATTTTCCATACCGATGGATCTACTGAAGTTCCTTGAGTTGCAACGAAGTAAAATGCAACAGCTGCAAGAGTAGCCAAAGCGACAACCATGATAGCTAGAGCGACATTACGCCCATTCACACAACCCCCTTTCTCTAAGGAAACAGGAGAGCTAGGTCTGGAAACTTCACCTGAACCAGCCTTATCTTGTGAAATAGGAGTTGCCGATCTTCCAGCAACCTTGCCTTCTTGTTTTTTGTCTTGACCCTTACTAGCTAACATTTGAGCAGCAGGTGAATTTCTTGCACTTCCACTTTGTTGAGTACCAACTCCAGCAACAGCAGACATAAATGCCATAATAAACTCCTTTGTAAAAAATTTTATAAGGGACTTTATTCCAAATGGATGAATTTGTAAATGCTTTTTTTTTGTCGATAGACAAATCCTCCACCTTGGCTATTGGACTTTTCTCGATAATAGAGTAAGCTGTTTGGACATGACTTACTTTTTTGTCAGATTCTTTGAGTTCTTTCTCTCTCGCCTCCCCTATCCTGTTCTCCATGCGATGGGAAGAATTTTGGGATCCATCGTCTATGCTCTCTATCCCGCTTTTCGAAAGAAATCATTGAGCAATCTCTATATCGCTTTTGGAAAAATAAAGAGCGAGAAAGAATTGAAAACACTTGCTCGCCGTTCGTTTCAAAATGTGATGATCACTCTCCTTGAGTTCCCCCGTCTTGGAAGAGGGGATCTTGCAAAGATTGTCGAACTTATTGAACCTGAAAAGATGACCGATTTACAAAAGAAAGGA
Organism: Chlamydiales bacterium; assembly: GCA_022601535.1. Classification (GTDB taxonomy): domain Bacteria; phylum Chlamydiota; class Chlamydiia; order Chlamydiales; family JAAKFR01; genus JAJACK01. The sequence goes on from JAJACK010000001.1 coordinate 56,642, forward strand.
AAGGGAATGGTCTTTTTAACAGGACACCAATCGAACTGGGAGATTCCTTTTGTCGCGGCAAATATGCTCTCTCCTGGAGGAATCGGTGTCGGACAGCCGGCGCGCAATCACAAGCTCTACAAGTGGATTGTTTCGATTCGACAATCGCAAGGAGGAACAATTGTCACACCGCGCCAAGCACTCAAGGCTGGGCTCAAAGCGTTGAAAGAGGGAAACTACATCGGTATTGTGGGCGATCAGGCTCATCCAGGAAGCCCTTACTCTTACCCTTTTTTTGGAACACGGATGTGGGTTTCAAATGGACCTGCTCTTCTCGCCTATAAAACACACTCTCCTATCATCGTTGTCACAACAAAGCGGAAAAAAAACAGATATGAAATGCGAGGATCTGACCCTCTTTGGCCTAACTACGATTTGCCGATGAAAGAGTCTGTCAAAGAGTTGATGGATCGCTCCCTTCACTATTTAGAAGAGAGTTTGAAGGGATCACCCGATCAGTGGATGTGGATCCACGACCGGTGGAAACAGCAAGGAATTGACCATGTGAAGCGGATCTACAGATACGGTTTTATCTTGGTGATCGTTCCAAAAGAGGAGAATCTATACTTACGAACTTCTCTTAAAAAGATCTATCCTCGCAGTTTTTTAACCTTTAAAACAGTGGATGATGACCTTTTCGTCCGTGATCTACACTATCAGCTTGTGCTTGATTTTGTCGGCCTACCAAAAGTGCGCCGCTATTATAAAAGATTGGGGGCAGTGCGTGCTGTTCCACTTACTGTTGAAACAATGAAAGAAATCTTGGTGAAACCCGAATGCCAGCATACCGTTTCTATATAGATGCGCCTCTAGAGGTGAATCAGACGTATCCAATCGCAAAAAATGAGATTGCCCACATCCGCGTGATGCGCTTGATGGAGGGAGATGAGCTCGAACTTGTCAACGGACGTGGAATCGTTGCAAAGGGAATGCTTCTTAAAAATCATGAAGTGAGAGTTTTGAGCATCCACCAAGAGGATAAAACGAAGAAAATAATTTTGTGTCAGGCTCTTCCAAGAGAGAATCGTCTCGATCTAATTGTTGAAAAGGGAACTGAGCTTGGCATGACCCACCTTTGGCTTTTTCGAGGTGAGCGGAGTGAGAAAAAACTATTGAGTCCATCGAGAGAAAAACGGTTGAAAACGATTGCAATTTCATCTCTCAAACAGTGTGGCCGGTTACACCTCCCTCAAATTGAGCTAAAGCCTCCTTTGAAGGAGTGGGAAACTCTCGACTATCCTGCTTATTTTGGCTCGTTGGAAAAAGAGAACCTGCGGTTCACTCCTCAAAAAGGGGATCTCCTTTTTTTTATCGGTCCTGAATCGGGATTTACAAAGGGGGAAGAGGAAAAACTTTTAGAACTTGGAGCTCAAGGTGTGAGCCTTGGCCCCAATATTTTACGTACCGATACAGCGGCAATTGTCGCTCTATCAATCACCCAAAGTATTTTATAGGAGAATAAAATATGGCTATAAACCCAGTGAGATGTTTTGCTCAAACAGCTCGAAAAACAGCAGAGAAACCAATAGAAGGTTTTCGTTGGACAGTTCATAAAACGGCTCTACAGATATTTGCAGGAGCAGATTATGTTCCTTCTTCTTCATCTCTTCCCATAGGTGTGGAACGCGCAATCTCTAGAGCTTCTCAAGTGATCATAGGAAAAGCTCCTTACTACCCCTTAAAGGATGGGAATGGAACAGATGATAAAGTCATAGATTGTGCAATGGATCATAGGGTCCCAGTTAACTATCTACAAAGCAACACATCAAAACTTCCTAACCACTTAGATTTAAATTATTTAGAAACATTGTCCTCACAAGCATTTGATGCAGTCCAAACAGGAGACCTGCCCAAAATGGAAAAAATAGCCACTCTTTATCCTCGTGAGCTCAAGGATGTTTGGAAAACACATGCCCAACTCTATACAAGTCGTATCCTGTGCGAGTGCAAGAAAAACCCTTCTTCCTTCGTTTACCTCTCTGCACCATTAGCCGTTGGTCCAGGAGGTGTGATAGAAAGACTTAAAAACGAAGGGTATCCCTGCACTTTAATGAGTAAGAATCTTCTTGTGGAGCCTTAAGACTCAGCTTCCAATGCTTCCTGTTCCTCGATCAAGCTCATCGCCGATCTTTTCTACAATCATCATATTGGTTGTCCCGGCACGCCCAAAGGGGGTGCCTGCTGTGATGACCACAAGATCGCCTAATTCAACGAGCTTTCTCTCGATGGCAAAAGCACTGATCTTTTTATATGCTTCTTCAATTGTATGAGCATCTTGATCGAGCAGTGGAATCACTCCCCAGCAAAGGGAGAGCTGGTGGTAAACTTTTTGATCCGATGTCATGGCGACAATCGGCATGCGGGGACGGAGACGAGAGAGAAGGCGTGGTGTCGTTCCACTTGTTGAGAAAGCGAAAATAGCTTTGGCTTGAGCCGAATAAGCTGTGGTAATACTCGCTGCTGCAACTGAAGAGGCGATGTCGAGCTCTTTATTTCCGTTCAAAAGGAAGAAGTTTTCGTAATCAAAGTCGTTTTCGGTCTCTTCGATAATCGAGTGCATCACCCGCACTGATTGAACTGGATAGTTGCCAACAGCGGTCTCTCCAGAGAGCATCACAGCTGAGGTGCTGTCGTAGATGGCATTTGCAACATCGGATGCTTCTGCCCGTGTGGGACGGGGATTGATGATCATTGACTCGAGCATCTGTGTGGCTGTTACAGTCGATTTGCTTGCCAAATAACTCTTTCTCACCATCATCTTTTGCAGGCGGGGAACTTGGTTGAGAGGGAGTTCGACACCGAGATCTCCCCGCGCTATCATGATGCTGTCAGCGGCTTGCAAAATGGTGTCAAAGTTGTCGACTCCTTTCCGATTTTCAATCTTGGCAATGAGCTTAATATCGGGACGTCCTTGCTCTTTTAAAATTTTTTTAATCGTCACTACATCTTCAGCAAAACGGACAAATGAAGCGGCAATGAAATCGACATCTTGTTGGCAGCCAAAGGTGATATCATTGATATCTTGCTTGGTGAGAGCGGGAAGATCAACATCTGCCCCGGGGATATTCACCCCTTTTTTTGAGTGGATGATCCCTCCATGATCCACTTCAATCAAAGCTCCTTTTTGATCGATATCGACAACATGGGCGACGATATATCCATCATCGAGCAAGACAAACATCTCTTTTTCTAAGCTGTCAACAGCAGAAGCTGGAGTGAGGGTGATTCCTTCTTTTGTCCCTTCAATTTCTTCTTTGACAAGATAAAGATGCTCCCCTCGTTCAATCTTGATCTGCCCTCCTTTCAACTTTCCAAGCCGTATCTCAGGCCCTTTTGTATCGAGCATAATCCCGAGAGGAACCCGGAGTTTTTTCCTCGCTTCTTTGAGCATTTGGATCTGCTTGCCGTGCTGAGCGTGGTCTCCATGGCTAAAGTTGAGGCGAGCAATATTCATCCCTGCTATAATAAGCTCTTCAATTTTTTGAGGAGTTGAACAAGCAGGGCCGATTGTACAGACAATTTTTGTGCGGGTCGTCATTTGCTTCACGGATACCACGTTGATGAAAAAAAATCTAATGAAAATTGTACTGAAAAAAGTTGCGGTCCATAACCTTAAGAACGTAGATCTCGAACTTTCTCCAGGCGAGCTTATCCTTTTCACCGGCGTCTCTGGGTCGGGAAAATCTTCGATGGCGTTTGATACGATCTTTGCTGAGGGGCAGAGGCGGTATATCGAATCGCTCTCCACCTATGCACGACGCTATTTGGGTGATATCGCCAAACCAGATCTTGAGTTTGTGGGAGGACTCTCGCCCACTATTGCGATCGAACAGAAAAGTGCGGGGAAAAACCCTCGCTCGACTGTGGGAACAATGACTGAAGTGTACGATTTTATACGGGTTCTCTATGCACGCATTGCAACTCCCTATTGCCCTATCACAAAAGAACCTGTCACCTCCCAGAGCAAAGAGCGGGTGATCCAGAAAGTACAAAAATTACCCCTCGGCAACCGGTTGATTTTCTTAGCCCCTTTTGCCAAAGATAAAAAAGGAGAGTTTAAAGATGATTTTGCCCTCCTCTTAAAACGGGGGTATATGCGGGTGCGTGTTGATGGAAAGATCGTTGATCTCACAGACGACATTGCGCTCGATAAAAATCTTACGCATACGATCGATGTGGTAATCGACCGGGTTGTCCATACAAAAGAGAATCATAGTCGGATGGGTGAAGCTGTGTTAAATGCCCTTGAGGTGGGAGGAGGACACTTCTCTATTCTCGATGATACAACAAAGGAAGAGACCCTTTTTTCAATACACGCCTATTCCGCCAAAGCAAACGTATACTACCCTCCCCTTGAACCTCACGACTTTTCTTTCAATAGTCCATCGGGGATGTGTCCCACTTGCTTGGGACTTAAAGAGACGCAAACATTTGATCTCGACCTTGTGATCGATCCAAATCTCTCGATCATGGAAGATTGTTGTTCGATTGCTGGCCATTTCAACACCGTCCGGTACAGCAATATCTACCGCAATCTTTCTGAACTTTACAACTTCGATCTCGATACACCTTGGAAAGAGCTTTCTAAAAAAGCACAAGATGTTTTCCTACATGGCACGAAAAAGAAGTGGATCCAAATGCACTTCATCCACCCTCAAAAAAAATCGAGTTGGACCGATTATGTGCAGTGGCGTGGTGTCCTTTTTGAAGCGAAGAAGCGGTATGCCGAGGCGACAAGTGAGGGATACCGAAAGAAGATGGAAAAGCTGATGAGCAAGCAACTCTGCCCTACCTGCTTAGGAAGCCGACTCAAGCCGTATCCAAGCGAAGCCCGTTTTTGTGGCCATAAGATCGAAGAACTGACAGAAAAAACCATCGGTGAATTGTACATTTTCTTCCAAAATCTCAATCTTGATGAGGAGGAACATTTCATTGCCGATGAACTCCTCAAAGAGGTGCAAAGGCGTCTCCGCTTTCTCAATGATGTGGGATTGAATTATCTCTCTCTTGATCGGACAGCTCCCACCCTTTCTGGTGGTGAAGCGCAACGGGTTCGTCTTGCATCACAGGTGGGTTCTGGCCTTGTCGGTGTCACTTATGTACTCGATGAACCTTCGATTGGTCTCCACCCACGTGACAACCAGAAATTGATCACTTCATTGAAAACTTTGCGTGATGCTGGAAATACTGTGATCGTTGTCGAACACGATGAAGAGACGATTTGGGCTGCCGACCGTGTTGTTGACTTTGGTCCAGGAGCTGGACGAGAAGGGGGAGAGATTCTTCTCAATGGATCAATGGAAGAGCTTCTTGCACATCCAAGGTCAGAAACAGGCCACTATTTGAGTGGGAAAAAGAGCATTCAAATTCCCACAACAAGACGCTCTTTTAAAGAGTGTTTGACACTTGTAGGGGCATCTCACAACAATTTGAAACATTGTACAGCAAGCTTTCCTCTTGGTCTTCTTGTCGCTGTAACAGGTGTTTCAGGATCAGGGAAATCTTCCCTTATCTCCAACACTCTTTTTCCTGCTCTTGCAAACAGGTTGCACAATGGTGAACACCCCGTTGGCACGCATGAAAAGATCGAAGGGATCGATAAGATCGATAAAGTGATTGCCATCGATCAATCCCCTATTGGAAAAAACCCTCGCTCCAACCCTTCCACCTATATCAAGATTTTCGATGATGTGAGACAACTCTTTGCTAAACTTCCCGAATCGAGTGCTCGGGGCTATCTCCCTGGCCGCTTTAGCTTCAATGTCGAAGAGGGTGCGTGTCCCCGCTGTAGCGGAATGGGGAGAGTGCGGATCGACATGGATTTTTTGGAAGATCAGTGGATCCGCTGTCCCAACTGCCGAGGGAAACGGTTTGACCCTGAAACTCTCTCGATCACCTACAAGGGAAAAAATATCGATGATGTTCTCCAAATGACTGTCGAAGAAGCGCTCGAATTTTTCATCAATATTCCAACACTCAAGCGAAAGCTAGAACTCCTTGCCAAAGTGGGAATGGGCTATATGACGCTCGGTCAATCTTCGACAACACTCTCCGGCGGTGAAGCGCAACGGATAAAATTGGCCAAAGAGCTCGTCCGTCCAAGCACAGGACACACCTTCTATATTCTCGATGAACCAACAACAGGACTCCATTTTCACGATATCAAAGCACTTCTACATGTGATCAATGAATTAGTGGATCGAGGCAATACAGTTCTTGTGATCGAACACAACATGGATGTGGTAAAAACAGCAGATTGGGTCATTGACCTTGGGCCAGAAGCTGGAGAGGGTGGTGGTGAAATTGTTGCAACCGGAACACCGGAGCAAATCATCGAACATTCCTCTCCGACTGCAACGGCAATTAAACATGCTCTTCACCCCGTTCCTCACACCACACACACCCAAGAGAAAAAGTATCTCTCAGCCGATACAATCCACCTCTACGGTGGGAAGCAAAATAACCTCAAACATGTCGATCTTCAAATTCCACGAGGAAAACTCACTGTCTGCTGCGGTCCATCAGGTTCAGGAAAAAGCTCACTCGCCTTTGAAACGGTCTATGCCGAAGGGCAACGGCGGTACATCGAATCGCTCTCTGCCTACGCACGCCAATTTGTGAAGCAGATGCCAAAGCCAAAACTCTCCCAAATCGAAGGACTTTCCCCTGCAATTGCAATTGAACAAAAACAGTCATCGGGAAACCCTCGTAGCACTGTTGGAACCCAAACTGAAATCTACGACTATCTTCGCCTTCTTTTCTCCTCTTTTGGCACTGCCTACTGCCCCGAAACAGGTGAGCGAATCGAAAGAATCACTCCCCAAACCGTTGTCGACCAAATTCTCACCTATCCCGTAGGAGAAAAAATCACACTCCTCGCTCCGATTGAACTTTCTAAAAGCGAACAGTTTGAGGAAGTCGCTTCCCGCTTTAAACGACTTGGTTTTTTGCGCCTTCGACTAGGAGAGACGATCTACGATCTCGACGAAAAGATCCCCTTCGATCGAAAGAGAAAAAATGAGATTGCCCTTGTCATTGATCGGACAAAAGTGTCTCCCAAAAATACGAGCCGCCTTTTTGAAGCCGTTGAAAACTGTGCCAAATATGGAAATGAAAAAGTGATTGTCGCAAAAGAAGGGGGAGAGACCACTTTCAACCTCGCCTTTGCTGTTCGAAAAACAGGAAAATCATACAAAGAAATCACTCCTAAATCCCTCTCCTTTAATAGTGCTGAGGGAATGTGCCCTGACTGTCAAGGTCTTGGCTACCAATATGGTGCAAATCTCATGCAAAACGAAGAAGTGATGGATCTTTCGACGCGCGGCCTTTTCTATCTCATCTGGTCATACGATCGCATCCCCCCTTTTGAAGCATTTCTTAAAAAAAGAGGGATCGACATGGATACCCCTCTTTGCAAGCTCACTTCTTCCCAGCTCAACCTCCTTATGAATGGATCTGACGAGCCGATTCAAACCAAAAAAGGGTTCACCCTCACCTGGATCGGAATCCAACCCATTTTGGCCCGCGCAGGAAAAAGTGGACATCCAGCTATTCGAGCTCCACTCATTCCTCTTCTTGACGAAATCGCTTGTATCAGCTGCTTGGGAAGCCGGCTCAATCCCCTTTCACGCAATGTGCGGATCGAAGGACACTCCATCTCCTCTCTTTGTCAAATCCCCCTTGCAAAAACCTTGCCATTTCTACAAAGCTTAAAGACACCACCCCTTCTAGAAGAGGTTGTAAAACAACTTCAAGAGCGTCTACAATTCCTAATCGATGTCGGTCTTCACTACCTTGCCCTCGATAGACGAGCTCCAACCCTTTCTAATGGAGAAGCACAAAGAATTCGCCTCGCCCGTCAACTCGGCTCCCAACTTACCGGTGTCCTCTATGTGCTCGATGAACCAACTATTGGTCTCCATCCTCACGACAATGAAAGACTTAACCAGTCGCTGCAAAAACTCAAAGAGCTCGGCAACACCCTTTTGATGGTAGAGCACGATCCTCTCACCCTAAAAACAGCCGATCATCTCATCGACTTTGGACCAGGGGCTGGCATTTTAGGAGGAGAAGTGACAGCGCAAGGGAGCTATGAAGAGGTGTGTGCCGACGAAAATTCCCTTACTGGCGCCTATCTATCGGGAAGAAAAACTCTTCCCATCCCTCCAAAAAGACGGCAGCCAAAAGGATTTCTCTCCATTGAAAATGCGACAACCCACAACCTCAAAAACCTCTCTGTTAAAATTCCAACCGGTATCCTAACCTCACTTACAGGTGTATCAGGATCGGGAAAATCCACCTTGATGCACGATGTGATCAAAAAACAAGCATCTGGCTTTGACAAACTGATCGTCATCGACCAAGCTCCCATCGGCCACACCGTCCGTGCCGATGTAGGGACCTATACCGATCTTCTCACCTCCCTTCGCACCTTCTACTCCAACCTTGGATCTGCACGTGCTAAAGGATTTAAGCCTCGCCATTTCAGCACCAATCACCGGAAAGGGATGTGCACCAACTGCCAAGGACTTGGATATAAAAAAGTAGAAATGCTCTTCCTCCCCGCTGTCCGCATCCAGTGCGATCAATGCCAAGGATTACGCCTCAACCCACAAAGCTTATTGATCACCTACAACGACCTCAACTTTGGCCAGCTCCTTCAACTCACCGTCGAAGAAGCACGCACCCTTTTTTACATGATTCCCAAAACATGTAAAATTCTCGATACCCTCATCTCCGTCGGCCTTGGCTATCTTAAAATTGGACAAGAGATCGCCTCCCTCTCAGGTGGTGAAGCACAGCGGATCAAACTGTCACGTGAACTGTCTAAACGATCTTCTAAAAATACCCTCTACCTTCTCGATGAACCAACTACAGGACTTCACCCAAGTGATATTGCACTCCTCCTCACTCTTCTACAAAAACTCGTCGACCGAGGAAGCACGATCCTTTTGATCGAACACAACACCGATCTCATCGCAGCTTCTGACTACATCATTGATCTTGGCCCTGGTGCTGGGGATGAGGGAGGTGAAATTGTTGCAATGGGAACACCCGAAGAGATCGCTTCCAACCCACATTCAAAAACTGGTAAATACCTATAAACTATTGATTTATTAACCATAAAAAAGTAAAATGTCATACAAAACAAACTAGAAACTTCTATATATTATGACTTTTAATTTAGAGGGAATTCCTCAATCAAACGACTTAAATCACGAAATCACCTGGTCTCTACAAACCCCTTTCAACTGGTGTAATAAAAAAATATCTATATCTCTTATAGAAACTTCTCTCGCCCTCCAGAACCCCTCTTACATACCGAAAGTTTGGACGGTTGCAACAAGAATATTTACGGTCATAGCACTGATCCCTTTTCTTCTTTTAGCGACCCTTCCTTATGGAGCTGGGGCCATTTATGCAACAGTTGTTAAGACGCCTTCCATTGATATGTCTATGCTACACGTCACTCCTCCTGAAACAGGTCCACCTAAAACCAATCTAACACATAATCTGGATAAACTTGAAACTTGGATTAACCAAGAAGACGCAATACCTTATAAAAATAAATTTATTGCGATGTTAGATAAGATTAAAAGCAAAGATAGAGGATTACTGGCTCAGCATAACAGTCTACCAAACTCATTTTATGACGATATGACCCTCTATTTGAAAAATATTATCGACTATTTAATACAAGAAGAGGCTCAAAAGAGAAGAAATGTCTTGATCGATCTAGCAAAGGCCGCAAATGCATGTCCTCCAACTTGGTATGAAGAGGCAAAAAAACAATTGAACTTATTTGTCTGCCCAAATGGAGCAGAAATACAACTCCTTTACTGGATTCAAGAGATTAAAGAGGAGACAATTCTACATTTTATGCAAAATACTCTTGATGTAGAATGGCATGGGCTAAACCAAGCGAGATATTGGATTGGGGAAGAATTGGGATTAGATCAAACTGGTTTAAAAAATGACCAATGGATTGACAAAGCCCCCCTCTCAAATTTCCATAAGCTGCTTTTTATCAAGTCTATAAAGTCACTTTTTTTAACAACTCGTTTTATCTCTGCCATTCAAATGAAAGTGAATGAAACATACAGGCCTTGTTTTTACGAAATGCTTGAAACAGCGATTCGGGATCGAGGATGTAATGATGTTAACACTTTTATAGCTGAACATTTTTACGAAGATGATTACACTACGATGAATCGAAATGGAATCATCATGCTCCTTAAAATCATTGGATTTTTAAAGTAGAACACTTGAGCAAAGCTAGACAGAGCAAAAGCACAGGCTTTATAAAATTATTTTAATCGATGATATTTTCTATTGTTTTTGTTACAACTACCTCATGGAACAAGCACACGGAATAGAACCTTCTCCACTAGATAAACAACCTCCTCTTCCAACAAACAAAGGAGCTTCGGCAGTTACACAAGCCGCTCAATCTGCAATAAAGGGATCAAGAAAAATCGCTGCTGCTATTCCTCCTGGAGGCACAGATTTGGAAGATTGGCAAGACATTGGCCCTCGAGAGCAGTTAAAAGCTTGGGCAAGTGGAGGAGAACAGGTAAATCGAGGGAGAAATAGAGAAGAACCTCAACAAAAAGTTCTTGGTTTTTTAAAAGATCAGTTACAAACTTGGGTAAATGCGGGGAAAAATAGAGAAGAAGCTCAACAAAGAATTCTTAATTTTTTTAAAGATGGAACTTGCAGTGAATTGAATTTAAAAAATTTAGGGATTACTGAATTGCCTAGCTCCATTTTTAAAGCCCCTGAATTTGCAAGGCTTGTCAAACTAGATTTAAGCGATAATCCCGGCCTCGTAAAGCTTCCAGATTCAAGTGGAAATCTAAAAGCATTAACTAACCCCGAAAAGCTTCCAGATTCAATTGGAAATCTAACCGCATTAACTCAACTCAACTTGTCTTCCATTAGACTCGTAATGGTTCCAGATGCAATTGGAAAGCTAACAGCATTAACTGAACTCGACTTGTCTTCCAATCGAATCATAAGGATTCCAGATTCAATTGGAAATCTAACCGCATTAACTAAATTCGACTTATCTTCTAATGAACTCGAAGCGGCTCCAGATTCAATTGGAGAGCTGACAGCATTAATTACGCTTAACTTGTCTTCTAATAAACTCAAAGCAGCTCCAGATTCAATTGGAGATCTAACAGTATTAACTATGCTCGACTTGTCTTCCAATAGACTCATAGGGATTCCAGATTCAATTAAAAAGCTAACAGCATTAACTATGCTCGACTTGTCTTCTAATAAATTCGAAGCGGCTCCAGATTCAATTGGAGGTCTAACAGCATTAACTAAACTCAACTTATCTTCTAATAGACTCGAAGCGGCTCCAGATTCAATTGGAGGTCTAACAGCCTTAACTACGCTCGACTTGTCTTTCAATCGAATCACAAAGATTCCAAGTTCAATTATAGAGCTCCCAAGATTAAAAGAACTCCGCTTGCATTCTTAAGGGATGTTTTGCCCAGTCAAATTTTGTAAGCAAAGATTTACAAAATAATAGACCTCATAACATCCCAAGGGATAATTTCTGTCTATGACCTCTTCTAAATATTCATAAACCTCTTTTTCTTTAAGAGTTCATCATAAAACCAGAGATATTTATAAACTTAAACCTCTTCATTTTACTGTATTAAAAGTAGTTATGCTTTATCTTGCTTGTGAGATATAAAATTTTTATACCCCTCCCCTAATTCCATGAATTAAAATAATTTATTTATTATAATAGAGGATTAGGGGGAAATCTATGAAAATTCAAAGTGATTCAGGTGGTACAAAGCACACGCATTCCGTTTCTCCACCTGCAAATAAAACAACTCAAAACACTTATAAGAAGGGTTTTAAGTCTATTTCTATCTTAGAAAAAGTTTTAGGATCAGCCCTTCGAGGAATCGGGAGTGGTGTACTTAAAACCATAACCTTCTTCCCCAACCTCATCCGACAAGCTGTGCAAAGTGTTCATTCGAACAAGACTCAATCTATTGAACCTGAGTCAAAAGATTTAGAAAACAAATACGATCCTGAAGAGTAACAAGGACTTAGGGGGAAAGTATGTCTATTAAGCCACCGGGTCGAGGAAGCCCTCCTAATAGCCCATCTGTCAAAAAGCTGAGGGGAGAAGAGAGCTCTTCTTCTACTTCACGTGCTGCATCTTCTGTTTTTTCATCAATGGAAGATGAAAAGCAAAGTGATCATCCCCCTTCTCGGTCTGGTGGAGGTGGTGGTGGCTCGTATAAGGCAAAAAGAGTTCGTACATCTTCTGAAGAGGCGGAAGATTATCAAAAGAGTGAGGGACACTCTCTTCGAAAAATTCAATCTAAGAGCCATTTTAACGGGGGAAAGCATTCTTTTTCAGGGGGGCAAAAACAACTGAGCCACAGCCGTTTTTCTTCAAAAAGCCGCTTTGCTACTCCAGATTTTTCTCCGATCAATTTAGAAGCTGATCCCGCTTCGTTAACACGGGATCGCGAGGTTGCTTTTGCAAGCTGTGAAGGAAATGGTGAAGGACTTCTTCAAATCCCCCTCCGAGCTGATCTGATCTATGAAACTCCTTTTGGGTTGGGTGAGGCTACGATTTATGCGGTCTCTTCTGACCAAAAAATTGAAACAGATTTTCCCCATGTCCTCGCTGGATGTCTCAACAATAAACTCTCAGATAAAGGGAGAGCTCGTGCGATCGAGCATGCATTAGATTCTATGGGGATTGAGAAGGATTTTTCTGCCCTTATTGAATTTCGAAAGGAAGATGGAAAAAGCGAGGTGTATGCGGTGGCTCGCAATTCATCTGCACGGATTATCCGTATGGATCTAGAAAAAGCGGATCAACTCAATGATCTAAATAGCACCATTGAAATCGAAGCGACAACCGATGATGTCTTTCTCATTGTTTCTTCAGAAATAAAAAAGATTGCGACCTTAAAGGAAATTATTTTTGAAACCCCCTCGAAATATTCTGCCAAGCAGACAGCAGAGCATCTTTTAAAGGTTGCCTATAAGAGTGGTGTTGTTGAAAGGGCTTCTGTCATGGCGATTAGACCTCCTAAAAATAAAAGCATCTCTTCTATCCGTTCAACAGCGTCTCACCATAGAAAATCAATGATAGAAAGAGCTTTAAAATCTACCCAACAAACCCTCGCATCCCATTTCAAAACCGAGCATGGAAAAGAGGTCTCTCAAGCCAGTCTGCTTGAAAAAGCTTACCACCAAAGAACTAACTTGGGAATCAGTCACGATCCCACAAAAAGAATGCTCATCCAAAGGCAGCTTGACTACGGCTTAGCTTTGAGCGGATTTTTAAAGGAGAAGAGAGGGCTTCCCCAGGTTTTAGCTTTTTTCCACGAAGGAGGGAAAGAAAACTTTGGGAACAAAAATTTCAAACAGGTTGAAAAAGCATTAACGGCAGAAGAAAAACGACGCTTTAAGCAGGAAGTGGAGAAGGGGAAGACAATCTCTACCGCTTTTCAAGCTGCACTTCAAGAAGATAAGGCTGGGCAAAAAAATCGCGCTCTAAGCCGAATGAAAGATCAGTGTGAAAATGCTCTAGAAGCAGAAGAGTTATATGGAACTTTAGATCAACAAGTTGCAGATATTTTAAGAACTGAAAGGGGGGCGATTAAAAACAGCAATCTTTCAGAGGATGAGAAAACAGCACGACTGACCTATTTAGACAAAGTTGAAACGAGCTCAGATACGATTTTGAGCAAGAGCTATTACGACACATTTGGGTTTGTCCTTGAGCCTGAAGTTTTTTAATTTTAAGAGGGAGAAAAAAAAATGTCAGTGAGACCACCGAGAAGAGAGGAGCGAGCAAATCCTCAAGAGCCTAGAAGGGAAGGTGAAGATTCTCGTTTAAACACCCTTGCTGCCGCAAGCATGTTTAGAGCGATTGCAGGGAGTGATGATGAGCCAGCTGCAAGTTCAGGTGGTGAGAGTGTCTCTCCTCTTGGAATGCCTAAAACAGTGAGTCCAGAGCTCCTCTCTAGAGCAAACTCATACCTAGACACAACTCCTCCCCGTTCATCTAGCCGAATGAGCACAGGTAAGAGTGCTTTTACACCTTGGGAGCAGAAATTTCCTCTTGAAGCTGTTGCTGAGAAAAATCCACTTACCCCCCCTCAGTTCCACTCTTTATCTTTAAAAGGAGATTCCAAGTCTCCAACTCGTGACCGGGATGTGGTCTTTACAACAACAGATGGGATTAATAACGAAACAAATCCAAGACCGTTTCGAAATGATCTTAAACAGCTGAGTGGAACTGTATATGGAATGACATCTCAATCTGAAAATGAACCATTTTTTTCGACTTTATTAGAAAAACTCTTGAATCCTTCTTCGACAGACGAAGAAAAATCAATTGGTATCACTCAAGCTTTGGATGCAATGGAAGAGGCTACAGAGGGAGATTTAAGTTTCTCTGCACTCATTGAATTTCGAAGGGAGGATGGAAGAAGTGAAATGTATGCTGTAAGTCGTGGCTCTGATATCAAAGTGCTTTATGATGATGGTTTCAATGTTCACCCCCTCAACCTAACAGAAGATGTTTGTTATGTCGATGTGACACCTAACCACTCTTTTCTTCTCATCACTTCTTCTCTTGCCAAGCACTTAAGTTTGCCTGAAATCGAGATGCAGATGCATCCCAACTATTCTGCTGAGCAAGCAGCCTCTTATCTTTTGAAAACTGCATGTGAAAATAAAATGAGCGATGGTTCACTCATTGCAATCCGCCCTTTCAAAGCTCAACGCTTAGAAGCTCACCACTCAAAGATCAAAGGGGCTGCCAAGAAGATTTTTTCTACATTATTAAGACATACTAAGCAATTGAATGTCTTTGCAAAAACACACTCTCTTAGGCTTGCTGCTTTCCAAAGATCGAATCTCGGAATCAGTGAAAATAAGCGCTCTTTCATCAGAGAACAGATCAAATATGTCGACGAATTGGCAACTCAATTAGAAAGTGATAAAGAAGAGCTCCCTCTATTTCTTGCCTATTTTCATGAGGATGATGCTGCAACATTTGGACAACACTCTTTAAAAAAATTAAAGAGTTCTATGGAGGCAGATCAAAAACAGATCTTTGAACAAGCTCTCTCTGAAGGGGAAACAATTTCAAGCGCCTATTTTGCATCTCTTGAACAATCTGAAGCCAACACTGCACTCAAAGAAAAATGTGCTCTGTCTGTAGAGGCTGAAAGACGGTTTGGCCCTTTAGACAAACAGGTCAAAGAAATTTTGACCACTGAAAGAGAAGGGGTTGAACGATCTGATCTCTCCCCTGAAGCAAAAAAACTACGTCTAGAATTCCTAGATCAAATTGAACAGGGGAAAGAGGTTGATCAAACATATCTGACGACATTTGAATCTGCCATAGTCCCAAGGTTTTTTTAACAATGGTAAAACGTATTGGACCATCTTTAGCTCAAGTTGGAGAGTTTTCAGCCACCGCCCAAAAGGTGAAGCCACTCGCCTATAAAGTTGGGCAAGCTGTGAAAAACTTTTTCATAAAAGTGGCTGCTGTGATCGCTTTTATTGCGGTCTCCCCCATTCTTTTTGTTTGGAAACAAACTGCTAAATCAGAGAGTTTAAAAGAGACCTTTCTACAATCCTACAAAGAACATACCGCTCAAATGCTAGATGCACTAGGGGTTGCCCCAAAGATAAAAAAGGGGGCTAAAAGAGAGCGAGTTGAGAAAATCATTCAAAGTGAAAGAGATGCCATACGTTCTCTCCTAGAGGGGAAGAAAATAAAAAACATTCACGCCTCAGGAAGATTAGGAGCGCTCTATGAAATTGAAAATATAGGACTTAAAGGAGGAAGCCCCCCTAAGAAATCCTATGCCGATCTGTGGAAAACAGTTTGTTGCCCAAAAAAATTTGGTTTTTCTAAGGATGGGGATCGACACTTTAAGTCTTCCTAATCTATAGTCGTGAGCGTGGAAGTGATTCATCTAGCACGCATCTATCCTAAAGGACGTTTGAAATATATCGCTTTGCGAAAAGAGGGAAAGGAGTTTGTCTGGGAAGGGTCGACATGCTGTGGTAAAAGTCACAGTGAAGCAATTGCTGCAGGGCGGCGTCATTTCAAAGAGGTCTTTTTCAAACTTGTGAGCTGTGGATTTCGTTACAGCCTGCCTATTCGAGATGAGACGGGAACAAACGCCCTTTTCTCTCAAATGGTGAAGAGTTACGCCTCACCAAGGGGTGTCTATTTCGATGAGGATGTGGGTCATCCTTGTCTTGTAAAATTTGCGTCTGAGGAGGCATTGAGCTATTGGAAAAAGATCAGCTGACGAAAATTGGCCGGTATGAAGTCCGTTCTGTCATTGGAAAGGGAGGAATGGGAGAAGTTCTCCTCGCCTTTGATCCAGTCTGCAAACGGGAAGTGGCCATCAAGCGGATCCGCCCTGACTTGAAAAAACATCAGCCATTGGTCCGCCGCTTTAATCTAGAAGCACAGATCAGTGCAAGTTTGACCCATCCGGGAATTATCTCAATCTACTCGATTGAAGAAGATTACTACGTGATGCCCTATGTTGAAGGAAAGACATTGAAACAGAGGCTCTACGATGACCACGAGAGCATTCCTGCGTTGATGCCGATCTTCTTACATGTTTGCCAAACCATCGCCTATATCCACGCAAAAGGAATTTTACATCGAGATATTAAGCCAGAAAATATCTTGGTTGGAACGTTTGGAGAAGTGATCTTACTCGACTGGGGATTGGCCCTCTCGATGGAAGAAGAAGAAGAGGTGATCGATATCGATAGTGAAGAGAAGGAGGGATTTACAGCTCCAGGAAAACTGGTTGGAACAGTTGCTTATATGCCTCCTGAACGAGCAAAAGGAGAAAAGGCAAATGTGCAATCTGAAGTGTATGCATTAGGGGTGATTCTCTACCAAATTCTAACACTACACCTTCCTTTTCAACGCCCTCCTCTTAAAGAGTTTGTGAAAAATATCAAACCACATCATCTCATTGCCCCCGAACCTGAAGAGATCGCCCCTTATCGGGAAGTTCCTCCCGAGCTCACCCAGATGATGAAGCGATGCTTGGACCCAGATCCAAAAGAGCGGTACAAGAGTGTGAATGATCTGCTCGATGATCTGAAAGGATATTTAGAAGGAGGCCCCCGTTTTTTTGAACGGGCTCGTCTCAACACAAAGGCAAAAGAAGATTGGCAATTTCAAGAAAATGTTTTGATCTCCAAATCGATGGCATTAACAGAGGTAACAGAAGAGGCTGATTGGGTGATGGTGATGCTCTCAGATGGAGCCTTTGCTGAAAGTACACAACTCAAAACGCGTGCCTACATCGAAAAAGGAGGGAAGGGAATTGGGTTTCTTTTGGGTGTCCCAGAGCCCTCTGAGCGAGAAAATCCTGTCGATGGCTACTCCCTTTGGTTGGGATCTGAAGCGAGCCAAGAGTCTCGTCTCTTTCGAAACACCGTTGAGGTGATGACATTTCCCGATCTCTTTTTAAAGGAGCAAAAATGGCATTCGATTGTCGTAGAAAAAAGAGAGAATAAAATCTGTTTGATCCTCGATGGGATTGAACGGTTCACCTACATCAGCCACCCTCCCCTTTTTGGCACCCATGTCGGTCTTTTAGCACGTGATGCGAAGTATAAAATAGAGGAGATTGTTGTTTCTGTAGGAAGCCAGAGCTTACAGGTGAGTTGCTTGGCAATTGCAGACGCTTTTTTGGCCCATAAGCAGTATAAAACAGCGCTTGCAGAATACCAACGGATTGGCCACTCTTTTCCCGGGCATACCGAAGGAAGAGAGGCTCTTTTTCGGGCGGGAATCACCCTCTTGGAACAAGCAAAAAATGAACGGGATGAAACCTTTTACCCCCTTGCTCTTGAAGAGTTTTCAAAATTGCACGGAACACCAGGCGCTCCTCTTGAATATTTGGGAAAGGCGCTCGTCTACCAAGCATTGAAAGAAAATGCAGAAGAGATCAAATGTTTAGAACTCGGACTCCGCCGCTATTTAAAACATCCCCTTGTCGAAACATTGCGGAGTCAAATTTCATACCGGATGCACGAAGCAGCACAAACCGATCGGAAAAGTGCATATCAGCTGATGTTGATCGTTCTGCGGCTTCTTCCCAATGTGGCCAAAAAGGAAGATTCGCGCCGCCTTTTCACCTACTTGATCAAACATTGGGAGTCACTCCCCTTCTTAGAAAGCTCTCTTGACCCCTCCTTTTCAGATGGCAAAATTTCAATGATCCGCTTTGCTATCCCCCTCGCCTTTTGGCTCGCCTCTCCCTACACACTCAATGAAATTATTTCTGAGATAGATGATGAGGTGGCAATTGCAGATGCGATCTATGCTCTTTTTGAACTCGGCTCATCCAATTTGGCAACCAAACTTCTTAAAACACATCCCAATCGTCTCTTAGAACCTATCGCTCTTTGCCATTTAGAGTCGATTCGGAGTGGATGGAAAGCGTATTGCAGACTCGGTGTTTCAGAGTTTCGTATTCCCGCCTACTTCTGCCGACAAGCATTGAGAAATGATGAGGAAGAATTGATCCATGAAATTGCAGAAGCAATTGGACATCAAACCCTCCCAAAAGACGAACGGATCATGCTCGATGCTTACCGGATCTGGGCCTATTTGAAGGTGGAAGATGCAAAGAGCGCTGGAAAAATCTTTGATACCTATCCACTCGAACTTCTCAATCAAGAGACAACCTGGCTCCACCCTCTCTTTGGATGTTATCTCTATATGACAGAAGGAGAGGAAATTTCTAATATCCATTTTGCAGGTGTTGTCGATACACCTCACCCTCGCTCTTGGGCACTTCTCAGCCATGAATTGACAAACCAAGTGACCGAACTTCCCGGCTGGTATAACCAATCGTTTATGTGGGAGAGGCGACAACTCTACCAACTTCTCACCCTCTACTATTCCATCTCTGAAAATCCTGAGATGGAGTCGTACTACCGTGGGCTGGAGCGGAAGGAATCCATCCATGCTGAATGATCTTCCAAAAGTGACAGAAGAAAAAATCGTCTACGATAATTATTTAAAAATCAAAGAAGAGCAACTTGAGATTCCCAATCAAGATGATTACACCTACTACTCCCTTCTCACGTGCCCCGTTGCAGTGATGGTGCTCGCCACCACTGCGGATGGACGTTATCTTATTAACCGAGAATATCGCCATCCCACCGGGAAAATTCTTCTCAGCTGCCCAGGAGGGCTTCCCAATGAGGGGGAAGAGATGATGGAGTGTGCCAAACGGGAACTTTTAGAAGAGACAGGCTACACAGCAACCCGATTTGAAAAGATGGGAGAATCCCACCCCTTTCCGGGGATCTGCAATCAAAAGACCTTCTTTGTTCGAGCCTATGAAGCTCAAAAAACAGGAGCGCTCAATCTAGATCACGCCGAGCTCATCGAAACCTCCCTTTTGAGTCAAAAAGAACTTTTCAATGCGATGGATCGAGGTGAGCCGCTCGACGGCCTTCTTTGCAGCGCACTTTTCTTTGAAATGAAAGGGCATACGATGTAGACTGACACCGTGGATTTACCAAAAGCGTACTGCGGAAAAAAGACCGAAGCGAAATGGACCAAATTTTGGGAAAAAGAGGGCTATTTTGTAGCCAATCCCACTTCCAAACGTCCCCCATTTTGTCTTGTTATGCCCCCTCCTAACGTGACAGGTGTCCTCCATATGGGACACGCCCTTGTCAATACCCTTCAAGATATTTTGACCCGGTGGAAGCGGATGTCTGGCTTCGAAGTTCTCTGGGTTCCAGGAACCGATCACGCAGGAATTGCCACACAGACCGTCGTTGAACGGCACTTGATGCAAACAGAGGGGAAACGGCGTGGTGACTACGAGCGAGACGCTTTTATCGATCTTGTTTGGCAATGGAAAGAGAAGAGCGAAAAAACCATTTTAAGCCAAATCAAAGCGCTTGGTTGTTCATGCGATTTCTCTCGCCTCCGCTTTACTATGGATAGCGGCTGTAATAAGTCTGTCCGCACCCTTTTCAAAAAAATGTATGACAAAGGACTGATCTATCAAGGAGACTACCTCGTCAATTGGGATCCCATCACACAGACAGCACTTGCCGATGATGAAGTGGAATATGAAGAGCGGCAAAGCTCCATTTGGACCTTTAAATACCACCTTGCTGACGCCTCTGGATTTGTCTATATCGCCACCACCCGCCCTGAAACGATGCTCGGCGATACCGCGATTGCTGTAAACCCGAAAGACAAACGGTACACCCACCTCCTCAATAAACGGGTCCGCCTCCCCTTTGTCAATCGAGAGATCCCGATCATTGCCGATCCATACGTCGACCCTGAATTTGGAACAGGGATGGTCAAAATCACCCCGGCACACGATCCAAATGACTACAAGATAGGGCTCAGCCACAACCTTGAGATGATCAATATCATGACCCCCGATGGGCGGATCAATGAAAAAGGAGCTCCTTTTCAAGGATTGAGCCGAGAAGAGGCACGTAGTGCTGTTGTCAAAGAGATGAAAGAGCTCGGTCTTTTAGAGAAAATAGAGAAACACACCCTCCGCGTCGGCATCTCCTACCGCTCCAAAGCAGTGATTGAGCCAATGCTCTCCAAACAATGGTTTGTGAAGATGAGTGCATTTGCTCCAAAGCTACGAGCTGCTGTTGAAAAAGGATCTGTCAAGCTCACCCCCGACACATGGCGACACACCTATTTCCATTGGATCGATAACCTACGCGACTGGTGCATCAGCAGACAGCTCTGGTGGGGACACCGCATTCCTATTTGGCACCATAAAACCAGTGGGAAAAAGATCTGCCATGATGGAGAAGATCTTCCCCCAGAAGTGGCTGAAGACCCCGACAGTTGGGAGCAAGATCCCGATGTTCTCGATACGTGGTTCTCCTCAGCACTCTGGCCCTTTAGCACCCTTGGATGGCCCAATAACACAGATGAGCTGAAAAAATTCTATCCCAATGCCGTCCTTGTCACTGGCCATGACATCCTCTTTTTCTGGGTTGCCCGCATGATCATGATGGGAGAATATACCTTAGAGCAAGTTCCCTTCCCCGATACATTTTTGCACGGCCTCATCTATGGCCGCTCCTACTGGAGATCGAATCAAGAAGGGAGAATCACCTACGTCTCTGGAGAGGAGAAAAAACAGTACGATCTTGGAAAAACTCTTCCCAAGGGGGTCGAATCGAAATGGGAAAAGCTTTCCAAATCAAAAGGAAATGTGATCGACCCTCTCGACCTTATCGAAGAATACGGCACTGATGCCCTCCGGATGACTCTCTGTTCTATCGCCAACCAAACCCCCCAAATCGACCTCGATCGACGCCGTTTTGAAGAGTTCAAAAACTTCACCAATAAAGTGTGGAATGGGGCACGTTTTGTCTTTATGAATCTCGAAGGACTCACCTCCACAGATCTCGCCTCAGGTATTCGATTAGAGGCACTTGAAGATCGGTGGATCATCTCAGCCCTCAACCGGCTCAATGTCGAGGTAAACAAAAGCCTTGAAAACTACAGCTTTGATCAGGCAGCCGATCTCACTTACAATTTTTTCTGGAAAGACTTTTGCGCCTACTATGTTGAGATTGCAAAACCTTCCCTCTCTGGCCCCACCAAGAAAAATAAGCAGAAGATTCTCACCGTTGTTCTCTGCAATATGATCCGCCTCCTCCATCCAATGGCACCCTTTATCACCGAAGAGCTCTTCTCCCTTCTCAAAGAACACTTTCCACATCTCCCTTCTGTAAAATCTGATCCCTATACCGAAAGTACACTCGAAGCGCTCCGTTCTCCAGCATGCGCCACAGCTCCTTATCCCAAGCTAATTTGCAAAAAAGATATCCACCCCGAAATCGAAGAAGAATTTGCCAAAGCGCAACAAATTGTCTACACCATCCGAAATATCCGAGGAGAGATGAAGATCCCTCCTCACATGGCAACCGACATCTTTCTCATCGGCACCTTTGAGCATCCAGAAATCCTCTCAGCTCTTGTCAAAACAAACCTCATCGAAGTGACCAAAGAGATGCCCCAATGCACCTTTAGTGCGACTGGAGCTGTTGGAGACCTCACTGTGATGATTCCCCTACCCCAAGAGCTCGCTTCAAAAGAGAAAGAGCGGTTGCACAAAGAATTTGAGAGGCTCACCCAAACTTACGAG
The DNA here is from genome assembly GCA_022601535.1 of Chlamydiales bacterium. Lineage (GTDB taxonomy): Bacteria > Chlamydiota > Chlamydiia > Chlamydiales > JAAKFR01 > JAJACK01. Next base: position 78,892 of record JAJACK010000001.1, read on the forward strand.
CGAATCGAGCAGCTTCTTAAAAACCCCAATTTCCTTGAAAAAGCAAACCCCAAGCTTGTTGCATCGAAGAAAAATGCTTTAGAAAAAACAGAGCAAGAGCTCAAAGCAATCAAAACCCGTTTATCTGGAGGTGAACAATGAGTAGTGTGTGTAAAAATGATCTCTCCCATCTTGTAAAAAATTGGGAAAAAATTGTCTCTGAATATGGTAAAGATGCAGAGACCTTAAACCTTCCCCCACATATTCGATCTAAGCTTATTCATATTATCGCAGAGGTAAGCCAGAGAATAAGTTCGATGGATCAAAAGGGAAGAAAAGGCTTGGTAACAGATCCTGCCTATAAGAAGTACTTCGACCACTTCAGGCCCTCCTCTTCGAACTACATAGGCTGAATCAACTCTTGAGCCGTTGTACGACGGAAGTAGTGATCGGTTTCATGTGAGACAACGGCTGCAAGCGCTAATACTCCGATGAGATTTGGCAATGCCATAAACGCATTGGCAATGTCAGCGACTGGCCAAATCACCTCTAGTGGAATCAATACACCAAAAAAGACAGAGAGCGTGAAAATCAGCCGGTAGTAGAAGACCGAACGAGGGCCGAACAAATATTCACAACATTTCTCACCGTAGTAAGCCCAGCCAATGATTGTAGAGAGGCCGAAGAGGATACAACCCACAATCACAATGGCTCCTCCGTAGGGAAATCCTCGTTCAAATGCCATCACTGTCATATAGGCTCCTTTGAGCACTCTTCCTTCTGAATCATTCTGCCCAAGCACATGTGTAACAGCGATTGCAAGCCCTGTAAATGTACAGACAACCGTTGATAGAAAAGCGCCGACCATCGAGATCAGAGCTTGCCGAGAAGGATAATCGGTTTTTGCAGCTGCTGCTGCAATCGGCGCACTACCAAGCCCCGATTCATTTGAAAAAACACCACGTGACACTCCCATCTGCACAGCCAAAAGAATGCTAGAACCCGCAAATCCCCCAACAGCAGCTTGTCCAGTAAAAGCGCTTGAGAAAATCTCTTTAAGAGCCGCTGGAAGAGCTCCAAAATTCAATCCAATGACAAGAAGACTGCCCAAGATGTAAAAGACGGCCATAATCGGAACTAGAAAAGAGGTGACCTTTCCAATCGATTTGATTCCTCCAATCAGTACTGCTCCTGTGCAAAGGGCTAAGACAAGACCTGTCACCCAATCAGAGATGTGGAAATAGCCTGAAATTGCCGAAGCGATCGAGTTTGACTGAACAAGATTTCCCGTTGTGATCGTTGCAACAGCACCAAAAAAGGCAAAGCTCGCTGCCAATTTTTTCCATCCAAGACCCCGATGGATATAATACATCGGGCCACCCGACATCTCTTTGCTCTTCCGATCTTGTACACGGTATTTGATCGCAAGTGTCGCCTCAGAATATTTGGTCGACATTCCAATCAAACAAGTGACCCAAATCCACAGAAGTGAACCGATGCCCCCCATTGAAATCGCTGTTGCAACACCTGCAATATTCCCAATACCAATCGTTGCAGCAAGCGCTGTTGTCAATGCTTGAAACTGAGTGATATCCCCTTTTGCTTCATCATCATGCTTTTTAAAAACAAGTTTTAGACTGTGCCAAAGGTAGCGAAATTGCAAACCTCTTAACTTAAAGGTAAGATAGAGCCCTATACCAATGATGATCACAAAAAGTGGCTGCCAAACCATTTGATCGATTTTCTGAAATAAGTGTATAAGTTCCATAACTTTTGAAAGAAAATACTAACATATTTTTTACGTCTGTGTCAAGATGTTTTGCGAAAACGGACCGATGTGGTAATTTAATTTTTTTATGACACTGATAACAATTGAACAAGAAGAGCTTTCAGCAGTCATCACGCCTCCTGATCAGCTTCAAAAAGAAATTCCTTTAACAACCGACCAGTTAAAATTTATTCTTCAATCCAGAAAGGAAATAGAGCAAATTTTAAGGGGGGATGACCCACGCCTTTTACTTCTCATCGGCCCGTGCTCCATCCATGAAGTAGAAGCAGCCAAAGAGTATGGCATGCGCCTTAAAGAGCTTGCAGCAGCTGTTTGCGACCGTTTTTTTCTAGTGATGCGCACCTATTTTGAAAAACCTCGTACAACAATTGGTTGGAAAGGGATGCTCTACGACCCTCATCTCGATGGGTCGCACGAAATGGAAGATGGGATCAGACTGAGCCGGAAGCTTCTCTCAGACCTTACAGATCTCCAAATCCCCCTCGGGAGTGAGATTCTTGAAATGTCAACATCTCACTACTATGCGGACTATCTCTCATGGGGATGCATTGGAGCACGCACATCGGCCTCTCCCCCTCATAGACAGCTCGCCTCTTACCTCGACATGCCGATTGGATTTAAAAACACACCTGATGGGAATACCGAAGTACCAGTCCAAGCAATCATTGCATCTTCCACATCTCATATCTTCTTGGGAACAGGGGCAAATGGGCAACTCCAACGCCTCTATACTCCTGGAAATCCAAATGGGCACCTTATCTTACGAGGAAGTGAGGATAGACCCAACTATTTCCCTCAAGATATTAAACAAGTAGCTCTTCAGTGCCAAGAAGGAGAGGTGAATGACCGCCTTCTGATCGACTGTTCCCACGATAACAGCTGTAAAATTGCCAAAAACCAACGGATGGTCTTTGAAGCTGTGGTAGAGCAGGTCGCTTTGGGAAATCGACATATTGCAGGAGCGATGCTTGAGAGTCACCTCAATGAAGGATCTCAAGAGCCTGGCTCAAAACTGAAATACGGGGTCTCGATCACCGACCCTTGTCTCGGCTGGGAGGCAACTGAAAGGCTCATTTTTTCAGCTTACCATCGCCTTGAGGGCACCCCTCTTCTCCACCTCAATAAAACTATTTAATTTACATTAATCTATTTTTTTTATATAAAATACATTATATAAAAAGGTTTTATGTTGAATAGTCTGAGTTTTTTTACTTCTGAAACCTGTGATGAAAGGGCTTTTGAACCACTTGCTATTGGAGAAATTTCTTTATCTGAAACAACATTGAAAATTCTCTTCTACTGTACTGCGCTCATTCCTCTCATCGCATTAGCTATCAAAACCAATCTACGTTCAGCCCACAATTTGCAATTGGCAGATGAAACTCAAGCAGCAACAAAAATTCAAGCTGCTTGGCGAGGGCATTTTGTCAGAGCTCAATGTACTAAAAGAGAAGCTGCTGCAGTAAAAATTCAAACTGCTTGGCGAGGGCATTTTGTCAGAGCTCAATTTAAAAAAGAGAAAATAAACTCTGCTCTATTGAGCTATGCCTACCTCCGCCTGGCAACCCCTTATCTTGCACCAGATGAGTTAGAACAGCTCCCAAAGGTTCTTGATGGAAGGACAAACGTCTATCTTCTTCCAAACCTCCCTGTTGTTTTAAAAGGGAGTGGGCGACAAGCAAGCAAAGAACGTTTTGAGCAAATGGGAAAAGCTCAAATACATTGTAGATCTTTGGGTTATCAACACCTTGTCATTCCAAAAGCACGGGTACATCAACACTTTATCGTTGAAGAAAGACTCTCTATTGTCTCAACCCATAGAAAGTATCAAATTGGGCTTTATACTAAAAACTCGTCTCTTTTCACAGCCGCAGTCAAAGAGTTTACTGATTTTCTTTGCCATGCAACCCTCACTGATATTGTTGAATCAGGATTTTACTATTATGAAGGGAAGCTAGAGGCTCATCTAGGTCGCTACGATAATATCGCTCTCTATCTAGAGGGAGAGGAGGGAAAAATTGGGCTTGTTGATTTAGAGCGGTACGAAAACTCTCTTCAAAACCCTTGCTATGAGGAGATATGCAAAACAGCTCTTCTTCTTTTTCCTCACCACCTTGAAGAAATTATGGCTGTGATTGGGAAGTATGATCAAAGTATAGAATCACATCGCTCAGAACTAGAACAGTTAAGAGACAAGGCGCTTAAAGGATTTAAATCTTTGTATGGAAGTCATTTGGAATTTGCAAACCGACATGGAATCACACCTGATGAACCACTAAAGCTCATTCAAATCGACCCTGCGCAAATCAAAGAGAGGGTTGGCTCTACTGATTCTGATGAAGTATTTTCAACTGCTATAGAGGCAATCTATGCTTTTCTAAAAGGGAAGTTGGAAAAAAAAGGTCTCCCTTCGTCTATGGAGGAGCTCCTTGCACATCGAACTCTTTCTATTCTTCTACAAGACCCAGATGATCTAAAAGATTTAGACCTATCCATGATCCACGAATGTGATAGGAACAGCGTCATTAAATCGATTTTCCACGCTCTTGCAGAAGAGGGGGCCATTGCTGAATTCAGACAGATTCGGTCCGATCAATTTTGTCTCTTTGTCTAGATGTATCACCGGTGATGACACGCCCTAATCTTTAGATCTGCTTGCACGCTTACGGTCGTGTTCATCGAGATGAATTTTGCGCAGACGGAGTGTGTCAGGTGTCACCTCAATCCACTCATCATGCTCGATGTAAGTGATTGCCTCTTCTAAATTGAAGCGGCGAGGGGGTGAAATCACAAGATTTTCATCTGTTCCAGCCGCACGTATATTAGAGAGCTGTTTTGGTTTGATGATGTTCACAATAAGGTCGTTGTCTCGATTGTTCTCCCCAACAACCATTCCTGTGTAGACTTCTTCTCCAATATTGACAAACAAGGTTCCTCGATCTTGAAGGGTAAAAGCGGCATAAGCATTCGCCTTTCCCTGCGACATCGCAATGAGAACACCTCGTGGTCTTCCAATAATCTCTCCTTTATGAGGCGCGTAGTTTTCGAAGATGGAGGTGAGAATTCCAAGCCCTTTGGTAGAGGTGAGGAATTCATTGCGATACCCCATCAATCCACGGGTTGGAATAAGGAATTCGAGATGGCAAATCCCTTGGTCATCGGTACGTAAGTGTTGCATCTCTCCTTTTTTACGAGAGAGTTGCTCGATCACGCTACCTGAGTGCTCTTCTGGAACTTCAATATGAACTCGGTCGATCGGTTCACATTTTTGCCCTTCAATCTCTTTGAGAATTACTTTTGGTTTTGAAACACAAAATTCGTACCCTTCACGACGCATCGCTTCGAGTAAAACAGCCAAATGGAGTTCACCTCGCCCTGCAATGGTGATCTGCTTCTCTCCTTCAGTGATTTCATACGAAGGGTTTGCTTTTTTCTCATGGAGAAGACGTTCACGAATCTTATTCATCGTGACATGCTTGCCCGATCGTCCTACGAAAGGGCCATTGTTCACCCAGATGTCGACAGAGACAGTCGCTTGACCAAGTTCGATGGGATCCAATTCTTGGATATGATTAGGATCACAAAGAGTGTCTCCGATGGTGACATCAGCTATTCCTGAAAGGAGGACGATATCTCCTACTCCAGCCTCTTCTACTTCGACTTTTTCAAGTCCCAAATGTCCTTCGATCCGGGTGATTTGATACCGTTTTTGCGAGACATTGTGGTAAACAGTATCTCCTTTTTTGATCTTCCCTTCTAAAATACGGCCACACGCTTGTCTTCCAACATAGTCGTTATAAGCGATGGTTGCAGCTTGAAATAGAAAGGGATTGTCAAGTGACCCTTTACACCGAGATTCGGTTTCCATGATCAATTTGAACAGAGGATCGAAATTGTCGTGTGGAACATCTTGATCGAGATAGGCATACCCTTTAATTCCCGAAGCGTAGCAGTAACGAAAATCGAGTTGTTCATCCGTTGCACTCAGTTCAACAAAGAGGTCAAATGTGTCGTTTAAGGCTCGCTCTGGATCAGCGTGTGGACGGTCGATTTTATTGAGGATAACAATCGGTTTGAGCCCCATTTTCAAAGATTTTGAGAGGACAAAACGGGTTTGGGGCATCGGCCCCTCTTTTGCATCAATAATGAGGAGAACCGTATCAACCATCCCAAGGACTCGCTCGACCTCTGCTGAGAAGTCGGCATGACCCGGAGTGTCGATCACATTGATTTTGAAATCTTCATGGTAGATCGAGGTGTGCTTCGAGAAAATGGTGATTCCTCGCTCTTTTTCCTGATCGTATGAATCCATGACCCGTTCAGCAACCTCTTGATTCTCTCTAAAGATATTTGACTGAGCAAGCAATGCATCTAATAACGTGGTCTTCCCATGGTCAATATGGGCAATAATGGCAATATTTCGGATCTTATCTGGTGTAAACATGAGAGTACTATATAGAGGTCATTCTTTTATTTCGATAATTTCTGCCCATAAATGATGATTATAGGTGTCGACAAGTTGATCTTCAAAATAAAGTTTGACCGAATAGGAGAGAATCCCTTTCTTTTCCCAAAATTCTTTATCAAGAAGACGATAAATCCAAAATCCTTTTGGAGTAGAGATTTCATGGGTAAATGTCTCAACTTCATAGTTGCCATGCCGAACAGTTAAAACAAGTGTGGCTGGAAGACGATGGGTAAGCCCCTTCCAATTGATAATCAACTGCTGCCCATTAAAACAGGGGCGAGAAACATCGGGGGTGTTGATTTTAGAGCTTGCGAGGTAACTCCGATCAAAATACTCGGTCCGAGCCGTCACCGCGTGGTAAGAGCACCCCGTCGCAAGAAATAAGAGGGGAAGAAGCCACTTCATAGGAGCAAAAGAGCGAAGACAAAGGCAAAAAGTGAGAACGACTCAACAATCCCGACAGCCGCAAAGCATTTTCCATACACCGCTGGCTGTTTAGCTGATGCTTGAATTCCAGTTGCACAACATTTCCCTTGCAACACTGAAGAAAATAAAAGGGCAAATCCAATTGAAAGTCCAATTCCCAACCCTTCAAGAGCAGTGATCGATTGATCTTTGATCGCTCCATTCATCAAAAGCATGAGGATAAACCCATAAATCGCTTGAGAAGAGGGCATCGCAGACATCCCAATCATCTTTCCATGCCCCTCATCGATGCGTGCCATCACAGCGTGTGAAGCCATCCCTGCAATTCCACATCCAAACGAGCTTCCAATACAGGCAAGTCCCAAAACAAGAGCTGGTCCAACAACATCAAAATTCATCCTATCTCCTAATCTATTTCTATCAGCTTTAGAGGTTGCAGTGCTCTGCCGCCTCCTTCAAAGCTGTAATGGTACCATTCAATAAAGTTAAGACGCAAGCCATGAATCACTCCTCCCATCAATGCGAGGGTGAAATTGACCATATGTCCTGCAAAAATCACAAAGACTCCAATGTAAAGCGGCATGGAAGTTCCAATGTGGTCAAAAGTTGTTCCCATAATCATGCCCGCAAGAGAGAGCGCATAGATCCGCAAATACGACATCACATCGGCAAACACTTGTATCACCTGCATAATTTCTGCAGCTCCTGCAAGGCGGTTTTGAACCAGTGCCAAAATCACAGCTAAGCCTAAGCCACTGAACATAATGTAGAGTCCGATAATGGGGCTACCAACTTGTGGGATGCCAAAGAGGTAATAGATGAGTGAAGTGGCATGGATGATTGAAGGGAAATAGAGATACCCTCCCACCATGAAAAGGACCCATCCAAGACCAGACCAGGTGCGATCGAGATAGCGAAGAAAAGAGAGCGAGAGGTGGATAAAGCCGATAAAAATTGCAAGCTCGATGAGAAAATTGTCTGTAAAGGTGTCGTAGATCACATATTTGTCACCTGTATCGGTCTTTTTATGAACACTCATCAATAGGGCCATTGGTGTAGAACTATCAGCCGATTCAGGATGGTTTTTCACAAGCTCTTGGTAAGCTTCATTTTTCTTGTCCAGCAGGTAACTTGCTTTTCGTTTAACAATGTAGTCGACCACCGAAACTTTCCGTATTGGACTATCAGGGGCAATCGGAATGCCAAAAAAAGAAGAGAGCATGACACCCCAAAAGATGCAACCGATAGAAAGTGTAAGGCAGAGCATAGAAAAGCGGCGGATGAGACCTGGTTTTTTCTTGCCAAATTTGAAGTAGAGAGCAAGTGAAATGGCAAAGATGATCAACCCATATCCAGCATCGGCTACGATCATCGAAAAGAAAATACCAAAGGCGATATAAACCCAAAGAGAGGGGTCTCGATCAGTTGTACTCGGTGTATCATAGATCGAAATGAGGTCTTCTCCAAGTTTTGATGCTCTTTTATTCTCTAAATAGGTTGGTCTTCGGTCTTTTTTTTCGATTTTGATCTGTTCAATCAAAAGTTCGAGTTCTTGTGCCAACCCTTCGAGTTGTGTAAATTTATTTTTTGGAACCCACGCCTCTACTGCAAAGAGCTGCTCTTCGATAAGCGAATTGGCCATATCGACAGACTCCCTGAGGTGGTACCGGTTGAGTGCGTTGATCAATCCTTTTTTCAAAAGCTCTTTGTGGTGTGCCATCGAAGCGAGCTCGATTTCAAGATGGTCGACTTCTCTTGAAATTTCTGCAATTTCTTCCTTTAACTCAGAAGCCGACCTATTGATCACAATCTCAATATATCCATCAAACGTTTTCTTCTCTTGACTGATGGAAACATAGTATTCAAGGCCTTGGGAAGATGCGATATGGATAAGCTCATCGTGAGGTTGGAATTTTTTAGAGAAAAAGAATTGAAACGTCCGTTCTGTCTCTTTTTCAATCGCATGAAGATCGTCTGAATTAAAAGCCCCAAAAGGTTCGATACGAGAGATCTCTTTTTCAATTACTCGCTTTTTTTCAAGCAGATGCTCAAGCCTCTCTTGGTGCTCAATTGTAGCTCGTGCTAAGACATGCGCTGAGTGGTAGTCCTCTTGAGGCGCTTGCTTAACGGGAACCATTGTTCGCAACACATGGAGTGCATCGGTGAAATTTTGAATGTCTGTTGGTTTATCAATACTCTCTGGACGTTCTCGAATAAACTCTGTGACACCGAGTGTTTGAGCTTTTCTGAAAAATTCTCTCTTATGGCTTGTGGGGCCTAAGATGAGCACTTTTTTCACATCAATGCGCATGAACCCTCTTCATCTCTATTTTGTTTTTTGCCACTTTTGCCTGTCCTACGGCTGCAAGCTCTTGGTCTCCTAAAAAGACTTTGATCCGCTTGATATTTTGCAACGCTTTGGGAATCAAATTTTTCTCAAAAAGATTGACTCGAATAGAGACTTCTCGAAGCTCTTTTTCCAAAGCGATAAGCTTCTCTTCTCCAATCATCACTGCAGCTTTGGATTCTACCATTTTCTGTAAAAGAGAAAGAGCCCCATCTAACCAAGGAGGTGTGCTGAAAAGAGCATACCCAAGTGGCTTAAATACAACCTTTTCAAAGATAGGAATATCGACACCAGCGACATTTTCATACCGTTTGTCAATCCGCTCGATTTCCGCTGCTTGAGTGAGATCGATACCGAAATGAGAGGAAAGGAGATTTCCGCAAGAAGAGATGGCAAGTCGCTTTTCATGAAAAATATGTTCGAGCTTTCCAATCTCAAGACGTGCATCATTCACCTCTGTTTGCAACATTGCCTTTTTCAATTGAAGGGTCGGCAAATACCGCTCAAGCTGGGTGAGCTTGATTTGTTCTCCTCTCAATGCATTTTTTGTGAGCTTCACTTGTTCCATGCAATTATCCAGGCCAATATTTGTCGATCAATCCTTGTTTAATTCCAACTTCATGCCTTTGGAAACACTCTGAGAGGATTTTCCATCCAAGGTCGAGCGCTTCATCGATCGTGATATTGACCTCTAAAGACATCATTTTGGATTCAAAAAGTTTGGAATAAGCAAGGAGCTTTTCATCCCATCTAGAGAGCTTAAAGCCCATAGATTGACGCTCTCTTGCCTTTTTTGAATCGGCATAGAGTCGGATCATCCCATTGGCAATATCCCCATGATCTTCACGGGTCACTTTTCCAATGACGAGCTGTTTAAGTCTTGAAAGTGATCCAAAAGGATCAATCGATCCTCCGTGGAGATAGAATTGCCCTTCTGTGATGTAACCCGTGTTATCTGGAACAGGATGGGTGACATCATCCCCCGGCATGGTCGTCACAGCGATGACGGTGATCGAGCCTGAACCATCGATATCGACCGCTTTCTCATACCGGGAAGCCAAGTCTGAATAGAGTGAGCCTGGGTAACCTCGGTTTGATGGAATTTGGTCCATCGTAATCGAAATCTCTTTGATCGCATCGGCAAAGGCTGTCATATCGGTGAGAAGAACTAAGACATCTTTCCCCTCTGTTGCAAATTTTTCAGCACACGCCAAAGCCATATCAGGGGCAAGAAGGCACTCAACAGCAGGGTCGACAGCTTGGTGGATAAACATCACTGTTTGATCAGCTTTTCCAGCATTTTGTGCGTTATCGATAAAAGCTTGGTAGTCGGCAAAAGTGAGCCCCATCCCTCCGATAATGACGATGTCTGCATCGGTTTGGTTTGCAATTCTCATCAAAAGAGGATTATACGGCTCTCCAGCAACGGAGAAAATCGGAATTTTTTGCGATTTAACAAGACAGTTAAAGACGTCGATCATAGGGATGTTTGTTCGAACCATCTGTTTGGGAATAATTCGCTTAACAGGATTAAATGAAGGTTGGCCGATCGGAATTTTTTCTCCCAAAATTGCAGGTCCACTGTCGATAGGAGTGCCAATCCCTGAGAGACGACGACCGAGAAGGCCTTCTCCATAAGTCGCTTCAATTGCGCGCTTTAAAAAGACAACTCTATCACCTGTCGAGATGCCACGCGTCCCTCCAAAAACCTGCAAAGTTGCTTGATCTTTATCAAAACGAAGGACAGAGGCATAGGTCTTTTGCCCGTCTGCTTTTTCAATTTGAGCAAGCTCACCTAAACAAACCCCTTCGGCTGTCACAGTGATTAGGTTTCCCCGCATATCATTGATTCTATCGTGAATTTTCTTCATATTTTCGCACTGTTAATCATTTCATGAACCTCATCGAGAAGTTTTTTCGCTTCTGAGCTTCCCTCTTTTTGTGAATTCATCGTTTTTATCTTCCCTTGCAAGGTGAGAAAAAATTCCCTTGCTTTATCCCGTGAAGGAAATTGAAAATCTGCTTCAAAAATTGAATCGACAAGTTGGAAAAGAGGAATTTGCCTTTTTAAGGGACAGTAGCAATCAACTGGGTCAAAGGCATTTTGTTGTAGATAGCAAAAATCGTAGAGCTCCCCTTTAAGATGTAAAATCACATCTTCAATCGATGTTCCTTCCTCTCCGACAACTTCCATCCGTTTTCCAATCTCATTCCCCTCTTTTAAGATCCTCGAACTTCGCTTTACAAGCCCCCCCCATCCAGCAACTTGCTCTTCGAGCTGTTTAGACACATCCTCGACATACCTCGACCATGAAATCAACGGATCGACCGATGGGTAGCGTCTTGCATCTGAACGCGCTTTTGAAAGACCACAAAAAGCACCAACAACAGAAAGAGTCGATTGTGTAACAGGCTCTTCAAAGTTCCCCCCCGCAGGAGAGACAGCACCACAAACAGTGACCGATCCTTCTTCTCCATCGTTCAAAGAGACAACACCCGCCCTTTCGTAAAAAGCGGCAATACGTGAGGCTAAATAGGCAGGAAAAGCTTCCTCTCCAGGAATCTCTTCCAAACGCCCCGACATCTCACGAAGAGCTTGTGCCCAACGAGAGGTTGAATCGGCAAGCAAGAGGACATCGAGCCCCATCTGACGGTAGTATTCAGCAATCGTCATCCCCATATAAATCGATGACTCACGCGCTGCCACAGGCATAGAAGACGTGTTACAAATGATGCAGGTCCGTGTCATCAACGGCTCATTGGTATGTGGATCGGTCAACTCTGGAAATTCCCGCAAAACTTCCACCACCTCTCCAGCTCGCTCTCCACACGCACATAAAACAACGAGGTCAACATCTGAGTATTTTGAAAGGTGGTGTTGTAAAACCGTTTTACCCGCTCCAAAAGGACCTGGAGTACAAAAGGCTCCCCCCTTCAAAATCGGCATCTGCGTATCGATCAAACGCATTCCTGTTTCCATCATCTCATGCGGCTTGATCTTTTCCCCTTCCATCAAACCCATTTTCACAGGCCATTTTTGCACCATAGTGAATTCGAGCTCTTCCCCTTTTTCATCCTTACCGCGTGCGACAACCGTGTCGATTGTATACTTTCCAGGAGAAATCACCCATGTCAATGTCACTTTTCCAAAGAAAGAAAAGGGGACCATAATGTGATGGGTAAAGCGTCCTTCCATCGTCGTTCCAAGTGTTTGTCCCCGCTGCAATGTTTCTCCAATCTTTGCAACCGGTACGTAATCCCACTCCACACTTCTGTCAAGCGGAAGGACATAGACACCTCGCGGCAAGAAATAGCCAGAGCTTTCTGCAACCGTTTCCAAACGATTTTGCAATCCATCAAAAATTGATTTTAGAAGGCCAGGGCCAAGCTCCGCCTCTAAAAGATCTCCTGTAAAACTCACAGGAGTTCCAAATTTAACGCCATCTGTGTCTTCAAATACTTGGAGCTTAACTTCATCTCCAACAATTTCGATCACTTCAGCCTTTAAGCTCTCTTTTTCAACTTCGACAAAGGCGACTTCACCTTGCCTCACATTTCCTTCAAATTTTACAGAGAGGAGGTTTCCAAACGCTTTGACAACTGTCCCACTTGTCTTCATTGAACATTCCTTTCGATTTGATCGATCACTTCAATTCCTTTTTGCATATCTAACTCATTAAATCTCTCCACAATGATCAAACGAGCCATATAATTTAAGATCCGATCGATGGTAAAGAGATCTCCCCCCCAAAACTCAATCATGTGATTGAATTGATACTCATAAAGCGCTTTGTGCAGCTGAAGAGGGTCTTCTAAATGCGCTTCAAAAAGAGGCTTTAAATCCTTGTATTCAAAAGGGGGTTCATAAACCTTTGCATCTTTTTGCGCAAGAATTTCTGCGATAAAGGGTTCCCCAACATCCTCATATTGCAACTCCACACCCAAGTCTCGGTTCAACTGCTTTGCTCTAAAGCCTAAGATGACCAAACGCCACTGCTTTTGGAATGTGTAGTAGTCCTTTAAAAATCCCTCTGTCCGTTCGATTTGCTCTTCATAAAATTGACTTAGAAGCGTTTGAAAATTTGCAAGACGCTCTTCATCCGAGTGGTATCGATTCAAGTAGTCGATTAAAAAAAGAGGGAACTCCTCATCATTGGGCCAGCTATAGTCAAAAAGAGCTTGCTCAATTTCATCTCGACTGAAATTGCCTCGAAGCTCAAAAGGTTCCTTCGCCCAAAAAGCGCGGAAATTCTCATAATCAACCTGTCGAAGAAGCTCTTTTACTTTTAATCTATCGTCATCAGAATGGATGTTCACTTCGATCAATTCACGCAACTCAGACAACCCCAGCGGAGGGAGGTGTCCAATTTCGAGCTCAGGGAGAAGGCTTGCTAAAAAAAAATATTCCGTCATTGAAATAATCTATCTCTAAAGTCTTTGTGCAAATAGAGCTTGAATAGTTCAACAAGAGACTCTTCTGTCACATCCAAAGTCAATTTACGGTCATGGAGCTTCAACTGAACTCCTCCCATAAATTCACCGACAACCACACTTTTTTCCTTCAATTTTTTTACAATTGAGTCGATCAAAAGAGCATTCACCTCTTTTGGAGAGCCAACCTTTGGAATGAGAGCTGAAAAATCTGCTCCTATCCCCTCTTTTTCAATCGACTCTACAAGGATTGAAACCAGTTTTGCACTCACCTTAGAGTCGGTCGTTTGATCTGCAACCCATTCGATGAGGCTTTCATTTAAAAGTTTCTTTTCGATCTCTTGCCTCAGCTCTTCAATCCCCTGCTTGCACGCTTGACGAAGAGAGCTTTCAAAAAGTTTTCGCTCTTCACTATTTTTTTTCGCCGCCGCCTCAACCATTTCTTGAGATTTTTTCTCAGCCTCCCGAAGAATGCCCTGTGCCTTCTTCTCAGCCTGCTCTACAATAGATGCCGCCTCAACCTTTGCAGGTTGGATCGTCTCGTTTTTAAGAACCTCACAGATTTTTTTGATTTTATCTTTGCCACTATCTAGAGAATTCATTATGGTAAGCCTCGTATTGGTTAACGTGTGATTTTACAGAGAAAGTGATAAATTTCAAGAACTATTCGAGGTAAGATATGAGACTCATTTTCAGCTTCCTTCTTCTTATGACTCCTCTTTTTGCTCGCGTGAGCATTTCCCAACCCAAAGGGTGGGATCGGATCCAAGATCCAAACCAATTACCAGCCAAAATCGAACTGATTTATGTTGGTTCAGCCCAATCAAAATTTAGACCCTCAATCAATGTTGCAAAAGAAGAGATTTCCGTTCCACTCAACGACTATGTTGAGGCAGCAAAAGAGTACCACAGCCGAGCACCGCAAACTCTTATACAAGAATTAGGCACGATAAAAACAGCATCTGGACCAGGAAAACTTCTACAAATTGACAGAAAAACTGAATGGGGAAATGTCCGTTTTATCCAAGCTTCAATCGCCATTGACAAAGTTGCTTACGTCATTACAGGCACTTGTTTAAAAGAAGAGTTTGGAACCTACTGCACAACTTTTTTTGATGCGATCAAAACCTTTAAAGTAGAAAATTAATTCGACACCACCTAAGATGGTGGTTAACACAAATTGGAGTTAAATATGAAGAAATGCGTCTCTTTTTTAACGATGATCGTTTTTTTAGCATCACCGTTTTCAAACTATCTCTATGCAGAAGAGTGTAGAGTTGAAGCTGCAACTGTTGTTGAATTACCACATAATGAAATTGCAGATTGTGGACAAAATTACAACTGCGAACCAGCTTACGATTGTGGTTCATGCTGCGGACTTAACTGGTGTGGAATTGGATTGCTACTTGCCGCCGTTGGTGGAGCTGTTGCAATCATCGTGACACATAACACTGCCAGTTCGCACTAAGAGGAAGGATGAAGCGCTTTTTTGTCCTTACCATTCTCTTTTGTTTCTGCTTCAGCCCTTATGGTTTTTGTGTGGACGATACTTTTTTCGACTACCAAAACTATAATCACGGCTATTGCCCAGACTGTAACTATTGCCCTTGCCGGTGCGATGTTGAGTCGTGCCCAAGTGGCAACCCCTCCTGTCCTCCACAAAAGGAGAACTACACTCCCCCCTACCCAAAAGAACCAACCCCTTGCCCTCCTACAGAGTCAAATGCTGCCCCCTGTGCACCAACTCCTTGCGCAACGACCACCTGTGATCCTTGTGCTCCTGTCTGTGGGGCAGAGTGTGGGATTTCAGTTTGTGCAATCACTGTAGCCATTGCTGCAGTTGCCGCTGCTGCCGCTATTATTGTCGCTTCGAGCAATGGCGCTGGATCTGTACACTAATGAGTAAATTTCTCCTCCTTCTCCTTCTATCAGGCTGCATGAAGCAGACATGTTGGGAATTTGACAGAGTCAAAGAAGGGGCAAGTGTTGCGCTCTACACTCCGAAAAAACTTTTCAATTCCCTTCAATTTGAAATTCTCAACGATACAGAGCAAATTTACGGGTACCTAAATATCTTAAGAGGAAAATTCCCCCCTTCTCCTGAGATCATCTACACAATTGGAGATCATTCATTTAAATGTTCCGGAATCGTCATGAAGGGGGAGCAACGCCTTCTCTTACCCAAAGAAGTGACAATCACCCTTCTTAAAACGCTCCAAAAAGGGGAAGATATCAAGGTCTCCACGGGAAGTTATGTTGTTGACATCAGTGCATCTGGAGCATCGACAAGAGGCTCGACCCTAAATGTTATCTGAGAAACTTTCCCATTGATATTGAGTTCGATCACAGAGTTCAGGCGAGTCAAAAGAAGGTTAAAAGGGACCTTTACATGGTGAGACCCAACATCAATTGCGATTGCTGTTTTTCCCAAAATTTCATTCGATGCTTGGATCTGATAGCAAAGCGCTTCAAACTGATTGAGATGTGAGACAAGCGTTTCATCATCAAATGCATATTTCTGTTTACATTCAGTGCAGACGATTCCTTTATTGAATTTATCTCTATCTAGAACAGAAAATAAAACCGGTGCCTTGCACTTATGGCACTTAAATTGAAGTCTATGTCCGATTTCCATTACACATCTCTTGTTGTTCCCCATTCAGCAGGGTTGAGAAATAAATCTTTAACTGTTATAAAAGGTTAGGAGAGATTATATTTATCAGCTTCTTTAAAGCAAGGGTATTTAAATGACAAAAAAACTTGATTCACTCAAAAAAATGACAACAGTGGTCTGTGATACAGGCGACATCAAAAGCATCAAACAGTACGAACCGACAGATGCCACAACCAACCCTTCCTTGATTTTTCAAGCAGCTTCAGAAGCTGAATACCAATACTTGATTGAAGAAGCAATCTCTTACGGAACTCAAAAGACAACAGACAAAGAGCAGCTAATGCATTTCATTATGGATAAGCTCTTTGTGAATTTTGGTGTAGAAATTTTAAAAATTGTCCCAGGCCGAGTTTCGACAGAAGTGGATGCACGTCTCTCCTTTGATACTTTAGGAAGCATTGAAAAGGGAAAATCACTCATTGCTCTTTATGAGGCAGCAGGAATTGACCGTTCACGTGTACTCATCAAGCTTGCATCTACATGGGAAGGAGTGCAAGCTGCGAAAGTGCTTGAAAAAGAAGGGATCCATTGCAACATGACCTTAATGTTTTCCCTTGCACAAGCGATTGCATGTGCTGAAGTTGGAGCAACACTCATCTCCCCTTTTGTGGGACGGATTCTCGATTGGTATAAAGCGAGCGAACATGTCGAAGGATATCCACCTGAGAAAGATCCTGGAGTTCTTTCAGTGGCAAAGATTTACAACTACTACAAGAAATTTGGTTACAAGACTCAGGTGATGGGAGCCTCCTTCCGCAACGTCGATGAGATCGTTCAGCTTGCAGGGTGTGACTTACTGACAATTGCCCCTAAATACCTAGAGACTCTCTCTAGTGAAGAGGGAACCCTTGAGCAAAAGCTCGACGCAAAAAAAGCGGTGAGCTTAGATCTTGAAAAGTTGACTATCGATGAAAAGAGATTCCGTTATTTATTCAATGAAGATGCAATGGCGACCGAGAAGCTTGCAGAAGGGATCCGTAAATTTGCGGTCGATACGGTCAAACTAGAGAAGGCGATCTCAGAAAAATTGAAATAGCCCTCTCCTAGCAAAAACCTACATCAACACACACTGTGACCCACCTTGTGACCCACCTTGTGACCCACCTTGTGACCCACCTTGAGGTCGTTGTTGTGGAGCTCGACCCGCTTGAGATCGTTCTCGAGCTGGTTCCCTTTGAGGCAGTTGTGCAGCTGGCTTATATCCCCGCTTAGGATCGGACAGTTTTTTGTATATATTGGGATGAGAGTCCTTTGCTATATCTGCAGCTGTCTTTCCATTGTGATCTTGGATATTTAAATCTACTTCGACACATTTATTTTTGGGATTTAATAAGGCATCTGCCAAATGAATTTTAGGGTCTGCAGCTATTAAATGAAGACAAGTTTGGCCCCTCTTATCCTGCACATTAGGATCTGCTGTTTTAAGCTCAACTAAGCGCTGGAAGAATTTTTTATCCTCATTATTCACAGCTAAATGAAAAAGGGTTTGGCCTTTTCCACCTTTAATATTCACGTTAATTCTAGAACCTGGGTTGGAATCTTCACACTTTTCTAAAACCCTGTCTAACAAGGAAGCGTCCCTATCACTATCGGTAAGCATTAACCCGTAGAGAAGATGAAGTAAGGGAGATTTATCTGAATTTTGCAGATTAAAGTCTGCTCCAGCTTTAATTAACTCACCTACTGTTTTATAGCGCCTCTCTCGTAGAGCTAAACATACTGCTGTTTCACCCCTATTACTTTCTAGATTGAGATTAAGTCCTTCTACTTGACATAACTCTTCTACAAATTGGTCCATTCTTACAGCACTGTGTAAAAGGGGATTTCCCTCAAGGCTGATATTATTAGGGTTTGCCCCTTTTTCAATTAAACATCTTACAGCAAGACTCCCCCTATGCATCACAGCTATGTGCAGCGGGGTCAATCCGAAGTGATCCTTAGCCTCAATATCACAGTGATTTAAAAGAATTTTAAGATCTTTCTCAGAAATATCTTGATTGGCAGCGGCTCGATGTAAAACTGTTCTGCCTTTGGAATCTTCACCTTCTCTAACCCCAATTGATAGACCAGTAATTCCTTGAGGATATGTATATGGGAATGAAGCTATCATCCCATTACCCTCCACCTTTAAATTAACATTTAAGCCATCACCACTTGCAGCAACAAATAGCCCATAGGTATTTAAGAGTTGATGAATCTTGACAGCTGTCATTGCCGAAGAGGAAACTAGATCTTTAATATTTTCCACACAAAACTCTCTAACAGCTCCACTAAAAGTGTCGAATAAAACCTCTTCGCAATTTGGTTGAGAAAGCTTCTCTTGAACATAAGCTGAAAGGCCTGGATCTAAGGATATCGTAACAAATGGTTTATCTGCTTTCCATTCAACATAACAAGGATCTTGTGGTAATTCTTTTAGGGGATTTGCCATTTTACACCTACCTTTTTATAAGTTTCACTGCCATGGTACGCCCCCTCCTCTATTTTTAACAAATAGCTTTTCAACTAAATGTCACAAGCTATCCTTAATTTATTCTTAATTAAGCAAATAGACACAAGCGAACGCGAGGCAAAAGCAAATGATTTATTTTTTTATCGATGCGTAGCAATCGGTTTCTGTGGTTGTTTTTGACGCAGGGAAATTGTTATGCGGGAGTGCAGACAGTGCGATTAGCACGGCCAAGCGAGCGCAAGGCAATTTACCCAGTTCAAAAACAACCCCCTTAAGCGAAGTCGAAGACCAGCTCTTCTTCTTCTTCCAAATCCAGGTACTGCTTTACCTTCTTATGCGTATCAAAGCCTGTTCCACCCGGGATCATGTGACCCATGATGACGCTTTCTTTGAAGCCTAGGAGGTAGTCGGTTTTTCCGGCGCAGGCTGCATCTGTTAGGACACGAGTTGTGTCTTGGAAGGATGCGGCGGAAATGAATGAGACGGTTCCGAGACACGCTTTTGTGATTCCGAGAAGAAGAGGTGCTGCTTGGGCTGGCTTTCCTCCTTCTTCGATCGCTCGCTTGTTCTCTTCGTAGAAACGGCTCTTGTTCACTTCTTCCCCGTAGAGGAGCGTTGTGTCTCCTGGGTCTGTGACGCGTACTTTTTGGAGCATTTGGCGTACGATGATCTCAACGTGCTTGTCGTTGATGTCTACACCTTGGAAGCGGTAGACTTCTTGGACTTCTCCTACGAGATACTTTTGTAGCTCTCGTACTCCGCAAATTTCTAGAATCTCATGGGGAACGACAAGCCCGTCTGTGAGCTGCTGCCCTTTTAGGACTGAATCATCTCTTTGAACGATGAGGTGCTTGGAAAGTGGAATGAGATGCTCTTCTTCCATTCCTGTCTCTTCGTTCCTGACAACAACGATTCGCTTGTTCTTTTGTACTCCGCGGAAATCTACAACTCCATCGATCTTGGCGATCTCAGCTGCATCGCGTGGTTTTCTCGCTTCGACAAGCTCTGCCACACGGGGAAGACCTCCTGTGATATCCTTTGTCTTGATGGAACCTCGAGGGAGTCGGGCAAGCATTTGACCTGCGTGAACTTTCTCTTTCTCGTTAACTCCGATAATTGCCCCTGCTGGAATAGCGTAGGTTCCTACAAGTTCTTTGAAGTCGGGGTCTGCGTAGATAACGATTTGAGGGTGAAGCTCTCCTCGATGCTGCTTTACAATCAGTTCGACGAGGCCTGTCTGTTTATTGGTGTCTTTCTCTGTTGAAATTCCTTCTACAAGATCTTCATATTTTGCGTATCCTGGACGGTCGCAAATAATCGGAATGTTGTGTAACTCAACTTCTGCAATCTTCTCCCCTTTTTTGACTTTTGCCCCATCTTCAAGAAGGAGTTTTGCTCCAACTTCAAGGGGGAAAATCTCTAGGGATTCAATGGAATTTGTCGAAAGGAGTTTCTTGTACTCTTCAAGAGTTCGTCCTTCGTCTTGAACAACGTGAGCAGCTCCGTTCTTATTGAGAACGTGCCAGTTCCCTTCGGGATCTTGAACTGTACGAAGGTCTACATAGATGACGATTCCATCTCCTTCTGCTACGATCTCTGGAGTAAAGCTTCCTGCTGCGATCCCTCCTAAGTGGAAGGTTCTCATCGTTAGCTGTGTTCCGGGTTCTCCAATTGACTGAGCTGCAATAATTCCAACTGCTTCTCCTAAACCAACAGCTCTTCCATTTGCGAGATTGACTCCATAACATTGTGAACAGATTCCCCGTTTGCTCTCACAGGTGAGGGCTGAACGGATACGGATAGTTTCAATGCCTGCATCATCGATGGCTTCGGCTTGTCTTAGGTTTAAGATATCGCCTGCATGAGCGATCACTTTTGTGCTATCCCCTGGTTGAACAATATCTTCTGAAACGGTTCGTCCAAAGATTCGATCTTTTAAGGGGAGGAGTTCTTCTTGCCCTTGTTTGATTGCTGACACTTCAATTGCATTGAGTGTTCCACAATCTTTTTCGGTGATAATCACGTCGTGAGCAACATCGACAAGACGGCGAGTGAGGTAACCTGAATCGGCGGTTTTAAGCGCTGTATCAGAGAGTCCTTTTCGCGCTCCATGAGAGGAGAGTGAATATTCTAGAACGGTCAATCCTTCTCTAAAGTTTGATGTAATTGGAGATTCAATAATTTCTCCAGTCGGCTTGGCCATCAACCCTCGAAGAGCTCCTAGCTGTTTCAGCTGCGATTTGTTTCCTCGAGCTCCTGAATCAATCATGAGATAGAGCGGGTTGTGTGCTGAATCGGTCACTTCATTGACCTGTTTCATCAGCTCATCGGAGAGCTGTTCTGAAACTTCAGACCAGATCGTGATAATTTTTGATTTACGCTCTCCGTCTGTGATAATTCCGTCGTTATACTGCTTTTTCACAAGTTCTACTTTTTTGTGAGCAGCTTCTAGGACCGCTGCCTTATTTGGTGGAACAAGAACATCGCAAATTCCCATTGAGACGGCTGATTTGGTCGCTGATGTAAACCCGAGATCTTTGAGAGAGTCGAGGAATTTGACAGTCGCTTCAATTCCTACTTTTTTATAACACTCTAAGATCAATTCAGACATTCTCTTAGAGGGCATCTTGTAGTTTTGGAAACCGAGCTCTTTAGGTACAATTGTGTTGAAAATCACACGTCCTGGAGTGGTTTCAATGATTCCTCCATCCACACGTAGTTTGATCTTTTCGTGGATGTGAAGCCCTCTTCCTAACTGGTCTACTCGATCGAGTTTTTTAGTCAACTCTTTGAATCCCATCAAGCTATCTGAAGCATTGAATGCGAGCAGAACTTCTCCTTCATTACGGAAAATTTTTGTTTTCTCTGGGAAATAGAGAGGGTCTGCCATCAGATAGTAGAGACCTAAGGTCATATCTTTAGACGGGGTCGAAACCGGCTTTCCAGAAGATGGTAAGAAGATGTTATCTGGAGCCATCATGAGGACTTTTGCTTCAAGTTCCGCTTCAACTGAGAGAGGAACATGAACAGACATGGTATCTCCATCGAAGTCGGCGTTAAATGCTGCGCAGACAAGGGGATGGACTCGAATCGCTTTTCCTTCGATCAATGTTGGTTCAAATGCTTGAATTCCAAGTCTGTGAAGGGTTGGTGCCCGGTTGAGCAGAACTGGGTGTCCTTCGATAATTTCTTCTAAAACATCCCAAACTTCTGGATCTCCTCGACTGATCATCTTCTTTGCAGAACGGATCGTGTAGACGAATCCGAGATCTTTCAATCGCTTGACAATGAATGGTTCAAAGAGCTCGAGTGCCATCTCTTTTGGAAGACCGCACTGATTGAATTTAAGTTCAGGTCCAACGATAATGACGGAACGTCCTGAGTAATCAACTCGCTTTCCAAGGAGGTTTTGACGGAAGCGTCCTCCTTTCCCTTTGAGCATTTCTGAAAGCGATTTGAGCGGACGGTTTCCAGCTCCCATTACGGGGTGTCCATGCCGGCCGTTGTCAAAGAGAGCGTCGACAGCTTCTTGGAGCATCCGTTTTTCGTTCCGAACAATGACATCTGGTGTTTTGAGTCGTAAAATTGCTTTTAGACGGTTGTTTCGGTTGATGACACGTCTATATAGGTCGTTTAGATCGGATGTGGCAAACCGTCCACCATCGAGAGGAACCAAGGGGCGAAGATCAGGTGGAATAACTGGAATGGATCCTAAGACCATCCACTCTGGACAGTTGTCAGAAGTGACGAACCCTTCAACAATTTTGAGTCGTTTAGCGAGTTTCATTCTCGCTTGCATCGATTTTGTCCGACGGAGTTTCTCTTTTAGATCGATGAGCATCGCATTGAGGTCTTCTGTTTGTAGAAGATCGAAAATTGCCTCTCCACCCATCTTTGCTTTAAAAGCGTCTCGTCCCCATTTTTCAACAGCTTCGCGGTGCTCGGTATCGTTTAAACGTTGTTTTCTTTCAAGCTCAGTATTGCCGGGATCAGTCACAACATACTCTTCATAGTAGACGACCCGTTCTAGGTCTGTTGTGGACATGCCAAGAACATTTCCAATCCGTGAGGGCATTGTCTTGAAAAACCAGATGTGAACGACAGGAACGGCAAGTTCTATGTGTGCCATTCTCTCGCGACGCACTTTGGAGAGGGTGACTTCAACACCACAACGGTCGCAAACAATCCCTTTGTGTTTGATCTTCTTGTATTTTCCACACGCACACTCCCAATCTTTTTGGGGGCCGAAGATCTTTTCACAGAAAAGACCTCCTTTCTCTGGTTTAAATGTACGATAGTTAATCGTCTCTGGCTTTTTGATCTCTCCACGAGACCATTTATCTTTGATCACCGTCGCAGAAGCGAGACCAATTTTGAGTTTATCAAAGCGAACTTCTTTTTGAGGTTCTTCGTTAAACATTTAAACTCCTTATCCTTATTCTTCTTCAACTACTAACGGACGAATGTCAAGAGCAAGTCCCTGCATCTCTTTAATGAGTACATTAAAGGATTCTGGGGTTCCTGATTTGAGAAGATTCTCCCCTTTGACAATAGATTCATAGATGCGTGTCCGTCCAGAGACATCATCTGATTTAACGGTTAAGATTTCTTGCAAGAGATGAGCTGCACCGTACGCTTCGAGCGCCCACACCTCCATCTCTCCAAATCTTTGTCCACCCATCTGTGCTTTACCACCTAATGGTTGTTGAGTCACAAGTGAGTAAGGCCCAATTGAACGGGCGTGAATTTTATCAGCAACAAGGTGCATGAGTTTCAACATATAGATGTATCCAATCACGACACGTGCATCGAAACGCTCTCCTGTTTTTCCATCATAGAGCCAAGATTTTCCATCTACAGGAAGGTCTTGTTCTGCCATCATTTCCCAGATTCGCTCTTCGGGGAATCCTTCGAAAATCGGAGACATCATGTGGAGGCCTGCTTTCTTTGCTGCGTAACCCAAGTGTGTTTCTAGTACTTGTCCCATGTTCATACGGGAAGGAACACCGAGAGGGTTTAAGATAATTTCAACTGTCTCTCCATTTGGAAGGTAAGGCATGTCACCTTCAGGAACAATGTTGGATACAACACCTTTGTTCCCGTGGCGTCCTGCCATCTTATCACCAACCTGTAATTTTCTCTTGGTGGCGATATACACTTTTACTTGCCGTATGACACCTGGATCGAGATCTGTGTCACCTTTTTTCAGAAGTTCAACTTCTGTCTTATAGTGGAGATCGAGTTTTTGTTGCTCAAGCTCTGAATCTTTCAAGATTTTACGTAAGAGGTCATACACTTCATTATGTTCCATAATGAGGTCTATAGGATCTTCATTCTCAAGAGTTTCTAACAAATCTTGTGTGAAGGTAGCTCCATCACTGACAAGTTCTTCAGCAGTTCTGCGGTGAATGATCGGGGCCATTGCTTTCTCATCTAAGAGAAGGGCTCCAAGTTTTTCATGCCGCTCCATGCTGATTTCGAGCATTTTTTGCTTATACTCTTTTTGAAGGTCTTTCAAGTGTGATGCTTCTTCAACGAGTTCATCGTCTGTCTTAGAGAGACGATCTCGCCTTGAGAAGACTTTGACATCCATTACAACCCCTTCTGTTCCAGGAGGGACTGTTAGTGATGCATCTTTAACATCAGCAGCTTTTTCACCAAAAATAGCGCGAAGAAGGCGCTCTTCAGGGGCGAGTTCTGTTTCGGATTTTGGAGTGATTTTTCCAACCAGAATATCACCTGGAGTCACTTCGGCTCCAATCCGAACAATTCCATCTTCACCGAGGTTGATCAAAGCTTCTTCAGAAACATTTGGAATATCTCGTGTGATCTCTTCCTTACCAAGTTTAGTATCTCGAGCGGTGAGCTCAAATTCTTGGATATAGATAGAGGTGAAGGCGTCTTCTCGGATCAATTTCTCAGAGATAATGATCGCATCTTCATAGTTGTATCCATACCACGGCATGAAGGCGACAAGAACGTTCTTTCCAAGGGCAATTTCACCTTTGTCTGTGGCAGGTCCATCGGCAATGACATCACCGAGCTTCAACTTATCCCCTACATTACAAAGCGGCTTTTGATTGATTGCTGTCCCTGAGTTAGAACGCATAAATTTCTTCAGCCGATAGGTCCGTTTCTCCATCATGTTTTTCTTCGAAGCGACTACAATTTGTGTCCCATCGACATACTCAACAACCCCATCTTCTTGTGCGATGACAACAGCTCCTGAGTCACGTGCTGCACGTGCTTCTAGCCCTGTTCCAACGATTGGAGCATCTGTTTTAAGGAGGGGAACAGCTTGCCGTTGCATGTTAGAACCCATAAGTGCACGGTTCGCATCATCGTGCTCCAAAAATGGAATCAATCCTGTAACAATCGAGACAAGTTGTTTTGGAGAAACATCCATGTGTGTGATTTTGGAGGTTTCAATCTCCATCGCTTCCCCATGAGCACGCGCCCAACATCTCTCGTCTAGGAACATGTTGTGTTCATCGAGTCTTGCAGATGCCTGAGCAATGATACACTGTTCATCAACATCGGCAGTCATGTATTCGATCTCTTCTGTCACAACTCCATCACGAACGAGGCGATAAGGGGTTTCAATGAAACCAAATTCATTGATCTTGGCAAAAGATGAGAGAGAGGTGATCAAACCAATGTTTGGACCTTCAGGAGTTTCAATCGGGCAAATTCTTCCGTAGTGGCTTGTATGAACGTCACGCACCTCAAACCCAGCACGCTCTCTGTTTAGACCTCCCGGTCCTAGTGAAGAGAGGCGTCGTTTGTGTGTCAACTCGGCTACAGGATTTGTTTGATCCATGAATTGAGAGAGCTGAGAACGTCCAAAGAAGTCTTTTAAAACACCTGCTAGCCCTTTTGCAGAAATAATCTTTCCGGGAGTGAGCGTATCTGAAGAGAAATCAAAGAGATTCATCCGTTCACGGATGATTTTCTCCATTCTTGCTAAACCAACACGGCACTGATTTTGAATCAGTTCTCCAACAGAGCGGACACGTCTATTTCCAAGGTGATCGATATCATCGACTGCTGTATCTTTATCTCCCATCCGTAAACGGATAAGGTATTTTAGAGCTCCAACAATATCTTCTTTTTGGAGGGTCACTCCAGAAAGGGCTTCATCTGTGACAGGGACATTGAGCTTTCGGTTGAGTTTATATCGTCCAACACGCCCTAAATTGTATCGTTTAGGATCAAAGAAAAGGCGCATGATAACTGAACGTGCATTAGAGAGTGTTGCAGGCTCGCCTGGTCGAATCTTCCGGTAGAAATCTTTTAAAGCTGATTCGTAAGAGTCTGTTGGATCTTTTGCCAACATCTTGATGACGGGATGGTTTTCACCAGCATCTTCTGCGATCTTAACGCTTCCAAGTTTTGCATCTACAATCCGCTTGAGCATTGCTGTTGAGAGCTTCTCCCCTGCCTTTCCATAGACAAGACCGCTTGCTTCATCTGTGATGTCTTCAGCTAAAACTTTTCCAACGAGGTCGGCAAAGTCTTTTTCACTCTCTAGTTTGACTGTTGTTGTTTTGAAAAATTCTTCAATAATATCGGCATCACTTGAAAATCCAAGCGCACGGATAAATGTGGTCGCCAAAATTTTACGACGACGTTTTTTGCGGTCGATATAGATGTAGATTAAATCGTTTTGATCTAAAGCAGCTTCTAACCAACTTCCACGGTAAGGAATAATGCGGAATGTAGAAATGGTCGAACCCTTAGAGCTCCGTTTATCTTGCTCAAAGTTAATTCCTGGAGAACGGTGAAGTTGAGAGACAATAACTCGCTCTGCACCGTTGATGATAAAGGTTCCTTTATCTGTCATCACAGGAACGGTTCCCATGTAGACTTCTTCTTCTTTGATCCCTGTTTCATCGGTCAATCGGAAACGCACTTTCAATGTGACGTTGTAGGAAATCCCCCGTCGAATACACTCTTCTGGGTTGTATTTTGGAACACCAAGATCGTAGGACAAATATTCAATCGAAGTTTTTTCGTCATATGACTTGATAGGAAAAATTTCATTAAAAACTTCGTTTATCCCTACATTTGCCCTCTCTTCAGGATACTTGTCAGATTGAAGAAATTGACTATAAGACCTGATTTGTATTTCAATCAGGTTAGGGAGATCGATGATCTCAGTTTTCTTGATAAAGCTGAGCCGTTCGGGCCGTTTTTTCAGCATATGTCCTCGCAAAAATTATACATAAAACAGAACCCTACCTTCACGTAAAATACGAAAGTGTGAGAGCCTGTAAGCCGACAACGAATATATCCGTTTTTCAATAATGGAAACGCTACTTGTGTTTAAGAGGAGAGACACTCTATCTCTCCTCAATATCTAAGGCTTATAGCCCTTTCAATGCACCTTTAGCGCCAGCAGCTTCGAGCTTTTTCATAATCTCGTCAGCTTCAGCCTTTGGAGCGCTTTCTTTCAATACTTTTGGTGCGTTTTCAGCAATTTCTTTTGCTTCTTTCAGACCAAGTCCTGTAATCTCACGGATCACTTTAATGACAGCGATCTTCTTATCAGCAGGTGCTTCGGCCAAAGATACTTGGAAATCTGTTGCATCAGCAGCAGCTTCTCCACCAGCTGCAGGAGCAGCTGCTACAGCCACTGCCGCAGGAGCTGCAGCTGTGACATCCCAAGTCTCTTCAAGCAATGTTTTAAGCTTTGCTAGTTCAACAACCTTGAGATTGCTGAGTGTTTCAACAATTTTATCTAAATTTTCTTCTTTTGTAGTCACGAGTAACCTCTTTTTATAAAAATTCTATGCCTTAACCTTTCTTGCTCTTCTCTTCCATACAATAAAGGACAGAGGTTAGAGCAGATTGTAAAACGGATGCTGTTTGAGCCATTGGAGCTTGGAGCAATCCTACAATTTGAGAGCGGAGTTCATTTAAGCTTGGAAGCTTCGCAAGAGCAATCATATCCTCTGCGCTACACAGCTCTCCATCGACCTGACCTCCTAATACGGAGATCGTATCGTTGTTATCCTCACCAAATTTGACAGTTCCTTTTGCCAATTTGGTCGTATCTTCATAAGCGAAAACGAGCCCAACATGCCCTTTGAGTTTTTCAAGCTCAAACTTCAGTCCCAAAGACTCAGCGGCTTTGATAAACACTCTTTTACGAACAACTTCAAACTCACCACCAGATTCAGCGAGAACATCTCTAAATTCTCGAGAACGGCTAGCTGTAAATTCTTGGTAGTTAGCAACGATAAACCCTTTTGAAGCTTTAATCTTATCTGTGATTTCATCGAGTAGGAATTGTTTTTCTTCTCTCATAGGTGCCTTACATTACAGGAGTTTCTTTAATGTCAATTTTCAAGCCAGGTCCCATCGTTGAAGAGAGAAAGAGAGATTTAAAATAATTCCCTTTAGCTGAAGCTGGCTTCGCTTTTGCAATTGCATTGAGCAGTGTTTCAATATTCTCAAGAAGCGCTTTCGCTTCAAAAGAGAGCTTTCCAACACCTGTATTGCAAACTGCATGCTTATCGAGTTTAAATTCGATCTTTCCAGCTTTCACCTCTTTAACTGCAGTTTTCACATCTGTGGTCACTGTTCCAGCTTTTGGTGTGGGCATTAGTCCTCTTGGGCCTAAAACCTTACCTAGTTTTCCCACTTCCCTCATCATATCAGGTGTGGTAATCACAACATCAAAGTCCGTCCATCCACCCTTGACTTTTTCAATGTACTCGGTTGAACCAGCGAAATCTGCTCCTGCATCGAGGGCTTCTTTCACCTTATCTCCTGTAGCAAAGACAAGAACTGTGCAGGATTTTCCTGTTCCATTCGGTAGGGAAACAGTTCCACGCACTTGTCCGTCAGCCTTTTTAGGATCTACACCCATTTTAATGGAGAGATCAACGGTCTGATCGAACTTGACAGATGGGCAGCTTTTTAAAATTTCGACAGCCTCGCTCAAACTATAGAGCTTATCTTGCTCTAGTTTAGCTGCTGTCTCCCGAACTCTTTTGCTTTTCCGTGTCATATTTTTTTTTTACTCTTCGTCGTCGTAGCCATCTTCTACATCAATACCCATACTATGAGCTGTCCCAGCGACAAGTCTCTTGGCACTCACCTTTGACCGAACTCCTAAATCTGGATACTTTCTTTCTACAATCGAGGCGACTTGCCCCTTATTTAAAACTCCTACTTTATCTCGATTGGGAATTGAAGATCCTTTTTCAAGGCCCAATTCTTTCAAAATCAAACGAGATGTTGGAGGTTGCTTCGTGATAAAAGTGAAACTTTTATCTTGATAAACAGTGATTTCTACCGGTAGGATTTCCCCACCTTTATCTTGGGTTTTTGCATTAAATTCTTTGCAAAATCCCATGATATTGACGCCTGCAGCTCCAAGCGCTGGTCCAATTGGAGGAGCTGGGTTTGCTTTTCCCGCTGGGATCTGCAATTTAATGATTTTTACAATTTTTTTCTTTGCCATTTCTCAGTTCCTCTATACCTAGCTCAAATGTGGGGCACGGCTTGCCCGAACATTATATGGTTCCCTCTATTTTATTCCAAGAGGTTAGTTGATAAATTTACATTATTCGACAACTTCTGCCCCAACCTCTTCCACTTGCCAAAATTCGAGGTCATCAACACGTGTATCTCGGCCAAAAATGGAGACTAAAACAGAGATTCGCCCCTTTTCGTGGAACACTTCGGTCACAGTCCCGATAAAATTCACGAAGACTCCTTCTGTAATTTTCACCCGATCGCCAACTTCAAATTTATGTTTTTGTGTCACTTCACCTTTTTTCGACTCGAGATCGAGTAGAATTTCATCCACTTCTCGATCGCTCAATGCCGTCGGCTTCTCTCCTCCCATAAATTCAATCACACCTGTGGTGTTTTTGACATATTGCCAAGAGGCATCGGTCATCTCCATCTTAATAAGGACATATCCAGGCCAAATTCGTCTTTCTTGAACTTTCTGTTCCCCTTTTTTGACTTCCATGACGTTCTCAGTTGGAATAAGCACTTCACTGATTAGGTCGACGACACCAGAGGCTTCTCGAAAATCGGTAAGCGCTTTTTTAACTTTTTTTTCCTGAGACGTAAAAACTTGGACTACGTACCACTTTTGCATATTTTTTCTATCCTACAAGCCATTTGACAAATAAATTCATAAAATCTAGAGATCCTCTAATAATGAGGTCGACGAAATAAATAGACAAACCGAAGCTGAAGATGCATGCAACGACAATCTTTGTGTATGCTCGAAGTTCATCTTTTGATGTCCAGTCGACTCGTTTGAGTTCTTGCTTAACATCTCCAAAGAACTTAACCAACGATTGGGCATCTGCCTTTGTTTGTTTCTTTGCTTCCATCTTTTGAATCGCCTTTACACGTTGCACGTCTCTTATCCATTTTTTACTGCGCCACACATTTTTCCATCTCTTGGGAAAAGTGCTCAACATCAGTTTTAGTTGCGAGTGCGGAGGGATTCGAACCCCCGACCTGCGACTTTGGAGATCGCTGCTCTACCAACTAAGCTACACACCCTCATCCTATAACAAGCCAGAAGACTCATTATAAAGATGTTAAGAGTGGAGAAACCTCTTATTGCTCCTCCACCCTCTTCTCTCTCTACTCAATAATCTTAGAGATCGTTCCCGCTCCGATGGTTCGTCCACCTTCACGAATCGCAAATCTCATTCCCTCTTCCATTGCAACAGGGACAAGAAGCTCAGCTGTGATTTCAACGTTATCACCAGGCATGACCATTTCAGTTCCTTCTGGAAGAGTGACTGATCCTGTCACGTCCGTTGTTCTAAAGTAGAACTGTGGGCGATATCCACTGAAGAAGGGCTTGTGCCGTCCTCCCTCATCTTTGGTCAAAATGTAGACTGTTCCTTTAAATTTCTTATGAGGAGTGACACTTCCAGGAGCACAAAGAACCATTCCTCGTTCGATGTTAGCCTTGTCAATTCCACGGAGCAAGATTCCAACGTTTTCTCCAGCTCTTGCTTCATCAAGAAGCTTGTTGAACATTTCAAGTCCTGTTGCAACAGTTTCTTGTGTATCTTTTAATCCAACCATCTGAAGTTTGTCATTGATGTTTACAACTCCACGCTCCACACGTCCTGTCGCAACAGTTCCTCGACCAGAGATTGAGAACACGTCTTCAATCGGCATCAAGAAAGGTTTGTCAACTTCTCTTGCAGGTGTAGGAATCTTGTCATCAACAGCTTTCATCAATTCTTTGATCGCATCGACGTATTTAGCTTCTCCTTCGAGAGCTTTTAGAGCAGATCCTTTAATGATTGGCACATCTTTGTACCCCTTCTCTTCGAGAAGTTCTGTCAATTCCATCTCAACGAGCTCGATCAATTCAGCATCTTCTTCGCCGATCATGTCTGTTTTGTTCAAAAAGACAACGATCGAAGGAACCCCAACTTGGTGAGCCAACAAAATGTGCTCTTTTGTTTGAGGCATCGCTCCATCAGTTGCTGCAACGACAAGGATCGCTCCATCCATTTGAGCCGCACCTGTAATCATATTTTTAACGTAATCGGCGTGACCAGGGCAGTCGACGTGTGCGTAGTGACGTGCATCAGTTTCGTACTCGACGTGACTTGAGTTGATCGTAATCCCACGCGCCTTCTCTTCAGGGGTGTTGTCGATTGAGTCGTAGTCGCGGAAATTCGCGCCTCCCATCTCAGTAAGAACCTTACTGATCGCAGCTGTTAGTGTCGTTTTTCCATGGTCGACGTGTCCAATCGTTCCAATGTTAACGTGAGGTTTATCCCTCTTAAATTGCTCTTTAGCCATTTTTTCCTCTTAAGTTTTTATGTTATTCTCTCTCTGCCCAGAATAGGAATTGAACCTACGACCGCTTGCTTACCATGCAAGTGCTCTACCTCTGAGCTATCTGGGCCTTCAAGGCTACGAAAAGGACCTAGTCTACGAGATAAAACAAAAATAAATCAACGCTTTTTATCGCGATTATTCTGCCTATAGACAATCCGAGCCTTACTCAGGTCGTAAGGAGACATCTCAACGGTCACTGTATCTCCGACAAGAACACGGATATTGCGCATCCTCATCTTGCCACACAGGTGGCCATTCACTTCTCTTCCATTCTCTAATTTAATTCTAAAATTCATGTTTGGAAGGAGCTCTAACACCACCCCTTCGATTCGAATTGAATCCTCTTTGGCCATAGACTAAAAAAACCTCTTTAAAGTACCAGCATTACACAGAAATTCTTCCTTCTTGTCAAGATCTATTATTTAAGGTACCCTATTTGTCATGAGTGTTGCCTCCACAAGCCAAATATCTTGCCTCCATCTCCCTCAAAGAGTCTTAGGGAATTGCTCTGATTTAGCTCAAAGAGCAGGATCTGTATTCACTTGTGCAATCACAAGTTTAAAAAATGCTTTTGCCTCTGCATGGAGCTACCATACCTATCCTGTCCAAGCTGCCGAATACACTATTTCAGCCTTTCACTCTCATATTACAACTCCTGTCGGCCATGCAGCTTACCTCACTAAAGAGTATTTTAAAAACCACTATGTTGAGTTTTTCACCCATCTTTTTGCGTGGGGAATCCTTTTCTCTCTTTGTGGAGTTTTATCAACTCAAAGTTTTGCAGGACTCAGCTCTGTCACAGTTCCCATGTTAACGGGTGCTGGCTACGGGATTGCCTTTGGAATTTTCAGTGGAATTGTGATCAATACAGTTGGAACTCCTTCTGTAGAATTGAGCGATACAACGATGCACCGACTCAAGGCGATACAAGAAAATATTTTCTTAAAGGCAGCTGCAGGAGCTACCTATGTCTTATTAGCGGGGACTGTCCCCGTGGTCATTGGGGCGGCGACAGCAGCCTTTTTGGGTTATTGGCTCATCACACATATTGCCAACTACCCTGAACACCAGCCAACGCGAGGCGAGCGGATTGAGGCGCTCGAAGCGACGTGTGCAGATCTTCACCAGCAAATCAATGGCCTACGAACTAAGCTCCGAGAGGCAAAGGAAGATCAACTCAGAACACAGATGAATGCGCGCCAAGCAGAACTGGATCGACTGCGAGAAGAAATTCAACAACTGCAACAACAAGAAGAAGAAGCAAATAACAGGACAGTCACTCCCTATGGAACACCTCATCCATCACCTGCTCGAAAAAGGCCAAACTCTCCCGCCGTTTCCCGACGAGCGGAAAGTTGAAGAAAATCGAGTCGTTGGTTGCCAAAGTGTGATGTATCTTCATGCTACCTTTCATGAGGGACGGGTCACCTACGCTGCATGGTCTGATGCTCTGGTCTCAGCAGGTCTTGCTGCGAGCTTGATTGAAACCTATAGCGGTCAAACCCCAGAATCCATCCTCAAAGGAGAACCTTCTCTCTTCAAAGAGCTCGAAGGACATCTCACCCCTGGCCGCTCAAATGGCCTGGCCGCTCTTTGGCTCAAGATGAAGCAACAAGCTCTTTCGTTT
Source organism: Chlamydiales bacterium (assembly GCA_022601535.1). Taxonomy (GTDB): domain Bacteria; phylum Chlamydiota; class Chlamydiia; order Chlamydiales; family JAAKFR01; genus JAJACK01. Next base: position 111,928 of record JAJACK010000001.1, read on the forward strand.
CTTGTCGCAAGTTAAACTCAAGCTTCCATTTTTCTTTTTCACTCAAACACCAAAGTTCTAGCATTCCAAGCTCTGTCAGCTTAGCGCTTAGGTGGACACGAACAAAGCTCTCTTCTTCTGACTCAAGGAGTGTTTCAATGGGGTGGAGTTCGGTCAATGTCTCAATCTCTCTCTCTTCATTCGACGAAGGGTGGGAGAAGAAACGGAAAAAAACGGGCTCTCCAAGCCTTAATGTGAACACTTGATCCAACTTTTTTTCACTCCCCTCCTCCATGCCGTGTGGGACCACACAAACGGGCTTGATTGTTGGCATAATCCCAGGAACAGCTGGAGCTGCCCCTTCAATACCTATATAGTAGCTCCGGGCAGAGGGAGCTTTCACCCGAATCCCTCCACTTTTTCCATAATAGGCAGCACCACGACTCACTGCCCAGTCGAGATCGGCGTCAGGAAGCACTTCAACACGCTCCCCTCTCCAAGCAGAAAGTTGTTCGACAATCCGTTTTTGAAAAGGAGCACCCTTCATTGTTCCTCCATTAAATAGGACTTTGGTGGGATGTTCCTTTAAGAATTGTGCTAAATGGACTGTGATCCGCGGATCTTGCACATAGGGAAGGGTCAGTGTCGTTAATCCAAGCCGTTGCTCTTTTTCAATCTTTTCATCAAAGGAGACGAGAGGAAAGAATCCTTCGACCAATACTTGCTCACACTCAGCCTTGGATAATGAACACTTGAGTGAACCTCCGATCAAGGCACTCCCTCTTCCAGCAATTGTCACTGTGACCTCTTCAGCTCCGGCTAAAAGTTGCTCTTTTGCCTCTCGCACGCGGTGGATAAGGGATGCAAATTGCCACTCATCGAGCGGTCCTAATTTCTCTTTGGCAACATAGGCCAAGGCTAGATCAAGGTTATCCCCTCCGAGTAGAAGATGCTCTCCTACAGATGATCGCTCAAGCTCAAGATTTCCCTCCCGCTCCAGCACGCAGATCAAACTAAAATCGGTCGTTCCGCCTCCAATATCGACGACAAGAACTCGATCTCCAACTGAGAGATGGTCACGCCAGTTCTCTTCGTGCCGATGGAGCCAATCATAAAATGCCGCGAGAGGTTCTTCGATCAAAAGAGCGGAAAATCCAGCCAGTTGGGTCGCTTCTTCAACAAGCTCTCTTGCCGAAGGATCAAATGAGGCTGGTACCGTGACAAAAAGCTGCTTCTCTTCAAATTCCCCAAATCTCTCTTTCAATTGCTTGAGATATAATGCACACGCTTGTACAGGGCTCATTTTCTCTTCACACTCTCCTAAAGGGAGAAAAGAGTCTCGCCGGTCAATTCCTTCATGAGAAAGCCACGATTTTGCCGATGAAATGACCCGATCGGGCACCTCAGCTCCTCTTTCTTTTGCTCTCTCTCCCACAAGAACCTCTCCTCCTGCTGGTGGAAAAAAAACAAAAGAAGGGAGTGTCTCAAAGGTTTCAATCCTCCCCTTATTTTCAAAGCTGAGTGTACAATTGGTTGTCCCTAGGTCGATTCCAATGCTCATCCTTCCACCTCAACTTCAGCTGGAGCAAATACGCCTTCTTGAACTTGCCACCCGCGGTGACGGATCACCCCTTTATAAGGAGGTTTTCCGACAACTTTTCCCACAACTTTCACAGCTGACTCATCAAAATCGATGCCGAGCGTCACAGCTTTTCCTTCACTCTCCTCAAGAAAAGGGCGGATGGCATACGCTCTGTTAAGCCCTTTTTTACACCCCGCATGCACTTGCCGAACAGCTACTCCCACTTGCTCATCGGAAAATCCTGAAATATCTTCCTGGATAAAATCGACAAGACGTCCCTCTTTTTGCAAAATGGAGAGCAGTTTTACATGAGAGCTCTCCTCCCCTTCGATAAATCGTTTTGCTCCTTTAGGATCTCTGAAAGCTTTTAAAAAAACCTTTAGCGCTAAAAACATATTTTCTCCTTTGTAGGAGACATTTTTACCCTAAAAAGAAAAAAAATCCAGATGATTTTACAAAAGGCAGAAGATGGTCTCTTCAATTCCACCGGTGATCTGAGGGGTGTTATCCGCTTTGACTAAGATGTCGTATTCAAGGCGGACTCCAAATTCATCGGGAAGATAGATTCCTGGCTCAACAGAAAAGCATGTGCAAGGGAGAATTTTCCGTCGATCTGAAGTTTCAAAATTGTCGAGGTTCGCTCCAGCTCCATGGATCTGTGTGTCGATATTGTGTCCTGATCTATGGGTGAAAAATTTCCCATACCCTTTCTCTTCAATGTATTGGCGACAAATATTATCGACTTCATATCCACGCACTTTCTCTCCATTTTCTAAACGTTGCTTTAGAAATGTATAGGCCGCTTTTTGTGCATTGGCAACAACGGTGAAAACCTCTTCTTGCCGAGGGGTAGGCTCTGATGCTGCGACTGCAACGCGTGTGATATCGGCATAAATTCCATGTGGAACATCGAGTTTACACCAAAGGTCAATCAAGATCAGATCTCCCCGCTGAATCTCTGCTGCACTCTGCTTGGTTGCAATATAGTGAGGATGAGAAGAGTTCCCATTGACAGCACATGTTGGTCCATCTTCGGTGATACACTTGTTTGCCATAAATTCACTGATGATAAATTTTTGGACATCATACTCAGTGATCCGTTTTTCCTGTTTAAGGCGATCGGCGATCATTTCCCACACATTGAAGATCGTACTCTTCAACACATCCGCTGCTTTTAAATGGGTATCGATTTGCTCTTCACTCAACACGCTTGTGAAATGTTGGAGAAGGTCATCTGAGGAGACCACTTCTGTTCCCATTTTTCTTACAAGCTCAATGGTTCCTCCATCGACAACTGAAACATTGGGATTCATTCCATTGGGGGAATACTCCATTGCAATACGACCTGCAGATCCCACAAGTTTTTTCACTCCCTCTTCAAATTCAGCCCATGATAGGTAGAGGAGCTGCTCTCCTAGGAGATGGTCGAGACTTCCCTCTTCGATAAAATGGAGCAATTTTTTAGGTTCCCCCGAAGCCGGAATCCAATAGAAGAGACGGCGGGTGATAAAGAGGTTGGGATGGAGATTGAAGAGCTCTCTTGCAAAACGATTCGATCCGTGGTGGTCGTAGATGAGCCAACCATCGATCTCATGTTCTAAAAGACGTTTTTGAATTTCACCTATTTCCATTGAACCCAGTATTAATCGTTCCTCAAAAAAACTGCAACGACTATACTCTCTTCCGTTATGTATCGATTTCTTATTCTTATCATGTTTTTCATAGGGACAGCCTTTTGTGCGACTAAAGCGGTTGTTTTTGATTACGGTGGGGTGATCGTCGAATATGACGGCAAGCCTCTTATTTCCTTTATTATGGAAACATTTGAGGTTGAAGAAAAGGAGGCGATTTCTCTCCTTATCAACCGCAAACTCCCCTCGAGTAATCTCCCTAAAGAGTTTGAAGAAAAATTCCATGAAGCGATTAGAAAAGGAACTCATGAAATCCCTGGAATGCTCAACCTGGTTTCCTATTTGAAAGAAGAAGGGTATCTGGTTCCTCTTCTCTCAAATATCACACAGGGAGCGGCAAAACATATCGATAAAATGGGTTACTACGACCATTTTGACTCTCTTTTTCTCTCTTTTGAAATGGGATGTGAGAAGCCTGATCCGGAGATCTATGCTCTTTTTCTCGACCAAATCCCTTTTGCTCCAGAAGAGATCATTTTTATCGATGATCGTGAAGAGAATGTTATTGCAGCTCGCGCATTTGGTATCGATGCAATCCATTTTACAAACATCTCACAACTCACCAAAGAATTAGTATCAAGAGGTCTTATGCAACATACTATCGTCAAAAGAGAACCCTACACCTTTGTAGGACTAGACAAAACTATTTCATCAGGAAGAGCATTTGATGAAATCGTCGCCCATTGGGAAGCTTTTTTTTCAAAAAAAATTGCCGATACAATCCCTCACAAACTCTCCAACCAAGTACAAGGGCTTTACACCAATTATACAGGTGATGAGACAGCTCCTTACTCCCTCATTATTGGCTTTCCTGTCTCAAAAGTGGATGATCTCCCTCCAGGCTTGACTGCAATAGAAGTTCCGGGAGGTTCTTTCGTTCATTACTCTTCAAAATTTGATGAAATGCTCACCGCATGGGAAGCTATTTGGAAATCAGAAGGGTTTACGCGGCAGTTCGGCTTTGACTATGAGGTTTATGCAGAGGACCACTCTACTGTCGATATCTACGTCTCCATTACTGACTAGGAACTCAGAGGTTGAGTCATTAACACATCAATCTCACTAAGGGGTGTTTTTTCGTACAATCCGAAGTTGAACTTCGGATTGTACGGATTTTCTAATGATTCAATGTCTGGATAAGAACCGATGCTGCAACCATGCGTAGATTGAGTGATGGCTCGCTTAAGCGCTCAATGAGAAAGGGGATCACCGAGCGGTCTCCTACTCGACCAAGTGATTCCAAAATCTTGATCTTTACCATTCGATCAGCCTCTGGGTAAACCTCGAGCAAGACTGGGAGTGCTGATGGGTCACGTCCCCAAGTGGCAAGGACTAAAGCTGCATCAAGTCGTATCCCTTTATCTGGATCGTCTAACATTTCACGCACGTGGTCAATTGCTGATTCATCTCCCTCACCAAGAAGTGTTTCTGCAGCAAGCCCTGTCACACCATACCGCCGCTCTTTGAGAAAGTGGTGAATTGCATCGTGTGCTCCTGGGTAATCGAGAATGGCAAGAAGATTGAGCATTTCAAGTCGGACAGTTTGGTTGACAACTTCAGGAAAATTGGGAATCCCCGGCTTGTGGGTCAAAGTGCTCCGTTGGAGGGTAGAAAAAACACCCTCTTCTTTCATCCAACGTTCTTGAGGATCGGAGAGAAGTTCATCGAGTACAGCACAAGCTTGGTCACAGTTAACCCGTTGCCCGATCAAGGCCAAGGCTAGGTTGGCTCGCACATAGGGATCTGTTGTTTTTTCCAAAAACATGAGGGCTGTTTTGACACCATATTTCCCAGAAGAGGCGATCGCTGAAGCTGCAAAGGCTCGCACATGTTGCTTTTCATGAAAAATCCAGTGAGAAAATGCCTCTTCCCCCGCTTTCTTGTCGTGTAACAGAAGGACCCAGCTGGCAGTGACTCCCACCGTTGGATCAAGAGTCTTGGCAAGTGGCTTGACAAAGTCCACTGTTGTATATGCACCATATCCCTCAAGACGTAAAAAACCGACGGCACGGAGTGCTGAGGCTGCAACCTCTGGGTTTGCATCATTGACAAGTGAAAAGAGAAGATCGGCATGCTCTTTGAGTTCAAACTTTGCAATACTCTCACACGCTAATTGACGCAGACCAGCCCTTTTATCGGATGCAAGCTGCTGAAGCTGTTTTCGCTCAACTTTATCCGAAATTTTGAGAATTGCTACAATGGCAGCTCCCCTCTCTTTTGCAGAACTTTTTTTATCCTCTACAATTTCAATAAGATCTGGATAGAGTCCTTTTTTCTTTAGCTCTCCAATCGCTTTGATCACTTCGAGTTTAACTTCCCGCCTTTTCTCATTGTGGAGGAGGTGGATGATCTCTTCTTGAAGAGGTCCATCACGTAAAAGGGAACCGAGCTGAACAGAAATTCCTCGGAGATGGGCATTTGAATCACGCATTCCAGAAATGAGAAAATCTACAGCATAAGCATCTTGAGTAAGTGCAGCTCCGATAATCCCGATCAGCTTTGTAGAGAGTGTGTTGGCTCCACGTGCTTCCCGAAGCACTCCCCAACAAATTTCTTCTAAAACGGGGTTTGCCATCGATTCTACTGGGAATTTTTCGTGAAATTTTTCCCAAAAATTGAGCATCTCTGAAAGGTCACCTGTTGTGGCAAGCGCTTTGATCATCATCTCATAACTTATAGGAGTATTTGGATGAAGATCAACAACACGCCTTGCTTCTATAACAGAAGCAGTGGAATCTCCCACTTTGATATGGGATGAAACACGCCTAAGATCTGTCATTAAAGAGGCGATAAGGGTAAATGATAATAGAAGGTTAACGATCACGTTTGACCAAGGGTAGGATTTTTTTAAATAGGGGCGAGTTCGCATCACGTACAAGTTCGTAGAGAAGGGTTTCACTACTTGTAATCCGCGCTCCAGCTTCTTTTAATTCTGCAAGGGCTGTTGAAAAATCGTATAAGGAGCGAGAACTGATCGCATCGTTTAGAATCGTCACCTCTTTTCCGTCGGCTAATAGGTCTTTTGCTGTCTGCAATACACAGATATGCGCCTCAACACCAACTAAAATCCAGCTATTTGACAATGTTTCTACCTTTTTCCGAATCGTTGGGTCAAGATAACCTGAAAATGTCGTCTTGCTCCAAATTTGTTGCCCTTTGGGTAGTCTGTCTAAAATGGGCTTTAAAGTCCCCCCTAATCCTTCCGGATATTGCTCGGTTACAACAATGGGAAGATTTAGAATGTTTGCAGCTTCAAGAAAAAAACAGATTGTCTCTAAAACTTCGCAGTGACGGTCAATCCTAGAAAAGAGTTTCTCTTGCATGTCCACAATCCAAAGTGCACTCATCCCATCTCCCCTAACATATGTCCACCTAGAAGGTGGAAGTGAAGGTGAAAGATGGTCTGCCCCGCATCTGTTCCATTATTTACAAGAAGGCGGTACCCTTTTTTTGTTAGATCAAACTCTTCAGCAAGCTGTTTTGCAACCTCTACAATTTCTCCGAGGAGAGGATAATCAGATCGCTCCATCTCCTGCAGAGAAGGAATCATCTTCTTTGGAACGATAAGAAGGTGGATGGGAGCCTTGGGGAATTTATCTTTGATTGCAATGACATGTTCGTTTTCATACACAATCTCAGCAGGGAGCTCCCGATCGATAATTTTTTCAAAGAGTGTTTTCATCACCCTCACTTAATTTAAGAACTTTTTGCAATGCTTCTTCTGCATCTTCTTTGGTTTCCCAAACCGAAGTAAACCGCCCCTTGTGGCAGAAGACAGCGCCTTTAATTCCCGATGCTTTTTTAAGTTCATCTCCAAGTAATCCTGCCCACTGTGCTGGAAGAGGAAGGCGCACTTGCATTCGGTGCTCTAAATCAGGGGGAATTCCCCTCAACTTCCAATGCTCTGCTGCAGGCATAATCAAAAAGAGAGCAGGATGTGATGTGCCACCTAGAGAGAAAAAATTCTCAATCCAAGGGAGAGATTTTTCAAAAAAGAGACACTTCCTCCCCCCTTCCATCGCTTTTCTCACTTCATCTTGGCAGCTCTTATTGTAAACAAAGCGGTCGTAGATCCTCTTCAAATGGCCAAGTGTGAATGCAAGTGCATTGTGAAATGCTTGGTCCATCTCTGCTTCAGAAGCGTCATAAGAAACTGGAGGAAAATTTGCAATCACATGCGAAAATGTGCACACACCAGGATGTTGAACCGACCGACCATTGTCGTGGTCATCAATCCCTTTAACAAGGGAGTGGTAGAAAAAAGCGTACACTTTTTCAGAGATCACGCCACTCTCTTTAAGGTAGAGTAAAACCATTCCAGAGCTACTCATTGGACCCAAATAGCTCGACTGGTGGTGATCAAAGAGTTTCTTTTTAGGATCGTAAACTCCTCCTACATCACACACATACTCACACTCTTTTAAAATAGCTGGGTCGCGCGTCCGTCGGATTTTATCTTCGTCGATCAAATCGTAGAGAAGCAAAAATGCCGCTGCCGACACCTCATCTGCGTGAAAAACTCCACTGTGAATTCCAAGACTTCTTTTCATATAAACCGCGCGAGTGTGTCAAAAAAAATGAAAAAAATCAAGGGGAAATATTCCAACTCAAAATTGTGGGTGATTCTCGCTCATAAGCTAAAATAGAGCAGGAGGCTGTTGAGCATTGGAAATGTTTTCCATACCGGGGAGAAAGTCCAATCCAAGTAGAAGCTAAAGCGCGGGAGATATGAGCACTTGAGAAAAGAAGAACACGCCCTTCAACTGCATATAATTTTTCAAAGAGCCGTTTTGCTCTTGTCTCAATCTCCTCAACCGTCTCCCCTCCTGGCAGGGGAAAGTCAAAGATATCCCAGTTGGGAACCTTTTCCCGAATCTCTTTTGTCGTCAGTCCCTCATATTCGCCATAACGCCACTCGAAAAGATCTTCATCAATCTCATAGGGGAATCCAACGATCTCCGCTGTTTGCATGGCCCGTTTCAATGGGCTTGAAAACACGGCATTAAACTCCTTTCCTTTAAGATAGTTAGCCAATTTCTTTGCTTGTTCAATCCCCTCGGGGATAAGATCAAGATCGGTAACACTTGTGTGTTGACCCAACTTTGACCACTCAGTCTGCCCATGTCGGCAAAGGTAAATCTCTTTAACCATACCTCTTGTCTTATTATCTAAAGATAAATATTGTCAAATTATATGCGAGAAAGTTATCTCTACCCAGGCCACTACGATCTTGTCACTCCCGACGGTGCAGTCTCAAAAATCCATGCGCGCAGCGATGCGCAGTTGGATGTAGAAATCACGATTGAATCCATTTCACCTGCATTTGTAGGTTACTCCCTTCCCAAAGAACTTATCTCCTTCAATTTCAAAAGCACCCTTGCGCAAATTGGACTCAATGGCCTCTTAAATGATGTTGAACTCAATCCAAAGCAACACAGCGCCAAGCTCCATGTGACAATTGTTGCTTTGAGTCCCCTTGCCAAAGAGATGCTCCCCCATCTTGAAGAAGGAGCTTTTGTGGGAAAACTCTTTGCTGCAGATGACCGCCGACTTGTCAAAAATGGAAGCTACCTCGACCGAATGTTTGGACGGAACGACCGTGAAGGACGCCCCCTTCTCTCTTTGGGAGGAGATAAGCAATCTCACAAACTCACCATCGAACAAGTTGATGGACGAGTTGTCGCTTTTCTCACCTTAAAAGAGGGGCGGATGGAATATGAGGAAACCGTTCACGGTTTTTTCTCCACACTCGGCCGCGCTTTAAAGAAAAAAATGGCTGTACGTGACATGCTCCGCCTCCACCAATTTTGGCAGACAACAGCACCACGCATCGTTGAAGAGGGAGATGTTCTTCTCGTCAGCTCACAGCCGCTCCACATCCGCACCGCTTTTGCTCGCGTTGTCGACACACTCCTCCCTGAGGGAGTGAAACATACAACAGCAAACATCTTACAACCCGATACACGCGCTTCTGGCGATATCTACGAACTCTACGGCTCATCTGACAAAGAGATGTATGATATCCCCCTCGAATTTTTTACCTTAGAGCCTCACCGAGAACACGTCTTTTTTTCCGACCGAGATCAACTCCAAGAGTGTTTAGAAGACCCCAAAGTGATTTTTGATACATTTGAAAATGCTCCGAGTCCAAAAGATCACAGAGCAGCTGTTTTCATTGTTAAAGGAAGCCAAATGCTCTCTTTACAACCAAAAGATTGGATCACTCGCAACCCTCCGAAGCAACCTTTTCCTGGGATTTCACAAACACAAAGACAAGCATCGATGGCAGAGCGGTACATCGAACAGCAACCCTCCTACCCCTTTCTAAAAGCACTCGAAGTGGGACTCATTACAAGTCAAGGAGTGCTCTTTTCCCGTTTTTTCCCCTCGCCCCTTCTCAAACGGATGTTGCTCTCCTACTATGTTGAATCGCACCTTATGAGAATCTATTTTCAAAGTCCTTCCCGTTCAGGTGGTGAATTTTTCTCCCAAGAAGACCGCGCTGTTTTAAATGATCTTGCCCACTTTGGAATTCCTGTCTACTGGGCTGATAAACGGAGCGGAATGATCCTTCAATACATCCAACGCCCCGGCAAAACAACCGGGTTTTTTGTTCCTCTTGACAAAGTCTCAACTTTCATAAACGCTACATTTTTTGGTATCTACGGCTCTAACCTTACAGAAGGAGATGCCACAAAAGAGCTCAACCAACTCTTCCAAGGCATTTTGGCAATGAAAGCCAAACTTTCCCACCCCCTACTCACCGACAAAACCCCACTTGCCCTTGTCACTGGAGGAGGGCCTGGCATGATGGAAGTTGGGAACAAGCTTGCCAAAGACCTAGGAATTCTATCATGCGCAAATATCGCCGACTTCACTCCCAAAGATGGCACTGTAGTCAATGAACAAGAACAAAATCCCTATATCGAAGCGAAGATGACCTATCGTCTCGACCATCTAGTTGAACGGCAAGCCGAATTTTACCTCGATTTTCCCATCTTTCTCATGGGTGGAATTGGAACAGACTTTGAATTTAGCCTTGAAGAAGTGCGACACAAAGTGGGAGCTCGCCCCAACTCTCCCATTCTCCTCTTCGGCCCGGAAAAATATTGGGAAGAGAAGATCACCTCTCGCTTCACCTCAAATCTAAATGCCGGGACGATTAAAGGATCCGAGTGGGTTTCTAACAGCTTTTTCTGTGTTGAAAATAGTGATCAAGCACTCCAAATCTATCGCGACTACTTTGAAAATAAATTGCCCATTGGCAAAGATGGTCCAATCTACGATAAAGGGTTTGTCCCTCCTAGAAACCGAAAGCACCCTTGATTGCAACATAGTTTGACCGCTCACGGGCAAACTGCCCCTCTCTTGAATAGCCATTGTGCAGCTCTAAGAAGATCCGGAATTTCTGTCCCACGTACTGTAGCTTACTCCATTCAACACCTAAAGCATACGTTTGATCGATATCAAAACCATGCTCTTCCCACGCTCTGAAATGCATTGCTAAAAAAGGTTGAACGTAGAGCTTATTGAAGCAGTCCCGACTTCCAAAGACTCGAATTTCAGCTCCCCATTCAAAATAGAAAGGTTGCGTATAAAATTCTCGGTCCCGCCAGATGATATCTCCTAGCCCCAGATAGAGACGGATCGCAGGATTCATCTGATAAGAGGCGAAAAGATCGACACCATTATCACTCAAATTGCGTCGATCAAACCCGGGATTTGAGAGCAAAAATTCATCCCCTAAATGGGAAGAGAGGTGCCAAAGTCTAAAACGCCACGACCACTTATTGACGGCATACGTTGGCATCAATGCGATAAAGAAATCAGAATTAACCATACACGCCTGTGGATTATCCAGATCAAAGACCGAAAAAATACCCCCTTGCAATCCAAGGTCCAGATCACCATGCCATTTAAACACATCAAACCATCGGAAGAAGATGAAGTCACCTCCAAAGACAGCAGCGCCCACATGCTTTCCCACAACATCGTCATTAAATCTCAAAGAGGCTGCATTCATCACCTGCCTTGGATCGGCAACAAGAGGTTGAAAAAGCACCGTATTTTGCGGAAACCACACACCCTTTACTCCACACCCTGGACCTGGCATCATGCACATCGACTGATAGGCACTTGAACAACCCACTTCTTGTGCGCACTCTTGATCGATACTCTCAAGCTTGCACAAAAATTCTTCAGGAGAACAGCACACCCTTTCCACTCGCCCGATGCATGGAATATCATTGACAAAGCAGTAGATACTTGCTGCAATCAGCTCATTTCTGGGCAAGTTGAAGATGTAAACAATTCCATTGAGAACAATTACCCGCACCTGAAACTCATAGTAGTGCATATCGACAAGCGCCTGCACATATCCCGTCAAATACTCATCATCGACACCTGTGATATGGGTTTGAGGGATATTATCAGAGCGTGAGCGAGCCACCTTATTTCGGCAAAAGTAATTTGAAATACAATTTTTTGCATCTAACTGAGAGGAGATCAAAAGTAGAAAAAGGAGCCATTTTCCCATCAATAATATTTTATATCTTGCCGAGAAGAATTTAGCAATGGTATGTTTTTAGGGACCGCCTATTTTGGGGCAATAGCTCAGTTGGTTAGAGCAGCGGACTCATAACCCGTCGGTCGCTGGTTCAAGTCCAGCTTGCCCCACTTTTTTCCCATAATTAAATTTACAATGAGTAAAAAAAACTCGTAAACGGATCGTTATCATTGGCAAACCTGGAAATAGACAGCCCTGAAGCCATCGCATTCTACGAATTACTTGGATTTCAATGTAATACTCTTTGAGCAAACATGAGTATCTACTCAATAAGGTCATCACTTCAGGAGAAGAAAATCTAGCCTTTTTGATCTTATTTCCCTGCGGTGAGATCGCATAATTAGTCGCTTGGCATAAATTGGACTTACTTGTCCCAAAAATCCATACACATCCCTCTTCCCTGATAGCTCTTCATTTTCGGTTGTTAACAGATGTGCTATTTGAGGCTTTTTGAGAACAGCATCAATTTCAAAAGCTTTCTGAACAAACATATTTTACCCTAATATGCAGTGAGTGATTTTCACTTATGATCCTTGTAAGTTTGAGCGCTCTTCTGTACACTTCTAGTTCTCTTCCGCACGTAGAAAAAAGGTCAAAATGGTTTCTTATAGAGAGCTGATGGGCTTTATTTGGCGGTTCATTCGTCAGCAAAAATGGGTTTTTATTCCGATTCTCCTTCTGGATGCTTTCGCTTGGCCTCTGGACGTTTTGCTTTGGCCCTACATCTTGCATGTTGTCGTTGATATTTTTTCTCGTTACGAAGGTGATAGAATTGCAGCATGGGGAGCATTACAAGGACCAATTATCGGAGGGTTATGTTTGGTCTTTTCTGTTGAAATTGCCTCCCGTATTATGGGCTTTTTAATGGCAAGGGCAGTCCCAAAACTCCAAGCAAATATTCGCATGTCAATGTTTAACCACATCCAGCATCACTCCCCACGCTACTTTAATGAACGGTTTGCAGGTAGCCTGGCAAATAAGATCAGCGATATGACAACGCAAGTAGAAGCGATCCTTCAGCAGCTATTTTTTCCAATCATCCCTGCAATTATGGCCTCTCTTTTAGGGGCAGTTTTTCTTTGGTTTGTGAATCCCCTCTTTTCTTGGATTCTACTTGGCTGGATCATCGTTCATGTGGGTATTTGTCTCAAATTTACAAGATCTTGCGATCTGTATGAGCATCAGCATGGAGAGGCTCGCAGCACTTTACTTGGAAAGGTTGTCGATAGCCTCACCAACAACTTTGCTGTCAATCTCTTCTATCGATTTAAATATGAAAAAAGTGCACTGGCCCCCTTCCAGCAAGAAGAGATGGGAACAAACATCCGAGCTAAGAACTATGTGGAAAAAATGCGTTGTATCACATCCGCGTTGTTTATTTTAGGAGTTATTTTAGGGATTCTTGGCTCCATTCTTTACTTGTGGCTTCACAATCAAATTACAACAGGCCAAGCTGTTCAAGTTTTTACAACATCCTGGAGCATCGGGGCAATCATGTGGACGGTTGGCTCTGCATTACCCATTCTCTTCCAATCTTTTGGAACAGCAAAGCAGGCATACTCTGTCATGCAAGATGCACAAGATTTAGGTGATAAGCCAATTGCAAATGAGTTGAAAATCTCTAAAGGTGAAATTGTCTTTGAAAATGTCTCATTCCACTACGGCAAAAAAGATCTTTTTGTGAATAAACATGCTCGTATTCATGGAGGAGAAAAAGTTGGACTTGTTGGATTTACTGGAGCAGGCAAATCTACTTTTATCAATCTAATTTTGCGTTTCTTTCCCCTCTACGGTGGGAAAATTATCATTGATGGGCAGGATATTGCACAGGTGACCTTGGAGTCCTTACGCCACCAGATTGCATTAATTCCTCAAGACCCCATTCTCTTTCATAGGACGCTACAAGAAAACATAAGATATGGTAAACCAGATGCTTATGAACATGAGATCGCTCATGCAGCAAAACTTGCTCACTGCGAAGAGTTTATTCGCAATATTCCCAAAGGATATGAAGCAAAAGTCGGAGAAAGAGGAACCAAACTATCTGGTGGAGAAAAGCAACGCATCGCTATTGCGAGGGCTATACTTGCAGATGCACCCATCCTCATTTTGGATGAGGCTACCTCTGCTTTGGATTCGGTAACAGAAAAATATATCCAAGATAGCTTAGAAAAACTGATGAAAAATCGTACAACCATTGTAATTGCTCACCGTCTCTCTACACTCTCTCGAATGGACCGCATATTAGTTTTCGACAAGGGGAAAATTGTTGAAGATGGAACTCATGCCTCTTTACTGGATGAAGATGGGCTTTATGCCCATATGTGGAAGATGCAAGTCGGTGGCTTTCTGCCTGAAATGCTAACTGAATTGACAGAATAGCTAAGTTCGTTTTTTTCCTGACTACCTACGTTGCAATCTTCCTATCTTGTGCTGACATGAGTGCAAGGCCATTATTTTCACTAATCGAATTAAAACTTTGTTGAGATCCTTGCATGTGCCTAACCAAATTTAACAGGAAAGATGGTAGTGCAAAAAATTGTTTCTATAAAGCAAAATCTAGGGAATCTAGCATTGGCAATACCCGTAAGGAGTTGGAGGAGAGAAATGGTCGTAAAGTAGTCAACTCCTCAAATTTCCTAAACCCTACAATCGAGGAAAAATGATCTTAGAAAAAATCGCGGCTGCTATCAGGCTTCTTACTATTGATGCAGTAGAACAAGCGGGGTCTGGACATCCGGGACTACCTTTGGGATGTGCCGAAATTGGAGCTTATTTATTCGGTGAATTTTTACATTTTGATCCAAAGTTTCCAAAATGGCCCGAAAGAGATCGACTTATCCTTTCTGCAGGACACGGCTCTCTTTGGCTCTATAGCTGCCTACATTTAGTCGGTTTTTCTGTTTCCATTGAAGATATCAAAAAATACAGACAACTGCATTCGAAAACACCAAGTCACCCTGACATAACGAAAACTGAAGGAATAGAAGCTACAACCGGACTTGATGGGCAAGGCATCGGATTCGCTGTCGGACAAGCTCTTGCTTTAAAAAAATTCGATCTTCCATCAAAAGTTATCGTACTTTGTGGAGATGGCGACCTGATGGAAGGGGTTGCTTATGAAGGCTGCTCGCTTGCTGGGCATTTAACTCTTGATAATCTCATTCTCATATACGACTGCAATCAGACCACTTTAGATGGCTATGTAAATGAAACTTTTTCTGAAGATATCCCTCTTCGCTTTAACTCCCAAAACTGGGAAGTTTTAGAAGTCGATGGCCATAATATTGAGGAAATTCGAAATGCCATTGCTCCTTTGCGAGCCAAGCAGGAACGTCCCACCCTCATTATTGCAAACACACAAATTGGGTATGGTTCTCCAAATAGAGCAAAGACGCCACTTGCGCATGGACAGCCGCTTGGAGATGAAGAGGCGAGATTAACAAAAGCGGCTTTGAGCCTTAGTCAAACACCATTTACCATCGAACCAGAAGTATACGCTTTTTTTCAAAAACAACCGAGTAAGGGATACAATCCTCCTCCAATGATTATTGAGGATTTCGAGAAAACCCTTCTGGATGTATCCATCCCCTCACCCACTGCAGGAAGATGGGCTTCTCAAAGGGTCATTCAGGTGTTAAAAAAACAGATCAAAGCTCTTGTCGGAGGATCTGCTGATCTCTCATCTTCCGATGGAACTTACCTCGACGATGAAGATTTTGTACGGCCCGGACATTTCGAGCCCAGAAATATTAAATACGGAGTTAGAGAGTTTGCTATGGCTTCTATGGCAGCGGGAATGGCACAAGCAGGCTCAATCATCCCATTTATCGGCACCTTCCTCGCTTTTGTCGATTACATGAAAAGCGCCATTAGAATGACCTCTCTTATGAAATTGCAAGTTGTTTACCAACTTACTCATGACTCAATTTTTATAGGGCACGATGGTCCTACACATCAACCCATTGAACAATTAGCCGCATTACGCGCAATTCCGGGGCTATTAGTCATACGCCCAGCCGATAGCCACGAAGTAAAGATGGCATGGATCGCAGCTCTTAAATCACAAGGGCCCACTGCAATTGTATTGTCAAGACAGCCACTTCCAGCTCTTGCTAATCACTCTTTTGCACAAGGACTGGGCAGAGGGGCTTATATTATCCAGAAAGAATTAAGAGAGCACGTAGACTATCTTTTAATTGCCACAGGATCAGAAGTGTCTCTTGCTCTAGAAATTGCGCAATATTTAGGAGAAAATACCCGGGTCATTTCTATGCCCTCATGGGAATTATTCGAACAACAACCTCAAAGCTATAAACAAGAGTTGTTACAAGGAAGGATCAAAGTGAGTATTGAAGCTGGGTGTGATCAAGGGTGGCATAAATATATCGGATCGGATGGACTCGCCATCTCTTTAAGCTCTTTTGGGGAATCGGGATCACCTGACGACCTGGCAAAAAACTTTGGGTTCACAAAATCTGTAATCCTTGAAAAAATTAAATCGCATGAACAAATCTATCGCCACGGCACATCTATGGCACAGTTATAGCCTATTTTTCTCAATATGTCTCAAATATTCAAGTTCATTCAGTATTCGTCGTATTTGCCGTTTCCCTACTTCTATCCGTCTAGCAAAATAGTCATCTGAGTTGCTGAATCTTCCTGGTTCGTTTTATCAAATAAGGGAAGTCTACGGACTCATAACCCGCCGGTCGCAGATTCTAAGTCCAGCTTGCCCCATTCTTTGCTCAAACAGGTTCATTTTGATGTTGTTCGATGGCACTCCAAACCTCCTTTAATGAATAGCCATCACTCTTAAAAGGGAAAAAGTCCTTCTTATAAAATGCATACCTTTCCATGAGAAGTTTTCTCACAGCCTGGTAACGTAAATTTGTAACTGTTGACCCCTTCTTGTCGATCAGATCAAGTGCTTCAAGCATTCCAAACATATTCGATACAACACAATTTGTATCACCTCCCTGCTTCTTGATTGTTGCAAAGTTAGCTGATCCTAAAAATTCAGGCTCTTTACTTTGAACAGGATAACCCATCAATTTTTCAGTATCCATAAATGGAAATCGCTCATCTAACATGGAACGAATTTGTTTTAATGTTTCACCAGTACTCAACCCCATTTTATGAGAAATCTCAGGCCTATTGACCCAATATAAGTTAAAAGACCCAGCTCCCTCTTTCTCTATGATTAGATATGTTTTATGCATCGCATGGGTTGGAAAAGATAAAGCTGTGCAATCTCCATTTCCGAATATGACAGGAACAACAAACCTTTCTTGATTTTTAGAAGCATTCATTTTCCGTTTGATTTGCAACATAAGTAAGTTCACCTGCAACTTAAAGAATAAATTTGCAGGCACATGGCTAACTTCAAATCCAGTCATCGGAGAAACAAACCAAACAAACATTCCAGCTAAATTACCAACTGCTTTAAGAACATTTTGAATTAAAAATGAAGCGTGCATCAAGGGATTAATGGTCACTTCAGTATAGATTGGACCACGGCCAGAAATCAGTCGAACAACTCCAGTCACTAGAAAAAATACTTGGGCTAATAAAGTTATTGTAATATCTACAACTGTGAGGATTGGAACAAGTAGCCCCGATATTCTTATCAAAGCAGCCTTGCTTAGGTCACTTAGACAGGAATTTTCGATAGCAGCTTTAATTTCTGCCATTACAAAAAGAGTAACATTTGTAATCTTATGAATAAACTCTTGAGATTGCAAGACTTCTAAATAACTTTCTAAATATTTAGCCTCTTTTAGAATTTTAATATGTTCTATGGAAAAAATTTCCTTTTTCTCTTCACCTAATTCACAATATCGACGCTTTTTAGCAATGGCTTTAACAATAGACAAGCTGTGGATTGGACTGCATGGAGTTTCAAGGTGTTGCTTCGTGTTTGAAGAGAGCATACCTATGACGGCATGCTTATCAGTAGCCTCGCTCATAGCAAGACCAGCAAAAGGATGTAATGCCCCAAAAACACTACCTAACAACAAAGGAGCAACAGCACTGCGTACTCTCTGAAGATGCTGCCATGGAAGGGTAAAATCTACTTCCCTTTTATAAATAGAGGCTCCAATGGCATAGACAAAGGTAGATAAGCCTAATAAAGTATGGAAAACTAAATCAAGAGCGGCAGCTGGTGATAAGAGAACAACTGCAGCTAAACGGCCAATGACCTCAGAAGCCACTATAGAGTACTTCTGAGTCTGTTGATAAGCCCTTAGAGTGAGTTTTTCTCCTCCGCTTAGAAAACTTATCTCAGATGTTTTCATATAATTCCCCAACTAAAATGAATACATAATAATTATAAAACAGTTTATTATTTAAGTAAATAAAAATTATTTATATAATATTTTATTAATAAATTATTATAAAAACGTAATACAGTTTGAAATTATTGATATTCAATGACTTTATTGAAAAAATCCATTTTTGACAGTATATCCAATCACCGCAAGCGATCTTCCTAACTGAAATAACGGTGTACTAAATTTTGAATATATATTTTTTCCTATCTTTCATCTGGACGCCTCTGCAAGTGTTATCCGCTGATTACCCCTGTCGATCAATGAGCTTTGCTTATGAATTTTACTTAGCATAAATTCTGCACAAGGCTTGATGAGTGTATTGATATCATCCCAATGCTCATTTTCATTGCCAATACAAATTGATTTAGCTCGCTTCATAACAGGTTGATATCGTTCAGGTAGGTGACTTATTACCCAATCTGCTGCTGCTGGCTTAGACCTGATTGAGTTTGTCTCTATAGTGCTCCAAGTTCGTGCCAAAGTCAGTAAAACATTCCGAGTATCATCTTCAAGATCAGCGATCAGCCTGTCTAAATCATGAAGCATTGCTTTGATAAAATCATGATAAGGGACATCTACTAGTAGTTGCTCAGGTTTTGAACCCCACAACGTTTGACTCTTTAGTAAGACTTGCGTAACAAGTATCGCAAGATCGGGCATCTCCTGAGACTCCCACGCCCTTATGACTCCCCTTTCAAAAGGCTTGCGTAACCATTCACCATACTGAAAATCAAAATGAGGAGGATAGGTCCAAGGATTAATCGCCTTTTTCTCAACAAGAGTCAGTTCAATTGGAGGTTTTGAACTTTTCATATAAATGCCAGAGATTTGAAGAAGATGGGAGATTAATTTAGCTTTCTCTTTTGAGGTTGTCTGCCGATTTGCAACAACAAACAAGTCAAGATCACTATATGTTTGAAGCCCCCCTATAACTGCGGAACCAAAAAGATAAACACCTAAAAGATCGGAGCCTAAAATTGATTGCACTACCTCTAGGCTATCTTTAATTTGCTTCTGAACCTCAATACTGAAATTATACCCCATAAAATCACTTATTTATAAATAACTATATTCCATTTCTTCATTTTTCTTAGGACCAATTACCCGCCACGTGAGTTTCAAGCTATATTGGTCAAATTGTACCTGACCAAAATAAGAGTCTCCATCGCAAAGATGCGAATCGACAGAAGATAATGTATGCCCTGTAGAAGGGGCTAAATGGAATAAAAATACAGGATTCTCTATCCCGCGACGTAGATGCTCAAGTGAAATCACCCCAGAGACTCGATCTAATGTCCAACGAAATATATTTGTAAAACTAATGTCCCGGTTATCTTTCCCTTTCCAAGATCCTTTTTCGTGGAACACAAGAATATTTGTGTCTGTTTTAGACACATCAACTTCTCCTGTTCCTCGCCCATTCCATCCTGAGTTTTCCTTGGATTTGGAATAGGCTTGAAAAGATAACCTCTTAACGGAGGTGAGCCTCTCCCAAAACTCTAAAAGCGTACCAAGCTTTTTCACCGAATGATTTTGACGGAAACCACGCGTATCATTTCCTAGGTAATAAAGCTTCTTTTCATGTGCGGGTAAAAGGGTATACGCTTTTTTGAGAAGCTGCTCTAAATCAGATAATAGAGGAAACCCTTGGTTGAACCGGTAGATACGTGTCTTCCCTTCATAATGACTACAAATCAGCCCCCCTTGCTCTAAACGAATTAAAACTTTTTGAAGCGGCGTGAGTGGCGTGTTAAACACGCGTTGCAGTTGAGCTCCGTAACACCTCCCATTGACAAATAGAAAAATGAGAATTTTTTCCACATTTTTACTTCCAAACAACACTTCGAACATAAAAAAATCAAACCTTATTTTAGTTTAAGAAGCCCTTCTTAAAGGTTATTCATCAGCTAGGCAGGGTCCAAATATCTAACCCCAAAACATTTTATGTAAACCTCTTTTTAGCCTAAGAAAATAAAACCCCTATTGAAATCTGAAATAATAGCTTCCATACTCGGTTGCAAAAATGAGGGATACATGACCATTCGATCAAATTGGACTCTTGGAGAATTACAAAAATTGCACTCAAAGCCTCTGTTAGAATTAATCATGGAGGCGATGGAAGTTCAAAAAAAATACCATCAGGTTATGGATGACATAGAAGTTGATCTTTTTAACCATCAATTGGTGATAAAGAAAGAGAGCTTTTTTTCACCTTTGAGTGTGTAAGCAGGTGATAGGGAACTGTATCAACTAGCGCGTGGGTATGAGAGTAAAACAACGCTTTTGAACACTTCTCAGCTGGATTGTTATAGAAGAGGTGTGGATCACTTTTTGTCATAACAACGCCAAAAATATTCGCTTTTTGATTTTTTAGCTCAACCTGTCCTATTGCATTACAATTGAGCATATTTTTGCCTGTTGTTGGAGACTTCATTAAATAGGCTAAAGAAAGTTGTTCAAATTCAACTTCTCCAGCAATGGCAAACCCTTTGGGAAATTGCTCGAGATAGTGTGAATAGAGCGTATCGACTGTAATAGAATGCTCTGTGTGAAAATGTTTCTCTGGAAACGTATCAATCCCGACGAAGAAAGGGGTTTTAACCTCATCTTCTATCACCCATTTTTTCCCTGGAAAATACCCATAAGCAACATGATTATAAATGATCCCCTCACCAACTAGAAGCTCTCCTGTGTCTACAGTTGTTGCAGCCCCAAGACCATAGGCTATCTCAGACAAAGGAAGGGGAATAAGGTTTTTTTGTGAAACCTTTCCCAATACTACTGTATCAACAGACCCAAACTTTTTAAGCTTCATCATTAGTTTTATGTTTTCTTGCCATTTGTTTTTTGAATTTTTGTTCGAAGACCCTTATGATCAGAGAGCGCAGAAGGGTTAAAGACTCCATTCACATAACTGGCCTGTATAAAGCTGGTGTCTAGTTTAAGTGGTCCATCAGCTTGTGTCAACGTATAGTCTAATGTACAAGGAGTTGAAATAGGTTTTCCCGTTAGGTTGGCACACCACTGATCTCCCCCCCATGTTCGACCAGACTGAAGTTTGCCCATTGTAAAGTCCCCTGATTGATTGGTAAGCTCGTTATGATCCATATTGAGATCTCCAGTGATAATCACTGGAAGAGTGCAAGCCTTTACTTTTTGAGCAATGATCTCCATCTCTTTTCGCCTAGCTTCTTTCTCTCTAGCGGTTGGCTGAGCTGGAATTTCAGAGTGTTGAAGATGCGTTACATGAAACCGTATTCCTGAAGCTGTAAATCCAAACACCCCTTTTCCACAATTCTTTGCCCGTCCATCCAAAGCGTCTTGAGGAAAGAGGGTAAACTCGGGATCTTTCACTTCAAATTTTGATGCGACAAAAAGTCCTGATGAAGGGCCGACTGCTTTTGATCCCATGTTGTAGTAGAAATGGGAATACTCCTCCCCTAATCCTTCGATCAAGGCGTGTGCAGTTTGGATATCGAAAACCTCGTAGAGAGAGACAACGTCAGCCTTTTGATCCTGAATTTTTTTAACCAAGCCAGCTATTCGAAATGACCAAGGGGCAACACCTCCATCGGTAATAGCATATCCTGCTGGGACACAACAGATATTCCACGAAAAAAGGGTTGTCGCTCCACTGAGAACTTCTTCTTTCTCCTCAACTCTCCCGCGTGCATGGAGGAAAGGACGGTTTTGAACCGCTCCTAAGAAGGCGCGGATTGCAACACCAAAAGGGGCTGTGACAAGCGCAGCAACAGTTGCGGCAAATACCCCCATATAGAGCATTATTTTTTGAAAAACCCTCCCTGTTTTTGAAACCTCTGAGAAGAGTCGATCATGGATAGAAATTTGATGCCAATACTGACGCACTTTACAGAGGGGATCTGTCAAATAAGAAGCCGCTGTATAGCCTGTGTCAATAGATAAACAACTCACTGATAATCTTCATTGTTTTTTAAAATTTGATTCTTTACCTTTTTGTGGGAAAAGGAGTTTAGCATATGGGACAACTAGAAGGCAAGGTGGCTGTTGTCACCGGTGGAAATAGTGGAATTGGGCAGGCAATTGCAAAAAAATTTGATGCAGAAGGAGCCCATGTTTTTATTTTTGGAAGAAATGAAAAAACACTTGATGAGACGGTTGACCAACTCAAAAATGGGTCGGGATTTGTGGGTGATGTCCGTAATCTGAGCGATTTGGAGATGCTCTTTAAAAATGTGGGGAAATTCGATATTTTGGTCGCCAATGCTGGGATTGCAAGTCGAGTTCCTCTCGATCAAACAGATGAGGCTCTCTTTGATGAAATTGTTGAGACCAACTACAAAGGGCTCTATTTCACTGTCCGTTATGCACTCCCTTTTCTCAACAAAGGGGGAAATGTCTTGCTTATGTCGTCTATTGCAGCTCATCGAGGAGTGGAAGAGATGAGTCTCTATTGCTCAACTAAAGCGGCAACCTCTTCCCTTGCAAAATCCTTTGCTGCAGACCTTGTAGGGCGAGACATCCGGGTCAATGCGCTCTCTCCAGGTTACATCATGACACCCATTTTTGATCCTCTTCCCAAAACCGATCCAGAATTTATTAAAGAGCGAGAAGAGAGAGTTCCTATGAAACGGTTTGGCACCCCTGAAGAAATTGCTGAAGCGGCTTCTTTCCTATGCGGCCCCAATGCCTCTTATATCACTGGATCTGATCTCTTGATCGATGGGGGACTTCTCAACTGTATCACAACAAAAACCTAGAGGGTGCTGGAGTTTTCACATATGGGACAACTAGAAGGTAAGGTGGCTATTGTCACTGGTGGGAATAGCGGTATTGGACAGGCGATTGCAAAAAAATTTGACGCCGAAGGAGCCCGTGTTACCATTTTTGGAAGAAATAAAAAAACACTCGATGAGACGGTTGATCAACTCAAACACGGGTCGGGATTTGTAGGCGATGTCCAAAATCTAAATGATCTGAAAAAACTCTTCAAGCATGTGGGAAAATTCGATATTTTGGTTGCCAATGCTGGGATCGCAAGTCGAGTTCCCCTCGATCAAACAGATGAGGCTATTTTTGATGCAATTGTCTCCACCAACTACAAGGGACTCTATTTCACCGTCCTCTACGCCCTCCCCTTTCTCAATAAAGGGGGAAATGTTTTGCTCATGTCATCGGCTGCAGCTCATCAGGGAAAAAAAGATATGAGTATCTATTGCTCAGTTAAAGCAGCAACGTCTTCCCTTGCAAAATCTTTTGCAGCAAGCCTTATCAAACAAGAGATTCGGGTCAATGCACTCTCGCCAGGATATATTATGACACCTCTCTTTGATTCTGCTTGTAAAGCCAATCCAAAATTTATTGAAGAGCGAGAAGAGAGGGTTCTTATGAAACGGTTTGGCTTTCCTGAAGAGGTTGCTGATACAGCCTCTTTTCTCTGTAGCTCCAACGCCTCTTATATCACCGGATCCGATTTCTTAGTCGGTGGGGGAATTGTCAACTGCGCCACTTTGTAAGAAGCGAACAGTTCCATCTTCAAAGCTAAAATAGGCTCCTACAACATGTGCTGTAGGACATTCTTTCTTCAAAATTCCGACCTGCTCGTGAATATTAGGAATAATTTGATCTTTCTCTAGAGCAGCACACGCTTGATGTCCCAGTACGACCACCAACTCAATATTGAGCAATGAAATTCCAAGGCGTATGCTCTCAATGGCTGATGGACACGCTTTATTTCCTGCTTGCCGCACAACAAATAGATCTCCCATCTTTTGTTGGAAAATCAGTTCTGGAGAGAGACGGGCATCGGCACATGTCAAAACAGCACAAAAAGGTTCTTGTTTTGGAATGGGAAGCTTTGGATGTGTCTTTAGGAAAGCTTGGTTTCCTTCTATCAGTCGGTCAATCTCTTTCATGGAGTAAAGGATACACCTTTGCCAATTAAATTACATCGAATAAACTGCTTTAGCAAATGTCATATTGACTTGATTGAGGATTTGAAGAGCTGTCGAAACAATGGTCCATTCTTGTTGAACCTGCGTCATGACCATCTGTAGTTTCATCTGCTGGGTTTGACTTTGGTTTGCCGATTTCTGAGAGCCTGCCGTCAATTTTTCAGAGATATCAGAAAGGCCACCCCCCTTCCCTCCAATCACTGCCTCTTCAGCAGGAGCAATTGATTTGGCAATCTCACCAGCTCCAAAAAGACCTGCACTCTTTGATTGAACAACAGCTACTTTCCCATCCTGAAATGCAATATGGCGGCCGGTTAAAAAGTCTGACATCGCATCAAACCCTTCAGGTTTTTTAGTCCCAAAAAACTTTTCCCGTACACCCTTTAATTCGATGTTAGGGGGAGGTTTGACGTCATCTTCGGTTGTAATTGAAAATTGCCCCTTCACTTCGTGCAGTTCGTTTGCTGGATCTGTTTTTTTATGCTCTCCTTCACCCTGGGTAAAGGCATACGCTTTGGAAATATGCACTTTAGAAAGAGTTGCCAAAAGCGATTTTAAAGCTGACTTAGAGTCACTTAGCTGCGTTTTAATCCCTTGTAATTCCTCGATCAGTTCATTTCTTTGTGCATCTGTTAAGTGGTACTTTTCAGTTATCTCACCATTGACCCCTAAGTCCTTTAAATATTTGTCGATATGCTCTGAAGCGGTATCTATGCTCGTCAATTTTGTTGCAATTGTCTCTTTTTCATTTTGAAGTTTTGCCCTCGCCATTTCAGGGTCACCGTTATAGGTTGTAATACTCCCTTTTAGCTCAAATGATTTCTTCATCCCTTTTGTCCTTGCTCCCACATCGTATTTATTTTCAATGGGTGCTTTAAGCAGATCAGAAAAATTCATCTGCTCTTTGGCATTTGCAAAGCCTGCTGTATCTCCAATAAGTGTGTTATACATCTCCGATTTGTAGTTATCCCATGCAAGTCCTTTTGCTTGCCCCCTCAAATATGCTTCTTGTTTTGGCATATATTTATTCAAAATCATGTCGTAGAAGTCATTGGCAAGACTGTGTTTTCGGTTCTCTCCCCCTTGAATATCTTCAGATAATTGAGGCGATTTTCCTGCTGCAATATCTTTTGCTACCTTGCTCGCCCCTTTTGCTTGCCCAAGCTTATCACTTGCCTCTTTTACGCTTTTGGCCGCTGTTGCCAAATCTTTAGACGGCCCAGATTTATCTTTCTCCGAAAAGGGGATCTCTAAAGAAGGAGCTTCTTCTTCTGAAGAGTCGATCAAGCCTGAAAATTCGGAGTAAAAATTCTCCTCATCTTCCTCTTTGGGAGCACTATCTAAAAATACTTTTTGCCGATTTAAAATAGAGGAGAGACTCTCTTCTTTTCCAGAACGAAGCTTTACCTTCATTTCTGAGATTTTCGCTAAATAGCTGTCTAGCTGCTTTTTCTCCGCCTCTGTGAGATGTTGCCCATGATCTTTCAATGCTTGTGCCATCTGGAGAAATTCTTTATCGATCTTTAGAGGAGGGGTTTTAGAAAAAAAGCTATCCATAAAGCTCTTTGCCTCATAGAGCTGCTTTCTTCCTTCAGCTGATTTATATTGGTTTTGCAAAGAATCTGATTGCTGTTTTGTCACTTCATCGAGATCGTCAAACATCTTCTCTTGTGTCTCAAAAAACTCTGCTTTTGCCTCATCTGGAAGATCCTTAGAAGCATCATTCATCATCGCCAACATCAAATGTAAGCTTTCAACTTCGTCTCCATTCACCTTCGGAGGAGATTGATTCATCCCCTCCATCATTTGGCTCAGTTTCCCTTCAAATTCTTGGAATTGCTTCAGGTTTTTCGAGCTCTCAGGAAGCTTATTTTGAAGGAGTTTGATGTTTTTTTGGAGTGAGGAAAGCTCGGTGTTCATCCCCTTTTGGAAAGAATCACTCAATTGGACAGACTTGCCCGTTGTAGAGGGCTGCGCCGATTTGATCTGTTCATTGAATTTTGTTAAAACTTCTTTTTTTGCCGACACTTGTTCATGGAGGGCGGCTAGAGAGGATTTATCTGCACGTGTCTCTCCACGAGCCGCTTGAGCACCTCGTATTCTTCCTGCTTCAATAGCAGCTTCTTTTCCATGATCTCCAGAGACACCCGACATGAATTTCTCTCCCCCTCAATAGTTAATTATACTCTATTAAATCTTTAATTTAAAATATTGACTTTATCTTTATATAACTTTAGAATGTCTTCCATGGCAGTTACCCCTGTTGATATAAGTGGCTATACACCTGTAAACCTTCCTAATCATACTGTTGAAAAAATTTCCTTAGTTGTTGCAGCTGTTTTGTTTGCAGCAGGCATTGGAACCATGGCGTATTGTTCGCCCCTTGGAAATGTACATGTGTATACCGGCTTGACAGCCACCCTTTTAGGGATTTTCACATTTATCCCCTCGAGTCACTTTATCATGCAAGAAGATCTCGATATAGATATTCAAATGTCTGAGAATGAAAAAGTTGAAACAAATGGAGTTTCGTTTGCTTGTACAAAATACGAAGACAAAACCAAAACTTTCCACTTTTCTCAGGGTGATCAAAAAGCCTCTTATTTCCGTATGACGCATACAATCGACTGGAAGAAGGAAGTTTCTGAAGATCAATTAGTTAAGTGGGAAATGCAAAAGGATTTTCCCTCTTCTATTCCTCGAGGAGAGATTTCTATTGCATCGATAGGAACCCAGGATGAAGATTCTATCAAAACCCTCATGCAACTCTCTTCAGCTGCAAAAATCTCCATTGCCCCTTCAAAGGACTCCCCTCTTATTGTTCCCACTCTACGCGAAGGCTCTACTGCTTTTCTTGCAGCTAAGAGTTGGAATGGAAGTGGAGCTAGATATTCCCCTAAAGCTCTGAGAAAGCAGCTTGTAGGCTTCTTTAGAGTTTTTGAAATAAGTGAGAGTGGTGTCCATATCAAAGACACATGGGGTTGTCAATCTGAACTCAATAGTCAGAATACAATGCTTGCACTTTTACTCTTTGCTGCAAGAATGGCTAATAAAAAGGTGACTCTTTATGGAGAGAGTGAGGGGGGAGTAAGAATGCTCGAACATTTGGTCAATACCCCTAAGACTCCACAAGAACTTATAGAGACGCTTATGCAGCGTCAGTCTGATCCTGCTTGGCGTTCTCAATTACCTTAAGAACCAAAAAATGAAAAATGAAAGAAGTGAAGGGAAGAGCGCTCCTAGAAAAATCTTAGAGAAAGAGATTCTCCCTTTAAATGTGTCGCGTAAAATCGAGATTCCAATCGGATTGGGAGCATTGGCAATCACAGTTAATCCTCCAGCTGCCATCGCCCCTGCAACTGCCAAGTAGCGGTCCACTTCATCAAAATTTGGAATCCCCCGTACCATATAACCTACTGTTGCATTGTCAACAATCGTTGAGAGTACAAAGCTGATTCCCATAGTTGTAAGGTAAGTGGCATGCTCCATAAGAGGAACGATCCACCACCCTTGAAGCTCTCCATGGATGATTAAGCTGGCAAAGAAGAAGGCGACCAAAATCGCTTTTTTAAGATGAAGTGGAGATTGATAAAATGAAGTTGCTTTATGTAGACCTAAGAAAAGAAGAAAAACACCTAAAAAGATCGGTGTTGAATCGCTTGTTAATACAATGCAAGCGACGAAAATAATGTGGAGAAGGGTGAGCCAAAAAGGGGGGGGAAGAACCTCTTCATCTTTTTCAAGGGCGGGAATCTTTTGGGGAAAATTCTTTGAAAATCCTTTCCGAAAGATGAAATAGTAGACGAGGTTGGCAATTATAATACTGATGACGGCTTTCCATCCAAACTGGCTAAATACATCCCAACTATTCCATTTCCACTCTTTAGCAAGAAAAAATAACGACCGTGAAGAGAAGGCAGAGAGCATTCCTCCCACTGAGATATTGGCAAAAAGGAGACCAAAAGTAGCGTATTGAAAAGCCTTAGGAGGGTTGTAGTGGTAAAATTTATGGACGAGCAAAATCGAGCAAATTGCCATCGCACCCGGCTCTTTGATAAGAGAACCAAGAAGAGGTCCTACACTTAAAATCGTCCACCACCAAGCACCTGGTGTATCTCCTCCAAGTTTAGCGATGAAATTCATCATCTTCTCAACAAATGTGATGATCGGTCGAGAGCTAATCGCTGTGAAAATCACCAAAATATAGATCGCATCGGAGTAATCTCTTTCGCTGAGGTAAGAGGTTAGATTGGACCACCCTTGAGAGAGAGCAAACCAAAAAAATAGAGGGATAAGCCAGATCCCAAAAACCACCTCTACTTCACTGAGGAGGTGGAGAATTTCAGCATAAAAATGGTGTGTTTTCCAATTTTTTGTATCTTCTTTTTTTTGCTGTCTAAAGTGTGCTGAAAGATCGAAGATCACTGGTGTTAAAAAGGTGTGTAAAACAGCTAAGATGAAGATGACTGTTGCGACCAACTCAAAGTTTGAAGGGATCACGCCTCCACCTCCTTACCGATTAAACGGATGACACACCAGATGAAAAAGCCTGTTAAAATGAGATTGAGAGCAAGAGAAAGGCCTGCAATCGTTGTCAAATACCCTCCAGCCCCATGTTCGATCGCAAGGACCAAAATCCCTGCTCCCACCTCTCCCCGGGAAAACATCCCAACGGAGACGGCAGCCCGTTTTCTAAGTGATGCCTCTTTTCGATAAAAGAGCATCGGAGCACACTTCCCTAAATTCGAAATAATTGTGATCGCTACAACATGGAGAACTGTCCACCAAAAATTGTGTTTTCCCAAAATGACTTGAGGTAAAGAGAGACCGACGAGCACCATGAAAATCGATTTTATCCCTCGCTCAAAAAATACCAAAGGTCTCTCTTCAACTTCGAGGTAAGCGTGTTCATGTTTGTGCTCCTGATCGATCCTAGGATCGTGTGGATTAAAGAGAACACATCCGACGACAAAAGCAGGAAGCAAGATTTCAAGTTCTACAGCAAAAAGCACATGGAAATAACGGAGCCCGGAAACCAAGAGAATGCTATAGAAAAAAAGCCAAAGGCGACCTGCTGGAAGATGGAGTTTATGAAGAAATTTCCACGCCAAATAGATCAAAGCTGTGATGAAGAAGACCACAACCATCAACCGGGTCTGCCCCCCTGTCAGGAGGAATTGGAGAGGAATGAGAAATAAAATTGTGTCGATATCATCCAAAATGGCCAAAATTTCCACTTTTTTAAATACCCAAGTCAAACCAAGCCCAGCAGCTGTTAACATCGAAAAGAGAATTCCTGAAGATGTAGGAGCTGCAAATCGGGCAATCAATAATGTCTCTTCCCATGAGTTAGCTGAAAACTGCGTGTAAAAATAGATAAAACAGAAAATCCAAGGAAGACCTGCAGCTAATGCTGCGATAAAATAATCTTTGAAATAGCTTTTCCATTTCTCTTTATAGATGACAAACTCAAGACCCACCTCCATCATAATAAAAGAGAGGCAGATATCAGCAAAAAATGTGATTAATGAGAGAGAGCCACTCATATCGACCAGCTGGCCAAAGAGCATTCCAACAATCAAGCAGCCACTGAAAAGATAGACCAGGTACATATTTCACTGATAACTTGTTTTGATAAAAAAGAAAATTGATTAAAAGGTGAACATGCGGATCGATACTTCCAAAAGGCTAGGGGCCACAGAGCTTGAAAAAGACGTTTTAGAATATATCAGTCCCTTTGACTTTGAATTTACCGTTGATCAAACCGTAGGAGAGGTATTAGAGAAATTACACACTGTTAAACGGGAAAAACAAGTTGAATACTTTTATGTTACAGACCATGAAAACCATCTCCAAGGGATTGCACAAGCGCGTGATCTTCTCTACAATCCACCCCAAACCCGTCTGATCGATATCATCGATCCTGATGTCATTAAAATCAGCGAACATCAACCTCTAGAAGTTGCCTTAAATATTTTGGCAAATCATAAAATTCTAGCCCTACCTGTTGTAGATAAAGAGAACCGCTTCAAAGGTGTTGTCGAAGTTGTTCCCCATCAGCCCGACCTTTTTGCAAATACAAAACGACTCCATTTTAAAAATATCAAACAAGATATCTTCCAATTTATTGGATTTTCTATTGAACAACGGAAGCTCGCTTCTCCTTGGATTGAATTCCGATACCGGATGCCTTGGCTTCTGTGCAACCTAGTCGGAGGGCTTATCTGCGCGGTGATTGGAGAATTTTTTCAACAAACAGTTCTCCAATTTGTCGTCTTAGCCCTCTTTGTTCCCCTTGTCCTCACCCTTTCTGAATCAATTGCCATCCAATCGATGACCTTATCACTCCGTTTTCTCCATTTTAAAACTATCGATTGGAAACAAGTGTTAAAAAGAATTTTGGTCGAATGGAAAACTAGTTTAATTCTTGGAATTTGTAGTGCACTTTTGCTCAGCTGCTTCTATTTTGCATGGAGTACAGCTCTACTCCCCGTCTTCTCTATTTCAATCAGTATTGTCGTTTCAATGGTTTTTTCCGCTACTTTTGGAGCATTTTTTCCCATTCTTTTACACGCACTGAAACTCGATCCCAAGGTTGCAGCAGGACCCGTTGTCTTGATGATGGCAGATGTTGTGACAGTTGCAATTTACTATAGCCTTGCAACAGCAATTTTAATGGGCCAAGCGTAGTGTGAGATCTTCAATGGTGACGCGGGCACATCCGACCCTTTCGATTGCAATTGAAGCTGCAATATTTGAAAGAGGAGCTGCCATCTCAAGTGAACAGCCATTTGCCAAAGCCGCTGTCAAAAGAGCGAGAACCGTATCTCCAGCACCTGTGACATCTCTTACCTCATGAACGACAGCTTCAAAGTCTTGACGCTTTTTTTCTCCTTTTGAAAAGATCGAAATCCCCTCTTGAGAACGTGTGATCAAAAGAGTTTGAATATCAACTTCAGAAAGAATTGCCGCTCCAATTTCATCAAGCGTCGCTTCAGGTCCTAGACCAGCAGCTCCTTTTGCCTCTGAAAAATTCGGTTTGATCACTGTAGCCCCACTATAACGAGAAAAATCCATCCCTTTTGGATCGACAATCACAGGAACGGTTGATCGCTCAATCACGGCAGTGAGAAGAGAAGGAGTCAAAAAACCCTTTGCATAATCAGAAATTGCGACAACATCAATCCCCTCTAAAAATTTTGGAAGATCTGCAATGAGTTTTTTTTCCTGTTCCTCACTCAAAAGAGCTGGTTTTTCATAATCAACACGGACAACTTGTTGACTCTCTGCCATCATCCGATTCTTCCGCGGAGTGACAAATGTGGGGTCAATAAGGACACCATCGAGATCAACCCCCTCTTGCCGCAAGCTTTGGAGAAATGTCTCTCCGGAAGGATCTTGTCCCACTCGACCCATTGCTCTCACCTCCATCCCAAGTGAGATGAGATTTAAAATGGCATTACCCGTCCCTCCTGGAACAAAGTGTTCATCCATCACATGCAACACTGGGACAGGAGCTTCAGGAGAAATCCGCTCCACATGCCCCATCGTGTAGACATCGAGCATAAAGTCACCGAGGACAAGGGCTCGCTTTGGCTTGAGCTTATCACAAATATCTTTGAGGGAGAACATACCGTTCGACATAATCAGCAACCGATTCTTTTAGAAGTGTTTTAGGAAGATAGAGTTTTTCATCCACCGTTTTTTTCATCTCAGCACATGTGTAATTTTGATACTTACCCAAGAGATCTTTAGGCATCGCAATATATTCAATCTCTCCCCCCTGATCAACCCCTTCAATCACGCCACTTGCCAAAGTATTCCACGTTTGAGGACGTCCCATTCCCACATTAAAGATGCCGCATACACTGTTTTGTAAAAATTGTGTTGTCATCTTAGCAGCATCTTTCACATAGATAAAATCGCGTACTTGATCCCCATCACCAAACTTCTCAGGTTCAGATGACTTGAAGAGTCGAATTTTTCCTGTTTTTTTCAAATCAGGAACCATCGTCAAAATAACCGATGCCATCCGCCCTTTGTGATATTCATTGGGGCCAAAGACATTAAAATATTTCAATCCAACAACACGATCGAGATACCCCCTCTCTTTCATCCAAAGGTCGACCAAATGCTTTGAATAGCCATACATATTGAGCGGCTCGTACTGCTCTAAAAGAGCGTGATCATCAGAAAACCCCTTCGAACCATCCCCATAAGTTGCTGCTGAAGAAGCATATATAAATCTACACCCCCGCTTTATTGCATACTCAGCAAGCCGAATCGTGTATCGATAGTTATTTTCTAGAAGGAAATTAGAGTCTCTTTCTACAGTAGAAGAGCACGCCCCTAGATGGATAAAAGCTTCGACCTCTTTTCCCTCAAGCCACTGAAAAAGATGGTCTTTATGGATGAGATCTAAAAAACGTTTTCCAACAAGATTTTTCCACTTGTCGGATTCATCTAATTCATCAACAACCAGTATGTTATAAACATCTTGCTCATTGAGTTCTTTTAAAACAGCAGAACCGATAAATCCTGCACCACCGGTTAAAACGATCCATTTCATGTAGAGAAAGATACCATAGAGACGACAAATAAGTTAAGGGTTTCTACGACTACCACCACTCCCCCTCACGCCGCTCCTTTGAAGTTCCTTGCCAACTCCACCCATCGAAAGCAAGAGGGGTGTGCTGTTGTGTACACACAAATGCTGTTCCAGACCCAGTCATCACAACATTTGCATACGCTTCTTCAAATGTGCTTTTGAGTCTTGCAAGGGCTCCATCTTGCAAAAAAGCAGGACTTTCTAAATCATTATGGTAGATCGGCTTATCTAAATAAAAACTCGCAAGAAGTTCTTCTGGATCGACAGTCGAACACATCTTTAAATCAAGAGCTTGGTAGATCTGCTGAGTGCTCAATCCACTCGGTGGTTTAAAAAGCCAAAAGGGTTGCAAGGAGAGAGGTTTTAGATTTTTGATCTGCTCTCCCCGCCCTTGGCAATAGGCTGTTCCTGAGGAAAAAAAGAAAGGGACATCAGAACCTAGCTCTGCAGACCAGAGTTGAAGCTCTTTTTCTGAGAGTGGAAAATCGTGAAGGGCATTGAGCCCCCAAAGGGTTGTTGCAGCATTACTACTCCCTCCTCCGAGGCCTGCTTCAGTGGGGATTTTTTTTTCTAAATGGATTTTGACAGGAGTAGAAAGAGCTGTTTTTTCCCGAAAAAGCTTGAGCGCTTTGAAAACGAGATTGGAAGGACCTAAGGGAATATCTGGGGAATTGGTTGTGAATTGATCACAAGAAGAGAGCTCTAAAAAAAGTGTGTCGCCAAGATCAATGGCTTGAAAGAGTGAGGCAATCTCATGAAAGCCATCCTCTCGGCGACGTAGAATTCGAAGAAAAAGATTCACCTTTGCTGGTGAAAAAAGCTTCACTCTGCTTCTTCTTTGATTTCCTTTGCTTCAGCGGCAGGAGCCTCTGGAAGTGGCGTTTCAGGAAGTCCTCCTTCCGGAGTGATCTTGAGAGTCACATTCGCTTCAACACCTTCTTTAAGGCGAAGTGGGATCGTGTGCTTCCCAAGCTTTTTAATCGCTTGAGGAAGAGTGACGTTCTTCCGTTCGATTTCAAATCCTTTCCCTTGGAGCATTTTGGCAATCTCATTTTGATTGACAGAGCCATACATTTTTCCTTCGGTATCGACCTTCACCTCAGTTTCGAGAACAAGAGGTCCAAGCTTGGCAGCAAATGCTTCTGCTTCTTTTTTGTCTACAGCAGCACGCTTCGCACGCTCTGCTTGCAAATTTGCTTGCAATTTGATCGTCTGCTTGTCAGCGACAACAGCGTGTCCCTGGGGCAAAAGAAAGTTACGAAAAAAACCAGGCTTAGCAGTGACGATTTCACCACTTCGACCAAGGCCATCAACATCATTGATAAGGAGTAATTTTTGATTCATTGTTTAATCCTCCCCAACAAAAGATAAAAGGCCAATATAACGGGCCTGTTTGACAGCTGTTGCTAATAGGCGTTGGAAACGAGCGCAAACACCTGTGACCCTGCGAGGAAGAATCTTACCTTTCTCGGTAATAAACCTCTTCAAAGTCTCTGTGTCTTTATAATCAACACTCTTCCAACCAGCCGCCATGAACGGACAAGACTTATTACGTCTTTTGCGAGACTCTGGTGAGTCTGACGACGATCTCTGTTGCATAATTTAACTCCCTTACTCTGGTAGTTGTTTAAATTCAATTTTCTCTTTTACTTCATCAGTCTTCATCGTTAAAAATCGAAGAAGATCTTCATTTAAATGGTACTCTTTCCATAGCTCGGCCAAAGCACTTGTAGGTGCTGTGAAGAAGAGCAAAAAGTAGTGCCCCTCTCGTGTTCCACGGATCTCATACGCAATTTTCTTCCGTCCCTGATCGTGCACCTTGTGTACTTCACCTCCACGATCTTTGATTCCTTTAGAAATCTTATCGATCGCTTTTGCTCGAGCGTCATCACTCAGTGTGGCGCTCAAAATGTACATACCCTCGTAGAGTTCTTTTTTCATCTTTTATTTACCTCTCGCATAGCGACTTCCATCCCTTTGTCTAACCAAAGCCTCAACAGATGAACACCATGCTCTATTTGCTCGGGGAGCTTTTGTTGCTCCTCTTTGCTGAATTTTTCTAATACGTACGATTCTAGAGATTGTTTCTCTAGCATCCCATTTTTAATTCCCATCCTAAGACGGGGATACTCTTGACTACCTAAGGCTTTTTCAATCGACTTCAGTCCATTGTGCCCTCCACTGCTGCCAGCTTCTCGCATGCGAGCCGTTCCAAAGGGAAGGTCGGCATCGTCGACAACAACCATCAGATTCGTTAAAGGAATCTTTCGGTAGTCTGTAAACTTTTTCACCGCAGACCCACTGAGATTCATGTAGGTCATTGGGAGGAGGAGAAAAAGTTTTCTCCCTCCATACATTCCAGACACTTCGAGATCTTTTTTAAAAAGACCTCCTTTCAGCTGCCACCCCTCTGCTTTAGCGAAGGCTTCGACAACCATAAACCCAAAGTTATGCCTTGTTTTGGCATAACGACTTCCTGGATTTCCCAGGCCGATGATCAGCCGACTACCGTCTGCCGATGACAACAGCAACCTCCTTTAGGTCAGGAACAGGTGTCACTCCACTTGGAATTTTTATATCTCTAAGCCGCTTTGTCCCACCGAGCATTAAATCTTGCACATCGATATCAAATTGAGCTGGAATATTTTTTGGCAATGCTTTCACTTTGAGCTGTCGGATCACTTGTCTTAGAACGCCTCCGAGTTTAACTCCTTGACAGTCAGCAGCCCCTACACAAACAACAGGAATATTAAGCGTCACTTCAACATCATCGTGAAGTTCTACAAAATCGAGATGTAATATCGCATACGTTGTCACATGATAGTGAATGTCTTTGACAATCACTTTGGTCTCTTTTCCATCTAACACAAGTGTTAGGACCTTAGATGAGAGAGTTCCTTTGGGAATTTTATTAAGAATTTTTTTAAACTCATTCCCATCGACAGTCACTATGGTGCCAACCTTTCCTTTGGAATAGATGATTGCAGGAATATTTCCTTCACGGCGAATCTGTTTGGCGATAGATTTCTTCTCCGTAGTCCGTTTTGTCACATTGAGTTTCATGATTGCTCCAGCTTTCTAAAAAAGGGAAAGTATAAAGCACAAGATTATTTAGATCAACCCTCAGTGAAAATTGATGAGATAGATTCTGTTGAAATGATTCTTTTAACCGCTTCCCCAAACAGGTGTGAGACAGAAACTTCTTCAATTTTTTTTGAATG
The DNA here is from genome assembly GCA_022601535.1 of Chlamydiales bacterium. Lineage (GTDB taxonomy): Bacteria > Chlamydiota > Chlamydiia > Chlamydiales > JAAKFR01 > JAJACK01. The sequence goes on from JAJACK010000001.1 coordinate 147,843, forward strand.
GCTCTCTAGAGGAACCGTATCGGTTGTAAATATTTTTTCGATCGGCGCCCTTTCCAATTGAGAGATCGCATCTCCTACAAGCAAGCCGTGGGAGAATGCTGCATAGATTTTTTCTCCCCCTCGCTGCCGAATTACCGTTGCTGCCTTGGCAATGGTTTCACCCGTTGAGCACATATCATCGACAATCAATACGTTTTTCCCCGAAATTGCTCCAATAATGGATGAAATTTCCACCTCTTCAGATGATAAACGTCGTTTATCGATGACAGCAAATTCAGCTCCGAGATGATTTGCATATGCACGGGCAATTTTAATGGCACCTAGGTCAGGGGCGACGATGACTAAGTTTTCAATTTTCTCCTCTATAACACGATCGGCAAGGGCGGGTCTTCCATACAAATTATCGACGGGAACGTCAAAAAAACCTTGGATTTGACCGGCATGTAGATCCATTGTCAAGACTCTTGTTGCACCAGCAGTTTCTAAAAGATTGGCAACCAATTTTCCGGTAATTGGAACTCTTGGCCGATCTTTTCGATCTTGTCTCGAGTAGCCAAAATAGGGAATGACTGCAACAATACTTTTTGCCGAAGCCCGTTTTAGGGCATCGATCATGATGAGCAATTCCATCAAAAAATGATTTGGATTCCGAGCAATAGATTGGACAACAAAAACATCACGCCCTCTCACATTCTCCTGGATTTGAATATGAATTTCTTGATCGGGAAAGGGTTGAAAGAGGACCTTGCCAAGAGGAATATCGATAAAATCGGCGATAGACTGTGCAAATTTTACGTGCGATGTTCCTGAAAAAACGGCAATGTGTTCCATAAAATCCCCTGAAATAGGCGAGAAATTGGGGTGGAAGGATTCGAACCTCCGATACACGGTACCAAAAACCGCTGCCTTACCGCTTGGCTACACCCCAGATAACGTGGCCAATATTCTACCTTTGAAGAAAATTTAGGACAAGTCTAGATTGGAAAATATGAGGATTGTTCATATCGCTTCGGAACTTGCACCTGTTGCAAAAGTAGGAGGGCTTGCCGATGTTGTATTTGGATTGAGCCGTCAACTTCTCACTTTAGGGCACGAAGTGGAGGTGATTCTACCCAACTACCCTTTTCTCTCAATCCCCCAAAATGTGGAAGGAATTCCAGTCCGTCTAATTGAGATGGAGGGAGATCAAATGTATGGCTGTGAGAATGACGCAGAACGATTTATCGGATTTTGCCAAAAAGCTGCGGCTCTCATTGGAAAGTACGACATAGTTCATCTACATGACTGGCACACAGCTCTTTGTGCAGCTCTTCTCCCTCGCTCGATTTTGACAATCCACAATTTGGCTTATGAGGGCTGTTTCGATCCTTCTCTTCTAAAAGGAGTCGATTTAGCCCCTTTTAAAGATCAAGAGCAGTACAGCTTGTTAAAAGGAGGAATCCATTTTGCGACCCAAGTGACAACTGTTTCTCCAACTTATGCAAAAGAAATTCAAGACCATCCCTACATCAAGCCTTTCCAAAAGAAACTGTTGGGAGTTTTAAATGGAATAGATATCGACTATTGGAATCCCCAAAATGACTCTTTTTTGCCCCACCACTTCTCTATAAATGATCTTTCTGGGAAAAAGAGGATTCAAGACGATCTCCGTCAAAGATTCGGGCTACAAAAAAACGAAAAGCCCATTGTGGGAGCAATCACCCGCCTTGTTCCACAGAAAAGTCCTGACCTGATCCGAGCTGCCTTGGTCAAGGTGCGCGAGCTTCGAGGACAATTTATCTTATTGGGATCTGCCCTAGATCCAACGATTGTGACTGAATTTGAACATTTAAAGAGCTCTTATGCCGATGACCCAAATGTGCATCTGGAACTCACATTTGATGAAGAACTCTCTCACCTCGTCTTTGCGGCAAGTGATCTTTTCATCGTCCCCTCTCGATTTGAACCGTGTGGACTCACCCAACTCATCGCAATGCGCTATGGCGCGGTTCCCATCGTTCGAAAAACGGGAGGACTTGCTGATACTGTCTTTGAGAACAAAAATGGGTTTCTCTTTAAACTTGCAGAGGCAAAACCATTTGAATCTACCATTGAAAGAGCTTTTCACCTCTTTGAGAAGAAGCCTGAACCGTTCCACTTGTTGCAGAAAACGGGCATGGAAACCGATTACGGCTGGTCTACGGTCGCTCAGGTATACCTAACACTCTACAAAGAACTACTGCTTTAGTCTCTCTTTCCAATGCTTGGATTCTTTCATCTCTTGCTCTATTCTCTGCTTCATATTTTGCATGTCTTGCTTGCAAAACTGCCGCCTCTTTTTTTCGCTCAGAAAGCATTTTCTCTAGTATTTGAATCAATTCTGCTTGCCTCGCAGCTGGCATATTAGGAGTCTCTGCTATTTCTTTTTTGATCAGATCGTATTCAGACACTTTAGAAAAAGAGTATACAGCGACTCTATTTTCACCCCATGTTACCAGAAAAAGGGGAAGGTCTTTTGACCAAGAAGCAACACAAAGAGATGCCTGTTGAATATGCAAACTAGCCTCTCGGAGAGAGACTTCTCTTATTTCTTTAACTCTCTTTGTGCTAGATAGATATATAGATAAGACTGCCTGTTGCGGATCTATTTTCTTTTGAAAATTTTCTTTGATATATTCATCGACTGCAGTGGCAACACGCTTTGGAACGATGCTTGCTTGTGAGTGGCTTTGACACTCTTTGTTATCACAAACTACATGAGATGGTTGAAGCTCTTTTCCTCCACAGACAAAGCAGAGAGGATAAACCTGTATGATGCTAGCAGACATAAAAAAAATATGGAAGGGAAGTAAGCCGGATTCTGTCTAAGACCCAAAAGTCTATGGGCGACCATTCCTCTAGGAGTGTTGTCACCAACACCCTCAAGCGACCTTCATCCAAGGCTCTGCGAGAGAAGCAGAGTGACTCCTTGCGTCTTGCTTCGGATAGGGTTTACACCACCGCTTGAGTCTCCTCAAACGCGCTTGGCTCACACAAACCAAGATTTTCATCCTCTTTAGTTAAAAACTAACGGCCTATTTTCTGTTGCACTTTCCGTAGGCTTACGCCCCCCAGTCGTTAACTGGTATCCTCTCTCTACGAAGTCCAGACTTTCCTCTCCCCTTTCGGGCAGCGATCGCCTTCCCTTCCATTATATTGTTGCGGTTGTCGAAGTGCGTCGTCTTCGTCGACGTGGAGCACTCTCTTCTTCCTCTGTTGGAAGTTCATTTTCTTGCCAGAACAAAATACGTGAGCAGTGTTCACAATAGATCAATCGATCCCCTTTGCGGACCAAGTTTTCATGCTGTGGAGTCAAAACAATGTGGCAACCACTGCATGTTCTCTTTTCAATAGGAACAACCACTCGATCTTTCTTGTTTTTGAGCAATCTCTCATATATTTGAAAAAATTCAGGGTCAGCTTTGACAACAATCTCTTCTCTCTTTTCAAGTAGAGCGCGTCCCTCTTCATTGATCTGCGCGATACTTTCGTGAATCTCTTTTTCAAGTGCTTTGCTGCTCTCTTCTGTCGATTTCAAATTTTCTTTCAAGACGACGAGAAGATCATCTTCAGCCGACTGCTTATCTGTAAGGTCACTCAATTGATGCTCAATTGTGTTGCGCTCTCGACCCGCTTGTGTCATCTCTTGAGTTAAAGCGTTGAACTCATCCATTTTTTTCACAGCAGCTTGCTGCGACTCTAATTTCACAACTTTGTCTTGGATCTCTCGTAACTGCGTCTCCCCAAGACGAATCTCTGTCTTTATATCCTTGATTTGCTGCTCTTTCTCTTCCACTCTTTTTTGAATATCATCCTTGAGAGAGTGGATCTTATCCATCTCCTTTTTTCTCTCATTTTTCACCCGCATCAGCCGGATCATTTTGATATCAAATTCTTGAATGGAAAGAATGGTCTTTAACGCGTCTAACATAGATATCCTTTGAAGCTAAAAATAAACCAGTAGTCTAAACCTCCTATGAATAAACGTCAAGTTGCAAAATAATCATATTTTTTTTTAATATGTGGGATATGCGCACCCGTATCATCGTCCATTCTCAAGAGCCTGTTTTTATTCGAGGGGAAGGAGCTCCTTCGATCAATTGGAGCAAGGGAGCTCCGCTTGAGCAAAATGGAGAGGGTGAATGGATCTGGGAAACTGACGAAGATTTTGCTGAAGGAGAGTTCAAGCTCCTTCTCTATGATCAAAAAGCTGAGATTGGCGAAAACCACCCTCTCTACCCAGGCGCATCCATCCGAGTCAATCCAAAATTTCCTATTTGATCGTATTCTTCTATTCGATTACTATCCCCGATTATGACAGAACAATCGACAGCAGCCGCAGCTTACCTTGCAACACTCAACCACCTGAAAACCGTCGCCCCTGAAATTGCACATGCAGTGATCCATGAGCTACAAGATCAACGGCACCATCTAAAACTGATCGCATCGGAAAATTATTCCTCTCTTTCTGTACAACTTGCAATGGGAAATTTACTCACTGACAAATATTCTGAAGGGTACCCTTTCCACCGTTTTTATGCCGGGTGTGAAAATGTGGACTCGATCGAGCAGCGGGCAGAAAATCTTGGGAAAGAACTGTTTGGAGCTGAACACTGCTACGTTCAACCCCATTCAGGTGCCGATGCCAATTTAGTCGCTCTTTGGGCCATTTTAAATAAACGGGTGCAGTCGAGCCGAATTGAGAAATTGGGGAAGAAAAGTCTCGATGCACTCACCCCTGAAGAGTATGAGGAGCTCCGACAAGAGCTTTCTAATCAAACTTTGATGGGCCTTTCTCTCCATAGCGGAGGGCATTTGACACACGGCTACCGGCACAATGTCTCTGCCAAAATGTTTCGTGCGATCACCTATGATGTTGACCCCAAAACCTGTCTCTTAGACTACAGCAAAATTGCAGAAATCGCCAGAAAAGAGAAGCCGTTGATTCTACTTGCCGGTTACTCAGCCTATCCAAGACGGATTAATTTTGCTAAAATGCGGGAAATTGCCGATGAAGTGGGAGCTGTACTAATGGTCGACATGGCCCATTTCGCTGGACTTGTTGCAGGAAATGCCTTTAAAGGAGAAGAAAATCCGATCGCCTACGCCCATGTCGTCACATCGACAACACATAAAACCTTGCGTGGACCACGGGGTGGTGTTGTTCTTTGCACAAAAGAATTTGCAGATGATGTCAACCGCGGCTGCCCAAATATTTTAGGAGGCCCCCTTCCCCATGTGATGGCTGCAAAAGCAATCGCTTTCCAAGAAGCTCTTCAACCCGAGTTTCGTACTTATGTTCAACGGATTCTCGATAATGCCAATGCACTTGCAGCTGGATTGATGAAACGGGGAATGAAAGTTGTGACAGATGGAACAGATAACCACCTTCTTTTGATTGATTTAAGTGACATGCCCATCACAGGACGGCAAGCTGAACTTGCCCTTGCAAGTGTCGGTGTCACGGTGAACCGCAATATGGTTCCATTTGATCCAAAAGGGGCGTGGTATACAGCTGGAGTGCGCGTTGGAACGCCCGCTTTAACGACGCGAGGATTGGGAATAGATGAGATGGATGAGATCGCCGACATCATTGTGACTATTCTCAATAATCTAAAACCTGCTACTATCGAAAAAACAGGGAAGCCAAGTTCTGCCCGCTATACAATTGAACCGAAATGGATGGAAGAGGCCAAAAAACGTGTCACTGAAATACTCAGCCACTACCCTCTTTATCCCGAGCTAACGATTGAGGAATAAACATGCCAAAAGAAGAAGTTGTAGAAAAATTTAAATCTTTAGATGATAAAATTGACAATGTGATCTTGCAATCACGTCGTATCTTCTTTTCCCATGTTGTCGATGATAAATCTGCCCACGATGCGATTCGAAAAATTTGGTACTTGGAGCTCTCTGCTCCTGGAAAACCGATCCTTTTTGTCATCAATAGTCCAGGTGGATCGATCGACTCTGGATTTGCCATTTGGGATACTGTTCAAATGATCAAGTCCCCTGTTCACACACTTGTGACAGGACTTGCCGCATCGATGGGGTCTGTCTTAAGCCTTTGCGCTGCGGAAGGAAAGAGATTTGCAACACCCAATTCTCGCATCATGATTCACCAGCCACGGATCGGCGGACCGATCCACGGACAAGCGACAGACCTCGACATTCAAGCAAAAGAGATCATCAAAACAAAAGATCAACTAGTTGACCTCTATGTCAAAAAGACTGGAAAGACAAAAAAAGAGATTGAAAAAAAGCTAGATCGAGATTGCTGGCTCTCAGCTGATGAAGCGAAAAAATTTGGACTTATCGATGGAATCGTCTCCTCTTTTAAAGAGGTCGAATAAAATCTATTCGGGATCGGGAAACCTTTTCCTAATCGGTGAAGAAAAATGTGAAGTTCCCGATCATATCGATGGATTTATTTTACATGAAAAGCCATCTACCATGCGGATCTTCAACCGAGATGGGAGCGAGGCTGAGATGTGTGGCAATGGCCTCCGCTGCTTTATCCAATACCTCATCGACCAAGGATCTAAAGAGTCACGCTTTTCTGTCAAAACACGATCTGGAACGCTCTATGGTTGGGAAGAGAAAGGAGAAATTTGTGTGACACTCCCTCCTCCCTCGCCACCCAAAAAAATTGTTGCCGACGGCATCCCTTTTATCTTGATTAACACAGGTGTTCCTCATGCTGTTTGCACAGATCTAAATGCTCTATCGAAACACTTTGTCCACCACCGAGCTTTTGGCCCTAAGGGGGCCAATATCACCCACTACCAAGTCAAAGGAGATCTTTTAAAAGTGCGCACCTTTGAGCGGGGTGTAAATAGAGAAACAGAGTCTTGTGGGACAGGAAGTTGCGCTGCAGCCATTGTTTCGAATCTCCCCTCTCCTATCACAGTTGAAGCCCGTTCAAAGGAAAAATTAACAGTCACACTTTCTCCTTTGACTTTACGAGGAAGTGTGTCTATACTCCAACAGCAATGAGTAATCTTAAAGCCCAAAATCCCCTGATATTACGCGCCCACCGCCTGATGGACGCTTTTGCCAAATCTGATGATGAACGTGATTTCTATCTCGACAGAGTTGAAGGTTTCATCCTCTTTGTCGATCTAGATAAAGATGAAGATGATCAAAAACAACTTCAAAAAGAACTTGAAGGAAACCGTGATCGGTACTGCCTCATTCCAAAGCTCACTTTCTATGAAGTGAAGAAAATTATGGAAGGGTTTGTCAATGAGAAGGTTTACGACATCGATACAAAAGAGAAGCTTCTCGATATTATTGGAGCAAAAGATGCGCGGGAACACTTTCTTGAATTTATCTATGACCATGAGACAGAGCTTGAAAAGTGGCACCAGTACTACCAAGAACGTTCCCGTGTCCGGATCATCGAGTGGCTCCGTCAAAATACCTTTGAATTTGTCTTTGAAGAAGACCTCGACCTCTTACCACCTCTTCTAGAGAAGCTTAAAACCAACCTCTTTGAGGCCAAAGTGCCTAAAGATGTCCAAGCTGCCCGGGCAATCCTTGCGACAAAGGCAAAGACCTACTACTCCAACGAGGCGCTTAATCCAAGACCTAAGCGAGGAAGACCTCCCAAGCAGTCGATCAAAGTAGAAGTAGAAACCTCTTTTTCAAGTGATATCTTCACCCAAGTGCCTAAGTCTGTTCGTCGGTTTCTCTATCTTCCTCTTATTGCGTCTGCATCGGATATCACCTTTTCGGAGAAATATGATACAGAAGCAGATTTCTTAAACCACCTCCGAGGAAGTGGACGGTCTGAGACTGAAAATCAACTCGAAGCTCTCTCTGAAAAATTTGCATCTCTCAAAAACCTCTCCACAAAGCTCGGCCTCACCTCCGATCTTAAATTCCCTTCTTTCGATGAGGCAGATGAGGATGAAGAGAATGTCTTTCTTCCGAAGAAAAAGAGTCGAAAACAAAAGAAAACAGTCAATGTACAACCGATGACCCCTCGTAGAAAAGGAAAACAGGAGAAAGAATGAAAAAACTTCTCTTTATCTTATGCTGTCTCCCCTCACTTCTCACTGCAGGAGAGGAAAAACTCAATGTTAATCTCGATAAAAGCTGGACACTGATTCAAGATAGCGATGCAAATGAAGAACGCGTTTTTAAAATTTGGCAAAAAGATGATGAACGGATGGTCATCGTTGCCTACCCATGGAATGCAGAAAAAAAAGAGACGATTCAACAAGGGATCAAACAATACCGGGAGCAAGTGGGAGAATTTGGCTTTACCATCCATGAGCAAAGTGAAGATGAAGCGCTCATTGAATGGGAAATCCCTCATAAAGTAAAAGTGCTCACCAAATTTATCTATACACCGCACGCCTCATGCATCGTTGCTCACTCCTATATGGGAGAACAAACCGAGAAAGTTGCAATGGATGAATGGATCGCTTTCTTTCAAGAAAATATCTCTCTTGAAACTATTCGATAACCAACTCATCAAAGCGGGGGAGAAGATCTGAACGGTTTTCCTCTAGAAAGTGGCGGAGATTCCCAAGGCGCTTTTTGATATCTGCTTGAATTTCCTCTTCAAAAAGAATCGTAGGATCTTTGTAAAACTGCCCAATATCGATAAACAATGCACGATCTCCATCAGAAGAAAAAGCGACATTTTGAACAAATGAACGGTCTCGATCTCGTATTCCTTTTGTACATCTCATCTTTACAAGATCAATGAGTTGGTTCACCCTCTTTTCGAGATCGTCTTCTAAAATCTCTCTAAAGAGATGAGCTGCTGGAATGGCTCTCTCTTGCAAGATAAATTCAAAATCATCCACTTTCAGCCGGTGCTTTAAACCAAGCTTATCCAAAATCTCAATCTCCTTACGAAAGAGAGGAGTTCGATTGAGGTGGAGATAGACCAGCCCTGATTCTTGAGTGAGCTCTTCATAAGCGAGTTTGCAGCTGGAAAAAAGATTGGCAATCCGCTTTTTACGCCTCGCGATCTTTGCATCTGCTTTTTTCCGAAAATAGCGGGGAAGGGGAAGGTCTTTCAATTCAGAAAAAGTTCTTAAGTGTTTTTGTTTAAGAAATTTGATCACATATTTTTTGTCAGCACTTTCAAAAGCATAAAATTGACACCCTTTTCCGATATAGCGAAAAGGTTGATCCAAGAGGGTTGTCAATTTTTCTTTTTCTTTTGGAGGAAGAGGACTCACTTCATAGAGGATGTTATAGGGTAGATTTGAAGTGAGCTGGTGAACAGAAAAACCATCGGTCCATAAATTGTAGAAATGAACTGTTCCAGCCATTAATGCAACAGGAAGGATGACTAAAAGGATGTTTTTAAGTATTCTCATGCCGCAGTAGTATAACGCTTGAAGGGATAACGATGCCAAGAAAAAAACGTATTATCATCATCATTCACCTCTGTTTTGCCTTTTCTTACCTTTTTTGGATCTTGATCCACCCCTTTATCAAAGAAGTTGTGATCAAAAAATCAGAAGCGATCCTCTTTGAGAGCGTTGTGGGAAATGAAACCCTTTTTGCCACTCTCCCCATCGATGAACAGAGTAACATTCGGGAAGGGTATCAAAAAAATGCTCTTAGAAAGCAGTCGTATGGAGAGAATTTCTCCCTCTCTTTTTTTGGAGTTGTTTGGATGCTCCTATCGATCACCCTCTCATTCTTTCTTCTTTTTTCTATCTCAGGAGCATCCAATGTTTGTTGGATCCTTCCGATGATCGTCATTGCATACGGTTTTTTTCTCGGTTCTGCCCCTCCCACTCAAAACCCAGAATTTTTCCCTACACAGAAAGAGCTCACTCCTTATCTTGTAGAAAATAGTGGGAAAAAATCGCGGGAAAAAATCATCGATGGATGGAACACCTATCTCATCCACGAGTGGCTCCATGAAACACCTGTTGACGAACAGTATGACGATCAGGTAGCCCGTGGCAATTTTCTTTTCAATGTTGAGCGGGTTCGGTGGCTTTTAGAAGAAAAAAGGGGGGATGTCACCCTTGCACACGCCCTTTTCACCCCTTCAGCACTCCAGTTTATCTTTTATCTAGGATGGAACCTACTCTTTGCATGGCAGATCAACCGACGATCAAAATCAGAAGTACCATTAAGCGTGAGCTAAAAACGTTCACCGTGAAAAAAGGGAGTCTCATTGGGGGAAGTGGCGCCATTCTCCTCCTTGTTGGAACGCTCTCACTTCCCAAAATGTGGATGCCCTGGATCTTTCTTGCAAGCCTCTTATTGATCTCCATTGGCCTCTCCCCCTATCGAAAATTGAGTCACCTCGAACTCCACCCTCATCTCCTTACTCTTGAAGGAGATCAACTCCATTTCTTCAAATCAGGACGACGTCTTTTTCAACTCCCCATTTCCACCATTGAAAGACTTGAGTATGTCGAAAATAAACACCTCTATGGGATTGCACTCTACCGGAAAGAACCAGGTGAGCAAGATCTCTTCTTCCCCTATTTCACAGAAAAATCTCTTGGTATGTTTAAAGACCAGCTTGAATGAGATCGTGCATTTTGATGATCCCCACGACTTCTCCTCTCTCTTTTTCTAAAACAGGAAGTACCATCACAGGACTCTTCTGATTTGACTCCATCACTTTCACAGCATCCCAAGCAAGTGCATCCTCATCAATTGATTTAGGAGCTAAAGTCATCAAGCTTTCAATTTTTTCTTTAAGTACCTGATCTCCCTTTTCTTGAAGGGCTCGCCTTAGGTCGCCATCAGTAAAAATCCCCTTCAACTTCCGCTCTTCATCGATGACAAGGAGACAGCCACACCGCTTATCGGTGAATTCGACAAGCACTTGAGCAAGGAGGTCATCAGGGCGACAAGTCGGAGTTCGCTTTTCATCAAGCATCAGATCTTTGACCTTTGCCGTTGCCCTCCTTCCAATCCGGCCACTTGGGTGATTGACAGCGTATTGATCTAATGTAAAGCGGTTGTATTCCATCAAAGCAATGGTGAGAACGTCCCCAAAAAGAAGTTGAACCTCTGTCGAAGTTGTCGGAGCCAAGTCAAATGGACAAAGCTCATTCTCACACGGTAAAATCACAGAGGTCTCAACACCTTGAACAAGCCGGCTACGAGAATTTGAACAAAGAGCCATCACCTGAACCCCTTTACTCCTTAAAACAGGAAGGAGTTGTAACATCTCCTCAGTCTCACCACTCTTACTCATCAAAAGGACGGTATCTTTCTCACTCACCATTCCCAGATCGCCATGAAGAGCATCGGTAGGTGGGAGGAAAAATGCCTTGGTTCCAGTCGACATCATTGTTGCCGCGATTTTTTGAGCAATAAAACCACTTTTCCCAATCCCTGAAAAAAAGAGAACCCCTTTATTTTTTTTCAACCGATCAAAAAGATTTTGACACGCATTGAAATCAAGCTTGTTATAAAAGGTGTCGAGATACTGCTTCTGTTTGAGAAAGAGCTTTTCCATTACGCTCTGTATTGTGCTTGATCACATTGAATTTTTCATCTAAAATCTGCACATATGGACCACCCAATTACAGTTGCAGAAGGAGATGGAATTGGACCTGAGATCATGCAGGCGACCCTCCACATCCTCAAAGAGGCAGGAGCTGCCCTTGAAATTGAGAAAATCGATATCGGCGAAAAACTCTACCTCTCTGGCCATCCAACAGGAATTAAAGAGTCTGATTTTGAATCACTTAGACGGACTGAAGTTTTTCTAAAAGCGCCCATTACAACTCCGCAAGGCGGAGGATTTCGAAGTCTCAATGTGACGATCCGGACTGCATTTGGCCTTTATGCCAATGTCCGCCCTTGCCTCTCCTACCACCCCTTTATCCCAACCAAACATCCCAAAATGGATGTCGTGATTGTCCGAGAAAATGAGGAAGATCTCTACACAGGGATTGAATACCGACAATCTCCCGATGTGTGTCATGCAATTAAAATGATCTCCCGCCCAGCTAGCGAAAGGATTATCCGCTATGCTTTTGAATACGCTCTTCGGAACAATCGAAAAAAAGTGAGTTGCTTCACCAAAGATAATATTCTCAAAATGAGCGATGGCCTTTTCCACCAAGTCTACGAAGAGATCAGCCAAGAGTATCCCACCATCGAAAGTGAGCACTGGATTGTTGATATTGGCACTGCAAAAATTGCTGATACTCCTGAACAATTCGATGTCGTTGTCCTTCCCAACCTCTATGGAGATATCATCTCAGATGTCACAGCTCAAATCACCGGATCTGTCGGCCTTGTAGGAACAGCCAATATTGGAGAGAAAGGAGCGATGTTTGAAGCGATCCATGGATCGGCTCCAAAAATGGCAGGAAATGATTCAGCCAACCCCTCAGCCCTTATTTTAGCCTCTGTCTTAATGCTTCTACACATCGACCAACCAGAGGTTGCAACGCGCATCCACAACGGTTGGCTTAAAACCATTGAAGAAGGAATTCATACCAAAGATCTTGGGCCAAATTCTGTTGGAACACAGGAATTTGCCAAACAAATTGTCTCTAGACTAGGACAAAAACCTGACACACTTCCAGCCACCTCTTATGGAGCAAAAAAAGAAGAACCTTGGCCTCATCACAGATCGAAAACCACTGAAACAAAACGAGAACTTGTTGGAGTAGATGTCTATCTCCATTCCCATACATCGGTTCAAACGCTTTCAGACCAACTCAAAACCCTCTCTCTTCCTCTTACACTGATCACCAATCGAGGGATGCAAGTTTGGCCAAAACATCAACCTGAAACCTTTTGTATCGATCAATACCGGTGCCGCTTTGAAGCTGCTCATCCAATCGATCAATCAAAAATTCTTCTCTTGCTTAAGCAACTTGCACAGTTTGATGTGATCCGGACAGAGAACCTCTACACCTTTGGTGGGAAACCAGGTTATTCCCATGTGGAGAGAAAAGGTTAAGAGCTCTGCTTAGCTAATTCTTCTATCGCTCCAAAAGCTACAACTATAAGGCTATGAATATATTGAGCATTGGAAAGACGCTCCAATTTTGGATTTTCATTTGTACAAAGCGCTCTCAATTTTTCGAAAGATTCAACATCGATTTCACGCTCAGAGGCAAGAAAAAGTGCGATGAATGTATCGACCTGCCACCCGTCAGGTTTTGGGATCTTAATCTCTTCTCCTAAAGAAGAGACCCTCTCAGCAAGAGAATCCCATATCTCTTGATCTGATTTCTCTTCTTGACTGACCCAATCGACAATCATCTTTTTAGCTGTTGATTGAAAAAAGGGGTCTGAGATTAATGTGCGGATAAAAACATCATCTTTGTAACCTCGATCTCCTTCCTGAGATTTTTTTACTGCATTTTGTGCTTTGAGAAAAATGACGTCTTGAAACTCTTTTGGAGAAAGGGTGTCTTGGATTTTCTTTAGGAGGGATTGGTGAGAAGCTTCACACTTTCCCCTCCCTTTATCCATCGAGGGGAACCACTTAAAAAAGAACCTGGTGATACACCACATCTCTTTTTTCCGCATCTTTTGGATATCTAATTCTTTAAACCACCCCTTTACCTGAAGCAGTTCAGTAACTTTTGTAGAATCTACTGTTTTAAAACAGTCTGAAACCTTCTCTTCTAACTCCGTTAAAGAAGAGGCTCCAGCCTCTTTTTTGAGCTTTTTATACGTCGCAGCTGGATCGCTTTTTTCTCCAATCGTTTTTGCAATAAGATCAAATGAAAAAGACATGGCATTTCCCCCTACTTCTAGACATAGGAGAAAGCGATACTTAAGTCAACCTACACTTTAAGAGGCAGATTCGATGTGGTGTTTGAATGCATTTAAAAAGTCGCAGACATATACACCATCGACAACTCTATGGTCAAAAGTCACAGAAACATATGCCATATGCCTCACGGCAAATGAATTATCTTCTTTTACAACAACCCGCTTTTGAACACCGCCTAACCCAATGATTGCCACTTCAGGATAGTGGATAATCGGTACGCCCATGAGAATTCCTGTCATACCAAAATTGGTCAATGTGATTGTTCCCCCTTGTACATCATCGGGAGCAAGCTTATTGCTCCGCGCCTTTGTCGAGAGCTCGGCAATCGATTTTGCAATGCTTACAAGATTTCGCTCTTGGCAATTTTTGATCACAGGAACCATCAATCCTTTTTCAATATTCACTGCGATCCCTACATTGACATACCGTTTCATCACAATCGTCTCATCATCGAGTGAAGCGTTGAGCATCGGAAATTGTTGGACTGCTTTGGTCAACGCTTGAATGATAAAACTTGTAATCGTTAGCTTGGCATCATGCGTTTCTAGAAAACGAGCTTTTTGCTTTGCAATCATCTCCATCACTTCAGTTAAATCAATCTCTGTGACAAACGATGCGTGAGGCGCTTCATAGAATGAGCGGACCATGTTATCGGCAATCGCTTTCCGCATTCCACTAAGAGCGATGCGTTCCTCTTCTCCAGAGGAAGTTTCTGAAGGCTTCGCCATTTTTTTTGTAAATGACTGAATGTCTTTTTTTGTTACACGTCCCCCTTCACCTGTTCCTTCAATTTTTCGAAGTGTTTCAAGATCAAGTCCTTCCATTTTTGCAACACGCAGAACTGCTGGTGAAAAATCTACTGAAGCAGGACAAGGTGGTGATTGTGCGACAACTTTTTCAGAAGCTGCTTCTACCTCTTCTTCTCCAGAGTCGATGACTGCAAGGGGAGCTCCCACTTCAACTTCTTCATCTACTTCAACTAAGATCTTCTTTAACACACCGGCCACAGGAGAAGGGATTTCAGAGTTCACTTTATCTGTTGCAACTTCGAGCAATGATTCATCAAGAGCGACACTCTCTCCTTCTTTTTTCAACCACTGGACAACCGTTGCACCAACGATACTCTCTCCAAGCTTAGGTAGTTTAACCTCTGTCATGCTTGACTCTCCTTGGCAACAACGCCATGTTCATAGTTGATATACTCCCCACTATTATACTGCTCTTCATCCAATTCTCCTTCACTCTTTGCAACGTAGACCGATACAATCCCATCTCCAAGCACATTGACAACCGTTCCAATGATATCACGTACACGGTCGATCCCAGCAACAATTGCGATTCCTTCCAATGGAAGGCCAACTGATCCTAAAACAATAGAAAGAGTGACAATTCCCCCACCGGGAATTCCAGCACAGCCAATCGCAGACATCGTTGCTGTGACAACAATCACAAGCAAATTTTCCCATCCGAGTTCGATTCCATACGCTTGGGAGATAAAGACAGCAGCGATTCCTTGAAAGATTGCAGTCCCATTCATATTTACAGTTGAGCCTAAGGGAAGGATAAAACTGGCGATTCCCTTAGAGACTCCCAAATTTTCTTCGACGCAGTGCAATGTTGCAGGAAGAGTTGCTGAGCTGCTTGTTGTTGATGCTGCAAGTGTGATTGCATCGGTCATCCCTTTTACAAATGGCCCAACACGCACTTTGGCCAAAAACATCAAAATTCCCCCATAGACTACAACAAGCAGCACAATGCAGGTGAGGTAATGAGCGAGAAGGAGCTTCAAAAGAGGAACTAAAATCGCAACACCAAATGTTCCTGCAACCCAAGCCATAATTGCAAAAATTCCGTAAGGAGCCAAGCTCATCACCATCCCTGTGATCATAAACATCACCTCAGAGAGGGAGTCGAGAAGCTTTGCAAGGGGCTTTCCCTTTTCGCCTGCGAAGTTAATACCAAGCCCCAAAAAGATGGAGAAAACGATCACCTGTAAAATGTGACCATTGGCAAGAGCACCGACAGGATTTGAAGGGACGAGTGCCAAGAACATATTTAACAATTCAGGCGTCTCATCGATATTGATTGCGACATTGTCATGCGCAAGGCCAATTCCTCGCCCTGGATTGAATAATTTTGCAGCGATCAATCCAAGTAAAATTGCAATCGCTGTTGTCCCCAAATACATCAAAAGTGTTTTAAGTCCTACACGCCCCAATTTTCGAACGTCATTGATCGAGGTGACCCCTGCAGTCATCGATGAGAAGACAAGCAATACAACAACCATATTGAGTAAGCTCAAAAAGACCGTTCCAAAAGGTTTTAAATATTCGGCCCTCTCCTTGAGGAAGATTCCACTGAGAGTTCCAAGAACCAAACCGAGCAACATTTTTTTCCAAAGCTTCATAGCGACCTTATCTGTTCTAATGTGGTTTCCCATGCATCATGGTTATTGATAACATGCATCTCACTTTTGACCCATCCAAAAGAGGCGTCGATTCCTTCTAACTTTACCTGGTCTTTTTCGGTGCACACCACCATATCCACTCCCGTGGCCAGTTTCTTCAATTCTTTTATCCCCATCTTTTCATGGTCGGCGAGGAACTGTGTTTTGACAATATCACATCCCATCTCCTTCACTGTCTCAACAAACCCTTCGGGGTTGCCAATACCGCAAAAAAGTGCCACTTTCTTCGGAACATCCACCCCTTTTCCATTTTCTGAAAAAAGGCCCGCTGGACGACACCTCAGGTCGCTTGGACCCAAAACCAAATCAGCTTTCTCCATCCGCTTTGGTAAATCACGCAATCTTCCCTTGGGAAGAAAGTCTCCTTCTCTTGAACCTAGTCCAATCTCTATATCACGGCCAAGCCGCCTATGTTGCATCCCATCATCGAGCAAAATCAATTCTGCTCCCAATTCGATGGCAAGCTTTGCTCCTTTGATCCGATCGCGGCCAACAATGACAATTGCATCGGGCAACCTTTTTGCAAGCAACTTCGGCTCATCACCACACAAAGTAGCAGGCGTTGTCTTGAGCACGCGCATTGGCTTCCCACGATAAACGGGATAACCCCGTGTGAGAATCGCAATCCGCTTCTCTTTTAATTCGTCCGCAAGCAAGAGGATCAACTGTGTTTTTCCCGAGCCACCGACAACAATATTTCCAACGCTTACCACCGGAACATCAAACCAAGTGGCTCGCTTTAAACCAAGCGTATAAAGGGCATGACGGATGTGCAGAAAAATGGCATAAAACCAGCTCGGCACTGTCATCAATCCACGGTAACAGCTTGCAACAAACCCTTTCTGTCGCCCTGCGATCACACCCTCGAGCCACCGTCTCATCAAATGGCCCCGATCATCTCTGCAACAATCGATTCATCAAATAAATGAGCTTCGACCATCTCGATGATGATATGGATCGCCGTCATGTGTGCCTCTTGGATTCGATCGGAGGTTTCAAACCCCTCGATCAAAAGTTCCACATCGGCAACACCTTTCAATTTTCCACCCCCCTTTCCAAGGAAGGCAACCGTTTTTAAATTCAACTCTCGGGCCCGTTCAAATGCACGGATCAAATTCATCGACTTTCCACTTGTCGTCAACCCGATAAAGAGATCGCCCTCTTTCCCATACGCTTCCACACCGCGGGAGAACACCTCATCAAATCCTGCGTCATTTCCAACACAAGTGAGATGTCCCGGTTCATTTAAAACAATTGCAGGCAATGCGCGCCGCTTTTTTCGAAAAAAACCGGTCAGCTCTTCAGCAAAGTGGGCTGCATCACAAAGGCTTCCTCCATTCCCTGCAATAATCAACTTCCCCCCTTGCGTAAAGCAAGAGGCGATCATCTTGGCTGACGTTTCGATAAAAGGGACCTGTTCTTTCAAAGAAGCGACGGCTGTTACACCTTCATCAACGGCTTGTAAAATCTTTTTTCTTATCATAGTCAAGGGGAGATCATGGCCAAAAAAGTTTTAAAAAGCAAGTTGAACCCAAGTTACCCCCATGCTACACTCGAAATATGTTTACACTTTCACTTGGAGAAAAAGCGGTTGATTTCAACCTAAAAGGGACCGATGGCAACAATTATAGTTTAAAAAATTTTGAAAAAGCGCCTCTCCTCGTCCTCTTTTTCACCTGCAATCATTGCCCTTATGTCATAGCCTCAGATGAAGAGACACGGAAACTAGCCAATAAATTCCCTCAAATCCCCTTTGTTGGCATCAATTCAAATAGTTCTCATACCTATAAAGAGGATTCATATGAACATATGAAGCTGAGAATGAAAGAGCATAAGTTTCCTTGGGTCTACTTACATGATGAAACGCAAGAGACAGCTCGAGCTTACGGGGCTTTACGCACCCCTCATTTCTATCTCTTTGATGAGAAGCGGGAACTCATCTATTGCGGCCGCGCGGTAGATACGCCTCGTGATCCTTCAAAAATTTCTACACACGACCTGGAAAAAGCGATTGAAGAGCGCCTACATGGGCAAACAATCACAACTCCCCTCACAAATCCGATTGGATGCAATGTGAAATGGGAAGGAAAAGAGGCGCATTGGATGCCCTCTGATGCGTGCGATCTTGTCTAGGAAAATTAGAAATCAGATTTCTAATTTACATTAATTATTGTTGGTCTGAATTATCTGGAACAGATCCAAAGAATGCCCATCTTGTTTTTGGAGGAAAGGAAAGCCAAGTGAGGTGTGAAGGAAATATTTCTGGATAGTCATCATTTCTTCAAAGTGATGTTTTGGATGGTCCGATCAATTACCTTTCCTGAAAGAGAAATCGCTTGGTAAGCGATCTCCTCATCCGAGATTTCAATCAGCCAGAAAAAATGTTGCTTCCCTTTGAGGGTTGCAAAATGCTTGTTAAAACATCCCTGAATCGGAGGGTATTGGAGCTTTGATCCCCAACCTCCATCTCCAAGATAGAGTGTACCAGAAGAGTCGACCTTCCCCTCTTTAAGTGGCTTGGTCCGCTTAAGGGTTTGGTCGTGGTGCTCAAAAGCAACTGTCATTCCATAGGCATCAAAAAGAGGAAGCCAGTGGGTACGGCCAGCGAGTGAGGCGTACGAATAGAGACGGGTTTGAGGACGTTGGATCAAAGAGAAGGAGAGGAGGCGGCAAATTGTCTTATACGCCACTCCCTTCTCAACAAAACGGATACTCGGATAGAGAGGAACGTGATAGAGAGCAATTTTGATGGGAGACCTATTTTTATCTAGCTCTTCCTTCAACCAGTCAAGTTGCTTCCCATCGTGTTTCTCTGTATGGCCTGAATCGAGGACAAAGAGTTGAACAGCTTCACCAAATGGGAGAGAAAAATAGCTTTTTCCCGTTCCTCCTTGGCAAAAATAGTCATAGAAAAAAGGAGCTTGTTTACGAGGCTGCCCAAACCCTCCAAGCACTTCGTGATTTCCAATTGCCATCACAAAAGGAATAAGGTCTCCCTCATCCCTGACCATAGTGCGGCAATAGGTGTCGAGCCAAGTATCCCACTTGTCATAATCTGAAGCACCAAAAACAGCAGAAGGATAATCCCCCCCAAGCAAAACAGCATCGGGATTTAAGGTCGCAGCACGCTTGGCAAGAGTCGAAGCTGCTTCTGTATTTTCCCAATCTCCTCCTTCGACAAAACGGTAAGGAGGGGTTGTGCCAATTGTTTTAAAAGAGCTTTCACAGCCAAATGCATAACTCTTGACTCCTACGGTGAAATAGTAACGAGTTTCTGGCTCAAGATCTGTTAATTCAAGGTGATAGATATGTCTATTGTCAGGAAGCTTCCGCATATGACGTCCCAACATTTTCTTCTGATAAGCGTATTGATCCACCTTGGAATGGTGCGGTTTTGTATCGTAATAGACAGTGAGCTCTTGAGGTGTGTCTACACCGTGCACCGTGATTGTGATCGTCCGGCACGGATCGTGTTGCCAAGTGAGATAAACATGTCGAAGCTTCATCTCAGGTGGAGAAGCAAGTAAAGGGCCAAAGAGTAAGAGAAAAATCCACTTCATCGTTGTCTCAACGCTTCATAGAGAAGGAGCGTCGTAGCCATCGCAACATTGAGTGAATCTGCCACTCCACACATCGGAATCTTCACCTGAAGATCTGCCCCTTTCATCCACATATCACTTAAACCATACTGCTCGGTTCCAACTAAAATTGCAAGGGGGCCTGTGAGATCTACATCTGTATAGACAGCTTCTGCTGAAGGTGTTGCAGCAATGCATCTGATTTTATTCTTTCTAAGCCATGCATGTGTTTCATCACCCGTTGCTTCAACAACTGGCTGGGTGAAGAGGGTTCCTACACTTGCGCGGACAACGTTTGGGTTGTGGAGATCAGTGCACCTGTCGCATATAATCACTCCATCGACTCCTGCCCCGTCAGAAGAGCGCAAAATCGTTCCGAGATTTCCTGGCTTTTCAATCGCTTCTGCGATCACAAAAAACTCTCCTGAAAGATCTTGCAGAGATCGATGTTGCTGTGGCGCAACGGCAATCAATCCATCAGGACGGTCTCGATAGGAAAGAGCACGAAAAACCGCCTCGCTACACTCATAGACAGGAGCATCAATTGCATCGATCAGCTGCTGCTCATTGCTTCCTAAAAAAAGGTCTCGGCAAATGTAGAGAGCATCGATGGGGTGTAAAGCTGCTCGCGAAAGCTCTCGATACCCTTCGATTAAAAAGCGATCGGTCAAATCCCGTTCACGCCGCTTGTAGAGCCGAATGAGCTCTTTTACTTTTGGATTTTGTTTACTCGATATATACATATGATCCACTTGGAACTTGATGAGGCCCTTGCAAAAACATTTCGCCAGCTTCTACCTCTCCTTCTAGATAATCACCGACTAATTGTTCAAGCATCAAGGGAGTAAAGCCAGGTGTGTGACAGGTGAGAAGGAGAAATTTGGGCCGCTTGAGAAGATCTGCACACTGCTCAAGGAGTTTGAGAAGGTCGTCTTCTATTTTAAACACCTCTCCTGACTTTCCTCGTCCAAAAGTGGGAGGATCTAAGATAATCCCATCATACGATTCATGTCGATTGAGTGCTTTTCTGAGATATTTCCGAGCATCTTCGACAATCCACCGGATATTCACACCATTTAGTTTGGCATTTTCCGATGCCCATTGAACCATCCCTTTTGCAGCATCGACATGTGTCACTTGCGCTCCCCCTTTTGCTGCAGCCAAGCTACTTCCTCCTGAATAGGCGAAAAGATTGAGTACTTTTTTAGCGCCACTATTTTGAATCCGCTCCCAAAAAGGGGCTTGCTCAGGAAAAATTCCCAAATGACCAAAATCGGTCCGCTTCAATTTGAATGTGAGATCTCCCACTTCAATTGTCCACTCTCTTGGCAAAGAGCGATGAAGCTTCCACCCTTTATCTCTAATAAAGTGTCCATCAGCTTCCCATTTTGGCAAGGTCCTTTGCCAAAGAGCTTGGCCACACGGTCGAATGAAAGTGTAGTCGCCAAACCGTTCAAATTTTTCGCCAGAGCCGCTATCGATTAGTTGATACATAATTCCATAGGTAGTAGAGCATTTCTTCTTTTGCTTGGGCGATCACCTCTCCCCGTGTGCCACCAAAGTTTGCGGTTTTTGAAACCACCTCTTTTTCTGTTGCAAGAGCAAAACAGACCATTCCAACTTTTGTCCCTCCAGGGCCTGCAACTCCTGTTACAGAAAGAGCGTGGGTTGA
Organism: Chlamydiales bacterium; assembly: GCA_022601535.1. GTDB lineage: Bacteria > Chlamydiota > Chlamydiia > Chlamydiales > JAAKFR01 > JAJACK01. The sequence continues at coordinate 169,322 of JAJACK010000001.1, forward strand.
GCCAAATTGTTTGAGAGCGCCACTTGCCATCTGTCGAGCGCACTCCTCACTGACAACTTCTTTTGCCGTAACACCCAAAATCTGCTGCTTAGAGGTGTTACTATAAGAGACAACTGACCCTAGGAAATAGCGAGAGCAATCGGGAATTTCAACGAGCATTGCTGCAACAGCTCCCCCTGTGCACGATTCGGCCAAACCCAACGTCCATCCATTTTTAATAAATAGCTCTTGGAGCTTTTGATCAACAGGCAACTTCAATTCCTCGCCGCTTTAATCCAGGATGCGTTTGGATCCAAGAAAAACACTCTTTCCCCAGTCGAATTGGAATGTTTTTTCTCTTTCCTTCAACCAAAAAAGGTGTTGCACACGTTGCATCTCTCACCCATTTTCGCACCGTTGTAAAAAGTTTGGTATTTGGGAATCGGCTATCGACTTTTTCAACTTGATAGGTCTCTGGATGGTGAAAAAGAGAGGGGTAGCTGATCTCAATACCCCATGAAATCACATCTGTTCCGTAGAGCATCGATCGAAAATTTGAATCAATCGTATAAGGTCTCAATTGCACGACAGGTAATTTTGGCTTTACAAGGACTCTCTCTTTAGCGGGGAGAAAAGTAAACGCCTCTTCTGTGACAGAAAAAGCGGGAGCAAAATGGGGAACCTTCTCATCCCCTCCTTTCAATCCATCGAGATAGTCGGTATACATTTGCAAAAAAGTCTCTTTAGAGATTTTTTCTTCTCCCTTTGGAACAATCCCCTGAACATTATAGATCGCAAATGGGAGCAAGTTGAGAAGAGCTTCCATCTCACTTGCATCAATCAGAAGCGGAAGTTTGATCAATTTGGCTATGTTCATGTTTTTTCAAAAAGGTTGATAAGATAAAAAGCCAAATCACTCCAACGGAGATCGCTGTATCGGCAATATTGAAAAGAGGAAAATGGTAACCCCAAAAATTGAATTGGAGAAAATCAATGACAAATCCATAGAGGAAAAAATCCATCACATTGCCGATTGCCCCAAAGGAAATGAGGACAAGAGGAAGAAAGAGGCGGTGATCTTTATTTCGAACCAAATAGACCAAAAGGCCTACAATTACAGCCATTCGAATCACGAGGAGAGGAACTTGGAAATCAGAGAAAAGTCCCCAAGCAGCCCCTCGATTAAAGGTGAGACTGATTGCAAAATCTATCCCAAGAAAATTTTGAAAAACAGGAACCGCCTGCTTCAAATGGTTGAAAACAGCCCATTTAGAGGCAAAATCTACGAAAAGAAGGGGTAACCCCAGCAACAGCATCCAAAAAATTCTAGACATGAGAGAGAGTTTAACAGAACCGTTCTTATTCCGTCAGCAACCCTTTTTCAAACTGCTCCTGCGCTTGGACAGTCATTGTTGCATAAGGGACGGCATCTAGGCGAGGATAAGGAATCTCATCCCCTGTGATGTCGCAAATTCCATAGGTGTTTTCCTCAATTTTTTCAAGCGCACGGTCGATAAGACGTAAAACATCAAATTCTTTTGAAGTTAATTCTATACTCACTCTTCGATCGAAATCATCTGTCCCTTGATCGGCCTGATGTTGAGAATAACCTGTCGCTTCATCAGGCTTTTTGACAGCTTCAGTTCCCCCTTCGATGGTGTGGGTGAGCTGCCGCTTCATCTCTTCTAGTCTTAGTTTAAATTTTTCAATCTCTGCTTTTTTTAATCCCATTATTCTCCTCCTACTTCTTCTGGGGTGACCGAATGGATCGCTTCCATCAGCTCCCCGATATCCTTAAAACGACGATAGACACATGCAAACCGGATATACGCAATCGTATCCATTGTTTTCAAATATTTCATTGCAATTTCGCCGATTTCTCTCGAAGTAATTTCTCTCAACTGCTGTTGCATCAACTCGGCAACAATTGTTGAGGCAAGGGTTCGCACTTGTGCGTGTGAAACACACGTGTGGCGGCAAGCGGAGTCAAGTCCACTGATCAACTTTTGTTCTTGAAAATCTTCATAAAGACCATCTCGCTTTTTCACCTGGAGGATTAATTCAACTGTTTCAAATGTTGTGAAACGGCAGTTACAATTGAGACACTCCCGCCTACGACGGATTGCATTCACATCCAAGGCATTTCTTGAATCGGTCACTTTCAGTTCACCAAAACCACAAAATGGACACTTCATAAATCGTGCAAGATAGCTTTTGATCGATATTAAATCCACTTTTTTCTACAAAAGAATAGATGGTCCTATTTCTACTCGGTTTACTATTTTTAGTGATTGGAGGAAAACTGCTTGTTATCGGTGCTTCTCAGCTTGCGGCAACGTTTAAAGTTTCTCCCCTGACAATTGGTCTTACAGTCGTTGCTTTTGGAACCTCTGCCCCTGAAATTGCAACCTGCGGTGTTGCAGCTTGGCGGGGGGAGGGAGCACTTGTTATGGGAAACATTGTTGGGAGTAATATTTTTAATACCCTCTTCATCCTCGGACTTGTTGCCATCATCAAACCGGTCCATATTGAAAAAAAGCTGATCCGCGTCGATGTCCCTATTATGATCGCAGTCTCCCTCTTTTTTTGGGCCTTTGCCCAAAATGGGAGCTTATCAAGGGGAGAGGGGATTTTCCTTTTCGCCGGAATCATGCTCTATACCTGGTTTGCCGTTAAAACAACCCAAACCAAAGAAAAAGCAAGAGCAACCCTCCCTCTCTACCTCCAAATTATTTGGATCATTGGAGGACTTCTTTTCCTCGCCTTTGGTGCCAACTGGACTGTGATAGGAGCCACCTCACTTGCCGAATCGCTTCACTTAAGCTCCCTTTTCATTGGACTCACCTTTGTGGCTATCGGAACCTCTCTTCCCGAGCTCTCTGCCTCCATCACAGCGATCAGCCGAGGAGAACCCGAGATGGCGATTGGGAATGTGATTGGAAGCAATCTCTTCAACCTCCTTGCTGTAGCAGGTTTCTCAGCCCTTCTTGCCTCTGATGGAATCGCTATCGATTCCAAGGTTCTCTCTTTTGATCTCCCCGTTATGCTTGCCGCTGCGATTGCCACCTTCCCCTTGGCGATCACAGGACATATCATTGCCCGTTGGGAAGGGTTTGTTCTCCTTGGATTCTATGCGCTTTACATGGTATGCCTCCTCTTTCCCTCTTTCCTCCCCCTCTTTACTATGGCATTCTATTTCTTTATCTTGCCTCTTACTATTTTAGTCATTATCATCACACTCTACCGCCATTTTAAAAGAAGTTAAGCGATGTTTTCAGGGATTATCCAACAAATCGGCACCATTATCGACTGTTCACAAAAGCACCTTCTTGTCGATTTCACCTATGAAACACTTCTCTTTGGAAGCAGCGTTTCCATCGATGGGGTTTGCCTCACTGCGGTCCGATTTGAAGACAAAGGGGTCCACTTTGATCTCACCGAAGAGACAGTGCGGTGTACCACCTTGGGAGAGCTTAAAAAGGGAGATCGGGTCAATATTGAACGCTCTTTAAAATATGGAGATGAAATTGGAGGACACCTCGTTTCAGGACATGTTTTACAAACGGTCAAACTCATCGAAATAAAAAAGAATGTTTATACATTTTCAACCCCTTCTAAAGAGCTTCTCCACAAAGGATTTGTCAGCCTAAACGGAGCAAGCCTCACAGTTTGCCAGCCTGACAACAAAAAATTTGAAGTTCATTTTATTCCCGAGACATTGGCCCGCACCACCTTTTCAGAGAAACGGGTAGGTGATTCCATCAATTTAGAATAAAAGCTCTACTTTAAAAGCCTCTTCTATTAAAATATTAACATAAAATAAAGAGAGGCTTCCTATGGAGATATGTTCCTTCACTCTTAGTGATGAAACGTGCATCACAGCCCGTAAGGCGCTCGATGCTGTGTGCATTATCTCAGGTATTGCTCTTATTGCAATCACTCTCATTGCCAGACTCTCACACGGATCTATCATAAGCTACCCTGCAATGAGTTACTCTTTTATTGTAATCAGTGGGATTCTCCCTCTTGCATCACTTTTCTTATCGAGAAATGATACATCAGATGATAAAGCCCTGTTTCTTTTCTATTTATTTGTCGTAGTTCCCATTATTGCAGGAGTTGGAGGCGCTGCAATTGCTGGAAGAATTGGGCCACAAGTTGTAGGCACTCTTGGTACACTTTTGGGTATTGGTACCACTGTGTACCACTCCATAAGTCTCAAATATGGTTACGAAGAAAACCCTAAACCCTATTATTAGAGCTCCTTGAAGGCCCACTTAAAGTCTGCTTGGAAAAATTCTGAAGCGTAAACCCCTTTGACTCCTCGTCTTTTGAGATAATTTCCCGACAGTTGGTAGAGAGGAATCATCGGCATCTCTTCAACAAGAACTTTCTCTGCATCTCGTAAATAATCATCCCGCTTTTCAATTGTGCTCTTTTCTAATCCTCTCTTCATTGCCGCTTGAAATGTTTGGTTCTCCCAAAATGAGAGGTTGAGCAAATTTGATTTTTTCTGAAAACGATCGAGCAGATGAAGAGGGTCGTGCCAAAAAGCACGCTGTTCTACAGCACCAAATTGATACTTTCCCCGAATCATCCGGTCAAACTGTTCTCCCCATGAAAGACCTTCGAGATGTATTTCAATGCCAAATGCTTCTTTCCACTGATGTTTCAATTGATTGAATAGCTGTTCTCTATGCATTCTTTTGTGGAATGAAAGGGTTAAACGGGGAAAATCTGACTTTACAAATCCAATCTCACCCAATCCTTCACGGAAGAGAGCGCGCGCTTTTTTTAAATCCTTCATAGGAGAGAGCGACTGTGTATGAAGTGAAAGTTGCGTCGGAAGAATTGAACAACATGGACCTCCATACTCGTGTGGAACGAGGTTGGGCAGTGTGGTGTAATCGATCGCATAAGCGAATGCTTGCCGAATTTTTTTGTGGTTAAAAGGAAATTGCATCGTATTGAAACTGAGCGCAAAAACCCCAAAAAGCGGATAAGAGATCAGGTCCACTTCATCAAGAGTGTGCTCAAAACCAGAAAGGGGGAAAGTCGTCATCGGCCGCCCCGCCATATCTAACTCATTTGTCTCCATCATCCGGAGTTCATTTTGACCCGAGTCGATCATATGAATCGAAATTTTGCTTAATTTAACCTCTTTTTGATCCCAGTAAAGAGGGTTTTTCACAACTGTAATTGCTCTTCCCTTCTTCCACTCAGCAAGCTTGAAAGGGCCATTACAAACATATTTCTCTCCTGCTTGAAATGCCCATCCCGGATGCATTCTATCGACTAAACTATTGATCAAAGAGTAGGTCCAATGGGCAACAACTTCGAGAAAATAGGGAACAGGATACTCCAGGTCAACAACTAGTGTTCGATCATCAACAGCATGAATTCCCACTTGATCAAGCCCAATTTTTTTCTCTTTAGCAAGACGGGCATTTTTAATCATGAAAAGCGTGTATGAAAAGGCAGACTGAGTGTGAGGTGTGATCGCTTTTTTCCAAGAATATTCAAAGTCGTGCGCTGTCACTGGTGCTCCATTCGACCATTTTGTGTCGCGCAAGTAGAACGTATAGGTTTTAAAATCTTCAGAAACCTCATACGATTTTGCAATCGCCATCTGAGGTTTTCCATCCCTTCCAATCCGGGTCAATCCCTCAAACAACATTTTGATTACGATATAAGATTGGTCTCCCTTCGCAATCCGCGGATCGAGACTCGGATCGTAGCCGTGAAGGGCAATGGCAAGGGTTTGCTGCTCACGCACCTTGTTGCCCCATTTTTCCATCACCTCTTTAACCGCAGAGGTAAATAATTTTTCTGTTCCAAATTGAGAAGGGCGGTAGAGAAAACCAAAGCTGTAAGCACCATGAATTTTTACTTCTGAAAAAGCGAGTTCAAGGGAAGGGATTTTAAGCCTTGTAACAAGGTTGAGCAACTCTTCTTTAAACGAGCTATCATCAGAGCGAACAATGACAATTATCGCCTCTTCCCGTTTACAAAAAGAGAGGAGGTACGGCTTTTTCTTCGGAATCACTCGATCACTAAGCTCAGAGAATGTGAGAAACCACTCTTTTACTAAAGAGGCAGGTAAGATCGATTGCATCGCAATTGGAGTGACAGAATAGAAGAAATTTTCCAACAAAAATTCGTCGTGGTATTTTGGCATGATCGACAAAAAATCTTCGAGGCGCTCATTTTGTTTGAGGATCAATCCCCCATTATAATCACGCACTTGGCCCAAAGCATTTGAGAGCATCATTACAACATGCCGTCTAGCCTTGTAGAGATTGACAGATCGATCTTTCCGATAAAAAATGCTTTTGGGAAGTTGCAGTCTAAAGACCGTAGCCTCCTTTTGATAGTGCTTGCGAAGTGAGCCGACCAAATCAACACGGTCAGGGATATAGACAATGTCTGGATTGCTCCTCTCAACAAGCTCTCTCACTGAAGGCTCTTTCCCTTTGACAAGACGGAGTAAAACCACCGTAAAAAATAGATCAAACTGCGTCTGCTCTTCAAAAGAAATCGTCATCTGAGGAATATCGCGTACCGATTTCAGTTGATCGCGTAAAGCCAAAATATTGCGGTAAACCTCTTCTTCATTGCGACGCATAAACGTCATGGGAACCAGCTGCTCAATGCATCTCTTGAGCTCATTTGGAAGCTCCTTTTTCAATTTTTCTATCTCATCATTTGAAAAACCCCTTTCATGCTCAATCTCCAAATAGACCGAGTGGACTTGATTTTGTTTGTCTTGGTAATCGACAAAAGAGCTTTCAATTCGCTTTACACCAGGGATTATATGACATACAGCTTCAGTGACATGTTGCTCTTCAAATGCTTCTCGCTGCTTCATTAAATTAAAGACAACTACAATCCCTAAAACCGATTTTGTTCCAAAAGGGAACTCCAATTTTGTCGGCAATAACTTCACATAGAGAAGACGGAAAGACCCTTCCCCTTTTAAAACCTTTCGTTTGTAAAAATATTCAGCAGCAATCAAACGACTCAAATGGGCAACGGTGCGCACTTTTTTAAAAGAAACTGGAAGTCTCAAAAGAGCGAGAAGAAGGGAGGGGTAGAGGTGAGGATCGGGGAAGAATCGAATCAATAACATAATCCGATCTAACACTTCCGAATCTTTAGCACTTAAGAAAGAAGCTGGGAGTAAATTGAGATTTTCTCTTAAAAAAACATCATCTCTATCGATCTTTTCTAAAACCATTGTGAATCTGTTATAAAGCGTCTCAAAAAAAAAGACAAAGACTCTTGTCATCCTAAAAAAAATTTGATAGAAGGGAGAGCATGGATACAAAAACAATCGATCAAATGTGCGACAAACTTTCACACCTTGTCGCTGACACCTTCGTACTCTATGTGAAAACATTGAATTTTCATTGGAATATGGTAAGCCCTCAGTTCTTCATGTACCACAAGTTGTTACAATCACAATATGAAGGATTACAAGAACTTGGAGATGAACTTGCCGAAAGAATTCGGCAATTTCAACGCACTTCACCAGGGTCTATGGCAGAATTTATCAAGTTGAGTTGTTTGAAAGAATCTCCGACCAATCTCACAGACCGTGAGATGATCGAAGAATTAGTCTCTGTACACGAAAAGCTTGTAGAACATTGTCGAGAAGCGATTGGTTTTGCCGACAGCATCGAAGATCACGGAACATCGGATCTCCTTGTTCAGCAGATGAGAGACCACGACAAGCAAGCGTGGTTACTCCGCTCTCACCTCACTTCCGCTTAAATTCTCTCGCTAGCTTTTTCGCAGTTTTTTTAGTATCTTGCGCAAACCCTTTCGAGTGTTTGCACAGATCTTCGTATACTTCTTTCGCATCTTCTTTAACATGATTTGCCTTCCCCTTAATTTCTCTTCTAAGCTTTTTCCCCGATTTTGGGGCGAACAGAAGAGCTGCAGTTCCTAATGCAATTCCCCCTAACACAGCTCCCTTGATAAAGCTCCCACACTTATCAACACGTCTTCCCATCTTACTTTCTCCTTTTACGGAATTTAGAAATGATTGACCCACCAATGGTTAACCATTTTACAGCGTCTAAGAGCATATCATACCCTCCCCCGCGACGCTTATATCCAAAACGGCGTGCATAAGAATCTAAGTACTCCACCTCATCATCGACACTTCGCCCCACCCTTTTCAAGATATGAAGCAGAGGGTCAATTGCATGGATCCGCTTTCGTACAGCCTTTGTCGTTTTAGTGACAGAAATCAATGTTTGAATCGCAAAACCAGCTAAAATCACAAAAGCAAGCGCACAAACAGCGACTATACAAAGTATACTAATATCCCAAGCACTCATAATTATGATATTACTATAATTAACTATTAATAGCTAATTTAGTTTCAGATAAATATCCAATCTCTTTTCTCAGGCGAAAAATACCTAAGAGATTGAATATAAGCAGTAAAGCCCCACATACCGACATAACCAAGAGCGCTTGGCTCTGAGGGAGGAAAGAAAAGAGGAGCAACATCGTCGATCCAAAGAAGAAATAGAGGCGAGCACCGTAGTTTGGGAGAAGGAATGTCGCACATTTGATCCCAACACAGAAGTAAGCAATTAAGGTTGTGTAACCTGTAACAATATAAAAGAAAGGAAGAAAGATATTCATGTAGGGAAAATAGTGCCCAAAGGCGGCTTGAATGATAGAAGATCCTTCTGCAGACATCGTCCAAACCCCTGTAAGCAAAACAGTTAGGATTGTGATTGTACAAATCACATTATCGATAAAAACCCCTAGAATGGCCAATTTAGCTTGATGCTCGGGATGAGTCGCTCTCGATTCACTTTGAATAATAGAGTCATATCCGACACCGATGTCAGCTGAGTAAGCGGCTCTGGCAATCCCGTGCTGAACGGCTAAAATCATCCCACCGCCAGCAAATCCTCCAACAGCAGCGTGGCCAGTGAAGGCTGACTTGACCACGACAGCTAAAAGAGCTGGCAAAACCGTCACTTCATGAAGGATAATCCAAAAGCCCATCGCAAGATAGATCACTAAAAATAGAGGGACAACCCAGCTACAGATCTTCCCGATTCGGGCCACTCCACCATAGGAGGCCCATAAAACAGCCATGAGCAAGACCGTGATCACAACCAAACGATTGATATGCCAATTAGTCGAAATGCTTTCGGTGATCACCGAGAACTGGTAGATCTCTACACCGTAGATACAGAGTAAGATAGAGATAAATGCTGGAATCCAAGACCATTTAAAAGCTTTTTTCAAAAAGTACATCGGCCCCCCGTCATACCCTCCCTGTCGGTTTTCAACTCGGTATTTGAATCCAAGGTAAATTTCGCTATATTTCACAATAGCACCGATGATTCCGGCAATCCAAACCCACATCAAAGCTCCCGGACCACCGAGTTGAACCGCTGTTGCGATTCCAACGACATTTCCAATGCCAATCATCCCTCCTGTTGAGGCAAAAAACGCTCGAATGGGATGCACGCCTCGACCAGACTCCTTCACCTCAAAAGAGTGAAAGAAAGTTTTGAAAAACGAAGGGAGATGAAAAACCTGGGCAAAACGCATTTGCAGGCTCAGTAAGACTCCTAGGACCATGATCAGCACAAAGGCGATATAACCCCAAAAAAGAGCATCCAGATTTGAAAGAGCGTCAAAAATCATAAAAATTGTGTTGATTTTACCACAATTCTAGATAGAATGCCACTGTGTTTTCATTTCATTCATTTGCCCATTACTGTTTTTGCGAATCAGGACACCCCTTCTCTTACCACGTCGCTTGCCAAGAAGCTATCGAGAAGCTTGGAGGGAAATTCCACGCTTACACGCACGAAGAGTGCTCTATCTCCCCTCTTCCCTTGGGCTGGACAAAGTGGTTTCCCTCTATTTCCGATCAAAAAAAGAAAAAAAAATTTGCGCGGCGGTGTCGTCAAATTTTTAAGCGACACGACAAGCATCGCATCTTTTTTTTAGAAAGTTTTGGACGGAGAGATCTCCGCATTTTCATTTTTTCAGCTCTCTTCTTTGGACGGAAAAAAGATGCCATTTGGATCTTATTTCGAGATGACCATATTTGGAAAAGGGGGCGAGATCGGTTTCAAGTACGCCTGTTTTATAAACTTCTCCGTCTAAAATTTGGCAAGCGAGTGCAATTTCTTTCCGACAGCAATGCAATTGCTAGCTTCCTTGGTGAAAAGCTCAATCACACCTTCCATGTCATGCCCCTCCCCCACATTGATTTTGCCCCTCTTCCTTTCCAAAAGCCAACAACCTTCACCTGCTGTTTCCTTGGCGAACCACGGAAAGAGAAAGGGATTCACCAAATTTTACGACTGATCAAATCACACGAACCTGAAGCACTCCAATTCAAGATCATCCTTTCAGAAGGGATCAATATCGAAAATTCGATCTTGCCAATTGAACAACACCCCAAGAGTTTATCGCGTGAAGCGTACATTAAAACCCTTGAACAGTCTGACTTTATCCTCCTCCCCTACAGCTCTTACCGGTATAGAAGACGCACCTCAGGGATCTTTGTCGAAGCGATCTGGATGGGGAAAATCCCCCTTGTACAAGAAAAAACATGGTTAGCCGATGAATTGCTCAAATTTGACCTAGGAGAGCTCATTATAGACTGGAATGACCCCCATTTCTTCAGAAACCTTCTCAAGCTCTCTCAAAGCCCTGAGCTCTACAAAAAGCTCTCTCAAATGCAAAAAATGTACACCACCTGTCACGCCTTTGATGCCTTCACAAAGAAGATCGATCAACTCATTCAATATTAGTGTCTTAATCATAAATTAATGGAAATATGTTAAAATATTTCTATGCTTTATATCAGTCAATCAGACTCCTATACCCTCTCTGATTTCTCGGCTCTCTACTTGAAAGCACGTGAAGAAGGGGCTTATCTCTATGGAAATGAAAAATCTTATAATTTTTCATTTGAAGCCTCTACTGCGTGTCCAAATAAGCTCTCTGCCGATCAATTAGTGGGTATTTTTAGTCGCTTTACAACCAATGCGACGGCGTGTGATGAGACAGCTGAAAAGGCTATCGGCCTCCTCAGAGAACGTATTTCAAACAGCTATTATTCTGGAATTTGTGGAAAAATTCGCTCGGTTTTTAATTATCTATTTGGATGGTTTTCCTTCGATCGGCACCTTCTAAGCAAATCTCTAGAAGGTGTTAAAACAGAAATTTCCACCTTAGATCAATTAAAGAGGGTTTCACAACCTACTCCTCTAGAAGGAGTGGAAGGGACCACAATTTTTTCAGGCGACCTCACTCAATTAGAAGAACATGCTTGGAAACACTACAACCTTTTTTGGGTAACACCTGATGACTATCTCTCTACGCTAGCTCCTGATTTCTACCTCCACCCCGGAGAGCAGAAGATGCCTTTGATTGTTGAGGAAATAAGGGCTATTTACCGTGGTGAAAAAGAGACTCTGCTCCATCCCCTAGTTGTCGACCATTACACATATCCCGATACATCTATTTTAAAGGATAAAGAAAAGGTTCTAGCTGCCAAATGGCTCGGTATTCCCAAAATCCCTATCGCTTTTATTCCAGAACCTCAAAGACCTAAAGCTTTAAAAGAAGTAAACAGCACAACCATTTTTTCAGGAAACCTAAAAGATCAAAAGACAATTAGCTGGATTGGAAGCTATGGCTATGAGCCCTACAACATAGAATGGATGGCACCTACAACTTACCTACATCGAGTTGACCCCCATTTTTCATGTCAGCCGGCGCAAGAGAGTATGCCTTGGATTATCTATAAGATGCAACGTCTTGCAAGTGGCGAGGAAACAACTAAATTTGCTCCTCTCATGATGAAGCCACATGAAAAATATGAGATCAGTCCTGGCTATACAATCTTAGGGCATGAAGGCCGACACCGCGCTCTAGCTGCTTCATGGCTTGGGATTTCTCCAATTCCAGTTGCTGTTCTTCAAAAGAAGACCGACAACTACACATAGTGAACCATTGTTTCTACAACCTTGGGAAGCTCTTGACAAAGGCTCTCCATAGAACAGTGGATCTGTTTCACTCCTTTAAGGCAATAGAATGCACAAATTTCTTCTCCAAGCTTAAAAGGGGTCTTTGTTTCGCTATGGAGGATGATCGGTTTTTTTAAGGCTGCAGCCAGTCCCAATTCAACATGTGTCCCTTTGCCCCCAGGGAGAAGAAGAACAACAACATCGGCTTGAGCAATCCCTTTGACTTCTCTCTCTCCCACTTCAGCCAGCCGGTCTAAACTCACCATCTTGACACTTCCATGGAGTGTCCAGTCGTAGGTGAGTTCATGCCCTTTTGAGATGAGAGCATCGCGCACTTGATTGTGCATTTTTGCTCTCGACAAACTCGTTGCGACATAAAATTTCATCTGCCTATTCCTCCAAAATGCAATTAAAATTTAGATAAAATAGATGCTTTTTGTAAATATGAATTCATGCTGATAGATAGACACGCCTCTTTTTCTAAATTTGCGATCTGGCTTCTTGCAGCTCTTCTCCTCTATTACACGACCATCATCCAAATCTACCCTTCTGTCATGATAAAAGAGACGATGAAAACTTTCCACCTTCAGATTGAAGATGTCACCTTCTACAACACCCTCTTCTACTACACAAGGGGTTTGATGATTTTTCCAGCAGCCCTCTTGATCGATCGTTACGGCGCTGGGAAGACAATCTCTATCACAGCATTTCTTTTAGGTCTATCTAGCATCGGTTTTGGTCTCTCTAAAACAACAACTCTTTTAGTCGGAGCACGAATTTTAGGTGGCGCGTGTTCAGCTTTCAGTTTTATTGCAATTGCCTATATTTCAACACATTGGTTTTCAAAAAAATGGATAGGAGTTCTTATTGGGCTATCTGGAGCGATCATGTTTGCTGGATCATTGACTGGACAAAGCCCTATTGTTTTTTTAGATCAAAAATTTGGGTGGACAGCTGTGACGGTTCTCATCGGAATCATTGGGATCGTCCTCTCTTTACTTATCTACCTAACTGTTTATTTCCGCCCTAAGACACTTCATCTTTCAGCACATGCAACAACGGTACAAGAAACATTCAGAGGGCTAAAAGAGGTGATCTCACACCCCCAATCTTGGTTAAATGCACTATGCACGCTATTCTACCTTGCGACGACAGCGGGATTTGGTTTTTTTTGGGGCGTAGAATTTTTAAAGCAGACACACAATTTAAGTGCGACTACAGCAAGTCTCACAACATCGATGATTTTTCTTGGATGGATCATTGGTTCACCTCTTGCTGGACGCCTTTCTGATCTAGTTAGAAAAAGACGCCCTTTGATCATAGGAGGAATATGTCTCACTCTCCTCTCTTTACTCCCTGTGATTTATCTCAACCATCTCGATGAAAAAATTGTTCTCCTCCTTCTCTTCTGTGTCGGTTTTTTTTCAAGCCCCCAATACCTCAATGTTTCGCTCAATATGCTCTTACATCACGACCGTGCTGCAGGTTCTGCAAGTGGTTTTATCAGCTTCTTTGGCACTTTGAGCGCAGCGCTTTTCCAAATGATTGCAGCTTTTTTCTTAAGCCAACTTTGGATTGGGAAAACAGCTGATGGGGTGCAGATTTTTACAACAGGCCATTGGAAGCTGGCGATGAGTATTTTTCCTTTAGCTCTACTCATTGCATTATGCATCTCTTTTTTTCTAAAAGAGTACTACCACGAAGAGTATTAATCTGAAATGACACTTGCTTTTTTTCTAATGGAAAAAAGGAAAAAACCTCCCATTGAAAAAAGGAGAGGGAGAAGGAAAGGGAGAGGGTGATTATAAGAAAAAAGAAGTGTCACCCCTCCAAGTGACATGCTTGCAATAGCAGCTTTTTTGGAAAGATTTGTCAAAAAAAGAGCCATGATCACAGGAACAAACAACACAGAGACGATCAAAACTTGTGAAAAGATCAAAACCGCAAGCACATTACTAAATAGAAATGAAAAGAGAAGGGCGGATGCTCCAACAACAAAAGTCAAGAGGCGGCAGAAGCGAACAGAGATAGTATCAGCCGTGAAGTCATAGGCTAGATTCGAACTAATTGAGCATAAAAGTGAATCTGCTGTTGAGATGACAGCAACCAATATTGCACAGATCAAGAGTGTTGAAATTGTTGAATTTGTCAATTGCTCAACAGATGTGATAAGGACGCTGGCCCCTTCAGGAATGATAAGACCTATTTTCGATGCTAAAATACCTAGATAGATTGGAAAGAGTGAAGCGATAAATAACACAAAAGATCCAATACATGCAGAGAGGGAGAAAACCCATGGAGATTTTGATGCAAAACAACGTTGCCCCATCTCTTGTTCAATCAATGTGAAAAAAAAGGGCATCAAAAGCCACGAGACCCAAGGAGAATGACCTCCCTCAACTAGAGAAGAAGAAGAAGAGAGAGGAGGAGCTCCTAGTTTAATGGCAAAAAATGTGACGATAAATGCAAAAAGAATAAAGCAGCACTGCAAAACATCTGTCATAACCACAGCTTTGAATCCACCCATCACAGTATAGGCGACTAAAATAATCCAGAAAAAGATGAAGAGGAAATTGTGTGTAAAGCCTATAGATAAAAAGAATTTTCTTGCCGCAACAGCTTGAGCAACCAAGATAAACATGAGAGAGATAATCGACAATAGAGAAGCGATTCGGCGGAGGTTAATCGATCGGTATTTTTTCTCAAAAAGCTCTGCAACGGTTGTTAAATTTAACCGGCGCATCTTTGCTCCAAAGCCAAGCCCAAGAGTGAGCATTCCCAAAACCATTCCAAGGGGATAAAAAAGAACGATCCATCCCCTTTGGTACGCCTCTTCAGCAGCGCCCATCAACATCCCACCCCCAATTTGAGTTGCAAGAAGAGTCATTATGAGAGAGAAAAAACTCAGCTTCCTGTCCATCAGAAAAAAGCCATCTTGAGATTTCACCCCCTGACTTTTTTTTCCAATCCAAAGAGAGGCAACCGCAATTGAACCAAGCAAAAATAAAAGAAAAAAAACATTCACTTATTCTACACATATGTTAAACCTTTATTTTAAAGAAGGTAAAATGGTGATCCTATTCATATTTTAGTGACAGGAGCCAATGGTTATATTGGTTCTCAACTCCTCCTTGCCCTAGCACGAAAAGGGCACCATATAACGGCTTTGGTTCGTACCAAACACACTCTGGATATTCCTTTAGATTTGCAAAAACAGGTGACGGTGATCACAGGAGATCTTTTAGATAAGAACTCATTACAATCGATTCCCCATACCATCGAAGCTGCTTACTATCTTGTTCATTCTATGGGGAAAAAAGGGAAGGGCTTCTATGATGATGAAGCCAAATCGGCCGAAAATTTTTGTAAAGCGGTTGAAAAAACCGACTGCAAACAGATCATTTACCTCGGAGGCTTAGCGTCTGGAAATCATCTTTCAGAGCACTTAAATTCTCGACGCAATGTTGAAGATGTTTTAGCAAAAAGCCGCATCCCTCTAACTGTTTTGCGAGCCGGGATTATTATAGGAGGTGGAAGTGCATCTTTTGAAATTATCCGCGATCTAGTTGAAAAACTTCCTGCAATGGTCGCTCCCCGCTGGGTAAATAGCCTCTGCCAACCGATTGCTATTGAGGATGTAATCTTTTATCTACAGGCGGTCCTAGAAAACCAAATGTGTTTGAATAACCGCTTTGATATCGGAGGACCTGAAAAACTGACGTATTACGATATGTTGCTCCGCTTTGCAAAAATACGAGGGTTACGTCGCTGGATTATAAAAGTGCCTGTTCTCACTCCCCATCTATCGAGCTATTGGCTTTTCTTTGTTACCTCGATCAGCTTTCCCCTTGCTCGTGCACTCGTTGAAAGCCTAAAGAACGATGCTATTTGCTCAGAAAATAGGATCCATACGATGATCCCCCACCAGTGCCTTACCTACAAAATGGCTTTAAACCTCGCTTTATAGGAATCTTAAATTCCATCTCTTTCCAACTCTTCTCGAGTAGGAGGAGCTGCGACAGAACCTTTAGGAAAGTGGTATGGTCCAGGGTTTTCATTGTAGTTTTTAAGGTTTTCTCTCACTCTTAAAACGTTTGCCATTCCTCCTAGAACAGTATCTCCAAACTGCCCATCAAAGCCAAGCATCGGAATACTATTGTGTGGAATTGGCATCCCTGACTCTGTCATATCTCTCATCCCCCTTACTCCCAATGTTTTGTATCCTGGGATCAACTGTTGGATCTTTTGGTCTAAATCCCCTACATCCATATCCACTGTATTTGGAAATTGATGCCCCATTTGGTTCATTGTATGGTGCGTCATATGGCAGTGAAAGACCCAATCTCCTGGGTTATTTGCCAAAAACTCTGTCACCTTGACTTCTCCAACAGGAACAAAAACAGTGGTTTCAGGAAGTAAAACAGATTTATCTGGAGCCCACCCTCCTGTTGTTCCAATGACGGTAAAAGAGTAGCCATGTAAATGGATGGGATGGTGATCCATCGCGCTTAAATTTCCATACCGAATCCAAACCGTATCTCCTAGCTCAGCGACTAAAGGCTCTGTCGAAGGCATCACTTTTCCATTCATCGTCAGTAGATTAAAGCCACCTTCTTCAAATACATTTGGCCTTGAGGTTCCCACTTTGATATTCCATTCGTGGAGCATAATAGAAAAATCTCGATCAGGCCGCTTTGATCGATCTGGTTCCCGTTTATGGACGATGATCATTCCAATTAAACCCATTCCCTCTTGTGTCATATTTTGATGGTGGGAGTGGTACATGAATGTTCCACTTTCAGCAAAAATAAATTCATAGAGAAAGGTTTCATTAGGAGGGATTGCAGGTTGTGTTAAACCAGAGACTCCATCCATTCCACAAGGGAGCAATACACCATGCCAATGAACAGTTGTGGGGGTGGGAAGTTTATTTGTCACATAAATCCGAACACGATCTCCTTCTGTCGCTTCAATCAAAGGGCCTGGAACAGATCCATTGTATCCCCAAGTGTGAATTGTCAACCCCTTTGCCACTTCCCACTCAATTGGCTCAGCGATAAGATGAAACACTTTCACTCCATCAACAACCTGGTAGTCAAGTGTCTGGCCATTTGGAATAACAGCTGGTGTATAATCTTTACCCACCTCTCCAGGAGGGAGGTGCTCTTCTTCGGCTTTTGCCCAAGGGGTTAGAGGAGTGGAGTAGAGTGTGTTTACCAAACAACACAAAATCAGAAAAATAGATCTAACCACTCTCTCTTCTCCATATGTCCATTTAATAACAATTCAAACCGACTACGTTCGATCCAATAATCTCTTAACGCTTCAACTGCCGTGATTTTTTTCTCCATCTCCTCTAATTTTACACCGAGCAAGGTAAACAGACCTAATTGCATTGCATTGTGCTGCAGTAAAGTCAGATGAGTCATTTTCTCTGCTAGAGGAACGATCACTTCTTGTTGATACCTGGTTTGCCGAAAAGCATTTAAAACCTTCAACCTTGCCAATCGAGCGGCAGCCCGAATTTCAATTGCAAGAGCAGTGTAGTGGCGGCTTTGACGAGAAAGCTCGGCATGGGCTGCTGCTGAAATCCCACGTCCATAGTCGAAAATGGGGAGAGGGAAAGAGAATCCAGGACCAACATACCAAATATCTGACTCCCTCTCACCGATTGGGCCTATATCGATTTCAGGGAAAACAAGACGTGTCGCCTCAATTCCATATCCAGCAGCAGTTGCATGGAGCTGTTTACGTACTATTCTCAAATCAAGACTGTTTGCAATGGCTCGATTTTCCAAGTCATTCCAATCCATTTTCATCTCTGGAACAACAGGTAAATCAGCACAGCTCTTCCATTCAATTTGCCTTCCAAAAAGACCCATAAGGACATTTAGCCTCTCCCTTGCTCTGAGCACTTCGATCTCTAAAGAAGCAACTTCCACTTTGGTTTGCTCATAAAAAAGACGTTTTGTAATGCAATCTAATTCTCTTAGATTCCCTGCAGCAACAAGTCGCCTCGCCGCTTCATAAGACGCTTCTGCTCCTAAGAGAACTTTTTGTTTGAGGTCCCAAATTTGTTGCTTGGCTTGGAAAGAGTAGAAGGCAATTCTCGTCTGTTCGATCATTTGTAAAATCTTTGTTGTTACAAATGCCTTTGTCACTTCCAACTCATCTGCTGCCATCTGTTTTTTGAGTGGAATCAATAAAACTTCTAAGAAATTTTGAAGAAGAGCAACATCGATCAGCGCCGTCACACTCGATGTTGTTGAAAATTTGTAAGCAGCTGCAAAAATAGGGTTTTTCAAAAGGGCCGCTTGATAAACATTTGCTTGAGCAATCCCAAGACGACTGTAAGTTGCCCGAAGCTCACTGTTATTGAGCAACGCAACTGTCACAGCAAGTTCTGGAGTGAGCTCTTCTTGCAAGAGCTCATCGATTGTCTCCTTCCCCCAACAAACAGTTTGATGTGTACGATTCATCACATCGCACTGAATCTCATTAAAAATAGGTTCTGGATCTACACTCACCCTTGAACACCCAAAGAGGAAAAACAACCCTATGACAACACTTTTCTTCATGGGTCACTAAGAGGGTGTTGAGGATTTATTTCCAAAATAGGAGAGAGCTCAAATTGAGTTGTTGTAATATCACAACAAGCGGGATGCCCTTCTCCTACGTTGGGAACTTTATAATGGATACAACCCACAAGGAAAATGGCGAATAAACACGCTAGCCTCATGGCCTATTCTATATAACGAAAAAGAATTCCTTGTACACTCAAAATCTAGATTGAGCTTACAACTCAAATTCTTGAGATCCGCCCAGAGCCGCTGATCCTCTTAGAGAGTTGTGGATTCCCCTCATAGATCACATCTCCACTTCCAGAGAGCTTAACATCAAGGTGATCCTTAACATTTAAATGCACATCTCCAGAGCCATTGACGATAACAGAAGCACTTTCACTTTGAAGACCTTTTCCATTATAGCCCCCTGAACCCGACAGGCGTATTGTTTGGTGAGCCACAGTTCCATCCAAAGCGATCGTACCTGAACCTTGGATTGAAGCATTTAAATTTTCTCCATTGAATGACAGTTTGATATCACCAGACCCGCTGATAAAGAGATCGATCCCTTCAAATTTCCAGACTCCTTCACCTGTTACATCTCCAGAACCATTGATCTGAATGGAATTAATCGTAGGAGCTGTGACAAACACTTTGATCTCTTGCTTTGGCTTGATCCCTCTGTATTTAGAAGGATGTTCTAGCCCAACATAGAGACTTTTTCTCTTTACATCTGTTGTGATGAACTGGACAATATTGTCATCTGCTTCAACCTCTACACCAATTTCATCTCCTTGCTTAAGAAAGACATCAACAGATCCTCTCACCATAAGTTTTTCAAATGGAGCCACCGTACGCATTTCAGTTGCAAGGGTTCCAGACCCTTGAAGCAACTCTTTTGCAAAGAGCGACTGATTAAATGTTTGGGCAAAACAGACGATCGCCAACGCTAAAATTTTCATTACAACCTCTTACTTGTATAATTTTAAGATTCCACTTTAGTTCTAGGAAGACATTTTGATCAACTCTAGAATTGAAATTTGGTGTCGAAAAGTAAACTATGCTTTATAAAAAAAATATGAATGAAAAAGCAGGTCAAGCAAGTCAGTTGAAAATGGGGAGTTTCTGTGCATGGATTGCAGGGATCTGCTATATTTTGATCGTCATCTGCGCTTTTTTCTCTCCCACTTCCGTTGCAAGCTATGTTGCCTCTGACCAATATTTTGTCGATTTCGAATCGTATCAAAGTTACTTTATTTTTCTAAAATGTTTGATGATCATTGCCAACGGAGCTCTAGTGGGTGTTGTTGCATCCATCTACAGTTTAAAAGAGGCGAAATACGAAGGGATTTTAACACTTTTTACCCTACTTGCCATCATTGGCTTAGGAATTGGGATGTTTCAAAGTGTATTAGATGCAACACAAGTTCCTCACTTAGCTGCTCAATACGATGCTTCACCCCCCGCTATTCAACATGTGATCATTGCATTTGGGGTTGCAAATCCGGCAATCTACGCCCTATCCCTTGGGGTACCAGGCGTATGGTTTATCGTGATCAGTTTAGCTCATCTGAGACAATTTCCCAAATTTTTGGTCTTTTTAGGGATTGCTTGGGGGGTTGGCAATATCATCACGGTCATTGCCCATATGCTCGTTCTTATTTGGCTGATCTATCTCGTAGCAGGCGGAGCCTTAATTGCTGCACCTTTTTGGATGGTCTGGCAATCTCACTACTTACGAACAAAAGCTCGAGAATTGGACACCTTAAAGTGAAAACAGCCCTCCATCTTTTTCGCCGAGATCTACGACTTGAAGATAACACCGCTTTAAATTTTGCCCTTACACATGCTGAGGAAGTCTACCCCTGTTTTATCTTTGATCCAAGACAGATAGAGCAGAACCGGTATAAATCCCCCAAAGCAATTGCCTTTATGCTAAGCGCCCTTGCTGACCTAGATGGGCGATTAAAGAAAAAGGGAGGGCGGCTCTATCTTTTTGAAGGGATTGCTGATCAGGTGATCGATAAAATCTTAGCTGAAAATCAGATTGATCTCCTCACCCTCAACCGTGATTACACCCCCTTTTCGATTAAACGGGACAAGAAAATTGCATCCCACTGCCGATCTCATGCCGTACAATTCCATTGTTTTGGTGATGCACTCTTGCAAGAGCCTGAAACGATTCATAAAGCAGATGGAACCCCTTACACCATTTTCACACCATTTTTCAAAAAAGCGCAAAAACTTCCTGTACGGAAGCCAGATCTAATTTCCAGATCAAAATTTGGAGACAAAAAATTACGTCATGAAGTGAGACATAGACTTGGAAAAGAGGGAGGGCGTCATGATGGTCTCCGCCTACTGACCAATATTGGAAAATTAAAACATTACAACAAACTACGCGATTTCCCCGCTGCAAACCACACCACACACCTCTCTGCACACAACAAATTTGGGACCGTTTCGATACGAGAAGTGTACCATAAAATTTGCAAAACTTTTTCCAAAAACCACACCTTGATCTCAGAGCTATACTGGCGTGATTTTTTCACCCATATCGCGTTTCATTTTCCCCATGTTTTGGGACACGCTTTTCGTCAAAAATATGATGCCATTCCTTGGAAAACCAATCAAAAACATTTCAAAGCGTGGTGTGAGGGGAAGACTGGATTTCCAATTGTCGATGCAGGGATGCGGGAGTTAAATCAAACAGGATATATGCACAACCGAGTCCGTATGATTACAGCCTCCTTTTTAGTAAAAGATCTCCACCTCGATTGGCGCCTTGGCGAACGGTATTTTGCTCAACACCTCATCGACTACGACCCTGCCGTTAACAACGGCAACTGGCAATGGGCAGCATCAACTGGCTGTGATGCCCAGCCCTATTTCAGAGTTTTCAATCCAACATCACAATTTGAAAAATACGACCCAGACGAAGAATATGTAAACCTGTGGTGTCCAAAAGAGTCATTTAAACCCATTGTCGACCATAAAAAGTGTGCAGAGCAAGCAAAGAGCTTATACAAAAAATGTCGCTAATCAGAGTTTAAATTTTGAAAAGGGGCATCAATTTGGCTTAGTTCAATTTTTTGACTCTACATCTTCCAATTTTCACCACTGATCAGCTCGATACAAAAATTGAAATTTGGTGTCGAAAAGTAAACTATGTTTTATAAAAAAAATGCAACCGATCATAGCAGCAATACGGTGTTGTTGTACAATCCTACACTAAGCAATTGGCATGTGAACCATTTTTACAGAATAACCCTCTACATTTTCACATTGAATTTTTTCCCCTTTCAACAACTGCCCTAGTTTTTCCATTTGTTTACCAGTCAAAGAACCTCTGTGAAGTTGAAAAACGCTTTCACATGTGCTTCCATCATCACATTTATTCTGAAGTGCTGTCACATAATTGTTTTCATGTATTCCATTATTTTCACCATCACTATTTAAACCATACCGTTTATAAATGACTTCGACCATTTCAGAAACTTTCTGTTTTTTTGGATCTAAAATCTCTACTTTAACCGCAATAAAGGGACGTTCATTTCCATCAACACCACGCACAACACTTTCATCTCCTAGCATATCTGGAATGACAATCTTTTCATGGTATCTATCTTTAGTATTGAGTCCCAAAGCTTCTGCTGTGACAATAGGAGCCATCATGATTCGATCTATTCCAACCGCTGTAATGAATCCAGTTGAGTGTTTTCCTCTGATTTCCTCACTCAATTTTGCCATCGTTTGCCTAAAAAGAGAGAAGTCCACTCCTGAAGTTGCTGTTGCCATTTCTATTCTCCTTATTCCATTTTTTCGAAAAAAAAACAGTGTATGAGAGATAAAAATAACATTCAATATCAATATCTTAAGGGATTTTTTACTCTATTTGTTGCACCCTTTTAAGCATTTCTTCCATTTCCATTGGAATCTTTCTTTTAATGAATTTCCCCAACAGACACCTATAGAAAAGAGAGAGAGGTCCTCGAATTGCCACCTGAAAAGTCACCTCTATTTTTCCATTTTTCTGATTGATCAATTGAGAGCTTACAATCTTTGCAAAGGAAAGATACGTTTCCTGAATAACAGACTTATATAGTTTAACCTCAGTTAATAAAGTTTTAAGCAGAGGAGTTCCTACAAATTTGATAGAACCTGTTGTACCTGTTTGAAAGGGGCCATCAATTTGGCTTAGTTCAATTTTTTGATCCCACATCTTCCAGTTTTCAACATCTTGCCAAATCTTCCAAATTTGGGCAGGAGTCGCTGTTGTTGCTATGGTGTGTTTAATAATGAGCATTTCCGAAAACCTTACTATAAAACAAATTGCCTAAGGAATTTCCACATAGATTTCTTGCCAGAGGGTAATTTTCTGTTGTTTATCAAATCCAAGGATTAAAATTGCCTCGATCAACTCAATTTTCCCATTGGTTCGCACAATTTTTGCTTGCATGGGAGTTACAACTTTATTCTTTTGGGCGATGAACTCTTGTAACTCATAGCTTATACTAGAGATATCTGCCCGAAATGCATTTAGAAATTCAAAGTAGTTATCATAGTTTGCATCGTATGATCGTCCATTTGCTTTTACAAGAAATTTTGAAGCAAAGAGATTCGATAGATCTTCTCTTTTCAGGTCCGCACTAGCAACCAAGTTTTTTCTATTCCAATCCAACAGCCGTTTGGTTACACCAATTGTATCTAACATTTACAACCAGGTTAACATTGTATGCTTATACAAGCTAACTTTTTCACAAAAAGTCGGTATTATTTCCTTTTATTTTGAAGGAATAGCTTTGGACCTTTTCTCTCATTCCTGTAAAAGTTAAAATCCCTTCTATTTATCAATTTTTAAGGAAATAAGCGTCTTAAGAGTATCCAAAAGTTCTATTGCATTGCAATTACAGATCAATACAAAAACTTTTAGATCACCCATTCAAGAAACCTAAAATTTCTGCCTAGCTATTTTGTAGGTTAAGCCAATAACGCGTATGTCTTAGTTTCCCAGTTTTCTTTAAGGCTCTCTTTTCAACCAAATCGAGTAAATCTCTTGTTGCTGTAGCCCTAGAGGTTTTAGTGATCGCAATATAATTTTCAGCACTTAACCCTCCTGAAAAACCTTTAATTCCTTCTGCAAATATTCTTAGTAAAACTTTTTTCTGCCGATCATTAATATGTCCCTCTAATCTATTCATTAATAATGATTTATAGAACTAGTAATTTTGCTAAATCTGCGTATGAGTTATAGGCAGGCCTTCTATAGCTCAAAAAAAGACGCCTTATGAGCTATAGAGAACTCCTTAAATGTTTGATATTGTTAAAGTTAAAAGAATATGAAGGAGATAGGATTGACTTACAATCACTTAATTTGTTGGAATGATTTTTAATGATCCGCGTTGGGAGAAAAATTACGCCTCCTATGACCGCTCTTTTGTTCTTAAGGAATCTGTTCTTTTTAAACTTAGAAATACAATCAAAGAGCTTCTCTAAAGATCAATTTTTTTCTGAATTTGAGCAACAGAAGGAAAATCAATTTGAGTAAAAATGGGTTTTTGCATACAATAGGACCAGAATATTTCCATATTCAAGGATATGTTATGAAAACAAAGCAATGCTATAAAGTTATGTTGATTTCATTCTGCTGTACTCTCAGCTCACATATCCATCATCACCATCATATCAGCTAATTAAGATACTTTTAGCCATTTCAATTTTTTACTAAGAATTTGGCTCGAGGTATCAACACGTTTATTCAAAATTTTTCTTTACTAATTGTTGAGGTTTTATGAAAAAATTATTTATTTTGTTCGCTATAGTATTATGCATATTTATCATTGGAATGAAGGTACCCTCGCTTAAAGGCAATCAGTCTATTTTGCGAGTGGGCACAGCTTCAGGCTATGCACCCTTTATGAGCTTGTCTCCAAACGGGACATATGAAGGATTCGATAGAGATATCATTGAAGCTGTCGCAAAAAAAATGAGTAAAAAGCTCATTTTAAAAGATTATGGCAGTATGCCTAGTCTATTTTTGGCATTAAAAAACGAACGAGTGGATGCCATTATTTGGGGAATTTCTATAACTGAAGAGAGAAAAAAGGAACTTGACTTTGTTCACTACCAGGGTGATCTGGAAAAATTTGTAGTCGCTTTTATTGATGAAAATTTGAATCGAACGAACTCTCTTTCTGACTTTACATCAATTAGTGTTGAAGCAGGATCATTTCAGGATAAGGTTGTATCTTCACTCATCCAACCAGCAGAAATTAATAAAGTCGACTCTCTTCTAGACGCAGCGCTGGAGGTAAAGTTCAAGCGATCACAATGTGTTGCTATGGATCCTTCTTTGATTAACTCTTACAAAGAAAAAATCTCAGACCTAAAAATTAAGTATTTTGACTTGCCTTCTGAGTTACAAAGTCAGGGCAATGGTATTGGAATGAATAAGGCTAATCCATCCCTAACTTCAGAAATAGAGAAAAGTATTAAAGAGCTCAAGCAGGAAGGAGTGATTGAAACATTAGAAATAAAATGGGGGCTCAGATCATGACCAACTACCTGAATTTCATTCTAGAATGGGGGCCTCTATTCTTAAAAGGGGCATTCATGACACTTAAAATTGCTTTCTTTTCAGTATCTATTAGTATTAGCATCGGAACTATTTTTGGTCTTTTGACAAGTCATCGATTAAAAATTCCCTTCATATCTAAGCTGATCGATTTTATCGCATTTACGTTTAGAGCGATCCCATTTTATGTTCAGCTTCTAATCGTTTACTTCGTTTTACCAGACCTTTTAGGGTTAAGTTTGAGTGCATTTACAGCCTCTTGTTTAGCTTTAGGACTCTGCTCTTCTGGTTTTTCTACACAAATTATTAGGGGAGGAATTAATTCAGTTGCTACATCTCAATGGGAGTCTGCTTATTCGCTAGGATACACCCCACTCCAGGCTTTCAAATATTTAATTTTCCCCCAAGTTGTGAACAAAATTTTACCTATGTTGAATAATGAGCTAGAAAATTTAATCAAAAGCACCTCCATTACTGCTTCCATAGGCCTTCTTGAATTGACTCGTGTTGGAATGAATCTAATGTCGACAAAATTACAACCTCTGGAGACTTATTTAACCTTAGCTCTTTTCTATCTTATCTTCTCATCTATTATTAATCTTTGTTTCCGTTTCTTTGAAAGGAGGTCTTTATGCTTTTCATAAACAACCTAAATTTAATTAAAAATAAAAAAATTATTCTGAATAATCTTAACCTAACTTTTTCAAAAGGAAAAATTCATCTTTTGATTGGCAAAAGTGGTTCAGGTAAAACTTCTCTATTGAGATGTCTTGCTCAAATAGAAGAGAAATATACAGGCTCCATCTATTATGATTCTGAGAATTTAAAGGAAATAACTCCTAAAAATAGAAGAAATTTAATAGGATTTGTCTCACAATCTTATGCCCTTTTTCCACACCTAACTGTATTAGAGAACTGCACGATTACTCTTATCAAGCTTTTGAAAACAGATCCCAAATTAGCACGAGAAAAAGCAGTTCAAACCCTTGTTTCATTGGGACTGAAAAAACATCTGCAACAATACCCCAATGAGTTATCTGGAGGGCAAAAACAGAGAGTAGCTTTAGCCAGAACTTTAGTCTTAGAACCTCAATTCATTCTCTTAGATGAGCCTACCTCAGCCTTAGACCCTGCGAATTCACAAGAAATTCTCAATTTAATTCAACTCTTGATAAAAGAAAATAAAGGCGTAATTATTTCAAGCCAAGATATGGATTTTGTAAGAAATCTAAACAGTGGGATTTATTTAATGGAAGATGGAAACGTGATTGACTCTTTGAATAAAACAACAACATGTCCTAGGAGTAAGGCAAGGGTTCTACATTTTTTAGGTAAAAAAACACAGGCTATTTACTAGTTGCTTTTTATCGAAAATAGGTCTCTTGAGGCTTCAAATTCCGCAAAACTTGTTTGGCCATTGAAAACTAACTCTGTAAGAATCTTACCCACTAACGGTGCAAATTTGAAGCCATGACCTGAACATGCTGAACCAATTGCTATCCGCTCATCTGAGGGTAAACAGTCAATAATGAAATCTTCGTTTGGAGTATTTGTATAAAAACAAGTTTCACTTCCTATAAACTTTTCTATAGGAGATCTAAAATTATATTCAACAAACTCAGTCAATTTATTTAATTGATTCGAATTGATCTCTTTCTCTTGATTATCTGGATCATTTTCAACCCCATGGGTCAAATGTTGGCTTACTTTAATCCCTTCAGAATTAAAAATAGGTAAACCATAAAAAATATCATTTTCAGAATCTTTGATAGATGCCCAATTCGGAAATAAACCTCTCTTATAAAGAGCTGTACGACCCTCAAGTTTAAAATAGGCAACTGTTTGTTTAATAGGTGTAACTTTTTCTCTTAATTCAGGGACTAACTTTTTAACCCAAGGCCCTGCTGTAATCACCAATCGTTCTGTAAAAAAATCACCTTGATTTGTATTAATTTTAATAGGGTCTTTTTCAAAGTCAATTTTTAATACTTTAGTTTTTTCAAATAAATGCACTCCATTTTTAAGAATTTCTTCCAAGAGATAATCAATAACGTCTTTGGCTGCAATTACACTACTAGTATTATCCTTGATAACTGTTTGTAAATTAGGGAAAGAAAACTGAGGATATTGCTCTCTTGCAGCTTTAACATCTAAAAGCTGTATATCAAGTCCGCTTTTTAAAGAGGTTTCAGTATATTGATCAAAGGCCTTTCCTGATCCGAAGTAACACGCTGAATTTGGATAAACTAATTGACGTTTACACTTTTTCTCAATTATATCCCAACCAACTTTTTTTGTTAGTTGCAGTAAATCTATATAAATTTGATTGGGGTAAATACTTCTGATGATTCTAGAGGCTCCGTGCGAACTTCCATTTGTGTGTCCTATTTCAAACTGATCTAAAAGAGCCACCTTTATATTATTTCTCGCAGAAAGATAATATGCTGCAAAAAGTCCCTGAACTCCCGCACCAATTACAAGACAATCAAACATTTTTTTGCGAATTGGGGACATATAATGCTCTATACTGAGTATTAACTGGAAAAGTAAAATCAGGCCTTCACAGCTAAGCTACCTTAATAAATCGAGCCATCTCTGTCTCTACACCTATACAGATTAAAATTCCTTGTCAGCAAACCACCTCAACCTATCAAATACTGATGTAAAAAATCAATGAATTAAAAACCTTAGGGTTATCGTATAACGATAGCTCAGCAAGGCAAAAAAAGACTGTAGGAAAAGTATTGGCAAACAATCACTAACTTATCAAATGTTGCTTTGGAAAGGTGTTGTTGAATAAAATGACTGCACTATTTAGATGCTGCCCTCCAAAACGGGAAACATGGGATGGTCTTCAAACTTTCCCCTGGAGAAAATTTGGTGGTTTACTAGAGGAATTGCTACGGTTTGCAGCTTAAATTCTTTATTGCTCTTTTTGTGAAAAGTTCATTTAAGACATAGATCGTTAATCATATACATCATTTTTGTGTTCAATGTCGGTTGATCTTAAAAAGCATCATTTCAAACTTTAACTTCTTTTAGCACAAAAATTGCTTCTCCAGAAATAAATATTATTTCCTACCATGAGGTAAAAAAATGAGTTTTAATCCTTTGATCAGAGGAAACGTCTCTATCTCGACTTGGGGTTCATGCATGCAAGGTATCTCTGATGATACTCAAAAATTATTAGGGATTGATAGAAAAGGAAATGTCCAACTAATCGATAGAAAAAATCCTCCCAAAGGTTTTAAGAGGTTAACCCTTGATCAGATCATCAGTTTAACCCTTGAAGTATTTGAAAATTCAAATACTATATCAGAATCTGATCGTTCACACATTACCAATGGACTAAGTGCACTAATTGTAAAGAAGCGTGCCAAATACAAAGAATTGCATTTAATTAGAAAATTTTTTGCTGGCAAGCGGATAAAAAGGCAGATCGAAGAAGATGTAAAGAAAACAAATTACGTTGAGTCTCTTATTCATGTGGGTCATAAATACAGCAATCGACTATTAAGAGACTTTGAACAAGAAATACCCCCTGGGTTAGCTCCTGAAGTCATAGAAGCCACTATTGCTACTCTTATTAAAGATCAAAAAATCACTGATGTCGAAGCTAATTACTCAACCCTCTATACAATGTGTGAAGAAGCTGCTAATAAGTATTTTGCAAAAAATGATATACATAGCGCTTTTCGTGTCCGAATGCTTATAGCAAAGCAGCTTGGCCTCACACTCCCCCTAAAGGATATTTCCAAATTAGATAATCATCACCTCGATAGCCTTGATACTAGTGTGTTGAAAAATGGAAGCATGCACGTCAAAAAAATGACCATTGATGGCAAACCATACACTCGGTTGATGTTCAAGGTTAACCCTCACGAACGAAAAAGGTTGAAGACTACAATAGCTAAACTAAAGAAAGAATCAAACCGTAGGGGGGTGGAGCGACTCTTACCTAAATTTACCTTTCTTCAAGTGAGGAATGAATCGGATGGTTATTATCCCGTTCAACCTAACAATACGTTTAAATCAAAAAATTTTTATAGAGTTGGTGCCGGGACTAATCTTCAGTTTGATGATATGGGTATTATAAGAATTGGAGATGATCCAGATGTTTATACTCACTATAACAGAGTTCAAATTTTTATTCCTGCTGATTCAACTGATATGGAAAAAAAAGTCCATACCATGTTGAGTGTAGTTGGATTAGGGGGTGTTTTATTTGCACAACGTCAAATGGATGATGAAAGAATGAAAATTTTTCACCTATTACGGTATTTCCATCCAAGAAAAGCTCGAACCTTTGAAACCGATCCCCACTATTTTTCAATTTCTCCTTATCACCTTCAGCGTGATATTATCGCAAAAATACCCAGTATGAAAGAAGTTTTTATGACGCATCTCGTAGATCAACCCGAGCTTATGTACAAGCAGGAAATCTATCCAGGTAAAGAAGTGTGGGCAATCAAAGGTGGAGCCGACTCGATTAGAAAGGTGGGTGGGATAGGTATTATGTCAGGTGTTGGGTCAAGAGGATTAAAAATAAATGCTTTCAAGACCATTGCTAAAATATTGGAGCATGGTTCTATGTCATCGCAGGATCGATTTGAAAATGGTTGGATTGCACATGGCATTTCATCAAAGGCTGATTTAGAAGCCGGGGGCGGGGATCATGTCTATACCAGGCTAGTTACAAGAAATGACATAGATCAACGGTCAATAGATAGCTATTACTTTTCAGGCCATGTTCAAGTTTTATATGACCTCAAATTATTGGAAAGAGGAGGATTTGCATTCAGAAGTGATCAGTATGGCAGTAAAAAAATAGCATCTTATCGGCGCCGCTTGAATTTTGTCAGCTTAGCAAGAAAGTTAATGCTACATGGTAGTTCCAGTAATGAATTTATGATAAAGAATAGAATTCCCCCCAAATATATTAAAGGACTAGTTGTTCCAACGGAGACCGATAAAGCGGAGTTATTGTCTGCTTTAAGAAAAGCGGGAAGAATTGAAAGAAAAGGTGAACAGGAATTTATCAAAAATATAGATGTGCTTGCCTCCGATTTTATCCATGTAGGAACAAGATTCCAAACCAAAATGTGGGGGACATCCGAAGAGGATTTACCCTTAACAGAGCCGGGGACCGAAGTCATTTCAGCAGCAGAGGTGAAAGGCTTCCCTCCTAGCTTGAAAGACGTAGGAATTATCAATAAGTCAATTGGGGGAAGCACAGGTGCTCAGATCGTTGGTAAAGACGGCACTCAATGGGTATCTAAAACAGGAATGTCCCCTTCTCATTGTTTAAATGAATACCACGCAAACAAAGCTTACAAGGCTCTGGATGTACGAGTGCCAGAGGTTAAGGCTTATTGGAAAAGTTCAAAAGATGCCATCATTCACGGTAAAAAAGTTGAAAAACAACAAGTCGTGATGCTTTCGCAGCACATAGATGGAAAACCTTTAAAAAAATATCTATCCAAATGCAACCTCGATGGGAAAATGGAAGTATACCGTAAAATTCAAGAAAATTTTGTTGCAGACTGTCTTTTTGCAAACTGGGATGTCATTGGTCAAAGCATTGATAATATTCTGATAGACAGTGACGGCTTCCCATGGCGAATAGACAACGGCGGAGCTCTTGAGTATAGAGCAAGAGGAGGTGCAAAAGGACCCCAATGGGCGTCAAAGGTTAAGGAGTTAACCACACTGAGAAACCAAAAAATCAATCCTCAAACAACTAAGGTGTTCGCAGGTATTTCAGATCAAGCCATTATTGATCAAATCAATGAGATTGTCGCTAAAAAAGAAGATTTGCTCTCTGTAATACCAGAGCGATTAAAAAGGGTGATGATAAAACGAATAGATTATCTTATTCAATATCGTAATCAATTAGAAATAAAGAAGGACGAAAGAAATGAACAGGTTCAAAAACAATTAAACGAAGCAAAAAGTATCGTCATCTTCGATAAAAAGTATGCCTCCGATAAACTCATGCTGAATGAAACCTCATTAAAATCAACTCCAGCAAGAGACTGGGGGAAAATTCAAGATGTTAACATTAAAGAACCTCCTTATCACAAAAAGAATGGTTATAAGGTTTCAGCTGGTGTTATCATACAGGAACCAGATGGAAGATATTGGCTTTTTGAACCAAAAGGTCATTATGGAGGATATAGACATACATTCCCAAAAGGTAGGCAAGAGAAGGGACTCACAATGCAACAAACGGCCCTTAAAGAGGCATGGGAAGAATCGGGGTTACATGTCGAAATCACTGATTTTCTTTGTGATCAAACCAGAGGAACAACTCATACGAGGTATTATTTAGCAAAACGCTTGTCAGGAGACCCTTCCGATGCGCACTGGGAGTCAGCAAAGGTAAAACTGGTCCCAAAAGATCAGTTGCATAAGTTACTAAATAAAAAATATGATAAGAAACTGTTAGAACAGTTGGGAGGATGATATGACTATATCACAAACATTTGATGCTGTATATTTTGTCAGTTATAATGACCCTAAATTGCGACTTGATCCCATTGCTATTCGACCTACCTTTGAGTCCCATCATGTGATATGGGAAGATACTGGTCGAGGAACAAGCTTAAATTTGAAAAAAATTAATATTTCATCTGAAAGTAAAAAAGCTAAATCCCCAGAAAAAATAGAGATAGAAACAAAAAATGGGAAGCATATCACGCTAACTAAAATGACTTTAAACCTTTTCAACGAACAGGTTAGAAATCAGGCAGCAGGAAATCCAGACTTTCATTCAGATAGTGAACTTCAAGAGTATTATCTAAATACAAATTTTGATTACTATGGTCCATAGTTTTTCATCTGATCGACCATCAATGAGGAATGGAGCCTACTTATAATTTTGCTACAACTTTTAGGTGTTTTTGATCTAAAAAAATCCCTAGATAATGATGAGAAAGACATAAATCTTGTGATAAATTTTCCTTTGATTCCATAGGCAGAAAGCATTTAGGGCAATAGACAAAAAACGACTTTTCATTTGATAATTTCGTGAACAAAAATTTATCTTCTTCTCCATTAAAGCCATTTACACACTCTGGGCAATAGATCCAGCTCTCGTTTATTAGTTCAAGCGGAATGGGTTTTATTTCTGTGGTCTGAAATTGAATGCGCTTTTCAAATGCTTCTTTTACTTTTGTTTTGAAGCTCGGAAAGAATGTTTTAACAAAGTCTCTTCTTTCTTGAGGGTTAAAGTTTTCTCCAAAAGTCCCCTTTTTTTCAAAAAAGTCATTTATCACAGCTCCCATCGGTTCATCTGCATAAAGACAGTCCACATTCAATGCAGCTATTAAGATCTTATATTCAAAAGTAAAAAGGCTAACCTCTCCTTTCTCAAAGGAATCCAAAAGCTCTAAGCACGAGACTAAATCGTCGCAATATTCGCCAAAACACGATAATGAGTAGTCTGTAGATCCACTTGTATTAGTCATTTATCGTTTATTAGATGTTTTTTAGTTTCAAAATTTGAGTAAATTAGATTAAGATTTTACTAAAAATATGTGATTAATCCAATGGATAAAAAAAAATCTTTTCGCATTCTTTGGAGGCGTTTTGATCCAATAGGAATATATGGTCCAGGCTGTACATTCCCCGATAATGAGTACAATGCTTATGCTGATTATTCTTATGAACTCCTCAAAGATGGAATACAGTTAAAAGAGCTCGAAGAGCAGGTGAGGACTATCTGCCATGAAGATATAGGGGTTGAGACCCCTCTATTTCAAATAGAAAAGTTTTCAAAACAACTCTTTGATTTTTACCATTTAGATTTATCTCAAAAATAATAATCTCTTCTCTTGAGTACTTCAGATAATATTCAAAGTAAAGCGCCCTAGATGAGAACTCAAGCTCTGAACTTACGGAGTCTTTTATGAATTCATTAAAAGAACAAACTCTTTTAGGTATAAGATCAAATAAAAAGAATTGTCCATTCTGAAGAGATTGACTGGGGCCTTAGCCTATCAGACCTTAAAGAAATAGCCAGAAGCACCCTTAGTTAATTGGCGTAATTAAGCAGAGCTCAACCCGTAAAAAACTTGTCAATTATGTCTTCTAAAGCAATCCCCGTTTTATTTGGCTCATAATTTTCATCTATCCCGCTGACCAGAAATTCGTCCATGCATAATTCGCGTATCTCGTCTGCCGTATCTTCATCCAGATTTATTTCAAGTTCACTAGGGCTTATCGCTTTAAAATTTTCTTGAAGTCGTTTTTTAAAATCTTCGGGCAGAAATTGGTTGAGTAGATCTAACTCACTTTTTACTAAATGAACTTTAAACATTTTCATTGCAAACGACCTCTATGAGTTATTGTCTATTTTTGATTGTGTATTCTTCTCTACAGTTGCTCTCCATTCATCAATTTTCTTCATATAGCCATCTCTTGAGCTCTTTAACTCTTGGATAATTTCACTGGCAAAAGCTTGGGCTTCATTTGAGCTTAGAATTTTTTCATTTCTGTCTGAATATCTTTTTTCAACAGAATAATAGCAGTCTGAAAGAAACATCCTTTCTAATACTGGACCAGCATAGTAACTCTCAGAAAAACAAGAAACATCCTCCTCAAAAACTGGAGGAACAGTGAGGCCAATAGCTTTAGGTTGTTTCTCTTCCTCATAAGCTGGAGGAAGAGCAAGACCAATCACTTTAAGTTCTTCACCTTTTAAATCAGCCTCGTAGAGAACTTCTACTAGATCTGGACCATTGGCTGGGTAGATCACGTCTGTGTCGTATTCAGCAAAATGTTTTAAGATCCAATCTGGCGTGTGATACCTACGATAGCTTAGTATACTATCATTCAATTCAGGCTCTCCTACAACCACTCCATTAAAACGGTCTCCCCCAGCTAGCCAATGAACCTTCATCTGTTTCTCACTCAACCTCTCAAATACTCCTAAAGAACAAAAGCGCCCGGTTCCAGCAAGATCCCAGTGCCAAAGTTCCAACACATGCTTATTGCCATAAGAAGCTATATAAGAATAGGAAGAGTAAATGGTATAAGTGCCAATTCCCCAACCCGGATAACAGTATTCACTTTCCACATAGTTCCCTTCGACTTTTAGTCCAGGGGATTCAAGTGAGCAACTGTAGGTCTTAATAGGAGAAAACAGCCCCTCACTTGCGTTACATAAAATATCGGGATGAACGGGTTTACCTTGGTATAGTAGATCGTTTGGCAAAGAACAGTTATTGAATTGATAGGATTCAAACTGAGCTAAAAACTCTTTTTTAGCTAAATCTATTTTGTTGACTACTTTCTCAGCAAAGATACAAGCTTCTTCAAAGTTCAGTTGAGTTTTACCCTCTTCATTATACTCTTTAAGAACTTCATTAAGAGCCCATACAAAAAAATTGCCTTCTTGATGATTTGACTCAAAATCCCAGTTAAATTCATCCCTTATATATTCATTACCAGGAATCATAAGCCCAGAGATTTTATGTTTAAAATTTTCCAAGTCATATTCATACAAAACTTCAAAAGGAATAATGCTAGTCGATGAACAACAAGCCACTAAACCGTCATCTTCACCTCTACTGAGCAAGTGATCCATAAAGTCGCATGGAAACCTTATCTGACTGTAAGTTAAATAATTGTTTGCAAAAGAATGAACATTAAAGAATCCCTCCCAGTGATACCCAGCTGTAACTGTATTTAAACTCAACACTCCGTCTGTATTCTTGGTCAGGATTAACAATGTATGGATATCATTTCCATGTCCAGAAGTGTCATATTGCATTGTTTTAAGAATATGTTTATTTCCAGCTGAGCCTAAGTAATCGTAAGAAAAGTGGTTTATATACTCACCTTCATATACAGCTTCCTCAGACTCTGGAGGAGTCATACGAACTTGAAAATACTCTTGATAAGCTACTTTTTTTTGATCATAGATGAGCTTTCTCTCTAAAACTTTAATTTGAGGTTTTTTTGCTTGGCTCTCTTGCTCCTTTACATCTTCCGTTAGCTTAGAAAAGTCTATTTTCTCCTCATGATAACAGGCATTCAAAAGTGCTTTTGGATCTATAGGTTTGTCGTCATAAATCAAGTCTTGAGGAAGGCCTAAATCATTCAAAGACTCTGAAAATAATAAAGATGAGTGAAAAACAAGAAGAGAAATAAAAAGGAAGAAATATTTCATGCTATACCTTTTAGATAGAAAAATTTAATTTTTTATAAAATTTTACTTATTTATAAATTTAAAACAAGATTATTTAAGTATAGATTACCTCTTAACCGCTTATTTCTAGTTCAAACTACCTTCATCCATGACTTCTAGCTTTGCATTTTTTAATTTCATACAGGCTGTTGCGACATTCATAGATGATAAATTCCCCAACATTTGATGGCAGAGGAGAAGCAAGGACTCAAAGATGCCACCCAAAACGGACCCAACTGCAACCAATTTGAACCTTTTCTGAAATTTAAAATTTACTGCCATCAAATTTGGTCTTTTTTAGACCCTAATGATGACAAAATCTGGGTCTTAGATCTGCCTGACATCACATCCTAAGAATGTGACCTGCAGGAGAGTCTTTGGGCACATTGTCATCAAGCCACTTTTGATGCTCAGGATCAAAGTACATTGACCACCACTCCTCTGTCACTTTATACTTTTCAAGGTATTCTTTTTGCTCTTTTTCAGATAAAGATGCCCAGTAGGGATACCAAACCAGATAAAACCAGTACTCTCCAGACTGCCTCCAAAATCCATCACAGGGACTATAACCTGGATAAACAACCCAGGGTGGTTTAATTTCTCTGCGAGGCTTGCCCTCAACTTTTTCCGTAATGATATTTTTTCCCCATACTAAACGACTTCCAATAAAGCCTGGGCAGTCCTCTACCTCAAAAATAATAATCTCTTCTCTTGAGTACTTCAGATAATATTCAAAGTAAAGCGCCCTAGATGAGAACTCAAGCTCTGAACTTACGGATTCTTTTATGAATTCGTTAAAAGAACGAACTCTTTTAGATATAAGATCAAATAAAAAGAATTGTCCATTAGGCTTTAAAACCCTGAGCATTTCTTCGATTAATATTTCTTCTTCCTCTTTTAAAATTTTATGGAAGAAAAAAGATGAGGTCACAATATCAAAGTGATTATCTGGGAATGGCAATTTTGATAAACCCAATTCACTGACTTCAATTTTATCATCTATTTTTTTACGCTTGATGATCTTTTTGATTTGCTTTAAACCAAATTTTTTCGTACTTGGCCGAATCAAGCTTTCAACTTTACCGTTAGAAAGCTGTTTTGCAAGTAAAATAGGGAGCATTCCCCTAAGACTTTCTATATCTAGTATTTTTTCGTCGCCTTTTAACCTTAGTTTTTTGATCAAACTGGGTAGCATCTTTTTCTTAAGCCTTTTCAAGCTAAAAGAATATGTATATATGACGATTCCCAAAAAGAATAGAGCAGCTAAAATAATTAATAATGATAGAACTGCAAGGATATAAGCTAAGGGCCCTCCCTTTAGAGAGGAGAGAAGTACAAAAGTCAAATTTAAACACACAGGGAAACTAAGAAATCCTTTGACAACCTTATCATGGTTTTCAATTGAATAACTCTGTAGTTTCCAGATAAAATGCTTCATAAAAATTCAATTTATTAAAAAAACTTACTATATTACTCACAGCAACAC
Organism: Chlamydiales bacterium; assembly: GCA_022601535.1. Lineage (GTDB taxonomy): Bacteria > Chlamydiota > Chlamydiia > Chlamydiales > JAAKFR01 > JAJACK01. The sequence goes on from JAJACK010000001.1 coordinate 206,139, forward strand.
TCAAATCTTGGCCCTTCTAGATAATAAAACCAAAGGTTCGAATTGGTTGCAAATGCGGAGGAGATGGGATTGACTTGCCGGAGATGGGATGACTTGCCATCGCTTACACGCGATGGTCTCACCCTTCGGGTGACATCGACCAAAGTCGATGTCATCTCCCTCGCTTTCGCTGCGGGTCGAACCCATGATGGGTCTTCATCCCATCTCTTCCAAAAAAAAGAACTTCGTTCTTTTTTGGAGGAGATGGGATTCGAACCCATGGTACGGGGTTAGCGCACACACGCTTTCCAAGCGTGCTCCTTCGGCCACTCGGACACTCCTCCAAACCAAACACCATACCAATCAATAACATATCCTTCAACATTATATTATGATCCGTATTCTGAGCCTAAATAATAGGTAGGCTTGCAACCTTTTTTTTATCTTTGGCATTAATCCTTTTTCATAACTATAATTCCAGCTATGAATCCTAGCCCTCCATTTCAGATCGGTGAACCGTTAAATGAACTCTCACAAAAAGATTTTAAGGACATTTTCCCTCAAGAAAATAAGCTAGTCATTGCCCCAATTAACAAGGGGTTATCTGGAGCAAAAATCTATAAGGTGACTGGCGATAAGAATACGTACCTCGTCAGATACTCTTCTGGCATATTTGGGGCAAAGGAAATTTTCTCCGAATTTGCTATTCAAAAATATATGGCCCTTAAACAGCTTTCTCCAAAAATCTACTATAGCAACCCTAAGCGTGGTATCGTTGCTATGCAATTTATTGAAAATACACTCTCTGCTGGGCGTGACCCCGCTATTCTAAATAAAATCCCGAACTCTACCGAAAACTTGATAAACCTCATCCGGAATGTCCACCGATGTCAAGCCATCGAAGGAAAAATCACAAGTCGTATTGCCCTTGATTATGTAAAGCGAAGTTCTCAGGAACTGCCTGAAGATTTTCTAGATAAAAAAGATAGGGCATTATTGAACCGAATTGTCAATACTCCGTGGCCAAAAGGAATGTGTTCTCTTGTCCATAATGACTTTCGCTCAGAGAACCTTCTGCATGATGGACAACGCTTTTGGCTTGTCGACTGGGAACTCGGCGGTCTTTCGCATCCTTTTTATGATATTGCTTATTTCTCTAATTATCAAACACTTGATAATAGTGAGGGAGAGAAATTATTCTCTCTTTATTTGGAGAGAACACCGACTGGAGAGGAATTGAGGGATTTTAGCCGTTTACGACGGATAGCTTTTGGTTTTAGCGCTACGCTGGCTCTCCCTTCTCTTGCAAAAATGGGTGATGAGATTAAGCAACAACGTGAGGGAGAACCTGCTTTTAGCACGTTAAGGGAACTTTGGCAAAAAATCGATGAGGGAAGCCTCGATTTTGATGTCCCTCGAGATGAATACCGTATTTCGCTGTTTTTACTACGCTCTTCTGAAAATTATTAATTGATTGCAAATATACGCTTCAACAACTATAATTTCTACGTGATGCGTAAAATCTTTCTTTTATTCTTCTTCTCTTTTATCCCTTTGTCCGCTCAGCCTAAGATTTTGGTGAGCATTGCTCCGCAAAAATATCTTGTTGAACAAATTGGTGAGGAACGGGTGAGTGTTGAGGTGATCGTCCCTGATGGTGCAAGCCCTCACACATATGAACCAACTCCTAGGCAAGCCATTGGCCTTGCAAAGGGGGAAATTTGGTTCCGGGTTGGAGAGAGCTTCGAGCACCGGCTCATTAAAATTTTAAATAGAAAGAAGGTTGATATTGTCGATCAGAGAGAAGGGATAGATCTTTTGCCTTTGGAATGTTGCTGTCATAGTGTGGAGGCACACGATTCCCATATTTGGCTCTCTCCTTCTCTTTTGAAGCTCCAGGGAAAACAAATTACAAGGGTTCTCTCAGAGCATTACCCAGAATCGACTTCATTTTTTGAAAAAAATTATGCCGCTCTTTGTCTCAAGCTCGATACTCTTGATCAGGAGATCACTTCTCTGCTAGAGAATAGAGAGGGAGCTGCTCTTTTAGTCACTCACCCTGCTTTTGGGTATTTCTGCAGAGAGTACGGATTGAAGCAAATTTCTATTGAGCAAGAGGGTAGAGAACCTTCTTCAAAGCAGTTGATCAATCTGTTGGCAGAAGCGAGAACAGCTTCTATTCGCTCTGTCTATTTACAAAAACAGTATAGCGTAAAGGGTGGACAAAAAATTGCGAAGGAATTGAATGCTAAAACAGTGATGATCGATCCTTATAAAGAGGATGTGATTGCTAACCTTAAGTTCCTTGCTGAAACTTTATGATCAATGTAAAGCAACTCGACTTCGCTTTTGACGGCTCCTCCATTTTAAAGGATGTCTCAATCCATATTGAAAAGGGAGAGTGTATTGCCCTATTTGGACCAAATGGAGGAGGAAAAACAACTCTTCTCAATCTGATCATGGGGTTCTACAAGCCGGTGCGGGGATCGATCGATGTGAAGGGATCGATCGGCTATGTGCCTCAAAATTTTCCACTCGACCCTCTTTTCCCTATTTCTGTCTTGGAAGTGGTCGCTCTTGCAAATCGGGAAAATAGCCGTCGAGCTTTGGAGCAGATGGGACTCTCTTCTTTGAAAATGGCTCCTTTCGCTGCTCTTTCAGGGGGACAAAGGCAACGGGTTTTGCTCGCTCGTGCTCTTGCTTGTGATCCAGATATCTTGCTTCTTGATGAGCCAACTGCTAATGTCGATGTGCAAGCTAAGGAACTGATATATGGGTGTTTGTCTGCTTTAAAAGGGAAGACGACGGTTGTGATGGTGACACATGATTTGCAAGAGGCAGAAAAACTGGCTGACCGCCTTTACTGTATTGAAAATCAGGTGCGTGAAATTCCACGTGAAAAACTTTGCCACCACTTCTCTCAGGGACTCTACCATGAGGAGGTTTCATGAATTTTTTAGAGGCACTTCTCTCCACCCCTCTTCTTCAAATGTCTTTCCTTGCAATTATAGGAACTTCTATCGCATCGGGTACATTGGGGTGCTATGTAGTTGTCAAACGCATTGTCTCTATCAGTGGAAGTATTGCACACTCTGTATTGAGTGGTCTTGGCTGCGCTCTTTTTCTACAACGAACGTATGGTCTTGATTGGTTACTTCCCATCTATGGAGCTCTTGTTGCTGCAATTATTTCAGCTTTAATTATCGGTTTTGTCCACCTCTACTATAAGCAACGTGAAGATACGGTGATTGCGATGGTTTGGTCGATTGGAATGGCAACAGGGGTGATCTTTGCTTCAATGACACCTGGCTTCAATGTTGAGTTGATGAATTTCCTTTTAGGAAATGTTCTTTGGGTGAGTGGCACTGATTTGATCATTCTTCTTGTCCTAGATCTGATTATTTTGCTTTCAATCTTCATTTTTCACAAAAAGTTTTTGGCGATCTGTTTTGATGAGAAACAGGCAAAACTTCAGGGGCTTCCTGTCGCAAGGCTCTACATCTTTTTACTGACTTTAGTCGCCCTTTCAATCGTTTTGCTGATCCATACGGTGGGAATTATTTTGGTTCTTTCGATGCTTGCTCTTCCCCCTTCTATTGCTGAGAAATTTGCCTACCGCCTCTCAACAATGATGGTCGCTTCTGTCGTTCTAAATATTCTTTTTTCTCTGGGAGGAATGGCCATTTCATACCGCCTTAACTGGCCTGTTGGTGCAACGATTGCTCTTTTTTCAGGGGTGATCTATTTATTGAGCATTCGTTTTAAAAAGCCGATGAGCTCACTCACTCCTTGACCGGTCAGTGCTGAAATCTCGAGATCTGCTTCAATAGGAGCTTTTTGTATGAGATCTGCCTTGTTAAGAACAACCATCCTAGGCTTGTTTAATAGATCGGGATTGTACGCTTTGATTTCTTGGAAAAGAATTTCTAAATCATGGGCTGGATCTTCACCTGTTGCATCGATCACAAAAAGAAGGAGAGAGGTCCGCTCGATATGGCGCAAAAATTCATGCCCCAATCCTCGATTTTGATGCGCTCCATCGATAATTCCTGGGATATCAGCAAATAAAATCCGTTTATAATCTTCGATATAGTAGCCGAGATTGGGCTTGAGTGTTGTGAAAGGATAAGGAGCTGTCTTGATATTGACATTGGCTAGTTGTGTTAAAAGGGTGGATTTCCCTGCATTAGGAAAACCTACAAATCCTACATCTGCAATGAGTTTGAGCTCAAGCTCAATATCTTGCTCTTCTCCCTGCCATCCTGGAGTACATTTTGTTGGAGCTCGATTGGTCGGGGTTTTAAACCGGGTATTTCCCAAACCACCTCGTCCTCCTCGGCAAATCTCAATTTTTTGTTGATTTTCGGTCAAATCGAAGAGAATTTCTCCCGATTTCCTATCTTTGACAAGTGTTCCTGGTGGAACCTTCAAGACAAGATTACTTCCATCTCGCCCTTTCCGATTATTTCCTCCCCCTTGTCCTCCTGCGTCGGCACGCAAAATCCTCTTATTCCGGTATGCATCTAAGGAAGGGACTTGCACATCAGCTTCAATAACAACAGATCCCCCTTTACCCCCATTTCCACCGCAAGGTCCACCTTTAGGAATGTATTTTTCACGGCGCCAAGCAACAACACCATTACCACCTTTCCCGGCTTTGAGTTGTATCTTGACTTGATCTGTAAACATTTAATATTCCCCTATGCGGGAAGAACAGAGACAAACGTGCGTTTAGACTTACGAAAATGGACTGTTCCAGCAACGTTTGCAAAGAGAGTATCATCATTTCCTCTGCTCACATTTTTCGCTGGATGCCATTTTGTCCCCCGCTGGCGCACCAAGATGCTGCCCGCTTTTACAAACTGTCCTTCACCTGCTTTAATTCCAAGCCGTTTTGACTCAGAATCACGTCCATTTCGACTTGACCCTTGTCCTTTCTTATGAGACATGTTCCACTCCTGTAATCTTTACTCTAGTATAGTCTTGACGATGTCCCACTTTTCGACGATAATTTTTTCGTTTTTTGTACTTATATGAGATCACCTTTGGACCTCTTACTTGGTCCACCACCTCAGCTTTAACCACTGCTTTGGCAACCGTTGGAGAGCCAACTTTCACTTTCTTTCCATCTTTAAGATAAAGAACATCTTTGAATTCAACTGTTTTATCAGCTTCAATCAACTCCACATCAACGACATCCCCTGCCTTGACCATGTACTGTTTTGAGCCACTTTTGAAAATTGCGTAATCCGACATTTTGATTGTCCCTTTTGTAAAAAATGAGCATTAATATAACCTTTGGGCTGGGGTAAAGTCAATGCCAAAAATATTATTACAACAAGAAGTTCCCTTAGAGGTGCAAGATTCTCTTGAAAAGGAGTTCCCTCAATACGATTTTATCACGGAATGTGAGCACGATTATGACTGGCACGCGATTGAGGTGATCTATGGAAGTGCCCTCTCAGAGAGGGAACTTGAGCTTGCCCCTCGCCTCCGCTGGATCCACTGCCCAGGGGGAGGAGCAAATACTCTTTGCAGCGATAAAATCCGACTGAGGGAAGAGATTCTGATCTCCTATGGAGCTAGGTACGATGCAACTCAGACTGCTGAATTTGTAATGGGGGCGATTCTCTCTTTTAGCAAGCAATTTTTTCATTGGAAAGAGGCTCCTCACGACCCCGAGGAGTTTTGGAACTGGCCGCTCAAGCAGACTGTTTGGACACTAAAGGATCGTCTTCTTCTCCAAGTGGGATCGGGAAGGGTTGGGACAGAGGTTGTCCGGATGGCCAATTTTTTTCAGATGAAAAGCTGGGGAGTGCGAAAATCTCGCTCTTTCCATCCGTATTGCCAAAAAACTTTTTCTTTCAATGAACTTCACTCAATTCTTCCAGCAGCAGATGTTGTTGTCCTCACCCTACCAAAAAAAGGGAGGTCAACCACCTTCTTTGGAGCTCCTGAATTTAAGCTGATGAAACCTGACTCTATCCTCATCATTGTTGGTTCTGGAGAAATGGTCGATGAAACCGCACTTGTAGAAGCTGCAAAAGGGGAGAAGTTTCGAGGTGTTTTAATCGATGCATTTTCCAAACCTCCTCCCCGGAAAGATTCTCCTCTTTGGGAAATTCCCAATGGGATACTGACACCCCAAATAGCTGGCCTTCCAGAGACGGAAGACCTTCCTGCACTCCGACTGTTTCGTCGGAATCTTCGCTCCTACATTCCAGGAAAGGTGAAAGAAATGAAAAATCTCATTTCCTTATGATGACTGAAAATTTTTCCAACACAAAATTCTTTCTAGCAATTTTGTCCCGAATCTTTTAATCTCTGACCTCTTATCGGCCGGGTAGCTCAGTTGGTAGAGCAGAGGACTGAAAATCCTTGTGTCCCCAGTTCAAATCTGGGTCTGGCCAAATTTCAGATACAAAGAGGCCACTTTGCATCTTCTCTCCTCGGCCATACTACTCACACTTCGCCCTTTTTTTTAGAATGAAATTGCTCCACTTACCAAAATCCGTATCGTTAAAAAGGTGTCGATGGCTAGCAAAACTCTCCAATAAAATATTTTTTTTTTGACAACAACACTCTGTTGTGAGTAAAGTGGGATGTATGAATAAATTTTTACCTCTTATGCTCTTTTGTAGCTCACTTATTGGACTGCCTCTTGGCAACCCATCAGACGCTTCTCTTTATTGTGAAGGTGTCTTTTGCGATGAATTCATCTTAAACCCAAGCCGTTATTGCCAACCAATCGCTTCTGTAAGAACCGGTTTTTATGGCAACTATGTCTTCGATCGAAAAATGGAACTCGATAGCCGAGACCATGGAGATCTACACCAAACTAAACTCTATACAAACGCTGGTTTGCTCACTGTAAATTTTTGCAATCGAGTCGATGTGTTTGCTGCATTTGGTGCTTCAAAAATCACTTTGTCTGGAAGTGGAAAAACTTTTCTAGATTCAGGAGGAGTAAACCTTATATCCACTGTTATAACAGAGTCTGATATCTCTTATAATGCTGGTGTACGAGGTACAATCTGGGAATGTGGTTGCTGTATCATCGGTGGAGAAGTGCAGTACTTCTACACAAACCCTACTATGAATAGAATTCAAAATGAAAGTGTTGCTCCTTTCTATTTCGAAAATGGAGAACAGTTGCAATATCAAGAATGGCAAGTGGGGCTTGGAGTCACCTATGACATCGCTCTTCCCGCTTGTTTCCGTGTTCTTCCTTATGCAGGAATTAAATGGTCCAATGCTTGGATCGATATGGGAGATGCCCTCTTTTCTCCTGATGAAGGAGCGACAACAAGCCAGTTGTTAGATTTCCGTAATTCACTCAATTGGGGTTATTCACTCGGCTTGACATTTGTCGGTGGAGAGAAATGGAGTACCACAGTTGAAGGATCATTTGCCGATGAACTTGCTTTCTCGTTCAATACGCAATTTAGATTCTAATCACAGGTTGAATTGAGATAGATCATATCCTTGAGGATATTCACACTCTCATCTAATTGAAGGTCATTTTGTCCATGGGTTCCATGCAATTTGACCTTCTCTTTTATCTCTATAAGGAACTGTTGATAGTTCTTGTTTCGAGTAATCCGTTTCTTACTATTGCTCTGCAAAATCGGAAGATGGTCGTTCCACACTGTTTGTCGCTGTTGCAATGTTGGCGTATAATGCTTTTCGAACCAACGCTTTGCAAATGGATCTACATCTGTTAGAGGATCTTCAAATGCTGGGCTGACTCTATCTGATGGAAGGGGGAATTCGAGATACCGCTCCCCTATTTCTGTGTAATGCATTTCGGTTGGAACAACAATATCTGATTGGACTCCATCGACCTGCGTTGATTTGCCTGAGGTTGTATAATAACGGCCAACGGTCACTTTAAAATAGGAATTGGCATCCTTATCGGTCACTGTTTGGTGTTGAATCGTCCCTTTTCCATACGTTTGTTCATCTCCAACAACAATTGCAACTCCATAATCTTGTAATGTTTGTGCTACAATTTCTGCAGCTGATGCAGATCCTTTAGAGACTAGGACAATCAGCGGACCATCGAAATAGCTCTCTCCATTAAGTGTGCGGTAGTATTTGATTGTTCCATCAGAGTATTTGGAAATGACAACAACGCCATTTGAGATGAAAAGACCGCAAACTTTGATCGCTTGGGAGAGGAACCCTCCGCAGTTATCACGCATATCTAGGACGAGGCCGTGTAGTGGTCCTTCTTCCCGTAGTTCTGAAATAGCTTTTTTTAAGTCTTCTTCACTACTCAATTTCCCTTCTCCCTCATAAAAGGAGTGGAGAGTGATTTTTCCGATGACTCCATCTCCGTGAGGCTCTGAGGAGACATCAACTCGCTTTCCATCAAGGGCAATCCTTCGTCGGGTGAGCTTCACCTGCCGAAATTTGCTCTCTCCCGATTTTTCTCGTCTCACTAAACCAAGAGTGGTGACTGTTCCTTCTTTCCCTCGCATAATATCTAGAACATGCCGAAATGAAGCTCCTTTAACTGATTTTCCATCAACTTCGGTAATGGTGTCTCCTACTGCGATCTCTCCACTCTCTTTGGCGGGGCCTCCTCCTAACATGTCGTGGATGAGAATCCCATCGATCCCTTCTCGCAAGACAACCCCTATGCCGCACATCCCTTTTTCTAGTTGCACTTTCATAGCGTGGGCTTCTTCGGCACTAAAATAGGCTGTGTGGGCATCGAGACTATAGGCTAAAGATTTTATGGTGCGTAGGACAATTTGATGCTCTTGCTCGCTCTCACTGAGCGGGTTTCCTGCTTGATCAATTCCTAAATAACTATTTTCCATCGATGTCAATTGCCTTTCACACAGCATGACAAGCTTCTCTTCTAACCCATCATAAGAGGATTGCTTTTGCTCTTCCATCTGAAAAGCAATGAGTAGCAAAAAACGTTGGTAGTGACGCTGCTTTAAATCTCGTTTGGATGTGGGAATGGATCCAAGGGCGATGGAGGATTTTTTTATTTTTTTGGCTTCAAAAACGAGACGGACAGGGTCTGCTTCCCACTCTTGCCGCCACCCTCTTGCTCTTTGGACGCTCCCTTTAATTGTTCTATCAAGGGTAAAATAGGCAACGTAACGGTCTTTTTCATAATCTTTGAGTACACTGGAAATAAAATGATCTGTTGGATGTAGATACGATTTTGTCTCATCAAGAAGGAGATAGGAGTGTGTTGGATCAAATTGTGTAAGATAAATTTTAAAGGAACGTTTGACTATATCTGTTGTAAGCTCTTTTCGATCGATGTGGTACATAAAGAGTTTATCCATTAGGGGGCGAATGTCTGTGGAGGATAACTCTGCTTTTTGTGCAAAAAGTGAAAAGGAAAAGAGAATAAAGAGTGGTAAAAAATAACGTTTCATTGAAATCACGGGCCGGTTGAATTATACTGTCTAATTATCGGCACCATTCAAAAAAACTTTAATGGAAACACTCTCTTTTTCTCTTTCTCAGTTTAAAGGTCCTCTAGATCTACTCATCTATCTAATTCAAAAAGAAGAGATTGATGTGCTGGAAATCCCTATTCATGAATTGACAATTCAGTTTGTTGAAAAAGAACTTGAGCAAATTGATCTTCGAGCCGATACGCTCTCTCTTGCAGCTTCTCTCCTCTTGATGAAGAGTCGAAAACTTCTTCCTGAAGAGAGTGGTGAAGCTGAGGATGAGGTGAACGACCGAATGGAGATGATCGAGCAATTGATCGAATATTGCCGTCTCAAGGAGGCTGCCAAATCTCTTTCTCAAAGAGAAGAGAGCCAATCAAGGCTTTTTCCAAGAAATCCCCCTGATCATCCCAAAGTTGTGGGAAGTGGACTTGAAGATGTCACTTTAGAACATCTCGCTTCTCAGCTGAGTGGAATTATGGAAAAAGTGGCAAAACGGGAGGGAACTCTTGAAGATGATGCTTGGCATGTCTCTCCTAAAATTGAGTGGCTCTGCAAGCGAATTGAAAGGGAAAAAGAGATCGATTTCGAAACTCTTTTCTATGAATTAAGTTGCCGCTCTGAGATTATTGTCACCTTTTTAGCTCTACTCGAGCTGATGAAGGGGGGTAAAATACACATTTGCAAAGAAGAAGGAAATCTATGCCTGAGATCAACCTCTTAGATCAAACCATCGAAAGAGCGGAGAATCGCTCCCATGTGACAAAAGAAAAAGAGATTAAAAAAATTGTTGAAGCGCTCCTCTTTTCAAGCAGTAACCCTGTCACTCTAGATCGATTAAAAGAAATCATTGCAACTCTCTATCCGATTAAACGTCGAGAGTTACAATCTCTTCTCATCGAAATGAATGAGGAGTATAAAAAAGAGGGAAGAGCATTCCAAATCGATGAGATTGGAGAGGGATTTCTTCTTCGAACGACGGAAGAGGTTGCTCCTTATGTCTCTTTATTACATCAAAATAGGCGAAGTGAAAAACTCTCTCAAGCAGCGACTGAGGTGCTTGCAATTATCGCCTACCGTGGCCCGATCACTCGCTCTGAGATTGAGCAGCTGCGTGGCGTTGATAGCTCTGGAACAGTTGTTTCCTTAATCGAAAGGGGGCTTGTTGAAAGGGTTGGAAAAAAAGAGAGCCCAGGCCGTCCCACTCTTTATGGAACAAGTGAAAAATTTCTTAAGTACTTTGGGATCAGAGAGGTTCAAGATCTAAATCAGTTGTAAAATCAGTTGTAAAATCAGTTGTAAAGCGGCTTATTTGAGCGTTGTGATACACTGTTTTTAAAGTGAAGAAAGCCGAGCCTGTGATAACTCCAATCGCAATAAATCCAATAACACTACCGATGAGATAGGGGACAAAATTTAGCCCTGTCAACATCATTGCAGGACTTGTTCCTTGCCCCCAAGCAGCACAAGCCCCGACAACCAAGACAATTGCAATAGCAGCAAGGGCAATTGCCGTCACTTTCGAAAAATATTTTGATTTTTTCTGAGCTTCAAGGAGAGAGGCCTTTGCTTCTGGAGTCGAAGGAATGGGGCAAAGATAAGCTAACATGCAAGAAATTGTACTTTCTAGCTTATTATAAGTCAATAAATTGCATTATTTTTAAAACCCTAGATTTAAACGCCCTTTGACAGACCAAGCTTTATAATTGGTTGTATCAAAGTAGTATTCAGATCGAAAAACTCCCCGAATATTGGGGCGATAGAGATGGCGAAGTTCTAACCAAAGGGTATCACTCCCTCTATAGAGTTTATTGACAAGGACAGCTGTATTGACCGGCTGATTGAGCTTCCGATTCCACTGCCACCGGTGAGAATAGGCGAGGTCTACTTCCGTATTCAAAACAGTATCGCGAGAAAAAGTGAGCGTGGCATTGTGTTCCCATTGCCGTTTATAAGAGTAGTAGTCTGATTCATTGGTCTTAAATCCTGAAGCTCGCCCTGTATAGCGGAGGAATAAGACAGAACCATAACGGGGGTAGCCCGATTCAGCCCAAATCGAACAATCCCATTGCCGGTTGTCTGCAACATCGTGCGAGTAGCGCAAAAAATTGGTTGTGTTTAAGCGAACACGGTTTTCAAAGAGATTCCAAAGCGCTTCAAATTGGTAGGTGTCCCGCTGCATGAAGGTTGCTCTTCCCGTTCCAAATAGCTTGACGGTCAAAGAGTCTACATAGGCGAGAAGAGAGTAAGATTGGTTGACACCGCTGTAGGAAATTGCACCAGAAGGTTGCACCCGGGTCCGTTTCCCGAGTCGAAAATTTGGATCCCCTGTATCATGTCCATGTTGGACACCAATCCCTCCATCGAGAATTACTTTTGAATGCACTTGCCACGCAGCTGATCCATTCACAATGTTATAGGGGATGAAGAGATTGTTTGTTCCATTGATCAGATTTCTCTCTCGTGTTGTCCCTGCAAGAAAAGCTGCTTTAGCTGTGAATCGTTCGGTGAATGGAAAGCTCCCTTTCACTTCACTTGCAAAGTTATTGAGCTGAACAGTGACCGTTCGTGTCGTCAAATCTGTCTCTCGCTCTTGCGACCAGACGAGAATACCCCGTGCAAACATATTTGTTTTATTCAAAATTCGGTTGTAGAGTTTATAGATGAAATAATCTGGATCTCCTTCACCAAACCGTCTTAAAGCTGCTGACTTTGCTTCACAATAACGCCCTTGAAGAAAGAAGGAACGGCTCAATCCATCAAGGGCATCAACCCGTTCTCCATCAATTGCTAGGATATCTTCAAAAAGAGATTGTGCCATTTTATTTCTTCCAAGGGCCATCTCTTGAAAACCTAAGCGTAACATCGCATCGGTTTGATCAGGGGCAAGTTCTAGTGTCTTTTTTAGAAAATAGATCGCTTCGTGTGGACGACTCATCCAACCGAGTACTTGGCCCATCCGATAGGTGAAAAAGGCATTTGTTGGATCATCACTGTAGAGCTGATACCAAAGACGGGATGCAGTGATATAATCCCTCTCTTTTTCTGCTTTTTTAGCCTCTTCAATCATCCTCTTTTGCTCGGGAGTGAATTTCTCTTTTTCTACGACGGGTTTTTTAGATTCTTCAATCCTTTCCAGTGCAAGCTTGGCATCTTCATAATCGGGAATGAGTTTAAGAACGGCTTGAAATTCTTTTTCTGCCTCTTCTTTTCTATCTGATTGTTCGTAGATCAATCCTAAGAAAAGATGGGCATCGGCATTGTCTGGATTGATGGAGAGACTCTTTTTTAAAAGAGGTTCAGCTTCACGTTTATCCCCATGGCTATAGTAAGCTCTGCCAAGAGAGTAGAGGATGTAGGGATCTTCTGGATTTTCTAAAAGGAGTTCTCGAAGCAAACCTATTGCTTTAAGCCACTTTTGATCTTTAATAAACTGTTCAGCTTGATCTAGGCGGCCGTCGGTTACCACCAACTTTTTTTTTTCTCTGGCTCCGAAAGACGTTTTTCAGCGTATATCAACCCTTCTTTAGCACTTTTGTAGTCGGGAACTTGAGAGAGCACAGTCTCAAATGCCTCTTTTGCTTTTTCAGGCCGATCAGTCCAAAGGTAGACGTAGCCCAAGGCAAGCCACGCATCTGAATCATCGGGCTGGAGCTTGACGCTTTTTTTCAAGTATTTTTCCGCTTTGATATACTCTTTTGTCTTCGAGTAGAGACGTCCTAAACGGTAGAGGGCGTACGCATTTTCTGGTTTTTTCTCAATCTGTTTTACCCAAAGGGAAATAGCTTCTTCATACCGCTCATCTTCTTCCAATTGAGTGGCGCGATCCACTTGTAGCTTCTCTTGCTTTTGATTCTCTTCTTCTTTGGCAACTGTTTGTTTTTTATCGATCAAATCAAGCCCTTCTTGGGCATCTCCATAACCAGGATGTTCTTGTAACACCTCTGTGAAAAGTTCTTTTGCTTCTGTTTCATTCCCTTCTCTATAATAGAGATAGCCTAGTGCAACTTTTGCATCACCATTTTTAGGATCGAGTACAAGTGAACGGGTGAATGCTTCTTTTGCCTTCTCATCTTCTTCCATTTTGACGTAGATTCGCCCTGCTTGGTAGTAGTAATATCCATTCTCTGGATCTCCTACACTCAGCTTTTTCCACTCTAGAAGCGCTTGGCTTAAATCCCCTTCTCTTTCAAAGTGATCAGCTCGTTCAAGTCCTGTTCGTACCGCTTCTTTTTTTCCTTTTTCAACTTTTTCAAGCTCTGCTGCGGCAAACCGTTTCTCAATCTCTTCCAACCCTTGACTTGCAGAACGGTAATCGGGAGCTGCAGCGAGGACTTCGTTGAAGAGTTCTTTTGCTTTGTCAAAGTGATCTGTCCAGAGATAGACATAACCGAGCGCTAAGGCTGCATCAATGTTATCAGGGTCGTATTCCAAACTCAATTTGAGATATTTTTCTGCTTTTGCATACTCTTTAAGCCTTGAGTAATTCCACCCTAGGTGGTAGAGAACATACCCATTTTCTGGCTCCACTTTCTGCAATTTTTGCCACAAGATCACCGCTTTTCGGTAATCTCCTCTTTTCTCAAGATCCATCCCTCTTTCGATCTCTTGAGCACGAGAAAATTTTTCTTCTTTCGGCTGCCTCTCGAAAAGACCACACGAAACAACTAATGGCAAAAGGGTTAAAATGATCGTCTTTTTAAACATCTAAATTGAATTAAACTCCTTGTCTCCATATATAGTAGAGGGAAGGTTTTTTGTATACGATGTCGTCATTTTTATGCTTTGATCCGAGCGAAACATTGGATCCTATTTTTGCTGAGTATGGAGCTCTTTTCGGTTTTACGCATGAAAATGTAAAAACCGAAGAGGAACTTGTTGAGAACTATACAAAAGAATCGTATGCAGGTTGCTTTATTGTTGAGACAGAGCAGGAAAAAGATCTTTTTTCTCTGTTGCAAAAGTTGATTTCTATCAAACGACTTCCAATCGTTGTCTTTGTCGATCAATCTCGATCCTCGAAATCTTTTCAAAAGTTAAAGATCGACCTTAAGGTCGACTTTGTTCTAGAAACTCCGATTGATAAAAATGAAGTCTCTTCTGTTTTAAGGAAATTTTCTGCTCAAGAGAAGGACAAAAATGAAGGTGACTCCGACCTTCTTCCTCCTGAGCTTGTCGAAAAATACGTTGCAACGATCTATGATAAAATCGAATCGATCGAGCTTGCTATCCAAAGAGCACACGAAGCGTATGGCTCAACAGAACCTCTAGTCGAATTCCGCAATATCGTTCATAAAATTGCTGGAAGTGCGGGAGCTTATGGCTTTGGAGAGGCGGGTCAGCTGTGTAAAGCGCAAGAAATTTTCCTCTATGACATCTACAATGAGCCTACAATTACCCTCACCCAAAAAGAGATCGATGAACCAAATATCACATTCCTCCGAAAAGTGCGTCTTGCTTTTCAAGGGCTTGAATTAAAAACACAGCCGACACAACCTTCGACAAAAAAAGCTCCACGTGAAACATCGAAAGCTCCCCCTTCTTCATCAGCTGCAGCTTTTATGGTTTTGATCACAACAGACTTAGGACTTGTTCGTCTGTTTCAAAAAGTAGCTGCTCAAAGGCATGTCTCCCTTGATGTCGAGAGTGACCCTCAACACTTTTTAGAAAAATGGAACGACCCAGATGCACAACCTGGAACGATTATTTTAGAGGAGTTCTTCCCCTTCACCTCTTTTTCCGGGATTCAACTTGTCGATAAGATGAAAAGTATTTGGCCAAATACACCTATTTTGTATGGAATTTTAACACAGACAGATGACCTAGACAAAAGACTTGAGTGGCTGACACAAGGGATCGACTTTGTTTTGAAAAAACCGTTGACCCAAGAAAATATCGTCCATCTTTTCGACCAAATTTCGACCAAACAAACCTTCCAAAAAATTAAAGCATTGGTTGTCGACGATGATGAAGACATCGGCTCTGTTGAAGTAATGGCTCTCGAACAGTTGGGAATACACACCACTTTTCTACAAGATGAGACACGCCTGATCAAAACACTTGAAGAGGTTGATCCCGACCTTCTGATCTTAGATATCAATCTCCCTCGCTACAGTGGAAAAGAGCTTTTACAAACACTCCGAGCAGATGTCCGTTTCAGAAATTTAATTATTGTGGTTGCAACAGCTATCATGGAGGATAAATTTGATCAGTGGGCGTATGCAGCAAACTGTGATGAAATTGTACATAAGCCGATTGACATCTCCTTTTTCCAAGCTCGTATTTCTAATTTACTTCAAAGACACAGCTCTATTGCATCAAAAGCACGGCTCGACCCTGTAACAGGCCTTTTTCCCAAAGATTATTTTCTCGCCAAGCTAAGTGATCTTTTCAGTCGCTCTGTTGGAATGCAACTGGGGTTTACGATGCTTAAACTTGACAGTTTCGAAAATCTATCTTCTCTTTTGTCTCCTCTAGAGCTAAAGGGGATTTTGATCCAAATTGCTGAATTGATTAAATCTCAATTTTATAAAAGTTCTCTTATCGGCTACCTCGATGAAGGAAATTTTGGAGTCCTCTTTAGCAATCTCCTTGGAGGAGAGATTGAATTTATCATCAAACGTTTTTATGAAGAGGTGAAAAAAAGAGTCCTCATTACAGGGAGAGAAAATATTAAAATTTCTCTTAGCGGAGCAATTTCTCTCTTTGTTGCGGGGAAAATCCCTATCTCAACTGTGATCGAAGAGACAGAAAAGAGCCTTAAACACGTGCGAGAAGAGGGACCTTTCCACTTGGCGACAAAACGTCTGTCTGAGAAAGAAGCAATCCCTGAAAAGAGTCGTGTGATTATGGTAGATGACGACCACGACCTTTGTGAGGTGATCTCTTATGCCTTGCGTAATCACGGGTTTCAGATCGATGTATTTAATACGGGTGAAGATGCCATTCACTACTTTTCACAATTGGAAAAATTAGAAGATAATACACTTGTGATTTTAGATCGTATCTTACCCGACCGTGATGGCCTCACACTCCTTCATCTCATCAGAGAGAAATTTCCAGGAAAAATCAAAGCGATTTTCCTCTCTTCTCTTTCGACAGAAAAAGATGTTTTAGCGGGGCTGAAAATGGGAGCTTTGGATTATGTCACGAAGCCATTTAGTGTCTCTGTACTGTTACAAAAAGCGTTAATGTTGATCCACCAATGAATACAATTTCCTGGTACCACATCACCTATCCTATCATTGAGTATCTCTTCTCATTTGTAGCAATTACTATTATCATTTTTTATAAAATCTCAAATGACCGGAAAGAAAAGCGGTTTGAATATGTTGAACAAGAACTCGAAAATATCTTTCGAAAGGTAGTGACAAAGCAAGCTCCTTTCTCCTCAATCGAATGGCCGAAAGAACTCCTTGAATTCACTCCTCTTCTTACAGCTTTAGAAAAATACAACTCCAAATATCAAGATGAGCAGTGGAACTCGATGAAACAAGAGCTCACAACAAAATATCTCCTCCCTTGGGCTCGAAAGCACACCCACTCAAAACGGTGGGAAAAACGGGATTTTGCTGCAAGAATCTACCTTCTCAACCCTCTCATCGAAGATCTTCCCAACCTCATCTCTTTGCTAGAGGATAAACATTTTTCCATTCGGATGTTAGCTGCAGAAACAATTGGAATGATCAAAGATTTTAAGATCATCCCCATTTTGCTCAACCAGATGGCCAAAGAACTTCCAACAGCACGTTTTATCTACCGCTATGCCTTACTCAACCTTCCAATTGAAATGATCGACTGGGTGATCAAAACATTTGAAAAAACAGAGGAAGATGAAACTAAAATCTGCTGCCTCGATATCATGAGCCACAAATTTTATGGAAATGTCCATCCATTTTTAAAAAAACATCTCCAATCTGAAAATCCAACAATAAGAAAAATGATCGCTACAATTTTGCACTTGATCCATACAGATGAAGCGCGTGATGACCTCCTGATTTTTCTCGATGACCACGAACCCACAGTTCGAATTGAAGCTGCAAAAGCACTTGGAGAACTGAAAGATGAAAAAGCTTTCGATAAACTCGTCAAAATGCTCGAAGATGATGAGTATGAAGTGCGGATCAATGCTGCATTTGCTCTGCTTGCATATGAAAAGAAAGGGTTGCACGTGTTACAACGACAAGATGCTGATTTAGCACCAAGGGCACATGAGGTTGCCCGTTTTATTTTAACTTTACCGTAGTGCCAATGTTAGAAAAGATCATATTCAACTACCAAAACAGCGTTATTATCTACTATACGGTCATCAATGCTTTTTACATCTTCCTTTTGGTCGGGGCATTTATCACCATCTTCAGTCGGATGCACAAATTTGAAAGCTCCCGCATCGAAATTCTTTTAAAGTCAGAGAGCGTCCCCTCTATTGGAATTATCGTTCCCAATTACAATGAAGAGGGAAACGTCATTTTTGCCGTACAAGCACTTCTCAACCTCTCTTACCGAAATAAACAGATCATCATCGTAAACGATGGTTCAACCGATGCATCACTGGAAATTTTAAAGACAACCTTCCAACTCACCTACGTTCACCGCGCCTACCTCGAAAAAATTCCGACAGCAAAAGTGCGAGGCTACTACCACAGCCTTACCCACCCTGAACTCATCGTCATCGATAAAGAAAATGGAGGACGAGCCGATGCTCTTAATGTGGGAATCAATGCGTGTCACAGCGACTACTTTTTAACGATCGATGCAGACACAGTTATCGATGATGAATACATGACCTATCTGATCCGGCACATCTTGGTCAACCCACAATATGCAGGTTATGGAGCATGCATCAGAGTTGCCAATGGATGCACCGTTGGAATCTCTGGAATTGAAGAGGTAGGTTTTCCTAAAACCTACTGGGGAGGGATTCAAGCGATTGAATACCTCCGGGCATTTTATATGGGACGGATGGGCTTTGAGCCACTTGGTGGAGGATTGATTATTTCAGGCGCTTTTTCTATCTATCCAACAGAATTTGCCCGTGGAATTGGTGGATTTAATCCACACACCCTTGGAGAAGATATGGATATGTGCACCCATATCAAAAAAGAAAAGTATCTCCATAAAGAAAACCCACACACCTCATACGTTCCGCAACCCATTTGTTGGACAGAAGTGCCCGAGACATACCGCGACTTTTCAAAACAGCGAACCAGATGGCAAATTGCCTTGATGGAAGTTGTGTGGAAGTACCGCACCATGTTTTTCAACCCACGCTACGGATGGGCTGGAATGGTTTGCTTCCCCTATCTTGTCTTTGGTGAGTTTTTCTCTCCTATTCTTGAGCTCTTCAGTTACGCCATCATCATCCTCGCTGCAATCTTTGGCATCTTCGACTGGCACTACTACATCCTTTTTTTCTTGGTCACTTGGGGATTCACATTCATCTTAAATATCCAATGCGCTCTGATCGAAATTCTCAGCTTCAAAAAATACTCCACTTTCAAAGATATCAGACGGATGATTCTCTACGGTTTTCTCGAAAATCTCGGCTTCAGACATCTCTACCTCTGGTGGAGACTCAAAGCCTTTTTCAAGATTTTCCAATCTAGAGAATCTTGGTGGGCAGGATGGAAAAAATCTGGCTTTACTGCGATGAAGATTGAAGGAGAGCGCGGTAAGAAGTGATAATCTCATCGATTGTCTGCTCAAGTACCCACTTAGGCTCAAAGCCCGTTAGATCTTGAAGCTTTTTAATCGAAGGACGCCGCTTTCTCACATCTTCAAAATCCTCTCCATACACCTCTCGATAAGGGATAAACTTGATCGGTGATGCACTCTTTGTTCTTTCGAGAATAAGGTGGGCAAGATCAAGAATTTGAACCTCATGTGGATTCCCCACATTGTAGATTTGCCCAAAACTTTCGGGATAATCAAAAAGAAGATCCATCGCCTCTACCGAATCGTGTACGTTGATAAATGAGCGAGTCTGTTTTCCATCTCCAAAAACTGTGAGGGGCTCTCCTTTTAATGCTTGACCAATCAACCTTGGAACAACCATCCCATACTTTCCTGTTTGTCTCACACCAATCGTATTGAAAGGACGAACAATAATCGCAGAAAAACCCATCTTCTCTGCATACCTTAGTGTCAACACTTCACAAACCATCTTACTTAAAGGGTAACACTCGTGGTAACACTTCCCAGATGGGATCGCAAGATCGAGTTCCTCATGACATCCATCTGTGCAATGCGAACGAAAATAGACACCAGAGCTCGAAGTGAAAAGAAATTTTGGCTTCTTTTGAGAAGCACCTACAGCTTTCAAAATTGTCTCAGTTGTCGAAATATTGCATGAAAGGGTTGCAATTGGATCTTCAACAACCCTAAACATCCCCAAAAAAGCGGCTAGATGATACACCCGATCGGCCCACTCAACAGCTTCTTGAAGGTGTGGATAGCTTATCAATTCTCCCTCATCAAAACGAAGTTTAGAGTGGTCATTGAGATTCTTTTTTTGACCTGTAACCAAATTATCAACAGCCCAAACTTCATCTCCCTTTTTAAGGTGGTGCTCAATCACATGAGACCCAATAAACCCCGCCCCACCTGTCACAAAGATCTTCTCACTCACGCACGTACCACCTTCTCACCTTTGACCACATGCCGTGTATCAATGATAAGTTTGCTGTTTTTAATTACTTGCGACCAGTCAAACTGTGAATGGTCTGTCGTTATCACAACAGCATCAAATTCACCCAACCGATCAAAAGGAACCGAATTAAGATTAAATTCTTTAAGATAAGGGATAAAAGGATCATGGTAAGCCACTTCAGCCCCTTTTTTCTTCAGAAGCTCTAACACTTTGATCGCACAAGAGTGGCGAGGATCATCCACATCTTTTTTGAATGCCACTCCTAGTAATAAAACCTTTGAGCCTACAATCGCCTTTCTCGCCTTTCCCAATCCTTCAATTGTTTTATCTACGACAAAATAAGGAGCCATGTCATTGACATGTCCTGCCGTATCAATCATTTGAGAAGGACCTTCTGTAGACATCGCCTTCCATGTCAGATAGAATGGATCGATCGGAATGCAGTCTCCCCCAACACCAGGGCTTGGATCAAACCGTGTAAAGCCAAAAGGTTTTGTCGCCGCAGCTTCGATGACTTCCCAAACATCCATCCCCATTCGATCAAAGAGAATCTTCATCTCATTGGCAAAAGAGACATTCACCAACCGGTACGTATTTTGATAAATCTTTGCCGCCTCAGCAACCCGTGTATTTGAGCAACAGTAGGTTTGACATCCAATCGTTTTATAGAGGTGCTCCACCAATTCCAAACACTTCGGTGTCACTCCACTGAGGATCCGTGGGACAGAACGAAATGTGTGATTGGGATTTCCAATATCCGAAATTTCAGGGACATACCCCAAAAAGACCTCTTTACCCACCTCATATTTACCACTGATCAAAGGGAGAAATTCTTCTTCTGTGGTCCCCGGATAGGTCGTACTCTGCAAAATAATGAGCTGCCCTTTCTTTAAATAATCAGCAACCTCTTTAAAAACAATACGTAATGGACCAAAATCAGGCTGTTTATGCTCATCTAAGGTTGTAGGAACACTTACAATAATGATGTCAGCATCTTTGAGAACACTTGCATCTGTCGTAGGGATAAATTTCTCGCTTTTAATCAGAGGGAAAAGATCATCAAGAGGAAGAAAACCCATAGATGACTCCCCCTTTTTCAAGTTTTCTACTTTTTCAGTGTCACAGTCGAGCCCAATGATCGGAAACCCTTCCTTTCCAAACACTTCTAAAAGAGAAAGACCAACATAACCCATCCCAATGACAGCAATAACGGTCTCTTTTGAAGAGATCTTATTAAGCAAAACTTCCCCACGTATTTATTATTTCAATTATAATACAATTGTTTCACTTCTTCAATTAATATATCAGTAAGCTGGTCCCAGTGATTGTGATTAGGATCGGTAATAAGCTTCTGATGAAGCGTATCAGCAAGCTCTGCCCTTTCTTCGTAAGTTGTTTTTATTAATTTGTTTAAGATTTGTTTGTTGTAGTCAAAATCCCCGTAACGAAGGAGGTAGGGGTGGTCATAAGGATAGCCTGTATCAGGAGAAACAATTGGAATAAACCCACGGGCAGCAGACTCTAAAATCGAGACGCATTGAGCCTCCCACATACCTGGCTGGATGAAAAAATCTGCAAGATGCGGAATTTGTGTGACTTGAGATTTATTAAGGTGATTGAAATTCTTCTCTCCTGTCCCAAATGTGTGAAGGGTTCGACCAACGCTTTCCACAAGACGCCTAGAATCAGGAACACACTTCATGTGATTTGTATTGCCGATATAGAGAAAATTGGAAGTTGTATAAGTCGTTTTAATTCTAGGAAAAAGGGACAAATCAATCGGCTGATGGACCACACGCACCCGCTTATCTTTGAGGTAAGGATGCCAAAAATTGGCCGCTTTTTCGAGATAGGTTCTCTTATTGAATTCAGAGGTAAGAAAAACCAACGATGCAGCAACATCATAGTAACGCTTTTCAACCTCAAAAGAGAGAGAAGCAGGAGAGATTGATGTGGAGTGGTCCTCATGCCCATTCCAAGGGGAGAATGCAACCATTTTTCGAGTCCGTCTTGAAGCCTTTAAAAAGGTCTCTCCAATATGACCGATCACCACATCCTTTTCCCTAATTTGAGCAATCCGCTTAGAGCTCTCTCCTTGGAAACGGAGGAAAGTGACACGGGGAAAGTGTTTTTTAAGAGCAACAAAAGGGTGATAACTCAGTTCTGTATTCGCCTTCAGCCCATGGTGAAAACGGTCGTACCCATTTTTATGTGTGTAGACGTAAAAAATGCGCTTGCCAGGGAGCTGCTCATTTAATAAGAGTAAGAGCTTCCGAATAAACTTCAACGTAGGCTCCGTTTTTTCCATGTGCGATAGGAGCGCC
Source organism: Chlamydiales bacterium (assembly GCA_022601535.1). Classification (GTDB taxonomy): domain Bacteria; phylum Chlamydiota; class Chlamydiia; order Chlamydiales; family JAAKFR01; genus JAJACK01. The sequence continues at coordinate 228,515 of JAJACK010000001.1, forward strand.
ACCTTTCAAGAGGAGAACGGATATAACGGTTGCGCACCTGATACACCTCATCATTCACACCACTTGGTTCACTTGTCGAAAGAGAACCTGAATGTTCGCGGAAACAGGCAAGAGGAGCAAAGAGAGGTAAAGGAGTTGTTTTTTGAGCAAGACGGAGCCAAAGGTCGTAATCCATACAATATTTTAATTTTGGACAAAATCCCCCTACATCGGCAAAGAGTTTCCGAGAAATCACCGTCGCAGGATGAGTGATAAAGTTGTATTTTCGAAGACGGGAAGGAGAAAATGGTTCAAAAGGGGTCAAACGAACTCTCTCTCCTCTTTCATTGACAATATAAGCACGCCCATAGAGCCACAAAACATTTGGGTGTTGCTTGAGCGTTGTTGCAATTTGAGCAAGCACGCGCTCATGCACAAGATAGTCATCGGCATGGAGATGGATTAAGAAATCACCCGATGCAAATGCAGCCCCCTTATTCATTCCATCTGCAATCCCCCTATCCTTCCCTTCGTGAATTATTGTTTTGTAACGACTTGCAATAGAAAGAGTCTCATCAGAGCTCCCCCCATCCCAAATGAGGTGCTCGACATCCCCATAGGTCTGGTTTGCAACTGACTCAAGCGTCTCCTTCAAATATGTTTGAGCGTTGAATGTGGTGGTAATGATCGAGAACTTCACACTTGCATACTTTTTTTTATTCTTGCAGAATGTGAGCATGATAAAGCACTTTTTGTTTTTTTGTACCCTCCTTTTCTCCATCCCTTCCCAGGCAGATTATAATGTCATCGGAATTGGCACCCCCGCCATCGATTATATACAACAAGTCTCCGAACCCTTTCTACAGCGACTTGCCCTTTCAAAAGGAGGATGGAAAGAGAGCGATGCTCATGCATTTGCCCACCTCCTTCTCAAGGCCGCTGAATCCGCCCCCCCTCTCATCTTCTCCGGAGGCTCAGCGTGCAATACCATGAAGGGGCTCGCAGCACTTGGGATGAATGCCTCGATCACAGGAAATCTTGGCAATGATGCCATGGGAGACCAGCTCCTCATGATCCTTCAAGAAGCAAATGTCACCCCCCTTTGCACACGAGGAACCACCCCCACAAGCCAGATCGCTTGCCTCATTACCCCTGATGGAGAACGCTCTTTTTGTGCCTACATCAGAGCTGAAAAAGAGATCTCACCTCACGACCTTAGAAAAAAATATTTTGAAGATGCACACCTTGTTCATGTCGAAGGGTACCGGTTGATCAATGAGACCTACATCGAGACTGCAATGAAAATGGGGAAAGAGCGGGGAGCTCTCATCTCTTTTGACCTTTGTAACCTTATTTATGGGGATAAATACCGCGAACGAGTGCTTGGATTTTTAAACGAATATGTTGACATTGTCTTTCTAGACAAAGATGAAGCTTACGCCTTAACACACCTAGATCCAGAAAACACCTGCCATTTTCTACGCAATTACTGCTCAATTGTCGTTGTCAAAGTGGGAGATAGAGGATGTTTTGTCGGGAGCGATGAGACTGTCACTCACTACCCAGGATTGCCTTCCAATCTCGTCGATGCCACCGGAGCTGGAGACCTTTTTAATTCAGGATTCCTCTATGGAATCTTGAATAACGCCCCGATTGAAAAGTGCGCCTATTTCGGAAATCTACTCGGAAGCACCGTCATAAAACAGTTCGGAGCAGAGATTCCAGAAGAAAAATGGCCCCTCCTTCTCGAAAAAATGAGATAAGGGATTGTCAAGAATCCTCTCTTCCCCTATGATTCTCCTTTGTTCATGAAATTTTGATTTAAAGAAGGTGCAATGCCCACTATTAACCAACTTATCCGTCACGGACGGGGAAAAAAGAAAAGACGCAAGAAGTCACCAGCCCTTGTACGCTGTCCTCAGCGAAGAGGTGTCTGCCTTCAGGTGAAAACAAAAACTCCTAAGAAACCAAACTCTGCGCTACGAAAAGTCGCTTGGGTCCGGCTCTCTAATGGTCAAGAAATTATTGCCTATATCGGTGGTGAAGGCCACAATTTGCAAGAACACAGTATTGTTCTTGTTCGAGGAGGTAATGTAAAGGATCTGCCTGGTGTCCGCTACCACATCGTGCGGGGAGCTTTAGACTGCGCAGCCGTGAAAGACCGGAAGCAAGGACGCTCTCTTTATGGGGCCAAACGACCTAAATAAGAAAAAGGAAAGATATGTCAAGAAGAAGACGCCCAGAAAAGCGTGAAGCGCAACCCGACCCCCTTTATGGGAGTGAAACACTAGCAAAGTTTATCAATAAACTAATGCTCAGCGGAAAGAAAGCCGTTGCACGTCGCATTGTTTATGGAGCTTTGATAGATTTTGCTAAAAAAATCAACTCTGACAACCCTGTCGATGCGTTCGAAACAGCGCTTGAAAACGCAAAGCCTACACTAGAGGTTAAGTCTCGCCGAATCGGTGGAGCTACCTACCAAGTCCCTATTGAAATCCCTTCTGAGAGACGCACTTCGATGGCCATGCGTTGGATCATTGAAAATTCTCGCAAGAAAGTGGGTCGTTCCATGCAACAAGGATTGATGATGGAACTTATGGACTGTTTCAATAATCAAGGCGCAACCATCAAGAAAAAAGATGATACACATCGGATGGCTGAAGCGAACAAAGCATTTGCTCATTATAAGTGGTAATCGAAAGGAGAATTCATGCCTAGGTCTAAAGAAGATCGTCTAGATAAAGTAAGAAACATCGGCATCATGGCACACATCGATGCTGGGAAAACGACCACAACGGAACGGATTCTCTATTACGCCGGCCGCACACACCGCATTGGTGAAGTGCACGAAGGGGCTGCTACAATGGATTGGATGGAGCAAGAGCAAGAGCGTGGGATCACCATCACCTCTGCTGCAACCACAATCTATTGGAAAGACTCTAAAATCAATATTATCGACACCCCAGGACACGTCGACTTCACCATCGAAGTTGAACGTTCTTTACGTGTTTTAGACGGTTCTGTCGCTGTCTTCGATGCCGTTTCTGGTGTTGAACCTCAGTCTGAAACAGTTTGGCGTCAAGCTGATAAATACAGCGTTCCCCGTATCGCTTTTGTCAATAAAATGGATCGCATGGGAGCAAACTTCTTCGATGCGCTCGAATCGATGAAAGAAAAACTCGGAGCAAATGCAGTTGCCGTTCACTGTCCTATCGGAGCTGAGAGCGAATTTGCCGGCATGGTCGACCTCATCACTATGAAAGCGTTGGTTTTCAAAGATGAAACACTTGGAGCCGAGTGGGAAGAGCTCGATATCCCAGAAGATCTGAAAGAAAAATGTACAGAGATGAGACAAGAGCTACTCGAAGAGCTTGCGACCATCGACGAATCAAATGAAAGCTTCATGCACAAAGTGATTGAAGCGCCAGAGACACTCACTCCCGAAGAGATCCACCCTGTCATTCGAAAAGGTGTGATCGAAAATAAAATCAACCCAGTTCTCTGCGGTTCAGCTTTTAAAAACAAAGGAGTTCAGCAACTCCTCGACTGTATCGTCCTTTGGATGCCCTCTCCCTTAGATAGAGGTGCTGTCCACGGAATCAACTCAGATGATAGTGAGCCGATGGAAATTGCTCCAGAAGATGATGCTCCTTTGGCTGCTCTCGCCTTTAAAATCATGACAGACCCCTACGTTGGCCGGATCACTTTTGTCCGTGTCTACGCAGGAACCTTGAAAAAAGGCTCTACTCTGATCAACACATCGAAAGACAAAAAAGAGCGCGTTTCACGTCTCTTAGAGATGCACGCAAATGATCGAAAAGATCGAGATGAATTTTACACAGGTGATATCGCTGCTTGTATCGGTTTGAAAAACACCACCACAGGAGACACTCTTTGCCAAGAAGGGAAAGAACTCCTCCTCGAAAAGATGGAATTCCCCGATCCTGTTATCGATATGGCGATCGAGCCAAAATCCAAAGCAGATCGAGAAAAACTTGCTCAAGCACTTGGAGCCCTGGCTGAAGAAGATCCAACCTTCCGCGTTTCGAGCAATGAGGAGACTGGACAAACCATCATCTCTGGAATGGGAGAGCTCCACCTCGATATTCTACGCGATCGAATGATCCGTGAATTCAAGGTCGAGGCAAACGTTGGTAAGCCTCAAGTTTCCTACAAAGAGACTATTACAACTCCAAGCAAAACAGAGACAAAATTTGTGAAACAGAGTGGTGGACGGGGTCAATATGCACACGTCTGTCTAGACATCTGCCCTAATGAACCTGGAAAAGGAAATGAAGTCGTCAGCAAAATTGTTGGAGGAGCGATTCCAAAAGAATACATTCCTGCAGTGATTAAAGGGATTCACGAAGGACTTTCTTCAGGGGTTTTAGCCGGTTACGGTCTTGTAGATACAAAGGTTGAAATTGTCTTTGGTTCTTACCATGAAGTTGACTCCAATGAAATGGCGTTTAAAATTTGTGGTTCCATGGCGATCAAAGAAGCTGCTCAAAAAGCAAAGCCTGTCATCTTAGAACCCATTATGAAAGTGGACGTCACCACACCTGAAACAAGTATGGGTGATGTGATCGGTGATTTGAATAAGAGACGTGGAAAAATTCTTGGACAAGAGAGTTCAAAAGCAATGGTTAGGGTGAATGCAGAAGTTCCCCTCTCCGAAATGTTTGGTTATACAACAACACTTCGTTCTATCAGTTCTGGTCGAGCTACATCAACGATGGAACCTGCCTACTTCTCTAAAGTACCGCAGAAAATACAAGATGAAATCATAAAAAAATAGGATAAATAGGTCGTAGGATGAGCAAAAAACAAAAAATACGTATTCGGTTGAAAGGATTTGATCAAAGACAGATCGATCGCTCAACAGGTGATATCGTTGAAACGGCAAAACGTACAGGTGCACGTGTCGTTGGTCCCATCCCTCTACCTACAAAGCGTGAGATTTATACAGTCCTACGCTCTCCTCACGTAGACCGAAAATCACGTGAACAGTTTGAAATCCGTACACACAAACGGCTGATCGATATCCTTGATCCAACAGGTAAAACAATCGATGCTCTGAAGACTCTTTCCTTACCAGCCGGTGTCGATATTAAAATTAAAGCTGCGTAATGCCAACAAAACCTTCTGCCTATGTCTCTATTAAAAAGAGGGAAAAGCTCACAAAAGAAGGTTCTGAAAAAGAAACATTTCACCTCACTCTCGACCTAGAGCAAGCCAAAATTGACTATGCCGTTGGGGACTGTATTGCCATCTATCCTCAAAACGATCCCCAACTTGTTGCATCTATCCTCTCCCATTTCTCAGAAAGTCCAGACACCCTCGTCAATGAAGAAAACACCTTTGAGCAGTTTCTTCTCCACCACGCCAACCTGATCCGTGCTCCTAAAGCACTGTACCAAAAACTTGGTGTCGAAAAAACTGATTACCTCATCGCCCTTCTCCCCTGTTCTATTTCAGCAAAAGAATTTTGCTCTCACCTCTCACCCATTCTTCCCCGCTTTTACTCCATCGCCTCCTCGATGCATGAGGTAGGAAAAAGTGCTGATTTAACCGTTACAGTCAATCCCAATCCCGATGGATTCCCGATCCCCTTTGGAACCTGCTCCCACTTCCTCTGCCACAGAGCCCCCCTAGACCAACCCATTATTCCCATCTACCACCACACCTCTTCCCACTTCCACCTTCCAAAAGAGTCTTATGATAAACCCATTATCATGGTAGGACCAGGAACAGGAATCGCCCCTTTTCGAGGATTTATGCAGGAGAGAGTTGCACGAAATGGATGCAGTGAAAACTGGATCTTCTTTGGAGAACAAAGAGAAGCATTTGACTTCTACTACAAAGATGAATGGCAAAAATATATTGAAATGAATCAGCTGAGATTTGACACCGCCTTTTCCCGCGATGGAAAGGAAAAAATTTATGTCCAAGATCGAATGCTCGAAAATCAAGAAGAAATTTGGAAATGGCTTGAGAAAGGAGCCTATTTTTTCGTCTGCGGAGATGCAAAAAAAATGGCCCGAGATGTCGATCTCACCCTCAAACAAATCATCCAAAACCATACAAATATAGATCCCAAAGATTATATAAAAAAATTAAAATCTGAAAAAAGATATTTAAGAGATGTTTACTAATATTATTTTCTTTAATTGATTTTAATCTTATTTCCATAGATAATAGATTACTATGGCAATTAAAATTCACCGTTCTGGTGTTCTTGCAGCTGGTCTTGCTCTTTTCTCAATGTTTTTTGGAGCAGGAGACCTTATTTGGCCCTTGATCCTTGGTGGACAGGCAGGAACCCAAACCCTTCCTATGATGATTGGTCTCCTAATTAGTGGTGTTTCGCTCCCCCTATTAGGTCTTATTTCAATGATGCTCTTTAAAGGAGACTACTACTCTTTTTTTAAACAGATTGGAAGAGTTCCAGGAATGGTCGTTCTTTTTGCTGTGCAAATGATTTTAGGACCTCTCGGCTCCCTCCCAAGACTCTTCACACTTGCCCATGCAACGATCCAACCCTATATCCATGTCAGCTTAATGACATTTAGCCTTATCTCTGCTGTTGTTATCCTTCTTTTTACCCTTAAAAAACAACGTATCGTCGATATCCTAGGAATTGTTTTAACCCCGCTACTCCTTCTCTGTATGGGGGCAATTTTAGTTTTGGGCTTTATAGGGCATCCCGCTCCAGAGACTGTTTATATTACAAAAACAGAGTCATTTATGAATGGACTGCGTGGGGGTTATAACACCCTTGATATGATCGCTTCCTTTATCTTTGCTCCCCTTGTCTTTAGCTATTTCCTACGGGGTGGAGAGAATGATTCTACAGTAGAAGGACGACGCCATATCTTCAAGAAAATGCTTAAATCTTGTTTGATTTCCGGCTTCTTACTTGCAACTATGTTCTTTGGTCTCTCTTACTTAGGCTCCTATTATACTCCAGTTCTACCTGAGCATACAGAAGCTGAAAAGCTTGGACTCATTGCCCACCTCCTCTTAGGATCAAAAGGGGCTCTTTTCTCAGCAATGGCAATCACAGTTTCATGCTTAACAACAGCTATCCCGATCTGTATCATCTCATCTGAATACATCAAAAAGACTTTCTTTAAGGATAGAGGACACCCCCTTACCAGCGCTTCGATCCCTCTTTTATTGTCGATTGTTATTGCCAATTTAGGATTCATGGGGATCGCCAAAATGCTCGAACCGATCCTACAGATTCTCTGTCCTGGGTTGATCGTTCTCTGTGTCTTAAATATCTTAAACCGACTTTGTGAATTAAAAACACCCCGTATGCCAGTTTATATCGCCTTTGCGATCTCTTGCATCGGCTATTTTGTTATTCCATAGTTGTGAGAATCACAATTGCTGCAATCCCTTCACCACACCCAAAATTGGTCAATCCTTCACCCGTTGTTGCCGTCACTCCAACTTGGCTCTTTTCAAGCCCCATCACCTTGCCAATCGATTCTCGCATTTCCTCAATTTTTGGAAGAAATTTTGGTCTTAACGCTTCAATTGTCACAGCAACATGCGAAATGGTCTGCTTCCCTAATGTTTTTAACGCCTCTTTCAGATAAACAGAACTATCGGTAATTCCATCTTTTTGTAGGATTTCATCCGCTCGCTTTCCCAAAATAATCTCACCTGTGACAGAAGAGATCGCATTACAAATCGCATGGAAAACAACATCACCATCCGAATTTGCCTTCAATCCAGGTACACCATCGAAAATAACGCCACCTACAACACACGGCTTTGTCGATTCTTCACTTAAAAACCGATGGCTATCTTGTCCAATTCCAGTACGTATTCTTCTCATACCGCTATGCTACCATTTTTAAGAAATAAAATTCCATCTTGACAATTTCTTTATAAGTCGTTACTTTTTTTCTAAACTTCTAAGGAGGATCCCATGAAAAGAAACCTGCTACTACTACTCACACTACTATGCGGAACAATCAATGCTTCGGTCAACTATTCCACTTACTGGATAAATCCAACACAACCTATTCATTTAAAAGGGGAAGGTGATGTTTTTGACACATATAAAATGAAAATCATCTCATCGATCTCTCCTCCTGTTATCTCCGGGGTCACTCTACAAGCGTGCCATGTTGAAATCGTTGGTAATGAAGCAATCGTAGGTTACAATGTACAGGGAGAAATCCACAAGGGAGGTGTCGATGTCTTTAATATCAAAAACTTAGGCAATCCAACGCTTGTTTCTAGGTATCTTTTTGATGATGCAAAGGTGAATTTTGCAACTCTCTACCAAGGAAAACTTTTTCTAGCTTTAACACACTGCACAGATGAAGGGTGCCAAGCTGCTGTTCAAACAATTGACTACAAAGGAAGTGGATCAAAAGATCAAGCAGCAATCGAGCTCTTTCCTCTTTTAAGTGGTCCTGCGGCCATGCACCTTCTTCCCATTTCATCCTCCAGACTATTTGCCCTTTCAGGAAACAGCGGTTGCATTTCTCTCCTCTCCACATCTCCAGCATTAGGCCTCCTCTCTTCACTTGACCTTACAGATGCGAGGTGGATTGGCTGGAGAAATAATAGAGACAAAAGCCTCTATATCCTTCAAGGGACGCCCGGACTCCTCTCTGTGCTTGATATCAATAAATATGATTTCACTTTAAGAGAGAGTTACCCTGTTGATGGTTTAGAGCTTCCTGAAGCAAAATCAACCGTTGCTTTGGTCGATAAGCTTGCTTTCATTGCAGCAGGTAGTGCAGGAGTGCAAATATTGAATCTTGAAAATGGAGAGATTATCAAAAGCATCCCTCTTGAAACTATTGAAGGAGTTGACCTAGCAGATCAAATGACGACAGATCTCACCATCAACGGCAACCTGATCTTCACAGCAAATGCAGGGGCAGGAGTGAGCGTCTATATGAACAAACAAAGACCTTTTTCTAGGCAAAACCCCAATCAACCGATGGATCTTTCATTTGGGGGAAGACTACAACTTGGTGAAGGAACCTCAGCAAATCACGTTGCTCTAAATAAGAAATACCTCTTTGTTGCCTCCGGTAAACTTGGGGTTAAAGTGATTGAAATTAGCCGAATTTAGAGTCATAACAGAGGAGAGTATGATTCCATACCCTCCTCTTAGGCCTAAATTATTCTGGCAGGTAACCCCCTGTCCTCTTAAACTCGTTTTCTGCATCCTTTAATAGATATCTACTTGCTAAAGCAAACCATACCAATGTGGGCAATCCAACCCCGTACCCTATCCCTATGATAAGCTTCCCCTCTGCTAAAGGAGGTGAACTTGTAAGTACTCCACCTACAAGCCCACTAAACATAGTCAATAAAATGACTGAAACCACTACACTCACTATATAGTCTGTTTTAAGCCTCTCTATTTGGTCGATTGATCGCATAATTCGTCCATTTCTTGGATCTATCTCTATTCCTAGATATTCTGTAGGTCCAACCATATAAACTCCTTTTTAAACCTGTTCAGGCACTTCTTTAATAGCTCTTTGAGCTAAACTTAAGTCATCTTCTGCAGCAATTGATTGCTCATTAAAAAAACCAGCCAAACCAATTGCTGATACCCCTATTCCAAAGCTAACCCCAATAGCAACTTTGAATCCGCTTAAATTAGGAACGCTTGCAAACTGAGGCCCTACGATCACAGCAGTCAGAACCCCTACACCCAATCCAATGACCCCAACAACTGTAGCCGTTAGATACACCACCGTATAACGATTCACCCGATTCAAAGCCTCTTTTTCCTTTATTTCCCAAGCTGATTTAGAATAGTCATTTTGTACTGAAGGCATGCCTCCCCCCTATCATAAGTATTTTATTCACATATTATAGTCAATTTTTATTAACATATAATAAAATTATAATTAACTTTATATAAAAATAACTTTATTGAAAAAATACCAGATGAGAGAAATAGCAAGCCGCTTCTCTCACCAGGAACTTTTTCAATAAATCTATAAGTTTAAATCATTTAATTTTTAATTCAAATTTGCTATAATGTCACCATGCAAGCAATTAACTCACATAAAAACCCTTTAATTTCTTGTAGGAAATCTCTACCTAATTTAGCCCTTTTAGTCACCGGAGTGGCCCTAACAGTCTTAGGAGGTCTCCAACTTGGACACCTACTGAATCTTGGGTGTGTAAGTGGCTGGGCGCTTACCGGACCTGGATTGGGATTTCTTTCAATTTTAGCTGTTGACTTCATCGCTACTTATATAAAAACGGAGAAAAAGCCTGTAGAACCTGAATTAGAAGTCCTATGGAAAAAAAATAAGGCGTCCCATATTCCTATTGAAGAGTTTAGGGAGCTTGTCACTTTTTTACAGGCCCATTCTCCTGAAATGAGAACAGCTATTGAAAAAGGCTCTTTACTCGATCAAGTATTATTAAAATTAACTCATAAAAATCTTACAAAACTTCCAAACTCCTTGGGGCATTTAATAAATCTAACTCAGCTTAATGTATCCCATAACCAGTTAACTGTTCTTCCCGATGCGATAGGGCAATTGACAAAACTAACTCAGCTTAACGTGGAGAATAATAAGTTAGCGGCCCTTCCCGATGCAATCGAACAATTGACAAACCTAACTAAGATTTATGCATCCTATAACCAGTTAGCTGCCCTTCCCGATGCAATAGGACGATTGACAAATCTAACTTACCTTAATGTATCCGAGAACCAGTTAACTGTCCTCCCCGATGCAATAGGACAATTAACAAACCTAACTCAGCTTTATATGTACAAGAACCAGTTAGCTGCCCTTCCCGATGCAATAGGACGATTGACAAATCTAACTGAGCTTGATGCATCCCATAACCAGTTAACTGCTCTTCCCAATGCAATCGGACAATTGACAAGCCTAGCCGAGCTTTATGTGTACGAGAACCAGTTAGCCGCCCTTCCCGATGCAATAGGACAATTGACAAGCCTAACTAAGTTTTATGTGCGCAATAACCAGTTAGCTACCCTTCCATCTTCCATAGGAGATCTAAGTTTACTTGGAACACTTCAAATCAATTGGAACCGAGATCTTTCCATTCTTCCAATGTCTTTAGGGAATTGCTCTCAATTAACACATTTGAGCACCGAAGGAACCAATATCCCTCAATCTAATCACGATCAAATACTTCTTTCATGCTTGAATATACGCGACTTAGAATCTGTTGAAAAACTTCCTCATAAGATCAAGCTGTGGAGAGGATTTGGAGGTGTTGTTAGAGAGTGGACAGATCCAGAATTCACTAGAGAGCAGAAAGGACATCTATATGAGTGGCTTCTCCGTTTAGAAAAAGCCAGTGATTTTAATAGGAATCAAAAAGAACTGGCAGAAAAAACATGTGCCATCCTAGAAACCGTTCATACAGATGTGGAGTTTAGAAACATCTTCTTTAACTTGATTGCTGGTGATCTCACCGCTTGCGGTGATAGAGCTGCGATGTCTCTCAACCTTGTCTATACAGATTGGAGGTTATACACTCTTCCAGCTGAGGCTTCTCTTTCAGAAAAGGTTCAACTTCTTGTTGGGTGTGGTCGAGCTCTAAAATTAAGGCAAGCTGTATTAGGTCGATACCGAGGCTATGAAAATGTTGAAAAGGTTCTTTATGCTGAGGTTAATCTAAGAGAAAGACTCGACCTTGTCACTGCAATCACATCTATGATTTATAGCGAGATTGGACATGTACAAGATAGTGTGATTGAAGAAATGGCTCAAGAGATTGAAGCGATTTCTGATGCTGAATTGGTTATAGAGTTTGGTTGCTGGGAGAACTATCTCAAGAAGCATCATGCTTCAGAGTTCTCTAAGATTAAGAGTGGGATCGAAAAAGCTCGAAAAACTCTTCTAACCTCACTGGAGAATGATGAGATTAAGGAGGGAGAACATCAAAGTCGAGATCAAGATCTTCAGGCTCAAGAGCAAGAAGCTATTTTACAGTTAACTCAAAAAATTATTGATGGAATCCACCAAAGCGAGGTTGTTGCGCAATCCTAAAGTTTTTTTGAGCTGCTGCATACCTTTACCCCCTGCTTCGCTTAAAGCCCCTACGTATCTTCTAGTAAAAAGAAGGATTTACATTTAATCTGAAATTTGCTATAATATTCTCTATGAACCCAATCAACCCATTAATAAGATACTCTTTTCCTTATCCCTCCTCTCCTGATCTAACCTGGACGGAGCTACAAGATAAAAACAACGCTACCCATATTCCTCCTGAAGAGTTTCAGGAGCTTGTCTCTTTTTTACAGACCCATTCTCCTGAAACGGCAACAGCTATTGAAGAAGGCTCTTTACTCGAGCAAACAGAGTTAGATTTATCCTCCAAAGGACTTACACAGCTCCCAAACTCCTTAAGGCATCTAACAAACCTAACTAAGCTTGATGTAAGCTTGAACCAGTTAACTGTTCTTCCCGATGAAATCAGACAATTGACAAACCTAACTAAGCTTGATGTATCTGCTAACCAGTTAACTGTTCTTCCCGATACCATAGGACAGTTGACAAACCTAACTAAACTTGATGTATACAATAACCAGTTAGCTGCCCTTCCCGATACCATAGGACAATTGACAAACCTAACTAAACTTGATGTATACAATAACCAGTTAGCTGCCCTTCCCGATACCATAGGACAATTGACAAACCTAACTGAGCTTCATGTACACTATAACCAGTTAACTGCCCTTCCCGATACCATAGGACAATTGACAAACCTAACTGAGCTTCATGTACACTATAACCAGTTAACTGTCCTTCCCGATACGATAGGAGGTCTAAGTTTACTTAAAGTACTTCAAATCTGTGGCAACCGAGATCTTTCCATTCTTCCACTGTCTTTAGGGAATTGTTCTCAATTAACAGATTTGAGCATCACAGGAACCAAGATTCCCTCACCTAGTTGCGATAGAATACTTCGTATGTGTTCGAGTCTACACGACTTAGAACTTGCTGAAAAACTTCCTAATAAGATCAAGCTGTGGAGAGGATTTGCAGGTGTTGTTAGAGAGTGGACAGATCCGGAATTCACTGAAAAGCAGAAAAGACGTCTATATGAGTGGCTTCTCTGTTTAGAGAAAGCCGAGCATTTTAGGGGGAATCAAAAAGAACTGGCAAAAAAAACATGTGCCATCCTAGAAACCGTTTATACAGATGCTAAATTTAGAGAAACCTTCTTTAGCTTGATTACTGAAGATCACACTGCTTGCGGTGATAGAGCTGCGATGTCTCTCAATCTTGTCTATACAGATTGGAGGTTGTACACTCTTCCAGCTGAGGCTTCTCGTTCAGAAAAGGTTCAACTTCTTGTTGGCTGTGGTCGAGCTCAAAAATTAAGGAACCTTCTATTAAGTCGATATCCAGGCAGTGAAAATATTGAAAAAGTTCTTTATGCTGAGGCTAATCTAAGAGAAAGACTCGGTCTTGTCACTGCAATCTATACGATTTTGTTTAGTCAGATTGAACATGTACAAGAGAGTGTGCTTGAAGAAATTGCTCACGAGATTGAAGCGATTCCTGTTGTTGAATTGGTTAGAGAGTTTGACGACCGGAAGAAGTATCTCAAAGAACATCGAGATCCGAGCAGATCTTCTAGCCTCAATGATGAGTGATGAGATTCAGGGTGAAGAATATCTCAGTCGAGAGCAAGAAGCTATTTTACAGTTAACTCAGAAAATTATTGATGGAATCCAACAAAGCGAGGTTGTTGCGCAATCCTAAAATTTTTCGTGCCGCTGCATACCTTTACCCCCTGCTTCGCTTAAAGACCCTACATATCTTCTAGTAAACAGAATGGTTTAAATTTAATCTAAAATTTGCTATAACATTCCCTATGCCCCCAATCAGCCCTTCGACAAGATTCTGTTCCTATCCTCATCTAATCTGGACGGAGCTACAAGATAAAAACAAGGCTTCTCATATTCCTCCTGAAGAGTTTGAGGAGCTTGTCTCTTTTTTAAAGACTCATTCTCCTGAAATGGCATCAGCTATTGAAGAAGGCTCTTTACTCGAGCAAACAGAGTTAGATTTATCCTCCAAAGGACTTACAGAGCTTCCAAACTCCTTGGGGTATTTAATAAATCTAACTGAGCTTAGTCTACCCTATAACCAGTTAACTGCCCTTCCCGATACGATAGGACAATTGACAAACCTAACTAAGCTTGATGTACACTATAACCAATTAACTGTCCTTCCCGATACCATAGGACAATTGACAAATCTAACTCTGCTTGATGTACCCGAGAACCAGTTAACTGTTCTTCCTAGTGCAATAGGACAATTGACAAACCTAACTAAGCTTGATGTAGCCGAGAACCAGTTAACTGTTCTTCCTAGTGCAATAGGACAATTGACAAACCTAACTAAGCTTGATGTAGCCGAGAACCAGTTAACTGTTCTTCCTAGTGCAATAGGACAATTGACAAACCTAACTCTGCTTTATATGTATAGTAACGAGTTAGCTGTTCTTCCCGATACCATAGGACAATTGACAAACCTAACTGAGCTTAATGTACACAATAACCGGTTAGCTGCCCTTCCCGATACCATAGCACAATTGACAAACCTAACTAAGCTTGATGTATCTGTTAACCAATTAACTGTTCTTCCCGGTACCATAGCACAATTGACAAACCTAACTCAACTTGATGTGCACAATAACCAGTTAACTGACCTTCCCGATACCATAGCACAATTGACAAACCTAACTGAGATTCATGCGTGCGGCAACCAGTTAACTGCCCTTCCCGATATCATAGCACAATTGACAAATCTAACTCAACTTGATGTGCACAATAACCAGTTAACTGGCCTTCCCGATACCATAGCACAATTGACAAATCTAACTGAGCTTGATGCATCCCATAACCAGTTAATTGACCTTCCCAATGCAATAGGACAATTGACAAGCCTAACTAAGTTTTATGTCCGCAATAATCAGTTAACTGACCTTCCATCTTCCATAGGAGATCTAAGTGTGGTTGAGGTACTTCGGATCAATTGCAATCCAAATCTTTCCACTCTTCCAATTTCTTTAGGGAATTGCTCTCAATTAACACATTTGAGCATCGAAGGAACCAGTATCTCTCGATCTAATCACCGTCGAATACTTGCTGCATGCCGGGGTATGCGTAGCTTAGAATCTGTTGAAAAACTTCCTCATAAGATCAAGCTGTGGAGGGGATTTACAGATGTTGTTGGGGATTGGACAGATCCGGAATTCACTGAAGAGCAGAAAGGACATCTATATGAGTGGCTTCTCCGTTTAGAGAAAGCCAGTGATTTTAATAGGAATCAAAAAGAACTGGCAGAAACAACATGTGCCATCCTAGAAACCGTTCATACAGATGCTAAATTTAGAGAAACCTTCTTTAATTTGATTGTTGGAGATCTCACTGCTTGCGGTGATAGAGCTGCGATGTCTCTCAATCTTGTCTATACAGATTGGAAATTATACACTCTTCCAGCTGAGGCTTCTCTTTCAGAAAAGGTTCAACTTCTTGTTGGGTGTGGTCGAGCTCTAAAATTAAGGCAGGCTGTATTAAGTCGATACCCAGGCTATGAAAATGTTGAAAAGGTTCTTTATGCTGAGGTTAATCTAAGGGAAAGACTCGGTCTTGTCACTGCAATCACATCTATGATTTATAGCGAGATTGGAAATGTAGAAGGTAGTGTGCTTGAAGAAATGGCTCAAGAAATTGAAGCGGTTCCTGACGCTGAATTGGTTGTAGAGTTTGGTTACTGGGAAAACTATCTCAAGGAGCATCATGCTTCAGAGTTTTCTAAGATTAAGAGTGGAATCCAAGCAGCTCGAGACACTCTTCTAACCTCACTGGAGAATGATGAGATTAAGGGGGGAGAATATCAAAGTCGAGATCAAGATCTTCAGGTTCAAGAGCAAGAAGCTATTTTACAGTTGACTCAAACAATTATTGCTCAGATCTCTTAACCCTGGATTCTAATGGGTATTGTTAAATAAGTCCGGTCCAATTCGCTAGTATAGGTAATATTCAACAAAGCCTAAAAAATATTGAAGATAGATATAGTGATTCAATCATGCCAAAGAAAAGACCCCTCCTACCATATGGTAGGAGGGGTCCATTTAGAGATTCTCAATCTACTATAAGTTAGTAGACCTGAGTGCTTTCATTGACAGTGACTGGTGAAGAGAGTCCCTCAGAAGAGATCGTTGCTTCTCCACGAGCTCCACCTGATGAAACAGCTTTTACAGTGATGCAGTACTCTACGGACTGATTCATGTATAGTGTTTCAATCGGCTCAAACTCAACACGGTTACCGACAATGTTTCCTGTTGTTGGGCCACTAGATGAGATTGGCTGTAGCTCATCTGTAAATTTCACGACAAGCTTTGCATCTTTATCGTCCGCTGAACCGCGGTTTGAAACACAGATTCTGTAAACAGTTGTCTCTCCAACACAGACAGGGTCGTTGGTTTCAACCATGCACATATGTGTTGCAGCCATTCCTTTCCAACAAGTTGTAGCTTCTGCACATGATGTGCATTGTCCACACTCAGAGTTAGTTGTTACAGTGACTTTGTTTGTCAAAGACCCTGCCATTTGAGATCTAACAGTGACATTGAATGTCTTTGTCTCACCTGGGCAAAGCTGTGGTAGGCACCATAGGGCACGGTTACAGCAAATTTCAGCACCAGGAGCATCAACAATTGTTGTTCCAATTGGTGAAACATCATCAACAATCACATCATTGAGAACTAGATCTCCAGGATTAGTCACTGTGATAGTGTATTCGACTGGCTTACAAATATAAGCCCAATCTGGTCCTGTCTTTGTCACATTGACACAAGGCTCGTTGATAAGCGTTGTCGCTTCAGCTGAACACTTAGGTCCACCACAGAAGCTTACGGTTGCAACATTTGTGACACATCCCCGCTTCACAGCGCAGAAGTCTAGACAGATCATTTTTTTGTCACCTGGGCACATATTCCCAAGTTCATAAGTCAAACAGCTCTGTCCACTTTCATGGCATAGAGCGTCTGGAACATTATCTTGGACCACAACATCATAAGCTGTTGCTGAACCAGAGTTGCACACTTCAATTTTGTATTGAACTGGGCAGTACAAGCAAGCAGACTCTGGACCACATTTCTTAATGCAGATCACAGGCTGTCCACAGTTTGTGTATGCACAAAGTTGTGGGCATGCGCAAACTGTTGCAGCTGCTAAACAGCAGCCCTCTTTCATTGGCTTGATCCAAACACAGATCTTTTGAGTCTCCCCGCACTTTAGGTGAGGGAATGACCAAGAGAGAGAGTTGTCCTTATCGGGCTTAGCCGGAGGATCACTCTTAACAAATTGTGAGTCACAAGGAAGAGTTTGTCGAACCATTACGTCGGCACACTCTCTTTTAGCTGTAATTGAAATCTCTACCGGATAGGGAGATCCAACTGTAGCAAATTCAGGTGCTGTTTGGCAAAGGTCGACGACACAGTCATCACAAGTGCGGTAAGATGACATATTCCCATAACACTTGTCTTCTTTTGTCTCACAGTTTCCATTTCCACAAGGGGCAACAGTAGAGTCGCAAGGGAAAAATGGGTTAGAATCAGAATCGCACGATTTTGAAGGTGCGCATTTAGTTGGGCAAGGATCACAACTAGTGTCACAGCTGAACATCTCACAAGGTGAGAAAAAGCAATCACACCAATTTCGATTACAGCTTCCCATCGAAAACAGGCTCAAGATAAAGAGTCCTGTCATCGCTGATCGAATGGTTCTTCTCATTTAAGAATCTCCTATTGAAGGTTGTTTAATATACGATTTTCAACTCAACGATGCCGGTAGAAACTCCGCTTTCCCTTTACACCACTTATCGCTGTTTATTTATCCTAGGCCTCGAGCAAAGCTCAAGGCCTAGAAATTATTCTACCTGCCGGCCTCAAAACTCAATTAAGAGCAACGAGGAGCACACTTAGGTGCACACTTAGGTGGGCACTTAGGTGGGCAGCAAGGATCGCACTTAGGTGCACAACTTTTTGGGGCACAAGGCTTGTAAGTTGGGCAGCTAGGCTCACACTTTGGCTTTGGGGCACATGGATCACACTTTGGTTTGCATGGATCACATTTTGGTTTGCAGCATGGGTCACAGTTTCCCCAACTGCACGGATCACAAAAACAGTCTGTGATGCAGTTACAACCAGCTAAGCTAAACGCTCCTACTAGGAAAAGCGCGGCGAAGGCCATTTTTAAATGTTTCATATGAAACTCCTTAGGTTTATATTTAGGATTCCTCCCGTCATGACCGGGTTCTGTACTCCGAAGTACAGTCCATATGTAAACTATTATCAAATGAATACCATTAATATATCAAACTTTTTTTAAAAATAACTAGTAATTAGTCTTAATTATAGTATGATTAGGTGGTGAATATTAAAGACTTATGTGTGTTTAAGAAAATATTGAGAAAATTTATCCGTTGAAACTTAAAAGGAGTGCCGCTACTCTGATCCCCCATGGATGTATTAGAAATTTCAGGTAGTTGCAAGCTAAAAGGGATCGTTAAGACACAAGGGGCCAAGAATGCGATGACAAAGTTGCTCGTCGCTTCTCTACTCTCTGACAAAAAGTGTATTTTCTACAATGTTCCTACAATCAAAGATGTTGAAATCACAGTCAATCTCTGCCGCGAAATTGGCTCTGTTGTCGAATGGGACAAAGAGAACAAAACGATCGAAATTATAACTAAAGAACTTAAAACCAGCTATATACCTCAAAGTTATTCAGGCGCAAACCGTATTCCTATCTTGATGATTGGGGCTCTTCTTGGACGAACAACGGATGAGATCATCATTCCAACAGTGGGTGGTGATGCAATAGGAATCCGTTCCGTTGATTTTCATGTATCTGCTTTGCAGAAACTTGGAGCAACAATTGAATACCGTGAGATGAAAAAAGAGGGGGCTTACCTCGCCTATGCTCACCAAGGGTTAACAGGAAACCTGATCGAGCTCCCTTATCCCTCGATTGGAGCGACGGAGAACTCAATCTTAGCTGGAGTACGCTCAAAAGGGTACACAGTCATTAAAAATGCGGCTACAGAGCCTGAAATCATCGATCTCATCCTCTTTTTACAAAAAATGGGTGCAAATATCTCGATTGACACCGACCGGACAATCCGCATTGAGGGGAATCTAGTTTCTCATGAAGTGGAACATACTGTTGTTTCTGACCGGATAGAATCAGCCTCTTTTGGGATGGCTGCTCTTGCAACAGGTGGGGATGTTTTTGTAGAAGGAGCATCCCACCCCAACATGATCACATTCCTCAATAGGATTAGAGAGCTCGGTGGTGGGTTTGCCGTCAAAAAAGAGGGAATTCGATTTTTTGCTGATGGCCCTCTAAGAGGAGGGCAAGTCATTGAAACAGATGTCCACCCAGGTTTTATGACTGACTGGCAACAGCCCTATGCCGTTTTGCTCTCTCAGGCGGAAGGGACATCGGTGATTCATGAAACGGTTTATGATAACCGCTTTGGCTACACCTACATGCTTCAAAAAATGGGCGCTGACATCGAACGGTTTAAAGAGTGCCTTGGAGGCAAAACATGCCGTTTTGCAATGCAAAATTACGAACATAGTATCATTGTCAAAGGAAAAACTCCTCTTCATGGACAAAAGATTACAATCCCCGATTTGCGCGCCGGCTTTGCCTATGTGATGGCAGCTCTTGTTGCTAAAGGACCAACGACAATTACAGGGGCTTCTTACCTCGATCGAGGGTATGAAAACCTGTTAGATAAACTCCAATCATTAGGAGCTGATATCAAGCGTGTTGGCCTAAAACCAACTCCACCTAAAGCTTCTAAAGTTTCCGTCTAATGCGTGCGATCACTTCATTGGAGCAGCTCTGCTCCTATCTTGAACTGACTGATACTCAATGTCAAAAACTGATTGCACACCCCTTTCCCCTCCTCCTCCCTCTTCGGCTTGCTAAAAAAATCCAAAAAGGGACTCTAAATGATCCCATCTTGAGACAATTCGTTCCTCTTCAAGAGGAAAATTCTGAAAAAGAAGGATTTACTTCTAATCCTGTCGGAGATATTCAGGCGTGTCAAACTCCTAAGTTTTTGAAAAAGTATCAGTCACGTGCCCTTTTGATGACCTCTTCTGCCTGTGCGATGAATTGCCGCTTCTGCTTTCGACGAGAATTTCCCTATGAATCAGGCCCTTTTGAACAAGAGCTTCAACTCATTAGAGAAGATACCACCCTACGTGAAATTATCTTAAGTGGGGGAGATCCTCTTTCTCTCCCCAACCGACTGCTTAAAAACCTTCTCTCTCAATTAGAAGAGATCCCCCATCTCAAACGAGTTCGCTACCACACCCGCTATCCAATCGCTTATCCTGAACGGATCGATGAAACCTTTCTCTCTTTTTTCCAAAGCCGTCTCCAATTTTGGTTTGCAATCCACTGCAACCACCCTAAAGAGCTTGATGATGATGTGATTTTAGCATTGCAGAAGATTCCAGCCCCTGTGCTTTGCCAAACGGTTTTGCTAAAAGGTGTGAATGACCATCTTCCAACTCTAAAAGAACTTTGTGAAAAACTGATCGACAACGGTTTTTTTCCCTATTACCTCCATCAGCTCGATAAAGTGAGTGGAGCGGCTCACTTTGAGGTGTCTGAAAAAAAAGGACAAGAGCTTATCAAAGGGTTAGAAGAGGAACTCTCTGGTTATGGTGTATTCCGCTATGTCAAAGAGGTTGCCGGCGCACCTTGCAAAGTGTCAGTGCATTGAAAATAACAACAAGTGTTGCTCCTGTATCAGCTGCAATTGCCATCCAAAGTGTTGCTAAATTTGAAAGAGCGAGCATCACAAAGAGCAGTTTAACACCGAGAGCAAACCAAACATTTTGACGAATAGTCCGAAGCACTCTTTTTGAATAACCAATGAGCCAGGGAAGTTTTCTAAGGTCATCAGCCATCAAAGCGATATCACTTGTCTCAAGTGCAACATCAGTCCCCCGTTTTCCCATTGCGATACCAAGTGTTGCAGCCGCCATTGAAGGGGCATCATTCACCCCATCTCCAACCATTGCAACCTTCTCCCACCGCTTTTTCAGTCGATAGATCTCTTCGAGCTTGTCTTCAGGAAGAAGCTCTGCCTTATAGGAAATCCCACAGAGTTTCGCAATTTCAGCAGCTGTTTTTTCATTATCACCCGTCAACATGATGATCTCTTCTACGCCCGCTAATTTCATCTCTTCCATCGCCTGCCCAATCTGTTCACGTGGCATATCAGCGATACTGATCAATCCACACACATGATCTTCATTTCCAATTGCAATCACTGAATGACCTGCATCTTCCATTTCAAGTGCTTTCTCATGGATTTCAGCATTCTCTTGACCCACCTCATGCATATAGCGGTGTGATCCAATCCAAAAAAGCTTTCCTAAATAGAGCGCCTGCGCCCCTTTTCCCTTTACGATTTGAAAATTTGTTGCTTTTTCTGTTTCAATTCCCTCTCCGTAACTTAAAATCGCACGGGCCAATGGGTGCTCTGACCCCCATTCAAGGGCGACAGCTCTCTCTAAAAGCTCCTTCTCTGTATGTCCATTGAAAGGGAATACCTCTTGTACCTTTGGCTCTCCACGGGTCAATGTTCCTGTTTTATCAAGTGCAATCGCTTTGATCCGTCCCATCTCCTCTAAGAAAATGCCTCCCTTAATCAACACTCCTTGCCGCGCTGCGGCGGTTAACCCTGAGACCATGCTGACAGGTGTTGAAATCACAAGGGCACAAGGGCATGCGATGACAAGCAAAACCAATCCTCGGTAGATCCAGCTCACCCAAGGGGCTGCAAATAAAAGAGGGGGGATAACCATGACGAGAAAAGCAAAAAGAAACATCACCGGTGTGTAATAACGGGCAAAGGTTTCAACCCACTGCTCACTATTTGAGCGTTTGAGCCGAGCCTCTTCAACCAGAGCGATGATCCGGGCTAAAACTGTCTCATCTGCCCCTTTTAAAACCTCAAAGTCTAAAGCTCCTTCCTGGTTCATCGTCCCTGCATAAAGGAGATCTCCTTCTCCTTTTGCAACAGGAATCGACTCACCTGTAATCGTTGACTCATCAACGGATGAACGCCCTGCTAAAATCTTTCCATCAAGAGGAACTTTTTCTCCCGGCTTTACAAGCAATCGTTCTCCAACAGCGACCTCCTCTACTGGGAGAGATCGCCCATCGGTCAACGTAGCGGTCAAAGGAGAGAGTTCCATCAAAGAAGAGATCGCTGTATGGGCCCGCTTCACACTCCACTGCTCGAGTAAGAGGGCCAATGAAAAGAGAAAGGCAACCGTTGCTCCTTCAAACCATTGATGAATCGCAACTGCTCCACAGATGGCAACCACCATCAATAAATTCATATCAAATGAGAGACGGCGGAGGGCAAAAAATGCCTTGGGAAGAACAAACCAAACTCCAAAGAAAATAGCCGCGAGATAAAAAAATCGTTCATTAGAAAGAAGCGCAATAAAGATTGAGACGAGGCTACACCCTGTGAAAATCAACCGGCCGTGCTCTTCCCAAAACGTTGCATGAGCCTTTGACCACTCTTGCCCTTTCATTCCTGTTTGAGCAATCAACTCTTCAATCTTTTCTCGGCTCACTTTTGCTGGGTCAAAAACCACAACCATTTTTGCTTGAAGAACGTTAAACTCTAAATCTTCGACATGGGGCAAAAGCTGTTTTTTTAAGAGAGAAACCTCTTCTACACAGTCGAGCCCTGCAACTTTGTAAGCTATCTTCACATCCTATCCACTGTTTTCAGCCCCAAAATATGCAACCCCTTTTCCAATACTTGTTTTGTCGCTTCACATAAAAGGAACCGTCGACTCTGTTCTGCTGATCCCACAACCTTGCAGTCGCGGAAAAATGCATTGAACCTCCCAGCTAATTGGTAGAGATAGTCGGTCAAATAATTGGGCATCAGATCTTCTTCCATCGACGCCACAACCTCCGCAAAACGAAGTAGGTGGAGTCCTAAATCAATCTCAGATGGATGCTTGAGCTCGATCTTTACATCTTCAAGATCTCCCCCCTTCATCTTACGCTTAATCCCTGCAATCCGGACGTACGAGTAGAGGATAAATGCGGCTGTGTTCCCTTCAAATCTCAACATCCGGCTATAACTAAACGCGTAATCACTCACACGGTTGCATGAAAGATCTGCATACTTCACTGCATCGATCCCCAAAATTTGGGCAAGCCCGTGTGCATCCTCCATCTCTCGTTCTTTCAAGATCTCTTCTGCTCGCTCTTGCGCCCGATGTAAAAGATCGATCAGCCGTTCCACTTCTCCTGAGCGAGTCCGAAATTTCTTTCCATCTTCTCCAAGAACGACACCAAAAGGAACATGATCAAACCGAACATCTCCTAAATAACCAGCTTTTTCAGCGCTCAGACGAACCAATTCAAAATGTTGAGACTGACCACTATCGGTCACAATAATGATCCGATCAGCCCCCTCGTCTTCTATCCGCTGCCGCATCGCAGCCATATCGGTTGTATCGTAGTTGAATCCCCCATCTGATTTTTGAATCATCAGCGGAATTTTATACCCTTCATGAAAAATACATTTCGCTCCCTCTGACTCTACAACTAGCCCCTTTTTCTCAAGGTCAGAAACTACTTCGGAAAGCTTGTCGTTGTAGAAAGATTCTCCCCGCTCTGTCAACGTTACGTCCAAAAGTGCGTACACCTCTTCAAATGCTTGGCGAGAAATTTTACAGATCAATTCCCAGAGTTTAACAGACTCTTTATCACCAGCCTGTAATGCAACAACCGCTGCTCTTGCACGCTCTTTAAATCTCTCATCATCATCGAATCGTTTTTTTGATGCGCGGTACCACTCCATCAACATCGGCAAGTCAACAGGCTCCTTCCCCTCTTCTTTCATATAGACGATGAGCATTCCAAAAGCTGTCCCCCAATCACCCACATGGTTCAATCTAAGGACTTCATGCCCTTGAAACTCAAATAATCGAGCCAAGCAATCACCGATGATCGTCGACCTTAAATGGCCAACATGCATCTCTTTAGCGATATTTGGTGAGGAGAAATCGATGACCACCTTTTGTTTCTTTTTCGGCCAGGGGACCAACAGGTGTTCATCGTGGTAGAGAGCATCAACCTCTTTTGAGAGGAAGGAAGCGCTAAGAGTCAAATTGATAAAGCCAGGACCTGCCACTTCCACTTTTTCAAAGATCTCTCGATCGAGACCTTCCGCCCATCTCATTGCAATCTCTCTTGGAGACATTTTGGCCACTTTTGCTAATTTCATCGCACTATTGCACTGATAGTGGCCAAACTTAGCTTGAGTTGCAGGGGTCACTTCTACTTCTGTCTCCAAGGAAGGGAAAGCATCTCTCAAAGCATCAGACAGTTTACATTCAACAACTTGAATTAACGAATCCATATTAGAGGTATTATAGTGACATTTTCATTTTCTGACATTCTTTTAACGCTCTAAATATTTTCACTTCAGCTTTGAAGCTCCTGGTAAGATCCATATAGTAAATAAACTATTTTTTTGAGAAAATTAAGAAATGGACTCGATTGGACCCGATATCATCCACAGCTTTAAACCGGTAGGTGACTCCTCCTCAAAGGAAAGCTCGACTATTTCTAAAACAGATAACGTATTCCAAACAATCATTAAACTGTTGCGTCATTTACCCGACTGGATCTCTATGGCGTGGAGCAAATACATCGATAACCCCGGAAAGTCTTTTGCAAAAGAGCATGGAATGGAGCAAATTTCCACTATGTTCAACCAGGCAAGACCCGGCTCTGTTCAAGATGGAACGCAATATGAATTGAAAGAGAAAGAGAGTGGTGAAAGAGCCACTTCGGTACGGTCAACCATTGAAAGAGACTTAAAGTCTGCGCGGGGTGGAGCAAGTGATTTAACGAGCAATGACCGAACCATTACAGTCTCAGAAAAAGGGGGAAAATGTTATGCCGCCTCCATGATTGGGATTCGACTGTTTCATGACCATGGTCAAGATATTGAAAAAGTTAAAAATGCATTCTCATGGGGAGTTCCATTTGTAGCAACTTTAATTCAAGCTATCCATGATAAAGGTGCAGAGCTCTCTTCTGCTCGCCCTGGGAAAAAGCAAAGTGCCAAAGTGGCTGATATACGTGCTCGACACCTCTTAAAACTGAAAGGAGAGAGAGTCAATGCCAATCCAGACTCTATAAACAAGTTACAAAAAGGAGCTTATGCAATTGCCATCCCTCCTCCTAAGAAAGGGGGTATTGGCCATGAGATCTCTTTTTTTATTGTAAAAAGTGGTCGTTACATCATGGATATCAACCAAGGGATGTTTAAACTCAATAATGAAGTAACATTAAGCGAAGCACTTCAAGCCGTTGCAGAAGAGTACCATTCTGATGGCCTCAATGCTAAAGGGGTTTTGATCGATAAAATTACTTCGCAGAATGGCTAACATAGGTATTTTTTAGCTCTATAATTGCATCCATGATCTCTTTTACCATCTCTTGCTGCGCAAGCTTCCGATCTTTATCTTTTAAATGATCAAAAGTGAGTGGCTTACCAAAGACTACAGCAGCTCTCCCTGAAAGTTTAGGGCGACGCATATGGCAATTCCAAATGTCGTATGTCCCATGAACATAGGTAGGAACAACTGGGCAGTAGTTGCATTTTTGGATGAGCAGAGCAACTCCAGGCTGCCCTAACTGAAACTCTCCATCCTTTGTCCGTGTCCCTTCAGGGAAAATCACAACAAGCTCTCCTTTTGCGACAAGGTCGGGGATCATCTTGAAAAGAGCGACATTTCCCTTCCCCCGTTTAGTCGGCTTACAACCCACATGTCTTAAAAACCATCCTGAAATGGGGCCAAACAGAGTGTCTCGCGCAAGAAAAGCGAGAAGACGGGGATAGGTTGCACATCCGATGAGAGGTGGGTCAAAATAAGAAGCGTGATTAGCGACAATCAGCCCCCCTTCTTTGGGAAGATTTCTTTTGCCATACGATTTAAAACGGTAACAAATTTTGAAAAGAGGCATGAAAACAATAACCACTGCAATAAATGTGAATATAAATGTGAGAATCAAATGCACTTTAATACCTCCCCAATGACCTGGTCTATTGTAAGATCTGATGTGTCAATAAGATGAGATCCTTTTGCTTGCTTAAGGGGAGATGTTTTGCGCGTGGTATCAAGGTGATCTCGCTCTTCAATTGCTTTGAGAACCTCCTTTTTACTCATTCCTTTATATTTCGGTTTGAGCTCAAGATAGCGCCTCTGTGCACGAACTTGAGGGGTGGCTGTAAGAAAAATCTTGCACTCTGCATCAGGGAAGACCACTGTTCCAATATCCCTTCCTTCAAATACAGCATTTTTCCCTTTTCCAAAGGCTTGTTGGATTGAAACCAATGCATTGCGCACTTTGGGAAAGGCTGCAACTGTTGAGACTTGGTGTGTCACCTCAGGAGTCCGAATTACCTCTGTTAAATCCTCTCCATTGACAATGTAATGCCCTTCAGTGGAGATGGTGAAGTCAAAGGAGGAAAGAAGGGTGTCAAGCCGGTTGTCATCTTCTAAAGAGATCTCCCCTTTCATGATGAGGTAGGTGAGAGCACGGTACATCGCTCCTGTGTCAAAGTAGTAGTAATTGAGCTCTTTAGCAACGGCTTTAGCGATCACTGTTTTACCTGTCCCAGAAGGACCATCGATTGCGATAATCATGTGTAGAGCACCCTTAGAAAGAAGTAGACAACAGGCGAGGTGAAGAGGATGGAATCAGCCATGTCCAAAATCCCTCCTACGCCTGGAATAATATTGCTATCTTTCACATCAGCGTCCCGTTTGAGCATCGATTCAGCTAAATCTCCAAGCTGACCGATAAACCCAACAATGAGGCCAAACCAAATAGAGGAGACATATGTAAAGCCTACAAAAGCGTTGAAATGCTTCCCGAGGTAGCAAACAAATACACTGATGAGCATTGATGAAACAAGCCCAGCAAGCGCCCCTTCTAAAGTTTTATTTGGGCTCACTCGATGGGCAATTTTTTTCCGTCCAAAGAAGCGGCCGACAAAATAGCCCCCCATATCGGCACTCTTTGTCACTGTGATCAGATAGATGATCCACCAACTCCCTTGGTAATAACGGTCGATCTGCCCATTGTACTGGAAGAAATAAACCTCTCGAATAATCAGTCCCATGGGAATTGCGATGTAGATCACCCCCATAAGGGTGACGGCGATATTGACGATAGGAGATTTATCATTGAGAGCGTAGTAGACAAAGCAGCTGAAAAAGGCGAGAGCTAAGGTCACCTCAGGCATCCGGTACCAAAAAGATTCCCAGTATGGGTGAGGACCTTGTGTTTTATAGAAAATCGCAAAGATATAGAGGATGGTCGTCACAATTCCAATAAAGGTTGCTGGGTGAAACCCTTTTCGGTAAGTGAGCTGGTAAAATTCCCAAAGGGCAATGGCGGCAGTTGAAGCAACAGCTGCGACAAAAAACCAACTGAATAGAGCATTTTGAGCAAAAAAGATCACAAATGCAATTAAAACAGCACCCACTCCATTCACAAGAAAACGGTAGCCTAATTCTTTCATTTTCCGCCTCGCCTCTCTCTTTTTTGGTATTCATAAAGCGCGTCTAAATAGTCACGGGGAGTAAATTCTGGCCACAAACGGCTTGTAACATACACTTCGGTATAAGCAATTTGCCAGAGTAAAAAATTGGAAAAACGCATCTCTCCACTCGTCCGTATAAGAAAATCTGGGTCGGGGAGATGGCCTGTGTCGAGATAACGGCTAAGAAGTTGTTCAGAAATTATTTCGATCTTTCCCTCTTTATAGTCTTCAGCCATTGCCACCATCGCACGCCGCATCTCATCGCGTGCTCCATAGTTGAGAGCAAGAGTAAGAC
Source organism: Chlamydiales bacterium (assembly GCA_022601535.1). Lineage (GTDB taxonomy): Bacteria > Chlamydiota > Chlamydiia > Chlamydiales > JAAKFR01 > JAJACK01. Next base: position 256,475 of record JAJACK010000001.1, read on the forward strand.
GGAGCGTTTTCCCTTTTTTTGTCGCTGAAATCGTTTCATCGATCACATCTCGCACCTCCTGATCAAAAGGGGTGAGATCTCCTATCGTCTCAAAGCGAACACCTTCAGAGACCATTTTTCTTCGCTGATTTTGTAAATAATCAACTAAAATTTTCATCAATGTCTTCACTTCCTCAGGAGAGCGTTTCCAATTTTCTGTCGAAAAAGCGTAGGCTGTAAGATAAGAAATCCCCACTTCTGTAGAGGCTTCAACAATTGAATTTAAGGTGTTTGCCCCTTCCCAATGCCCATCAAAAGGGTTTAAAACTTTGGAGAAGAGCTGTCGCCTTGCCCACCTTCGATTCCCATCCATAATGATTGCAACATGCGTCGGCACCACCTCAAGGGAGGCGAGTTGTTCCTCTGAATAATGGTCTACAGATCTCGTGCAAAAGGCTTCTGATGACATAGCTCTAGTTGACCATAAAGGAGAGAGATTTGAATTTCAACAGATCATTGACATTTACGAAGCAGGTTGGTAAGTTGATCTGCTTAAACAAAGGAAAAATCGATGGAAAAACGAAAAAAATGGCACGTCTGGTTGATGATAAGTGTGATATTTCTCACCTTTTATAACATCCTGCCTACAATTTTTTACTATGCAAAGCCTCTAAAAGAGCCTATTTACAAAAAACAAGCATTCAAAGTTGCCGATTCAATCGTCTCCCGTGTCAATGAGCTTGAATCTTTCACTGTATCATGGCTCCGAGCACAAAGTAAAAATTTAGGATTAAAGCCGGTTAAGATTGTTCTCGATTCCGACGATCCAAAATTGGCAACAGTAAGCTTTAAGACCCCTCAAGATGCACAGCTCTTTGCCCAAACCCTCTTTAGAGCTGGCTCTCTCATTCCATTTGTTCCAGCCCAACTAAGCCCCGATGCTCGCTCCTTTGGCAATGAACAAACAGATGTGATTGTACAGAGAAAAATCGGAATCCATCTCGATCCAAAACAACTCGACACTTACTTCACTTATGTCCCCAAAGAGATCGATGGAGAAATTTCAAAGCCGTATCACGCCCTTGCATCCAACCGCGTAGAACAAATCGCCCTCGGCTTTGGAGGTGTGAGCCAACCCGCGCAAACCTTAAAAGAGATCAATGACACCTCAGATGAAGCGATTTTGCGTCTTGCCCGTACCATCACCGAATATGATAACACATTTGGCGATACAAGCGCGATCACTCGCCGCTATTTTTCAAGTTTTGGCCAAGGGAAAGGGAGTGTCCACTCCTTGATCGGTCGGTTTGAACAGCTCAGCCAAAAATATCACCGTGAAATTGGAAAACTCAATGAGAATAAGCCCCAAGGAGGCTTTTTAAACTCTGTAGAGCAACAACGGTTAGAGGTGTTTACAAGCCAAAAAAACGTCCTCGATGCCGCAACAACCATTGTTAGACGAAACGCCTCTCTATTTGAAAGTGGAACAAAGCCTTTAACAAGCAGCGATGTGATGGCTGTTTTAAATGCTCCTATCCCTGAAACCAAAGTGCAAACCATCGATGTTGGCACCTCAAATCCATTTGTCTCTCAAGTTGAAATCGACTGGAACCGAGATGAAGTTGAGATTGTCTTGCACCCCGATGTCGTTGCTATCCGTGAAAACGAGGCAACCTCTGAAGCACACGCTATTCAACTAGAGAAGCTCAACCAACTCCTCTTCAATGAAATTGCAACTGTTGCACGCTCTTCTGATGAGAACATCACACCTTCAGTAGGAGGATTCACTGTCTCCTTCAACACATTGACAAATAGTTCAAGCCTCCTCGCTTTAGACCTCGGTGTGATTGCACAAGAACAAGCAAGAACATTGGCTCACCTCATCGACTCTAGTTGGTCTCCCACAAGTGTGGAGCTCACCCGCCAAGATTATCCAATCCACGAATGGGCCTCTTTTAAAGGGCTCCCTACTAAAGAGCGAAAATTTGGTCTTGTGATTTTTGCCCCTTCTATGGAGATGGAAACCTACGAAGGGTTCCGCCCCGGCTCCCTCTATGTCGTTGCAAAGGGATTGAACACGATCCGTGCAAAATATGCAGATCTTCCCGATAGCCCTGAAAAAGTGACCTTCGAGCAAGATTTTTCAGCTCTGCAAGAATTGATGCGACAAAATGGCTTTATCAGCTACCCCGGCTCTTCAGCCACCTTCTCAGGCCATGAAGAGAGCTACATCTTTGAACTCGATGACTACTATTCCTACCTCTTGGCAGCGACGCGAGAAGATTTCAATGTGAAGGGGAACAAACGTTTTGCCCTCTTGGAGTTTACCGATGTTGAACAACGCCTTCTCACCCTAAATAAAATTGAGACACGTGGCCAAGAGGACTTGGTCAAGTGGCAAGATGAATACCGTCAAGCAAAGGTCGCCCTTGATGAACGGACAAAATATGAAGTTCCCCCTCCAACTAAAAATGTTTTGCTCAGCAATCTGAAATTGAGTGCGAAGAAATATTTCCGTGGAGATGAACGAAAAGTTCTCAAATGGGGACTCGACCTCTCAGGGGGAAAGACTGTCCGCATCGGTTTGAAAGATCAAAATGATCAACCGATCACAAATGAGGCAGATCTCAAGCAGGCGAGCAATGAGCTCTACCAAAGAGTGAACCGCCTCGGTGTTTCCGAAGTGGGAATCCGTACTGAAGGATCAAATATCGTCCTCGATTTCCCAGGTTCCCAGGGACTTTCAGCAAACGAATTGATCCAAGCATCGGCGATGTATTTCAATGTGGTCAATGAGAAATTTTCTCCTCAAAACCCGATGCTTAGCGAAGCGGTCAATACCTTCTTAGAGGAGGTTTGGAATGAGGCGGTGATCACCAACCGAACAGACCCCTCTAGCATCAATGAAATCGCGTGGCAACACTTGGGCGGAAACCCCGATAACCCCGATGAATTCCATCCTTTAAGCTCCCACGCCCGCCTCCTCTATGAGCACGGCCTCCGTTTTGCTGGACCAAAATCTCCTCCTAGAGGGAGTGGATTTGATGAAACCCTCTCAGCTGTCGCCCTCTTTAGAGGAACTGACTTTGCCGACTGGCAAGGGCAAACCTACCCTCTTTTGATCACCTTCCGCAACTACGCACTGGAAGGAGCCAACCTGACCGATGTGCAAGCTGGCTACGATTCTCAACAAGGAAATGTCCTCCACTTCAGCGTGAGAGGCTCTTATGTCAACCACACCGGCCAAAAAATCAGCCCACGCGACACCTTCTACGCTTGGACTTCTCAATTTGCCGAAGATAAAATCGGCGGCACCCCCAAAGAGTCATACTCAAAAGGGCGTGGTTGGAGAATGGCTGTGATTTTAAACGGAACAATCATCAATGCTCCCACCTTAAATTCTGCGCTACGTGATAGTGCAAGAATTACTGGAAACTTCACACAACGTGAAGTGAATCAATTGACCGCTGATTTGAAAGCAGGCTCTTTAAGCTTCACCCCCTACATCTTGTCAGAGGAAAATGTGAGCCCCGACCTTGGAAAAGACCAACGGATGCAAGGAATTTTTGCAGGTCTTTTAGCCATCGCCCTCGTCTTTGTCGTGATGTGCAGCTACTACCGCTTTTCAGGTTTGGTCGCAAGTGTTGCTGTTCTCTTCAATCTATTGATTATTTGGGCTGTATTACAAAATCTCGATGCAGCAATGACGCTCCCTGGAATTGCAGGGATCATCCTCGCCTTAGGAATGGCCGTTGATGCAAATGTTCTTGTCTTTGAGAGAATCCGTGAGGAGTTCAATATTTCAGGTCGACTCCCCTCTGCTATTGCAACCGGATACCGGAAAGCGTACAGCGCTATTGTTGACTCTAACTTGACAACGATTATCGCTGCACTCATTTTGCTCAACTTCGACTCAGGTCCTATTAAAGGGTTTGCCCTAACATTGATTATTGGGATCATCTCATCGATGTTCACCTCCCTATTTATGACACGCTTTTTCTTTGCCGGTTGGGTTCAAAACCCCAACCATAAAGAATTGAAGATGTCCCGCTTCTTTGGGAAAACCAAGATCAACTTCTTGAAAAAAGCAAAAGTGGCGATCATCTCCTCACTTATCCTCATCGTTGCTGGTTGCTTCTTCTTTGCAAAAGAACGATCCACTATTTTTGGAATGGATTTTACCGGAGGATACTCGCTCACCTTGGATCTCCAAGAGAGAGGGGAAACAAACTACCGCCTTGCGGCTGAATCTGCCCTCGTTCAAGCTGGAGCTGCTCCAAGCGATTTCCAAATCCAAGAGCTAAATAAGCCGACTCAACTCCGCCTTCAACTCGGGACGAGTATGCAGCAGCCTGGAAAGCCATTTGCCAACCTCGATGGAGTCAAACTCCCCGACCACCCGTTATTTGCCTATCAAACGTATCCACGCATTGTTTGGATCGTTGATGCGCTTGAGCAGTCAGGGTTGCAGATCAATCCTGCTTCACTCCCCGATCTCAATCTACACTGGACAGAGATGAGCGGTCAGCTTTCGGCAACCATGCGGAACCAAGCTCTCCTTGGATTGGGCCTTGCCCTTTTGTGCATCTTGATCTACATCACCTTCCGATTCGAATTTAAATACGCCATCAGTGCAACTATTGCCCTTGGACACGATCTTTTGATCACGCTTGGAATTTTAGCAGTCCTACACCTCTTCTTTGAAGGGATACGGATCGACCTCCAAGTGATTGGGGCATTGATGACAATTGTTGGATACTCCCTTAACGATACCATTATCATCTTCGATAGGATCCGTGAAGAGCTCCGCATCATGCGGAAGCAAACCTTCAGTGAAATTATCAACCACGCCCTCAATGTTACCCTTGGGCGGACGATGATGACCTCGGGAACCACTTTAGTTGTTCTCCTTGCTCTTGTTATTTTTGGAGGAGGCTCGATTATCAATTTCGCTCTTGTCATGACAATTGGTGTTGCTGTTGGAACATTCTCTTCCCTCTTTATCGCCTCTCCTATTCTCCTCTACTTCCACAAGAGAGCAGAATTGAGAGAAGAGAAATCCTCTCTTTCTAAAAAAGTTTAGATCGACCACTATCATGGCGATGGAAAGGGCGAACAAACATGAGCCTATTTGGGTTCCTCCTCCGGAGGACCCGAAGTGGCTAGAAAAAATCACCGACGGATTTCGGATTCATCCGATCACGGCGCAAATTTTGATCTCTCGTGGCTTTAAAAATGAGAAAGAGATCAATAATTTCCTCTATGCGCAACTCCCCGACCTGATCGACCCTAAAAAATTCCTCTCAATGAATAAAGCTGTCAAACGAGTTGCTTCTGCTATCGATCGGGGTGAAAACATCCTCATCTATGGTGACAATGATGTCGATGGAATGACTGGCACTGTTTTACTTGCAGAATTTCTCAAAAAAGTGGGAGCCAAGGTTGACTATTTTGTTCCCCAACACGACATGAGCCGCTTTGAAATCTTTACCAATGCCCTTGAATTTGCAAAAGAGCGAGATGTTAAACTCCTCATCTCTGTCGATTGTGGAATCACAGCAACAAGACAAATCGAAGAGGTGAGAAAGGAAAGGATCGAGGTCATTATCACCGACCACCACGAGCCAACACACAAAATGCCTGCCTGCACAGCTATTTTAAATCCAAAGCTTGCAGCACAAACCTATCCCAATCGAGAACTCACTGGAGTGGGTGTCGCCTTTAAATTTGCCCATGGAATCACCAATTACCTCGTCTCAAATAAGGTGATCTCTCCGAAAAAAATTGACCTCAAAGTGTATCTTGATCTTGTTGCCTTAGGAACAATTGCCGATATGGGCGCTGTGCTCGACGAAAATCGGATCTTGGTTCGATACGGCCTTAAACAACTTCAAAAAACAAAGCGGGTTGGACTTGTGAAGCTCTTCAAGGTTTGTGGTTTTGACAGATCCGATATCACTACGCTTGACATTGCAACAAAAATTGCCCCTCGTATGAACTCCCTTGGGCGAGTCGCCGATCCACGCAAAGGGGTTGAATTATTGATGGTTCGGGATGAAAAAAAGGCTGAAGAACTTGCCAAAGAGCTCGACCTTTCCAATCTAGAGCGACAAAAAATTGAACAAATTGTTTCTACCGATGTTGAAGAGATGATCGCCAAAAAACCTGCTATTTTAAAAGAAAAAGCGATCATCCTCGCCTCTTCGAAATGGCATCCAGGTGTGATCCCCATTATTTCAGCGCGTATCACCAAGCAATACCACCGTCCCACAGTGATTATTGCCATTGACCAGGGAATTGGAAAGGGTTCAATCCGGACAATCCGTGAATTCCCCCTCCTTCCAACTTTGAAGAAAAGCGCCGATCTCTTCCTCAATTTTGGAGGACACGATTTTGCTGCTGGTGTCACCCTCCGAGAAGAGAATATTGCTACATTTGAGAAGCGGTTTATCCATGCAGCTAATTCCACTTTAAAAGCAGAAGATCTCATCTCTAAACTCTACATCGACGCAAATGCTGACTTCAAAGATCTCACCTATGATCTTTTAGCCTCTCTCGAGCTCTTTGAACCCCATGGCAATGAAAACATGCAACCGATCCTTTGTTGTGAAGCAAAGCAAGCGTGGGCTCCTAAAGTGATCGGAGGGATCCATCTCAAACTCTACCTCGAACAAGGAGATCGGATGTTAGAGGGAATTGCTTTTGGAATGGCTGACAGACGTGATGAGATCTGCAAAAAAAATCTGACACTTAAAATTGCCTATACTCCACAGATCAACCGCTTCCACAATAAAAGCAGTATCCAACTCCTTATCCGCGATTTCCATGTTCTCTAAGCATAAAAAAAAGGCCAAAAAGAGAGACTTTTTGACCTTAATAACCCACTGGTAAAGGCGAGTTTAAAGAGTACTGATTTAGCTTGCTTGAGTCTTGACGACCTTCTTTGCAAGATACTCCGCGCGGTAACGCTCGACTTCTTCTTGGTGAATCACCCAAGCAGCTCCCTTTCGAGCCCCCTTGATCATTCCTGTTCTTGTCGCATAATAAATCTTCTGCGCTGGAACTCCAAGCTCTCTTGCAACTTGATTAACTGAAAAGTAACCCTTGTTGTTATCAAAGAGTAGCTCTCCACCAAACATCGACTTCGTTCTTGAGTACTTGTTTTCACGGTACTCCTCAAGATCCTTCAGATCGATCTCCCATCTCGTGTTCTTTGTCGCTTTAAGCTTCCCTTGCTTAATCGCAACATAGATCGCTTGACGAGTTACATTATTAATTCGAGCCGCCTCCGTAATGGAAACAACTTTTCTCTCTTCTCCCGCAGAAGAAATCTCTTCTTGTCTTTCATTTTCCATCTTTTGAACCCCCTAAGGTATTTCAAGTTAAAATAAACTTTTTAATCCGCCTTTTTTCTTGAAAAGGCCTTTTATCCTGTTTCTCCCAATCTTGTCGCAAACATTATCACTAAAATTTGAATTTTAGATCAAGATTTTTTTTGTTTCTTGTTAAGTTCTACAATCCAATAAGTAAGGCGATAGTACCTCTAACCTATTGGTTTGTATCCTTCTCAATGTAATATTTTAATAAAGATAGAGAAATAAAACAACAAAAATTTCATGTTAATTCATATTAAATATATTCTTAATACAAACCTTACCAAAATTTGGCTTGAAATAGGGCATTGCACGAAATTCTCCCCTCCTTTATAAACCCTTCACACTTACCTCGACGTATTTTGGTGGCTTTTTTGGATTTATCCTGCTATGTGTGACTCATGAGAAAATGGTTTTTACTTTTATTTATCCTTCTTCCTTGTGCTCTTTTTGGGTTAAAACTCCCCTCTGTCACCCCTTCCGATGTCAATTTGACCCTTCGACAGATCATGGAAAACCATGCCGCTCATAAAGAGCTCTCTCCTACTCTTGTCAAACGAGCAATTGAGTCTTTTATCGATGACCTTGACCCAACGAAGGTCTACTTCCTCGCTTCTGATCTCGAATTGTGGCTCCAACCGAGCCAAGAGGAGTTGTCAAAGATTTTAGAGGCGATCTCTTCGGATGATTTTTCCACTTTTTCTCATATCCATTCGAAGATGGTAGAGGCTGTTAAACGTCGCAACCTCCTCGAGGAGCAGTTAAAAGATCAACCGCTTCCAAAAGAGGTTTCGGTCAATGATTTCAAAGAGATGTCTTGGGCTGAATCTGAAGAAGAACTCTCCGATAGAATTCTAAAACTGAAGGCTTTGCAAAAAAGTGCGACAGAAGCCTTTAATCTTGAATCACGAGAGAAAGCGCTCCGTAGAATCGAAAAAAGGCGTCAAAATAGGGAAGATGGGATCGTTGCGGTGAAGGGGCAAAATCGACTGGTCCTCTCAAATGTTCTCAAAGCATTTGCCGCATCTTTTGATACACATACAGCCTATTTTACTCCTGCTGAAGCAGCGCAGTTTATGATCCAAGTTCAACAACGTCTGTTTGGAATTGGAGCGCAACTGAGAGATGATTTAAATGGTTTTACAATTGTAAAAATCATTGAAGGAGGTCCTGCGAGCCGAAATACAGGCCTTAAGCCAAATGACCGGGTGATTGCAATCGATAACGAACCGGTCATTGGATTTGAGATCACCGACGCTGTTGAGCTCATTCGAGGAGAAGAGGGAACGGTTGTCAATCTGACAGTTTTACGCCCCGATGGTGGTGAAGAAAAACGGCTTGAAATTCCGATCACAAGAGGGGAAGTGGTTATTCAAGAAGCGCGTATTGAAGCCTCAACAGTCCCTTTTGGAGATGGAGTGATCGCTTATATCGCCCTCCACGCTTTCTACCAAGATCCAACACACTCTTCTGGTGCTGATCTCTATGAGGAGATTGAAAATATTCGGAAAGACCATCGAATCAAAGGGATCATCCTCGATCTCCGAGACAATTCAGGAGGTGTGCTTCCCCAAGCTGTGACAGTCACAGGCCTTTTTATCACAAAAGGGATTGTTGTTTCCATCAAAGACAACCAAGGAAATATTGAACACCTTCGGGAAATCGATGGGAAAATGGCGTATGACGGTCCTCTTGTTGTCTTGACGAGCAAAGCGAGTGCATCAGCGGCAGAGATTGTCTCACAAACACTTCAAGATTACGGCCGTGCCATTGTTGTTGGTGATGAATACACCTATGGGAAAGGGACCTTTCAAACCTTTACTCTCGATGCCGCTAACGGGGGGAAGGTGAATTCAAAGGGGGAATTTAAAGTCACACGAGGACGTTACTACACCGTCTCTGGAAAGAGCCCTCAGCTCGTCGGTGTGAAACCTGACATTGTTGTTCCCGGTTTTTTCTCTGCTCTTGATATCGGTGAACAACACAGCAAATACCCTCTAGAAAATGATTCGATCGATCCAAATTTTCAAGACGACCTCTCCGATATTCCCCTTATCCAACGAGACCAAATCAGCTGGCTCTACCGCTTCAACCTCCAGCCTCGCCTAAAAATTTACACCCGTTTCCTCCCTATTCTAAAAGAGAATTCAAAAAAACGGCTTGAAAATGACAAACTCTACCAAGCTTTTCTAGAGGACATCAACCAAGAAGAGGTGGAAACAAAACGGCTCGAATTATATTCACGTGATGACCCTCAACTCAAAGAAACTTTTAATGTGATGAAGGATTTGATCCTCTTGCTTTCATAGCGTCTGATCTATATACTCACTCTCTCTATGTCAGTCCGAGTTCGCATTGCCCCCTCTCCGACAGGCGATCCACACGTTGGAACAGCCTATATCGCCTTTTTCAACCAAATTTTTGCACGCCATTTCAATGGTAAATTCATCCTCCGTATCGAAGATACCGATCAATCCCGTTCCCGCCCCGAATATGAAACAACTATCTACGATGCGCTCAAATGGAGTCAAATCCGTTGGGATGAAGGTCCAGATATTGGAGGACCTTACGCCCCTTACAGACAGTCAGAGAGAACAAAGATCTACCGAGAGCATGCACAAAAACTCCTCGATGCAGGGCACGCCTATAAATGCTTTGCAACCCCTGAAGAGCTTGCCGATATGCGACAAATTTCCAAAGGGTACGACCGACGGTATCGAAATCTGAGCCCTGATGAAATCAGTGAGCGAGAAGCCGCAAATCAACCGTATGTGATCCGGCTGAAGATGCCACTGACCGGAGAGTGTGTATTTGAAGATGCAATCAAAGGTCAGATCGTTGTCCCTTATAGCGATATCGATGACCAAGTCCTTCTCAAATCAGATGGCTTTCCCACCTACCATCTCGCCAATGTGGTCGATGATCATCTGATGGAAATCTCACATGTGATCCGTGGTGATGAATGGGTGAGCTCCACACCAAAACATGTCTTTCTCTACGAATGCTTTGGATGGACAGTTCCCACATTCATGCACATGCCCCTCCTCTTGGGCCCTGAAGGGAAAAAGCTCTCAAAACGGAAAAATCCCACCTCTATCTTCTATTATAGAGACGCTGGTTACCTTCCCGAAGCATTTGTCAATTTTCTCACTTTGATGGGATACTCGATGCCTTCTGACCAAGAAGTGTATACAACAGATGAATTGATTAAAGCATTTGATCCCAAACGGATAGGAGTTTCTGGAGCCTTTTTTGATGTGAAAAAGCTCGACTGGCTCAATCAACAATACCTCATCAATACCATTCCAGAAGAAGATCTTTGGGGTCGAATCAAACAGTGGGGCTTTTCAGATACGTTTATGCAAAAACTGATGCCCCTTTGCCACACTCGTATCAAGACCTTTGGAGAGTTCATGGAACTTTTCAACTTCTTCTTTATCAATCATATTGAACTTACCGAAGAACTTCTCACTCCAAAGGGGATCACCCTTACTCAAACAGCATCTATCCTTCAGGCTATGATTTGGGCTTTAGAAAAAGAAGATAGATGGGATGCTCCTTCCTTTGAAGAAGCATCTCACGCCGTTGCAAAGACTTTTGGTGTTCACCATAAAAAGGTTGTGATGGCACTTCTTTTTGTCTCTATCATGGGAAAACGGCAAGGACCTCCCTTCTTCAGATCGGCTGCAATTCTTGGGAAAGAGCGGTCAAGAGCTCGTTTAATGGGAGCAATCGACCGGTGTGGAGGGCTCTCTAAGAAAAAGATCTCCCAGCTCACCACCCTGTGGAGCAGTGGAGACTGCTCCTCTCTTATGAATTAACGTCTCTGACAAGAGATATGATTTTTTATAAGGCCTTTCACAGCAGCAACTTGCAAGCGCTATCAATGCAAAAAAATAGATGATTTTCATATATTCTCAAAATTAGTTCTACACAATTGATTTTATAATAAAAATATAATAAAATTAACTGAAAAGGGTAATTTTAATGAGTGTTAGTTCAGCTGGCAGTTCCGAATATGCAACACCTCCTTCTTCTCCCCCTCCAGAGGGAAATGAAACAACTGCGGCAACCTCTGCCGTTTCACAAAAGGTTCTCAAAGAGCTTCCTAAAGGGTGGGAAGAGCAAATAGGGGAAACACACCCTGTCAAATATCTCTTAGGGCCTAAAGGGCGTATCCCTGTTAAAGCTGTGACCATTGAAAGAAAACGGGGAGGCTTTGAAAAAGCAGGCTTAATTGCGAGCAAAATTCTTCCAACACTCCTTACATTTGGATCTAACTGGACAAATAAGCACGCTATTAGAGATTTCAAAAAAAATTGGAATGCCGAGGTGCGCACTGTCTATACTGATAAGTTTGACCGTGCGGAAAAAGCCAATCTTGAAAAAACGATCAAGGCTTCAACCTCTTTGAAAAGTGTTGATGGAACAAAGAGTTATAATGTCCGCTACAAAGAAGATATGGCAGCTTTTGCAAGAGACCGGTATGAGAATAAGCGGAGTGAATTTGTTGAGATTCCAGGGAAGGGATTGCTGTGGACCGATCCAGGACATAAAGGGCGGTTTATCCTTGTTCCTTACAAGGGAGGGGGAGATCCTCAATTCGAAGATGCTTCTTCCTTTATCGCAAGAGATGCGGAAACAGGAGAGCTCCTAGAGGGAACAGAGCTCATGCGGACAGCAGCGCAATACCTCATCCTCCAATCTGCGATCAGTGAAGGATTAAAGCCTGCTCTCAAGAAGAATATGGAGCATCTTTTCACTGATCAATCGATTAAAAACCAGATGGTTAACTACTCAAAAGAACTTGCAATCCTTTGCGGAATAGATGAAGAACTAAACCGGATCACGACTGAATTAAATAAAGCAACAGATGAGAGCAAACAGAAATTATTCGCAGAGCACCTTGAGAAACTCACAGAAATGCAGAATAACTCAACCATTGAACCCGAAGGTGATCTCGGTGCTGCAGAGACAGAGGAAGAGGCTGAATGGATCAAATCCGAAATACGCGGATTGATTGATGCTCGTTATAGTGCATGGGAAGAAGAGGATGGAAAATTTTTCATCTCTCCTCAAGCACGCTCTCGAGAAGGAGAGATAAAACTTGTCAATGAAGATGGGTCGCTAGTCGCTTCAACGGCATTAGACGGAGCTTCTCCCGAGCAGATCAAATGGGTCAAGCAGTATGAACATGCAATCCGCACTAAAGATTTAGATGAAGCAGATCACGCCCTTGATAAACTTTTTCATTCATATACAACTGATGAAAATGGAAAGATTGTTCCTGTTGATGTGAAAAACGGCCCTATTTTTCGGTCGATAGAGAGTTGTAAAGCTAGAATGCAAAGAGCTGTTGAACAGTTTAAACCAACAAGTTTTCTTCTCAACCCTCATGAATGGAAAAGTGCTCCAATCTTAAAAGCGGGGATGAGTGGACCTCAATGGGATGAAAAATTAGGCCATTATGTATTTCCTCAAAACCTTTTAAATGAAGGAGTTGGATTTAAGATCAAATTAAATAGCAAAGTCAAAAAAGAGCTAAAAGAGACAACAACTTCTGAATTTGCCGATAAACTCAAACGCCTTCCAGAGCCGTTGAAAGATAAAGAGAGAGAGCAGACAACTAAAATGGTCAGCCCAGGTCCTAAACCTGAGGGGGAGAGCCCTCTTTCAGGGTTAATGTGATTGATGCAACAGGAATCACCCCTTGCAGTGTGCTGCATCTAAATAGCTTGGCTTCTTTAGAAAGCTCTTTCACTTCAACCTCTTTTACCTCCCCCTTCCATCCATTGATCAAACGGTTTAACGTCACCCCAAAATAGAGAGGAAGCGTGCGTGAAGGTGTGTAGAGAGTTTCACCCACAATCCAGAAGAGATTGCCAAATATCGCTTCTAAAATCACCCCATCACTGGTTGTTAAAAGAGCATCATCAAATCCTTGTAGCTTCACTTCTTTCAAGAGGTTTATACGATGAAGTGTTTCAGCTGTTTTGAGTTGGGGATACTTTTGTGGTGGAGCTAGGAGGGTGGTCATTCGATAGGCTCTTTTTGTTAACCGCTTGACATAAGGGTCTAATGTGTAGGCAACAGACCCTTTTCGATCGATGATAAGAAGGCGAAGGAGACCATTTTTTTCCTCTAATTGATCAAATACTGCACGATCGATTTTAGGGAAGGGAATGGCAAGCTGATCACACTGCCATCGGAGTTTTTCAAGATAGTCATCGAGAAAAAGAGGGATCCCGTCTTCTACAGCAACTGTCACAAAGAGGAGTGCTTTTTGCAAATTCTCTTGGGAAGAGGGAAGCCGCTTTATGGAACACTTCTTCCCACTCTTTTTCTGGATCAGAGTCATAGGTAATTGCCCCTCCAAATTGAGCATCGATCATTCCATTACGGTAGACAAGTGTGCGAATTGCCACATTAAAGGTGAAGTCTCCATTTGGCTTAAATGCACCAATAATTCCTGTATAGACCCCACGTCGACGCCCTTCAAGCCTCTTTATCACCTCCATTGCTCGTGGCTTTGGACAGCCTGTGATCGATCCTGCAGGGAAAAGGGGGCGAATTTGGTCGATTGGGTGAGCCGGTTTTAGCACTCCTGCAATCGTTGAATGGAGATGAAAAATCGCAGGATGACTTGTGCAACTAAAAAGCTCTTTTACCTCTACCCGATGACACACTTGACTGAGATCATTGCGCATTAAATCAGTGATCATCAAAAGCTCAGCCCTTTCCTTTTCAGAGCTCAACAAGCGAGCCCTATTTTCTCGATCAGCAGCTGCCGTCTCCCCCCGTGGAGCTGTCCCTTTAATTGGACTAGTAGAGATATTCTCTCCCCGTTTTTTCAAAAAGAGCTCGGGAGAAAATGAGAGGATTGCATAGGAGCCGCAGTTGATGTAAGCGGCATAACGGGCAGGATTTTGCCTGTAGAGTTGCATAAAAAGGTCAAACGACGATTGAGATGTTTCAAGCGTAAATCCTTGTGTAAGGTTAACTTGATAAGCCTCGCCTTCAGCAATAAGCGTTTTGACTGTTGCAATTTTTTCTAAGTAAGATGTTTTGGTATCTGTTGAAGAGAGATGTGTGTAAGAGGGAAGCCCTAAAAGAGGAAGAGGGGGACGCTTGCACTGTTTCACATCTCTAGGCTTATAGAAAAGACTCTTCCCTTCATAATCGACAGCTCCAATATAAAATGCATCTTGGCACGCATAGAGATCTTCCCATCGGTCCGTTTCAATTTTCTCTTCCGGATCAGAAGCGATTGTCAAGGTGTCATCGGAAAAAAGAAGAGCACTCCCCTCTTTTTGAGCAAGGGGTTCAAACTCACTCCATATTGTGGTAGACATGATTGACATCTTCGAGCTCTTCTAACCAATCGATCAGTGCCTCATTGGCCTGTTTGGTCTCTTCATTACATTCAACAAGATGTTTGGGGATCATCTCAATATCAGCCTCATCTATTGCAATTCCCTCTCCTTCAAGCTTCTCTTTGACGGCAAAAAGCTCTGTTGGATCGGTTGTCACCATATAGAGATCATCTGAAGCTTCAAAATCTTCAGCTCCAGCATCGATTGCAGCTTCCATTACTCTCTCCTCATCCCCAGATGATTTGGGGATTTGGATCACCCCTTTCCGATCAAAGTTGTAGCTAACAGATCCAGGTTCAGCGCTATTTCCCCCTCGCTTATTTGTTGCAATCCGCATCTCAGAGGCTGTCCGGTTTTTGTTATCAGTCATCGCCTCGACGATCACTCCAACGCCTCCATGCCCATAGATTTCGTAGACAACTTCGACATAATCTTCTGTATCGGGATTCATCGCTTTTTTGATGTTCCGATCGATATTTTCATTTGGAACATTCGCCGCTTTTGCTTTTTGAATGACGAGCCTCAGGCGAGGATTACTTTTTGGATCCTCTCCTCCCACCTTGACAGCGCTGATGATCTCTTTTGAAATCTGCGAGAAGATTTTTCCCTTCTGCTTATCAGCTCGCCCTTTCTTATGCTTGATATTGGCCCATTTACTATGCCCAGCCAAAGATCTTCTCCTTGTTTTCTTTCTCCCATGCAACCGCCCGCCTGTAATCGGCAAAGAGGCGCTCTTTTGCTTTAAATTCCGCCGTATGGATCCGCGTAAATCCCCGAGGATCACGCTTACAAGGAACCACATGGTGAAGCATCTCGTGATACACAACAAACGAGACAAAATAGCTTGGAAACATCAAATCATCGAGGATTCGATGGATTTTGATCAACTTCAAAGAATCGTGATACTCCCCAAAAGTGATTCGTGACCGCCTTTTTTTCACAACCCGACCAAACCAGGTGATCTCCACCTCCATTTCTCCTCCGAAATAGGTGTGGTTGATTTCTGTATAAATCTCTTTTAAATTGTAAACCTCTCCCACCTGTTTGAGCCGTTTGGGATTGACTCGAGAAGAGTAGTCAAGTGTTGGAAGATAACTTTGAATATAGCTCCGCAGGAGATGCTCACTCCCTCTATGCCGCTTCCCCCGCACATAGTGGGCAATCGCTTCGATCACACTCTCTGGAGCATCGAGAAACATCCGATGCATAGAAAGACGCCTTCTACCGAGCATATTGAGCATCACCGTTCTATTTTCATTAATCACAAGGTCAATCTTAAAACGGAGATGGCGGCGAAGCTTTACCTCAAAGGACTCTTTCCATGATGATTTTGCCGATATATTTTCCATCTTCCTTCATAAAGCGCTTTTGATTGGCCACTTCTTTAAACCCAAAACGGTGGTAGAGAGAGAGTGCTCGATTCCCTTCATACACTTCGAGATAGATCACCTCTAAACCAAAGTAATTCTTTCCAAGATGGAGGAGATTATTCATCAAAACTGTCCCCACACCTCTCCCTCGCATCTCCTCTGAAACAATAATTGCCAAGAGACATTGATGGGTAAGCTTCCGATATGGCATCAAACAAAGAGTCCCCATTCCACACGCTTTGCCATCGATCATCGCTGTCAAACTGCTTTTACAACGGGAAAATGAGATCCAATGTTTGACAGAATCCTCCACCTCAAGACGGTCGATCATAGGAAACCCTTTCAACACACCTGGCTCTAAAAGCCACTCTTTCAAAGGAGGCGCATCCTCTGCCACCGTATAACGTAGTTCTAACCCATCTATTTTAGGCAAATCATCCATTTCCCAACTCCTTCAAAAATGCAACAATAAACTCATCGAGCACCTCTCCATCCATCATTGCATTGATATTCCCAGTTTCATACCCTGTTCGTGCATCTTTTACAAGCGTATAAGGTTGAAACACATAATTTCTAATTTGCGATCCCCATTCAATCTTTTTCTTCTCTCCGCCGATCTCTTTCAAACTCTCCTGCCGCTCCTCCACCTGTTTTTCATAAAGCTTTGAACGCAACATTTTCATACACGTTTCCCGATTTTTGATCTGACTCCGCTCTTGCTGACAGCTCACCACAATCCCAGATGGCTGATGGGTCATCCGAACAGCCGAATCGGTTGTATTGACATGTTGTCCCCCAGCGCCTGAAGAGCGAAATGTATCGACTCGAATATCTGCAGGATTGATGTCGATTTCAATCTCATCAGAGATTTCCGGGAGGACATCGACAGAAGCAAAACTCGTATGTCGCCTTGCTCCACTATCAAATGGAGAGATTCGAACAAGTCTGTGAACCCCTTTTTCCGCTTTTCCATACCCATAAGCAAAAGGGCCATCTAGCTTCAGTGTAATACTTTTAACCCCAGCGACATCACCTTCAACAGAATCGACTACATGGATTTTAAAGTTTTTACGCTCAGCCCACCTTTGATACATCCGAGAGAGCATCAAAGCCCAGTCACACGCCTCGGTGCCACCAGCCCCTGCATTGATGGAGAGGTAGCAATTACTTGCATCGAGCTCACCGGAGAGCATCCGCCTTGTTTCGAGTTCACAAATTTCCTTATCAACAGCTTTGAGCTCTGCTTCCATTTCGGAGATAAGCGCCTCGTCTCCTTCTTCTTCAGCGACAGGGAGAAGCTCTTTAACATCTTCAAATCGTTTTTTTAGCTCAGCATAGGGACCGGTCCATACTTTAAGCCCGTTATTTTCAGCGATCACCTTCTGAGCACTTGTATTATCATCCCAGAAACTGGGCTCTTCCATCAGTTTTTCGAGTTCACAAGAACGTCGATTCTTCTCTTCGAGGTCAAAGATACCTCCACATGTGAAGAATCCTTTCCTCAAGACTTTTGAGTTGGGTCGCAGTTTCTTCTTTCATAGGAGCCATTCTAGAAGAGAGAAGCGAATAAGTCAAAGCTTGAGACTTCGAAATAGTCAAAACAAAAAAAATTACACATTTTAAATCAATGCACATGTATTTTTTAATCGTTTTTTTTAATAATAACGAGGAGTTTAATATGACTATAATACTTGTTTATGAGTTAGCGGATGTGCCGAATTGAAATGTCTCGCATATTCAATCACAATTGCTGTGCTTTAGCTATGAATGGACACTTGCCCTTCTCCCTCAGAGGAAATGCTGCCTTCTTCCTTTATGATCAGGTCTAACTGCGAGACTTGGTGACCTACCTTAAGATTTGAATTGTTACAACTCAAATCTTAAAATGGCTGATGTTTGAATTGTTGTTGTACCGGCGTAAGAACTTCTTTTTCCTCTTTGTATAGAAATAGTAGGGCCAATATTTTGGGCTCCAGCACAGTTTAGAAGAGCAATGTTCATACAAAGAGGCGAGAGATCCCGATTGGAAAAACCGTTTCTGCACTGCTATAGACTGCTCCTCGACCTTATTTAAAACAGCTTCCGTCGTCTCTTTCATGACAGATTTATCACTAAATTGTGCTGTAGAAAAATTTTTCTTATGGTAACGGATGACAGATAAACCTTCAGGGAGATAAATCACCCCATACCGAAAAGCGATGCAGAGAAGGAGAAACCAATCGGTAAAATGTTTCAATTTCTCATCATATCCCCCCAGCTCTTCTAAGTATTGCCGCTTGATAATCGAGGTGTGACCAGGAATCGAGAAATTGCGCCTCATCATCGCCTCTGATGCCTCTTCTGGAGAGAGACAAACAGTCGTCTGGCTCTCTAGTAGTTTCACTTTTGTTATCTCATTTGGCTTTGGTTCATGACAATTGAGGTTGTCAGAACAACAGATCCCAACAGATGGGTTTGACAATAACGCATCCATCGTCTTTTTTAAAAAACCAGGCAACCGAAAATCGTCCGAAGCCATCGCATGGTAATACTCCCCTTCCGAGCGGCGAAAAGCTTGATTAGCAGATCGAATAACTCCTTGATTTTCCTTGTTTTGGAAAAACCTTATCCTCTGATCTTGCTTCCTATATCGATCGATAATCTCAACACTACGATCGGTTGAACAGTCATCGAGAATGACAAATTCAAAATCGGAAAAAGTTTGATTTAAGACAGACTCAATACATTGGGGAAGATACTGTTCATAATTGTAATTGATCAAACAAACAGATAATTTTGGCTTCATTTTTCCCTAGCTCAATATTTGATTTTCAGCATTGTACTCGTTATCAACATGGAGAACAAGAGGCTCTTTCCCTCGGTTATGAATAGTGACATTTTTGAGAGAGCACCGCCCGTTGCCAACAATTGTAAGACTCCCATCAAGGTCCAGATTTTCAATGTATACATCTGCAATTTCAAGATTGAGCGTTGAACCTTTGGCAATCCGTCCCCCTTTTAACTTCTGCTCGATCATTGAATAGAGGGGCCCCAAAGTAGGTTTGTAGGTAAAATGGACAGCAGCCCCCTCTTTGAGAAAGGTCTCTTTATCCACCATCGGTGGAAGCTCAAATCCACACTGCTTGAGAAGCTCATAGCCGTTACGCATTTGATCAAATAACGCCCCTTGTGGGGTTTCAAGCAGGTCTCCTTGAAACTTCCGCTTTGTAGCAGAAATGGTTTTGTGGCGCGCATTGTAGGTGACAAAACTCTCTTTTGCATCGATCACATCACTGATACTCTGCATCATCGATTCCAACCGCCCCCTGTCTGTATTCTTCATGTTCACCAATAACCCTTGAAGAGGATGCTTGGTGATAATCGGTAAAATTTTCTCGATATTGGCATAGAGTAAATTGGTATTGGCCGGAAACTCAAAAGAGAGGTCTTCATCTGCAAGTTCTGTGTATTCAATGTTAGAAACACACTTGCCATCAACCAGGACAAGGACTCCTTCTGCCGCCCCTTTGAGTCGATCACATGAAGCAAAGCCAAATGTTTTTTTCTTTAAAGCTCCATACCCCAATAAAGAGAGAAGAGATCCATCCACCCCTCCAATTGGGTTGTTGATCTGTCGGATAAGGAGATGTTTTTTCCCCTGTTTTTGAAACCAATCAAAGACGCCAGCTGTATACGCTGTGTGCCAAAGTGCTCCATGCCCATTTGGAGCCATCTCACCAGTCCACTCCCCTTCCTTTGTGATGATTGGAGTCATCAGCTGGGAAAAGAACCGAAAGCTCTCCTTGGGACGGGAAAACCACCCTCGCTCTTCACAATGGTCCAGTACACACTTCTGATTCTCTTCTGAGGTCATCAAAGCGATTGGAATTGTCACTTTTTTGCCAAAGCGTTGAAAATAGAGATGTTCTTTTGCCTCAACATCACGGATCAACCCCTCCAAAAGAGAATAACCTGCAAAAGGGAGGAGAGCCGCTGGTAGGGGAGTTCCATCCTCTGCACGAAAATCGAGCCTCGATCCCAAACCTCCCACGGGGTAGATCTCTCCCATCTCGGGGATTGCCAAAATCCCCTCTTCAACAAAAGATTCCTCCCTCAAGTCTGGTCCCAAAACGGGGCTTAATCGATCGAAATTCTTTTTTCTTACCCCTTCAATTAACTCTAAAAAAGTGGTGTGGTAACCAATTAAACCTCCAATTGGAGCATAAAATCGATCGAGCTCTAAATACACTTTTTCATCCACCGGAAGGAGATGTTCTTGCCCAATTGCAAGTAAAGAGAGTTCCACAAGTGTTGTTTTATTAGAACAAAGCTCCTTTTGGAGAAGAGCTATTTTCTCTTTTTCCTCTCGGATTCCCTTCAGTTTAGAAATAAGATGAGAAATTTTATTTTTATTTATACTACTTATCATCAATTGTTTAAAAAAATACCTCTCTAGTGGTCCTTCAAATTCTTTTGACTAGAAACTGACAAGCACGATAAAAGAATTGGAATGATAGTGTAAATCATTTTCCTCCACTGAGGAGAAGAAGGAGAAATTTTTATGGCCCCGAAAAAGAAAAATAGTGCGTTTATGCAGCCCGTTGAAGTGAGTGAAGTGCTCGAAGATGTCATTGGGCCAGGTCCAATGCCACGCACAGAAGTGATTAAAAAACTTTGGGTTTATATCAAAAAGAACAAGTGCCAAGATCAAAAAAACAAGCGAAACATCATCCCTGATGCAAAGCTTGCAAAAGTTTTTGGATCTAAAAGTGCCATTGATATGTTCCAAATGACAAAGAAAGTGTCTAAACACTTAACCTAAAACTTAAAGTTTAAAGTCCTTGATTTTCTTGATTTATTCATTATAATCAAGGGCTTTAAATTATGTCTTTAGCTTTTGATCTAATCAGTATTTGTTCTATAATTGGAATTTGGCCTCGCTATATCGAGCCTTCCATTCTCAAAACAACAAGACTGGATTGGCCCCTTGAAAAAAATGAGCGACACCTCAATGGCTTGACCGTCGTTCAAATCTCTGACCTCCATTTTAACAGAGCAACTTCAGAACGTTTTTTAAATAAAATTGTTCGTCGTACGATGCGACAAAAGCCCGATCTCATCCTTTTCACAGGCGATTTTATCTGCCACTCTCGCCTAGAAGATGGAGAGCGGCTCAAAACATTTCTCTGCAAGCTCCAAGCCCCTCTAGGGTGTTACTGCACCTTGGGGAATCACGATTATAACCAATATATCAGCCTCAGCCGAGAAGGGATCTATGATGTAGTCTCTCGCCCCAATCCTTTGAACGCAATTTGCCATGGCATTCGAATTCTCTTTTCAAAGCAATCGATCCAGTACAAAGTCTCTGATAAAGCGCGCTCTTGCCTCCCTTCGCCTCCTCTTTTAGAGCTTTTAGACAAAACCCCTTTCACTCTTCTAGAAAATGCAACAATAACCCTTCCCATAGGTCTCAATATTACAGGCCTTGGAGAGTATTCAACAGCTCGGTGTCGACCCAAAACCGCCTTTGCAGGCTTTGACAAGCGGTACCCAGGCATCGCCCTTTCTCACAATCCCGATACATTTGAAGAGCTCTCCACCTACCCTGCTAAATGGACTCTCTGCGGCCACACCCATGGAGAGCAGATCCATCTTCCCTTTTGCCGCTTTCTATCGAGAAAACTCGCCCGCCTTCAATATCCCAACTACACGCGCGGCTTATTTGAAAAAGAGAACAAAAAATTGTACGTCAGCCGTGGAGTTGGAGCTCCCAAACCATTTCGTTTCTGTTCTCCTCCAGAAATTGTTGTGATCAAAGGAGTTGAAAAATGAGTGTCAGTGTCATCCTATTAGCTGGAGGAAAAGGATCTCGGATGAAGAGTCAACTCCCGAAGCAATTTATCGAACTTGGAGGAAAACCAATTGCCTACCACAGTCTCGAAATTTTTCTCTCTAACCCCACTGTACACGAAGTGATTGTTGTCTGTGATCCCATCTACCACTCCTATTTCTCAAGCTACCCAGTGAAGTTTGCAAAGCCAGGTAAACGGAGACAAGACTCTCTTTTCAATGGCCTTAAAATTGCCACACACAAGTGGATTTGTATCCACGATTCGGTCCGACCTTTTATCACACAGAAGATGCTAAAGCGACTATTTAAAGCAGGAAAAGAAGGAGGAGCGGCAACACTTGGTGTCCCGATGAAATGGACGGTAAAAGTATGTGATGCAAGCAAAAGGGTTGAAAAAACACTCAATCGAGATCACTTGTGGGAAGCTCAAACCCCTCAGCTCATTTCAAAAGGAGTTCTAAAAGCAGGGTTTGAATATGCGATCGAACACAATGTTACAGCCACTGATGACGTCTCTTTAGTAGAACTTATCGACCACCCTGTCCAAATGGTTGAGGGAGCTTACAACAACCTGAAAATCACCACACCTGAAGATCTTGCCATCGCCACCCTCTACAGTGAGAAATCCCTTGAGGTATAAATTACTCATCAGCTACGACGGAACAGACTATAGTGGATGGCAGATTCAACCCAATGCCTCCTCCATCCAAGAAGAGATTGAAAAAGCGCTTGCCACCTATCTGCGACAACCCGTCCGCTTGATTGGATCTGGGAGAACAGATGCAGGTGTGCATGCACTTGGGCAAGTTGCCCATTTTAAATGGGAAGAGGCGATCGACCTCTCCCAAGCATTTTTTGCCCTAAATGGCCTTCTTCCTCCTTCTATTCGCATCAATGAGATTGAAAAAGTAGAGGAGACATTTCACGCACAATATTCAGCTAAAGGGAAGATCTACCACTACCACATTTGGACAACTCGCCCTTTAAGCCCCATCTACCGCCGCTACCACACCTATTTCCCCTACCCTCTCTCTCTTCCTCTTCTCAAAGAAGCTGCAAAATGCTTTATAGGAACACACGACTTCACCACCTTTGCCAATGTTGGGAGCTGTGTTAAAACAGCTGTGCGCCACCTCAGCCGGATCGATTGTATCGAGCAAGAAGGAGGGTTTCGACTCGAATTTGAAGGGAGTGGATTTCTCTACAAAATGGTGCGCAATATTACAGGAATTTTGCTTGAAGTTGGAACAGAAAAACGGAGGATCGAAGAGATCCCTTCCCTTTTTGCTGCAAAGGATCGACGAAAAATTGGAATGGCAGCACCGGCGACAGGTCTTTTCCTCAAGCAAGTACTCTATCCAACTCCACAAGAGTTGGAACATGAGCAAACGTCATCTCAGAGCTGAGCTCTTTAAGCTCTTCTTTCCCCAATAATTTTGTGACAAGAATTGCCTTTGCCTCTGTCTTTGTCAAAGCTTGTAACCCCCTTGGAGCATCTTCAAATCCGATGATTTGATCCCCCGGTTTTGCAAACTTTGAAATTGCCAGCTGGTAACACTCAGGATGAGGCTTGGGATTTTCATAATCTTCTCGAGTGATCCAATGAGAGATCGAATTTAAAATTGGATGGTGTTTTTGAAGCACCCTCATCTGTTCAATCGGAGAGTGTGTCACCACACAACTTTGAATCTCAGCCTCTGAGACCGCTTTGATCAACGACTCAACCCCAGGCATCAATGTTGTTCCCATCTCGGCCAAAATTTTGAGATACATCTTTTTTTTCTCCAGATAAAATGTCTCCCACCCCTCGACTAAGTCTGGGTACTCTTTTGTCAATTTCTTCCTCAATCCATTGGCAGAAAAAGTGGCGACCTGTGCATATTGGTGTTCATCCCAATTGAGTTGCCAACCCCGGTTGGCCAACGCCGTTTTGTAGGCTAGAAAATGCAGTTTTTCCGTATCGGCCAAAAGGCCATCAAAATCAAAAAGAAAGAGTTGATAGTTGTGAATCCAATCCATGCCATTTACTATACCCTAACACTTCTTTTACTCATAGGATGCCAGTCATCTGGCAAAGAGACCGCCAAAGGAGAGTATCTTTTCCGGAACCACGATGAATACCACTACGCAGCTCTCCCTAAAACGCCCCTCACCCTCCCCTCATACCCTTGGAAACAAAATCTCATCGGCGGCTACCCCCGCATCACCAAACAATTTTTCCGGTGCAACTGCCAAACACACGGCCTTCCACTCCGAGAAGGAGAAGAGTTTATCTACCCCTGCTTGATCGAGCTTCTCAACTTCATCCAGGAGAAGACCGAAAAAAAAGTGCTCATCACCTGCGGTCACCGATGTCCCACCCACAACACAGCTGCTGATCCCACCTCCTATAACTGGGGATCGAAACATCAGCTCGCTGCAGAAGTTGATTTCTATCTCGAAGGAATGACAATGGAAAAAGAGCACATGCTCAAACTGATCAAAGAATTTTATGAAAAGAGCCACCCAGAGGAGAAAGCGTATCTCACCTTTGAGCGGTACAAGAGAGAAGGGATCAATGTCTCCACCCTCCCCTGGTACAACAAAGAGATCTTTATCAAATACTATTTACCCGGGGAAGGACGAGATCTTGATAACCAACATTCTGAGCCATACCTCGGGATACAAGTGCGCTACGACCGTGATTTGAAGAAACAAGTCACTTTTGATCAAACGCAAGTTGAAAACTATCTAAGAGATTGATAACATGTTTGCCCATGCCGGCGTGGCGAAATGGTAGACGCGGTAGATTCAAAATCTACTTCTAGCAATAGAGTGTTGGTTCGAGTCCAATCGCCGGCAGTTAAACCCTCTGCTTTCTCTTCCCAGCCCTATTTCCTTGAGAAGGGGCTAAAACTGTGATTAAACTGTTAAGCTCCACAAGATCTTCAGGAGTCCACCCTTTAGAAATAGAAGCTGTATAAGCTCGATGAGAGTGAAAAGAAAGAGTTGGATCCGTTGTTTGTAACCACTCCAACCCAATTTCATAGAGGTTAGAATCCGAAGTACGCTCCTCATAGCGGTTGATATAACAACACCCTTCCCGCTTCCCATTATCCTTAAATTGAGCCTCAAAAGCAGCTTCACTTACAGACGTACCATTCATTTTACACTCTTCTAACAGAGGGAAAAGGAAACCAGCAAGGTAGTAGATACGGTTTGCTGCAAGATTGATCTTTTCTTCTTCTCCTTCAGCTGAAAAATCAGCTATCTTAGAGGGAGGGACATAAATAAAATTTCTCTCTTGAGAAGGATAAATTACGCCAAATCGATGACCAACTAAAACCGTGTCTGAAACAAACTCATCCCCAAAAACTTTAACAAGATTTTTCGATCCAACTCGATCCGAAAAGACATTGTAAAGTCTCTTTTGACCTCTTATCTTCTGCTCAGAGAGATCCTTTTCAAGTGACTCTGCACCTAAAATCTTCACTTCTATTTCCTTCCCTAAAGCTCGCTTGAGAAGTTGGCCGACCAACTCTTTTGTTCGCCCATACGGTCCATCATTGAAGAAGGCAATATCTTTATGAGCCACTCCCCCTTCACCGAAAAGATGCTTGAGAAACCCATAGACACCAGGTGGAACAAAATGGGGGATTCCCGCCGCATAGACGACCAATCGATTTTGAATAAAAAATTTAGTTTGATCTGGTCTCAATTGGTGAGTTTCTGCAACCAACAAATGATCGACATTTAAAACGACTCTTGGATTAACTAAAGATCCCATAATACAAACTATTATATATAAAAATGAATTTAAACACAACTAAAAAATAATATATATTTAAAACATTAATAATTTGATTAGGAGAGCCCCTTCTCGGCACCTTTGGAATCTTAAATTCTGTTTCAATACCACAAGCTTCAAGAAGCTCAAGAGAGGGGTTTTGCTCCTGCAGCCAAGAGAATTCTAGCGTATAATTCCTCTTATCTCTTGCAAGCTCTTCAGACCTATTTACACTGCGAGATTTTGCCAAATCATCATTAAACTGAAGGTTCATAGAACCTATCTGAGCTAGCAATACATACGCCCAGGACTGATAAAATACCGTTTGTCATCAGTCTCAACAACAAATCCCTTTTCGGTTAAATCGTTCTGCTCTTCTGTATACAGCTGGCTTAGATTAAATGTGAGAACATTTTCAATCCCTAAAACAACACATATACTACTCATAATCAAAATACTACAAATCTAGTCAAGTGGGTTTTCAATCTCTTTCTTCTTGCGCTATAAACTTATCTATGAAAAATGTTTTTATAGATGAGTGAGAAAAAACTTCTGCAACTTTTGAAGAAAAAGCGAGGCTTTTTCGAAGCCATTTTAGATCTCACTGAAGAGGAGGGCTCCCTTCCTATCCCTGAATGGATCTCAAATTTAGAGCAGAAAAAAGTGCTCCTCTCTTGTGTTGATGAAGTAGATGAGATGCTCCAACCATTTAAAGCCTCTTTTGCTAACCTCTCTCAAGAGATTGATGAAGAGCTTGACACAATCAAAGATGTTGTCGGGAAAATCCTCAAACTCGACTCTCACAATTATGAGAAACGGCGGCAACAATTCGATGAAACTTAGTGAACTCGAACCTCTTTTTTTTGAGCTTAAAAATCAGCTTAAACAGATGGAATCACTCTACACTATCGTAGAGACCCTTCCCGATGGAATGATCTTCATCACGACAAAAGGTGTCATCTCCCTTTGCAATGCAATGGCGTGTCAACTTCTAAAAATGGATCCCGTGAAATCGATTCCATTTGAGGAAGTTTTTGATGACACTTTTTTTGGTTTTTCCATGAAAGAGGCACTTTCAATGCCTGAAAAGAGGCGACGGGTTTTTCTCTCTTTAAGTGATGGAAAAGAAGTTGAAGTATCGACATCTAGCACGACAGAGGGAATCGCTCTTCTACTGCACGACCGAACAGAAATTGCCCATTTAGAGCGGAGTGTCCATCAGTCTCATCAACTTGCACAGCTCGGTGAAATGGCAGCTCGATTGGCGCATGAAATTCGCAACCCACTCGGAGGGATTGAAGGGTTCGCTTCTATGTTGAAAAATGAATTGAAAGATCAAGAGATGCAAAAAATGGCGAGCTCCATTGTCGATGGAACACGCACTCTCAATGCACTTGTCACAAGTATTTTGGATTATGCCAAACCTCTTTCACTCCACTTTGCACCGACAGATTTAGTCGAAATAGCATCTGACTGCACCCAATTACTTGGAGAAAAAGTGGTGCTTGTGTGTGAAGTTAAAACATGGATTGTTTCAGCTGATAAAGAGCGGTTAAAACTCGCTCTGTTAAACCTCATCCACAACGGGTGGGAGGCATCTGAAAAGCAAGTCACCCTCACCATTTCCAAGGGAAAGCTCACAATTGAAGATAAAGGTTGCGGAATACCTAAAGAAAACTTAGAAAAGATTTTTACACCTTTTTTCACGACAAAAACGTTTGGAACAGGACTTGGGCTTGCCGAGGCAAAAAAAGTGGTTGAGGCGCACAGTGGGAAGCTTGAGATTAAAAGTATTGAAGGAAAAGGAACAACCATCGGTTTAACTCTATGATAGAAACAGTCCTTGTTGTTGATGATGAACCATTGATGCGCGATTTTTTAAAACAGGCGCTCACCCGCAAAGGATATACCGTCTCAGTTGCAGAAAATGGGAAAGAAGCATTTGCACAACTGGGACGCAAACCCTTTGATCTCGTTCTCACCGATATGAAGATGCCAGATCTCTCTGGAATCGATGTTTTGAAACGAGCCAAGGAGCTCTACCCCAATTGCATTGTCATTGTGATGACCGCCTTTGGAACAGTTGAAAATGCTGTCGAAGCAATGCGCCTGGGCGCCTATACCTATTTACTCAAACCCTTTACCGTCGATGCTTTTTTTGCCACTCTCAATAAAGCAAAAGAGCATGTTGCCCTTGTACAAGAAAATATCTATCTAAGAGAGCAGAGTGCCGAAACAAAAGTGATTGCAGAAAGTCCTGCAATGAAAAAAGTGTGTGAAGAGGCAAAAAAAATTGCAAAGAGCAATGCAAGTGTCTTAATCCATGGTGAATCTGGAACAGGAAAAGAGGTGATCTCAGCGCTTATCCATGCTCACTCGCTCAGAGCCAAATCCCCCTATATCCGCGTCAATTGCGCCGCTGTTCCCGATACACTGATTGAATCTGAGTTTTTCGGCCATGAAAAAGGCTCTTTTACCGGAGCTAATACCAAACGACTCGGTCGATTTGAGCTCGCCGACAAAGGAACCCTTCTTCTCGATGAAGTGACAGAAATCCCCATCCCATTACAACCCAAACTCCTAAGGGTTTTGCAAGAGCAAGAGTTTGAGAGAGTAGGAGGATCGAAGCCACTCAATGTGGATGTACGGATGATTTCAACATCGAACCGCGATCTCAAAGAGGCAATCAAAGACAAAATTTTCCGAGAAGATCTCTACTACAGGCTCAATGTTGTTCCACTCCACCTTCCCCCTTTGCGAGAGAGGCGAGAAGATATCATTCCCCTTTCCACGTATTATCTGGAGAAAATTGCTGCTGAAAACGGGAAAAAGGCTCCTACTTTAACAACTGGAGCAAAAGACAAACTCATAACCCATCTCTGGCCTGGAAATATCCGAGAGCTCTCCAATTTAATGGAACGACTGATCGTCCTTGGGAATGAGACAAAAATTTCTCCATCTGCAATCCAATTTTAAACTAACTGAGACAAAAATGTACTTGCTGGGACAATGATTGGCTTTTGATAAGAAAAGCAGTCAATCTCTTCAAAAGGAAGATCATACACAACTTGAAATGCGTGAGGAAGATGAAGTTCTTTTGAAAAATAGTGCAAGCTTTTTGAAATCCCCTTGCTATCTGATGTTTTTGCTTCAACTAAAAACCATGGTTTTTTATCTTTTGTAACCAAAAAATCCACTTCTCTTTTCATTTTATCTCTCAAATAGAAGAGATCATATTCACCAAACCCCCTATCAGTCCAATAGTGGACACTTTTGTAGAGGTGAGAGGCAATAAAATTTTCAACCCGCTTCCCCATATCCGTAATCATTGACCAATCCCACAAATAGATTTTCGGTGTTTTCCGAATCGTTTGCCGAATATTTTTTGACCAAGGCTTAATGGTAAAACAGTAATAAAATGACTCTAAGACTTTTATCCAACGATGAATTGTGCTTTCAGCAACATTGAGGTGATTTGATACATTTGCAATATTCAGTTGCCCTCCAGCCTCATCTACCAGTAAATCAAGCAATACCTCTAATTCAGCAAAATCTTGGATTTGACTGAGCTGACGGATATCTTCCTCTAAAAGCTGTTGTTTTCTAAGTCGGTGCCAATTGTTAGAAAATTTTTTGTCTGATTTTATAAAAGGCTCGGGAAAACCTCCAAACTGAAAAAGCCTCTCTATCTTAGTCTTTGAAAGTTGTTTTGGCTCCCCTATTTCTTTATTTTTGACTGTTGGAGATAGCAACTCCCCAATAGACAAAGGGTGAAGACGGTAAGGGAAATACCTTCCCATTAAACTATCACCATCACGCCGGTAAACATCGAGCTTTGCACTTCCAGTCACCACTATCTGACAACGGTCCTCGTACAGATCAAAAAAACCTTTTAAAAAAAGCTTCCATTTTCTGTATTTATGGATCTCATCAAAGATAATTAAGGGTTTCTGTTTAGTCGCTTTTTCTAAGGCAAGAAACTCACCAACATTTTCAGCCCCTCCAACAATGCATTTTCTGTGTGCACTGATTTCCCAGTTGAGATAATGAAAATTTCTGTATTCGCTTTTAAACGATTTACTACAGGTTGTTTTTCCAACCTGCCTGGGACCCGCCAAAAACACCATCTGGCGATATTTTTTTAAATGCTCACCCACAATAGCAGTATAAACTCTCTTCATATACACCATTCTAGCACCTATGCTAGAATAGTCGACTTATAAGAGAAGTGTAGCTCAAAAGCCCTTGCTCAAAGCGAGTCATTCCCGCCTCTTCATCAAACGAGCCGAGCATCAAATCGTGTTCATTGGCAATTGCTACAAATGGAGCCTTGACAAAGGTATTATAGCCAAGGACTTGGCTGGCTACCTTTGGAATAAGAGGAGTCGCTTTGCATTCGATAAGGAGAAGGGGGAAAAGGGGATATTCAGCATGAATCTCTTTTGCAAAGACGAGAATATCGACCCGTCTTTTCGGTACTTTTTGACCGAGGAGGTGAGGAAGGGCCGAGAGTTCTTTTTCCACTGCGATCATATGGCGAGGAAAAGCGAGATCCTCCACCATTTTTTTGATCCATGCTTGACGGATCCGCTCTTCATTCTGGGAGTTGGATGATACCATAGTTGCGGTCTTCTTCCCGTCGGTAGATCACTTTTAGCTTTCGATCAACCTCACACCTATAGACGATAAACGGCTCTTCAGAGAGGGCCATTTTCATAATCGCTTCCTCTTGAGAGAGAGTTTTAAGAGCTCGCTTCTCTTTTGAAACAACCTCACCAGGCTTCATGCTCTCTTCCATTTGCCGAAGATTTTCTTCTTCAATCTCATCGTTGATCTCATCGATAGGATCGGGGCGGATGATATTGACGTGCAGATCGATCACATTGACACCTTTTGCATGGTGTTCGTGGATTCTGTGAATGTAGCGGGTGAGTTTATTTTTAAGCTTTTCAATGGCTTCATCGATAGAGGCGTACATATCCCGGCTCTTTCCAGAGACCTTGATTTTGATATTATTGACTGTGAGGATAATATCGACTTGATGGGTCAATTTTTGAATATCCATTGTGATATAAGCTTCCATCACACGGCCACCAAACCGTTCGATCTTTGTCAATTTATCAACCGCATATTTTTTCATCGGTTCAGTGATACTGACGTGTCTTCCAAGGACATGAACAGGGAATTCATTCCCTTCAAACTTCTGACGTATTTCGGCTTTACTTTTACTCATCATAGACTCCGTTAATGATGCACCGAAGAGGACTCGAACCTCTAACCACCTGGTCCGAAGCCAGGTACTCTATCCAATTGAGCTATCGGTGCGAAAGTAGAAGAGTATAGCAATAAAACCTTCTTTCGTAAAGACTCAATACAAATGGAAGGAATCGTTTTGCACTCACTCCCCTTTTCCGAGCGGGATCGGATCGTCACGCTTATGACTCCGCAAGGGGTGATCAAGCTCTTTATCAAAGGGTATAAAAAACTCAACCTTCAACGGCTCGCCCTCTCTTCCCCTTTTACACGAGGGGATTATCTCTATCAGGTGCGAAAAAATGATCTTCATCGATTTATAGATGGAACAGTGTATGACCAACATTTTGAACTACGCGACTCGCTTGAAAAGATGTGTGCAGCAAAAAAAATGGTCGATACCCTTCTCAAGACACAGTGGCTCCAAAACCCTTCCCCCGACCTCTACAATCTTTTTGCCCGATTTCTCAAACGGACGTGCCAAAATCCCCATCTTTTCACCCCTTTTCTCATCAAACTCCTCAAACACGAAGGAAGCCTCGACCCTTCAAGCCTTTCAACAGTACATCGACGCCGCCTTCAACTCATCGCTCAAACCCGCTCTTTTGAAGAGCTCGAATCACTCGACTACGACCCATCATTTTCTGAGGCAATCGAGCAACTAAATGGAATCATCTAACCTCTCTTGCAAGGCAGTCTTTATTTAGAACAGCCGATAAGCTACTCGAGTAGGATCACTCCTTCAGTCGCTTCTATATTGAGAGTTAGAGTGATGGGAGCTGTTTCAGCAATTTCATTCGTGTACGTCCGCTTGAAAAAGCCCTTCTTTTTCAACTCTTTGTGAGAAATCACTTTCCCTTTCAGCGCCGTCTTTGT
The DNA here is from genome assembly GCA_022601535.1 of Chlamydiales bacterium. GTDB lineage: Bacteria > Chlamydiota > Chlamydiia > Chlamydiales > JAAKFR01 > JAJACK01. Next base: position 288,295 of record JAJACK010000001.1, read on the forward strand.
ATGAATGATCAAACCAACATCGTCTGGGAGCTTAATCGCGATGTTCTCTGTTAATCCGCGGATGTTGATGGTACAACTTTTATGCCATGTGCCGGTAAAATCCAGATCCATGTCAGCTGCGCCACAGAGCACTTCGACATGAGTAAGATTGGGAAAATCCCCTGTTATCTCTCCCATCAACGTCCCAAATCCCCCTTCATAGGAGAGACGTTTCAGAAGAGGATAGGTGCCGGTTAAATGGAGCTCAACACATTTTTTCCGCCGTCCATCGATGTCGATTTTTTCAAGATGGGGGTAATCCCCTTTGAAATCGTAAACATCAACACGGTGGTTTCGTTCTCGTCGCTCGAAGGTCGTCGAGTCAGGATCAGCCTTGATGGCTAACAAAGGTGCACTTAAAAATAGGCAAAGGATCAATGATTTCATTGCGAAAGGGGGGACTTGAACCCCCACGGAGTTTCCTCCACTACCACCTCAAGGTAGCGCGTATACCAATTCCGCCACTTCCGCAGGAGCGACAAGAATAGCAAACAGCTTGCTTATTCACAAGGTTTATCAGCTTTATAAAGAAGGACCCCAGAAACAACAGCCCCAACGAGCAACACGCAACCAAGCCCAAGGGTGAGTTTAGAAAAAGCATGCCCTTGTGAAAGGTAAGCTGCTCCAAAAGAAATGCCAATAACAGCTCCAATACTCAGCAGACATAGCGCGCACTGCAGAGTTTGCTTATAATCTAGCTCTATCCCATGAGGAGATGATAGATGGTACTCCTGATTAGATTCTAACGAACTAGAATGAAAAAATTCCATTTTAACCTCCTCTTTTAAGGGGTTATTCGTAATAATCCCCCTATTATTCGACGTAAATATTACGGAAAAACCATTAAAATGTCAAGAATATTCTTACTCCTTATCCGCCTTTACCAACTCTGTATCAGGCCTTTCATAGGAAGCTGCTGCCGTTTCTACCCCTCGTGCTCCGACTACGCGACAGAGGCGATTAAAAAGCGAGGCGCTCTTCGTGGGGTGTGGCTCACAATTAAACGGCTTGCCAAGTGTGGTCCGTGGCATCGAGGTGGCTACGACCCTCTTGAATGAGGGATTTTAAGGAGACGGCCAGGCTGGAGTGTTGTCGAGTGGAGGTTATTCACTTTCATAAGATCTTCGATCGAAACTCGGTATTTGCGGGAAATGGTCCAAAGTGATTCACCTGGCTGAATGACATGTGTATCATTGGGAAGTGCTTTTGGATGCCGTTCTCGCCACTGTGGCCTTAACACCCCCTCTCCTGGTCTCCTGTAGAAACGGCCAGCAATTTCTGAAGCCTTCTCTTTGCATAAGGGGGAGCGAGAGGAATCTAAAAGCGCTTTACAATACCGGAGAGCCTCTGCAGTTTTTACATTGAGTAGTTGAAGGAGGTCAACAGTCTCCTCATCGGGAAGGGTGGCAAGAGCAAAATCGTAGTCGGTGAGAAGGAGGAGATAGGCTGCTGTACGAGAGCCATCATGGATGTAGTCGAGGAGAAGCTGCCGCCGTCTTCCCTCTTCATAATTGGCCCCCTCTTGCTGTTTTCTAAAGTAGGTAGCAAGTGTTTCAAACTCTCCTTCTGAGACGAGAGTGATGAGGATCTCGTTTTCAATAGGAAGTTGTGTTCGGGCAAAAAGTGTTTGAAGTTGGATAAACTCAGGTGTAAAGCAGAAGATTTTCCCTGTCTCAGGCAGTCTTTTATAGAGACCACGTGCAGTGAAGGGATACTGTTCCTCTTTGGCAAAGCGGCAAATAGCTTTGTAATCTTCATCGCTAAGCCGTTTTTGAGGGGGAGAGCCGAGCGCTCTTTCAACATCAAAATCGTGCCCTTTAACAAGGGCAGAAAGAGCGTGTTTCCTACATTTGGGATCTTTTAGATTTTCGATGAGTGTTTCAAAAGATGCACTGGCAAACTCTTGAGGGAGTGCTATCTCAAGAGTTTCAGGCCTCCCTGGTCGATAGGCAAAATTGAGGCGTGACGAACTATCTCGATAGGCGAGATGGAAGAGAAGAGCTACAAAAACAACATTGAGCCCCAAACTCAAAATTAAGGTTTGTTTGAGCCATCGACTTGACACAAAGCCATCATAAAATAAATTCACTTGTTTTGAAAGAAGATCTAAGTAAAATTGTTCCATCTATGAAATTTCCCTACTCTTGGCTAAACGCATATCTCCCGACAAAAAAATCTGCAACAGAGGTGGCAGATGCTCTCACCCAAATTGGATTGGAGGTCGATCACCTCGATTTGAGTGGAAAAGACCCTCTTTTTTCTGTCTCTCTCACACCCAATCTCGCCCACTGCAATAGCATTCGGGGAATTGCGCGCGAGCTCAGCGCTTTTTTCGATCAAAAAATTGAGCGAAAGACAACCAAACTCAAAGAGAAGGGGGATTCGATTGAAAATCTCATTTCAGTTTTGGTCGTCGACAAAGAGCACTGCCCCCGCTACAGCTGCCGCCTTTTGACAAATGTCAACGTAGCCCCCTCTCCTAGTTGGCTCTGTGAACGGCTCGAGGGGTGTGGAATTCGTCCTGTCAACAATGTGGTTGATATCACAAATTTAGTGATGTTGGAACTCGGTCAACCTCTCCACGCTTTTGACTACGATCGATTAGAAGGAGGAGCAATCACAGTCCGTCATCCTAAAAAAGGGGAAACCTTAAAAGCCTTAGATCAAACAGAGGTGGAACTTGAGGGTGAGATGCTTCTCATCTGCGATAAGAAAAAACCAATTGCAATCGGAGGTGTCATCGGAGGACTCAACAGCGAGGTGAGTGATACAACAACCACCCTCTTGCTTGAATCTGCCTATTTCGAACCGACCCAAGTGCGACGGGCAAGCAAAAAAACAGCTCTCCAAACAGAGGCGTCGTACCGATTTGAACGGGGCGTTGATCCAAATGGTGTGTTAGAGGCGTTAGACTATGCAGCATCTTTGATTGCAGAGCATTGTAAAGCCGATGTTGCAAAAGGATTTATAGATTCTCAAGCGACTCAATTTCAACCACAAGAAGTGAAGTGCCGCCTTTCTCAAATCAATCGGATTTTGGGAACAAAATTGAGTGTTGGAGAAGTGGTTACAATCCTCAATCGGATCGACCTCAAAGCGATCCCTGCAAAAGATGAGACGATCACTGTCTTTGCTCCTACCTACCGACACGATCTTCACGATGAAATCGATCTGATCGAAGAGGTCGCCAGATTTTATGGTTACGATAACTTGAAAAAAGAGGAGAAACCTCTATATCGGAGTGGAGATCTACTTGATTCTGCTGCGTATCAGTTTGAGAAAGAGCTTCGCAAAACATTGCTCCGCTTAGGGCTCTTTGAATTCCTCACATGTGATCTCATCAGCCCAACACAAGCAGAGATGGTTCTTTCAAAAGAGCTTGCAACAAATGCACTCATCCATGTGATGAACCCTTGTTCACAAGATCAATCGGTGATGCGCCCCTCTCTTTTACCTGCTCTACTCGCTCTTATCCACCACAACGGAGACCACCGGATGCCCGATGTGGCAGGGTTTGAAATAGGACGAGTTCACACAAAATCAGGAGATCAAATCGTCCAACAAACGGTTGCATCGATCATTATGACGGGAAAACAAACTCCAGATCATTGGCAAGTGAAACCAAAACAAGTCGATTTCTTTGCTTTGAAAGGGTGTGTTGAAAATCTTTTGGAAAAAGAAAGCGTTGACCATGTCCGTTTTCAACCAAGCTCCCGCCACATTTTCCACCCTCATCGACAAGCGACCATCAAGGTAGAGAAACAAGAGATTGGAGTGATGGGTGAAATTCATCCCATCCTCTTGCAACAAAATGGAATTACACATCCCGTCTATTTTGCTGAACTCAACGTTGAAGATTTAGCAACTTTGAAAAAAAGTGCTGTGAAAATGGAACCACTGCAAACTTTCCCAGGAACATCCCTTGATTGGACTGTGACCGTGAAAGAGAGTGTGACCTTCGATGAAATCGTCACAGCATTTGATGAAAAAGAGATTCCTCTTCTACAACGGTTCTCCATCCTTGACGTATATCATGGAGAGAAGCTAGGATCAGGATGGAAAAACATTACAATGCGTTTCATCTATCGTGATACAACAAAAACAATTGCCCTGGAAACTGCTCAGGAGTGCCACCATCAGATCACAACGTCAATTTTGGAAAAACTTAAAGAAAAGGCGAAAGAATGACTAAGTATTTATTACTCATTGCTGCTCTAGTTGCAACCGTCGGTTGCCGAAACCACTATCAAGGAGAGGTCGTTAAAGAGACCTACGAACATAAATATGGAGTCCCCGTCTCTGCCGCTGATTGGGAGAAACAAGGACAAGATGGAAAAGTGATTCAACTACGCAAAGATGGCGTAACAGTCACTCATTCCTACGACCATGGTGTTTTAAATGGCGTCTCAAGTTGGACTTTTTCAAACTCAACAACGATCCAACGGGAAGAAGACTATGATCAAGGGAAAATGGTTGCTCGCCGAGAACACTACATCAGTGGTATCCCCTCTAGAGAAATTTGTTACGACCAAGATGGAGCTGCCACACGTCGAATGCGTTGGTATGAAGATGGAACGCCTGCTGCAATTGAAAGCTATGAACAACACCTTTTAACAACCGGTGAATACCGAACTCCTCTCAATCTCATCGGATCAAAAGTCTCAGAAGGAGAAGGGAAACGTCTTATGTGGGACAATGAAGGACAGCTCATTGCCGAAGATAAAATTGTAGATGGAAAACTCACTGAACGGGTTGAATATTACGCAAATGGCGATCCTTCTGTGATCACACCTTACGTCAATGATGAAATTCATGGAGAGAGGCTCACCTTTCAAAAAGGAGGACTTCCCAACACATGTGAAAAATGGGTTTGCGGGAAACAAGAAGGGGCCACGCTTGTCTACCTCAACGGTGAAAAATTTGCTGAAGTTCCCTACAAAGACGGAGCCAAACATGGAATCGAACTCCGTTTCCGTGACGGCTCCCTTGTCGTTGAAGAGATCAACTGGGTCAATAACCTTCAACACGGCTCTCATAAACTCTTTATCGATGGATCGACAAAGACAGAGTGGTATCACCACGGGTCAGTTGTTAGTCGCCCAACTTATGAACGATTGAATCCTATTTACGCAGAGCGATGAAGTGTGGGGTGGTCCTTAAGCGACCACCTCTCCTCTTGAAGATCGATCCACTCCCCATGCTGAAAATCGTCGTAAATCCGCTGCATCACAGGATGTGCATTTGCATCATAGAGAGTCATTCCATTAAACGAATCGCTCAATGCTTTGTATGAAAGAAGGTGTTCAGATAAAAGTCGACCACAAGGATAGAGCGTGCGACACCGACGGCAATACCCCTTTTCATAGAGCATCTCTTCTATCAAAATGGCCCTATCATCTTCGTTGAAAATCCACTGCTTAACAAGCTGATTACTCTCAATGATCGGCTCCTTTCTCCATCCCAATTGATTGAGCGGCTTGAGCAAGCGGAAATCGAGAAGATGAGAATCGTAGACCACTTCGATCAAATGCGTTCCACGGTACTTCTCAATTGAAATCCATTTACGGTAAGGATCACTTACAATGCGGTAGGTTTTCCCCTCCCCTATTCCATAGGGAGTTCCATTCCGCCAGTAGTAATCTGCATAAAAAGACATCGCCATCTATCTTATAAAGAACTACACTTTTGGGCGATGAAAAAAATTGGACCCAAGCCCAAAATCCTCGTTCGAAAATTCGAGACAAGTATCACCCTTGAGCTCGCTCCAGCTTTCCTCTATGAAGGAGATGAAACACTCCTCCCATGGCTTCTGTCCTATGCAAAAAAAAGAGTTCTCCCTCTGCCCCCTCTTCCTCTTGACCATCTCCCCCCTTTTACACAAGGCATTTTAAAAAAATTAATCACCATTCCCTTTGGAACAACCCTCGCCTACTCAGCTGTTGACCCTTCAGCTCCACGCGCCGTCGGGCAAGCGTGCGGAAGAAACCCCTACCCTCTTCTTATCCCGTGCCACCGAGTCACAGCAAAGCACTCTCTTGGAGGCTTTGCGTTAGACCTCAATATCAAAAAAAGACTTCTAGAATTTGAAAAGCCTTCTACTTAAGGAGTTATTAAACAAATCTTTATAAAACATAAATGCAAATAGTTTATCATTGATCCATAAGTGAGTTTAATTTAAGATCTTTAGGGGAAAAATGAATCCATTACAAACTACTCAACCTTCTTTTTGTAGAAATAACTTTAGGACCATGCTGATTGCCTCAGGAGGGCTCACAGCTGTTGTAACTGTTGTCATCGCTCTCCTCGCCTCCTCAGGGGCTGGGCCACTTCCTCTCGCATTTTCAGGGGTCTTAGGAGGACTTTCTTCCTCTGTTTTTGTAGGAGCTATCATCACTCACTTCCGACGGCAAAAGCCTCTTGATCAGACAGAAAAAGTCGTTGATAAAGCAGTGACTTCTGAGCGAGTTGAGCCTACACAATCACTCCCAAATTTCAGGAATTTACCTCCAGCGAGCCAAGAAATTGGCAGTGCAATCCAAGAGTTGATGAGAGCTGTGCTTCCACAAGCAAGCTCTGATGACATCGAAGCTGTTGCTGTTGCTCTAAGAGCAGACTTCATCGAACCTATATTGCCCGATCTCTGGGATTTTTTTACAAAAGAAAAGCTGCTTGAATGGTCAGGTTCCCTTAAACAAAATTTGGATCAATGCAAAGCATTTCAAAATGGATGCAAAAGCAAAGTTCTACGCCTCACGCCAAATTTCTTAATAAGAAAAGCACTGAAACTGGACCTTGCCAATTACCCTAACCTACTGCAAGAGCTTGATACCTTAATGAGACTTATTCCCCTCTTAATCAAGGGGATCACAAACAAAAACTCCGCCTTTAGCCAAAAACTATTTGCCCTTCGAGCAAAGGTCTTAACCCCACTTGAAACAACATTAAACCAACGGGTAGATGGCATGAGCCAAGCCGAGTTCCTGCGACTTGCCTGTATCCTATTCTACATGGCTGAACAACATTTTAAAGAGACATAATATGAGCACACAACCTGCAACAGAGACAACCCCTTCTTTTTTTGAACGACATAACAACGCTGTTTTAGCAACTTCGGCAGCGACACTTGCTGTCGCAGCTCTTGCTATTGGCCTTTTTGCAATGATCAGCACAATCCCCCTTTACTGGCCTTTAATCCCCTTTTCACTCATCGGTGCCGCAGCGACTATCACCTTTACCCTCGCTCTTATTGAGCGACGCCCCATCATCATTCAAAAAAATCCTCCTTCCCCTACTCCTTCAAGTGACTCGTCTTTTCAACACGTCTCATCTGGAAGAGCTTCTGTAGCTTCATCATCAGGCGCAGGCGATGTCTTCCTCGATGCAACTGACATCCCTTTTAAACCAGCTAAAGAGTATATAAGCGATTTAACTTTAAACACACAAAACTTATTTGAAAATGGAACAAAAATTTTTAAAGCCTTTATTAAACTCTATGCACATGTTTACAGCGTTGATGAAACAGCGCGCACAGACGCAATTAGAGGAATATTAACTAGCTTACAGGAGTCCATTTCTCAAAAATTAATGGATGATTCAGACTTTCTTGTTTGGATGGCACTCGATAGCCTCTTTTCTCTTTCTGACCATTGTGTCTCTTATCGATCTGGAAAGAAAACGGCAGGCGATATTCTGAATTTACTCAAAACCCATGCTAATGGTGATGATGCTATATGTTCTCTTCTAGACACATGGTTTAAAGGCATTGATCTAAAACAAAAATTCTCTCCTCAAACAACTGTAGGACGCCAAGCTCTTGTAACAAATTATAATCGTTTATCCGATGATTCAAAGGCAGAATTAACTGAGTTTTTCTGTGGAGGTATACAACTACAGCTCGAGAGTTATCTTCTCGAACAGTGGAGAAAAATAAAAGGAGCTATTATAGATGCGGGTTGGCTCGAGTCTACAGCCTTTAATGCTGTTGTTGGGAGGTCTCCCGACACACTCAGTGAGGAAGATCTTAAAAACTTTACCGGCTTAAAAGCAGCGCTTGCTGCGGTGCAAAATCAATCCGAAGAGGAAATTAAAAACTCTCCTCTTGCGCAATTCATTGAACCATTTTTTAGACCCTTAAGCGAGCAACTTAGACTCCCCATTTGTCGCGCTAAACATACCGGATCAAAATTACATTCTGTTGTGAAAGAGCTTTTATCGCCCAAAACAAACCTCGATGAAAGCTCTATCCCATGCTTAGGGGGAACCCTCGCCGCCGCTGTAGAAGGGGTCGTTAAGAACAAAATAACATAAGAGTTGGCATAAAACTTGCTCTGTTTTCTCCATCTAACCCAAGGAGGAAACAGTGGAAGAACGAGCACACGAACAAAAAATTGCTTATCTCGAATTTGTCAATGATCAACTCACTTCAGAAATTCAATATGTAGATCGCCTACTGAAAATCATCGGGTTTCCCGAAGGGCTCGAAACCATCAAAGACGCCGCTCAAGAAGTGATCGAAGAAGAAGGGCTCGAAAGCTAAGAGATTAAATGCTTTTTCCTAAAGGGTCTATTCCCATTTTTGCGGAGATAGGGTCGAAGGCGAGGTGCTGTTAAGCACCCCTCTGAACAACACCCTTTCTGCTTTTCAATACACGGCTCACAGCAGAGAAAAAGGGTGTTGCAATCCATATTTGCGCAATTGTAATACGTATCGCTTGGGGCTTTGCAAAAATCGCAACTGGAAATCGGCTTCGCCTCTTCTTTCTCATCAATCGGAATCGCAAGTCGGTCGTCGAAAACAAAAAGTTTTCCCTTCCAATGGGAACTTCCCTCTTGCTGTCCATACGCAATCACTCCCCCTTCGAGCTGAAAAACTGTCTCAAATCCACGCTCTTTGAGAAGGGCTGAGTAAAGCTCACAGCGGATCCCTCCCGTACAATACATCATCACTTTCGTCTTTTTAGGGTCGTGACTCTCTTTAAGCCCATCGGCATATTTGGGAAAATCACGAAATTTGGCAAGAGGAGGAAGCTCGGCCCCTTCAAAATGGCCAATCTTCCACTCATAATCATTTCGCACATCAATCATGAGATACTCTTCATCCGACTCAATCATCTCCCGCCACTCTTTAGGGGTCACGTGCTCCCCCCCTTGACCCAATGCAACAGGTGTGTCAATCGCAACGAGCTGCTTCCGCGTTTTCACCGTCATCCGGGGGAAAATATGCTCTTGGATTGTGTGAATTTTAAATTGAATCTTCGGATACTTTTGACGAAGCCACCCCATAAACGCGACGCAATCTTCTTTTGAGCCGCTCATCTGCCCATTGATTCCCTCTTCTGAAATGTAAATCCGACCAGACACATCTCTCTCTTTAAAAAATCTCTTATGTTCTTTCACCTCTCGATAAGGGTTTTCGATCGGTGTAAAGTAGTAATAGGCTAGGGCAAAATGACTCATAAGGGAAGAAGTGTAGCAGATGAAATTATTTCATTGTAGAAAAATCGGCATTGGGGTTATGATCCTGGATCTATATATTTAAGGAGTGTAAATGTCACGTTATCGAGGTCCTAAAAATCGTATCGCACGTCGCTTTGGAGCTAATCTTTTTGGCCGTGCTCGTAATCCCCTATTGAAAAAGCCAAATCCTCCAGGGCAGCATGGAGCCCGCCGTAGGAAGAAATCTGACTATGGGATCCAGCTCGAAGAGAAGCAGAAGCTCAAAGCGTGCTTTGGAATGCTTCTTGAAAAGCAACTTGTCTCTAGTTTTAAAGCAGCCGCGAGCAAAAAGGGAAATACAGCTCAACTCTTTATGCAACATCTCGAATGCCGCCTGGATAATATCGTCTATCGCCTCCGCTTTGCTCGGACAATTTTTGCAGCACAACAGCTGATCAGCCATGGACACATTCTTGTTGATGGGAAGAAAGTTGATAGACGTTCTTTCATCGTCAAGCCTGGAATGACCATTTCTATCCGAGAAAAGTCTCGCAAAATGCAATCGATTATCGATGCGATGGAAACTGCAACACAGCAGCTTCCAGACTACTGCGAACTCGACAAAGATAATTTTCAGGGGAAATTGATGATGGATCCTGATCTTGAACAGATCGAGGGACAACTCCCTCTTCCTGTCAATCTTCCCGTTGTTTGCGAATTCCTTGCACATAGAACATAAAGAGTACGCCTCCGTTCACACAAGCGCTGATGCTCGTTGCGTAGGCAATACTTGCTGCCCCTAAGTGGAAGACAAAGACAAAAAGTGTGTTGAGAATTACATTTAAAAGGACTGTTCCAATCGAAGCAACTGTTGGAATAAGGTAGTTTTTCCGAGCAAAAAAGGTTGTTGCAAGAATCAAAACCAAACTCATCGGCACAAGCCCCAATCCATACGCCCAAAGGCATTGAGTCGTCTCGGCAATCGCTACATCTCCAAATTTTCCATGCCCATAGACCAGCTTGATAGAGAGATTCCCAAGGAGAAAAATCCCGATTGTAATCGGAAGCATCAAAGCTATGGTTCGACTCACTGCATAACGGAAAAAACGCGCTGTTTTTTCCTGATCTCCTGATTGAATTGCACGTGTCAGAGGGGGAAGAAGAGCGCCTGCCATTCCTACGCCGAAAAGAGCTAGTGGAAGTTGTTGAAGACGAATTGCATACCAAAGGTATGCAGGCCCTTCTGAAGAGGCTATCCGCGCAAAAATGGTATCGAGAGCGCTATTGATTTGTGTTGCGGTTACCCCAAAAATACAGAGGAGAAATGGGCGCAAAATGGGAAGAATCGGCATTTTCTCTTGATGCGGATGGCTCAACTCTTTGAGCACACGAGGAAGAGTGACTCCCCACTGAAGCATAAAAGCAAAGACGAGGAGCATTGCAAGATTTTGCATCGCTTCACGAACAGGAGTGTTCCACATGAAACAAATCGCCACGATCCAAACGGTGTTTAAAAAAAAGGGTGCTACACTTGGGAGAAAAAAACTTTTTTCACAATTGAGGAGAGAGTTATTGAGAGCAAAGAGACAAATAAAGACAATTGCCGGCAACAGAAGCATCGTTAATTCGATCACATCCCGATTTTCTAAAGAGGGGTGTCCAAAATAGAGTACACTTCCCAAAATCCCTTCCACAGCAACGACAATAATCAAGAGAAGAAGAAGAAGGGAGGTGTAGAGATCATAGAAAAAACGGGCAGCTTTAGCTGGATCTTCACTTCGAAGAGACTCAAAATGGGGAACAAAAGCGGAGTGAAGAGCCCCCTCTCCAAACACTCGGCGGAGTAGATGAGAGAAACGAAATGCCATCCAAAAAGCGGCAACAGCTGGCTGAGTTCCAAAGGCAACTGCCATCAACACCTCTCTTCCAAGACCTGAAAAACGGCTGATCAATGTCCCTGTAAAAAATCTCTTTGCAGAGCGAGCAATGGTGAGCTGGGAGTCGTTCATTCTTTGCAATATATCTAATATAGTTTATTATTGCATCCCATGAAAACACCTGCTGACCAACTTTTAATTGGAGCGCACACCTCAGCTGCAGGTGGAGCGCACAACGCCCTACTTGAAGGGGAATCGATCGGAGCGACTACGATCCAACTCTTCACTGCAAATCAAAAGCAGTGGAAGGGGAAAGCCTTAACCGAATCGGGGATTGAGCTTTTTCGCAAAACCAAAGAAGAAATTGGTCTTGAAGAAATTATGTGTCACGCTAGCTACCTTATCAACCTAGGCTGCCCCAATGCCGACACATTGAAAAAGAGTAGACAAGCGTTCCGTGAAGAGCTGCAACGGTGTCTTGATCTTGAAATTTCCTACCTCAATTTCCATCCAGGAGCGGCATTAAAAGACCCTGTTGAAAGTTGCTTAGATCGGATTGTTGACAGCCTTCTTAATTTTGAAGATCTTCTTCTGGATGATTCAACGACACTTCTTCTTGAAACAACAGCTGGCCAAGGATCGTGCGTTGGCCACCGCTTTGAAGAGCTCGCCTATATTATCGAAGAGACAAAAGATGTCCTCCCAATTGGCGTCTGTATCGACACCTGCCACATTTTTGCAGCAGGTTACGATATTCGTTCTGCAAAAGCGTGGAATAAAACGCTCGAAGAGTTCGATAAAATTGTAGGACTCGACTATCTCTACGCCTTCCATCTCAACGATTCACTCAAAGAGTTTGCATCGAGACGAGATCGGCACGCTCCTTTGGGAGAGGGAGAGATTGGGCTCGACTGTTTTAAATTTTTGATGCGTGATCCTCGCACCCGAGACCTCCCCAAATACCTCGAGACACCAGGCGGCCCCCCTCTTTGGGAAAAAGAAATTAAAATGCTACGGGAATATGCAAAATGAGACAACGGATCAAACAGATCAAACAAGATAAAACACTCATTGGAAAAGAGATCGTCGTCAATGGATGGATCCGAACGATCCGGGAACAAAAAACCTTTGCGTTTATCGAGATCAATGACGGCTCCACCCTTTCAAACCTCCAAGTGATCGCCCCTCCTAACCTCGAAGCGATGACAACAGGCGCTGCTATCCAAGCAAAAGGGAAACTTGTTGAAAGTCCTGGAGGAAAGCAGAGCGTTGAAATCCAAGCAACTAAAATCGATCTCATTGGAAGCTGCCACGCTGAAGATTACCCCCTGCAGAAAAAACGGCACTCATTTGAGTTTCTCCGTTCAATTGCCCACCTTCGCCCCCGCACCAATACAATTGGCGCTGTGACGCGTGTCCGAAATGAACTCTCCTACGCAACGCACCGTTTTTTTCAAGAGAAAGGATTTCTCAATCTCCATACGCCAATTATTACCCTCTCCGACTGTGAAGGGGCTGGAGAACTTTTCGAAGTCAAAACCAGTGAGAAGGAAGATTTTTTTGGAAGCCCCGCCTATCTCACTGTTTCTGGACAACTCAATGCCGAGATCTATTCATGTGCCCTTTCTGACGTCTATACCTTTGGTCCCACTTTCCGTGCTGAGAATTCCAACACCTCTCGCCACTTAGCCGAATTTTGGATGGTCGAACCTGAAATGGCATTTGCCGATATCGATGATGATATGGACCTTGCCGAGGCGTACCTCAAAGAGATTTTTGAAAGTGTCCTCACCCAATGTAGTGAAGAGATGGATTTTTTCAACCGTTTCATCTCTAAAGGTGTGAAAGAGCGACTTGAATCTGTTGTCTCTTCCCCTTTTGAACGGATTACCTATACAGAGGCGATTGAAATTCTTAAGACATCGAATCAAACATTTGAATTCCCTACGACTTGGGGGTGTGATTTCCAAGCAGAGCACGAACGTTACCTGTGTGAACAACACTTTAAAAAACCGGTCATCGTCTACAACTACCCCCTTTCGATCAAGCCATTTTACATGCGTGTCAATGATGACCAAAAAACGGTTGCAAACATGGATGTTTTGGTTCCAGGAGTGGGAGAAATCATCGGCGGAAGTCAACGTGAAGAGCGGCTTGACATTCTCTCAAATCGGATGGATGCCCTTGAAATGGATAAAGAGGAGTATTGGTGGTATCTTGAGCTTAGGAAGTATGGTTCGGTCCCACACGCAGGTTTTGGAGCAGGCTTTGAACGTCTCATTCTCTTTGCTACTGGGATGGAGAACATCCGGGATGTCATTCCTTTCCCCCGCTATCCCGGCCATGCTGCCTTCTAGCTTAAATCTTTAATTTGAGATGCTTTGAGGTGTAATGAATCTTTTACTAAGAGCTAGGCACCCGCCGATCAAAATCTTGATCTAAAGATCGTCGACGATACACCTTTACTAAAGGAGGAGGGCCATTATGGCCCGGTCTAGCTATAGGAAGATCCATTAACTCTGTAGCGGCCTCTTGAGGTGTTAAAGGTACAAGCTTATGATTTTTATGGGATTTTAAGCAGGAGGGTGCATGACAAATCATTTTTTGACACTCCGTGCAAAAAGAAGGGGGTAGGACGTCTACTATAACTACTCTCTTACATTGAGAACAGTCATACGTGATGGGAGGTTCGATTCGAGACACAGTTATTGACATCTTTACGCCTTGTTTAAGAGTCTAAATGATAGACATTTAAGCAATTCCTTGCAAATGGGAAAGTTTTTTTAGGGTGAAAATCCCAAACTGCTTTTTGCTCTCTTTGTCGATAATCTGAGACTCTATCCACTCAAGCTCAGAGAGCTTGAGATTCCGATTTCGCTCCATCACCCGGATCAATTGGTCGATATTCATCAGCTTTAATTGAGGGTGACGTGCCATTTTGGGATTGACATTCCGGGGGACAGAAAGGTCGATGAGAAGGCGAGATCCAGATAAGCGAGGGGCATTTTCGATCAGGAAATGAGGGCATTTAGTTCCAAAAATGACAAGGTCATAGGTGTGCCATCGTTCTAAATTTTCCCAATCAAGCTTGCGAGGGTGAGAAATTTTTTCAGCCGTTCGGTTGCAATACGTGATCTTCCCAATCTTTTTTCTCTGCAACCAAGAGTAGATTTTTTGATTGATATTGGAGACTCCAACGAAGAGGATTTTTTTATCCTCTAATCCCCCAAGATATTCACTTCCTGTTGCATAGATTGTCTCTTCTAAAGAAGAGAGTCCCCGCCGAATGGTGAACTGAGAGCGTACTTGCTTCCCTATTTTTAAACTTTTTTGAAAAAGAAAGTGTAGCTCTGAGGGGAGCTTTTCTTTCGCCTCAAGATATGCTTGCTTCACCTGCCCTTGAATTTCTGTCTCGCCAATCATCGCACTGTCTAAACCTGCTGTCACCCGTGCTAGATGTTGAAAACAGTCGATCCCAAAATAGGAATAGACCCGCTGCTCAAACTCTTCATCAATCCCTTCTCTCAAAACATAAAGGAGGTAGCTGTGTGCTTCTGAGAGGTTGTCAGCGTGAAAATAGATCTCGGTTCGATTGCATGTTGAAAGGGGGATGTAGGCAATTTTGGAATGGAGTGAGCAGGGGTTAAAGCGGCGTGAGCACACTTTGGCGATTTTTTCCCGAAGGGTAAGCGACGCGAGTTTGTGATTAATCCCGATGACACCGATACGCATAGGAATCAGGTATACCCAATTAAATCCTTTATAAGACAGAAATTTCTTTCTAGGTTATGATGGCGGAGATGGGAAAAAAATATGACGAGAGCGCTGTCAAGACGGTCGATGCTCTCACTCACATTCGACTACGCTCTGGAATGTACATCGGGCGGCTAGGTGATGGCTCTCATATCGACGATGGAATCTACATCCTTTTGAAGGAGGTCATCGACAACAGTATCGATGAATTCATCATGGGGAATGGGAAGAAAATCTCTATCTCTTTTGATGCAAAAAATCATCGACTAGAGGTGCGCGATTACGGTCGAGGAATCCCTCTTGGAAAAGTCATCGATTGTGTAAGCCAAATCAATACGGGTGCTAAATACAACGATGATGTGTTCCAATTCTCCGTTGGCCTCAATGGTGTTGGTTTAAAAGCTGTCAATGCTCTCTCTTCTCATTTTATGGTCCGCTCTGTCCGTGAAAAAAAAATGTTAGAAGCGTCGTTTGAAAAAGGGAAACTTCTCTCTAAAAAACAGAAGAGCACAACTGAAAAAGATGGAACGTATGTAGAGTTTACTCCCGACCCTGAAATTTTTGGGAAATTTAGCTATCAAGAGGAGCTGATCCAAAAGCGGCTTTGGCACTACGCCTATCTCAATACAGGTCTCACGTTGAAATACAATGGAGAATCCATTTTTTCAGAAAATGGATTGCTCGATCTCCTCAATCAAGAGGTGAAAGAAGATCGGATCTATGACCCTCTTCACTATACGAGCAAACACCTTGAATTTGCTTTCCTCCACACGCAAAGTTATGGTGAAAGTCACTTCTCTTTTGTCAATGGACAATACACCGCCGATGGCGGCACGCATCTCTCTGCATTCCGGGAAGGGATTTTGAAAGGAATCAATGAGTTTGCGAAAAAAAATTACCAAGGGGTTGATGTACGGGATGGAATTGTCGGTTGCATCCTGGTCAAAGTGAAAGACCCTGTCTTTGAATCACAGACAAAAAATAAGCTGAGCAATACTGAGATCCGTTCATCGATTATGAAAGAGGTGAAAGAGGCTGTCTACCACCTTCTCCACAAGGAGAAGCAGGTGGCAAATAAATTGATCGAACGAATCGCTTTCAATGAAAAGCTCCGTAAAGAGCTCTCTGCTGTGAAAAAAGAGGCGCGGGAAAAACAGAAAAAAATCTCTTTTAAGATCCCTAAACTGCGCGATTGTAAATTTCACTTCAATAAAGAATCTCTCTATAGCGATCAAACGATGATTTTTCTAACAGAAGGAGAATCAGCAAGTGCTTCGATCGTCTCTTCACGTGATCCATTGACACAAGCGATCTTCACCCTTCGGGGAAAACCGATGAATGTGCATGGAATGAAACTCGATCAACTCTACAAAAATGAAGAGATGTTCAATTTGATGAACGCACTCAATGTTGAAGAGGATATTTCTGGTCTCCGCTATAATAAAATTGTTCTTGCAACCGACGCCGATGTTGATGGGATGCATATCCGAAATCTGCTCATCACATTTTTTCTTACCTATTTTGAAGGACTTGTCTTAAACGGCCATCTTCATGTCCTTGAAACACCTCTTTTTAAAGTGCGTGATAAAACAAAAACCATCTATTGCTACTCCGAAGAAGAAAAAGAGGCTGCTTGCAAGTTATTGAAAAAACCTGAGACAACCCGCTTTAAAGGGTTGGGAGAGATCTCTCCAAATGAATTTAAACAGTTTATTGGCGAAAAAATGCGTTTAAAGCCTGTGATTGTGAATGCTTTTTCTGATATTAAACCAACACTTGAGTTTTATATGGGAAAAAATACACCTGACCGCAAACAATTTATCATGAACAACTTGATCAATGAAGGATGATGTTAAAAACCAGTTTCGGGAGAATTATCTCCGCTACGCTTCCTATGTGATCCTCGATCGAGCGATCCCAAGTGTTGTCGATGGGCTAAAACCTGTGCAAAGACGAATTCTTTGGACTCTGTTTAAAATGGATGATGGGAAACTCCATAAAGTGGCAAATGTTGCTGGACAAACAATGGCCCTCCACCCTCATGGTGATGCCCCTATTGTCGAAGCGCTTGTCAATGTTGCAAACAAAAAATACCTCCTCGAGCGGCAGGGAAATTTTGGGAACCCACACACGGGTGACCCGGCTGCTGCTGCCCGTTATATTGAGACAAAACTCTCAGACCTTGCAAAAGAAGCCCTTTTTAATCCACAATTGACAACATTTGTTCCCTCCTATGATGGACGGAATGAAGAGCCTGTTGTCTTGCCTGCTAAAATTCCTCTCCTCTTGATGCAAGGGGCTGAAGGGATTGCCGTTGGAATGGCGACAAAGATTTTTCCCCACAACTTTTGCGAGTTACTCGAAGCACAAATCGCTCTTCTTGAAGGAAAAAAAATGACCGTCCTTCCCGATTTTCCCTCGGGGGGAATCATGGATGCCTCTAACTATGACTGCGGACGAGGGAAGATCAAACTCCGTGCTAAAATTGATATTTTAGATGAGAAGACACTGGTTGTAAGAGAGATTTGCCAAGGAACCAATACCGAAGGGGTGATCCGCTCGATCGATGATGCTGCAAAAAAAGGAAAGATCAAAATCGAGGCGATCAACGACTACACCGCTGAAAAAATTGAGATCGAAATCAAGCTCCCCCGTGGACAGTATGCGAAAAAATGTATCGAAACACTCTACGCTTTTACTGACCTTGAAATCTCTTTGAGTTCTCAAATCATCGCTATCTATGAGGGGCTCCCTCGAGAAGAGAGCGTCGATGAGATCTTAGAGAGGCAAACAGGATTGGTCAAAGGATATCTCAAAGCTGAACTCGAAATTGAAAGAGATCGGTTGACGGAGAAAATTTTTGAGAAAACCTTGGAACAGATCTTTATTGAAAACCGGCTTTACAAAGAAATTGAAGAGATCAAATCGTATGAAAAGGTGCATGAGACAATTGCAAAGAGTTTGCTCCCATTCCATAAAAAATTGATCCGCGTCCCAACAAAAGATGATCGAGAAAAATTGCTCAGTATCCCCATCAGACGGATCTCCCGCTTTGATATCGATAAGAATCAAGATGAAATTGTCACTCTTGATGAGAAGCTTCAAAAAGTTGAAAAAGACCTGAAAAACATCAAGCGATTTACCATCCATTATTTAAAATCTCTTCTAAAGAAATATGGTCCTCTCTTCCCACGAAGAACAAAGATTGAAACGATTGAACTGATCGATAAACGAGCGATCTCAGAGCGCACTGTAAAAGTTGGTTACGATCCTGAAACAGGCTTTTTGGGGACAAAAGTGAGTGCTGAGATGAGTGTAGAGTGTAGCAGTCTTGATAAACTCCTTGTTCTTTTTGAAGATGGAACTTACCGGGTGATTCAGATTCCTGAGAAGCTTTATGCAGAAAAAGCGATTTGGATTGGGCCGGCGGATAAAAAAACGGTGCTCAATGTGATTTCAAGGGATACAAAAACGAATTTCCCTTATGTAAAGCGGTTTGTTGTGAAACAATTTATCATCGACAAGGTGTATACATACCTTGAAGAGGGAAAAAAACTTGAGTATCTTTCAAGCGATTCAAATGCTGTGTTGCAACTCCTTTTCAAGGCAAAACCAAAGCAGAAGGTGAAAAAGCTTGAATTTAGTTTTGAAGAGGTTGCCCCTAAAGGAGCAGGAGCCCGTGGCCTTAGAATTGCTAATAAGGAATTGAGAACAATTAAACTCTGTAAATAGAGGTGTATTATGAGTGGACTTGGGGGAGCTAGCGGGCCAGATTCAACTCCCAAAATTGGAAATGATCCGATCAAAGGAGTTGAAGACAAGGGTAAAGGGACAAACAAGACATTTGCCGAAACGCAACAAAATCAAAGTGATCATTCAATGTCTGCTTTTGAAAAACAGTGTATCGATGTTGCTGTAAAAAGTGGTAAATCAGAAGAAGATGGGAAAAAATTCTTCCGAAAGATGCAAAAATCGATCATGATGAACTGCATGAGACAGATGCAAGAAGCAGAAAAGCACCGTAAAGAAATTTTGGCTCAAAATAAAGCGATCTATGGGGGATAAATGTTAAATCTATTTGTTGGATACCCGCTCTCTTCTAAACTCAAAGAACAATTCAACCCCCGTCTTCTCCGCCTTTTCCAAGACTATTTGTCAGAGATCGAAATCGAAGAGAGCCCTTATATCGGAAAGAAAATGGATGCTCTTCCCACACTCGAGGAGCTCGATAATGCAGAGGCACATATTTTGAGTCTTCTCCAAAGAATCGCTCCCAATCACACCTTTTCAACCTGTCAACTCATTGCCTTATGATCGTAGAACCTGGCGAAGAGAGCGAGCGGCTCGATAAGCTTCTTGCCCTTCGCTACCCCGATTTTTCCCGCACCTATTTTCAATCACTCATCGAAAAAAAATTGGTCCTTGTCAATGGAGAAAAGGTGAAAAAACGGACTCGCCTTACCGTTGGTGATGAGATTGAAATTGAATTTGCTGCAACCGATGAGATTTCCCTTGAACCAGAAAATATCCCCCTCTCTATTTTGTATGAAGATGAAGCGATCATCGCAGTCGATAAGCCTGCTGGACTTGTCACTCACCCTGCTGTTGGGAATTGGCAAGGAACATTTGTCAATGCACTCCTCTACCACTGCCAACACCTTCCAGAAAATGATCTACGCCCCGGCATTGTCCACCGGCTTGACAAAGATACAACAGGTGTTTTAGTCGCAGCAAAAACCACACAGATGCAGCAGCAATTGGTCGATTTTTTTGCAAAGCGATTGGTGAAAAAAAAGTATGTCGCCATCTGTGTTGGCAACCCGGGAAAACAAGTGATCAAAAATCGACTTGGACGACACCCTAAAAAAAGAAAAGAGATGGCCGTTTTAGAAGAGGGAGGTAAAGAGGCGATCACCCGTGTTGAAACCCGCTCTTTTGATGAAAAATTAAGCATTGTCGACCTCTATCCAGAGACAGGGCGAACCCACCAACTCCGGATTCATCTGAAATCGATCGGCTGTCCTATTCTAGGAGATCCTGTTTATGGAAACCCCTCTTTAAACAAAAAATATGGTGAGACAAGGCAGCTTCTTCACGCTGAAGAGCTCACCCTTCCTCTTAAAAAAAACCTTAAAATCGTTGCTCCAATTCCAAAAGATATGCAAAAATATTTCCTTTAAAAATTGGAGGATATGATGCATTACGTTATTTTTTTGATCGCTTCTTTAATAGCTCCTATTGTCGAGAGTTACTGGGAATCTTGGGATAGTGAAATCCCTATTGAGACCATTGTCGAGATGAAATCCGATGTGATCAATATTGCATTTGGAACTTTTGAACCCGATGGAGAAGGGTATCGAGTGACCGGTGTAGAAGCATCGGAGGAAGACCTTTCAAAACTTGTCGACCTCGCTCATCAAGAAGAGAAAAAAGTGAAACTTTCAGTTGGAGGTGCAACCTACGGGCTCTCAGGGATCTTAAAGACGGGCGAAGATGCAAAAGAGATGGCACTTGCCCTGCACGACTATGTGAAATCCCACAATCTAGATGGAGTCGACTTTGATATTGAAGACTATCCAAAAGCTGAGTTACAGACCCATTTAATTGCTCACACACGCGTCCTTTTAGGAGAAGATGCTTTGATCACCTACACCCCCAAAGCCCCCTCTTCCACCACTCTCCCCTATAGAGAGGTGATCGAGCAAAGTTATGCTGATCTCGATGGAATCAATATCATGGCGTATGACGCTTATTCAGGCTATAGCTATAAAGATGATGCAAAAGGTTTGTATGATTTGGGTGTTCCACGAGATAAAATCGTGATCGGTTTGATGCCTGGGCTCGATGATATTGGAGAGATGACAAGCCTCAAGCAAGTTAAAGAGGCTGCTGAATATGTTGTCAAAGAAGGACTCGGTGGAATCATGATCTGGGATTTAAATCGTGATCATAAAAATACCACAAGCTTGGGTGTGGATGCCTCAACAGAGGCGGTTTGGGCGATTTTTACTCGCTAATAAAAAACGCTCTCCTGTATTGTAAACATTACAGAAATGCGATTAATGGGAACTAGCGATGAAAGACTTTGTAGCTTATATTGTTAAGAATTTGGTAGACAATCCAGACAAGGTTGTTATCAATGAAGTGGGTGGAACACACACTGTGATTTTAGAACTTTCCGTTGAAAAATCCGATATCGGAAAGATCATTGGGAAGAAAGGAAAAACGATCAACGCAATCCGAACGTTGTTGATGTCTGTTGCTAGTCGCAATGGAATCCGTGTCAATCTTGAAATTCTCGAAGAAGAGAAAAAAGAAGAGCAGGAATAAAAAACGGACCGAGCAGGATTCGAACCTGCGACCACCCGCTTAGAAGGCGGGTGCTCTATCCGCTGAGCTATCGGTCCAAAAGGATCCTTTGATCGTACACAGAAATTTGGTATATTTCAAGCATGAACATCTTACTCCCTTTTTTGATCGTATTATCTGGTTGTGTTGCCAAAGGAGCAGCTCCAGAAAAAGGGATCTCCTCCCGCTACTATGTTGTCTCCTCAAATTGGGGAGAGTACCGAAATGGAAGCTTGAGATTCTATGGAATTGAGAGTGAAGTTTCGATTCACGATGACAATGAAAGAGGATCGACTACCTTCACCCTATTTATCGATGAAAAGCAGTATGGAGAAAAGGGGGTTCTCGTCATCCACGACCATCGATTCCCTCTTAAAATCAAAAGTTTACGATATAATCCATACAATCACTGGCTCACTCTTGAGCTTGAGGATTCCCCTTTTAAAAAGCCTCTAAGATTTGGCAAATCGACCCTCTATCTATGAAGCTCTGTTTTGTTGCCCTCGGTGCCAATTTAGGCTCTCCTGAAATGACACTGAAAAAAGCAATTGCTCTTATTGAGGCACACCCTAAAATATTTTCTTTTGTCTGTTCAACTTTTCATCAGACAAAACCGGTCTCAGAGATCGAGCAGCCTGACTTTATCAATGCTGTGTGTCGTTTTGAGTGCACTTTATCCCCAATTGCGTTATTTTCTTACCTCGAGGAGATTGAGAAAAAATTGGGGAAGGTAAAAAAGCCCAAAAATGCCCCTCGGATGATCGATCTTGACTTGATCTTCTATGGAGATCTGATCTCTAAAAGTCGAGATTTAACCATCCCTCACCCTCGTTGGAAAGAGAGAACATTTGTAATACGCCCTTTGGCAGAGCTTTTATGATTATTGTATCAGGTCCTTGTGTAATTGAGAGTGAGAAAGCTGCGATGGAAGCTGCCGAATGGCTTGTCCGTTTCTTTGAATCTCTTCCGGTCTCCTTTATTTTCAAATCGAGCTATGACAAAGCCAATCGCTCCTCTATCTCTTCTTTTAGAGGGCCTGGCCTTGAAGAGGGGCTCAAAATTTTAGAGAAAGTCAAAACGACTTATGGTGTCCCTATTTTCACCGATGTCCACTCTCCACAAGAGGCGTATGAAGCCGCCGCTGTTTGTGATGTGATTCAAATTCCGGCCTTCCTCTGCCGACAAACCGATCTTTTGGTTGCAGCTGGAAAAACAGGAGCAACGGTCAATATCAAAAAAGGGCAATATATGGCTCCCTGGGATATGGAACATGTCATTGGCAAAATCACCTCCACAGGGAATGAAAACATCATGCTCACCGAAAGGGGAACCTCTTTTGGTTATAACAACCTTGTGAGTGATCTACGCAATATTCCTCTTATGCAAAAATTTGGCTATCCCGTTCTTTTTGATGCGACACACTCTGTTCAGCTCCCCGGAGGATTGGGCAACCAATCTGGCGGCGACCGTCAATTTATTCCAACCCTCTCTGCAGCCGCAATTGCCGCTGGCTGTGATGGCATCTACGCCGAAACACACCCCAACCCTAAAGCTGCCAAATGCGACGCTGCCTGTATGCTCCCCTTTGACCAACTTTCTAAGCTCGTTGACCGATGGCTTGCACTCTATGAGGTCTCTCATCCATGTTCAAGTCTCTCTTAGTTTTCTCTCTCACATGTCTTATGGTAGGATGGGTCACCTTTCACCCTCACCTGACGGATGACGAAGAATTTGCCGATCTGATGCACAGTAGCGATCCATCGAGCCGTGTAGAAGCAGGAG
The DNA here is from genome assembly GCA_022601535.1 of Chlamydiales bacterium. GTDB lineage: Bacteria > Chlamydiota > Chlamydiia > Chlamydiales > JAAKFR01 > JAJACK01. Next base: position 311,529 of record JAJACK010000001.1, read on the forward strand.
GACTTGTCACCTATCTTCAACAATTTCGGGAAGGAGTAAGCAAAGAGATCGTTCTCCACAACCAACCGATTGCAAGGTGTGTCATCAAAAGTAACGCATCTGAACTCTTTCTTTTCAACCAAGCGGGTCAATTTGAAGCTGTTGAAGAGTTTGATGCTGTCCATGTCGTTGCAGCAGATGATACAATCGATGCAAAAAATGCGTGCTACAACTACAACACACAGATTCTCACCTCAGAAAAGACAACAGTGGTCCACCAAGAGACTGTGATCCGCTCAGATGAAGCGCAATATGATGGGAAACAGATCATCCTCACAGGCAATGTTGTTGCCAACAGCTACATGGGAGATTTTTGTTCTGATCAAGCGATTGTCGATCACGAAAAAAATGATGGAAAGATCCACGCCTCTAAAATCACCCTCATCGGCAATGTACGGATGGTGAATGGAGAGAAAACACAATACGCTCTAGCCGATCATGTCGAATACTATCCAGATGAGAAAATGATGATTTTTGAATCTGAAGAGCGGGTTCTTTTCTATGACAAAGAGAAACAGATGCAACTATCAGCGAAAAAAGTGCGTGCAAAACGTGATGGAGAAGATGAAGTGCAAGGGTATGGTGATGTCCACTTTTTCTTCGGAGCAGATGAACTTGAAAATTTAAAAAAGCAGTTTAAATGGAACTCTTAAATATCAAAGAGCTAAAAAAACGGTACGGAAAGCGAACTGTTGTCGATGGTCTCACTCTTACCCTTGGAGAAGGAGAGATCGTTGGCCTTCTCGGCCCCAATGGTGCGGGGAAAACAACAGCTTTTTACATGATGATGGGATTGATTCGTCCTGATGAAGGGTCGGTCATCTTACGTGATGAAGAGATCACCCACCTTCCGATCGACCAAAGAGCCAAGCTTGGAATGGGTTACCTTGCTCAAGAACCTTCAGTCTTCCGCAACCTTACTGTTGCCGACAATATTCTCTGCATCTTAGAAACCCTTCCTCTTACAAAACAAGAGCGGCTTACCCGTCTCAAAGAGCTTCTATCCGAGCTTAATCTCGAGAAACTTGCCGATAAAAAAGCGGCTTCCCTTTCAGGTGGAGAGAGGCGGCGGCTTGAAATCACCCGTGCCCTTGTGACTAATCCCACACTCCTTCTGCTCGACGAACCATTTGCTAATATCGATCCAATCGCCATCCATGAAGTGAAACAGCTCATCCGTCTCCTCTCTAAGAAGAATATCACGACGTTGATCACTGACCACAATGCACGGGAAATTTTCTCTGTTGCAACCCGTTGCTACCTGATGCGTGATGGAAAAATCTTCCTCTCCGGAAGCAAGGAAGAACTCATTTGCCACCCAGAAGCAAAAGAGTTCTACCTCGGGAACCATTTTCAAGCCTAAACGTGAGAAACCTTCTTCTTAACCTCCAGTGCAGCCTTAATCATTTGAGGGATTTCTTTTCCTAGCTTTAACCCCTCAAATTTTTCCCCTTTGGCTGCAGCATCTAAAATAGCATTATAGTCACACCATTTTGCTCGGCTAATTTCAGCTTCAGAAGGCTTAAGCTCTTGCTCTCCATGGTTGCTAATAAAGAAACCGAAGCTCTGGTTGATGGCAGGAGCAAATGGATTGTTTGGGAATTCCATTTGACCAAGAAGCGGTGCATGTTTAACTACCTCTTGTAGAACTTTCACTCCTGTTTCTTCTTCTAACTCACGCTTCGCAGCCTCAAGGGGTGACTCACCAATATTACAACTTCCACCTGGAAAATTCCATCTACCTTGTCTACCTTGATTCTCTACAAGTAATACTTTCCCGGCTAATCGATCGATGAGAACTGCAGTGGCTCCAAGGTTGTGGGTTGCTCCAGGAGGAATTGTACACTCTTTTTTAGGATTCAACCAGAGCCAACATCTTGTTTGATTTGTTTGAATATCCGCAATGAGACCAGATGGTTTTGACATTTGAGGTAGAGTTTCTTCTCCAGATAGAGTCATATCCAATGTAGATTCACCTACTGTGAATGCTTCTGGTAAAATACGACCCATCGTTGTAACTGGAACTGGATTTTTAAAATTCACCCAAAGAGAGTCAACAGTTTTATTTGGCTGACCTGGTAAAGCTTCATCAGCAGTTTTATTTAGCTGACCTGGTAAAGCTTCAATTGCTGTTCTAGCAGCGTCCCACACTCTTTGCTCAAGACTTCCTGCATTGTTAACATGGAATCCACCATACTTATCCATACAAACTGAAACTTCATCTGCAACAACCATGTATGTAGTAGGATTCTTCTCTCTTTCTACTTCACTTATCACTGCATCAGTTCCATAAATACCCTTTAAAAATTGGTGTGCGACTTCTACTACTGCCATTGCTTTCTCCTTGATTTACAAAAATTGATAAATAATTCTTTCCCATACTCTGTTGCGATTGAATCGGGATGAAATTGGACGCCAACGTAGGGTAACTCTTTGTGTGCAATGCCCATGATCAGCCCCTCTTTTGTCCAAGCTGTCACCTCAAGTGGGTCTTTTACATCATCTAAAATCCATGAATGGTACCGATTCCCTAAAAAACCTTGAGGAAGACCTTCAAAAAGCCCTTTCCCCGTGTGATAGATCCGCGACTGTTTACCATGACACGGCCGCTCTTTGCGCACTTTTGCCCCAAAATGGTAACCAAGCCATTGATGTCCAAGGCAGATTCCCAATGTAGGTGTCGTGGTAAGTGGCATCTTAAAAGAAGCGGGGTGGCCAGGACCTGGACCGATCACATAGGCAGTTGTTGGGTGATCATCCAATGCTTGGATCACTCGAACACGTTCCCCCAGCTGCTTTAGAGCATAAGAAATATTGTAGGTAAATGAATCGTTGTTATCGATGAGTGTGATCAAGGGCCTTCCTCAAGCAAGCAGTGTCTACCGTGATATCGGCATCTTCAATCGGTGAATCAGTTGTATCAAAAATATGGGTGTAGTTGAGGCCAACTGCAGAGGCAATATGCCAATAACAAACATTGACATAGTTTTTATGGAAAAATTCGATGACAGAGGCTTGAGGGTTGCAAAAAACAAGATGGGAAAGGCCTGCTCCATGTGCTGAAACCACCGATTCTGCTGAATGGAAAAGAGCCATCTGCTCTAGTAAGGGGAGTTTTGTTAGAACAACTTTTTCATACCCTAAAGGTTGCAAAAGCTCCCACACCTCTTTTTCATTGGTCACCCGCCTCGTTTTAACATCTTCTCTTGATATGTAAAGCCGCTTTTTTTCCCTTTTTTTAGGAAGAAGAGGGAGAAAAAGGGTGCGAAGAGATGCACATGAACGGGGTGTAGGGATGTTTAAAACAGAAGTTGTTGTGACCTCAGATGCGTAAACCGCATCGTAGAGCGATGCATCGATCACGGTTGGAAGCTTTAACAGTTTTACGGTCTCTCGTTGAAAAGGGTGGGATTGATCGATGTAAAGCGGACTGTTTTTGTCGATAAGTTCAAGACGTGGCAAGATTTGATACATCCAATGGTAAAATCCTCCTTGCCAGGCCGCGGTGAGAGAAGTTATCCCCTTTTTCATTTTTAAGACTTTTGGAAAAAACCTCGAACTACTGAAATAAAACAACTTATGACTTGATATTTGCCTTTCTCCTGCAAATGTCAAGTGTGTAGTGATGAGTTTCCCTCTGGAGGTGAGTGTCCCTCCTGTTGCTGTTGCAATTCCATTTTTCACGACTAAAATAGTCTCTTGAGGAGAGAGAGTTTCTCCAGCAGCAACCTGAAACCGTTTATTTCGGTAGGTTTGATAACTGATAGGAGGGGGGCAGTTAAATGTGGATGAGGGGATGACCTCTTTTATTTGACCATCCATCTCCGTCACGCCAGAGGGGATTCCCAAAAGGGGGTAACTCTTTGAGCGGAGGCAAAGGCTCGATAGAGTTGCCCCTCCTTTTTTCACTCCATGACGTAGAAAACGAACTGTTTTAGACAGTGACGATTTCATGCGGCTTGAAGAAAAAGTCTATCTCAAATTTTGCTGTTTCAGGTGCATCTGATCCGTGTACGGCATTTGCATCGATCGATTCGGCGAAGTCAGCACGAATTGTTCCAGCTTTTGCTTCTTTGGGGTTGGTCGCTCCCATTACATCTCGGTTTTTTAAAATCGCACCCTCTCCTTCTAAGACAGAGATCACAACGGGGCCTGAGATCATAAATTCGACGAGATCTTTGTAGAAAGGACGCTCTTTATGGACGGCATAAAACCCTTTGGCTTCTTCCAAAGAGAGGTGTTTCATCTTACAAGCAACAACACGAAGTCCTGCTTTTTCAAAGCGGGCGATCACTTGCCCAATCACAGCTTTCTTCACTGCATCGGGTTTAATAATGGAAAGAGTTTTTTCTACAGCCATGGGTTCTCCTATTTTAGGCACTTATTCTATGCCCTTTGAGGATTACATTCAACTGCTTTTATAAGGAGAGAGCTGTCGAGATGAGGGCTGATAAGTTGTCTGGATCGACCATCTCAGACGCTTTTTTCACAGCTTTTTCTGCGCTCGAGCGGCTCATCCCTAAATTCATCAAAGCTTGCAACGCTTCATTTACGGTCTTTTTCATGGGGGTTTTAGAAAATTGCTTCCCTTTCAAGTCGATCAACACTCTTTCTGCTGTCTTCTTTCCAATCCCTGGAACACGTGCCAATGCTGAGGCATCTTCTGTTTCTACCACTGTTGCAAGCTGATCGGGGGGAAGGCGGCCGAGAAGATTGAGCGCTGTTTTAGGGCCTACTCCTGAGATGGTAATGAGAAGTTCGAAAAGATCTCGCTCCTCTTTGGTCGCAAAACCAAACAATGTTTGTGACTGTTCTCGAACAACCCATGAGGTGTAGAGCAACATTTTTTCGCCAATTGGAACTGTTCCAACTAAACTGACAGGGACGAGGAGTCGATAGCCAATTCCCCCAATTTCGATGATGGCCGCTTCGCCATCTAGTGAGATCACCGTCCCTTTAAAATAGTCATACACGTTGGCACCTTCTACTTTTAGCTGCATGGAAATGGCAGATCGCCAATGCAAGTGCATCGGCAGCATCTTCTGGCGTTGGCAAGGTTGAGAGGTGGAGCAAATGTTTAATCATTTTCTGCACCTCTTGTTTACTTGCTCGTCCTGTTCCTGTGACAGCACTTTTTACCCGCGTTGGAGAGTACTCGAAAATGGGGATTTCACGCAAAGTTGCTGCTAAAATTGCCATTCCTCGAGCCATTCCCAATTTCATAGCGCTACTGACATTTTTACTCACATACTGTGTTTCTACAGAGCACTCTGTAGGATTGTACTTGTCAATGATCGAACAGAGTCCTTCAAAGATCACGCGGTAGCGGGTCGAGAGGGGTTCTTCTCTTGGAGGGCGAATACAGCCAAAGTCAAGCGGCTTGATCGATACCCCAACTTTGATCACACCAAAACCTGTGACAGCTGTCCCTGGGTCGATGCCGAGAATAATTTTATCCTTCAAAACTCTTTCCTAAAAAACTTTTTAAGTCGGTGAGTGTTGAAGAGACATCTTCATACTGTTTTTTCACTTTTTGCAACTTTGAAACTTCTTCTTTTTGTTCTACTAATTCTGCTTGTAGTCGTTCAAATTCTCTTCTGTATTGTTGCATGCTCTGCTCAAGTTCCACTGTTTGCATCTTGTTTTTTTCAACTTGATCGTCAAGCAGTGTCGCTTCTTTCACCTTTTTTGCCAAATGTTGTTGTGCCTTACGCACCTCTTGTGCTTGCTCTTCATATTGCAGGCGGAGATTTTGCAAACTGCTCTGCAGCTTAATTTTCTCTTGCTCCCACTCTCCATGCTCTTCATTTTTCTCTTTTAGCTGTTGTTTCAATTGCAACTTATCTTCTAAAGCGTCTGCGCAATCTTCGGTCAGCTGCTTGCTGTTTTCCTCTGCATTGGAAAGTGCTTTTTGCAAGGTTGCAACCTCTTGGTGAAGGGTGATCACATCGCTTTTTGCCAACTGTTTTTCTGCCTCTTCAAGTCTGGCACTTAAGACTTCTTTTGCCGCTTCAAGCTCTTTGATCTGATCGAAGAGTTCTTCTTTCTCTTCTAAAGAGGCGCGTGCAACATCGAGCTCTTCTTTCAATTCTCCATTTTTCTCTCGTAGCTTATTGATCTCATCGTGCAGATCTTTGACGATCTCTGCTTGACGTTGATTTTGACTGATGCTTTCTGCTAATTTTTCAACCAGTTTACTCTTCTCAGATTCAAGCCTTCCAACTTCTTTTCTTCCTTGATCTTGCAAATTGTCAAAATCTTCTTGTGCAACTCCTTGTGGCCTCTCTTTTAAAAGGCGCCGCTCTTCTTTCAACTGCTCGATTACAGAGCGCACCTTTAGCAACTCCCTGCGCAATATTTCGCACTCTTTTTTGACCTTTGTATACTCCCTAGAAGATGTGGTGTCATGGACACCAGAGAGTTTTGATTGAAATTTTTTCTGAAGTTGACGGACCCGTTTTTTCTCTACAAAGAGATTTTTGAGAAGGTGTTTAAACTCTTCTTCTGTATAGGTCTGTTGTCTCAAAATGCCCCTCCAACTCTACCTTTTTCCTCTATATAATTTAATCGGGAATAAAGATACAATCTTCTGCTGTGAAAGTGATTATCCGTATGCCAAATTGGTTGGGGGACCTGGTGATGGCAACCCCCATGATTGAGGAGGCCCGTCTTAAATGGCCAGATGCCTCCATTACGACCCTTTGTAAGGATCCGCTCGCCCCCCTTCTCGACCACCACCCCGATGTCGATGAAAATCTCCCTTTGAGCAGAGCAGATAAGATCAAGGGGGATATCGCCCTTCTCCTCACCAATTCATTCTCCTCTGCGTGGCATGTTTTTAGACGTCGGATCAAAAAAAGGATCGGCTACAAAAATGAAGGGCGCTCTCTCCTTCTGACAGAGCGACACCTTTTCCCAAAAGAGCGAGGATCAGAGCATCTTGTCGACACCTACAAACGGCTTCTTCATGTCCCTTTTTCTAAAAGTGCGCCCACTCTCTATGTGACAGAAGAGGAGAAAAAGAAGGCGGGTCAAACCCTTCTTCGATACGGCATCCCAAAAAATGCACATGTGATCGGTGTTAATCCAACCGCTGCCTACGGCCCTGCTAAATGTTGGCTTCCAGACCGATTCCGTGAGGTGACAAAACGGTTTCCTGAGAGCTATTTTCTCTATTTTGGCGATGAAAGTGGAAAAGAACTGGTCTCAAAAATTTGTGAAGGATTGCCTGCAAATGTGATCAATCTTGCGGGGAAAACGACGATCAGAGAGCTTTTGGCGCTCCTCACTTGCTGCAATGTTTTTTTAACAAATGATAGTGGCCCAATGCATCTTGCAGCCGCGCTTAAAATCCCTCTGCTCGCCCTATTTGGGTCGACAAATGAGGTCGCAACAGGACCTTATCGACACGGAACGGTGATCCATAAACATGTGGAGTGTTCACCTTGCTACAAGCGGGTTTGCCCCATCGATTTCCGCTGCATGAAACGAATCACTGTCGATGAGGTTTGTCAACTTCTGAAAGATTGCTGAAAAGTTTTGCTCTGAATGGTAGTTTTGATAGGTAGATTGCATCACCTTAAATTTCTCTCTTACTCGCTTATCTTCAATCAATAAAATGAGCTGCGAGAAAATTTCATGGCTCTCCCAATCGATGATCAGCTCCGAGAGGTCAAAACGGCGCAACTCATGGGCAAGCCAGCTTCCCTCTTTGACAAATGGCAACTTTCCACTCACAACAGCTTCAACAAAAAGACCTGATGTCCCTCTTTTATAAGCAATTGGATCGCAAGGAAGAAGAAAAATATCACACCGATCAATTGCTGCTTGATACTCTTTTTTTGTCGTTGAAATTTTCCTAAGCTTCACCCGCAGCTTATTCTCTATCGGAGGAAAGAGGAAATCACCAGGAAGAGAAAATTCAAACCGTTTGGAAGCTGGATCTGGAAGCGTCATCAGGGTTGAAAGAATTTCTCTTCCCTGATTTTGACGTCCTCCTCCCACGTAGCAGATCAACCGCTTTTGCTGTTTTTTCTTTTCCTTAGAAACAAATGTATGGGGAATAGGCATGACAAGAGGTCTTTTTCCAAACCATCTAGAAAATATATCAGCGAGTAATTCGCTATCCGTAAGTGGGATAAAATGATCTTTTAGCCTCCATTGGAGCAATTTAGAAAATAATTGAATGCTCTTTTTCTCTCGCCCCTTAAAATCGAGTCGATACAACACCCAAAACTGATCGCTCTTTTTGGCAAAAAAAATGGCAGCTAAGGCAATGAGCGTAAAATCTTTTTTCCCAAAAAATTCGAGAAAAAAAATCCGCTTGTCCTGCTCTTTTTTTCTAAATAGGCGACAAAGATCTCTCCAAAACCGCCTTCGTTTTCTTCGACTATTGAATGGATTGAAAAAACGGATCCATCCAGGAGGTTCTTCAAAAAAGTGCGCTTTGAAAGGGATATAGACGTTGACACTTTTACAACAAGAGAGCGCCGCTTGTTGAACAGAGAGGTGGTAGTTGTAGAAATGCCCTTTCTCTCCTTCACAATGGTGGTTGATCGAATGGAAGCTGTACTTTTTCATAAGATAAGCCCCGATGGAAGAGATTCACCAAAAATACGCTCTTTGTCGGGGAAAGGGTGTTGCTTGCTCCCCTGAGAGGTCAATAAGGCCAGAGCAAAAGGAGTTTGTTCTTGGTCTTGCCACGGAGTTTTTTCTAGACGAGCGACCCAATCGTCGCAAACTTTTTTCGGAACAACATTTGCAATCGAACCAAAGAGGAGTTGACGCGCTCCCAACCTTCCAAGAGCCCAATGATCGACACGTTCTGATTTGTTCTCTTCAATCCGCTTGATCAATGCATTGCCCAACTTTGTTTTGTAAGAGGAGTCGACGAGCTCAAAAGAGGCGAGTGCACGCAATTTCTCTGTGTAGGCATACTTCTCATTTTTGATTTTGAAAAGGTTGGGGTAGAGCGCATTGAAAAGTTGCGTCTGTTGACCTTTGCTCAAGCCCCCAGCGATCCGACGGTAGCAAATCCATTTCTGAATCTCTATCTCTTGATTTTTTTGTTTTTTCCCATCGGCAAGAATCACTTTCCACAACGCCTTGATGTGGTGTTCATCAAGAGGATGGCCAACACCAGGGCGAAGGAAAAAGCCGGCAAGGTTCCAAAACCGGTGTTCAAAATGTGAGGTGAGGTCCCGTTTATGTGCTTGAAGGGAAAGAGGTTCAAAAAGAGCGCGTAAAAGGGAGGGGGACCAACTGTTTTTTGGTTTCTCAAGATGTGTTTCTAGCCCTTGAATAAGAGATTTGAGCTCTTGAGCTGTCCCGATTGCAAATGCGTCTTGAACCACTTTTTTTGCCTTATCTAAATCGGCTGCTTCAAAGGTCTCTTCTTGTCGTACTGTTTTTTGATCGGAAGAAAATTCTAATTTCCACACATGCTCTCCCTCTTTTGATTTGAGCCAAAGTTCCACGGTTCCAATTTCTGTCACAGCTGCTTTGAGGTGAACAGCTGTTTTTGATTGTTTCCCATATTTCAAAACTGTTTGAATTTCAGGAAGGGGGAGGATCTGTTCATCATCGACGGGTAAAAATGCATCGTGTGAATCGCGCAAACGGGTGTGAGAGTGGTAGAGTTCAAAAGAGACTGGTTGATTAGAAAGAAGTGTAAAGGGATGACTTGAGACATATTCTACTCCTGCTTCAGCTCCACGGGGGAGAACGGTGAGAAGCTGATCCTCCACTTTGAGGTAGTAGCTGCGTGCAAGGCCGCTTAAAATCCGCGTCCCACGTCCATGCCGAGCCAAACCAAAATAAGCAGCCCCTTTGCAAACGGCCAGATCAAGTGTTTTAGTTTGCAGTGGCATCACTTTTTTGCCAAACCACATTTCAAGCGATGTGAGAAGACGGTCTTGAAACGGCTTTGGTTTAATTGCCCCTCCGTTGAAAAGAACATAGTCTGGTTTTTTTTCACATTTGGAGAGAAAAGCCGCGAGATGTTTGGTGATCGAAGGTTCGCTCTCATAGGGAAGTCCCATCGCCTTGATCCCACTCCCCTTTTGAAGTTGTACCGCTTCATCCAAAGGGTAGAGGCCAAAAAAGCCATCGAGAAGGATACTATGAAGCCCTTCCTCTTTTGCTGTGCGCGCTGCGGCTAAATCTAGCTTGAGATGGTGTGCAAGAGCGAGATCCATATTATCTCCTCCTAAAAGGAGGTGGCTTCCAACCGCCATCCGCTCATACCCTTTCTCACTCACTTCGATCAAACTAAAATCTGTCGTTCCCCCTCCAATATCACACACAAGGATTGTAGAGCCGTGGGGAAGCTCCTCTTTAGAGGTATTAAGCCAATGGTAAAATGCAGCTTGCGGCTCTTCTAAGAGTGTCACTTTGGGAAAACCAGCCAACGTCACCGCTTCAAGCGTTAACTGCCGCGCCATTTCATCAAAAGAAGCTGGAATAGTGAGCGTGATGAATTGCTCTTCAAGTGCTTCTTCAACTGTTTTCCCTTTTTTTCGATTCCACAGCTTACGGATCTGTGTCAAAAAACGAGCCGTTGCTTCAACAGGAGAGAGTTTTTTTCCCTCCATCTCTAGAGGAAGGATCCGCTCTTTACGAGCTGCTGCCGGGTTAGAGAGCCAGCTTTTTGCCGAATGGATCAATTTAGAAGGATCTTGACTCCCAAGAACACGTGCCTTATGGCCAACCACTTCCTCTTCACCCAAATAGATAAAAGAGGGGAGAGAGCCATTTTCCTTTGAAAGGGAAAATGGATGGATCTGCCCTCCATCTATTGGACAATAGGCGACAGCAGAATTTGTCGTTCCAAGATCTATCCCAACACAAAATTTAGCCATCTAAAAATGTTTCTGGGGGGTGATAGGTGAACCCGCCATCTCCAGCTACATACTCATTGGTCACTTTCCCCAAACAGACATTAAGACCATCTCTAAAATGAGAATCTTCCTGAAGAGCACGTTTATACCCTTTATCTGCTAACTCAAGCACATAAGGAGCAATTGCGTTGGTGAGCGATTGTGTTGAAGTGCGTGCACAAGCCCCTGGAATATTTGCGACACAGTAGTGAACGACGCCGTGCTCGATGTAGATCGGATCAGAGTGTGTTGTTGCTCTAGATGTTTCGCAACACCCTCCTTGATCAATCGCCACATCGACAAAAACACTCCCTTTGCCCATCCCTTTGATCATCTCTTCGGTGATCACTTTGGGAGCCGATTTTCCAGGAATTAAAACAGCGCCCACAACAAGATCAGCAGAAGCGACTGTCTCTTCAATAGAGATCGGTGTTGAATAGATCGTTTTCAAAGAGGGCCCATAGAGATCATCGAGCTCTCTCAACCTACTAAGCCGCCTCTCTAAAACCGTCACATCAGCTCCAAATCCAAGGGCGATACGAGCGACTTGCGTTCCGACAACACCACCACCGATAATGACAACCTTTGCAGGAGGAACTCCGGGAACACCTCCTAAAAGAAGCCCTTTTCCTCCATACGCCATCTGCAATGCTGTCGCCCCTGCTTGAATGGCAATCCGTCCTGCCACTTCACTCATCGGCGTGAGAAGAGGGAGCTGCCCTTTGGAGTCGGTGATCGTTTCAAAAGCGATTCCCACAACACCTCTTTCAAGCAGATGTTTTGTTAAATCAGGGAGTGGAGCTAGGTGAAGATAGCAAAATAAAATCTGCCCCTTCTTCAAAAGGGAATACTCTTTCTTCTGTGGCTCTTTCACTTTGAGAATCATTTCAGCTTCATAAACAGCTTCCATTGTCGGAACAATCTTTGCCCCCGCATGGATATACTGCTCATCATCATACCCAATCATGTCCCCTGCGCCACTTTGGATGGTCACCTCGTGACCTGCCTGCACTAAAAGACTGACAAGACTAGGGGTTCCCCCTACGCGGTACTCATGATTCTTACACTCTTTCGGAATTCCTATCAGCATACGACCTCTCAAACGTCAGGGAGAGTAACTTAGACACCCCTTTTTCTTCCATTGAAACTCCAATCAAAATATCGGCAACTTTCATTGTTTTTTTATTGTGTGTTACTACAATAAACTGAGTCTTATTGACATACTCTTTCAACATCGCTGTAAAACGCTCAACATTAGTGTCATCCAATGGAGCATCTACTTCATCGAGAATACAGAAAGGAGCTGGTTTCACCTCAAAAATGGAGAACAAAAGAGCAAGAGCGGTGAGACATTTTTCTCCTCCAGAAAGAAGAGTGATCGAACGCATCTGTTTTCCAGGTGGTTTAGCGACGATTTCGATTCCCGCTTCCAAAATATCTTTGCTCTCTGTGAATTTTAAATCGGCCTCTCCCCCATTGAAAAGGAGTTTGAAATTCCGTTGAAAATTCTCCCGAATCGTTCCAAACGTCTCTTTAAAAAGACGACGGCTCTCTTGGTCTAGATCGAGGATGATTTTCTCCAGATCCTCTTTTGAAGCGAAGAGATCTTTTAACTGTACATCGAGAGAAGCATGCCGCTCCTCTTGCACCTTAAACTCTTCAATTGCAGCCAAATTAACAGCGCCTGCCCGTTCAACTTGGCTGCGCAGTTGCTTCAATTCGGCTTCTGCTTGTTGTAGGTCATCGACCGTTTGCTCAGGAGCTTCTTGCAGAGTCATTTGATGTCTACTTGCAAGCTCGTGTTCAAGCTCACTTTTCAATGCACTTGCTTGCGCAATGAGAAGCTCTTTTGCGTGGAGCTCCTTTTCAACCACTTTGAGACGATCACGAGCTGCAAGCTGGTTTGTCTCTACATCTGCCAACACTTTTTGACCCTCTTCGAGCTTCCGCATCGACGCTCCAAAAGCGCTTTGAAACCTCCCAAGCTCTTCACTCAAATTGGACGTTCCTTCGCCCCTCGTTTCGATCGCACGGCGAGTCAATAGAAGTGTTGCGCGCACTTCCTCTAATTCTTCCTTAATCCAGCTCTGCTGCATTTTCCGCTCTTCTAAGACCCGTTGGTAGGCGAAATTTTCAGAGACAAGAGTCATCTCAAGTTTTTGCCGTTTCACCTCAATATGTCGCCTTTGCGACAAAAGCTCCCGAAGCGCTGTGAGCTCTTCTTCAAGAGAGTAGACCCGCTTGAGCAACTCTTCCCTTGAAAGAACTTGCCTATGGCAATGAAGAACACCCAAATGGTCAACAAAGTCTCCCTCTTTGGTCTCCTCCATTTTTTTCTCTCCCAAAAAATGGGCAGAGATACCCTTTTTTCCCCCTTTCACCTTTTCAAGAGAGAGAAGAGAGAAGTTCGAGATCTTCCGTTTTTTTGCATAGGAGAGAACAAACGCAAAATCTTTTTGATTCTCTACAACAACCGTTTGATTGTAGGGGAAAAGCGATTGACCAAGAAGGGATGTGAGTAGAGTAGCTCTCTTTGCAATGCTCTTCTCTTGAAGCAATTCATCTGCAACTGTCTCTTTTAACGCCGCCCGATACTCCGCAATTTGTTCGATCAACCCTCGCTCATCTTTCAACTCTCTAAATCCATCGAGCTCTTCTTTTAGAGCATCGATTTGAGAAGAGAGAAGGGCGATTTGCTCTTTTTTCTCTTCAACTGTTGCAAGCTTCGCCTGTTGCTCAACAAGATCACCCTCTCGACGGGTCAACTCATCACATCGTTCTTTCTGCCGCTCAAACTCAGCTTCTGAAATTTTCGAGCGACTCTCCGCCTGATAGAGCTGCTCTCGATCTAGAGCAGCCTTCTCTTCAAGCGCTTTTACCTCTTTTTTAAGGGAGACAACCTTTTGGTCGAGGAGGTCAAACACCTTCTGCTCATCTGCCAATGTTTTTTCAAGTTCACCAAGCTTTTGTTGCTCTTCTCCCTCTTCAATCTTCTTGAGCCTAGTGATTAAAATCGCTGCATCGAGTGCAACTAACCGTTTTTTATTCTCTGCATAATTTTTTGCAGCTTCCGCCTGCCGCTTCAATACACGAGTTTGCCGTTCCACCTCACCGTGGAGATCTTTCAGCCGCATATAGTTTTCATCTACTTGCGAAAGCTTTCGCAACGTCTCTTTTTTCCGCTCCAAAAAACGACCAATTCCCGCAGCATCATCAAAGATAGAACGTCGTTGCACGGGGGGAAGATTGATGATCCTCTCGATTTTCCCCTGCTCAAAAATCGAAAATGCATTCTTCCCAATTCCCGACCCCAAAAAAAGATTTTGAACATCCTTGAGACGAACCGGCTGCCGATTGATCAAATACTCCGACTCCCCATCCCGGTGAAGACGGCGGGTGATTGTTACCTCCTCATAAGGGGTTGCAAGCCCTTCACCCACATCCGAAAGGGTCACCGACACCTCGGCAAAGTTAAGCCCTCTCCGCTTTTCTGTACCAGCGAAGAGCACATCATGCATTTTACCTCCACGAAGCGACTTAGCAGATTGCTCTCCCATCACCCAACGGAATGCATCAACAATATTTGACTTGCCACACCCATTAGGGCCAACAACCCCAATCACATCGCCATCAAAATCGATCGTAATCCGATCGGCAAACGATTTGAATCCAATGATTTTTAATTTTTTAAGTCGCAAAGTTCCCGATTGGATAAATGTTTCATCACATGAGCCATTTCAATAGCAGTAAGCGCTCCACTAAACCCCGCATTTCCCTCTTTTGCCCCAGAGCGCGCTTCAGCTTGAGCCACCGTTTCAGTTGTTAAAACAGAGAAAATCACCGGCACATCTGTCGACAAAGAGGCGTGTAAGATCCCCGAAGCAGCTTGACTCGCTACATGTTCAAAGTGGGCTGTCTCTCCACGGATCACTGCACCGAGGCAGATCACCCCTCCATACTTCCCGCTCTCCGCCATTTTTTTTGCGATAAGAGGGAGCTCAAAAGCACCTGGAACCCAAATGAGCTCCGGCTCACAAGCACCGTGTTGCACAAGACAATCGCGCGCGCCATCGACAAGTTTCTGTGTAATTTCTCTATTAAATCGTGCTGCGACAAGGGCAAAATGGATCCCTGTCGCATCAAATATCCCTTCAACTAAAGCTGATGTCGAATGCATGACCCATTTTCTCTTGTTTGGTTTTTAGATAGTTAATATTTTCTTTTGTCACCTGTGGAGGGAGTAAAACCTGCTCGGTAATGGTCAATCCATACCCATCGAGCCCTCCATATTTAGCGGGATTATTTGTCAAAAGGCGGATCGTTGTCAATCCAAGATCGGCCAAAATCTGTGCTCCAATCCCATACTCTCTAGAGTCGACAGGGAGGCCCAGTTTTTCATTTGCCTCCACCGTATCCAACCCCTCATCTTGCAAATTGTAGGCACGCAACTTGTGACCAAGGCCAATCCCTCGTCCCTCCTGACCTCGGAGGTAAACCACAACCCCAAATTCCTCTTCACCAATTTTTTCCATAGCCCCTCTCAGCTGGGAGCCACAATCACATCGAAGTGAAGAGAAGATATCTCCCGTCAAACACTCCGAATGAACCCGAACGAGCACCTCTCTCATGCCAGCAACCTCTCCCTTCACCAGTGCCAGATGTTGCACCCCATCGAGCAGTGATTCATAGGCGTAAGCGGTAAATTCTCCAAAAGGAGTGGGAAGTTTTGCCTCTGAAATACATCGGACCAACTTCTCTTCTTTCCGGCGGTAGCGGATCAAATCAGCAATTGTCACCAAAGGCAATCCATGCTCTTTAGCAAAAGCATACACCTGCTCTCCTCTCATCATCGAGTAGTCAGGATTGACCAGTTCACAAATGACTCCCACCTCTTCAAGACCTGCAAGGCGAAGAAGGTCGACCGTTGCCTCGGTGTGTCCCGCCCGCTTAAGAACGCCTCCCTCTTTTGCTTGGAGGGGAAAGATGTGACCAGGGCGGGAAAAATCTCCCGTATCTCCAGAGACAAGAGCGCGGACAGTTTTGGACCGATCGGCAGCTGAAACCCCCGTTGTGGTCCCTTTTTTTACATCGACAGAAACAGAAAAAGCAGTTCGATGCGCTTCCGTATTTTCTCGCACCATTGGAGGGAGATGAAGTGCTTCAAGACGCTCCTTTGCCATAGGAGTACAAACAATTCCGCTTGTATAACGGAGGAGAAAAGCCATATTTTCCTCCGTCATTTTTTCAGCAGCAAAGATCAAATCCCCCTCATTTTCACGACTTGGGTCATCGACTACAACACAAAATTTTCCTTGAATGAGAGCTTCAATCGCCTTTTTCATAGAGAATGATCATACAAAATCGACGTAATTTCTTAAACAGAAAGAATTTCTCTTGATAAAAAACCAATATATCTGTGTAGAATGGGTGCAAAAAAATGAACTAATCCAAAAAAAAGGGATCTCCATGTCATCAGGAATACGATCAGGAATACGCATATCAGGATCAGGACGAGTAATAAACGCATCAGAATCAAGACGAAACCCTTCCCAAGCCCATCCAAAAACTCCCTCTCCAACAGTAAGCCCAATTCAATCAGGGACAGCCTCTCCTGTGGGGAGTACGCATAACGTCTCAGCATTTGCCTCTGTGCCTGGAGCTACTGGAAGCCCTCCTCCTTCTGAACCAACTCTCACCTCAACTCCGGCCCGCCATCAAGCAACAGGTGAAGAGTTCCGCCCTAGTGACACCTCTATGACCTGGGACCACATGGCTGACGTTCAATCTCCAGGGCAAGAACCGCTGTCTAAAGAGCTACCGTCTGGAAGACTTGGATCAGGCACGACATCTCCCGCACAACCCGCACCCCAAGAAGGAACATCCGCGCCTGGACCAGACGCAACATCTCCCGCACGACCCGCATCCGAACAAGGATTACCTGCGCCTGGATCAGGCGCAGCATTTCCCGCACAACCCGCACCCCAAGAAGGAACATCCGCGCCTGGATCAGGCGCAATATCTCCCTCACTACCCGGATCCGAACAAGGATCACCCACAGCATCTCCTACCCCTCCGGTATCAGAAAAGGACCCTACTGGAATAAGTGGTGGACAAATCGCGGCTTGGGTTGCGACAACTCTTTTGGCTGCGACCATCGTTGTTGGTGTCTTTGCTAGTCTAGGAGCAATCCCTGGAATGAGCTCTCTTGCAGGCCGCCTCACAACAATTTTTGCCGGAACAGCATTTTTGACAATCACTTATTTTGCATTGAGAAGTTGCTGCGCAACACTTCGACAGTGTCAGCCTAACCCTGTGTAATCGAGGCGAATGTCATTTTCAAACCTGTACACCCCTTCGAGCTGGAGGCGTTGTACTTCTTTGATCGATGGAGAGGGGAGATGAGAAAACGAAGGAAGCCCCTTTGGTCCCAAAAGACAATTCCCTAGATAGAAAGTTAACTGTTGTGCAAAAGGGAATAGCCCAGAGTGAATTTTAGCACCCCCTTCGACAAGCAGTTGTATAATATTTTGTGCTCCCAAGATTTCGAGCGCTTGCTCAAAATAGGCCTCTTCATCCACAACAAATAGATTTTTTTGATCGCTCGGTTTTGTTGTAAAAACACTATCATACCCTTCAGAAGAAACCTCTAAAGAGCGATCGAAAAGAATCCGCTTAGGTGGAGCAAATGGTTCATCGATTCCACGCACTGTAAGAGCTGGGTGATCGATCCGTGCTGTATTTGCCCCAACAGCAATTGCGCAAGAAGCCGCGCGCAATCGATGAACATCTCTCCTCGCTTCCTCTCCTGTAATCCATTTTGAAGTGGCATCAAAAGCAGCAGTCCTTCCATCCAAGCTTGAGGCAAGCTTCAAAATCGTGTAGGGGCGTCTATATTTTCGATGGAAAAGATAGGGGCGCAATGAACGTTCTGCCTCCTCTTTAGCAACACCGACTTTCACCTCAATCCCTGCCCTTTGTAAAGCAGCTATACCTTGCCCTGACACCAGGGGATCGGGATCCTCAAAGGGGAGGATCACCCGCGCTACTTTCGCTTTGATCAATGCATCGACGCAAGGAGGTGTTCGTCCTGTATGTGAGCAAGGTTCGAGTGTTGCATAGACCGTAGCCCCTTTAGCTGCTCCTCCTGCCTTTTCAAGCGCGACGACTTCAGCGTGAGCTCCTCCGTAAGAAGAGGTCCACCCTTCCCCAACAATTGTTCCATTTTTCACAACAATCGAGCCAACCCAAGGGTTGGGTGGAGCTGTGAGCCGCGCTTTTTCTCCCAAAGAGAGGGCATAGGTCATAAAAAAATGTTGTTGTGCAACAGGTTCTTCCATATAATGGTTGGCTATTATGCTTGATATTAAATTAATTCGCAAAAATAGCGATACCATCCAAAAAAAAGTGCAGGCAAAAGAGCCTGCTGCCGACATCTATCCTCTCCTCACACTTGATGAGAACGTGCGCGCTTTAAAGCAAGAAATTGAAGAGCTTCAAAATGCACGGAATAGCGACTCTAAAAAAGTGGGGGAACTAAAACGAAATAAAGAGCCGGCCGATGAGCTGATGGCCCAAGTACGCGCGATTGGTGAAAAAATTTCTTCCCTCAACCATGAGCTTTCAACTGTTGAAGAAGCGTTTCACGAAGCTCTTGCGCGTATCCCCAACCTCCCACTAGATGAGATCAAAATCTCCCAGGACAAAGAGGAGAATGAGGTGACCAAAGTTGTAGGTGAAAAGCGTGTTTTTGATTTTACTCCAAAGCACCATCTCGAACTGAATGAAAAGCTCAATCTCTTTGAATTTCATCAAACGGCAAAAACCTCGGGAGCAGGATGGCCTGCCTACCGCGGCCTTGGTGCCCGCCTCGAATGGGCTCTTTTGAGCTATATGATCGATATTCAAGTGTTGCGTGGATTTGAATTTTGGATCCCCCCTGCCCTTGTTCGACCTGACATGATGTTTGGTTCAGGGCAGATGCCGAAATTTGCTGGCCAATTTTATGAAGTTCATGATGGGCAAAATCCCCTCTACTTGATTCCTACAGCTGAGGTTGTGTTAAATGGCCTCCACTACGATGAGATTATTCCTGAGGAACATCTTCCCCTCAAGTATGCTGCCTACACCCCTTGTTTTAGGCGAGAGGCAGGGGCTGCAGGGGCGGAAGAGCGTGGATTGATTCGGGTTCACCAGTTCAACAAAGTGGAGATGTTTGCATTTACCCATCCCGAAAAAAGTGAAGAGATGTTTGAAGAGATGCTCTCGACAGCAGAGGAGATCCTTCAAGGACTTGGCCTCCACTACCGCCTCACAACACTTGTCACAGGAGATATGTCATTCACAGCAGCCAAAACAGTCGATGTAGAGGTTTGGCTCCCTGGACAAAATCGGTATTATGAAGTCTCTTCGATTTCCCATTGTACTGACTATCAAGCGCGCCGTTCCCAAATTCGCTTTAAAGGGAAACAGGGAAAAGCAGAGTTTGTCCACACACTCAACGGCTCTGGCCTTGCTACCCCACGACTGATGGTTGCACTTCTTGAGAACAATCAAGACAAAGATGGAGCCGTCACACTTCCTCCCATCTTAGCAGAGAAATTGGGTATTCACACACTCAAAACTTGTACTTAAAGTAGGTGGCCAATACATTGTCGACATTCCACTGTCTGGCACCTTTTAAAGTGCGATAGATGTAGCCGATCCTACCGGTGAGTTTATCAGTGATCTTGAATTCTCCTCCCCCACTGATTCGGTTTTGGACAAATCCCACTGTTTCTCTAAAAAAAACTTCATCAAAGATGTAAGGGGTGAGTTCCATTTTTCCAAGTGCAATAGGGAGTTTGATCTCGGTTAGATTGCGAAAACGCCACTCTGATTTTCGATCCTCTCCAAAGATAAGAATTTCTCCTCGAGATCGATTTCTAAATTTCCATTTGCCATAAGAATTTGAATAGATCCCGTCTAGTAAAGGGGTGTAGAGAGGTTCCCATTTTCCTCTCACAATTCTCCACCACTGCCGATAACCTGGCCTCACTTCAAAGCAGTTTGAAAAATAGTAGCCGTAGTAAATGCCAAAGTAGTAGAGGTGCATTTCAGATGCATGCTTTCTCCATCTTTGTTCCGCTTCAAAATAGAGATTTGATTTCTTCGAAAGGTTTTTAGTCCCGCTATAATACATCCATAGCTGCGTATCGACTGAAGCGAAAAGAGAAGAGTTACAAAAAAGAAATAGCAGCAAAAATCTTTTCATTTCTCTTCGTTACCACGCCTCTCCTTTTTCCGTTAGTTTTTTCCCACAAAAAATGGGATCCTCTTTCTCAAAATCTTAGGTCAAAAGTTGTCCAAAATCTATGATTTTATCAAAATACCCCTCATTCTTAGACGTCTCAGATAAAGCAGAGCTTTTAAATGTCCCTCTTTCTATCTTAGAATGATTAGGACCTATATATTTGAGGGAAAACCGAAGATAGTTATCACTGAGTCTATACGTACTAAGCTTGCTTGCCCCTTATCCAAGCTCCTCTAAATATTGAATTGGCCTACCTGTCAATGTCAATCCCAGGTTTTGGCAAATCTGAGCAAGATTTTTGGATCCACTTGCTAGATACTGAACAATCTCTTTATGCCGAGCATTCTTCCTTGAAAAATGACAAATGTCGATTTGACGCCCTCTTTTTATATTTTCACTGTCAAGGTTGCAGAACAAGTGAGAACGCTCTAAACTGCTGAGATGATCTCTTCTTCAACGTCTATCGATGTTCGAACTCCAGCAGAATTTGCAAAAGGACACATCCCCAATGCAATCAACCTCCCCCTCTTTTCCGATGAGGAGAGAGCAAAGGTTGGGACATGTTATAAGCAAGTGGGGCAAAAAGAAGCTTTTGTCATGGGTCTGGAATTTGCTGGACCAAAGTTGGCCCAATTTGTGAAAAAAGCCGAGGAATGGAAAGGGGAACTCTCTATCTACTGCTGGAGAGGAGGAATGCGTTCGAAGGCGATGGTGTGGCTTTTGAAAATGGCTGGGCTGGAGTGTGAACAAGTCGAGGGAGGTTACAAAGCTTTTCGAAAATGGGTGCTTAAGATTTTGGAAAGACCTTACCAATTTAAAGTTGTCACGGGTTTGACCGGATCTGGGAAAACCGAGTATTTGCACCACCTTGAGAAGGAGGGTGAACAGGTGCTCGATCTGGAGAAACTTGCCAACCACTATGGAAGCACATTTGGAATGTTGGGACAACCACCTCAGCCGAGCAATGAGCAATTTGAAAATTTGATTGCCACCACACTCGCACAGTTTGAAGGACCAGTCTTTGTAGAGGATGAGAGTCGGATGATTGGAGGATGTAAGGTGCCTGATGGAGTTTATACTTCAATGAAACGAGGGGAGCGAGTTGTGCTAAAATGCCCTCGAGAGGAGAGAGTCAACCGACTTGTAAAAGTGTATGGACACTATCCAAAAAAAAGATTTGATCGAAGCGACATCCCGCCTTAGAAAGAAGCTCGGCGGAGCTCGAACAGTAGAGGCGATTGAAGCGATCGAACAAGGCGATTTTTTTGGTGCCGTAGAAATCTGTTTGCAGTATTATGATAAGGCTTATGACAGAAAATGAACACTTTGGTGAAAAAGAGGCAATTGCCCATGTGGTGGAGAAACAAGTAGAGGGAATTGTTGCCCTCTCCGAATCGCATGGGACCGAGATGCCAGGCCACCTCTCGGCAGGGGCTGACGCAGCGCGTGAGACAGCCATTTTGCTCTTTGTTTTATGGACATTGCTCGATGCAACTTCTCTAAAAATGGGGATGGTTGCAGCTATTTTGGTCTCGTTTGGTTTGGGACTTTTGGTGTGGAAAGCAGGACGCTCAGCTTGGCTTGGGTGGACTCGCCTAGAAAGGCTCCATCGCGTGATCGAACAAGAGCGGCACGAAATCGAACACAACCGAGAGCAAGAAAGGGAGGAGCTCACCGCTCTTTATGCGGCAAAAGGTTTTGAAGGGAAGCTGCTCGAAGATGTGATCGATGTATTGATGTCGGATAACGATCGACTATTGAAGGTGATGTTAGAAGAAGAATTGGGGCTCACGCTGCAAGCGTATGAACATCCCCTCAAGCAGTGTGTTGGCGCATTTGTTGGAGCTCTTTTTGCGCTCCTTATATTGGCTTTTTTCTTTCTCTTACTCCCCTCCTATGGAGCACTGCTTGCTACCGCAATCACCCTCTCCATTGCCACAGTTGTCTCCGCTGTTTATGAAAAAAATCAGGTGATGCCTGCTCTTGTTTGGAATCTCGCTATCGGTGGGATCGCATTTGGGGTCGCCTACTTTGTAATGCACATGTTTTTATGACACAATTTTTCTCATCTATACACACCGATACAGACCTCTTTGAACCCTTTTTTGATTCTGGGATGGAAGAGAGTATCAGCCCTTTTTTAACCCCAAGCTCACGACGATGGGGGAAAAATGTGACCCTTAAAGCATCTGTGTTTGCAGCTGTTTTACTCCTTTTCTCTTTTGCCCTCTCCTTTTTCCCTCAAAGTGGCGCAAGCTCAGATCTTTTGCTCCTATTCACCTATTTTTTTGCCGGTGTCCCCGCTTTAATCTCTGCATTAGATGATTTAAAACGTTTGGAAATCAATATCGATGTGTTGATGGTGCTCGCCGCTTTTCTCTCCGTCTTCTTAGGAAGTGGAAAAGAGGGAGGCCTTCTTCTCGTCCTCTTCTCTTTTTCAAGTGCAATGGAACAAGCGGTGAGTACAAGAGCAAAGGGGGCAATTCGCTCTTTGAAAAAGCTCTCTCCACGCTTCGCCTATGTCGTGCAGGCCGATGGAACTTTACTCGCTCGCTCTGTAAGAGATGTCTCCCCAGGAACCCTTATCCAAGTGAAAGCAGGTGGTGTGATCCCTCTTGATGGAGTCGTTGTCTCTGGTCGCTCCTCGATCAATTTGGTCCATATCACAGGAGAAAACCTCCCGGTTGTGTGTGAAAAAGGGGATGCTGTTCAAGCAGGTGGTTCAAACTTAGAGGGTTCTCTCACTATTTCTGTAACACACACAAACTCTGATTCTACAATCGCTCGGATCATTCGCCTCATATCTTCAGCGCAAGAGACTAAACCTAAGCTTCAAAGGTGGTTTGATCGGGTGACAAATCGATATGCCATGTCGATCATCGCCCTCTCTTTTTTCTTCGCCCTTTCTATCCCCTTTTTCTCTCCTTTAGGATTTCTTGGGAAAGAGGGGTCGATCTATCGAGCTCTCGCTTTTTTAATCGCAGCCTCCCCCTGTGCCCTTATCTTAGCCATGCCTATCGCTTATTTGAGCGCGATCAGCTCGTGTGCAAGGCAGGGAATCTTACTCAAAGGGGGTGTGACCCTGGATGCTCTAGCTCGATGCAAAACAGTTGCAATGGATAAAACCGGCACGCTAACCGAAGGGAAATTGAGCTGTGTCACGGCTCCGAGTGGTAAACCATTGGAAATCGCCTTCGCCCTTGAACAACATGTCGACCATCCCATTGCTAAAGCAGTCTGCCTCTTTGCCAAAAACCAACGGCTACAACCAGCCCAAATATCTGATTTTAAATCGATTGCAGGATCTGGTATCGAAGGGATCTACCAAGGAGAAAAGGTCTATATGGGTAATGCCAAGTGGATCGGTGGAATGCTTGGCAAAGAGCTTGCGCAGACAGAAGGGAATGAAACACACGCCTTTTTGCTCATTGAAAAGAACCTTTACTTATTCTCTTTCAAAGACATGATTAGAAAAGAAGCTCTGCAAACTGTAAAAAATTTGCAAGAAAAACGGAAAATGGAAGTGGTGATGCTCACCGGTGATCACGAGGCGAGTGCCAAGGCAGTTGCAAAAGAAGCCCATCTAAAAAGCTATCACGCCAATTTAATGCCTGAAGATAAACTTCGCTATATCATTGAAAATGAAAATCTTGTGATGATTGGAGATGGAATCAATGATGCACCTGCTCTAACACAGGCCACAGTGGGGATTGCGATGGGGAAAAATGGAACAGACACAGCTATTTCTGCAGCAGACATTGTACTCCTCCAAGATAACATCGATAAATTGGACTGGCTTTTGGAAAAAGCGGATCATTGTGGCAAAATTGTGAAGCAAAATGTCACTATAGCTGGTGCTGCAATCTGTTTTGCAACCCTCCCCGCTCTCCTAGGATACATTCCTCTTTGGCTTGCGGTCTTGCTCCATGAAGGCGGAACTGTTATTGTAGGGTTAAACGCATTGCGTTTGTTGCGTAAATAACCCGATGGTGTTGCCATGGATGGAGGGGGAACTCCGCCCGATTTACAGCATGCATTAGAACTTGAAGTTAAGAGGTTTAAAGAATTCTACCTCTGGCTCAAAGAGAGCATGTCTGAGACGTTTTTCAAAGAGGTGTGTGAAGAAGATATTCTTCTTCTTGTTCACTCCCTCATGGGCTTTAGAGTCCAAGATTATTTCTCTGAGATACACCTAAAGAACTCAGCGATGTCTCTTTGCATCGATAGCCCTGGTGCAGATGTCAAAATTCTAAAAAACTATCCGATGTATGGGATCAAAAATTACACAAGCTATGTCTCTAGAAAACCTCTTCCGTTTCCAGAGATGTCCAAAAAACTCCGCATCGGCATCATTCATTTTACTCAAGTTTCTGAAGAAAAAGAAGATACACTACCTGAAACGCATGTTGAAGAGTTAGTGAGTCATCTAGTGGGGCGAGATCCAAACCGTGATCGGCAAGGGTGCCGAGAGCTGATCCACAAAATCGATGCTTCTTTTCTTAGAAAAATGCCAATAGAAAGACAAGTCATTGCTATTGAAATGTTTGAAAGAGCACAAGTGCGTGATCATTGCCAATATGAAGTGCAATACGAAGAGAATTGGGAAGAGAGCAAATCTCCTTCGATGTACATTGTCTTGGCATGGAAAAATGTACCGAAGCACAACTTTCTCTACCGATTGGCTGTCGTGGTTTTTCAACACCATCTTTTGATGCAGCGAGTGAATGCCACTTACATCAACCCCTACCAGATCGATTCAATTTTTCTTCTCTCGTTTGCCCTTCACGGGGGAAATGGAAAGGCAGCTTGGGAAGAGACCGATTTAGCCGATTTCCTCCAAGAGGTTGTCACTTTAAAATATTTTGGTTCTGAGGATTTGATTGCACAAACCTTTGTCAATTCAGGGTTGATCCGAGGAAACCTTGGAAACCTACTCCGAACAACCCTCCCCTTTATCCATCAGGTTTTGGTCAATGTTGATCCCAATCTATACAACTACGATCACATCCAAGAAGGGCTCTGTAGACACCCCGAATTGACCGTCAAATTTCTCGAAGCATTTGAATATAAATTTCACCCCTCCCATCACAATCTCCCTGAATATGAAAAAATACGAGAAGAATTTGTTCACCTTGTCGAGCGGCTTGACACAGGTCATGCCTACCATGATAACAGACGGAAGAACATTTTACTTCAAGCGATGAACTTTGTTCACCACACCCTAAAGACCAATTTCTATCGAAATAACAAATCGGCATTTTCTTTCCGTTTAGATCCAAGTTATCTCGACAATGCCCCTTTCAACCGAGAAGAAATTTTCCCTCAACTTCCCTTTGCAGTCTTTTTTCTCAAAGGGATGCACTATTTTGGGTTCCATATCCGTTTCAAAGACCTCTCTCGAGGTGGCCTTAGAACAATTTTCTCTGAGAAAAAAGAGCGGATGTTAGCAGAGAGAAACACCGTTTTCTCTGAATGTTACAACTTAGCTTACACTCAACAGAAGAAAAATAAAGATATCCCCGAAGGGGGGGCTAAAGGGGTGATTTTCCTCAAACCCTTTGTCCAATTAGAAGCTGAATCTGAGATTCTCTCTTGGGAGATGGAAGGAGCTGAAGTTGGTGAAGAAGAGATTTCAACACATATCGAAACTTTTAATAAAGAGCAGAAGCTCGAATATCTTTATCAAACACAACGTTCATACGTCAAAAATCTCATCTCCATTGTGAATACCACATCTGATGGAGAGTTGAAAGCCAAACATATCATCGACTACTGGAAGCAACCAGAATATCTCTATCTCGGGCCAGATGAAAATATGCACAACCCGATGATTAAATGGATTGCAGATGAGAGCTGTAAAGAACAATACAAGCCGGGTGGAGCATTTATCAGTGGGAAGCCAAAACTTGGGATCAACCACAAAGAATATGGAGTTACCTCACTTGGGCTCAACGTCTATATTGAAGAGGTTCTCAAATTTTTCGGAATTGATGCTGAAAAAGAGTGCTTTACAATCAAGATTTCAGGAGGGCCTGATGGAGATGTAGCTGGCAACCAGATCTACAATTTCTATAAATACCACCCGAAAACAGCTAAGATCATTGCCCTTACAGATGTCTCTGGCACAATCAATGATCCAGAGGGACTTGATCTAGAAGAGCTTGTCAACCTGTTCCATAAAGGGAAGCCGATTCGCTTCTACCCTCCCGAAAAATTGCATCTAAACGGTTTCCTCCTCGACCGAGAAACAAGACGGGAGCCTTCCCCTTACACCCAGCAAACCTTGTGTTGGCGCAATAGAGGTGGAAAAGTGGACAAAGATTGGATCTCTGCAAATGAAGCAAATGCTCTTTTTCGCAACAACCTCAACCAAACCGAGTGTGACATCTTTGTCCCGTGTGGAGGAAGGCCACGCACTTTAAACGGGAAAAACTACAAAGAATTTCTCAATGAAGCAGGCAAACCCTCAGCAAAAGCAATTTTAGAAGGAGCTAACCTCTACCTTTCAACCTGGGCTAGAAGTTCACTTGAAGAGCTGGGGATCCTCATCGTCAAAGATAGTTCCGCAAATAAAGGGGGAGTGATCTGCTCTTCCTTTGAAATTCTTTGTGGGCTAACCCTTGAAAATGATGAATTTTTAAAGCACAAAGAAGAACTTGTAGAAGAGATTTTGGAAACCCTCAAATCGTTTGCTCTCTCTGAAGCACAGCTCCTTCTTAAAACACACAAAGAGACCAAAAAACCACTTTCTGAAATCTCCGATGAAATTTCCAAAAGAATCAATTTT
This sequence comes from Chlamydiales bacterium, assembly GCA_022601535.1. Classification (GTDB taxonomy): domain Bacteria; phylum Chlamydiota; class Chlamydiia; order Chlamydiales; family JAAKFR01; genus JAJACK01. Next base: position 338,521 of record JAJACK010000001.1, read on the forward strand.
TTCTCGGACCAACTTCTCACCTATTTAGAAACGATCGAACTATCAGACGACCCTTCGGACCCACTGATCAAATGTTTTTTAGATTATTGCCCAAAACTGTTGCGCGAAAAATTTGAGAAACAACTCCTTGAACAAATTCCTTCCAATCATAAAAAAGCGGTGATCTCCTCCCGCATCGCTGCTAACCTTGTCTACAAACGGGGGCTCGACTGGTTCCCCACACTTGTCGACATGTTACCAACGGCCTTAAAATACCTCGGCTGAACCTAAAACTCTGCACAAAACACAAAAAAGACCTGTTTTGTGCAGAGAAAGAAGCTTTCAAAAATAGCTCTTCCAAAGCGATTTTCTATTTGGCCTATTCTTATCTATGTGAACACAGTTAGCCACCATGTCCAAGAAAGTGAATACTTCACAGAACTAATCGACTTCTCTCTTTTCTTATCCCCAAAAGATTGAAATTAGCCGTGGTTTATCTGCTGAATCGTTCCTTTGACAAATGTGCGAAGTCCATCACCTCCAGTGAACTCCGCCCGCATTTTATAGCCTCCATCTTCTTGCAATGCATAAACCTCAAACCCTTCAAACCCTTGTCCAGGATCTCTAAATTCCCACGCAATCACCTTCGGATCGATCACCCCTCGACCTTTAATTGCTCCAATTGTTTCATTTCGAAGCAAAATCACAAACCCATCCTCAGATACATTCGATGCTGAAAAATTGTTCCTCATCTGTTGACTCAATTCTTCGATCTCAATGGTTTGATGAAAAAGAATCTCCTCTTTTTGCTCAGGCTGAACTGTCCACCGCATCGTAAAATCAAATGCATCCTCCGAAAAGCTGAAAGAGATTTTTCCTTGTCCATCCCACACACCTGGATTTAAGAGAAAAGAGTGAAGCATCAAAACATAAACCTTCGACTATAAATACTTTGCAAAATTCCTAATGCGGCCATTGTCACACAAACGGATGAACCTCCGTAAGAGACTAAAATCAAAGGAACACCCGTCACAGGAAGAAGGTGGCACATCATCCCAATATTCACAAGGATATGCATGGCAAGATAGACCGATACCCCCGCAGAGAGCATTCTCCCAAAATGATCTTTGGCTCTCACTGTGACTTGAAACCCAAAATAGACCAAAGAATAAAAGAGAACAAGTAACACGATGAGCCCAAGAAACCCAAACTCCTCTCCAAAAGCAGGAAAAACAGAATCGGTATAACCGTAGGGAAGCCACCCCCTTCCTGTGAATTCTGAAGCGCGCCAGCCACTTCCCGTCCATCCTCCCACCCCAATTGCCGTTGTTGCTGCCCACTGGTGGTGATTATCTGGATTGAGCCTCTCATACTGATACTCTTTCATCACTTTTGTCACATAAGGGTACATCTTCTCATGGGGAAATACACCACTGAAAATAAGAAGAATCACAAGAAGAGCGACACCTCCACTGATCATCATAAAGCGAACCATCGCAGGATGAAGATTTCCGAGATAAAACATCACACAAGTGACAGGACAGAGGACAAGAGCCGTCCCAAGATCAGGCTGTTTTAAAATCAAAAGAAAGGGAATCCCTACAATAAGAAGCCCTTGACACGTTGTCTGCCAACTCGAAGCAGTTGATCGGCAACGCTCTAAAAACCAACTCAATGCAATGACAACAATCAATTTAGAGTATTCTGACGGTTGCACACTCACCCCAAGAAAAGGGATCCGATACCATCTATGCACATTTTGGATTGCTGGAGCAAAGAAAAGCCCCACGAGGGCAATCACCATAATCAGATATAAAATCCACGCCCAATCTCGAATTTTATTATAATCCATCCCGGCAAATAGGATGAAAATTCCCCAGCCGAGCATAAAGTGTTTCATTTGATTTTGCACTTTTGGAGTAAAAAAATTCATTTGCGCCGCATTGAATAAAAACGCAGGGTCGGTTGAAGAGATCACGAGTAGACTGACGACCATCAAAGAAAAAATGACAATGACGATCCGCCAGTCAATCCGATATAAATAACGAGAATTCCACATCTTATATTGATCATAGAGAAGTATAGAATTTCTTTCATGTTTGAAAAAAAACCCATTCTTCATAAAATCTTAACTATGAAATGTTTTTTTATTGCTCTTCTTTTCTATTTTACAACTATTACAGGTTTTTCCCAAGTGTGCTACGTCTCTGTTGGGGAGCACCAACTGTGGACAGAATCACTAGGAGAAAACCGAGGAGATAACGGAGTAATCTGCATTCACGGATGTGGTTCACACGCGATGAACTGGAATGATATTTTCTGTAAAGAGCTCACCGACCAAGGTTATTTTGTCATCCGGTATGATCAACGAGATATCGGTTATTCAGATCCCTTTCCCACTCCTTATGCATTTACAGATTTTGCCGATGATGTTGTCAAAATTATGGATGCGTATGGGCTTGAGAAAGCACACATTATTGGCCACTCTATGGGAGGGATGATCGGACAGTTTGTCGCAACACGCTATCCAGAGCGTGTTGAGACCTTAACTTTGATCAGTTCAGCTCCCGTATCGATGACACCTGCACTCGATGTCCCTTTAACATGGACAGAGCTATTTCGAGCAGCAAAAGCAGGAGCTTACCTACTCCATCCTGTTCCCGAGAACTTCGACGCTGCCTACCGCGTCTCGCTCGAAGGGATGCAATTTTTCAATGGAGAATATCCTCTTGACGGAGAGATTTTTTACACCTATGCCTACAACTATTTCCATCGCACCCAACACCCTGTTGGTCGTGGAGGGAAGTTACATGTCCCGATGTGCGAAGAACTCATGATGACATTGCGAGATCGTCCTCATTTTTACCAAAAGCTCGAAGCCCCCACTTTGGTGATCCACGGTGAGAAGGACAACCTTATTTTTGCAAATCGAGGAGGGATTGCTCTTCACGAAGCGATCCAAGACACTCGCTTGAAACTTTATCCTAAAATGGGGCACCATTTCTTCAACCGAGAGCTCATTTTTTCTATGAGCCGCGACATTTTAGGTTTTTACAATGAAATTCGTTCATCATCACTTTGAAACTCTTCCTTCCACCAATGATTGGGCAAAAAAGGAGCTCCCTTCCTTTGATAAACAAGCTCTAACAATTATTACATCTCACGCACAAACCCAAGGGCGTGGACGTTATGGCAGATTTTGGCACTCTCCGACAGGAGTCAACCTCTACACAAGCTTCTGTTTCTTTCTCAACAAAGATCAAAGTGATCCTCTGATTCTCACCCATGTAATGGCCCTTTCCATCTCCAAGCTTCTCGAAGAAGAAGGGCTTGATTGCCAGATCAAATGGCCCAACGATATTTTAGTTTCGGGGAAAAAAATTGCAGGGATTCTCTGCGAGACAGTTCCCTTTAAGGATCAATTTGGCATTGTGCTTGGGCTTGGACTTAACATCAATCTCGACCAAAAGAGTTTAGAGTTGATCAACCAACCAGCTACATCGATTTTCTATGAGATGGGGAAAACATTTTCTATTGAAGAGATTCTTACAAAGCTCAAACACCACTTCCAAGAAGATCTTGCCCTATTTCTGGACAAAGGTTTTGATCCCCTTCTCCCCGCTTTCCACAAGCGACTCATCCCCAAAAGCTCCGACTAAATCACCCCTGGAGTGATCATCGATTAAAAAGATGTTCTATGTAGCTATTTCTTCAATAGAGCCCTGTGATAGAACACTTGTCGTATTGCCTGTTTGAAGGCTATCAACTATGCTTAAAATTTCAGCTCTTACACGATTAACAAAGCCTTCTGAATCAGTTTTCATTTCTCTAGACATTCTATCAGTCATACCCTCTGAAAAACGGCGTAGTTGTTCTAGAGCATATTGGAGATTTTGTATGAGTAGGTTACTTTGAGAGACTGTCTGAGCAAGATTCTCAGTTGCCTTTCTAATCCGATGGTCATAGTCTGCAAGTAGCCTATACTGTTCATTTAGATCTAATTTTGCAAGAGCAGCCGAAATGGGCTCCAAAGCACCAATCGATTCAGCTAACGTTGAGATCTGTAATTGCAATGTTGCATTTGTGTCCTGAAGGGCTCGATGTTCTGGGTTTTCTTGAGTAACCCTTGAGTCTTCTAACTCAGATGTACTAAATTGGTTACACCATTGACCTAACGAATCAAGAACAGCTCCACAATTTTGCATCTTGCTAACTAATTCATGTAATATTCTAACTTCCTCCTGAATGCTTTCACTATATGAAGCAAGTCGTGCATTTTCATCTGAAAGCAATCCTTTCTCTCTTTCAATTTCTTTAAGTTGACGATCACGCTCTTCAAATGAATGGCGAAGAGCATCTATCATTGCACTACCTATTACTTGTTGACCTTGGAAGTATTCATTACAATTTATCCCAAACTCTTGGAATAAAAGATTCATTTTTCCTAACACTTCCCTGTATTTATCAGATGTCCCTTTTAATTCACCAGATGTCCCCTTTAATTCACCAGATGTCCCCTTTAATTCACCAGATGTCCCCTTTAATTCACCAGATGTCCCTCTAATATCATCAGATGTCTCTTTAAGGCTTAATAACCCCGTTTGGGAGTTAACAAAATAATAATAAGCTCCGCTAACCAGGAAACCAACACCAGCACAGACAAGAACTGGAATTGCAACTTCTTTTGTTGCAATAAAGACAAGGGCAATCCCTACCCCAGTCAAGACTCCCGATGCAGAAAATCCCAAATAAGAAACTCCTTTGTGCACATTTGCCTCAGAAAAGCAACTATCTACACGCTGAGCAGTTTGTTCTACTGGGGGGGGGCCGTAGCCAAAAAATGCACATACACTTGACCAAATCGAACATATTCTCGACCAAATAACTTGACCGCATGACCGTTCCTCTAAAACTCTTGCATTCATCTCTTCCGCTTGATGAGCAGGTCTAGCCTGAGTAAGTCTCTCTGCATGAGGAAGGTTTCTTTGCCTAAGAGCTTGGCCTAAAACATCTCGTGCCTCTCCATTTCCCGTTGGAATCCTCCTAACATCTGCCCAATCCCCTTCAACAACAGTTATCGCCATCTTTCTCTTTCTCCGTTTAAATTCAATTTTAAGTTATATTTTTTTTGTGTAAAGAAAAAATAAATAAAAGATGAACGCCTAGGATTTTTTTTCAACAAAGCTTAATGAATTAAAACTTCAGGGCAGACATGTCGGGAGTCACTTTGAGCTCTGGGTGAACTTTGCTCTGGATGATTTGCTGGATAGAAGAGAGCGTTGCTCCAACTGCTGAAAAACAAGAGGTGCAAGACCCTTGATAAGCAATGGTCAATTCATCCCCTGTTAACTCTACAATCTCTATCCCTCCCGCATCAAGCTCAATATAGGGACGGATCTCTTTTTCTATCACCTCTTCAAGCACTGTGACCTTCTGCTCATCGGTGAGCTCTTCCCAGCCGGGATACGCTTCCCCTTCGGTTGCAGGAACTGGCGAGGCGTAGTTAGATGCAAGAGGGATATCGAGACACTGCTCAACACTGTCATCAATTGCATCGATGACAAGATTGAGTTGAGCCCACGCTTCTTCGGGAAATGCCGGGTTGTCTGGATGATCCCGCAACTGCATGTCGATCAGGTCTGCCCCAATCCGCTTCGCTTGATCATAATTTTTTCCCACAAGGAGGTCGCATCCAACCTCGGCAGCTGCAATCAGTGGCGGTCCTCCAAAAAGCTGAAAACGGGCGTCAACAATGGCTCCGTCAAGTTCATCGACAAGAAGGTGGAGTTGAAGGTGATTCCCCTCATCGAGTTTTCCTGCTTTTCCCGTGACCGTACGCATCCCTTCTCGTTTAGAAAAAGTTCCAAAAGAGCGGGGATTTTCGATCTTTTCAATCAGTTTTTTGCTGTAGATATAGGTATTCATGGGGTGTACCGCCTAAGTCTTCTTACAACATCAATTACCTGATCTGCCGCGATTTCAATTTGCTCAACTGTTGTGGTGGAAGAGAGTGTAAAGCTAAGTCCACTGTAACAAAGGGGGGAAGGGATGGAAAGTGCTTTGAGCATGTGACTCATCTGCTGAAGATTTCCTCCACCTTGTGAGGTGAAAACTTTCCGTTGCTTGAGAAGAAAAAAGAGGGCGTCTGAAGCGACATCTGGAAAACCGATCGCTGTGATAGAAGGAAGGCGGGGTTGCTCTTTGCAAAAGACCACTGCATCTGGTAGGGCTGCACAAATCTTCTCTTCTAAGAGGTTGCGTAGGTGCGCTTTTTCTAAGCAGAAGGTGTCACTCTCGTCATAGAGATGTTGTGCCGCTTGACAAAGCTCTTTCAACCCTTTTGGCTCCTCCTCCCCCATGATAAAGGGAGAGAGTTCTCGTCCACTGCGGATAAAAAGGCCTCCATTGAAGGTGAGAAAGTCTGCTCCACTCTCTTGAAAGGAGAAATCTCCTTTTCCAAGCACATGTGTGGCATCGACATGAAAATAGATCTCCCGCTCTTTACAAAGGGCTGCGATCTCTTTGATCGGATGAATAACTCCTGTCAATCCATTAGCCCAGCTGAGGGAAATAAGCGCTGTGCGTGGAGTGACTGTTTCTGCAAAAGATTGAAAGTCTGTCCCTTCTACCATTTGAAAATGACACCCCAACTCTTGAAGGCGGGTCATCGATAAAATGGCGGGAGCCTCATCTGTATTGGAGCAGAGGTAGTGGTGCTTCCCTGTTTTTCGGGTGACATCGAGATAGGTTGAAAAAGCGACGTGATTGACAGCTGTGGCTCCTGTTGAAAAGATGAAATGATCTTCGGCAGAGGCGTCGACCAATTGGTAGAGGGGGGAGAGGTCGGGAGCTGTGGTTTGCTCTGGTTGTCCGTCGAGTTTGATCATTTTGTAAAGCAACCCTTTTCATAGGTGTAGAAAAGGGGAACACCTGTTGGAATTTCAAGAGAGATCACCTCTTCTTCGCTTAGGCCATCGAGTTCCATCACAATCGAGCGGAGCGAGTTACCATGGGCTGAGATCAAGATGTTTTTTCCCGCTTTGAGTTGAGGGACGATTTCGTTGTCGAAGTAGGGAAGTGTTCTTGCAGCTGTCATCTTAAGACTCTCTCCATTTGGAGGGGGATTGGCAAAGCTCCGTCGCCATTTGATAAATTGCTCTTCACCAAATTCTTCTTTGATTTTCTGTTTATTCTTTCCTTGAAGATCACCATACATCCGTTCATTGAGTGCTTCTGAAACAATGGTTGGAATCAATTCGGCTCCTTCAGGGATTGCATACCACGCCTCTTTGTGGACAATAGCCGGCACTCTCCCCGATGTATGGACACTCATCGCCAACATTGCGGTCATGCTCGCTCGAAAAAGGGTTGAAAGATAAATTTGATCGATGGGGATCGACTTGATCTTCTCTCCGGCTAAAAGCGCCTCTTCAATCCCTTTTGGACTGAGGGGAATATCGACCCATCCTGTAAAGATATTTTTTTTATTCCACTCGGATTGTCCATGTCTCAATAAAATCAATTTACTCATATTAACGATAGTAATTGACTCTATCCTTTAACCCAATGTAAAATTGAAGCCTTATGTCTAAAATTCGTCTAAATAAAGCTCTTAAAACCGTCGCTTCGAGGCGAGCTGCTGAGAAATTGATCTTTGCCGGCCGAGTAAGTGTCTCTGGAAAGGTTGTTTTAACCCCTCAAACCATGGTTAACGAGGGGGATGAGATAGCTGTCGATGGGAAACCGATCAAATGGGAACCTCGCAAAGTCTATTTTTTACTCAACAAACCTCCTGGCTATATCTGCACAGCAAAAGAGGGAAAAGCAAAGCGAGTGCTCGACCTTTTTGAAGACTCTTCTTTTCGCCTCTTTACAGTGGGAAGGCTCGATCAAGAGACCTCTGGCTTGCTTCTTGTGACAAATGATGGGGATTTTGCCAATCAAATCGCACACCCTTCGTTCAATGTTCCAAAAGAATACCTCGTGAAGTGTACCGAGGAGATTACAGATATCCATCTCAAACTCCTCTCGAGAGGAGCGGTTGTGCAAGGAACAGTTGTTCGCCCTCTTTCTGTGAAAAAACTGCGACGAGGCACACTCAAAATTGTGGTAGGAGAGGGGAAAAAACACGAGGTGCGTCTGCTGATTAAAGCGGCTAATTTAACATTGCTAGATCTCAAACGGATTCGAATTGGCCCTCTTGCTCTTGACAACCTCGCTCCCGGAAGTTACCGTGAGCTCAGTTCAAAAGAACTCGAACTCTTTCACAGTGCTTAAATGATTTTTTTCGCTCTTTTTTTGTTTGCTCTAAGCGTCTTCATCCCTATTTTTGCAAAGAGGGAGAAACAGCGTATCCGCGTTAAAGAGGTGTTCCATGATTTAGCTCGGTGGGAAAAAGAACTGAAAAGTGTGGAGCAATATGCGGGGAGATCGGATCTTGATGATGAAAAGATTGAAATGGCAAGAAATAGACTCTCATTTGCAAAAAATGCTTTTGCCGTTAAGATGAAAAGATGATTTTCAAAATTGCCTTGATTCTCCTTCTCTCCTTTCTTGGGGGCTGCTCATCTGAGCCATCGACGGATAAGCAGTATGCTATTGGACGAGATCCCACTTGGTTCCCGGTTAACTTCAAACTCCAAACAGGAAATGTGAATGCATTTTCTAACTCTTTAGTCGGTTCCATCTCTCGCCTTGAGCAAACTCCTATGTTTATCTTTGATACAAATTGGATCACTCTTTTCCAAGGGCTTGAGGAAGAAGAGTACGATGCTGTCTTCACTCCTCTCCCTGTCAACCAAGAAAACCAAGATCGCTTTACATTCTCCGACCCTTTTCTTTTGATTGGGCCTGTCTTAGTTGTTCCTGAAACTTCTAAGGTGACAATGTTGAGCCAGCTGAGAGACAAACGGATTGGGATCAACCAATACGATGACACGATCTTAATTGTACAAAAATTTCCTGCCGTCTCGATCAAATTGTATCAAAATATGCCCCTTGCGCTAGAAGAGCTCGCAGCAGGTCGTCTCGATGGGGTTTTGATCAACACCTTGCAAGCACATGCGCTTGTTCCTAATCTCTACCCTGGCATATTAAAAATTGTCACTCCCCCTCTGAGTGATAAAGGGCTTCGCCTTGTAACATTAAAAGGGAAACATGAGAAATTGATCGAACACTTTAACCTCGGCCTTGAGAAAATGCGTGCATCGGGCCAATATGGTGAGTTGCGCGAAAAGTTTGCTCTCAACTAGTCTAAATCCCATGTTTAGAATTTATGCGCTTATTTTTCTTTTTCTCATCGTGATGGTGACCGTCACGACTGTTGCCTACCGCCGTACCTCTGGCTCAACTGGAGTTGATCCCTCATTGATTGCGGAAATGCGAAAATGATTTTTTCTCTGCTTCCCATTTACCTCTTCGGCAATCTCCACTGCATCAGTATGTGTGGTCCGCTTGTGATGCTCCTTGCTAAACACCCATATCGATGGCTCTACTTTGTCGGTCGCTTCCTCTCTTTTTCTCTAGCAGGCCTTTTAGCTGCGGAAGTCGGCCTCTTTTTCTCTTCTTCTACTTTCTCTCTTATCATGGGAAGTGTGATCAGCATGATGGGTATTTTTCTCCTCTTCCACCTCTCTTTACCCGGCGTAAATTTGATTTCGAGAAAAATGGGAAGGGTGAGCACTCTTTTTGCAAAACTACTTCTCATCAATCACCCCATGACCACTTTCCTCTTTGGCTTCTCCACAGTCCTTCTTCCGTGTGGTCAGAGCATGATTGTTTTTTCTGCATGTGCACTGGCTGATTCTGCTTGGGTCGGCCTTTTCAATGGATTTTGTTTTGCCCTTCTCACCTCTCCTTCATTAGTGGCAGCTCTCTACGCTTCATCTCTTCTCCAAAAATGGAGAAGTGGCTACTCCTATTTAATGGGGGGCGCAACCCTCTGTGTTGGTCTTCTGGCTCTCCTCCGCGCCCTTGCTCATTTGGGAGCCATCCCCCATCTAAATTTGCCCTATCATATTGTCTTGTTTTAAAAAAAAAGATGTGGAAACTCGGGGAGGATAAACTAGGGGAGAAAAATGACAGAAAGTTATGAGCTCATCGTTATTGGAAGTGGACCTGCAGGAGAAAAGGCTGCGGTAAAAGCAGCATACTTCGGACATAAAGTGGCTCTCATCGAACGGGAAGCTGTTTTTGGAGGGGCTGGAGTCAATACAGGAACACTCCCTTCTAAAACATTGAAAGAGTCGGCCCTTTTTCTTTCAGGGAAATACGACAAAGGTCTCTATGGTGTCGACCGAGATGTAGAATCAGATACGGGGGTGGAAACCTTCATGTATCGAAAAAATTACATCATGAAAACAGAATCTGAAGAGGTGCATCGAAACTTGTTGCGCCACGGTGTCGATATCTACCACGGAATCGCCTCTTTTGTAGATGCAAATACCATCCGCATCAACGGTCCAAAAGAGCTTGAATTGAAGGGGAACTACATCTTAATCGCGACAGGGTCTTACCCTTTCCAACCTTCTAATATCCCTTTTGACAATAAGCAGGTGCACGATTCAGACACCATTTTGAATATCAAAAAGTTTCCTCAATCGATCGCTGTGCTCGGCGCTGGAGTGATTGGATGTGAATATGCAACGATTTTCTCGACGATGGGAACAAAGGTCTTTTTGATCAACCATGGCGATACAATCCTCTCTTTTATCGACAAACAGATCGTCGATGCCTTTACAGAACAAATGAAACATGATGAGATCGATCTTCTTTTCAACAAAGGGGTCGAATTGGTGGAATTGCCAAATTCTGAACATGATAAAGTGAGGGTAAAACTTGAATCAGGAGAGGTTCTCAATGTTGAAATGTTCCTCTTTGCTGCTGGAAGGTGTGGACGGGTTGCCGAATTGAAACTCGATAATGTGGGAATTTCTGTGACAAAACGAGAGACGATCGAAGTGAATGATCAATATCAAACAACCGTCTCTAATATCTACGCTGTTGGTGATGTGATCGGTTTTCCAGCTCTTGCAAGTACAAGTATGGATCAGGGACGGGTCGCTGTTGCTCACATGTTCAATACAAAAGATATTGAAGAGATCGCTCCTGTTTTGCCTTACGGAATTTACACAGTCCCTGAAATCTCTTGCGCTGGAATCAGCGAAGAAGAAGCTAAAAAAGAGGGACTTGCCTATTGCATAGGAGTCTCTCGCCATAAAGATATGCCTCGTGGGAAAATCATGGGTGCTGAAGGGGGAATGCTCAAACTCGTCTTTACAAGAGATGACCTTGTGATCCGAGGTGTCCATATCGTAGGACATCTAGCAACAGAACTCATCCACCATGGAATGAGTCTGATCGAAGGAAAACGGACACTTCTTGATGTGATTGGAAAGGTATACAATTTCCCCACTCTACACGATTTATACAAATATGCAGCCTATGATGGACTTGGCAACTTATCCGGACATAAGATCAAAGAATGAAGATATTTAAAGGAATCATTAGCTTTGTTGCTGTCTGCCTACTTGCTCTTGTTTGGTGGTCCTCGAATCTCATTGAAGAAGATCTAAAAGCGCTGCACGCTGAAATTGGTCGGTTGCAAAAAGAGACTGTTAAACTCTCCGAAAAGTTTTCACACAATTTAGCCTCCTCTCCCCATCCCGAAAACAAAATTCCTCGCCCCCATTTGAGCTCTCTTTTTCCCAATCTTCTTAAAGAAGACCCCTATTATGTCAAAACTCTTCCCACTTTACTTGGAAGAGATTTCATGCCCAAAGGGATACGTAAAGAAGCGCTCATTGGGCGGCCAGAAAATCTCCACCCTTTCAATGGGTTTCGTGATGTGTCAAAAATGCAATCGATGTGTATCCCTTCCCTTGCACAACTGCAATTTGGGAAATTTGAAACGATGGCTCCAGATTTAGCCCTTAAGATTGAATCTCGCCCCCGCGCAGATCTTCCACATATTCCGGAGTATTGGGTCCATCTTAGAGATGACCTTTACTGGCAACCTCTTAATGAAGCACACTTCCCTTCAAATTTTGAACTCGCTCCTTGCTTCTTTGAAAAACAGCGGGTGACCGCTCACGATTTTAAGTTTTTCTTCGACGCTGTCATGAATCCATACATCTCAGAGGCAAAGGCGGCTTCACTTCGAAGTTATTTCAGTGAAATTGAAGAGTTTGATGTTATCGATGATTACACCTTTGTCGTCCGTTGGAAAGTGTTTCCAACAGATCAGGGGGAAGATAAAATCAAATACTCTTCACTCAGTTTGACAGGCTCTTTGCAACCACTCCCCCGATTTGTCTATCAACATTTTGCTGATGGGACCAAAATTTTAGAGGAAGATAACGAGCGTGATACCTACCGAACAAATTCCATTTGGGCTCAAAATTTTTCTCACCATTGGGCAAAAAATTGTATCGTCAGCTGTGGCCCCTATCTTTTTGAAGGGATGACTGATGAGGGAATTTATTTCAGGAGAAATTCCGAGTACCACAACCGACACGCTGTTCTCACAGACGGAGTGAACTTCCTCTTTAAAGAGAGTCCCGATGCTGTTTGGCAAGACTTTAAAGCTGGAAACCTCAATCACTGCATATTAGCTCCCAATCAACTCGCCGAACTCGATACATTCCTTTCCAGCTCTGATTACCAAGAGCAAAAAAAGAGAGGGGAAGCGATTGAAAAGATCGAATACATCGACCGGTGTTTCTACTACTTGGGGTGGAATCAAAAGACCGATTTTTTTGGATCCTTAAAAGTGAGACAAGCGCTCACCTATGCAATCGACCGTCGCCGCATCATTGAGCAAAATCTCAATCAGATGGCTATTGCAATCACGGGACCTTTCTTCCCCTATTCATCAGCATACGATCCCTCAATCAGCGCGTGGCCTTTCAACCCCACAACCGCATGCCGCCTTCTAGAAGAAGAGGGGTGGGTTGACCTCGATGGAGATGGAATTCGGGATAAGATGATCGATGGAAAACGGGTTCCCTTTCGCTTTCGATTGATCTACTATGTCAAGAGCCTTTCAACAAAGGTGATTGTCGACTATATCGCCACCTCTTTCCGCTCCATTGGAATCGACTGCCAACCGTACGGTGTCGATATCACCGATCTTTCTCGGCAATTTGATGACAAAACATTTGATGCCATTTTTATGGGATGGAAGCTTGGAACACCTCCTGATGATCCAAGACAGATTTGGCACTCTGCAGGAGCCGAAGAGAAAGGATCTTCCAATGCGATCGGTTTTGCTAATCCGACGATCGATACAATTATCGATCGATTGAATTATGAAACCGAACATGAAAAACGGACAGCCCTCTACCACGCATTTCATAAGATCATCCACTCGGAAAATCCGTACACCTTCCTCTACACACCAAAAGTGTGCCTACTCTACCGTGAGCAGGTTAAAAACCTCTTTATCCCGCGAGATAGGCAAGATTTGATTCCAGGAGCGGATATTCCTGAACCCAATCTACAAGCAGTGTGGATCGATGACCCAGTATCTCATTAGACGACTCTTTTTGCTTCCCGTGACTCTCTTTGCGATTATCCTTGTGAATTTTATCATTCTCAACCTTGTCCCAGGTGATCCCGTTTCAGTAACCGACAAAAGTTCGACAGGAGACCTCACCCGCTCTGCCGATATGCAAGGCTCGACAGAAGAGAACCAACACCTCCTCTTTCGAGAACACTATGGACTCACCCTTCCTATCCTCGTCAATACCTGGTGGACACTCTCCCAAGAAAAAGTGCATACAGCCCTTGATAAGCTTGCTCATAGACGGGAGGAGATGAGTGTGCAAGAGTACCACAACCTCCGCACCCTTTGGGGGGATCGAGCTCGTTTTGTAATGCCCCTTCTTCTAAAAGAAGCTCAAGACAGTGCAAATTCCCTTCCATTGAAAAAAACAGCCACCAACCTTTTTATCCGAGGAGGAACCAAGCAAGGACACGTAGGCCCTACCCTTAGCAAAAAACAAAAACAGGCCAACTATCAAATTGCAAAAACCAACTCCCACTTGGCTTCCTTTCGAATCCATCCGTTTGACCCAAGTGAAAAAATCGAAGAGAAAGTGGAACAGCTTGCCACTTGGTTTGCAATGCAACCTCAAATCTTTGAAAAAACAGGATGGGATGCTTGGAAAACTTTTTTCTTTGAAACGCGCTTCTCCCGCTACCTCTCACGCGTTTTTCTCCTCGACTTTGGAACATTGCGAAACGACAGCAACCGAACCGTGATCAGTGAAGTGGCTAAACGGATCAAATACTCTCTTACTCTTGCCATTATTCCAATGCTTCTCACCTTTGGGCTCTGTCAACTTTTTGGAATGGTGATGGCAGTAAAGCAAAACCAGTGGCCTGACATCTCTCTCAATATCCTTTTCCTCATTCTCTTTGCTGTCCCCATCTTTGTTGTCGCCCCCTTCCTTATCGAAAAAGTTGCCTTACACAATACTGTCCCTTTTACAAAAATTCCCATCCCTTTTTCCGGTTTCCACAGCCCTGAGCAAACCTATCACCAGCTCACCTCGATTAAAAAGATAGGGGACATCTCTTTGCACATTTTTTTACCCCTGATCACCATCATGTATGGAACCTTAGCGGTGCAAGCGCGCCTCTCTCGTACAGCCTTTTTAGAAGTGCTCCGACAAGATTATGTCCGCACCGCCTACGCAAAAGGACTTCCCCTAAAGACTATTTTAGTAAAGCACGTGGGGCGAAATGGAGCGATCACCATCGTCACATCACTTGCCGCCTCACTCGGAGTGATCCTCGGAGGCTCCCTCATTGTTGAAACTGTGTTTGAGATCAATGGATTTGGCCGTTTTTTCTATGAAGCGATCTTAAACCGAGATTACAATGTTGTTCTCTTCTCTGCCTTTGCAGGCTCCCTACTCACCCTTATCGGCTACATCATCGCTGACATCGCCTACACCTTCCTCGATCCGAGAGTTGCGCTAGACTAGGGTGTGTCACCAATTAGAGCCGATACTCTTTGATTGGCCAAAACTGTTTTAACATGGGCACTAAAATGGTCAGAGGGTGCAATAATAGCACTTCAATGTTATTATGCCCTTTTGCTTATGAAAAAACAGATCGTTTTACTCGCCGATGGGTTTATGAATTGGGCTGGAGGTGTCGATTTTTTTAAAATCAATGCCACAGCGCTTCTTGAAACCTATGACCCTGAAAAATATAATGTGACAATCCTTCTACCCGAAAAAAAATTCTTCGGAAAATTTTCTCGTCTCTTGATGAAAATCCCCCTTCTCAAAACAGTGATCACCTATTTCAAAAAAAATCCCTTCGAAAAAGGGAAGGTCAGCTACTGCTCATTTGGGAAAAAAAGGGTGAACCGCTCCTTAAAAAAGCTGGGAGCTGATCTCGCCCTATTTTGTTGGAGTGATATTCCCATTGAAACAGCTGATATTGGGTATTATCCCGACCTGCAACATAAACACTTTCCCCACTATTTTTCAGAAAAAGAGCGAGAAAATAGAGAGCGTACCATCGAAAATCTCCTCGCAACAAGAGAAGGGGTGATCGTCACTTCAAAAGATGTAAAAAAAGATTTTGAAACTTTTTTCCCAAAGACAACATGTGAAATCTTCCCCCTCCCCTTCTCTCCTATCTTATTAGACACCGACTGGCTCAACCCTCTTCTTTATGATGTGAAGAAAAAATATGCGATTCAAAAACCCTACTTCATGATCTCCAACCAGTTTTGGATCCATAAAGACCATCTAACAGCCTTTAAAGCTTTAAAAGAGCTTCCTGATATCCACCTTGTTTGCACTGGGGGAGAAGATGATTTCCGTTTCCCAGGCTATTATCAAGAACTGCTCGATACCCTTGCAAAATGGGGAATAAAGGAGCGGGTTCACCTCCTCGGCCATATTCCAAAGAGAGATCAAATTGAGTTGATGAAATATTCCATTGGAGTGGTTCAACCCACCCGCTTTGAAGGAGGGCCTGGAGGAGGAATGCTCTATAACGCTGTTGCCTTGGGAGTTCCTGCCATTGTCTCCGATATCCCTGTTAACCAAGAGATCTCTAAATCACACGCCCATTTTTTCAAAGTGGGGGACTCAGAAGACCTTTTGGCCAAAATGAGAGGACTTCTTAAAGAAGAGCGACACCTTCCATCAAAAGAAATTTTGTTGAAAAACCATCGAGAAAACACTGCCCGGTTAGGGAGTGTCTTGCTCGAGATCATAGAGAAATTCGGAAAGAGAGGGATTCGAACCCTCGATACCCGTGAAGGTATGCGTCCTTAGCAGGGACGTGCTTTCGGCCACTCAGCCATCTTTCCACTCAAGGTTTGGGGATTGTACATCAAAACTGGACTTTTGTACAAAGATGGACTATGGTTTTTTCCAATGCCTAATTATAAAGTCGCTCCCTACTCTAAAGAATCTGAGATGATGGTGCTCGGCTCGATGCTGACACACATCAATAGCTTGAATACGGGATCAGATATTTTAGATGAAACAGACTTCTATTTTCCCGAACATCGAGCCATTTTCCACATTCTCAAAGAGGCGTATTCCCAAGACAAACCTGCCGATGTTCATCTCGTCTGCGAGGAGCTCAAGCGGCAAGGGAAATTAGAAAGTATCGGTGGTGCTGGCTATGTCGCAACGCTTGCACAGTATGCGGGGACCTCCGCTTATATCGAAGAGTATGCTGAGATTGTCAAGACAAAGTCGATCTTACGCCGGATGATCGATGCAGCCCAAGTGGTAGAAAAAAAAGCGTTTGAAGAGCCTCAAGATGTGTATGGTTCTCTCGATGATGCACAAAATCTTTTCTTTCAAATCAGCCAATCGTCCACAACCCAAGCAGGAGTGACGATCAAAGATCTACTTGCTGGATCTGGAACACCCTTCCTAAAAGAAGTTCAAGAGAGGCAAGAGCGGTATCGCACCCTCGGCCCTGAAGATTCAAAAGTGACAGGGATTCCAACAAATTTTGCCGATTTAGATAAAATCATCAATGGACTCAACGATTCGAATTTGATGATTATCGCCGGTCGACCTGCGATGGGGAAGACAGCTTTTGCCCTCAATGTCGCCCAACAAGTCTGTTTCCAAAACAATATGCCCGTCGGCTTCTTCTCCTTGGAGATGACAGCAGATCAACTTCTCGATCGATTGGTTACCGCTCAAGCAGAAGTCGAATCAGATAAAATTCGGACAGGTTCTCTCTCAGGCGCTGAATTCCAAAGGATTGTCGCAGCTGTTGGCGAGATGCAAAAACACACCTTTATCATCGATGATCAACCTGGCTTGAAAATCAGCGATATCAGAGCACGTGCCAGACGGATGAAAGAGAGCTATGGAATCCGCCTACTTGTCATCGACTACCTTCAGTTGATCACCGGCGCAGGCTCCAACCGTTCGGCCGAAAGTCGACAAGTCGAAGTGTCTGAAATTTCACGAATGTTAAAGACATTGGCGAGGGAACTCAATATTCCTGTCCTTTGTCCATCTCAACTCTCCCGAAAAGTAGAAGACCGAGCAGGTCACCGTCCTATGATGAGTGATCTACGTGAATCGGGCTGTTTGGCTGGAGATACTACCATCATTGATTCAAAGAATCGAAAGGTCTACCGAATGGAAGAGCTTGCAGGGAAACGGCAACATTTGACTGTCCAAGCTGTCGATACACTCGGCCACTTAGGACAACACCAAATGACCAAAGTATTCTATTCAGGAAAAAAAATGCTCTTCCACCTAAAAACCACCAAAGGGAGACAGATCAAAGCGAGCAGCAACCACCCTTTTCTTGTCGAAGAAGAGAGAGAAGAATCAGCTCATGAAGAATCCACCCATGTGATCACCAAAACATGGCGTGCCTTAGAACACCTGAAAGTGGGGACACCGATCGCCATTATCGATCAAAATCAAATTATTTTTGATCCCATCGTCTCCATTGAAGAGCTTGGAGAAGCTGATGTCTATGACGCCACAGTCCCCCTCGTCCATAATTTTGCTGCCAATGGGATCATCGTCCACAATAGTATCGAACAAGATAGTGATGTGATTGCCTTCCTCCTAAGAAGAGACTACTATGACCCCAATGATAAGCCAGGAATGGCAGAGCTGATTGTCGCCAAAAACCGGCATGGAGCGATTGGAAATGTCAACCTCACCTTCGTCAAAGAGCTCGGTCAATTCCGCAATTACACCCCGATCCAAGTCGAAATGGAAGAAGAATCTCCCTTTGCCTCAATCTAAGCTTTACTTTTACCTCCCTTTTTCCTAAACTATTCGCAATGTCTTCAGTTAAGAAAAAAAGAAAGTATAAGATCGCAAAGCACAAGCGGAAAAAGCGGCGCAGACGCGATCGTCACAAAAACAAGTAATTCCTTCACTTCATGTGGCACTACCCTGAAACCTACGATGTGATCGTGGTCGGTGGCGGACATGCAGGATGCGAAGCAGCTTTAGCCTCTGCGCGTCTTGGTGCTTCCACGATTTTGCTCACCATGAATCTCGATACCATCGCCAAGATGAGCTGTAACCCAGCTATTGGAGGCGTTGGAAAAGGGCACATGGTTCGAGAAATCGACGCTCTTGGCGGAGAGATGGGCAAAGTGACCGACCAGACCGGAATTCAATTCCGGATGCTCAATGCCTCTAAAGGAGCTGCTGTTTGGGCTCCACGTGCTCAAGCCGATAAAGTCGCCTACCAAACTGAGATGAAGCACCGGCTTGAGAAAACCCCAAATCTCGATATCCACCAAGGAACTATCACCGCTTTACATGTCGAAAACGACCAAATCATAGGAATTTCTACACAAGAGGGGATCTACTATCCAACAAAAACACTTATCCTCTCATCCGGCACCTTTATGCGAGGACTGCTCCATTTAGGAGAGAACCACTTCTCTGGAGGACGAGCAGGAGATAAACCCTCTGTCGGCCTTTCAGCCTCTTTAGAAGAGCTCGGATTTCGGATAGGACGCCTTAAGACGGGGACTCCTCCTCGACTTAATGGAAGAACGATCGATTTTTCCAAGCTAGAAGAACAACCCGCTGAAAAAGGCATTCGGTTTTCTTTTGATAAAGAAGAGTTTACACCTCTTCCTTCCCGCTCTTGTTGGATCACCTACACCTCTTCTGAAACAAAAAAAATCATTCAAAACAATATCCACCGCTCTCCTCTCTACTCGGGAAAAATCCAAAGTATTGGCCCCCGCTACTGCCCCTCGATTGAAGATAAAGTTGTCCGCTTTGCCGATAAAGAGCGGCATCAAATTTTTCTCGAGCCCGAAGGGCTTCATACCGAAGAATTCTATACAAATGGAATCTCCTCCTCCCTTCCAATCGATGTCCAGCTACAGATGATCCATTCTATTCCGGGGCTAGAACATGCAAAAATCACAAGACCCGCCTATGCCATTGAATATGACTATGTTGAAAGTGGACAGATCAAAGCAACCCTTGAAACAAAATCTATCTCTGGCCTCTTTTTTGCAGGACAGATCAACGGAACAACAGGATACGAAGAGGCTGCAGCGCAAGGGTTGATGGCAGGAATCAATGCAGCACACCTTGTGCAAAATAAAGCCCCCTTTATCCTCTCTCGTGCAGAGGCGTATATCGGAGTGATGATCGATGATTTGGTCACCAAACCAATTGATGAACCGTATCGGATGTTCACCTCTCGCGCTGAACATCGTCTTTTGCTTCGACAAGATAACAGCGACCTCCGCCTCCGTCACTACGGCTATCGACTCGGCCTTATCGATGAAGAGCGCTACCAACGACTCTGCCACAAGAAAAACATCCTTGAACAAGAGACATTAAAACTTACAAAAACTTACAAACAGATCAATGGAAAAGGGACCTCCCTTGCACAACTTCTTTGCCGACCAGAGATGGATTATCAAACCCTTCTTGCAACGTATGAAGAGGTGGTTGACCATGGAGAAGAGATCAACTTTCAAATTGAGTTCAATCTAAAGTATGCAGGGTATATTTCTAGACAACAACAAGATGTCAAGCGGTTTGACGATGTGGAGAAAATAGAGATTCCCGACAGTTTTGATTTTGCAAAAGTGACAGGTCTTAGACAAGAAGCTAAAGAGAAACTCCTCCATTTTCGACCAAATAATCTGGGGCAAGCATCGCGCATTGCCGCTGTTTCACCTGCCGATCTTCAGGTCCTTATGATTTGCCTAAAGAAAGGGAGCTAACGAGTTCTTTTGACCCTTTTTACTTTATCAAGAGC
This sequence comes from Chlamydiales bacterium, assembly GCA_022601535.1. Lineage (GTDB taxonomy): Bacteria > Chlamydiota > Chlamydiia > Chlamydiales > JAAKFR01 > JAJACK01. The sequence goes on from JAJACK010000001.1 coordinate 358,762, forward strand.
TCGCTCTAAAATATCTCCAGCACGAATTTCTGCAAATAAAGTCTGGTCCTTAGAAGCTGCACATGTTTGTCGGATAGATCCAACTTTCTCCTTACAGAATTGAGCTTGGGTCATACCGATGGCTTTAAGTAGCCTTCTTTTTTTGTCGGGGCTAGTAACTTTTTTAATATACTCCACTGCTTCTTTAAAATCTCCAGCAGAAGCTCTCGCTTTAACAAGCTTTTTCAATAACCCTGAATATTTCCTATCTGAGTAGAGCCCCGTGATTTGTTCAGCAAATTCCTCAGCGCGTCGATTATCTCCCTTTTCAACAAGAGCTAATGAAATGGAATGAAAAGCCTTCTCTTCTAAAAAATCAACTCCCCCTATGTCTGTTATCGCTTGTATAGCAGCTTCAAATTCCCCTTTTTTAGCTTGAGCTTCAATTATCGATACTAAAGCTTCACCCTTTTCGAAAAAATTTGTAATTTTTTCCAAAGCTTGTTTTGCCCCTTCAATATTTCCACATTCAGAGCAAGTTTTAACAACTGTTACAAAAAAATGGTCCTGAGCAACTTCATCCTCAACCTTTTCCGCAATTGCTAATGCTTCTAGAACCCTCTTTCTCTTAGACTCAGTTTTTATTATGAATTGTAAAGCCTTTGACTTTATCTCCGGATCTTGAATTGAATCAGCAGCTTTCAGTGCATTTTCCATTCTTTTTGCTTCAGCTTCAACTCGACTGATCTGTTGTAGAGCGCTCTCTTCGCAGCGTGTTTTAGCAATTGATAGAGCGTTTTTAAAATCCCCTTTTTTAGCTTGTGCAACAGCAACTGATTTAAAAGCACGAGCTCTCATCTCATGATCTATAATTTTAGAGGCCCACTTAATTGCGTTTGCAATAGACTCTCGATCTATTGCGATGCTCACCATCTTTTTATAGAAAGGGTCTTTTATTGCTAAAGCAACCTCTCTAATTGTTTCCAAAGCCTCTACATGCTTTCCAGCACAAGCTTGTTTTTCAGCAATTTTGACCAAACTATTTGATTTATACGGAGATTCGACTGTGTCTTCTATTTCGTCAGAAACAATCTTCTTACTACCAGAAATATCCCCTTTACCTGCTTTGCCCTCAGCAACTTTACCCAAAAACTTCATCTTTATACCTAGATTCAAGATCTGCCGAGCTATCTTTAAAGCTTTTTCAAATGCTCCATATTCTATTAAAAAATCTGCAATAACTTGAAGTCTCTTATCCTGCTTAGCGGGGTTGCCCTCTATTGGCTCTCTAAGCTTATCTAAAGTTTGACTTCCACATTTTACATCTCCTAATCGAAATTGCCATTTTGCGAGTAAAATTCTTTTATCTACTGAGCAAGTACTCATCGTCTCTATATATTTTTCCCATTCTTTGGAAAGGCGCCACTTCCCACCATAAGGTAATAAATTAACCAACCTCTTTGGCCACTGATCTATCTCTATGTATCGTGAAGCTCGGTGTAAAAAACAGCGCTGACACAAGATTGGAGTTTGACCGATATAGTCCCTCCATACCTTACAGACTAAAACCGCTGTAATAAGTGCTTCCCCTGTTAGATGGCCAAAAATACACTCCCATACCTTTGGAAACTGATCATATGTCGCACCACCTTCAAAAAACCAGTGAGATGTTTTAATTTCTAAAGTCATATTTACCACTATTAAATAAAAATACTTTAAATTATTTAATAATAAAAATCAACAATTTGTTTAAAAAAAATCAACCTTATTGAATGGTTTTTCTTTTCTTGACTATCGCACGAGTACACTGTTTTAAAGCCTCGTCCTTACAAACCTCCTCAAATAAGCCTCGATAAAGGCCAACTGCACATGTTCTTTGGACAGCTTCACGACTCTGCTTGGGAAGGTTGGCTTGAATCGCAGCGATCAGCTTAATCAGCCTTCTCCTTCGCGGGACACCAACAACTCTTTGAGAAATCTCTATTGCCTCTTTAATCTCTCCTGCCAAAGCTCTTGCTCTGACCATCGTTTTGACTAACCTCGAATAATCAATATTTGAATAGAGACCTGAGATCCCCTTAGAAATTTTTTCGGCCCATTCTCTTTCTCCTCTTTTAAAAAGGGCTAAAGCAATGATTTTAAATGCTTCATTTTTGAAAGGAGTGATGTGCATTGCATTGGCATTTTGTATCGCAACCTCAAACTCTCCACACTCCACTTGAGCCTCTATAACAGATAAGAACTCCTCAAATGGCGTGCCCCTAAAGGTCACCCCAACTCCAACATTAACAATCTCTTGCACAGACTCTTGTTTAATCTCTTCTGATGCAATTATCTGAGAAACCTGTAGGGCTCCTACAAAATCGCCTCTTCTAGCTTTAGTAGATGCAATTGCTTCAAGTGCACAATCTTTAATTTTAGGATCTCTAATTTTCTCAGCAACTATTACAGCTTCTCTAATATTCAATAACTCCACTTCTACTATTACAATTTCTACATAAACAAAATCTCTATCTTTTTCTAATCCAATCTGTTGAAAAGATTCTAAAAGACCTCGATAATCTTTTATCCAAATCTGCCTGATAGCAATTTCCCTAAATGCCTCGGATCTATAACAGGGATGATTTATCACTAAAGCCACCTCTTTACCTCCTGCAATATCCCCTTCATTGACTTTGGCCGTTGCAAGTAAGTTTAGAACATAGTCTTTTATCTCTAAATCTAAGATCCGTGAGCTGACCGTTAGCACATTATTAAAATCTTTGAATTCTATTAATACTTTTGCAATTTTTTCATATCTTTCATCTCGCTTAATAACATTAAAATTGATCAATGGAAGAATCTCCCACAATGTTTCCCAACCCTCTTCGCACTTCCCCGCTTGATACTGCTGTTTGGCAAGTGCAATTCGGTGGTCTAACGAAGATTTCTTAGAAAGAGCTACAAATCGATCCCATTGAATATGAGAGCGGCATTCCTCTTCCATCCGACGAACTTCACCCATCAATCCCTTTGGCCATTTTTGTAGTGGAATCTGAAGATTCAAAGCTTTTTGAAAAGCACTTTGAATCTCTAGAGATGGATATTTCTGATGGATATAAACACGCCATGCTCTACAAACCCTAGAAGCTCTAGCAAGTTCCTGTGAGGAGAGCTGGGTAAAAATGCGCTTCCATATCTCTGGGAACTGTTCTGATGAATTGGTAGATAAAAAATGGGCATCTACAAAAGAGCGCGGAACAATAGACATTCTAGGCTTTAGATCGTTGTTCGGGGAAACAGTTTAAATGAGCAAGCATGCAGTGTGTATAGGCTTGTTCACACTTTTCTTGGCGAGGGAAACACTCTTTTCTCAGTACATAGCCAATATCTTGCTTTATCCATCTGTGATTCTCAGGATCATCATACATTCTTCGCCACTCTCTGGTCTGTTCATTAGCTTGCTGAAGGTTTTGGTATTCGCCAGCACATGAAATTGTCTTACCAAAAAAAGTGCGAGCCCATGAGCAAACTGGCGGTTCCCCACTGGAGCGTTGTCTTTGGATCTCTCTATAGATCTTTCCACCGGTACTAGGATCGTATGTAGAAGTAACAATTGGAGTCATTTGAGAGATAACATACACGACTAAAGAATAAAAAAAAAGGCTTTTATCTAGATCTAGGCTTTGTCTAGACATATGTAAGCTTGGGACAAAGAGAGCCTTCTAAAAATTTGTTCTCTTTTTTCAGCTTTAGATATCATCTTACGAAGCCTCGCTCCAACTGTAAAGTCTTGCTCGACTCCAGTGAGTGCTAGTTCTTCTAACACTGCATCTTGAAGTTCAACCCTCTCAATCTTTTGAACAATCCTTTTAATGTCTGTCAAAAGAGTTTCTCTTTCTCCAGAGGGCATCTTTTTTCCCACTTTTTGTTTGATTAAGGCTTTTGCCATTTTTTCAACCAATTTTTTCTGGTTTCCTGGATTCTTTATTCTACCCACAATCGATTCAGCAGCTGCAAACATCTTTTGCTTAATTTGCCCCCTAGCTACTACAGATAAGAAAGAATAGTGTAGCCTCCCCTTAACAGACTCTGCAATCTTAATTGCTTTTGCAAAACTTCCCTTCCCCACTTGGCTTTGAATAACAAGACGTATAAAAGCTGCGTGTGCTGTCTCTCTCTTTAACCCACCCTTAAGATCTTTATAGTTAGCGTTTTGATCTACAGTCATTCCTCTTTCAATTGAATCAACTCCTTCTACTTCAATCCAATACGCAGTGATCAATTTATAAGCTTGCAGACGCGTTGTTGGATTTTTAATCTGTAAAACAGCTGCCATTGCTTCTTCTATTTTTTTCTCTTTGATCAACTTTTTAACACTTGTTATTAAAGACTTATCTCCATCTATGACAGGAATTGAGCCTGCATTCCCCCCCTCTCTTGCCTTCTGAATCTTTTCAAGTAATGAGGGTATTTTAAGAGCTTCAGCAATCTGCTCAGCACGATCTAGTTTCTTCTGTGCAAGCAGAGAAAAGATCAGTTGTAAAGCCACAACTCCTTCACCATCTTTCCGAGCTACTGCCACAGCCCCTTCAATATCACCTTGATTTGCTTTATTCAAAGCCATAAAACGTAATACTGAATTTAATACGAGAGTACAATCTTCGTAAAATAAATTGGAAAATTCGTTACTTGTAGCGTAATTAAGTATCTTTTCAGCCATTGAGAAGTAACCTGCATGAGCCCAAGCCTCTCCAATACGGAGATAAAGATAAACATAATCATACTGCGTAGTTAAAAGTTGACTTTGGACTCTGGATAAAATTTGCCTTCCCTCACTGAAACTATTTGCACGCAATTGATTCTCAGCTATGGAAATTTGGTCCTCTAACGAAAGAGCTGCTAAAGCCGTTTGATACCCGTTATTTAGATCTGATATTTTTCTTATTTTAGGAAAAACTGACCAGATCTTTTTGGGCCAGTCTCTAATATTTACCTTAGAAAGCAAGAGGTTATAAACAACTACTTGTACGCGGAAATTTGTTTTAATTTCGGTGTTCCATACCTTACAAACTTGAGCACATGCTACAAGCTCTTTCCCATTATTTAAGTGGCTGAAGATCTCAAAGCGCAATTCTGGAATGGAAAATGGTGATGTTGGTAAAGAGTAACTCATTGGATTGTAAATTATTGTACAAAAATATACACTAAAAATCAACCTATGTTTTCTCTTCTTTTATTAAAAAAACTCCCTGTTTTAGAACAGCTTAAGCTTGAGGAAGCCCTTTTGCGAGCTGATACTCGCAATTGGTGCCTGATCAATGTAGGAACTCCCCCTGCTATTGTTATGGGGATCTCGGGCAAGCCAGAGCAGCTGATCGATCAAACTCTCGTAGATCGAGACAATATCCCTGTCATCAAGCGGTTTTCTGGAGGGGGGACTGTCTATGTCGATGAAGAGACGATTTTTGTTACTTTTATCTCCAATGGAATAAAAACTCCGAAACCTATTTTTGAATTTTCAAAAAACGTTTACTCTCCTTTTTTCCCAAAAGAATTTGAAATTCAAGAGAATGATTATGTCATTGGAGAGAAAAAATTTGGGGGGAATGCGCAATATATTCAAAAAAATCGATGGCTCCACCACACTTCTTTTCTATGGAAATTTGATCCCAAGAAGATGGATTATCTTCTCATGCCACAAAAGAGACCTAAATACCGAGCTGATCGTTCCCACACTGATTTCCTCTGCACTCTCTCTGATTATTTTGAGTGTAAAGCCACTTTTCTCTCGCAGTTAAAATTGCATTTAATCGATCACCTCAATGGGAAAGAGTGTGCTCTCCCCCATGAAGTGCTCAATCGCCCACATCGAAAAAGCACCACTCTTTTGCATTGAAAATTCAAAGGATGTATTGGAATTTTCAAAGATGAATCAATAATGGTCTGGATCTTCAGGGGCAGTCCCCTGATAATTTTCACATTTAAAGACAATGGCATGTTTGACTGGTTGATTATAGGCTGTGTAAAGCGGATAGCTTCCGGCATATTCAACCTTTTCAAAATAGGGCTCGAGTTTTTCGGGATAATACGTCTCATACCAATCGAGCCAATCTTTTGGCACATTTTCTAACAAGACAAAGTAACCTGTCTCTCCAACCTCATGCGCTTCCATCCTAGGAGTGTAGGAAAATTGATTTTTCCTCTCGCGGTTGACATTGAAAAAATAGGACCGTTTTTTATGAGGAACATAAAAGCTGAGCAAACTCGTTGTTTGGTAACGGTCTCCAAAAAGAAAAGCTTCTTCTTGATCGTAGCCAGCTGCTGCAAGTGCTGTTTCTAAATTTTGCCACCCGACACTTTGGCGAAAAGGATTGGCTTTATAGGAGATGGGAAAGATAGAAAACATGTTATGCTTCTGTACCCAAGGGATGGTCAGGGCGAAAAAAGTTCCAAAAATTGAAAGCCACAATCCAAAATGGAGCCAAAAGCGACCGTACCGAATCCGCTCAAGACTTACCCAAGCAATGAGTACAGTGGCTGGAGGATAGAGAAAATCACCCCAATTGGGTTGCATCTTTTTGAAAAAAGCGGAGACAAAATAGAAGAGGATTAGCAAAGGAAAAAGCCCGCAGTAGGTCAAGGAGGGTTTTCGGATATAAAAGTAACTTATCACCAGCAGGACAAAAAAGACCGGTGAGAGAATCCCCACTTGGGAGAAGAAAAAATCAAATCCATTTCCTCCTTTTCCTCCTCGGCTGTGGTAGAGCGTTTCACCAACATGTTTGAAGGTGGCAAAGTCGTGGTTCATATTCCAGTAAAGAGAGGGGAGAAGGGCTAGAAGTGAAATAATAATCCCCCAGAAGAGCGACCACTGCCTTAATTTGGGATGAAAAAGAGCCATCACAATGGTGATCGGCCAAAAGATGTAGGCTGTCCACTTGTAGAGTGCACCAATCAAGATAAAGAGACCGGCAAGTGGATAGTTTGGCCCCTGTTTATCATGAAGTCCCCGTACGACTTGTGCAATTGCAAGGGTGAGAAAAAGGATCGACCCCCCATCTGTTGTTGCTGCAAAAGAGAGAAAGATTCCAAGGGGGCAAAAAGCCATCACAATGGCAGCCCAAAAACAGGTTCGTTCTTTAAGGCGTGCGTGATGAGCAAGAAAGTAGACGGCAAGGGCAAGGAAGAGGGAGATGAGGATGGCACCGATTCGGATACCAAATTCGTTGTTGCCAAAGAGATGAGTTGTCAGCCAAATCTGCCATGCAATTGCAGGAGGTTTGCTAAAATAGCCCCAGTCAAGACTTTGACTCCAGGTCCAATATTGCGCTTCGTCAGGGGAGAGATGGATCTCTGAAGTGGCAATGAGAATACCGATGACAGCTGCTTTGACAAGCAAGATGTAGAGGAGGAGGGCAAACTTTGAAGATCGAAATCTATTGCCTGTCGTTGAAGCTGAAAACATCGCGCAGTGATTGTAGTGTAGCATCCCGCCCAATGACGGCAATGCTATCGGTTAAAGGAATATTTTTAGGGCAAACTTCAACGCAGTTTTGTGCATTTCCACACTCACTGATCCCTCCTTCTTCCATCGTAGGATGAAGGCGAAGATGGCGTTGCATCTTCCCCGAGGGGTGGGCGTTGAAAAGACGCACCTGCGAAATCGGTGCCGGTCCTATAAATTTTGACCTTTTGTTGACTTGAGGACAACCCTCTGAGCAACAGCCACAGGTCATACAGGTTGACAAAGCATACATCACTTGCTGTTTTTCTTGGGAAATAAGTGGTCCAAATCCTTTTTCATGCGACCCTTCGGTGTCGATCCACGCATGCACTTTTTTCAAATTTTCAAACATCACCGATCGATCGACAATTAAATCACGAACGAGAGGAAATTTGGTAAAGGGGGCGAGCTTAATCACCTTTGACTTTTCCAAATAGTCTTTAATCAATGCTGTACACGCTTGTCTTGGAAAACCATTGATGAGCATGGAGCATGAACCACACACTTCCTCAAGACACCCTTGCTCCCATACGACGGGAGTCACCTTTTCCCCTTTCGTATTGAGTGGTTTTTTTTGGATCTCCATCAGTGCGCTGATCACATTCTCTCCTTCTCGACAAGGGAGTTCAAACTCTTCCCAGTATTGATTTCCAGGAGTTCCGCGCCAAACTTTTAAAATAAAGGTTTCCATTTTCTTATCTATACAGGCAAAGGGATAAATGCGGGAACATTTTTTAATTCAGGTGTTTTCTTTTTCGCCTTTGTATAATCACGCTTCTCTGGATCTAAGTAACGGAGATCGACCGGCTCATAGGTGATTTCAGGTTCATCTTCCCTGTATGAAGCGAGTGTTGTTTTGAGCCACTGTTTATCATCTCGCTCTGTGTATTCAGGTTTGAAATGGGAGCCTCGGAATTCATTGCGCAGGAGTGCTCCTTTCGTGATTACCAAGGCAAGCTCTAACATCGGCAGAAATTGCAAGGCAAATTGCAAGGTTTGATTGGCAAAGCGGGAGGTGTCATCGAGGGTGATGTTTTTAAACCGCTCTCGGATTGACTTGATTCCATCGATCGTCTTTTTTAAATCGGCATCATTTCGCTCAACAGTGACATGATCCACCATGAGATCTGAAAGCTCATCATGAAGTTTATGGACATTTTCAGGTCCCTTTCGATTTAAAAGTTCTTTTTTTGCACTCTCTTCTAAGGCCAAAGCATCATTGTAAAGCTGATCTGGAACAGTTTCAAAGTGATTTGTCAATGTTTCGATGTAACGGGGAACTTCTTCTCCTACAATCAATCCGCTGAAGATGCAAGAGAGGAGTGAATTTGCCCCAAGTCTGTTCGCTCCGTGGTATTGGTAATCTGATTCTCCACAATTGAAACAACCGGCAAGGTTGGTCATCTGACGGAAACGACTCTCCCGATCGGGATCATCACATGCAGGCCAATCGACCCATCCTCCTCCCATTGAATAGTGGACCGCTGGGAAAATTTTCATTGCAACTTTGCGTGGATCATCACCGGTAAATTTATGGTAGATATCTAAAACGGCTTCCAATTTTTTGTGCGTTTCAGGAGAGGCTTCTGTGATGTCGAGATAGACCTGATTCCCCCCATCAACTCCGAGACCAAGTTTACACACGCGCAACACCTCACGCGCTCCAACATCGCGTGAAACCAGGTTGCCATAGGCGGGATACATCTCTTCTAAAAAGTACCAGCACTCCCCTTTTTTCCCACACGGAATCATCTCTCCATTGGGAGCTTTGATTTTCTTTGTCTCATCACCGTAAACCCAAACACGTCCTCCCTCTCCTCGAACAGATTCGGAGATGAGGCGGAGTTTATCATGCCCTGGAATGGCTGTGGGATGGATTTGAATAAATTCTCCGTTTGCATAGAGCATCCCTTGGCAGAAAAGACGTCCATTTGCTGCACCCGTACAAAAGGTAGAATTTGTCGATTTTTTGAAAATCATTCCCGGACCGCCAGTTGCAAAAACAACGGCATCTGCTTTCAATACATCGAGCTTTTGATTGAAGAGATTCATCATCACAATCCCTCGTGATCGTCCCTCTTCATCTTGAACAAGACGCAAAAATTCGTGATTCTCAAACTTCTCTACTTGCCCCTTTGCTTCAAAACATCTCACTTGCTCATCTAACGTATAGAGGAGCTGTTGTCCTGTTGATGCACCACAAAAAACCGTTCGATTATAGAGTGTCCCTCCAAAGCGACGGACATCGAGATGCCCTGTTGGAGTTCGGTTGAAAGGGCAGCCAAATCGGTCGAGCATTTGGATAATTCCGGGGGCTGAGAGACACATTTCTAAGATAGGAGGTTGGTTTGCAAGAAAATCCCCTCCTTTAATCGTATCGTAGGCGTGCAGGTGGGGAGAGTCATTTTCTCCATGCATATTGAGAGCGGCATTCATTCCTCCTTGCGCACAAACCGAATGGGACCGCTTCACTTTTGTCAAAGAGACAATTTTGACATGACACCCTTTTTCGGCAAGACGCATCGCAGCTGACAACCCTGCTAAACCTCCTCCAACAACAATCACTTCTTTTTTCTGCATTTTTACCTTTGAAAAAGTTGTGTCCAATAAGGACCCCAAACCGCCATCAATCCCAATACGATGACAACGGCCATCAAAACAGTGATCATTCCACGCATCCGCATTTGAGACCGTCTGGTCATTGCAATTCCCCATGTGATGAGAAATGTCCAGAGGCCATTAAATGCGTGAAAAGCAGCAGCTACGACAAAAATCGAATAGAGAATCACCATGAGCGGATCTTTCATCGTCTCACGTACAACAAGCAAAAAAGCGGCTCCAGCACTTGGAGCTGTTGCGATCAAACTTTCCCCTTTCCCTGGCTCTAATTCGATATCGAGCTTTTGTGCAATCTTGAAAATCCCTGGATCATCCTTCACACGAACAGTATAAAATGCCTCATCACCTGATTTTGTGAGCAAGGGGTAGTGAATAAACCGCATCTGCACGACATGTCCAATAATTCCGATGAGCAAAACCCAAGAGGTGATTCTCTGCCAAGTGTACCATCTGTTCCGTCTATATTGTGGAAGAGAGGGGGATTTCCCATCTGTTTTAAAAGAGTTGAATTTACCACTCCAAAGATACCCAATTCCCCAAATGGCATGAAATAAAAAAGGGAGGCCCAAAAGGGTGACTTCGATCACTTTTAAATAGGGAAGTTTGTGAATTGCATTCACCGATCTTACAAATCCATACCCTCCATCACGAAATAAGAGGGCTGCTTGTGAGTTGACAAGAAGGTGTTCACATAAATAGAGAGAAAGCCAAAGGCCTAAGAGTGAGTGGAGACGGCGGAAGACGAAGGTGCGAGGAAGCTGACTTGTCTGATCTGTTTCAAAAACTTTCTCATTTGCAGGAGTTGCCATCTCGCAACTACTCTACCAATAAAACACTTTTTTTTACTTAGCTTTTTGCTGAAAAAGAGAGAACATTTGTCGATGTAGCTTCTGCTAAATCTTCTAGCGTAATTCCACGTAGGTTTGCAATACACTCCGCTGTATGGACAAGATAAGCAGGCTCATTTTGTTTGCCACGGTAAGGAACTGGAGCAAGATAAGGGGCATCTGTTTCTATAAAAAGCTGATCTAAAGGTGTTTGTTTAGCTACTTCTCGAAGCTCTTCACTCTTCTTAAATGTAACAATCCCTGAAAGAGAGAGAAACCAGCCGCGAGAAATCACTTCTTTTGCTTCCTCTATTGTCCCTGTAAAGCAGTGTAACACTCCCTTCCCTCGATAGTTTTCTTCATCGAGGACGGAGAAAAAATCTTCAAATGCATCGCGACAGTGAATCACAATAGGGAGGTTGCACTCTTTGGCAAGAGCAAGGTAGCGACGAAGAAAGGTTTTTTGTAACTCTTTGGGTGAATAAGTATAGTGGTAATCGAGCCCTGTTTCACCGATTGCATCGAGAGCTCCAGCACGTCCATAGGTGGCGATTTGCTCAAAATCACGCTCCCCTTGCTTCTCGACATCGTGTGGCGTGGTTGCTGCAGCATTTTTAATCCATGGATACCGCTTTGAGAGTTTTAACCCATTTTCAAGTTCTTCTACATCTGTGGAGATATTGAGGATCGTTGTGACCCCCGCTGCTTGTGCACGCTCTAACATCGGATCGAGATCGATCTCCATTCCCCCATGCGTTAAATGTGCGTGAGAATCAGTTAGTTTGAGCATGGAGTTTGTCGACGTATTCTTGGATCACTTTAGAAGATAGGGTTTGTGGGAGAACGTAGGGGTCTGCTCCTTTCTCTCCAGGATAGAGAACATAGACTGGAACTCCGCTGCGACCCAATTTCTCAAGTTGTTCCGTGATGACAGGGTCTTTTTTTGTCCAATCGGCCATCATGGTAACAATGCCGTGTTGGTTGAAGAGTGTTGCCATATCTGAGGAGTGCAAAACAACTTTATTAGCTTGGCAGATGAGGCACCATTTCGCAGTGAAATCGACAAAAACGGGGGTTCCCGCTGCTTGCAATTCGGCAACCCGTTGTGGAGTAAAGCTCTGCCACGCTCCACTTTGATCAGCGATTTGCCCTACTTCTACATCGCGGTATTTTTTGGCTGTCATCACCCCATTTCCCACACCAAATGTAATGGCTATAAGAGCAATAGATGTGGCGATCAAGCGGGTCGGTTTTTTATGGATAGGGCTCGCCCATTTTCCATAGATCCATGCTCCCACTCCCATAATAAGGAGGGAAATGAGAAGGAGCATCGTTGCAAGATTCCCTGTTTGTGCTCCAAAAACCCAGATGAGCCAGACGACTGTTGCCATCATCAAAAAGCCCATGATCTGTTTGAACGTGATCATCCAATTGCCCGGCTTTGGCAAGAATCGGACAAGCTTAGGAAAGGCGGCAAAAATGAGGTAGGGAGATGCCATTCCAAGACCCATACCAGTGAAGATCAAAAGCGCTTTGATCGGGGCAAGCGTAAGAGCAAAGCCGAGTGCAGGTCCAAGTAGAGGACCTGTGCAAGGGGTTGCAACAAGTGTTGCAAGTACTCCACTTAAAAATGAACTCATCATCGGCGATGATTGAGAAGATCCTGTTTTTTGCCCGAGTGAAATAAGAGATGTTCCCAATTCAAAGACTCCAAATAGACTGAGTCCCAGTAGGAAGAGAATTCCAGCCAAGATAACAACAAAAGCAGGCTCTTGAAGTTGGAAGCCCCAACCGACACTCTGTCCGTAGGCGCGAAGCAAGAGCAATGCTCCTGATAACAACCAAAACGAAACCATCACACCCATTGTGAAGGTAAGACCATGCTTGAAGATTAAGCTCCGCTTTTCATGAGCCATCTTGACAAAACTGAAGATTTTCAATGCAATTACCGGCATCACACATGGCATCACATTGAGGAGAATTCCTCCGAGAAAAGCGAGTCCAAGAGCGACCCAAAACTCGGTTGCATGTGCTCCTCCTAACTCTCCGGTTGCTCCGAAGATGGAGTCGATTTGAAGAGCTTTGACAACTTCACTCCCTTTCTCTTTAAAGAGCATCACACCTCTTAGCTCTTGAGGGACGTCACTTCCATCAAACCGCTTCAAGCTCACCTCAACTCCACCTCTGCTCATCTTCACCTCTTGAGGAGCTTGGTAGTCGATCACCTCTCCATGTTGAGGGATAAAGACGACGGAATCAAAATTCCCTTTCGGAGACTTGAGATTGACAATGATCTCATCCTTCTTTGTCTTGACAGTTGCACTTGTATCTTGAGGAAGAGCGGCCTTCACTTTTTCAAAGACCTTTGCCATCTCCCTATCTTTAGTAGGAGCTTGGTCGGTAACGGGAAGTGTTAGATGTAAATCTGCTTGACCAGGCTGGCATGAATCGTTGCATGCAAGCCAAGTGACATTTGCTTTAAGATCGATCAGTTCAGATGGAAGAACCTTAGGTGGTGTGATTTCAGTGAGAAGTAAAACCGAATCGGTGTAACCAAAACCGACCATACTCTCATTTGTAAATTTCTCTGGATAAGGCCATTTGATTGAACCCGCTTCAAATCCTTCAGGGAGTTGCCAGTTGATCTGTGTTGGGAAGCCGGCATCACCCGGATTTTGCCAATAAGTATCCCATCCATCAGCCATTTTCAGCTCAACGCCAACCCAAAATGGCTCCCCTGCTGCCACCGAGGTGTTCTCAGAGACTAGCGTCGCTTTGACAGGTTCTTGAGCCCCTTCAGCTGCATGAGCAAGTGGAGAGAAGGCGAAAAGACAAAAGAGAGGTAGAACAAGACGTATCAGCTTCATGCTTTAAGATTTTAGCAACTTTTCAAAAAAAAGTAAACCATTGAAAAAATTTGTCCCCTTTTTACCCCCCTTCCTCTAAGATGAGGGGATGAACCCTATTCTAAGTGCCTATTTTGGATCCGACCTCTTTGGTAAAATAATTTTTTTAACTCTTTTCACCCTTTCAATTGTCACATGGGCCCTTTTTCTTCAAAAATATTTTTTACAAAAACAGGTCAAAAGAGAGGGGTTCCTCTTTTTTCAAGCCTTTGATAAAAACCGGCACGACCCACTCTCTTTAAACCCAAAAGACGTCCACCCTTTTGCCACCCTCTACCGCTCTTTAAGAATGACGGCAATGGCCCTTTTGAAGAAAAATCAAACCTTTAAAGAGGAGGAGACGGTTTTTCTCTCTCGAAACGACATCGACCTGATGCAGGCACAGTTGACAAGTGCTGCCTCTTTGCAGACAAAGCAGCTTGAAAAGCACCTCTTTATTCTTTCGACGATTGTAAGTCTTGCTCCATTCCTCGGCCTTCTTGGAACGGTGTGGGGAATCTTGCTTACGTTTGGAGAGCTACAAACAACGACACAAATCCATGCCAATTCGACAATCATGGGGGGACTTTCAATGGCGCTTGGAACAACTGTGTTTGGTCTTTTAGTTGCGATTCCTGCATTGATTGCGCACAACTATCTTCGCTCTTCTATTCGACATTTTGCAACAGATATGGATGATTTTTCCCAAACTGTTGTCGCTTCAATTGAACTTCAATACCGGAAGGTCGATGTCTGATGATGAACCTGAAATCAACCTCACCCCTCTGATCGATGTCGTCTTTGTCATCTTGATCATGTTTATCATAATCGCACCGCTGCTAGAAGTGGATCGGGTTGAGCTTGCACAAGGCCCTTCTGTCTCTAGAGCATCGGTCGAAATGCAAAGCCCAATTGCGATCCATGTCTTAAAAGACAATTCGATTGTCATCAACAAACAGACTGTCACTTTAAGGGAACTTTCTGCTTACATGCAAAGAGCTAAAGAGCAGTACCCCGAAATGCAGCCCCAACTCTTCCAAGATAAACAAGCACACTTTGGGACATACCAGTCGGTAAAAAATGTGGTTGCCGCAGCGGGATTTGATCAGCTTGACGTTATTTTAGAGCCGGAGTGAGTTTTGAAATCGACAGCCATTGTTGTAGCCATCCACTTTCTTGCTTTAGTCCCTTTTTTTCAATGGAAGCCCCCTCCCTCTCCCTCCACTCCTCATGTGATTGTCCATACAGTGCAACTTGAGAAACCTAAACCTATCACGCAGAAGCAACCTCCCCCTCCTCAACCAGTTGCAAAAAAACCCGTGGCCAAAAAAGTGACGCCTAAAAAACCTGCAGTTAAAAAAGAAGTGGCGAGAGAGAAAAAAACCGACAACTCTCAACTTCTTGCAATGATGGAAGAGAGCTTACAAGGATTAGAACAGACGAAAACACCCAAAACAACGTCTGTGAGTGCTCCAGATAAAATTGGGACATTGAAAAGTGAAGTGTGGACAGAAGTGAGCTATCAACAAATGCTCGTCAGTTATCTACAAGACCGTCTCCATTTTCCTGAAAAAGGGGAGGTGAGAGTGAAATTTTTGGTCAACCGAAACGGATCGATTGCAACTCTAACCGTTGTCAAAGCTTCAAGTGCAATGAATAAAAACTATGTGAGTCAAAAACTAGAAAACCTCTCCCTTCCCCACTTTGGCTCCTCTTTTAAAGGGGAAAAAACCCACTCTTTTTCTGTAACATTGACGAGCAATTGACTTTTTGTTATGAACTTAGCCATGCGTTATTTTTTTCTTATTCTAGTTTGTTCTTTCTCTCTCTTTGCAGATGAAGAAATTGTCGTTCACCTAACATCAGATGATCAACTCTCTACAGTTGCTATCAACCCAATCCGAGGGCATGGGTTTGACAAAACCTATCTCGCCAAATTGGAGAAAATTTTCCGTTTTGATCTCGGCCATAACGGACATATGACGGTTGTAAAGTGTACACACCGCGGTTCATTGCTCGATCAAGACCGATGGAGCAGCGAGGGGGTTGATTTTGCAGCTGAGCTCTCACTATCGGGAAGCTCCCTTGGAGCTAAAGTCCTCAATGTAAAAAGTGGAGAAATCAAACAACTCCGTGATATCGAGTTGACAGGTGTCTTAGGTTCAGATCGGCGAAAAATTCATGAGATTGCCGATGCGATTCATTACACCTTCTTTGGCACCCCTGGAATTGCCTCTTCTCGTGTCCTGTATACTTTAAGAACACGAAAATCTTCTTCTTCAACAAATTGGAAATCTGAAGTTTGGGAATCTGATTACGATGGAGCCAACACCTCTCAAATCACGAATGATGGCCATCTTTGTGTCACGCCGACCTATCTTCCAGGAAAAGCAAATGAGCGGTGCCGCAATTTTCTTTTTGTCTCTTACAAGATTGGACAACCAAAGATCTATGTGAGTGATACACAAAAAGGGGGATTAAAACGGCTCACATTTTTGCGTGGCAACCAATTGATGCCGACGATCTCTCCTCGGAAAGATCAAATCGCTTTTATCAGTGATATCTCTGGCAACCCCGATCTATTCATCCAAGATTTTTCCATTGAAAAAGGATTGCTTGGCAAGCCGCGGCAAATTTTTACAGCGCCCATGTCAACTCAAGGAACCCCAACATTTAGCCCAGATGGGAAGCAGATCGCTTTTGTGTCGAATAAAGATGGAACCGCTCGCATCTACACCATGCCCATTCCAGGTCGTGGTGAAGGATCGCTCAGACTCATCTCGAAAAAAAATCGCAATAGCACCTCTCCAGCTTGGTCAAGCGATGGGAAAAAACTCGCCTATTGTAGTACGACAAGTGGAGTGAGACAGATTTGGATCTACGATTTTGAAAAACATGAAGAGATTCAGTTAACGTCAGGGTCTGTCCACAAAGAGAACCCTACATGGGCTTCAAACAGTTTACACCTGATGTTCAATACAGAGATGAATAAAAGCGCTGAGCTCTACCTTATCAACCTCAACCAGAAAGAGGCGGTGAAAATCACCTCCGGATCAGGAGAGAAGCGCTTCCCCACATGGGAGCCCTTAATAACCCGCTAAAAGAGGAAAAATCATGAAAAAACAACTTGTTGTCCTATTGGGAGTCACCCTCCTATCCACTGCATGTCACAGAACAGGCAGAGAGGCGTGGGAAGATACAAAAACGTGTAGCCGCTACGTGGGACAAGGGTTCCGAACCTTATTTGGGAATCACTCTGAAGGGAATGAATATGTCTCTTACAACAACTGGTATGAAGATGCCGAATACGACCCTATGATTGCTGACAATGAATCTTACTCTCCACTCGAAATGGATGATTTCACTCCGCCTATCTCAAAAGAATCTCCGGGTGATCCAGGAAGCCCTATCCCTGGAGTTGAAGGATTTTCTACTCCACAAGGTGCTCTTGCCACTCTTTTTGCAAATATCCACTTCGATACCGATAACTACTCGATCAAAGGAGATGACAACTACCACTACCTCCATGAAATTGCCAACTACCTCACTAAAAACCCCAGTCTCTTTGTCTTTGTCGAAGGACACGCAGATGAACGGGGAGCCGCTGCATACAACCTAGCTCTTGGATCAAGACGGTCTAACTCTGTACGAACATTCCTTATCCAAAATGGTGTCAGTCCAGACCAACTCTTCACCATCTCTTATGGAAAAGAGCGTCCTTTTGTTGAAGGACATGATTCAACCACTTGGGAGCAAAATAGACGTGCTCAATTTAAAACATATGAAAGGTAATCCTCTTTTTTTTCTTCTTTTAGCCCCTCTACTATGGGGGGCTACACCTCATAAAGAGAGCTATGCAACACATGAGTTGCGTACCTCTTTTAAAGAGCTCACCTATCAGCTCAACGCTCATCAGGTTGAGATCGACCTCCTTCTCGAACGGCTCAATGTTCTTGAAGGAAAGACAAGACAATCGTCAACAACTTCTCCAAACGAAGGACGGCTTGCCAAGGTTGAAGCTGCTCAAAAAAGCTTAGCTGCAGACCTCAAAACCCTCAAAAATCACCTTGAAAAGAGCAATGACTCGCTCCATAAATGTCAAAAACAGCTCGCCACTCTCGATAAGCAACTCAATACTGATATCAAATCCTTGAAAGGATCGCTCCAGTCGATGATCGCCCTTCTCAAAGAGGGAGGAGACTCTAACAAGAGCTACACTGTCTCCTCTGGAGACTCCCTTGGAGAGATTGCTTGTAAATTCAAAGTTTCAACTAAAGCTCTCAAAGAGCACAATAACCTCTCCTCTGATACTATCTTTCCTGGACAAAAATTATTAATTCCTTGATAATATTATTAATAACTAATTAAAAATTAGGAAATAATATTAACACAAGCCCTGTTAATTCAAATAGTATCCCATGCGGGGAAAAAAGCTTAAGTGAGAATAGCTGGAAGAAGATCAGCTATGTTGCATTTACGATCTTTTTTGTACTTGCGGTCACCGACATGGCTCTAGGTTTTCAAAGACCAAGCTTATTCACAGCTAACATTGCTGCAGGCACATTTCCCGTGATGGTCATCGCCTACGGCATCAGCTACTACGCACAGATCCGAGCTGATAAAGCTTCTGAAGCCACTTTTTAGTTCCTTAAAGATACTCTTCTTTGGTCGAACGTTGGAGAAGCAGTTTGACCGCCTCTTTTGGATTAAGCCCTTCATAAACAATTTTGTAGACAACTTCTGAAATAGGAAGCTCGATCTTCTCTTTCTTTGCAAGTTGTAGCGCAGATAAACAGCTGTAGGTCCCTTCTACGACCATACCGATTTCTTTTTTTGCTTCATCTGGTGTTTTCCCTTTCGCAATCAATCGCCCAAAGCGGTAGTTGCGACTCATGGTGGAAAGGCAGGTGACACAGAGATCTCCCATGCCGGCAAGCCCATTGAGTGTTTCGGCTTTACATCCATGTGTTTCAGCCAAACGGCGGATTTCATGCAATCCTCGGGTCATCAGTGCTGCTTTGGTATTGTCTCCAAAGCCGAGCCCATCGGAAATACCACATGCAATAGCGATGATGTTTTTCAATGCTCCACCAAGCTCCACTCCATTGATATCTGGATTGGGGTAGACACGGAATGTTGGAGTAGAAAAAGCGGTATGGATCTTCTTCATGACATCAGAGGAGTAGGCGCTACAAACGACAGTCGCTGGCAATCCCCCCAACACTTCTGGTGCAATCGAAGGGCCTGAAATGCATCCGATCTGCTTGCGGCATTTTTCCCCTAAAACTTCGACGGCAACTTCACTCAGAAGCAACCCTGTATTTTGCTCAATCCCTTTAGATGTCAAGACAATCGGACATTTTGGCAAATAGGTCTCTTTCACATTTTGCAACACTTGACGCACTCCAGCGGAGGTGACCCCCTCCACAATGAGATCTTTTCCACTCAATGCTTCTTTTAAATCCGTTGTAAAGTGGTGTGTCGGATGGGCTGAGTGGTCGGGCAATTTAGGGTGTTGCCGCTTCTCATTTAAATGAGCGATCACTCCCTCTTCAATCCCCCATGAGGTGACTTCATATCCCTTTGAAGCGAGTAGATGGGCAAGGGTGTATCCCCAAACTCCTGTTCCTAAATAACCGATTTTTAACTTCATAAATCCTCAATATAGGGGGTCTTCTGCGGAAATGGCTTCCCTTTCCATCGAGCTTTTTGCTCCGCTGTAGGATAGTAAAATGAGCTGCAAAGCTCAAATCTAGCCCCTTCTGGCGGGCAGTGCCCAGTAAGTGTTTCTAATAATTTCTGTTCGTGAGCCAACAGTGCAGCTTGAACGGTTGCTATGCTATCCGCTCCTTCTAAATTTTTCAAGGGAGCAAAGATCGATTCTCTTTCAAAGAGAATTGCTTCACTTTTTTCAGAAGCAGAAAAGGTGTCAAAAATAAAGGTTTCAAATTTCCACGCATTTGGTTTTTCAGGGATCTCTCCTGTGACGGTTTTTGCCGCCTTTTTTGCAATATGGAGAGGGAGATTGAGTTCAGCGGCTCTCGCCATAAACGAGAGGGAGAAGAGAAAAAGCCCAACATTTGCATATTGATCTGGGACCTCTTCTTCAAATTCCCCATACTCTAAAACACCGAGCTTCCCCTCTATCAATGAGAGTGTTCCCGCTTTTTCTCCTTTCTCTTTTTTGATCGTCTCTATTGTGATGTCATTTTGATGGGCAAGGTGGTGGGAAAAAAGGGCATCATCGACTGGAAGAGCGAGGGGATTGTCAACCGGCAAGACACGGACGTGCTCAATCCCAAATCTTTGCCATTTTTGATAGATACCACTTTTGACAAACTGTTTGAAGATATCTCCATTTCCATTGGGACCAAAACAGAGCTCTCCAGGGCCAGAAAAAAAGAGGTCTCCATTGAAATTTAGAAGGGGCCATGTCGATTGAGAGCAAAAAGAGACTTGACTCGGCTTCAATCCAAAAAAGGAGTGTCTGATGAAAAAAGTTTCAGCCTCAGTTCGTTGTTCCGTTGAGGTCATAAAAGCAAGAGGAATGGGGTAGTTGTACTGCTTTGATGCAGCCGCTACTTTCTCTGCTAAAAGTTGGAATAAACTCTTTTGTTGGATCAATGAGGTGGGCATAAACCCTTTCAACCCTTTCAAACGGAGGCGAGATGCTTGCCCTCCAGCTAAAATAAGACATCCAAAACGTTTGATATCTTCTGGATTAAGGGAATCACCTTCGAGTTTTGTCAGTGTGGGAGGGACAAAAAGAGGTTTTTTTTTCTCTTGATTTAGCAACGCCTGCTGCTGCCTTGAAAAAAGCTCCAAATCCATTTTTTTGATCTGCCGTAGAACTTTGCCATACTCTTCATCTGTCTTCAGATGATCGAGGAGCTGGTGTTGCCCTATGAGATGGAGAATTTCATCGAGAGTTTTTCGCGCGTCTGAGCTCATCGAGCTGTTCTTCTTCTTTCTTTTTAACCGTTAATAGATGGCGAGTATAATGGGTTTGCTTTAAATTTTCGATCACTTTTCTTTGAATAATTGCTCGTTTCATTTTTTCTCGCTTTTCTAGCAACCTCTTCCTCTCCTGTGATTGCGCTTTTTCAATTGCTGGATGGGTTTCTCTCAAAGTTGTGAGATAGTTCAAAAATTCATTCTGCTTTTCAAGATCTCCCTTTTCCCGCGCTCCTCTCAGCTCTTTTTCTGTCCGCTCAATTTCTTCGCAAATTGAGAGAAGCCTCCCTTCAAACCACTCAATTTTAGAACGGATTTGGGCAAGCTCCACCTCTTCTCTTCGAACAATGTTTTTTTTCCATTTTAGAAGTGTTTCAAACTTAAACCGGAAGGCTTTCATACCACTTCTCGTCTTCCTCATCTTGCTTCAAAAATGCTCGAATTTGATCGATTTTTTCAAATGCTTCATCGATTTTAACATTCGACCCTGCTGTATAAGCACCGATATCGACAAGCTCTTTTGCTTCCATATAGGTGTGGAGGTGTGAACGGAGGAGAGTCGCTTGCCGCCTATGCTCTTTGCTCGCTAATGTATTCATCAATCTCGATAAGCTTTTTAAAATATCAATCGGAGGGAAATGCCCTATTTCACTCAACTGCCTTGAGAGATGAATATGTCCATCGAGAAGAGAACGCATCTGCTCTGGTATGGGATCTCCCATCTCTTCCTCATCGGTCAAAATCGTATAAATTCCTGTAATAGAACCTTTTTCATTATTCCCAGTCCGCTCAAGCAGTTGTGGAAGATCGGCAAAAACAGAAGGTGTATAGCCACGTGTTGTAGGAGGCTCTCCAATGGCAAGTCCAATTTCACGAAGCGCCATTGCATACCGAGAGATCGAATCCATCATAAGGATCACTTTTTTTCCACGGTCTCGAAAGTATTCTGCAATCGCAGTCGCCACATTTGCCGCTTTTTTCCGCAAAAGAGCCGTCTGATCGGAGGTTGCAACAACAACTACAGAGCGAGCAAGCCCTTCAGGTCCTAAATCATTTTCAATAAAAGAGCGCACCTCTCGTCCTCGCTCACCTACAAGAGCAATCACATTGATGTCAGCTTGAGCTCTTTTTGCAATCATCCCCATCAGAGTTGATTTCCCCACCCCTGGTGCTGAAAAAATCCCCACTCGTTGCCCCCACCCGAGAGTGCAAAGAGAATCGATTGCTCGAACTCCACTCTTCAAAATGGTGTCGATAGGAGGACGACTCAATGCCGGTGGTGGTGGAGCACGAACAGGATAGCTCACCTCACTTAACAATGGGCCTTTTCCATCAATTGGACGACCAAGTGCATCTAATACACGTCCACAAAGAGCTGTTGAAACAGAGACTCGATGCACCTGCTCCGTTGAAAAAACTTCTGACCCTGGAGCGATCAAAGAGAGATCTTCAAGAGTCATAAGAAGAACTTTATGATCTTTAAAACCAACAACTTCTGCTATTATAGGGTGTTCACCCTTCCCATAGATATAACACACTTCACCGATAGAGACATCAGGGCCAACCGATTCGATGAGAAGTCCGATCACATGGGTCACCCTTCCACTTGGACGTGGACCTCCCCATTTCTCTACAGATGCGCGCTCTTTACTGAGATAATTTCGCACGCACATCCTCCAGTTGCCTATTGATCTGAGCGTTGAGAAGGCCGCTTGCCGCTTCGATACGGCAATCTCCTCGTTGGATCAAAGGATCACTAAGATAGCGAATACTTCCCGTTTCCAATGGGAATGTTTGCTGAAACAGCACAAGGTCATCGGGCGCTAAAAAAACCTTAAGAGGGTGATTCCCGAAATGTTTTAAAGCTTGATTGAGGAGAGAGTGGATCAGTTTTTCATGCACTTTTGGTTGGGCAAGCTCTGTGCGGATGATTTTTTCAGCAACAGTTAGAGAAAAATCGATCACCTCTGGCTTCATCTCACTGAGCAGTTGCTCTTTCTGTTCTACAAGCTTATCGGCAATGGTGTGCAAAAGAAGTGTCAAGCTTTTGAGCTCTTCCACAGCTTTTGCATACCCTCGCCTTTCCCCCTCTTCCTTTCCTTTGGAAAAGGCATTTTTATATTCATTTTCATAGAGAAGATCTTCCCGCTGTTCTGTGGGAAGAAGTTCCCGATTTTCACTTAAGAAAACAATTTTATCACACTTTGCATCACGAATAATCACGCTTCATTCTCCAAATGAGCCAACACCTCTTCTTGAAAAGGGTCGGGGAAATGGATTAAAATCTCTTCTGCACGATGAGGCTCTAAGTAAGAGAGCATGATCGCAATTGTTTGAGGATCTTCACCCTTCACCGAGTCGGCAAGTTTTTGCACATCGATTTTCGTCATCATCTCTTTTAACAATGTTTCATCCGGCTGTTCATTTCTTTTTCGGAAGTAGTAAAATAGAGGGAGCAAGAGAGCGAGAAGGACAAGAGCAGAAAAAAGGACAAAATTGAATTTCCCTCCCTGCTCTTTTGATTCAACCCATGTACTCCGCTTTTTTTCAAAAGGAACAAAGTCGACAACCGTTTCAAATTCCACCCCATATCCCCTTCCAATCGCTTCTAATTGATGTTTCATCTCTTTTTCAAAAGGGAGATCTGCAAGGAGCTTATCGATCAAAAGAGCGATGAAAACCTTCCCATTTAAAAGTTGTATCGAAGCGTGGTAGTGCTCTTTTCCAAACACCTTTAA
This sequence comes from Chlamydiales bacterium, assembly GCA_022601535.1. Classification (GTDB taxonomy): domain Bacteria; phylum Chlamydiota; class Chlamydiia; order Chlamydiales; family JAAKFR01; genus JAJACK01. The sequence continues at coordinate 382,250 of JAJACK010000001.1, forward strand.
ACAGAGAGATTCAATCTGATCACGGATTTGCTCCTCTAAAATCACGGTGCTCTCTCCAGAGGCTTGGTAAAGCCTTCCTTTCGTATCAGAAATTGCAATATTTGCAGGCTCAAGCCCACGGACAGCACCTGCTAAGTGATAAGTGATCGCTTTGAGCTGTGATTCTCCCAAACGAGCTCCATGCATCACTGTGATAATAACAGACGCTTTTGTTTGTAACTGCTGTCCTCCAAAAGCACGTATCGGGGCGATATCTAGAATCACACTTGCACTTTTGATATTCTCAAAGCCAGCTAAATCTTTCTCAAGTTGCCCCTTCAACGCACGCATCTCTAGCACCTGCAACTCCTTTTCCCCTTTGATCCACGTATTGGTATCAAAAAGTTCAAACCCCTTTCCATTCTCCTTTCCTCCCAATCCTGATGTTGAGAGGTCAAAACGGATCCGCTCAGCTTGATCTGCTGGAACACAAATCCCCTGTTTATCTTTATAAGGGATCGACATTCCATCTAAAAAAGCGACCACCTCACCCTCCTCAACAGGAGAGAGATTGGGATAGAGAAGGACAAAAGAATTAGAAGAAGAGCGGGTCAATGTGACAGAAAAAATGAGGAGCAAAGAGAGAAGGACCACCGTAGCAACCAACTTTTGCTTCGGCTTTGTTTTTGTCCAAATCTTCAATAGCTGTTTGAAAAGCTCTTTCATGCTATCCTTATCTCTAACAAAAGCAAAACATTATTTAAATGATATTTCTTATCCCCTACAACGAAATCCTTCCGACTAAGAGAGCGCACGATTTTTTTCTTTTCAAAGAAGCTGTCACATTGGCCAATTGTGGACACGATGTCCACCTCGTTTGTGGAAGAGGAACACCCGACGATGAAACGCTTTACAAACACTACGGCAAAAAAGGGTCGCTCACCATTCACCGCCTTCCTATTATTCGAAAGAATAACCCCTTTGGAGTCAGTTGGAATCGCCCTTTTTTCGCTGCATGCCAAACATTGATTCAAAAAATCAAACCTGACCGAGTATTACTAAGCGTCCTAAAACAGGCAGCTTACCACCTAGACCGACGGGTTAAAGGGGTAAAATACATCTATGAAGCGCACGAAATTTCCGCCTATCCTTCTCAACCTAGAGGGAAGCTGTATGATAAAGAGAAGATGATGATGATGCAAGCCGACCAGATCGTTGTCACAACAAACCAACTAAAAACCCTTCTTAAAACAGCTCCTTATAACCTCAAAACACCGATTAAGACCATCCCCCTTGCAACAGATTTTTCTCCTCTTTCCCCATATGATGGCCCCCCTATCCTCACCTATGTTGGGCAGCTTTACAAAGAGCAAGGTATTGCAGATCTCATCGAAGCTGTCAAAGGAGAGTCGATTGACCTGAGGATTGTAGGAGGCAATAAAGAAGAGATTGCACTGCTCGACAAAAATCTTCCTAATGTTAGCTTTACAGGCTTTGTTGCTCCCCAAGATTTAAGGGGAGTGATCGAAGAGACGACCGCTTTTGTTGCTCCTTTCCATTTAACGGGTAGAATGCCCTATGTCGCACATACAAAGCTCGATGAGTATGCAGCATGGGGGAGACCGATCATTGCACCGAACACTCCTGTTGTGACAGAGCATTTTACAAGGGGAGTTTTGACCTATACTTCTACTGAAGAGTTAAAGAGTTGTATCCAGGAGATTTCCACATTCGAAACACTTCCTCCTCCTCCCCTTTCATGGGAGGAGAGGGTCTCACAGCTCGTAAAATAGAGAGATTTCTCTAATTTTCTTAAACTTTACCTGTTAAATATCCTCTCTCTTATTTAAAAAAATATTTATATTATATATAATTTCTGAGCAGGTTGCTAGAGAAATTGCAGCTTCAGGTGACCTTGGATCATTCCCCCCCTTAGGACTCTAGATCAATTGATTAAACATTGATTTGAAAGCAGTAGAAGCTGATTTTCCGATTAGAACTTGATCTGAAAAGGAGATTGCAACGTGGGCAATCTCCTTTTTTTTCTATTCTTAATTTCATGCAAAGATTAGAGTTGAGAGGAGGGACAAAATGAAATACTATCTCCTTTTAAGTTTACTTTTTTCTGGATTTTCTATGCATGGAGAAGAAAACGCAATTTTTGCAGGTGGTTGTTTTTGGTGCACACAACACGACTTCGACCATACACCAGGTGTCATCTCAACAACGGTCGGTTTTACCGGAGGGAAAGAGGTAAATCCCACATACGATCAAGTCTCATCTGGGGCTACCGGTCATGTTGAAGCGGTGAAAATCACCTTTGACCCTAAAGTAATCTCCTATAATAAACTCCTTTCTATCTACTGGAAAAGCATCGATCCAACACAGGGGAATGGACAATTTTGCGATATTGGTGCTCAATACCGTCCGGTGATCTTCTACACAACTCCTGCTCAAAAAGAAGAGGCTGAAGCATCAAAAGAGGCACTTACAATTTCACCAATAGAGGTTGAAATTCTCCCTGCAACACCTTTTTATGCTGCTGATGAATCTCATCAAAAATATGCTGAAAAAAATCCCATCCGATACGCCTTTTATCGTAAAAACTGTGGACGTGATGCCCGCCTCAAAGAAATTTGGACAAACCCTCCTTCTACCGATTGTTTTGATGGGAAAAAATTGGTGTTGACCGAAGAGGAATGGAAAAAGCGACTCACAAAAGAACAGTTCTACATCTTGCGAGAAGGAGGTACGGAACCTCCTTTTGAAAATGCCTACGCCGATGAAAAAAAATCAGGGATCTATGCGTGTGCTGGATGCAATCTCCCTCTGTTTAGCTCGGAAACAAAATATGACTCGTCAACAGGGTGGCCTAGCTTTTGGGCTCCTATCTGCGAGAAAAATGTGATCGTAAAAAAACGCTTCAATCCCTTTGCAGGGAGAGAAGCGATTTGTGCTCGGTGCAGTGGACACCTCGGCCACCTTTTCAAAGATGGCCCCCCTCCAACAGGGGAGCGGTACTGCATCAATTCCGCAGCTCTCCTCTTCTCACAAAGCGGAGTCGATAAAGATAAATAGATCTGTCAGTTTCCCATTGGGGATTTGTCGACCATCGAGTAAATTACCTTTGAAACTCAACATTTTGTGTTGCTCATCATAAACAGGCTCCTGCAGCTCAACGGCCATTGTCTCCATACTTTGGTCAACCATTCCAACAACCCAAATATTGGGAGGCATTTTGGAAAAGTTTGTCGGGCTTTTTTTACTCCACGATTTGAGAAGTTCACTCAATTCAATCGCTCCAGATTCTCTCGATGGTCTGTCATGAATATAACTCACACTAGGAGTTACATCGTGCAAAACAAGTTTCCCATTTTGCATAATTCCCTCTTTGGCATGGATGATAAAAACCCACGCTACATTATCCCCTTGTGTTGGGGGAGCTGCTTTGGCTTGACAACCAGCCATAAAAATAATGAGTGGTAGAAATAGTAATGATTTTAGCTTCATATCTCCTCTTATCTGTTGATTTTATTTTGATATAACAATTCCTTCTCGTCTTGGATCTGCCCCTCCAATCAGTTTCCCATCAGAAACTTGAATTCCACTTGTTCCACTTGGCATCCGGAGGCTTCTCACTGTAAAGCCCCGTGTTTCCATCACCTCTTTTTTATCCTCTAGAAAGGTGTTTGATTCAAGGTCCATCGCTTGACCAATTGCGCCATAGTGGGGACAAGAGATTGCCTCTTGGATGTTTAGATTAAAATCGAGCACTCCGCAAAGTGCTTGTGCAACAAAATCAATGATCCAAGGTCCTCCTGAAGAGCCGAGGACTAAGACCAGCTTCCCCTCTTTGAAAACAAAAAGAGGGGCCATTGCACTCATTGGACGTTTGTGTGGCTTGATTCCATTTGCAACTCTCATCCCTCCAAACCCTGCAGAAGGAGAGAAGTCGGTGAGTTGATTGTTAAGAAAAAACCCACCTGCCATCAATGTTGAACCAAATGCGTTTTCAATACTTGTCGATAGTGAAGCTCCATTTCCTTCACGATCAACAACACAAACATGAGAGGTGCAGGGGAGCTCTGCTGCCATCGAAGCGTGGAGTGTGATGTGGTTTTGAGGGTAGGTTCCACGGGAAACTTTTTTTGTTGCTCGGTGTTGATTCACAAGTTTTGAGCGTTGCCTCATATAACCTCGATCGATCAGCCGCGTCGTTGGGACAGAGAAAAAAGCGGGATCTCCAACGTAGTAATTTCGATCGGCAAAGGCGAGGTTGGAGGCGTTGCAAAAAAGGGTGATAAATTCTTCCGACTCTAAATCTAGCTCTTTGAGGTTTTTGTTCTGGAGCATCAACATGATCTGGAAAACGGTAATACCTCCAGATGATGGAGGGGGAAACCCATAAATTGTATAACCTCTGTATTGGATTTTGATAGGGCGACGGATAACTGGTTGATACGCATCTAAATCTTCCATCGTAAGCATCCCTGCATTGACCGATGCATTTTGTACAGTACGGACAATTTCCTCTCCAATTTTACCTTGGTAGAAAGGTTCGATCCCCTTGTTGGCAATCTCTCTATAGGTTGCTGCAAGCTTGGGGTTTTTTAAAAATGTTTGGTCGAAAAGATAGGCGTGTGTCTCTTCAAATGTATCGAGATTAGGTGTGGTTTGAATCAATTTTTGAAGACGAGGTGAGACAACAAATCCTCTTTCAGCAAGAGCAATTGCGTGATCAAAAAGGGTGTCCCAAGGGAGCTTCCCCTCTTTGTCATGCGCCTGCTTTAACATGGCGATCAAACCTGGCACTCCGACTGATTTTCCTCCTACAATAGGACACTGTTGACCAGCAAGCAAATCGGTGATGTTTTCAGGTGCGATTTCTCGACCATCGAAGGCAATGACTTTTCCCCTCTCTTTATTATAATAAAGAAGAAAAGCACCTCCACCAAGACCTGATGACTGCGGTTCAACAAGACCGAGCACCAATTGGGCGGCAATGGTTGCATCCATTGCATTTCCCCCTTCCTCCAAAATAGAAAAAGCAGCCTCTGACGCGTGAGGATTGGCTGTGACAACCATCATTTCATCGCCACAAACAACCTCCTTTTCTTTGTGTCCTGTGTAAGCTTCAGGAGGGAGAGTCAAAAGTAGGGTGAGTAAAAAACAAATCATCTGCTATATCTCTTTTTATGCTAAAAAATCTTTTATTTCTCGCCCTTTGTTCTGTTGCGCAAGCACTTCCCACCTACTTTGATTATCCCGAATTAAAAGGCTCTTCAGATCGAATGATTTCAGAAGAGAGCCTCGATAAATGGGACCGCGTCCTCACCCCTTTCCTTAAACAAAAAAGCGATGAAGAGGTATTTGTTTTCTACACCTACCTCTATATTGCACAAAGAGATGCAGCCTTCCTTTCCTACAATACACACCACTGTTTTGAAGGGAGCTTAGATCCATTGAATCTAAAGCTTGTCCACCTATTTTTCCCTGAATTTACTCCTTCGATCCAAATAGAATCAGATAACTACTCGGAAGAATTGGCCATAACTGTGTTTAAAAAATTTAGAGCGCACTACAAAAAAGAAAAAAAGGCTAGGTGGCCTCTTTGGTATCCATCTAACTATGAGGTTCCTCCTCCTCCAACAGCTCCATCCCGAGAGGTGAAAAAACTTCACAAGATCCGCCGCTCAATGTCAACTGCCGAGGAGAAAACTGGAGAGAAATGGAGAATGATTGCAAAACCGGGGGAAGAGAACTGGATCGATCTCACCAACCGGTATATGAAAGAGCACCGTACACCTTTGGGGAAACAGCTACAAGTGCGTGCCTCTTTGATGATGGCATTGACAGATGCTTTTGCAGTCGCACATATTGCTAAGGAAAAATACCAAATCCCTCGTCCCTATACCGTTGAACCTGAAACCAATACTTTAATTGAACGGCCAACATCGATGAGCTATCCTTCAGGACATGCCTCTCTTTCAGGAGCTGCTGCTGAAGTGCTTTCAACCTATTTTCCTGAGGATAGCAAGCTGTGGCTCAGGCTTGCCAAGGAGATGGCGTACTCCCGTATTTGGTCGGGAGTGCACTACCCGATGGATGTTTCAGAGGGGCTCTCTCTTGGGAGAGAAGTGGCTAAAGGAGTTCTTGCCCCCCATCCTCCGGTCGATGAACCGACACAGAAAGAAGCTTTGACAAGTTCATAACAAGTTGAGTATAATGCCACTGTTTTAATTTCTTCATGGTCCTTTCAGTATGAGTCTTCCACGTGGTGTTCCTAATCATACACCTGCCGCTAACATCACAACCCTTCCTGTAGAGGTAAAAAAGGAAATTGACTCTCTTCCATTTGAACTGATACTTACTATCTTTGAGAAGTTAAATGGGACTGCCCTTGCAAATGCTTGTAGGGTTTGTCGTCAATGGAGATGTATCATTCTATCCTCAGATTCTTTGCGGGAAAGAATTGCTTGGCAAATTCTTGCTAACTCTGATCTAGATAAAGAGACATCGCCACCCTCTTTGATCGCTAGATTCACTAGAAGCTTTGATCTACAGCCTGGTCTCCTTCGCTCTCTCGAAATTGCCAAAGCTCATTGGCAGCTAGGGAATAGAGAGAAAACAGGTGATTTGCTAAAAAGAGCTGCCACTCTTGCTCAAAAAGAGCCACCATCTGATGAAAAAGAGAGTCTATTAAAACGTATTGCCTCCATGCAAGCCGAAGCTGGATTCATTGAAGAGGCTCTTTTGACTTTTAAGGCAATAAACTCCCCTTTAGAAAAAACATTTGCTTCAATGTCCATCACTGCAGCACAGATCACCATTGCTAAAGCAGAATATAAAAAAGGTAATAAAAAAGGCGCAAACCAAAGATTAGAAGCAACTCTTGTTTTCATTCAGAGAACAGAGGGCAAAGACCAAAATTTAGCAAAGATTGCCACTGCTCAAGCTGAAATAGGAGAGTTTCAAAAAGGAGAGGAAACTCTTCGATCTATTAAAAACGATTATTACTACAACATTGCTTTAAGGGAAATCGCTGTCTCGTTGTCCGATTCTGGCATAATCGCTCTAGCTGAACATGTTACCACGTGTATCTCAATGTCCGATCAGAAAAATCCTGCTCTACAAGCTCTTGGTCTTGCCCAAGTCAGAGTTGGTCAACTGAGAAAAGCTCAAGTAACTTGTGAGGCAATCAAAGCCCCTAGATTAAAAGATGCTGTTTTAGAAGCAATGGCTCTTGCCCAAATCAAAATCCATCAATGGGAGGGGCTTGAACAAATTTATGAGGAAATCTTAGATTTCAGTCTAAAGCATCGAGTTTTACAAGTCATCATTACCAGTCAAATCGAGGCCAAAGAGTATTCATTTGCGGTACATTGGCTTAAAAAAGAGATCTACTGTGTTTCAAAAGAGGCTCTTTTAAATAAATTGACTAAATCCCAAGTTGTCGATGGAAAAATAAAAGAAGCAATGCAACTCTTCTCAAAAACGGAAACTCCAGCATTTAATGCTCAAGCCCTAAGTGCACTTGCCTTTGCAATGGCTAAGGCGAAAGAAAATGAGGAAGAGAAAGCTGAAGCTTATACTCTCTTTACACGAGCAAAACAATGGGCTCGGAAGGGAAAAGGCAGTGCGACAAAAAACGAGGTTTTTGAAAGTATTTCTCTAGCTGAAGTTCGTGCCTGCTTTACACAAGCAAAACGATGGGTTCGGAAGATTGAATGTAGGGAGACAAGAAACGAGGTTTTTGAAAGTATTTCTCTAGCTGAAGCAAAAGCTGGGTTGAGTCGCTCGGTAAAGAAAAAGAATGATCCCACTTTACGACTAGTTGCCCTAGATCAAGTTGAGAGAAAAGACTTTCATGGTGCTAGAAAAACAATCACGCTCTCTAATTGTATTGCAAGGATTGAGGTTTTAGGAGCTATTGCGATTGCTCAAGTTAAAGATCAGAGGAGAGAAGAAGCTGATCAAACTTTTAAAGAAGCTGAACACATCGCCTCTAAGAACTTTGAGAATGAACGAGCTGTAGCTAAACTTGCTAATGCTTTTTTAACTGTTGGTCACCTTTCCCAAGCCTTTGATCTACTTTTGAAATTTTCCACTCTCGCTGCAAAGCGAGCTCAAACAAGAATAATTCAACAACTTATCAAAAAAGAAGAATATAAACAGGCCTATGAATTTTGCAAAAAACTTCCAGGTGGGAAGGGAAAAGAGCTTCAAAAACAGGTCGCTATTGCTCAAACGGAAGCCTTCTTATCCCTTAAAATGGCTGAATTTAGTGAAATTTAGCCATTTTAATGGCCAAATTTGGTAAAATAGGGATATGTACATCCCTCAATTCCAGCTCAAGAACTTAAAGGAAAAGCTCCAGCCAGGCAAGGTCGTTGTTCTCTATGGGGCGAGGAGGACCGGTAAAACAACCCTCCTCAATCACTTCTTATAAGATCAAAAAGAGATCGATTGGATCGAAGAGAAGGAAGGAGAACTCTCTGCCTTTGAGTTTAAATGGTCAAAGAAGAGACAGCACTCCCCAAAACTTTGGTCCAAGACCTATCCCAATTCTAGCTTCGACGTAATCCATCAAGAAAACTACCTAGACTTTATAGTGTGATTTTATCGCCCTGCTTGGGGAAGATGAGATCGAGACCTAAAGTATTGAGTGCTGTGAGCTCTTTTTCAATTGTCTCTTTGGGATCTGGGCCACCTGCAATCGATCCTTTCCGGTGGGTGACAATCACTTTTAACCCTTTAAGAGAGGTTTGTGCCAAATTTTCAAGTGTTTGAAATTCTTGGATGAAATTTTTGGGATCTAGGTGGCCATAGACAACTTTATCTGATTGTGAATCGGGGATTGAACATTCGAGAAAAATCCCTGCCAATTTTTGCTCTTTGATTAGGGGAGCTAACCGTTTCCAAATTTTCTCGAGATATTTTTGTTCTTCTACACTATCGGGAGAGGTATCCCCCAGATAGATCACAGCTCGATCTTTGTATTCGATGAGAAAAGCACTTGAAGGATAATCGTGAGGATGGGAGAGAAGGTAGGTCTCTGCTGTTAGATCTGTTTTGGGAATCGGTGTTTGTTTATGAAGCTCTAAACGTTGGTAGTTGTAAATCCCAAGAGCAGGAGAAGCTCCTTCATTCCCATAATTTGGCCAGGTTTTCCAGTTGAAGATGTATTCGATGAGGTTATCAATCGTGGAGGGTATACCTAAAACTGCTTTGTGGGAATCGACTTGAGAGTTGATAACAAGCCCTGCAATGTGATCTAAATGTGCGTGGGAAATGAGGTATGCTTTGATTTTTTCTGTGAGAAGCTCTCCTGCATGAGAGAGATTGAAATCATCGAGACTTCCTCTTTCATAGGCGATCTCTATTCCATGTAAAAGAGTTCCTGCATCTAAACCGATCACCTGCTCTGGAGCATCACTTGGATAGAGAAGATAGCCCGAAATATTGTTTTCTCGAGGCCCTCCTGTCATCCCTAAGACAATGACACGAAATCGATCTTTCATAACTTCTTTTCAATTCTTTCAAGTTGAGCTTCCATCTCTTTGGGAAGATGGGTGCCAAATTGTTTGAAATAGGTGCGCATTTCACCTATCTCTTCCTTCCACTCTGATGGTTCAATGCGGAAGAGCGCTTTTAATTCTTCTTTTGTCACATCTAACCCTTCGAGGTCAAGTGCGTCCTCTTTGGGAAGATACCCAATCGGCTTTTCAACAGCGTGGTCCATTCCTTCTGTCCTCTCAAAGATCCATTTTAGGATGCGGATATTTTCTCCAAATCCAGGCCAAAGGAAATTTCCCTCTTCTCCTTTTCTAAACCAGTTGACCGCATAAATTTTCGGAAGCTTTCTTTGCTGACCCATCTCAACCCAATGGGCAAAATAGTCTCCCATGTTGTAACCACAAAAGGGAAGCATTGCAAAGGGATCGTGCCGCACTTTTCCAATCTCTCCTGCTGCTGCTGCTGTCATCTCAGAGGAAATGGAGGCACCTAGAAAGACTCCATGGTTCCAATCAAATGCTTCTGTTATAAGGGGAATGGTCGTCGCTCTCCTTCCTCCAAAAATAATGGCGGAGATCGGAACTCCTTTCGGATCTTCCCACTTGGGATCGATGACAGGACACTGTCTTGCTGGGGTTGTAAAGCGGGAGTTTGGGTGAGCTGCACTCTTTCCACTATCAGGCATCCACGCCTCTCCAAGCCAACTGGTCAGCTTTGGTGGGATCTCTTCTGTCATCCCTTCCCACCACACATCGCTTTCAGGGGTAAGAGCAACATTTGTAAAGATTGAATTTTTTCTACAAGTCAAAAGGGCATTGGGATTTGACTCCATCGATGTTCCAGGTGCAACTCCAAAAAAACCTGCTTCAGGGTTGATTGCATAGAGTTTTCCATCTGATCCAAATTTCATCCAGGCGATATCGTCACCGACACATTCTACTTTCCATCCGGGCAATTTTGACTGCAACATTGCCAAATTGGTTTTTCCGCATGCGCTTGGGAATGCTGCTGCAAAATATTTCTTCTTCCCCTTCGGATTTGTCACTCCGACGATCAACATGTGTTCGGCAAGCCACTTTTCCTCTCGAGCCATTGCAGATGCGATCCGAAGGGCAAAACACTTTTTCCCCAAAAGGGCATTTCCTCCATAGCCACTCCCAAAAGACCAAATTTCACGCTTCTTGGGGAAATGGGCAATCACTGTTTTCTCAGGATTGCACGGCCAAGGGTCATCGGTTTCTCCCACTTTTAAAGGAACACCTACGCTATGCATGCAAGGAACAAATGGACGATCTTTTTTTAATAGATCGAGAACTTTTGTTCCAATGCGAGTCATAATGCGCATGTTAACAACAACATAGGGGGAATCTGTTAGCTGTACACCAATCTGGGAGATGGAAGAGCCAAGTGGCCCCATGCTAAAAGGAATAATGTAGAGGGTTCGTCCATGCATACACCCTTTGAACTTCTTTAAAAGTTCTTCCTTCATCTCATCTGGAGCACGCCAGTGATTGGTTGGTCCTGCGTCTTCTTCTTTTTCTGAACAGATGAATGTACGCTCTTCTACACGTGCAACATCTTTTGGGCTTGAACGGGTGAGATAAGAATTGGGGCGGAGCTTATCGTTGAGATGGATAAACACTCCCTTTTTTACCATCTCATCGCAAAGTTCATTTGATTCTATTTCGCTTCCACAACAGAGATGAACATGAGAAGGATTACAAAGTTCAACCATTTGGTTGATCCACTGTCGTAACCTTTCGTGTACAAGCTTCTCTAGCATTAAATCATTGCTTTCCGTTTTTTAAACTTCTCAAGATGCTCAAGAGCTTTTCCTGTCCCTAAACAAACTGCAAGAAGAGGATGAGGAGCGATAATGACGGGAAGTCCTGTGTCTTTTGTCAATGCTTTGTCAAGCCCCTTGATCAAGGCTCCTCCTCCAGCTAAAACCATTCCACGTTCGACTAAGTCAGCAGAGAGTTCTGGAGGACATTTTTCGAGTGTAAGACGAACACATTCAATAATCTGTTGAATTGGCTCAGCAAGACATTCGCGGATTTCGACAGAGTTGATCCGTTTGGTCACAGGGAGGCCAGCTACTTGGTCTCGCCCACGCACTTCCATCTCAAGTTCTTTATCACCAAGAGGGAAAGCTGAACCAATCGTAATTTTAATCTCTTCTGCTGTTCTCGGTCCAATCATGAGATTGTAGGTGCGACGCATATAATTGATGATACATTCATCAAACTCATCTCCTGCAATACGTAAGGAGCGAGATTCAACGATCCCTCCCAAGGAGATGATCGCAATTTCGGTTGTTCCACCACCGATGTCGATGATCATACTCGCTGCAGGTTCATGAACAGGGAGGTCAACCCCAATTGCAGCTGCCATCGGCTCTTCGATCAAAATCACCTCTTGCCCCCCTGCGTGGAGTGCAGAATCTTCCACTGCGCGTTTTTCCACACCTGTAATCCCCGAAGGGACAGCGATCAAAATTTTGGGACGGAAGAGGCTTCGTGTAGGTGTTACCCTTTTGATAAGCGCTTTTAACATCCCTTCTGCAATTTCAAAATCGGCAATGACACCGTCTTTCATCGGGCGGACTGCATGAATTTTTCGGGGTGTTTTTCCAAGCATCGCCTTGGCTTTGTGACCGACGGAGAGCACTTCATTTGTCGATGAGTCGACAGCAACAACTGAAGGCTCACTCAATACAATCCCTTTCCCTCGTACATAGACGAGGGTGTTTGCTGTTCCAAGATCGATTCCAATATCATTGGAAAAGAAATTGAACACTTTGTCAAATTTTCTAAGAGCTTTGTGGCGGATCACTTCGCGAACAGCTTTAAACCCCGGATGGCTCATAAATTGTTTAAGCATACATTCTCACGTTTGTAATAATTCTAAGACTTCTTCCCATGTAAGCTTGGCAATAGCTTCATCGTCCGAGTTAATAACTTTTTTTACAAGCCCTTGCTTTCTCTTTTGCAAGTTTAATATCTTTTCTTCAATCGAATTTAATGTCACGAGCTTGTAAGAGGAGACAGATTTTTTCTGTCCAATTCGATGGACACGATCTGTCGCTTGATTTTCAATAGCTGGATTCCACCACATATCGTAATGAATCACAGTGTCTGCTCCAACTAGATTTAATCCAACACCCCCCGCTTTTAGAGAGACTAAAAAGACAGGAATCGAAGGATCTTCATTGAACTTGTTTACGATATCGAGTCGATTTTTACTCGAACCGTCGAGATAAGCAAAAGGAATTCCCCACTCTTGAAGGTCGAGTTTCATAATCCCAAGCATTTTGGTGTACTGACTAAAGATCACTGTTTTATGGTTCCCTTCAATCAGTGAGGGGAGAAGCTCCATCAACATATCGTATTTTGCAGAGTCTCCCACTTCAGCTTTCTCTTTTGCAAAAATGGCTGGATGGCAACAGATCTGTTTCAAGCGGGTTAATGTCGCAAGAACATGGATTTGCACTTTATCAAACCCTTCTTTTGCAACGAGTTTCGAAAGTTCTTCTTTCGCTGATGCCGCATATGACTCATAGAGCTCTTGTTGATAACCAGAGAGATGGCAGTGGTATTCGATCTCTGAAACAGGAGGAAGATCATCGATCACATCTTCTTTCATGCGGCGCAAAATAAAGGGAGTCACTTTTCTACGTAAGGTTTCGATGGCGTTGGTTTCTTTCTTTCTTATATATTTTTCGACAAAACGTTCATAAGAGCTTAATAGACCCGGCATTAAAAAGTCAAAGAGAGACCAAAGTTCATCGAGAGAATTTTCAATTGGCGTCCCGGTTAAGATGAGACGGTTTTGCGCTTTGATCAATTTTACAGATTTTGCATTCCGTGTTCCCCGGTTTTTGATGTGTTGCGCTTCGTCGAGAATAACATACCCAAAGATGTGCTTTTGGTAGTGTTCGATATCTTTTTGAAGCAAGTTGTAAGAGGTGACCAAAATATCGTATGCATCTGTATTCTCGAGCATTTTTTTTCTTCCGGCAGGCGTGCTATCGATGATCAAGATTTTGAGATTCGGATTAAACTTATTGAACTCTGCCTTCCAGTTATAGACGAGAGAAGTGGGACAGATGATGAGTGAAAGCTCTTTTTTCCCACTATGCAATTGTGTCAAAGCTGTGACCGCTTGGACCGTTTTCCCAAGTCCCATGTCATCGGCTAAAATTCCTCCCAAGTGCATCCGTCTTAGTTTTTCAAGCCAAAAAACACCCTCTTCTTGATACGTTCTCAGTGTTGTTTGAACTTCTTTTGGGATGGGAGAAGGTTTGAGAAGTGTTTCACCGACAATCTGCTTTTGGATCGCTTTTAACTTTGCTGTCATCGAAAATTTAATCGGGAGTTCTTTGAATTGAGATGCGTGGATTGTCGTCAAACTCCAAAGAGGGTGGTATTCTCGATGATCTTCAAATGTTGCAATCCCAATCTCATCAAACAGCTGAATGATCGGCTTGATCTTTTCAAGATCGAGAACAAGAATGCGGGGGATCGTCCCTTTTTTGCGTGTTTTGGGTGAGTCGAGTTCAACAAACCGTTTTTTTGCCGCAACACAATCCCAAATCACATCGAGGGTAAGACCATTTAGGTGGCCATCAACTTTAAGGTCGACAAGGTATGAATCGACCCGATCTGACTCACTCAATTTTAGACTAAATGTTGTTTCATCATAGATGAATTGTTCTGAGAGGTTTTCGGGACATTCAAATGTGACAACTTCTTGAAAACGTGGAATAATCTCTGTCATAAATTCGACGATTTTCTTCTCGCTTTTCACGCGGAAAAGACCCTCTTTTTCATCGAGGATGAAATCTTCAAACAACTCATCTAACAAACGTTTTTCATACGTGAGATCACGGGCCAAGATCCCCTCTTGGTCGATAAACTTAGTGATCGCCTCGTAGGTTGTTCCTTTTGCTGAAGCGGGGATTTCAATCTCGTCATAGAGAAAGAAAAATTCTGCATCGAGTTCACCATCTAAGTATTGAATCACACACCGCCCTCTCACTTCTCCAACAAAAGGGAGTGTTACAAAACGGTTGATTAAACTTGGATTTGTCACATGAGCAAATTGACGTAAAATAGGAAGACTATTTTCAATGAACGAACCAAAGTGAGGTTCTGGAACAACCAGATCTTGAAAATGTGTCAACTGATTCAGATGAATCCGCTTGATGTGATTTGGGAAGCGGTAATAGATGTTTTTGTAGATCACACCAGGCGCTGTTGAGTCGAGTAAAATTGCCTCTTCTAAAGTTAAGATCTCTTCATCAATTTTGACAGCAGGTTTGAGAAGAAGAGTTGGGCCTGGGGCTTCTAAATACTCCAAGGTGAATTGAATTTGCGCTGCAAAAGGGGCAAAACAGAGAGGCTCTTCCAAATTCCCTGCGTAGAGACAAGGGAGGGGGGCCGCTTCATCGAGCATTGCAATCCCTTTTGCACCTCCCAATTCAGACGCTTTAGCAAGTAAAATCCCAAACGCTTCATGGCTGAGCTGCCCAACCCGTTGATTGCGTTCTTCATCAAGGCCAATGACCCGGACATGGCTCAATAAAAGGGTCAAAATCTCCCGGTCAGCTTCAGAAAATGATTCGAGGGTAAACAAAAATCGCTTCCCCGCAATTTGAATCGGCTCTTTGTACCGAACTGAGAGTAGAAATCCTTTGATATTGGGGATGTAAAGCGGCTTTGATCTTGATGAGAGACGGAGGGCAAGGATCACCTCATACGATTTCCCTTCATTTTGATTTAAAATGACAGCGAGATTGGCTTGATTAACCTCAATTTTTTCAGGTTTTAGGAAAAAAGCAGATGAACCCAAAAATTTTGAAGCGTGAACGTATTCGCAGAGCACCTCTTTTTGATAGGTTGCATCTTTCCGCTTATCTTCTTTTTCACCAGCCTCTTCAAATGTTTGTTGCAGTTTCTCTTTCTCCTCCTCTTCCACCTCTTCGAGGTTTGCCTCTTTTGAGTAGTCGACAACGATTTCATTGAGGTTTTTTTCTAAGAAGAAGAGGAACGCTGCGATATGTTGACAGTCGTAGGTGTAGGTGCAATCACAATTAGAATCGACAGCACACGATTCATGCCGGTCGATTTCAACTTCACTTTCGTACACATTTTCAAAAGTTCCTTTTACACGGGAGCTAAGCCTGATGCTATCGTTATCAAGGTGAACGATTTTCGCATCAATGATGGAATCACCCTCATAGAGGGATTTCCCCTCTTTGAGGATATTGGAAGAAAAGTCCTGTCGAAGTTTACGAAAGTTAAGCATTTTTCAAAATTACTTGTACTGATTTATGCCTACAAACGCAAGAAATGTTTGCTTTTTTTGCAACTTTCCTTCAGTCTGTTTCTTAATTTGCGGGTGTAGCTCAGTGGTAGAGCATCACGTTGCCAACGTGAGGGTCGTGAGTTCGAATCTCATCACCCGCTATGGAAACATTTCAAAATGAAAAATTTAAAGTTGAAGCCTCAAAATCTGAGGGGTGCAAACTTGATATGAAGGTTTTTGTCTCCCCTGAAGAGGCAAAAAAGACCTATAAAAAAGCTGTTAAAGTGGTCAATAAGCAAATCTCTGTTCCGGGTTTCCGGAAAGGGAAAGCTCCAAATGAGACTGTCATTTCAAAATATGGCTCCTATGTCGACCAAGAGTGGAAAGATCTACTCATCCAGGATGCTGTCCAAGGGGGACTTAACTTGAGCAATATCTTCCCCATTAAAAAAGGGTTGGATCAACGTCCTAAAGTGGGGCTTTGCTCTGTTGATGAAGGAGCTGAAATAAGCTTTAGTTATGAATACTACCCTTCGATTCCCGAAGTGGATTTTTCAAAAATTTCGCTCCCCAAAATCGAGAAAAAACCTCACACTCAAGCGAACATCGATGAAGTTCTCTTAGAGGTCCAAAAAGCGCATGCCGATTGGGAAGAACTAGAGAAACGGCCGGCAAAAGAGGGAGACTATGTCAATATCTCTATCCATTCAGTTGGAAGTGAAGAGCATCCCCTCTTAGAAAATCGACGAGTTCCTTTTGAGAAAGGACATATCGCCCCCTGGCTTTTCAAAGCGCTAGGAGGAATGAAGCCTGAAGAGTCCAAAGAAACCATGTCTGAAGGGGAAAATGCATCAAAAGTGCGGATCACTCTCAACTCTCTTTGGAAAATTTTATTGCCTGAAGTGAACGATCAATTAGCTGAAAAAGTGGGTGCTTCATCTAAAGACGATCTCCTCAAAAAGGTGACGAGCAACCTCGAAAAAGAGGCTGAAGGAGAACAAAAGCGGAAGCAAATCGAGGCGATGGAAGAAGCTTTACTCTCCGCATACGACTTTGACCTCCCTGGCTCACTTTGTGAATCTGAACGCGAAACACGCTTAAGAGAGAGCATCACGGAGCTTAAGAAAAAAAATGTTTCCGATGAAGAGATCAAAGCGAAAGCTGCTGAACTTGAAAAAGCTGCGCAAGACATTGCAAAGAAAAGTTTGAAGCTCTACTTCCTTCACCAACAAATTGCAAAACAAGGAGATGTTCAAGTCACTCAAAAAGAGCTCCAAGATGAATTCATGAGTGAAATGGCTAAAAACCCTCTCTACTTCCAACAAAATATGGAGAAAGCCTCTTCTGAAAAACTTCTCTCAGCAATCTCAAATGGTTTGCGGGACCGGAAGGTAAAAGAGTACGCTTTAGCACAAGTGCAGTTGACGGATAAATGAATGTAGTGCATTTATGATCTTGTTTTTGTCATTGGTATGACATAAACTCCAGCGAGAACTAACTTTTGTAGGTATTACAACTATGTCTGAAAGACCCATTGCATCCCTTGTCCCTTATGTTATAGAAGATACAGGCCGTGGCGAACGAGCCATGGATATCTTCTCCCGACTTCTTAAAGATCGAATCGTACTAATTGGCCAGGAAATTACCGATCAACTGGCCAATGTTGTCATCGCTCAACTTCTCTTTTTGATGACCGATGATCCCAAAAAAGATATCCAGATCTATATCAACTCCCCTGGAGGCTATATCACAGCGGGGCTTGCGATCTACGACACCATCCGTTTCTTAGGGTGTGATGTCAATACCTACTGCATTGGACAAGCAGCTTCAATGGGAGCCCTTCTTTTGGCGGCCGGTTCAAAAGGGAAAAGACGCTCCCTTCCACATGGGAGAGTGATGATTCACCAACCTTCAGGTGGAATCATGGGAACCTCTGCTGATATCAAGCTTCAAGCGGAAGAAATTTTACGTTTAAAACAGTATCTAGCAGAAATTTTAGCCGACTGTAGCGGTCAATCTGTGGAAAAAATTCTAGCCGACTCCGATCGAGACTACTTCATGAATCCTCAAGAAGCGATCGAATACGGTTTAATCGATGAAATTATAACAACAAAAGTATGAGTAATAAAGAGAGCGCAACCTGTTCATTTTGTGGACGTCTTGAAGATGATGTTGAAAAGCTGATCTCTGGGCCAAATGTCTATATTTGTGATAATTGTATCCGTTTATGCATGAGCATTTTAGAGAAAAAACCTGAAGGACAAACACTTGAGGTTTTAAAGCCTGCTGAAATTAAATCTCGGCTCGACCAATTTGTGATTGGGCAAGATTCAGCTAAAAGAACTATCTCTGTAGCCGTCTACAACCACTATAAACGGGTTCGTGCAATCGCTGCAAATAAAGAGGTTGGATATAGCAAATCGAATGTCCTTTTGATCGGCCCTACTGGATCTGGGAAAACCTTAATGGCAAAAACCTTAGCCGCTGTTTTAGATGTTCCCTTTACAATTGCTGATGCGACAACCTTGACTGAAGCTGGTTATGTCGGAGAAGATGTTGAAAATATCGTCCTCCGTCTATTGCAAGCGGCCGACTACGATGTTGCAGCGGCAGAGCGTGGAATTATCTATATCGATGAGATCGATAAAATTGGACGAACCACCTCAAATGTCTCCATTACAAGGGATGTGTCTGGTGAAGGAGTTCAACAGTCGCTTCTTAAAATCGTTGAAGGAACAATTGCAAATGTCCCTCCAAAAGGGGGACGTAAACATCCCCACCAAGAGTATATCAAGGTGAATACTGAAAATATTCTCTTTATCGTGGGAGGAGCCTTTGCCAACCTTGAAAAGGTGATTGCCAAGCGGCTTGGTAAAAGTACAATTGGATTTAAAGATCTGAAAACCAGTGAACGGTTTGATGCTCACGATAAAAATCGTCTCTTAGCTCAGGTTGAACCAGAAGATCTTATCAGTTTTGGAATGATTCCCGAATTCATCGGCCGTTTCAATTCCATTGTCAACTGCAATGAGTTGACTCTCGATGACTTGATCGATATCTTGACACAACCGAAAAATGCGATCGTAAAGCAATACACAGAACTATTTGCCGAAGAAGATGTCAAACTTGAATTTTCTCGAGATGCACTTTATGCAGCGGCTAAAAAAGCAAAAGAAGCGGGAACCGGTGCTCGAGCTCTCCGAATGATTTTAGAAAATCTCCTATGTGATCTCATGTTTGAAGTTCCATCTGATGAGACGATTACAGAGATTCATATCGGCGAAGAGACGATTACACAACAAACCCCCCCGCTGATTATCCGGCGTGACGCATCTAAAAAAATCGCTTAAGCTTGTTCAAACGCTCCACAATGCTGGTTATACCGCGTACTACGCTGGTGGATGGGTGCGTGACCATCTCCTTGGCCAAGAGAGCGGTGAGGTTGATATTGCAACAAATGCTTCTCCCGATACAATCGAAGCCCTTTTTCCCAAAACAATTGCGGTTGGAAAAGCATTTGGAGTGATTGTTGTCATCTTTGAAGGGACTCAATTTGAAGTGGCAACCTTCCGAAAGGATCACCCTTACCACGATGGACGTCATCCAGATGGAATCGATTTTTCAACCCCAGAAAAAGATGCTCAAAGGCGAGATTTTACCATCAATGGAATGTTTTTTGATCCACTTACCGAAGAGATTCACGACTATGTCGATGGACAAAGCGACCTAAAGAAGCAGGTGATTCGAGCCATTGGTGATCCACTCAAACGTTTTGAAGAAGATAGACTCCGCATGATCCGGGCTGTCCGCTTTGCAGCAAGACTTGGCTTCCATATTGAAGAGAGAACCCAACATGCAATAAAAAGCCAAGCTCACACCCTTTTCCCTTCAGTTTCAATGGAACGGATCTGGCAAGAGCTCCAAAAAATGGCACAATTCCCCCATTTTGACCAAGCCATGATCACACTCGATCGATTTGGTCTTCTAAAAGAGATTTTTCCCACAGTTGAAAATGTTGAAAAGCGAGTCAAACCCTTTTCAAAATTCCCAAAGCATTGTCCAACCATCCTCTATATAAGAGAACTCATCCCAGATGGTGGAGCTGAGCTTTGTCGCTACCTCAAGGGATCAAATCGAGATGCCAAGTTGCTTGAATTTTTCCAAATAGAGCCCCAAGATTTAGTTGAATGGGCCTATTTTTATGCCCATGAATTTGCCGACCTTCGACTCAAAATAGACCATGCAAAAGGATTTTCTTTAACAGAACATCGACAGAGGCAAGAAAAACTTAAAAAACATATCGAGCGGATCAAAAGAAAAAAACCTCTCATCACAGCTTCTCACCTCCAAAAACAAGGTGTAAAGCCGGGGAAACAAATGGGAGAGCTACTCAAAGAAGCTGAAAGGATTGCAATCACACAAGATATCAACAATGCAAAAACACTCCTCGAAAAACTCAACCTACCCCCTTTCGAATAGATGGGCGTATGCCGCTCTATCGACTCTAGATTTCCTCTTAAAAGGAATTCCTCTCCGAAGAAATTTTAAGATCCCCTCTCCCAAAAAGATTGTGCTCATCAACCTCGGCCATCTAGGAGATGTCATCCTTACAACAACCCTTCTTAAGCCACTTAAAAAAGCGTTTCCCTCTGCCGAAATAGGAATGGTTGTAGGAAGTTGGTCTCACCCCATCTTAAAGGGACACCCTCTTCTCTCTTCTATTCACCACCTCGACCATTGGAAGGTGAACCGCGGCTTGAATCACCGTTATAAGAAGATGCGAAAAACCCTTCTCCAAGAGATCCAAAAATACGATGTCGCAATCGATTGTTCTTTCCACTTCCCCAACGCCTCTCCTCTTTTATGGCGGGCTAACATCCCCACACGAATTGGCTTTACAAGTGCCGGTTTTGGCCCCCTTTTGACCCACTCTCTTCCTTGGAGAGATCAGAGCTGTTCAGCACCCCTCTCATTTTTCTCTCTTCTCCAATTTTTAGGGATTGAGGGGAAGCCTTCAAAGCCTTTTCTCCCTCCTGTAGAATCTAAAGATCAAAACTATATTGTGATGCATATGGGAGCTGGAGATCAGCGGAAAGAGTGGGACCGAGCTCAATGGAGAGCTCTTGCCAACACAATCGATCGACGCATCTTTTTTACAGGAAGGGGAGAGAGGGAGAAAGAGATGATCGACTGGGTGATCCAAGAGGTCCCCCATGCAAAAAACCTCTGCGACAAACTCTCTTGGAGTGAATTTGTTGGTTGCATTCAAGGAGCAGACTGTTTGATCACAGTCGATACCTCAGCAGGTCACGTTGCTGCTGCTGTCGACACCCCTGTTGCTGTTATCTTTACCTCCGTAACATCTCCAGAGATTTGGAAACCCTTTGGAGAAAATGTGTACACCTTCTCAAGGGACAAACCAGAAATAATCTCCTGTATAACCAACACGATCAAAAATTTCTCTCCAGTGGTCGACATGGAAAATCGATCTGGCTGTTAAATTCCATGCTTCTAACAAATTTTTTTCTTCTTCACTCCGATATGCATCATTGACGATAAAGCTATCCTTTCGGCTCACCCTTTCAATCTCGAGAAGTCCTTTTTCAAGATCCTTCCCTTCTAAATTGTGGAGAGTGTTGATCGAAAGGACAAGATCAAAGGAGTTGTCATCAAATGGGAGATTTCGACTATCTGCAACTTGGACCTGTTCTCTCATCGAAGGAATCGCATTTTCAATAGCATAGCTAGAAATATCGACCCCTTTGATCTCAACACTGGGAAGTGCTCTTGCAAAATCGTGCATCATAAACCCTTTGGCACACCCTACGTCCAAAATTTTTGATTGTGCCGTCAATCCATACTGTTTGATAAAAGCGGGGATCACAGGTTCCCAAAATCTCGGATGATAAGAAAATCCCCCATAACCGTGCCGTCTCTCTCCATCAAAAAACTGCTCCCCAAATTGGCGAGCAATGGCCCGGTCTGTTTCAGTCTTACACGTCGATCTCTTCTCAAGATTCCGTTTTACTTTCGGATAATTTTTAAGTAGATCTATCTCACATCCCATCAAAATGGCCCAACAAATGAAGGGTCTGGCTGATCCAACGGTCTTGCATTTTTCTCTGCTAAACTCTTTTCAGCGTATCTAGCCGCTTCTTTTGGTTTACCAACCAGCTCATAGATGGCAGAAACAATATCTTGTGGAATAGGGTAGTAGTGATTTGCTAAAGCCCAACTCGTTGGACTAAAACCATCGGGACAGGTGAGACGTTTTGGAGGGATTTTGAGAAAATCAAATGCTTCTTCTGCAATACGAGCCGAAATCTCCGATGCAAAGCTACACATCTTCCAGTCATCATCTAAGATGAGAACGCGCCCTGTTTTCTTCACAGATTTTAAAATTGTTTCCATGTCAAGCGGTCTTAAACTTTGTAGATCGACAATTTCAACAGACACATCATCGGCCATTTTTGCAGCTTTAAACGCCTCTAATATTTTATGGGAGAAGGAAACAATCGTGATATCTTCTCCTTCCTGAAGGAGATGTGCTTTTCCAAGAGGCACCTCATAGATCTGTTTAGGTACCGGTCCATGCACATTGTGTAACCAACGGTGTTCTAAAAAAATCACTGGATTATCATCTTTTATCGCAGAGGTCAAAAGCCCTTTTGCATTGTAAGGGTTTGAAGGAGCGACAACTTTAAGCCCTGGGATATGGGCAAAATAGGAGTGAAGTGTTTGACAGTGTTGAGGCCCTTGCCCCCACCCCCGCCCAATAAGAAGACGGATAACAAAAGGAATTCTCATCTTGCCTGCAAACATATAATGCCACTTCGCTGCGCTATTGATCAGCTGATCCAATGCTAAAATAAAGAAATCGACCCTTTGATGAACCATCACCGGTCGCATCCCTGTAATCGCTGATCCCACCGCAATTCCTGTCATTGCATTTTCTGACACTGGCATGTCCAACACTCTGTCAGGACCATATTTTTCTTGAAGATTTGAGGTTGTTCCAAAAACTCCCTTTGGATCAGGAACACCAAGTCCCATGAGATAGACATTTTCATCGATCTCCATCAGCTGGTCAGTTGCTTCATTGATCGCTTGCGATAGTTTAAGTTCTCTAGGCATAGGTTGTCCCTTCTTGCTCAACTTTCGGAAAAGGAGAAGACTTAGCAAAAGCAAATGCCTCATCGATCTCTTTTTGAATTGCATCAGTCTCTTCTGGAGGGAGATGGAGATTTAAAATAGGATCCCGCTTTTTCCAATATTCAAGCTCCGCTTTTGGAAGAAGTGGGTCGAGGTTAGGTCCACAATGCTCATAGTAGCGGTAGGTTGTAAGCTCTAATAAAACAGGCCTTTGCTCTCTCCTTACAACTTCAAGTGCTTTGGCTGTTAGATCATAGACACAATTAACATCATTCCCTTCTTCTAAAAAGGCTTCAATCCCATGCGCTTTTGCCAAATTGACAATACTCCGCTTTTTTGGCTGTCGCACTGACAGGGGAGAGTAGACAGAGAAAAAATTGTTCTCACACACAAAGAGGATAGGAAGGCTTCTAAGGGCTGCAAAATTTAAACTTTCTGCAAACACGCCCTCTTCTGTTGCTCCTTCTCCAAAGAAAATTGTTGTAACACGTTCTTCTTTACGAAGCTGACTTCCAAAGCTGAGTCCAACTCCAACAGGCAAACTGCTTCCAACAATAGGGGTAGAACCCATAAATCCTGCATCAAGGTCGACCAAATGCATCGATCCCCCTCTTCCGCGGCAACACCCACTCTCTTTTCCATAAATTTCAGCGAGCATTTTCTTAAGATCACCTCCTTTTGCAAGGTAGTGTGCATGTGCTCTATGTCCACTTACAGCATAATCATTTGGTGTTAAATGTGCGCAAACGCCCACTGCTGCAGCTTCTTGCCCGACGCTAATATGAACAGGGCAACGCATCTGTTGCTCGCTATACAATTTGGCTATCCTCTCTTCAATCAGGCGAATACGGATTAAAGACGTTGCAAGATCTGTTGTTTGATTAGCTATTTTCATTTAAGCGCACACTCTTGTTTTTCAAGATGATAAAACCAATTTTCTGTTGCTTTTTCAATCGCTTCAGGCTCCCATAGTGGTGCATCTCTATAATCATCGAGGGTTGAGAGCAAGTGTGCCACTCCCTCTTTGAAGGAAACCTTTGGACTCCATCCCGTCATTGTTTGAAATTTCGAGATATCTGCTAATGAGACATCGGGTTCACCAGGACGTTTGGGGATATTGACGACATCTCCTTCCAATAGCTCTGTCAATGCGTTGATTGAATGGTTTTGTGAACTCCCGATATTGAAAATTTCATAGGAAAGGTCACTTTTAGCAGATGTATAAAATGCATTTGCAACATCAGTGACATAGACAAAATCTCGACTTTGCTCTCCATCTCCTACAACAGTGAATGGATAGCCCCGTAATTTCTGTGCTAAGAAAATCCCAAAAACAGCCCCGTATGAACCCATTGTACGAGATCTTGGGCCGTAGACATTAAAAAGCCTCAAGCTAATTACAGGCAAGCTGTACACCTTTCCCCAATGCATTGCAAGCTCTTCACCCAAGTATTTGGAGTGGGCATAAGGGTGTTGAGGGGCAATTGCAGCGCTCTCATCGGTTGGCACAGAAACGGGAAGACCATAACAAGAAGAAGAGGCTGTGTAGATCAGTTTTTTGACATTTGCTTTTCTAGCACACTCTAAAACATTAAATGTTCCTTGTACATTCACCTCAAAATAGTCTTTTGGATTTTCAATCGATGGAATTACATCGGCTAATCCAGCTAGGTGAAATACCCAGTCCACTCCTTCGAAAAGAGGCTCCAATAGATCGACATTTCGAATATCAACCTCTTGAAAATCAATATCCAATCCCTCTAAATTTGAAAATCTTCCCGTCTTTAGGTTATCGACAACTGTCACTTGATGTCCCTCTTCTAAAAGAAGTTCAACCAAATGACTTCCGATAAATCCAGCTCCACCAGTGACAAGTGTTTTCATCTTTTTAGGCTCTCATTGTATATTCAAGAGGGATATCTTGAAGTTGATCAATATATTGTTGTCCCCATTCTACCATTTCTTTTACCCCTTCGGTAAGAGAGATGGTCGGCTCCCAGCCAACATCTTTTTTGATTGCACTAGAATCGAGCCAATAACAAGAGTCTTGCCCAAGACGATCTTCTGTCACCTCACAAAGTTTTTCAAAGGGAATTCCCATCACATCTGCAACTGTTTGAACAACATCCCGAATCGATGTTGGTTTTGCCGGTCCTGCATTATAGACTGTTCCCAAAGGCCCTTTTTCACTCACTAGGTGAATTGCTCTTGCAAGATCTCTTGCGTGGATATAAGACTTTTCTGCTCGACCTCCTCCATGTAGGGGGAGCTGCTTTCCAATTAAACCGCAGACAACAGCTTTTGGAATAATCCGGTGCAACAGTTGTCCTGGGCAATACGCATTGGATGGGCGGATGATATTCATCGGAAAATTCAACACCTTAGAAATCGAAATTAGATGAAGATCAAATGCCGCTTTTGAAGCGGAATAGGGGCTAGAAGAGCGGATTGGATCATCTTCTTTAGAAGGAGCTGTGACAGAACCGTATAACTCTGAGGTCCCGATTTGAATAAAACGTTTGAGATAGCTCCGCCCCATCAACTCTTCTGTCAAACGAGCCAAAGCCATTGCATTTGTCTCAAAAAAGCGCCAAGAATTCTTCCAAGAAACAGCTCCTTCCCCTTGCGCTGCGTAGTTGATGATGGTTTCTGTTTCTTCTCGATCAAGTAGGTCTAAAAGAAAATCGAGTTCGTGGGTGACATGGTAGGCGTGGTATGAATAGCGAGGATCTCCTAACCCAATATCTAAAATGAATGGCTCTCCTTTAGGAGGGTTTCTTCCAATGGAAACAACTCTTTCTGTATCTGCCTGTTCCAGAAGATATTTACATGTATGAAGCCCAAACGAACCTCCGCCCCCTAAAACAGCATATCTCTTGCCCATTGTTTATCCTTTTGTTACGAGTTCAAATTCTTCTCTGTGTACCTGAGCGAGCCCTTCATCGAGAGAACAGAAGGAGAACGTTGGAAATAGTTTATAGATCTTTGTCACATCAAAATGGCGATGTGTAATGGGGTTTTGACGAGGAGTTCCCACAATTTCTACCTCTTCTTCAAAGTTTGAGGCAACTTTTTTTGCCAAATCAGCATAAGAAATAGAGCTTCCTGTCGCGATATTGAGTTCCCCTTCGATGGAGTGGCACAAGACAAGCTCCGTTAAAGAGGCGACATCAGAGACCGAAATATGATCGCGCATCTCTTCGCCTTCTCCAAAAAGGGTGATCTTTTTTTCTTTTGCAGCAACTCTTCTCATCCGATTGGGGCCATATGAATTGTGTGTATCATTTTCCGAATAGATCAATGTTGATCTCAAAATTGCCAAAGGGGATTTAATAACAGCTTTTAACATCTGTTCCCTTGCCAAATGCATTGTTCCATAAAGATCATCTGGATGTGTAGGAGTCTCTTCTGTAATCGGGCCGTTGTTGATTGAGTAGACAGTATCAGAGCTCATATAAACAAGATGGGCGATGGTTCGGTCTTCCATTGCATGGCAAAAATGGTAGACCATCTCCAAATTCTTCATAAATGCATCCGCTCCTCTTCCTCGGTCAGGTGTGATGGTTGCTAAAAAAACAACGGCATCAGTTGGCTGTAAAATTGATTTCAACTGCTCAACAGAGGCCTTCTGAGAAAGATCGATCTCCTGCCGCGTTAAGGGGAGAATATCGCTCCCTTTAAAAGAGGAAATCAAACTCTTTCCGATCACCCCTCCAGCTCCAAGAATCACGACACGTTTAGGTTGCACAACACGCTCCTAGTTTGAAATAGTTAGAAGAAGGAGGATATTGCATTACTCCATAAGGATCCACAATAAATTTCCCTCTAAAAGGGGGAAGGTCTTGAAAGACGCTCCAAGGTGTCATAATCAATAAAACATCTGCACGATCACACGCCTCTTCTGCTGTTTGCTTGATTTCAAGCGAAGGGAAACAGTCAACAACCGTTTTAACAACTGGATCATAAGCTGATAATTCAAAGTTTTGAAGCGATTTGATCAATGCTAGTGAAGGAGAATTTTTTACAGAAGAAGTGTTCTCTTTGTAAGCAAGACCCAAAATTGCGAACCGGGGATTTGGGAGCACTGTTAAAATTTGTTTATGAATTATATTTAAAACCCAATCACACCGCCTTTTTGAATGTGCTTTCCACGCTTTTACAACAGTGGCATCGGTCCCATTTGCATCTGCAAGAGATGAGAAAGTTTCTAAATCACGCTCTAGATTCCCTCCTGCAATCCCCAATCCTGGGGCGAGGTAAGCTTTTTTCCCAATCCGTTTATCCAATTGGAGAGTAGGAACAATTTCAGACCAATCTGCTCCAATTTTTTCACACAACTCTGCAATTGTGTTTGAGGTTGTCACTGAGGAGACCAAAAACATATTGATCGCAATTTTGGTCAGCTCAGCACTCTCAAAACTCATGGGAAAGATTGGGCAGTTGTATGCCGAGAGGTAATCCAATAATTTTTTGGGAAGAGGCTCCTTTGTCCCTAGGATAAAGCGTTCTGGATAAAGCGTTCGCTCAATTGCCCTCCCAAAAATCAATGTCTCCACTTGGTAGAAGAAATTTCGATAATCAATCTTCCGTGTAAAGCCGGGAGGAATTTGGCTTAAAAGAACAACGATCTGATCGTTTAACACAGAAAAAACTGTTGCCAAAAGGTGTCTCAGTGGAGTGAGATCACTCTCTCCTCGATCATTTGTCGAAATATCAGGGGCAACATAGATCACATCACAGGAAGGGAGGTCGTTCAATTGATTTGAAAAATGGATCCGTTCCCAATTTTTTTCTAAGAGTTGTGGTAAATCGGGTTCAACAAAGGGGAGCTCTCCTTCTTTCAATTTCTCTATTTGTTCTCTGTTGGGATCAAAACAGATAACTGAAAACCCTTTTTCTGCAGCTCCCACTGCTGAATTGATTCCAAGGTGTGTCATCCCTACAAAACCTATTTTCATACAGCCACAGGGTTGAGATTTTCTAATAATTGATCGATCAGAAGATCGTTGGAAAGGTTTGATCCCCCTTTTTGACACAATGTTTTAAAATAGAGATTTTCAGCCTCCCAGGTTGGATCGGGCTCAACAAGGATCACCGACTCTTCGGTTGGGCGGCCGCTTGGTAATTTTCTTGTCCGGATAATAAATTTTGAAGGGCCCCACTTACAGAGGGATTCAATATGGACAGACCCTTTTTCACAATAGAGATCACACGTGAAATGATTCCTCCAACTGAGGAGTGACATTTCTAATTCAATCGTCTCATTTCCTATGATCACATGGTCTGGACTTTGGTTTTCAAATCGGTGGCAACGGAGCATTTCAAACGGCTTGACATCTTCCCCAAACCAATAAAGCACCGTGTCGAGCAAATGAGATCCAAGATCTTTTAAGACGCCACACCCTTGATCACGCCAAGGAGAATTCCTCACATCTCTTGCTGTTCCATTCCCATAAAACAGACGACAGTGGTAGATTTTGCCCAATCTTTTTGAATCGAGCAATTCTTTCATTCGGATAAAGTGTGGTTCAAACCGGTGGTTATAGGCGGTGTAACAGGTGACACCATTTTGATCTGCTAGATGAAGAAGAGATGTCAATCCCTCTCCCATAAGAGGTTTTTCAACAAGAACATGTTTCTTGGAGCGGAGTAAATAGTCCAAAATCTCAAACTTTGCTCCGTCTGGAGTGCAAACATAGGCAGCGTCATAAGTGCTGAGAGGAACCTGTTTTATTTCATCATAGGAAGCTGAGGGATCGATAGGATCAACAACAGCCATGCACGCATTTCCAAGAATTTGTTTCCTTTTTTTTCCCTGTATCCCTAAACCAACGACAATGCTCTTCATGGTAGGTAATTGACCCGTTTTTCAATTTGATCAATTCTATCTAAAATATCTCTTGAGAGAACAGGGATATTTCCATGGTGTTCGCACTCAACACTTGCAGCAATATTTCCCAAGATTGCAGAGATCATTTCATTCTTCGTTGTAATCATCGAAAGAGTTGCATAAGCCAAAAGAGCATCGCCTGCACCAACTGGATCGACAGCATTATGTGTAAAGCTATCGAAGAAAAAGCTCGCTGGTGATGCTGTATCTTTACGAAACACAATCAACCCTTTTGGACCTAGTTTCAAAAAGAGTGTTTTGGCTTTTGAAGCTTTGAAAAGGTTATCTCCCAAATGACGGATGACCGAATCTTGGTCGCAAAGGGCAAAGCGGGCTTCTTTTTCATTGGGAGTGATCAAATCAAATCCCTTGAAATCGAGGATATTTCCCCATCGACTTGCCACTTGACTATCTGCAACGCAGTAGACCTCTTTTGGAATCGCTTCAGTTAACGGTTCGATTGTTTTGCTATTGAAAATCCCGTGTCGGAAATCACTGAAGACAACACCATCCACCTCGGTTTGATCGATGGCCTGTTTCAATTGTTCTAAGGTTTTATCCGAGATAGAGCGATTATCCAATGTATCTACCTTCAATACTCTATAATTACCAACGACAAATGTATTTTTATTCGTTGTTGGACGGAGGGGATCGACGATAGGCATACAACGGACACCGCACTGTTTTAAGTCGTCTAAAACATTCTCCTTCAAAGCATCTTCCCCTAAAATTGTGGAAAAATGGACATCGGCTCCTGCAGCTTTCAAGTGTTTTGCAACGACAGCAGCCCCTCCGGTGAAATCTTCTCTTCTTCCATATTGAAGGCTCATTGTGGGAGTTTTTGTCATCCCTCCAATCATGCTACAATGCGTATAGGTATCGACAATGGTGTCTCCAACAACATGCACTTTGATCCCCCGCAAATCGTGCACAGCTTTCCTTAAATCTTCAAAAGAGATCCCCTCAGCATTCATCATAAGAGCGAGCTTATCTTCACCCAATTTTGGGGGAGAAAGTTCAATGAATTTGGAGGATGAATAAACAACATCTCCAGGAGAAAAGAGGATCTCTCC
This sequence comes from Chlamydiales bacterium, assembly GCA_022601535.1. Taxonomy (GTDB): domain Bacteria; phylum Chlamydiota; class Chlamydiia; order Chlamydiales; family JAAKFR01; genus JAJACK01. Next base: position 412,169 of record JAJACK010000001.1, read on the forward strand.
TCCATATTCTTCTAAAACTTCAATCTCTTCTGTTGTTTTTGGGTTTGAACCACTCTCGATATATTCATACCCTTTGGCATAATAATCTGGCTTAATGATTCGAAGGTTATTGATCGGCGTCGCTTCTTGATCGATCACCACATAATCGACAAATTCAAAAACAGCTAAATTGAGTGCTCTTAATTTTTCAGGGACATGTGGGCGAACATTCCCTTTTGTGATGTGTTTATCAGCAGTGAGACTGACAATGAGGGTCGCTCCATTTTTTTTAGCGTAGAGGAGGTGACGAATATGGCCTGGATGAACAACGTCAAACACTCCATGACACATGATCACTTTCTCCTCTTTTGGTCGATTGGAGAGGAGCAAACTTAGCTCTTTGGCTGTTTTTATCTTCGACTCATACTCTAACATCGCCTCAACTGTCATTTGCAAACTCCTTTAACCTTTCAAACCAAACTTTTGTCGATTGTTCAATCGACTTAGGATCCCATAGTGGAGCTTCTCTCCAATACTCAATTTCTTCTAAAATCTTCCCAATCCCCTCTTCAAAAGAGAGGGTTGGTTCCCAACCAAGTTCTTCCTTGATTTTAGAGATATCTGCCCAAGTGCAATGAGGTTCGCCAGGTCTTTTAGGGAGGTGAACCACCTCTCCACCGAGCAATTCAACCAAACGATTGATTGACTGAGGGTTGCCTGCTCCAACATTGTAAATTTCTCCCTCATGCTCTGTTTGAGCAGCACATAAAAACGCCTGTGCAATATCCGAGGCGTAGATAAAATCCCGCTTCTGTGTTCCATCTCCCACAACTGTGAACGGTTTATTTTCTAGTTTCTGCTTTAGAAAAACCCCCATCACTGCGCCATAAGCTCCCGATGTACGTGAACGGGTTCCATACGCATTGAAAATGCGTATCGAGTTGACCGGCAATCCATACACTTTGTGCCAATGAAAACACGCCTCTTCTCCAAAATTCTTAGAAAGCGCATAGGGGTATTGAGGTGAAATGGGATCGGTCTCTTTTGTTGGAACATTTGCCAATCCATAACAAGAGGAAGAGGCTGCATAGACAAATTTTTTCACATTTGCCAGCCGCGCTGCTTCTAATACACGGACAGTCCCTTGAACATTGACATCCATGTAATCAATCGGCCTTTCAATAGAGGGAACGATATCTCCAATTCCGGCAAAATGGAAAACATACTCTGCTCCTTCAAAAAGAGATGACTCTACCGATCGGATATCAACCTCTAAAATTTCAATCTCTGGATGAGCACGTAAATTTTCCCGCCTTCCTCCGGAGAAATTATCGATCACACGGACAGAGTATCCACAGTCGATCAGTAGATCGACCATATGGCTTCCGATAAAACCGGCTCCTCCTGTTACTATGGCAATTGGCATCAGTTAATCCCAAGTTTTTTCAATGTTTTGACATTGTAATGCGCATCTTCATCTTCAATGTCGATCTCTCCACGCTTGAATGCTTTACACAAAGAGCGAACTGCATCTTCTATCGATCGCTTAGGGACAAATCCGAGCTTTTTTTGAATTTTTTGGGAACAGATATGGTAAGAGCGGTTATCATTTGATTCTGTTGTTTCAATCGGAATATCCCCATTTTCAGGATACTCTTCCATCACAACTTTCCGAACCATATGAGCAATATCTTTGATTTTATAGTTCTCATACCCTGCATTGAATGTCTCTCCTGCGATTTTTTCTGGTGGAATTTCTAACAGAAGTTCATACAAATCACACATATCTTCAATGTTTAAGTTAGGACGGAGCTGATCTCCTCCAAATACCGTGATTTTTTTCTTATTTATCGCATGATTTGTCAAGATATTGACACTCAAGTCGAGTCTCAATCTCGGGCTATATCCACACACCGTTGCAGGACGAATTGTCACACAAACAAAATCTTCTGATTGGTGTTTAAAGAGAAGAGGCTCGCACATCCCTTTGAATTTATTGTATAGAGTGAGTGGGACAAGGGGATGTTCTTCTGTCACATTAGGCTCTTCAGAAACGCCATAAACAGAACTGGTTGAAGCATTAATAAACCGCTTTACACCCGCTTCCTTGGCAGCGACTACAAGTGGCTCAAAGCAGTCGTAATTAATCGTCTTACTCAGATCATCATCGAGATGGAAGCTGGGATCATTTGAAATACAGGCAAGGTGGATCACCACATCACACCCTTGGACAGCTTTTGCAAATTTTTCTGTATCACGGATATCTCCTTTGACAATCTCTAGCGCTGGTTGATCCTTAAGCTCACATCCAAAAAACAAGGCGTCATAGACAACAATTGCATACCCTTTTTTGAGCAATTTTTCTGTTAACAACGTCCCAACATAACCGGCTCCACCTGTAATGAGCACTTTTTTCATAAATGACCTACCTTCGTTTCGATTTGATAACCAGCTTCTTCTGCTGCTAAATAAAACATTTCGACGGTCTCTTGGGAGTAGATTTCTAAATCTTTCCCAAAAAGATGCCGTTTTTTTAATAAAGCGGGAGGGGCTGTGATGATATGACACCCCGCCTTCTTGGCTTGAACAAAATTGTAGAGCTCTCGCGTACTTGCCCAGAGTAATTCGATCGTCTCTCTACCCTTGATTTCTTGAGCAATCTGCTCCACTAAAAGAGCAGCATCTCTTCCTGTATCGGCGACCCTTCCTGCAAAATAGGAGAGGATGCTTGGTGTTTTATCCGATAGAACTGCAGTAACTTCCCTTGCTTGCTCAAGCGTAAATACGGCTGTTACATTCACTTGAATGCCTGCCGCGCTCAATTTTTCAATCAGAGGAGCAGATGATACTTTTTGTGTATTCATCACAGGGATTTTAACATAGACATTTGATCCCCAGGAGGCAATTTCGTATGCTTGCGCTTCCATCTCATAAAATTCATCTGCAAATACCTCAAAAGAAATCGGTTTATCGGGGAATAAGGAGACCATTTCACGGCAAAATGAGGCATAATCTTTCACCCCAGCTTGCTTCATCAAACTAGGGTTTGTCGTCACTCCATCGACCCATTGGTAAATAAGTAGTTCAGGGAGAGTGGCTCCATCTGCAAAGACTTTCATCTAAAATGACCTCGGTTGCTTCAAGCAAATCGTTAACGGTTATATCAGGCACCTCTTTTAACGATTCTTGGTAGTGTTTTTCAAGGAAAATTGTTCGGCACCCCGCACAACAACCTGCCCCAATATCCCTCCAACGATCTCCAATCATATAGCTTTGACTAAGATCAATCCCATATTTTACACTTGCATCGATCAACATTCCAGGTTTAGGTTTGTACCGCTCACTCGTTTCATCGTAACAAACTTCAATCCCATCGATAGGCAGTTGTTCTTTGAGATAGGTGTGCATCTGCTCAACGACCTCTTTCGACTGCCACCCCCTTCCAACATCGGGCTGATTAGTCACGATAATCAAGAGAAACCCCTTCTTATGCAGTTTCAAAAGAGCTTCTTTCACTCCAAAGAGAATTTCAAACTCACTGAAAGAAGAGGGAGGATAAGGCTTCCCTTCTCGAACAACAGCTCGATTGATCACACCATCGCGGTCGAGGAAGATTGCTGAAGACTTTCCCATTTAGTTCCTTTTACCTGTAGTTTTGGATGAGAGATGATGCAGTGCCACACCACCACTTGAAACGACTCTGTCAAAGGGGTTGTCAACTGTTTGTTTGGAGCAGGAACACAAATCAATCGATCGGCATTCTTTTTTGTGTAACCTCCTTCGGATCCAACGATACCAAGAATATGTAATCCTCGTTTTTTTGCCTCATCAATCGCCATTACAATATTGGGGCTGACATTATTTTCTACATCTCCTCCTCCAACAGAGAAGATAAAAAGAGCATCCCTTTCATTTGCTCGACTCCCTTTTAACCAAGAAGAAAAGACTGTTTCCCAACCTTCATCATTTGTACGAGCTGAGAGCTCTGCAACATTGTCAACAGGAGTGTACGCTTCGATCTCGCACAATTTTCGAAAATCGTTCACTGCGTGGCTGCAATTTGCAGCACTTCCTCCAACACCGATGAGAAAAAGGCGTCCCCCTTGTTTTTTAAGTTGCGCTAGATCATCAACCATCGCTTCGATCTCTTCCTTGTCAAGCTGCTTTGCAACCGTTGCAACATCCTCAAAATAGTTTGTTATAAACACTCTACCTCCTCAGGTCTCCAGCTGTTTTTATGACGTCGCAATTTATACATATCACCGTCATTTTCTAACTCTTTTTCCAACATTTCATCTCCCCATTGATCCGCAACAACAGAGAAGTTTCGCCCTCGAACACCAGGGCTTTTAGTTGTTACCGCCCATGTACAACAATCGACCACTTCTTCCATAGGAGTGCACTCATTATTTTTTAACCGATCAAATGTTCGTTGATAATTCGCTCCAGCCGCTTTTGCACCATGTGTTAAAGTGGGCGTATGAATTTTGGTTTTCACAACACCAGGACCAATGATCACAAAACGGGTATCAGGAATTTCGGCATCGAGGAATTCACACATTTTTATCAACGCTACTTTAGACAAGGTATAGCTCGAGTAGTGGACAACTGCATTGTTCACTCCACCTCCAGCAAAAAAGAGCACCGATGGCTCTTTTGCTATGTTTCTCGAAGGGAGAAGATGGTGCAAGAGACGGAGCTGACGCAAAAGATTGACTTGAATCCCTTCTTCCCAAGCATCGAAATCGACATCTTTAAAATCACCGATGGGTTCGAGATCTCCCGGCGCAATCACTAAGGTATCCCAGCAAATTGATTGGAGCTGCTTACAACTCTCTTTTACAGATGAAAGATCAGCTAAATCACAATGGACCCATTCAATAGGAAGAGAAGGCTTGGAAGAGCGATAAGTCCCAGTCACTTCCCACCCTTTGGCAATCCAATCCTTTGCAAGAGCTTCTCCAATGTCACTTGAAGCCGAGATAATGATTGCTCTCATACTTCTACTAAGTCAATTTCCTTGATAATCGCATCGATCTCCTCTTGTGGCAATCTCGGATCGAGGTCTTGTAACCCCCCTCCATATTTCAACATCGGAACAATTTTCTGTGTTTCAAGAACCTTCACCTGACAGAGAAGAGGGCCAGGTTGGTGATAAATCGTTGTCAAATTTTCAGCGATAGCTTCATGATCTTCTAAACAATGGAAAGGGATCTCAAATGCTTCTGCAAGTTTTTCATAGTTGGGAAAAGAGAGGCCACTTGGAACATCTACAGCGACATAATTTGATTTAAGCCAAAAATCAATTGTCTGCTTTACAGTTGCATGTCCCTGATTATCAAATACAAATACTTTTACAGGAAGATTGTATCGCTGCAACGTTGCAAGCTCTTGCAGACACATCATAAATCCCCCATCTCCAATCAAGCAGATCACTTCCTTTCCTGAGCCAAGCGCTGCGCCGATGCCAGCTGAAAGAGCATATCCCATTGGCGTATGGTTCCACGCGGAAAAAATCCTTTGCTTCGCTTTTGTTTCAAATGCTTGGCAAATCCAACAAATCGTTGCGCCCGTATCATTGACAATGATTGCATCTTCTTTTGCCCTTTTTGACAATTCTTTGATAAAGACATAAGGATTGACCCGCTCTTTTAAATCGTAGTAATCCTTTGGACAGATCGGATATTTTGCTCTCCACCCCTGAATTTTCTTCCGCCAATCGCTATAATGATCGCTTCCCTCTATATACCGCTTTTCACACGCTTTGAAAAACCGTTGCAAGCTCGAAAGAATAGGGAGGTCGAGTGTAAATGTGGAAGGGCCAAATTTATCGAGTTCGGCTTGGTCAACATCGATCATCACTTTCTTTGCTCGAGGGGCAAAAAGATCTTGTTTCCCCCCTGTGATCATAGGAGAGAGACGCGTTCCCATGGCAATGACAAGATCTGCTGTTTGAACGGCAAAATTTCCAGCTCTTGGCCCGACAATTCCAACCCCTCCCATATTGAGAGGATCCTCAAAGGGAAGAAGGTCCATCCCTCCCCATGTGAGCAAGATAGGAAGGCCAAAGTATCTTGCAAATTCAACTGCACGCTTCTCTTCACAAGCTGAGTGGATTCCCTGCCCCATAATCAACACAGGACGTTTAGCATTTTCAATCATTTGGAAAAGGCTTTCCACTTCAGCTTCAGGTAGAGCATCACACTCCTTGGGAGGAGTGAATGAGAGGAGATTTTCTGGATCAACCTCTTCACGCTGCAGGTCGTCTGGAATATCCAAAACAACAGGGCCAGGGCGCCCTTCTTGAGCGGTATAGAGAGCCTTTTCTAATTCATACCGAATCATCTGTGGATCGGTAACTAGCTGCACATATTTTGTGACATCCTTGAAGACGGAACAAACGTCCGTTTCTTGAAATCCTTTTTGTCTCAGTTGTTTATTCGGACGGATCCGGAAACGAGCAACTTGACCTGTGATACAGAGCATTGGAACGGAGTCAAAATAGGCATTACACACACTTGTCAGCAAGTTTGTTGCTCCAGGCCCACTTGTCGTCATTGCAAGGCCGAGGCGACCTGATGCACGGAAATAGCCATCAGCAGCGGCTGCACAAAATTCTTCATGCTGAGGACAAACATGCTGCATTGAAGGGTGACGTCCTGCAGAATCGGCTAGATGTAAAATCGCTCCACCTGTCACAAGAAAGCTATGTTCAGCACCACGTTTTGCTAAAAAATCAATTACAAAGTCGGAAAGCTTCATAAAAACCCTTTGCCTCTAATAAGAGTGTCGAGTATATCTGTCTATCGATTTCGTACAAGAGAAAAGGCTTATGACCCTGTGCATTGAATCCTCTTTAGATGACATTTTCACCTCCATCCCTACGTGGCACCACTCTCACAATAAAACATCTTCCACCTACCGTTTGATCGAGAAGCTTGCAAAAGAAGAGGTGAGAAAAACCTTCTCGTCTTCTTCTATAGAAGAGAGAGATTTTGGCCCTTTTGGGAAACTCTCTTTCCCTTATTTTGAAATGGGGGCGATCAACTCTTTAGATCTATTTGGCTTAGATGAACTCATTATCTTTAGCTTCTACCTCCAAAATAGAAATCACTACCGAAAAGCACTTGACCTTGGAGCAAACATTGGCCTCCACTCCATCCTATTGGGAAAACTTGGCATTGAAGTCCATGCATACGAACCAGATCCTATCCATTTCAAACAACTCACATCGAATTTAGTCCACAATAAATCCACAACTGTGACGACTCATCAAGCGGCAATTTCCAATCAAACAGGCAAAGCGCACTTCACCCGTGTGAAGGGGAATACCACTTCAAGCCATCTCACGGGAGCAAAAAACCCTTATGGCGAATTAGAAACATTTGAAGTGGAAGTGGTAGATATTAGAGAGATTTTAGAAGGGGTTGACCTTGTTAAAATGGATGTTGAAGGGCAAGAGACAAAAATCCTTCATTCTCTTGAAGAAAAACACTTTCTCAATACTGACTGGATGTTAGAAGTTAGCACCGAAGAGAATAAAAAAGAGGTGTTTGAAATTTTGAAACCCTTAAACATCCACGCCTTTTCCCAGAAAAAAAATTGGGAAGAGGTGACATGTCAAGAAGATATCCCTGCAACACACCGGGAGGGGTCTCTTTTCCTCACTTCTAAAACGGAATTTCCTTGGCACGACAAAGCTGGTTGACATACCGGTTAAACCATTTTTTCTTCCGCACAAAATATCTCCGCACAAAGACAAAAGGGAAGAAAATCCATAGTTTTGGATGGTATAGAGCGACATCGACAACCTGCCTCAAATAAAACTGCAACGCACCTGAACAGATCAACCGATATTTTATCGAAAATTTCTCTAAGAGAACTTTCTTTAGCAAGTAGAGGATCATCTCCTTCTCTTCCTCACGAGAAAAAGAAGTAAAATAACTATTTTTGTGCAACTTGAACAAGCCACAAACCTCTGGGATATAGTACATCCCACTGTCTAAAACACACTGGTAGTTCAAATACCAATCGCAATTGAATTTGAGTTTTTCATCAAACCCTTTGTATTTAAAAAAGAGATCTCTCCTCAACAACGTGCAGTGTCCTGCCAACCACATATTCCCTAGAAAAAAGAGCTTTGTCATCTGATCTGGAGAGAGAAAGATCGGCTTGTTGCACCCTTTGAAAAGGGGGACTTTTTGGATACAAGAGGGATTTGATTTTGAGTAATCTTCTGAACATGTCGCTGGAATGGATGTGATAATCCCTGCAGACTCTGTTCTTGCAGGTTCTTGAAACAATTCTATAAATGACTCGAATAGAATATCATTTGCAGAGATCAAGAGGATATATTTACCTCTTGCCTTTTCAATGACTCGATTCACGGTTTTTATTGCGCCGAGATTTTCTGTATTCTTTAAGAGGGTGAAATTTTGATGTAAAGCCGTTGCATTTTCCACCCTTTCTATCGAGTCATCTGTCGAACAGTCATCACAAATAAGATATTCCCAATCTTGTGGGAAGATCTTTGAGAGCTCAACAAGCCTTTGAGAAAGCTCTCTACCATCGTTGAAGTTCGGTGTGATAATCGTGACATTGATCATTGTTGTGAAAAGGAAAGAGTCTTTTTTAACTTTTTCATAATTAAAGGCTTTAGAAAACACCAATACGATGGCCTCATGAGTATTTGCCTCACACTTTGCCTGATGTAGCACTCTAACAAATTCGATCGAATAAACAGAGCTTTCTCTTTTTTTGACTTCGAAATTTGCTTAAAGAGGTTGAGCGTTTCATTTTTTTTCATAAAATTATAAAGATTATTCCCATCCCTATACCTCCATGCAACATATGTTCCTGGAAGATAGAGCATCCCATAGCTCAATGCAAAAAGATGGATCAAATACCAATCTGATAATACAGGAAAATCAGTGCGAAAGGTTTGCTGTGAAAACAACTCTGCCCGAAAAATTGTCCCAATTGCATAAAACCAATAATTCCTCTTCCCACTTGCACACAACTCAACAACATCTTCTGAAGAGAGGGGAGAGAATGTTTTTAAATGGGGGAAAACATCCCACATATGAATCTCTTTTGAGCCATCTAAAAACATCCCATGGTCTGTTGTACACATTGGGTAGTTTGGATATTGTTCTAAATGGTTGATCATTTTTTCAAAAAAAGTCTCCTCTAAGATCTTATCATCGGCTGCTAGAAAGTAGATATATCGACCTTGAGCTTCTTTAATCCCTCGGTTGACAGATTGGACAGCGCCTAGATTTTTTTCATTTTCATAGAGACGTATCTGAGGATGATTTTTCGCATGCTTCCTAATTTGAGAGACGCTACAATCTGTTGAAGCATCATCGATAAGGATGATCTCATACCGAGTAAAGGTTTGAGAAAAAACAGATTGCAATGCTACATTTAGAAGGGAAGACATATTGTAATTAGGAATAATTACAGAAAGTATTGGATCCATATATAAAAACGTTAACTTTTTGGTGCTTATTTGTCTATAATGGAATGTAAAACTGATCAGCTTCTCCATTTTGAAAAAAATGGATGGATCGTTGTCGATCTTATAAACCTCGATCCCCTACATAAAACCATCTCTGCATTAGAGCACTATATGCATGAAATTTTGGCCGTGGATTGTCCCCTTGCCGACTATCATTTACATGCAGAAGAAGACAAGAAACACTTTCACAACCAAACACTTCTCACTCAATTTTACCGGGAGAAAAAATTTGGGCGTGCCATTCTGACACCTCAACTCCCTTTTTTCCAAAAATTGATTGGGACAGACCTTTTGATTCAATCTGACCCTTACTTAAGATTGGCAAGACCGAGCAAAACTCAAGATAACGTCGGCTACCATAGAGATACATTTTACGGCGGATCTCCTTTTGAAGTCTCTGTCATCATTCCCTTTGTCGATTGTACCGCCCCGATGTCTTTAAGCGTTTTATCTTGCTCTCATATTTTGCCTGAAGAAGATTTCCCTACGACTCAAACATCTAGCAACATTGAAAAAGGATCTGCTCAACACAAAATGGGCTTCCTCTACTCCCCCAAAACAATGGACCCCTCTATTGAAGAAAAAATGGAACCGATCCCTTTAAAAGTTGGTCAGATTCTTATCTTCAGTCTCTCCATCGTGCATGGATGTGTTGTCAATAAAGGGAGCGATACGCGGTGGTCATCCGATATGCGACTTGTCAATCCACTTGCTCCAGTAAACTTTGACTCCAGGCCTAATTATTACGAATCGTTCCACCAAACACCTGTCACCGCCTGTGCAAAGAGATACTTTGAAGCAAACGGCTCATCCCCTCTTCTAGAGAAGTGAACGAAAGAGCTGTCTCTTGCAGAATTTTATGCGGGAGAAGATCACTCCTTTTAGGCCGTTTGAATCGTGAGGAGAGCTGTTCTAACAAAATAGGCTCAACTAAAGCTGTTTCCACTTGCAAAGATTTTGCAACTTGACAAGCCAACTCATACCGAGATAAAGCTTCTACACCTCCGATATGGTAGAGACCGCGACACCCCTTTTTTTGCAATTCATACATCGCTTTGAAAACATCATCTACCAAGATAGGAGATAAAATTTGATCGGTTGCAGCCAAAACCCTTCTTCCAGCAATGAAGCTTGCAACCATCTCATCGATCAATGTCCCATCACCAAAATGTATCCCATACACTTTTGCAATACGGAGAATGATGCACTCTTCTTTAAATGCATGGAGGAGCTTGTCTTCTAGCCTACATTTTTGATCACCATACGTATTGATAGGGGAAGTTGGATCCTCCTCCACATACTCTCCTTTTTGACCATCAAAAACATAGCCCGACGAAAGGATAATAGGTGTGATCTTTTGCTCTATAAGGTAAGAGCAAAGGGTGAACGTTTGTTCAACATTGATTTCATAGCTTTGCTTAGGATCCTTTTCACACTGTCGGGGTTGGCTGATCCCTCCTGCAATAACTGCATATGAAAATCCCTTTACACTTCTCAAATTTTCTAAGAAATTTGCTTTTGAAAGATCGAATGTTAAAAGCTCTGGTTCTGCAGCGCGATGTGTTCCTAAAACTTCTTCATGATGTTCTTGATAAAATCTCAAAAAGGCACGACCCAAAAAACCTTTCGCCCCAATCACAAGTGTCTTACAGCTATTATCCAAGATTGAAACACTCTTTTAGCTTGTCTTTGAGCCTATTTTTATACCACCCCAACCACCGCCTTAACCTTAGATAAAAGGGGATGGGGAAAGCACGTATTTTTTTCTTTTTCTTCTCCCCCTCTTGAAGGAGATAGTAACCGTGGTAGTGAAGAGCAAAATACGGTTTTTTCTCTTTATAAAAGAAAAGGTGGCTGAACAATTCGAGTAAAAATGTAAATGGCTTTTCATTACGAAATTGCCCTGTTGATTTGAGATAGCCTTCTAACGGATGGTTAAGCGTATAGGTTTCATCGAAAAAATAGGAAATAAGAGGCTTGTAGAAATTGACATACTCGAGGAAGTGCTCTCTTGTACTAAACCCAATGTAATTACAAAAGAGAAATGGTGTAAAGTGGTATTCCTTAGGAATTTCAACATTGTAAAGCTGCTGTATCAGGTGAAATGCTTCTGCATGAAATGGCCAAAAATGTTGTTTGCTCTCCTTTTGAGCAACTTTTTTTTTCCAAGAAAGATCGACCCAATAAAGCGGCCGATCATAGCTTGGAAGATAGCCCCATCCATATTTCTTTAGATAAGAAAAGAGTGTGTCCCACTCCTCATCTAAGCTTGTTTTCAACCAACTATTCTTCTCATAAAAGCGGGATGAGACCATAAAAAAAGGGTAACTGCAAAATGCGTGCTTTTCCTCTGCCAGTAGGAATGACCACTCTCCAAAATGTTTCCCCCCTGCCTGGTACAATAGAGGATCGATTCTCTCTTCATGTAAGACTTTTTTCCCCATCAACTGTTTGGGCGTTTTTTTATCGATGAGATAGTAGGTGTAGTTTTTCTCACTTTCAGTGAACCGAGGATCAATAGGGTGACGCCCCTCTCCCTCATGATTAAACTGATGATTGGTGACGAGATAAATAGACATTATGGATTGATCAAACGTTTCTCAGCACCAACAGACCAGATATACTGACACATAGGAGAATAGCCGGTGTGGACAACCTCATCATTCATTCCAAACATAAACACATGTTTGAAATACTGATTTGTCAAAGCCTTTAAACTTTCCATCGTGTGTAAATTTATATGCTGAGAAGCACTTTGAGGAGAAGCATAACCACTTGCTGTTTTATTGGGAGTCCCAATGATGAGTTTACTCTCTTCTTTTAAAAGCTTCGAAATATTTTGCATGAATTCTGCTTCAGATTGAGGCTCTAGATGCTCAATCACATCGACACAATACACAGCATCAGCCTTCAAATCTAAGGTTGTCTGATTGATATTGATAAGCTCATAGGTCACATTTTTTAAATGGGATAAACGACGACTACAATTTTCGAGGTTTCTCTCATCCCAATCTAAACAGTGTAGATGAGAGACCGCCTGTGCCACAAGAGGAAGGCCAAATCCATCTCCACACCCAATTTCAACGACAAAATCAGACCCCTCCAAGAGCTTGGCACAAAACTTATACCTTGCTAACACAAAAGCCATATGTTTTGGATCACTCTTTAAGCTATAGGAAGTCCATGGGCCGAGCGCAATCTCTTCACACATAAATTGCTCTTCTGTTCCATCGACATATCTTTTCCAATCTGACTTTTGCTCTTTTACTCTCATTTTACTCTCTCTCTTAATTTTAAAAAGAGCTTATTGCCTTGATTTTTTCTTGGAAAGAAAAAAATATCTATGTGAACATGGTAGGATGCCCGCTCCTATCCTTACAATTGTCATTACAAATTATAACCACGGCTGTTACCTCCCCAAAGCACTTGATTCGATTGTAAATCAGCAATCATTCCCTTTTGAAATTCTCATCATCGATGATGCTTCGACAGATAACAGTTTAGATGTCATTGCCTCTTATCAAAAGCGGTACCCTTTTATCCGTTTGATCAAACATGCAGTGAATCAAGGTGTTTGCTTCTCTTTAAGTGAAGGGGTTGATGAAGCTTTAGGGGAGTATGTCCACACAATGGGAGCAGATGATTTTCGCCTTCCCGGTTTTATTGAAAATACCCTCTCTATTTTGCTCAAACACCCAAAAATAGGTCTCGCTTGTTCTGATTTTGGCTATATCCGCGGGAAAACTCAAGATGCTTCTATCCAAACAGATCGACTTATCAAAGCACATAAACCCCATGTTTTTCATTCCAAACAACTCCTATCTCTTTTCCAAACAACAGACTTTTGGATCCCAGGACATACTGCCATCTTTAAAAGAAAGCTCGCTATCGAGCATAAGAAGTACCACCCTGAATTACAGTTTTTATGCGACTGGTTTTTACTCCACCGAATTGCACTTAAACATGGTGTTGCCTACATTCCACAAACATTATCTATTTGGTGGATCCATTCAGATTCGTATAGTGAGACACTTCTCAAGGATAAAAGGAAAAATCAAAATGTCTACAACACTTTATTTCAGCTCCTTTTTCAAACTGAGAATAGAGAGATAGGAGCACTGTTTTTCAAATCAACCCTCCTCAGAAAGGCCTCTAAAGCCCTTTTTAGCAAAATTTATTACAAACCAAAATATTGGCCGACCCTTTTTTATTTGGCAAAAAAATCGATCCTCTACCGATTGAAACTTCTCCATTTTTCTGAAAAACCCCTCTCTAAAGCTCCATGAAACGTTATTTAGCCGATTTAAAGCCTCTTTTTTTGATCATCAAAAATGAAAAAAAAACACACCTCACCCCTTTATTCTTCCACTATACGCTCCAACTTTTAGGAGCATTTCTAGAAGGATTTACCTTTCTTTTCATCTACGCAGCCATCTCCACTCTGACAGGAGAAACCTCTCTTCTTGAAAAAAGCAACGCAACTCTACAACGTCTACACCTCTCTCCAATTTTCCAGCTCGAAAACCCATTTCCAAACTTTGTGATTCTCTTAATTTTATCGATATCAATACAGATTCTAAAGAGCTTATGTATTTATGGTGCCACTGTTTTACACGTTGTCTTTTTAAATAGGCTTCAAGTTCGTTTACAGAGGAAATTGCGAGAACAACTCTTCAGCTTCACCTTTTCATCGATCAGTCAATACAAAGTGGGAGAGCTCATTTCTATCGCAAAAATTCCGTACGACACCCTCTATGGATTTGTCAATTCTCTTTCCGGTTTTTTACAATCAACTATTTTTATCTCCATTCTTTTTTCCATTCTCTTTTTTATCTCTCCTCTCTTCACACTATCGGTTCTCATCCTCGTCATCGGTATCACTACAATGCAAAGAGGCTTGGTTCGAACAATCAAAAAATGTTCTCTCGCCTATTCAGATCAAATCACAAATTTCATGAAACTTTTCACCCAATTGATCAGCGGCATTCGAGTGATCACAACCTTTCACCGCTTCAACTATGTCAACCGAAAGCTCGAAGAGTGCACACAAAAAACCATCCACTCCCTATACAAGCTCTCATGGAAATCTAATACGCTTCAACAATTCAATGAGATCGGAGCGATGTGTGTTGTTGCCATTTGTGCTTTCATTGGATACCTTTTCCTCAAAAATCAAGGAGCTATAGGTATCTCTCTCCTTGTGACGTATTTAGCTGTTCTTCTCCGCACAGCTAATCGAGTTCCCCAGGTGATGAGTGGTTTAGGAGGAATGGCACAGACATGGGGAGAATTTCGTCGTCTTATGCACCTCCTCAGTCCAGAGGGAAAAGAGTACGCTCCAAATGGCTCCATTGCTCTTCCCCCCTTTCAACAAGAAATCTATTTTAAAAATATCGACCACTCTTACGATGGGAAAAGAACTATTTTACACAACATTTCACTCTCCATCAAAAAAGGAGAAGCAATTGCACTTGTTGGCCAATCTGGTTCGGGGAAATCTACAATCGTTGACCTCTTAACACGTCTTTATGACCCTTCAAAAGGGGATATTCTTATCGACACCATCCCCCTTAGGGAAATTGATCTCCAATCTTGGAGAGACCAAATAGGAGTTGTAAGCCAAGACACTTTTATCTTTAATGATACCATCCGCAACAACATCTGTTTCGGCTTAGACAACATTTCAGATAAAATGGTTCAACAAGTAGCTCAAATCGCAGGATGTCATACATTTATCAAACATCTTCCCGGAAAATATGAGGCCATTTTAGGAGAGCGAGGCTACCGTCTTTCTGGAGGAGAACGTCAACGTCTCTCCCTTGCTAGAGCACTTCTTCAAAACCCCGAAGTACTCATTCTCGATGAGGCGACAAGCGCTTTAGACACGCGAACAGAGAGATATATCCTCGATGCCCTTGAACAATTTTATGGGAAAAAGACACTTTTGGTTGTTGCACACCGCTTATCTACAATCATAGGATGCGATAAAATCTATGTCATTGAAAAAGGAGAATTTATAGAATCTGGTTCTCATGAAGAGCTTTTACAAAAAAGAGGGACCTATGCTCAAATGTGGGAGGCTCAACTTCATGGATCTGAAAAAGAATTACTCACTGCAGGAGATCTCTTGTGAAAGAAGGTTCTATCTATCTTATTACACATTATGCTCTTAATCATGACAAAAACCGTTATGACTGGGTTGAACCAATCGACCCCCGGTTTTTAAACAGCAAAAATAACTATACCTACTATCTCATAGATAACGAAATCCCTGAATCTTTGAAGGGTAAAAATTGCATCCTTGAAAATTCCTTTGACCCCTTGGTAAAAAAAGGGGGGAAACACCACCTTTCTGAATGGTCTACTTTTTTAGCTGAGCGAAAATACCGCTTTGCAACCTATCCGATGTTTATCATCTCGTCCCGCTTTTATGAAAAAAACAGATTCCTTCAAAAAAGTCTCGACAAGCTTTGGGAGCCCCTCTTTCAAGGGCTTGATCAATTTGGATACGCCATGCTCTCTTCATACGACCGCCCCCTCCGATGGATGTATCCGAAATATAAAGACACACACCCAAAGTACCAAAAAAGGTTTGCTTTTTACCCCCTTAAGAGAAAATCATTTGAACTTATCGAGCAACTCTATGGGATCAATATAGAGAAAGATTTTCCCCATTACACCGATTTTTGTTGCGACTACTTTGGATTTAAATCGTACGAACATTTTGCAAAATACCTCGATTTTTATACCCCTATTATCGACCATTTCCTGACCAAAGATTTCGAATTAAAAGTCGATCTAAATGACTATTTTTATGTTGGTTGCTCAGACCATCGAACTGAAAAGCCAATCACTTATATTTTAGAGTGTTTTTCTCACCTTTTCTTCGCCCTTGAAAAGCAATCTTTCTTTGCCTGCCACCATACAGGACTCTTTGAAATACAAACCTTTGAAAAGAAAAAAATCCCGATAGAGCGGTTTACTGTCCCTTTTTTAAAGCGGTGTATCAGACGATTTAATTGGATGAGACAATGGATCAGTTTGCAATCTGCATGGCCTCAGCCATTACAAAGGATTGCCCTTCTTCCCTTTCAGCTCTTTCGAATACTCATTAAAAAGACCAAAATCCGTTCTCTACTTCCGACAGAATGAGTCAATTACTTATTGCTTCCAACCAAGTCTTTTGAAGAGTCGATCAGGCATCAAAGCCGTCACCTTTGCCCGTTGAGATCTAGTCATGACTTTTTTCCATTCATCTGTTTGACCCGCCCTAAAATGCATCTCTTCAGAGGGCAGGAGAGCTTTTGAAAACCGCCGTTTATGAAAGTTGTAAAAATCTAAAACCTGATTAAAAAATTGGACTGGGCCATTTCTTCGAAAGTTGTCAAATGGATTTCTATTTCATTATCATCGCTCTCGATATAATCTAACCAATCTTCAATAAAGATGATCGCTTCTTTGTAGTAGTGCTCAATATGCCAATCGATCTTTGCTTGAAAAGATAAAAGGTCGCAATTCTTTGGCAGTCCATAATAGTCGTGACACTGACGATCTTTTTGCATGTGATGCAACCAAGAGATCATCGCTTAAGGATTTTCTGCAAATAACCCACATTGAGAGATCAAAAAACAATAAATAGAACTCTTCTCATCCTAAGCTCACCTCTTTTTGGCCCAGCAAAATGTGCTCATTTTGCCCATACTATTAATACCTGGAATAGCTTTGAAGGTATTACTGATCCGACTCGGGTCGAAGGATACCACATCAAAACCAAATTTATTTAATAACTCTTCTAACTCTTTTCGGCTCCAAGCACTTTGGTGACAAAATTGGAAGTTCAATTCACTAGAGTAAATTTCTTCTCTCAATGCCTCTGCAATTTGAGAAGGAGTACCCTCTTTAATTAGATGACGTAAAAAATCAATATCAACGACTGGTGGACCGAAATAAGCCAAATCCAGCCCAGTTCCTCCTCTTGCCGCAAATGGATTCCCATATGCCTCATTATAAAAAGAGGTAAAAATCATCGCAGCGCGGTAGTCCAAACAATCCTGAATCCCTTTATTTCCCCATAATGGAGCGACACTTTCAATATTCCACTGCGATGTAAAAAACGACATGTCTCGCCTTTTCCAACAATCAAGCACCTTTTCATAATCAGGGATTTTAATGACTAAATCCCCTCCCTGTTCAAGAACACGATAGGTCTCTGACAGGACACGATAGACAGTAGGAATGTTGAGATGTTCTAAATTATGAGAGGTAAAAGCTAGAGGAAGAGACCCATTGTCAAAAGGGAAGCGACAATTGGGAAATAAAATAAACGAATGAGGAGTTCCAGGCCCTGTGACCTCTTCTAAATTAACCCACTTAGGACATTGCCAGCTGGGCCCTCCTCCAATATTTACCCCCAAAATATTTTCGCCCTCATAGGAAGAGGGGTGTGTAGAAGAATAAGGTTTACCCCAAGGCAAATGAGGATAACGGGCATTATTCCCTGCACAAAATGGTTCTAGGTCATACTGAATAGAAGGTATAAGTGTGACTTCGATCGCCAGCCGATTTTCCCCTCTGCCTGTAATACCACGATGTAAAAGCTCTGAATTTTTAAAAAATACCCATGACCCTTCACCCCCTTCAAGTATCTTATTTCCGTCTGATTCAGCGACTTCAAGAGACCCTTTATCCGCACTCAATCCCTTTGGATAAATCATTATCTTGCAACATGAACGATGCATCCCATCTACATGCCAATCTGTTGGTCCATATTCGATTTGACTTGGATAGGTTTCCCACATCCGCACATTGACAACTCTCCATGGAGTTCCTAGACAACTTGAAATAACTTTTTTAAGAGAGTCTAAGACAGGAACTAATGCCTCTTTATGCTTATCTTCAAGCATGAGATAGTTATGCAATTCATTGAGTGTTTTTACAGCATGATAAGGGATAAATGTAGATGAAAAATCTGGATCTGCATCTTCTGCAGAAAAGGGGATTCCCTTTGCATTTTTACACACCTGAAGCAAGCGTTGATTCAACTTCTTATCAAGCGTTCCTTGGATATATCCATGGCGAGAAAAGCGTCGATTTTGCTCCATTGGTTCAATGCCGTTAAGACTTAAATACGCTTCGATAAATTTTGGAAATGTTTCCCATGCAAAGTTTCCCAAGTCACTGGATTGTTCTAAGGATCTGCTTTCAAAGTGGAGATAATCTTCAATTTTTTGTTGCGCATGACTGTAAACTTTGCAGTCTACTTCATTAGACATTTCAAAAAGAATCCCCTTAAAAGTCTCTACACAACTTTGAAGATCTGTAATCTTATGGATTCGTTCAATGTCTTGATCTACCCTTCCCTGAAAAGCTGATAGAGGGAGCATTAGAAGTAAAAGATATCCGGCAAAATTTCTACAGAAGGTTAAGTGCATATTTGAGCTCCTAAATTTTTAAAGGAGCACGACCTTAACAATTTTTTAATATTACAAGCTAGACATTTTTTGATTTTAATCCGAAATTTAAGTTAGAGTGCTCTTTCAAACCTCCATTTACAAAAGGCATCGTTATGCAAATATTTCGCAAAATACTCTTTTTACTCCCCCTCCTCTGCTCCATCCTCTCCGCGAAGCCCAACCCAGACCTCATTGAAAAAACAAAACAAGCGAAGCATCAACTTGAAAAAGCATGCTCCTATGCAGGAAATCGCCCTATTGAAAAGCATCGAGCTTTAATTTCCGCCTACTGGTGCAATCCTGGAGATTTTGTTTTAGATATTGGAGCACACTTAGGAGATTTTTCTCGAATCTATAGCTCTCTTGTTGGAAAGGAAGGCTTAGTCTTTGCATATGAACCTAATCCATTAGTTTACCCTCATTTAGAACACTTTATGGCGCTATCTTCTATAAAAAATGTGATCACAAAAAAGAGAGCCGTCTCTGATACTACAGGAGAAATGGTCTCTATGAAAATCAATGCTGACACCTTGAGCTATCAAGGCTCTTCCCTCGAACCCCTACTTTGGAATGACGCTAGAATGCCGGGGAATACGACCATTGTAAAGGTAGAGACTGAAAAATTAGATGACCTTCTAGAAGAGAAACACCTCCCCCCCATTCGATTTATCAAAATTGATGTTGAAGGGCATGAACACGCCGTACTAAGAGGAGCTGAGAAAATTCTGCTCACCCAACGCCCTCTTGTGATCTTTGAATATGGCTATGTTAAGGGGGAGTTTGAACCCGATACAATTCGTCAAATGGAAGAAATGGGATATGCTTGCTACGATTGTGCAACCGACCAACGGGTTTCTCCAAATTATGAACGTGTCGTGACAGACTTGCTCGGAATCCCTAAAGAATTTGAGAAAGAAATCGTCTCGATCTTACCCTATCTATATTAATCACAAGTTAAAGAGAGAAGCTTGAAAATAACTCTCTTGCTTGGTAGCTTCTCCTCTTATGCTTATTATCTCGCGCACTCCTGTTCGTATCTCTTTTTTTGGCGGTGGGACCGATTACCCCTCCTACTTTCTCGAACACCAAGGTGCCGTTTTAGGGACAACAATCGATCAATACACCTATATCAGTGTCAAAACATTTGAAAGCTCTTTCTTCGATCACAATATTCGGATCGCCTACTCGAGAACTGAACTTGTCAAAGCCCTTGATCAAATCCAGCACCCAAGCATCCGTGAAACATTGCGGTTTAGAGAAAAAGAGGGCAATCTCGATATCCATATCTTCTCAGATCTCCCCGCTCGTACAGGGCTCGGCTCTTCCTCATCATTCACCGTTGGATTTCTAAATGCTCTATATGCAATCGAAGGAGAGCAAATTTCTAAACAACAACTCGCCGAAGAAGCGTGTCACATCGAACAAAATCTAATCAAAGAAAATGTTGGCTCCCAAGATCAATTCCACACAGCATTTGGTGGGTTCAATCTTATCGAATTCAAACCTTCTGGCAACGAAGTGCGCCCTCTCATTTTGACAAACACGAAAAAACAAATGCTTCAAGATCACCTTCTGGTCTTTTTTACCGGAATCACCCGCTTTGCAAATGAAGTTGTTAAAGAACAGCTTGAAAACACCAAAAAACGACTCAATGACCACCACCTTCAGCAAATGTATGACCTTGTTTTCAAAGCAGAACAAATCTTGGTTCATGAGCCAACAGGGTCAATGGCTCAGGGATTTGGAGAGCTCGTTCATGAAAATTGGCTTTTGAAAAAACAGCTCTCAAATAAAGTGACAAACCCTCAAATCGATATGGCGTATGACGCTGCTTATCGAGCAGGAGCGTATGGAGGAAAATTGTGTGGCGCAGGGAACGGAGGCTTTTTGGCCCTTTTTGTCCCCCCTGAAAAACACGCTTCTGTAAGAAATGCTTTAAAAGAGCTCCAAGAAGTCTCTTTTAAATTCGAAGATTCTGGAAGCTCAATCGTGTATATGAAGGATTGATGGACGCAATTGTATTAGCCGGTGGACTCGGCACAAGACTTAGAAAAGTTATTCATTCTACTCCAAAACCCTTAGCTCCTATCAATGGACGCCCTTTTTTGGACCTTCTCCTCGACCAGATTGCCACCTTCCCAGAGATCAAACGGGTCATTTTGGCAACAGGATTTCTCGCTGAACAAATCTCCTCTTACTATAAGGGGAAAAGTTATCCCTTCTCTCTCCATTTTTCCCAAGAGGCATCCCCCCTTGGCACAGGAGGAGCATTGAGACACGCCCTTTCACTTGTAGAGTCCTCCGACTATTTTGTCTTTAATGGAGACTCCTTTTTAGAAGTGGATTTTGAAGGGATGAAGAGGAGACATCAAGAGTGTAAAGCCGACATAACTATTGCATGTCGATGGGTTGAAGACATCTCTCCCTATGGAGAGATCGAACTCAATGGAGAGGGGAAGATTTTAACATTTAGAGAAAAATCCCCCCTGCAGAAGGAAGGTTTAATCAATGGAGGAATCTATTTGATTTCTCGCTCTCTTCCTCTGCTTAATCAAGATGTTTTTTCTTTAGAAAATGATTTTTTTCCAACCCTTCTCAATAAAGAGGCATTTGGCTATCCTACATCTGGAAAATTTATCGACATTGGAACAAAAGAGTCGTACACCTTAGCTCAGGAGATCCTTGCATGAAAAAAGTTTTAATCACAGGCGGTGCCGGTTATATCGGCTCAGTGCTCACCCCCCTACTACTGAAAAAAGGGTACTCAGTCACTGTTCTTGATAATCTCATGTATCGACAAATCTCTCTTCTCGATTGCTTCGGGGATCCCAACTTCCGCTTTGTCAAAGGAGATGTTTGTGATGAAGCATTGATGAAAGAAGAGCTCGACATTGCTGATATCGTCATCCCACTTGCTGCAATCGTTGGAGCTCCCGCGTGCAAATTAAACCCCGCGATGGCAAAAGCTGTCAATTTTGATTCAATTGAATGGCTGATTGCCCACTTAAAACCCCACCACCAAGTCCTTTTTCCCAATACAAATAGTGGCTATGGAATCGGGAAGCAAGCGAGCTCTTGTACAGAAGAGAGCCCCCTTAACCCCATCTCCCTCTATGGAAAGCTCAAAGTAGATATCGAAAAAAAATTACTCTCCACCAAGCAAGCAGTCTGCTTCCGCCTTGCCACTGTTTTTGGGATTTCCCCCCGTATCCGAACCGACCTTCTTGTCAACGATTTCACCTACCGCGCTTGCCACGACCGAAGCATCGTCCTCTTTGAAGAGCATTTTAAACGCAATTATATCCACGTCTATGATGTCGCCCGCACATTCCATTTTGGAATCGAACACTTTGAGCAGATGAAAGGAGAAGCTTATAACGTTGGGCTATCTTCAGCAAATCTTTCAAAAAGAGAGCTTTGCGAAAAGATCAAAGAGTATGTCCCAGCGCTTTACATTCATTCAGCACCAATTGGGAAAGACCCAGATCAACGCGATTACATTGTCAGCAATGACAAGCTCGAAGCACTTGGCTGGAGGCCTGAAAAGAGTTTAGATGATGGAATTAAAGAGCTTGTGCAAGCATTTTCCATTATCAAAAACAACCAGTTTGCGAATATTTGATCCATTTTTTCAACTCTTTACCATACGTTTCACAGCAGTGAAAGCTTGCGTAAGCACGCTGCATATTTTTGAGGTGAGTTTGAATTGTCTCATCGTGAAGCTTCTCTTCAACTCTAAGAAAAAAATCAGAGTCATCCCAATCGACAATGAGCGACTCTAAATTAAACCGCCTTAACTCTTGTGCAAGCCAGCTTCCATCAGAAACAAGGGGGAGTTTCCCTCCGACAACAGCTTCGACAAAAATTCCTGAGGTTCCCGATTGATAAGTAGATCGGTCGTATGGGAGCAGAATAATACGGCTTTTTTCCATCCATGACCGATAATCTACGTGTGACAATTCAGGTTCAAGAGGGTAGTCACATTCAATTCCCGCTTCTTTAGAAAGAGCGAGTTTAAATCTTCCTCTTATCGGTGCGATTTTACGGATGATTTCCAACCCTTTCTCTTTTCTTGGAGGGCCAGGCCACCAACAGATCAAACTCTCACTCTCTTTTCCGTAAACCGTTGTGTGTGGAATGGGGAGGAGATCAAGAGCAAACTCTTTGCCAATAATTTGACTATCAGTCAGCCCCACAAAACGGTGTTTAAATCGCCACTTGAGCAAACCGATCAAAAATTGATGCCCCCGCCCTTTCAAAGGGAGTTGGTGCTTTCCATAACGAAACAATAGCCAAAGAGCATCACTCTTTTGCAAAGAAAAAAAACTTCTCAAAGCGATCTTTAAAAACTGTCTTGATGTAAAACTTTCGAGAAAAAATATTCTTGGACTTTCACTTTTTTCCGTTAGACATAGAGTTTTCTTTCCGACATACTCAACTCCTATTTGATCTAACGCCTTTTTCAAAGCGTCATGATAGATAGAGTCGTGTCCACCTAAACGAGATAAATGAGGCGAGATGGCCGTAAAAATCAAAGACATCCTCTACAAAATACGGGAGCAAGTGAGTTCCTTTCCACAGAAATATGACCAAAAAACACTTCTTCAACTTTTAGGCGATGATCACCTACACATTGTCGATGTAGGAGCAACAGGAGGCCCCCATCCCAGATGGCGTCCAATTGGCAAAAAATGCCGCTTTACAACCTTTGATCCCGATCCAAGAGCCACCTCTGGTCGCTGGAAAATCGAAAATCACCCTTATGGACTCTGGTCAAAACCTTGCAAACGGCAACTCAATTTAGCATATTTTCCAGAAGCATCTTCACTCTACCCCTTCCATCCTAACCTCGAAACATTTAGCAACGCTTCATGCCACCGCATTGTCGACACAACAACCATTGAGCTAAAAACTCTCGATCAGCTGGTCTCACACTGTGACATTTTAAAGATCGATGCAGAAGGGGCTGAGCTTGAGATCTTAAAAGGAGGAGAGGCGCTCTTAAAAAATGGATGTTTTGCCATCGACATTGAATTGTCCTTTTTAGAGCGGTATGAAGGAGCTCCTCTTTTCCATGAAATCGACACCTATCTTCGAAAGCTTGGTTTTCAATTGCACCAGCTCCATCGTGAACATTGGATTCGAAAAAATCGCACTCACTACTGCTATTCAAAACCGCAACTCATTTGGGGAAACGCTCTCTACATTCGCCGAAAAGACCTTCTCCCCAAAAAATCCACAAACAAAATTGGAGCCGCCCTTCTCCTCTACCACTACCACGATTTAGTAGATGAATTGTGTGATCCTAAAATCGCTGAAAAAGCTTGTACCCCCTCTTTAATCTACTTCATAAAGCTTATCGCAAGCCTTTTTATCGGAGTGACAGGGTTTATTCTTTTTTCACCTTCCCCTTCAATCCGGCATAAATTTCGTGAATATTTGAGAGACAGGACACGAGAATTAGGCCATATTTTTCTCAATTTAAGTAAGTCAGGGCCTTGTAATTGTTCTGTTTATGACCAACCATAGATAGAAAGTTTTTAACGGGGAACCACTTGAAATTTAAGTTTAATCGGTGTAACTTTTTCCTATGCAAAACAAGTGCCGCGTCTGTGGAAACTCCAATCTCTCTTTAGCAATCGATCTTCTAGACCAACCTTGGGGAAACCATTTCCTCAAAGAAAATGAAGTGAACCAAGAACCTTTCTACCCCCTTCGTGTTGTCTATTGCCAAAGCTGCACCACAGCTCAACTCGATTTCACCGTGAAAAAAGAGGTGATGTTCTCAGACCATACCTACCTCTCAGGGATCACCCGCTCCCTTTCTGACCACTTTTGGAAGATGGCAAAAGAGGTTGACAAACGGTTCTTTAAAGAAAAGAAGCGGAAAACAGCTCTAGACATTGGCTCAAATGATGGGACACAATTATCTCACTTTAAAACACTTGGATATGAAGTTCTCGGTGTTGAATCTTCAAAACGGATCGCCGCTATTGCCAATGGGAAAGGGATTAAAACTCTCCATGCTTTTTTCAATCTTGACCTTGCAAAATCTGTCTCTATCCACTTTGATGTGATCAATGCAGCTGGTGTTTTCTTCCACCTAGAAGAGCTTCATTCAGTTTGTAAAGCGATTAAACATCTCTTGAAAGAAGAAGGTGTATTTGTCGTTCAATTTCTCTATATGAAATCGATCATGGAAAACTGTGCTTTTGATCAAATTTACCACGAACACCTTCTCTATTATACACTAAAAACCGTTGAAACGTTACTCAACCAACATGATCTTGCCCTTTTTGATGCCGATCTCTCATCTATACACGGCGGTTCTATGATTGCTTACGTGGGGCACCCTGGAAAGCGGGAGAAAACCAAACGTTGCACCGCTTACCAAGAAGAAGAGGAAAAAACGGGATGCAATACATATCAGGCGTATCTTGATTTTGCAAAAAGAATTGAAACGATGAAGCAAGAGAATCTCACCTTTCTTGAGCAGAAAAAACAAGAAGGGAAAACGATCTATGGAATGGGAGCTCCTGTCAAAGGGAACACATTGCTCAACTACTTTGGTGTAGGGAAGAACTACCTCGACTGCCTTGTCGAAAAAAATCCCCTTAGAAAAGGGCTCTATAGTCCTGGGCAACACCTTCCTATAGAAATGGAAGATGAGTTAAAGTCTCCTCCAGATGTTTACTACGTGCTTGCTTGGAACTTTAAAAAAGAGATTTTAAAAAACAACCAACATCTGATCGACCAAGGTGTTGAGTTTTACTTTCCGGTTGATCTATGAAAATTTTAGAGCATCTAGGGTTGCTGCATAATCTCTAAATTTCAAAATCTAGAGAGAAGACATCGCATTGCACAATTGTGCAATGCGATCCCCGTCAGTAAAATGGATCTTATTCACTAAAATGCATCTTTTGAAACTCTCGTCCTTTCCTTGCGATTTCTTCTGCATAAGGGCCAGGAAAACCTGAGTCCGATTCTCTATAGGCACAAGAAGCCAATAATGACAAAAATAGAACCATCCAAACTGTTTTGTTCATAACAATCTCTCCATTTTATTTTTATAAACAAACCCTAAAAACCACTAAGTGAATTACGGGCATTCAATATTTTCTTTAGCCTCTCGATAAATTTTCAAAGCTTCTTCGTAAGGTTCTCGATGAAGAGAGTAAAACTCATTTGTATCAGAATGATAGGCTTCATATAAAAGATCCTGATTTCTACCTATAAACATCAATGCAACATGACCATCACCCAGAGTATGTCCTTGAGCATCTAAAAAGCTAATTGTTAAGTCGATATTGTCTATGTTAAAAGGATAATTATGTAAATAAGGCCTAACCTCCTCATTACAATTAATCTGCTTTAAATACTCT
>JAJACK010000001.1:438598-991604 GCA_022601535.1 Chlamydiales bacterium
ATAATTATGTAAATAAGGCCTAACCTCCTCATTACAATTAATCTGCTTTAAATACTCTTCCATCATTTCTACATAGAGGACTCTTGCACCCTCTACGGTTAGGTGGTCACAAGAAGAAAAGGTAAGAATAACTTCCTTTATATCATACATCATACCCCCGCCATAACCATATAGTAATAAGTGCTTTGGAGTAGCTGTTTCTTTTACATAGCTTTTTGTAATTGAATCAACGATTTTGCAATAACCTGCCTCCTGATGGCGGTACCCACATGAGGTCAAAGGGATCAATAACAAAAATAGAAGGGAATAAATTGTCTTATTCATTGAAATATTTCTCCTGAAAGTCATATCCTTTCTTTGCGATTTCTGCTGCATAAGTTGATTCTAAAAAGCCGTGCGCTTTATATGGACATCGAGTTGAGGGGGAAAGAAAATTCACGTTGTAGACATTCTTATTGATCAGCCCAACGCAAAAAGCTAAAGGATTCGTCATTGTTACCATATCCAGTGAAGAAATATTATTTTGAGCAGTTCTAAAATAGTCTCTGGGGATCAACGTAGCAGACCCATAAGCAATCACATCTATTTGCTGTCTTTGCCATGGAGCCAACATCTTACCTGTATTCATGATTTGAGTTCCCCCTCTACTATGTACACTACTTGTAAAACGGTGATTTGGATTATCTTTTAGCTTGTCATTGTAGTAGTTTGCACACATTTTATTATAGGAATTTGGGATGCCTAATTTGGCAAGGCCGCAGCTAATAAGATCTCTAGCTAGGCCGTTGGTTCCATGATAGAGTAAGTCAACTTGAGCACCCCCATGAGTTGTAGAAACATACTCAGCTTGTGCGATTGCATTTGATTTGGTAGTCACCATCCCATTCCCTTGTGTATAGGATCGGCCAGAAATCGTTTTTCCCGGAATTGTAATGATTTCGTGGGTACCAGAGCGGTAACGGCTAGGTCCAAAAAGATCTCCTCCCGCTCCCCACCGTCCGATTGACTCTACTAGGCTTTGTATACCAGGAATAGGAACCAAATTTGCTCCTGTCCACTCTAAACCTCTAAAAGCAAATTTGGTTAAGTCTCCTGTACACTGACTTAAGTTGTATAATCCATGGAAATCAATATTTGCTAATGGACAATTGTGCACGTATGCATAAAGATTGGGGCCATCTTCAAAACCAAGGGGATCTGGTGTTATCCAGCGGCCTTGGGAAGGGGAATAATACCTTCTTCCAAAGTAAACAAGTCGTGTTGAGTCAATTCTTTTTGAGGCAAAGCGCCATGGTGACGTTTTGGAGTTGGTGAGCTCCTCACCATAGGCTGTATAACGATAGGTTTCCGCAGATTGCTTTTGCGGGTTGATAAGAACTGCAAGTGATCCAATGGTGTTGTGGATCGGGATATAGGTTTGCCCATTTATTTCTATGAAGAGCGCAGCTCCAATGTCTGCTCCTAATCCTTCTCCTAAGACTCGAAGTTCAGTTGGACAGCCAATCTCTTGCTTATCATCCCAAATAAATGGGATTTGATTGGAAGTCATTCTACGATGAAAGTTGTCATAGGTGTAAGTTTCATCATCTACTGACGTAAGACGATCTAATGCATCGTAGGTATATGTATGGTTCCCATCGTAAAGAAGGTTTCCATTCGAATCGTATATATAGTCTTTGTTCTGACATAAATTGTTGTAGCTGTGTGTCTCTCCATCCTTCTCAATACGATTGTATAAGACATCATACCTATAGGTATGATTGTCCTCTTTTGTGAGTTGATCCAGGCGATTATAAGTATAGTGCAAGTCACGTGGCCCAAGAGGGTCTATCGATTGACAATGCGTTAGATTATTTGAGATATCAAATGTATTTGCTGCTGTATAAAAAGGAGATGTCAAGTTGATACATCTAGAGAGGGCATCCCGTTTTATGTCTAAATTTCCTAGGTTGTAGGGAAGGGTTGAATGAAAGAGATACCCATCTAGATCTCTTTCGTAAGTATGGGTTTGACCATTTCTTGTCACAGATTGAAGAAAGTCCCCAGAATAAGAATAATCTACGTATGACTGGTCTGGTAAGGTTAAACGAGTACGTCTTCCTTGAGGATCGAATGTATTGGAAATGGTATAACCATTTGCCAACTCTTCTTTTACTAGGTTACCATAGAGGTCATAAGACCGTTTTGTCCCATCACTGACTGCTATAAGTCTGTCGCATAGGTCATAAGTATAGTGGTAATCAAAGTCAAGACCTCTGAGATTTGCAAGCCTTCCATAAGCGTCATAAGAGTGGAAAATAGTCGCATTGGGTTTAATCAAAGCTTGAAGGCGCCCCTTTTTGTCATATTGGTAGAGCGTTCTTTTTTCTCCTCCTTCAATGCATGAGGCAATCTTATTGTTACAGTCATAGGTCCAAGTATGGGTAATTGAATTATAGCTTCTTTGTATGGGATTCCCATTGAGATCATAGGTTGTCGTGAAATGTTGACCTTCCCTAATGGTTTCCACTTCACGGCCTCTGCAATCATGTTTTTGGATTGTTACACGGCTATTGGGCTCTCTCTTCGTAATGGTAAGTCCCCCGGCATAGGAATAGGTATAAGTGGTGACTTTTCCAAGAGAGTCAATGACCTTAACAGGCTGATTTTGACTGTTGTAGTTAGTGTATATGGTCCCTTTCGAGTTTGTAACTTCTGTTTGATTGCCATTGATGTCATAGGCAAATTGCTCAAATGTATGATTGGTTTTTCTTGAAATAAGACGGTCGAGGTAATCAAACTCTTCAATAGTATAAATATCACCACAATGCGTTTCTGTTAACCGCCCAAGAGTATCGTAAGTGTAATTAATTTTACGCTCACCAATGCTTTCAGAGATCTTTCTTCCAATGGTGTCGTAGGTGTAAGTTGTTGTGACTCCCTCAGGGTCCATTTGAGAAAGCTTTCCATAAGGCGCATAGGTTGCTTGGGTAACTTTTTCTCCTTCTGTGATTTTGATGATATTGTCAAAGATATCATAAGAATAATACTTTGTAGATGTAGGAGTTGTATGAGAAGCTAGAGTGCCATTAGAATGGTAGGTGAATGTTTCTTGAGTATTGTCTGGATAAGTGATGGTGAGAGGCTTGCACCAATGGTTGTAGGTTGTCTGAGTGATGTTGCCGTTAGGATCTGTTTTCTTAGTCACATTGCCCAAGGGATCATACTCCATCATTTCTAAAGCTCCATCTGGATGGAGAATAGAAGTGCGGTTGCCAGCAGCATCGTAGGTGTATTGGGTCTCAAAACCACACCCATCCGTTTGGCAAATCACCCTACCTAGAGTATCGTATTTTTTGGTAATGGTTGTTTCTCCATCTGAAATGGCAATGGGACGGTTAGCTGCATCATAAGTGAAGGTTTGGATGGTTTGACCATTTTTGATGGTGATGAGATTGCCTCGAGAATCATAGTCATAGGTTGTTATTTCTCCTAGGGGATTGGTCGTTGACTTGACCCTCTCTTTTTTATCATAGGTGTTGGTAATAGCGTAGCAATAGGCTCCATTAGAGTCATAGTGATCTTCACGGAGGACTTGGCCTGAAGGAGCATAGGTGTAGACAATTTTTCCGTTCCCATCTTCTACAATATGGGGAAGACCTATACAGGGATTTTGTTCAATTGGAGTTATGAGAGTTGTTTTGCAGTATCCATGGAGATCTTCTTCAATTGTTTTAATACAAGTCGCACAATCATCATAAAAGTAGCGGGTTTGAAGCTTAAGCTCCGCATGATCAAAGATAGAAATGGAAGTGGTGAGATTTGTGCCTGATTTATAGGTATATTTGGTGATCTTGTTATCTTCTCTTTCCTCTAAAAGAAGATTGAATCCATCGTCTGAAAAAGTGCGATAAACGGTATGATCACCTATTGTCTCAGTAATGGGATTGTGATTTTTGTCATAAGTGTACTCTTTTCTTAGATATTCATTTCCATCTCGGTCTAAAATTGCTTTGGAAAGGAGATTGCCCGTTTGTGAATCCCAAGTATTCACTTCAATTGAATTCTCTCGCTCAATGCAATTAATGCGGGTGTCAAAATAATAACAAGTCGTATGACCTTCTCCGTCGATCACCTCCGTTGTATTGGAGTGATAAATATACTTAGCAACAAGGCCTGCAGGGGAATATTGTGCTGCAACACGTCCTTGAGAATCATATTCTGTACGGAAATAATGGCCATCCTTTTTAAGGTTGGTGAGAAAATAATCATGGTAATCTAAATGGTGTGTTTCTTTCGGTGTTGTAATAGATTTGAGGACAACTGGCTGAAAATCTCTTTCTCGCCTACTATTGATATAAACAACTTGTCTACCGTCACTTCCTTCAATAGTGGCCTTTCTTACTTCACCTCTGAACTCACGGTAATCATCCTCACAGTAACGCCTGTCACGTATTGTCCAATACTTTTGCTCGAATTTCCAAGTGTATGTGTCATAGGTAAAATTGATCTGAGCAAGTTTTTTTGTTTCAGATGAATTCCAAAGGGCTATCTCTTTA
The DNA here is from genome assembly GCA_022601535.1 of Chlamydiales bacterium. GTDB lineage: Bacteria > Chlamydiota > Chlamydiia > Chlamydiales > JAAKFR01 > JAJACK01. The sequence continues at coordinate 443,137 of JAJACK010000001.1, forward strand.
AGAAGTGTTGGCCACGGATATGGCTTTCCCTTACGCCAATTGGTATACTCATAAATAATAATATTTCCATTTGGACGTCTCTCTTTTTTAACTTCAAGTTGATAGGGAATCCATGCTTTGGGATTAAGTTTTCCAGTTATTTTTTTCTTGCGAAGATCGGCCTTCTTATTTTCTTTATGCCAACAGTGGAATCCTTTATTAAATTCTCTTACTGTTCCTGACCCATCAATGACTTTACCCTGCCAAAGAAAACGCTCGTTATTATCAGGGTCCCATATCTTGCTATAAGTGAGTTTGATATTAGAAGGATGAGATTGGCCGTTGTAACCAGCGCCTTCATTTTTAATGAGTCCAAATTTTTGATGATCGATAGAATGAAGTTGAGTGAGTCCTCCTGAAAAGTGCCCAACAGAAGCAAACTTTGGGAGCTTATTGTATTCAAAATTTGCAGTGATATTTGTTTCTGGATTGAGGTGCCAAAAACCATAACGAGTATCATTTGTTTTTGCAGAGTGATAATAGAATCGGCGGATCGAAAGAGGGTCATTTCCTGCAACGATCAAGTCGGTCGCATCTTCGATATAAGTCCCCGTCATAACATCAACTTTGGGGCAAGCTGTTTCCGTTGGGGCATTTTGCAAAAGCTTTGATTCTAAATGATCAAGAACAACATCCCCAAACAATGTGCTGAAAAGCAAAAATAGTGTAAATATGCATCTCATAGCTTCATGGTTAGCACGAATGTAAAGTTTTTGTTAATATAAAAGAAAATGTTTACATTTTTTAAGTGTTTCAAGTCTATGTGACGACACGCTCTAACTTCTGAGATAAAATACACCTATCATGCGAAGAAATTCGGTGCCTTTTGAAAGGGGAATCCTTCCAAAGGAGTAGATTTGACATCATAAGATTGACATTTGTCAATGATATGAGGTAGATTAAGGAGCAAAATTTACATCATAAGATTGACATTTGTCAATGATATGAGGTATAAATAGATTTCAAATTTATCTTACGAGAGTAATGTGAAATTCGTAGGTCGAAAAAAAGAACTTGAATCTCTAGAGCTGCTTCTTAAGAAACAATCAGCTAGCCTCGTCGTGATCAGAGGGAGAAGAAGAATTGGGAAAAGTCGACTCATCAAAGAATTTGTATCGGACAAAAAGAATTGGAGCTTCTCTGGACTTCCACCTGCTCCAGGAGTGTCTAAACAGCATCAACTAGATCTTTTCTCAGTTCAAATAGCCCAAAACCTTGACATGCCCAAAATACAGGCCTCCGAATGGATTGAGCACTTCTCCTTCTTAGGGAAACAGGCCAAAAGACAAAAACTTGTTATTATCCTAGATGAAATTTCATGGATGGGGTCAGCAGATAAAGACTTTCTAGGGCAGCTAAAAACGGCTTGGGACACGCATTTTTCACAAAACCCCAATTTAATTCTCATTTTATGTGGGTCTGTTTCTAGCTGGATTGAAGAAAATATTCTCAAGAGCACAGGTTTTGTAGGAAGAATTTCTGTAGATATGGTTCTTAATGAGCTTTCTATAGCTGAGAGCAGCGAGTTTTGGGGATCTCAAAAAAATAAAGTTAGCGCCTATGAGAAATTCAAGCTATTATCTATTACAGGTGGTATTCCAAAATATCTTGAAGAAATCATCCCAACTCAATCAGCTGAAGATAATATCCATCGACTATGTTTTCAGTCGAATGGATTGTTATTTAGAGAGTTTAATCAAATTTTTTCAGACTTATTTTCCAAAAGAGCTCAAACATACAGTAACATCGTTAAGACTCTCACACACGCTCCACTAACTTTGGGAGAGGTTTGTGAAAAGTTGGATATAGAAAAAAGTGGTTCGATATCTCGATGCTTGGATGACCTTAATCTCGCTGGGTTTGTGCATGAAGATTGCACTTGGAATCTTGCGACAAAGAAAGAATCCCGACTTAAAAAATTTAGACTAAAAGACAACTATCTTAGGTTTTATTTGCGATATGTAGAGCCGAACAAAGATCGTATCTCTAAATCTCTTTTTGAATCAAAAATGTCTATGTACATGCCTGGATGGGAAGCAGTAATGGGATTACAATTCGAGAATCTTGTGATAAATAACCTAAAAAGTCTCTGTAAGTTACTCCGCATTGATCTCAACGAGGTGTCCAATGCAGGGCCATTTTTTCAAAGGGCTACAAAGCGTCAAAAAGGATGTCAGATCGATTTGATGATCCAGACGAGGCATAATACCCTCTATATATGTGAAACTAAGTTCTATTCTTCTGAAGTAAAGGGAGGGGTTGTAAGAGATATGGAAAAAAAGATCAAAGCTTTATCCGTTCCTAAAGGCTTCTCTATTAGACCTGTACTTATCCACGTCAATGGAGTTAGCCAAGCGGTGAAAGAGAGTCAAATTTTCAATGATATCATTGACTTTACTAACTTTCTGGTTCTTGAGAGTCCATAGTTCATCATCCTAAGAGGGGTTGTAGCTCAACAACCCTAGAAAAAGTATGTTGGCTTAGAGAGTATCGTTAAAAAGTGAAAATGTGATTTTTGAGCGATTTCTCAAAAAGCCGTCAACTAGACTTTTTCTCAGTGAAATGAGGGGGAAAGACTCAAAACAGTACATTTCTAGCTTTTGACAACATACTCTAAAGAACAATGCCATTCACTTGAAATTTAACCTTAAAATCTGTAGTTTTTCCCCTATGCGAGATAAGTGCCATGTCTATGCCAATTTAAACCTCTCTTTAGACCAAGGTGTTGAGTTTTACTTTCCGGTTGATCTATGAAAATTTTAGTCACTGGAGCATCCGGTTTTTTAGGCCGCTTCCTCTGCCAAAAGCTGCGTGCAAGAGGAGATCTGGTTGTTGAGGTGCACTCAAAAAATTGCGACCTTACATGCAAAGAGTCGTTGTTTCAATTCAATGAAACCTTCGATCAAATCTACCACCTCGCCGCTTGGACACAAGCTGGTGACTTCTGCCTCTACCACCCAGGAGAACAGTGGATCAAAAACCAGCTGATCAATACGCATGTCCTCAACTGGTGGCAACAAAAACAACCTCAAGCAAAGCTCACCGCAATTGGGACGAGCTGTAGCTACGCCCCAGAATTTGAATGCAAAGAAGAAAATTACCTTCTCGGTGAACCTATCGAAAGTCTATTTACCTATGGCATGACAAAAAGAATGCTCTATGTTGGACTCAAAGCCCTTCACAAGCAGTATGGAATGCGTTACCTCTATTTGATCCCTTCTACCCTTTATGGGCCTGGCTATCATACAGATGGAAGACAACTCCACTTTATTTTTGACCTGATCCGAAAAATTATCCGAGGGAAATATGAAAATGAACCTGTTGTTTTGTGGGGGGATGGACATCAAAGACGAGAGCTTGTTCATGTCAATGACTTCATAAAAACAATGCTCTTTATTGAAAATGAAAATGAAATCTTTAATATGGGAGCTGGTGAAGATCACTCCATTCGAGAGTTTGCTCAAATAATTTGCGAGATTGTGGAATTCCCTTTTGAAGAGATCACATTCGATACAAGCAAATATGTGGGAGCAAAATCAAAAGTTCTGAGCACTGAAAAGCTCGGCCCTTTTAAACAGCTCTCTCTTCAAGAGGGTCTTGTTCAAACAGTTGAATGGTTTTTGCAAAATAGGCATAAGCTAGAGCCACATGCACCCAAACGTACGACCGCAAAAGCCCTTGGTTAATCTGTAGAATTGTCAACATCACCAAGGTAGAGAAGAAAAAATTCCATGTCCACATGTAGCTGAATTTAGACGCTTTTTTAGCCAGATAGGTAAAACTGATACAAAAGAGTGCCACAGCAATCATGCCAAAAGATCCTAAACTTGCGAGTAGTTCGGTTAAGACATTTGAAGATTCAAAAAACCGGAGAGGACGAAAATCGTGTAAAATTCCATTACGGGTTAGGTAGTGAACAAAGTTTGGATCTCCAGCCAACCATTTTTCCATCCGATAGTGAGGGAAACCTCCTAAACCAATTCCTGCAATGGGATGCTCCAAAAAAGTGATAAAAGAGGCTTTTGCTGCAATAAACCGCTCTGTAAAAGAGTGGTGGCGGAGAAAAAATTTGGGGGAAATAATCTTCAAAATAATTGACAGTACATACTTTGTAAAAAGAGCAATTAAAATCCCAAATAGAGCCCCAGCGCTGATGAGAAATTTCAATACCGTCTTTTTATACGTCTTAAATTTTGGATATAGAAGGAGTGTGGAGGATAATCCTAACAAAAGAAGATAGGTGACAAATGCTGAGGTTGAGCAACAGATAAAAAAGAGAAAATGGATAAAAAATAATAGCTTTTTCTTCAACTTCCGGCAGAGGAAAAAATCACTCTCTTGGTTAAAAAAGTAATGAAAAGAGATCATGATGATAAAAGGTGTCATGTAAAGCGCATAAAATGAAGGCTCATAGGTTAACGCTTGAGGACGTATTCTAAGATGGGTTTTGGCAAATGTAATCAGCTGTGGAAGGGTCAAAAGACCGACACAGAAAAAAGAGAGAAAATAGGCGCGCAAAATTTTCTTTGTCCCAAATTTGTGCATCATCTGATAGGGGAGCCAAAAATAACAGAGGATGGTTAATCCATAGAAAAAGAAAAAAACAAGACACCGCTTTTTGTAAGGTGAAAAGAGGAGTGAGATCAAAATCGATAGTGTCAATGCAATAAGTGGGATTGCAATCTCTTTCCGTATTGTGAAAAATTCTTTCCGATAACGGAGCATCATTGCAATAAAAAGCGCGATGCCAAAAAGATTATTCAAACGAACCGCAAATCCTGCAACACGCATTTGTAAGAGATCTGCGTGAAGCGTGAAAAAGTAGAGGAATGAGATGACGAAAAAAAAATCTATCGTTTTTGGGAAAACAAGAAGGCGAGGTTTGTTATACGCGAGGAGCATGAAGGAGCTACCCTTGGTTAAACTGAACTATTGCAATGAGATGACGCAAGTTTTTCATGAAATACAGGGAGCTGCCCAATCCCAAAATAATCAAACCCTCGAGCCGCCATTTCTTCTGGGGAGTACTGATTTCTTCCATCAAAAAAGGCGTGCCCTTTCATAAAGGAGATGATTTTATCAAAGTCGACAAATCGAAACTGTTTCCAGTCTGTCATAAGCGCAACTGCATCTGCTTGAGAAACACATTCATATTCATCTTGGCACCACTGAAGCTGAGGAGATTTAGGGAGGCATTGCTTTGCCTTTTCCATCGCAATTGGGTCAAATAGAGAGAGCATTGCTCCTTGCTCTAAAAGGGTGCGGATCAAGACCAGTGAAGGAGCTTGTCGCATATCATCTGTTCCTGGCTTAAAGGCAAGCCCCCAAATTGCAATCCGCTTGTTTGTCAAGTTTCCATCGAAATAGTGAAGGATTTTCTTTCCCATCACCTGTTTCTGCCGCTCATTCACCTCCTCAATTGCATGAACAAGCGGCATTTCATAACCGTATTCTTCTGCCATTGTACAAAGCGCTTTTACATCTTTGGGAAAGCATGATCCACCATAGCCAACTCCTGCATAGAGAAAAGAAGAGCCAATGCGTGTGTCAGATCCAATGCCTCTACGCACTTTTTTAATGTCTGCTCCCCCCTTTTCACAGAGGCCTGAGAGCTCATTCATAAAAGAAATTCTAGAGGCTAATAATGCGTTTGCTGCATATTTTGTCATCTCAGCTGAAGCAGGATCCATCACAATAATCCGCTCATGATTGAGGTTGAAAGGAGAGTAAAGCTCTTGCATCAAGGCTGCAACACGTGGATTGTCAGTCCCAATTACAATCCGATCAGGCTTCATGAAGTCATTGACTGCATCCCCCTCTTTTAAAAATTCAGGGTTAGAGACAACATCAAACTCAATAGTTTGATCGACAAGAGCGTGAGAAATCGCCTCAGCAACCCGCTTTGTACTCCCAATTGGAACCGTCGACTTGTTCACAATCACTTTGTACCCTTCTAACTGCTCTGCAACTTGCGATGCAGCCTGCAATACATAAGAGAGGTCGGCAGAACCATCCTCATTTTCAGGAGTTGGGACAGCTAAAAAACAGATCAATGCCGATCTCACCCCATAGGCGTAGTCCGTGGTGAACTCGAGCCGCCCTCCTTTCATGTTCCGCTTGACAATCTCTTCCAACCCAGGCTCATAGATCGGAATGACCCCATCTTTAAGACTCTCGACCTTCTTCTTATCAATATCGAGGCAGATCACATTGTGTCCCATCTCAGCAAAACAAGCCCCTGTGACAAGGCCAACATATCCTGTTCCAACAATAAGTATTTTCATATGAGGAGATAGATTAGCAATTTGGCCGTGACAACACAAGTAAAAAACCGTATGCTCGTTTCCATGAAAAAGCGTATTCTTGTTACAGGTGGCGCCGGATTTGTTGGATCGCACCTTTGTGAAGCCCTCTTCAAACAGGGGCATGAAGTGATCTGCGTCGACAATTTTTATACAGGTAATCGAGCCAATATCTCCCATCTTCCGATTGAAATTATTGACCATGATGTTTGCAACCCTCTTTCTATTGAGGTTGATGAGATCTATAACCTCGCTTGCCCCGCTTCTCCAATTCACTACCAAAATAACCCCGTTCAGACGACAAAAACGAGTGTCTTAGGGTCTCTTAATCTGCTCGAGTTAGCACACAAACATGGCGCAAAAATCTTACAAGCCTCTACATCAGAAGTTTATGGAGACCCCGCTCTCCACCCCCAAAAAGAGTCTTATTGGGGTAATGTCAATCCGGTTGGCATCCGCGCTTGCTACGATGAAGGGAAGCGGTGTAGTGAAACTCTATTTTTTGATTACCATCGGCAGTATGGCACTGATATTTGTGTTGTAAGAATTTTTAATACCTACGGCCCAAAGATGCACCCTTGTGATGGACGTGTTGTTTCAAATTTTATTGTCCAAGCATTGGAAGGAAAGCCGTTGACTATTTTTGGGAACGGAGAGCAAACCCGCTCATTTTGCTATGTAGACGACCTTGTTGCAGGGCTTATTGCTGTGATGGAGAGCTCATCTGTTGGGCCGATCAATCTGGGAAATCCTTCAGAGTTCACTATGCTTGAACTTGCCCACCAAGTGCTTGCACTTACACATTCAACATCTAAGCTCATCCACCACCCTCTACCAGAAGATGATCCAAAACAGAGAAAACCTGATATCACTATTGCTAAGTCTCTTGGATGGTCTCCTTCGATTGCATTAAACGAAGGATTGATGCAAACTATTCCCTATTTTCAAACTTTAGGAGTCCATGCCTAAAACAATTTTTCTTACAGGTGCTGCAGGCTTCATCGGCTTCCATGTTGCGCAAGCGCTTGTCCGTCGTGGAGATAAAGTTATCGGATTTGATAACTTTAATACGTTTTATTCCCCTCAATTGAAGCGAGACCGGGCAAAATTACTAGAAAAAGAGGGGATCGAAGTCGTTGAGGGGGAACTCACAACACTCAAGCTTCCCAAATGCACACACGTTCTTCATCTCGCAGCACAAGCAGGGGTGCGGTATGCAAGAGAAAATCCAAATGCCTATATCGATAGCAATTTGACAGGATTTATCCGCCTCCTTGAAGAGCTTAAAAACCACCCTGAAATCCCTTTAACCTACGCCTCTTCCTCTTCTGTCTATGGGACGAATGAAAAAATCCCTTTCTCGACACAAGATCGAACCGACCGTCCTGCTAACCTCTATGCGGCGACCAAAAAAGCAAACGAACTCCTCGCCTACAGCTACCACCACCTCTATGGGATCAAGACAACAGGGCTCCGCTTCTTCACCGTCTATGGCCCTTGGGGACGACCAGATATGGCGTACTACAGCTTTACAAAAGCCATTTTAGAGGGAAAGCCTCTCCACCTCTATAATGAAGGGAAGATGTGGCGCGACTTCACCTATATCGATGACATCGTCGCTGGCACAATCGGAGCGATCGATCTTGCAGCTGAAAATGAAGTGTTCAATCTCGGAAATCACAAGACAGAAGAGCTCCTCCATTTTGTAAAGCTCCTAGAAGAAGGTCTTGGGAAAAAAGCCGAGATTATTTTAGAAGGGGCAAAGAGCGACGAGATGATCAAAACCTATGCTGATATCAAGGATTCGCAAGAAAAACTTGGCTACTCTCCTCAAACGTCTCTTGAAAAGGGGCTTCCACGATTTATCAAGTGGTATCTAAATTACAATTCTTCAAAAGCTGAAGGAAGTGCATCGATGATGTCAGAGGCAACCATACAGTAAGAGGTGTGCTCTCTTGCTGCAATCTCTCCTCCAATAGAGTGAAAATGTGTCCCTAAAATAGCTGCGCAAAAAGGGTCTTTGGTTTGAGCAAGAAAAGCTGCAATAACTCCGGTCAAAACATCTCCACTTCCAGCTGTTGCCATCCCTGGATCTCCCCGCGCATCGATATGTGGCTTCACCCCTGGGTGAAAGATGTAAGTGAGAGCTCCTTTGAGAACAAGAGTGATTTTTTTCTCTTCGCTATACTCTTGACACCGCTTGATAAGCTCTCCAACTGGAAGTTTTTCCTCCAACTTCAAAAGACGGTGCATCTCTCCTGTATGTGGTGTCATCACAGTCATTTCTGGGAGCTTGATGTCGTGTTGGGCGAGTAAAGAGAGCGCCTCTGCATCGATCACACAAGGTTTATCAACTGCAGGTAAAACCTCTTGCAAAAGCTTAAGGGATTGAGGTGTTGTTCCAATACCTGGTCCAATAAATAGCGCGGCTGCTCGCTCCATGGCGGTCAGCACTGTTTTTGAGTCTTCATATCCTTGACGGATCACCTCAAAAGGAGCTCCACCAAACTCAGGCTCCATTCCCTTGGGATGCAAAAGGCGAACAATCCCAGCACCTGAACGAAGCGCTGCAAAACTCGCTAAAGTGGGGGCTCCGGCCATCCCTGGCGAGCCTCCTAAACCTACGACATAACCTGCTTCATATTTCTGTTGCGTCCGTTTGATCGGGGGCAAATATTGAGCAATCATTTTTTCATCAATGAGATAGAAATCTTCTTCTGCTTGCTCGATAAAAGAAGGATCGAGACCAAAATTGTGGCAATAAATCTCCCCTATATGATTCCACACTTCTCCGATAAAACAGCCGGTTTTGGGGAGTCCGAGAAAACATGTGATCGATGCTTTGACACACACGCCGCCGATTTCACCTGTCGAACCATTCACACCAGAGGGGATATCGATTGAAATAATAGGAATGTTTGAAGAGTTGATTTTTTCAATTGCATCCTTGTAAAGCCCTTCAACTTCGCCACGAAATCCGGTCCCTAAAATCCCGTCAACAATGAGATTTGAACCATTCAAATTAATGTCGGCAAGTGAAGTTGCATATTGAATCACCCCTTTCTTTTCGGCAAATCGCTTTGACTGGAGTTGGCAAAGCTCACTACTTTTACCCATTGGAGCTAAAGCAAGAGCGACAACATCAAAGCCCCCCTCTTTTAAAATTGCCCCAGCAACATAGGCATCACCGGCATTATTGCCAGAACCACAGATCAATGTGATTCGCGGCCTGATATGTGAGCGGGCAACAAACTGTTGAATCAGTTCGGCAACACCCTTGCCGGCACGATTCATAAATGCTTCTTCATTTGCCCCTTGCTCATACGCAAGGTGCTCAATACGGGACATCTCTTTAGCTTGAACAATCTTCATCTGGTATAAACCCCACTTTCGGGATAATAAAGACCGTCTGTAAAGAGTCAAGATTTTTAATCACTGGAACAGCTTCGATCTCATATGTACACGCCCCAACTCGAAGGGGAAGAACTTTTGTCACCTCTGCAACATGCAAGCCCATTGGGAAAATCCCATCCATCCCTGTTGTAATAAGGAGATCATTTTCACGAATCAATGAAACCCCCTCTCCCTCTCCTGACAAAGGTTTCCCTGTCCGCAAATCACGTGCAGGTCCTAAGTCATCGGCAAAGTCATAATTGAAACCATACCCTTTCAAACTATGTGTTCGATCACGCCAAAGAGGAGATCCTGCACCATTGATCACCCCCTTAGCCAAATACCATGTTTGAGCATCGTGGTTGAGCTCTTCACGTACTTTTTCCAAATAGGCAACCACATTTGGTTCTCTAATGCGCCTTAAAACGGCATCTATATGTTGAACAAAAGCAGCATTTTGAGGCAATCCACGAGCGACACGCACAGAAGGCTTCAATGCCATATCGGTAATCAGTCGAATACGCGACTGCTCCTTTCCAACATAGTCGACAACTCCGACGACTGCACGTCCTGATACAACTGGACTGTTTTTTTTAACTCCCGCTTCCTCTCCAATATCTACCCAAAAAGCGCTCATCCATAAAGCAGGATCTCGGTAAATCACACGGGCCGAAAGAACATCCTCACACTCTTCACTCACACCCTGCAACTTCGCTATTTTGAGACGCAAAAGATGATTTTCTGCTTCTAATTTTGCGCAAGAAGGGTCTAGAGGAAGCTTCTTCCAAAGAGAAGAAACAAATGAAATAGATTTAACACGGCTTTTTTCGACAAAGAGTTTAGGCAAACAAAAGAGCAACAGAAGCGCTGCTACAAATCCAAGATACTTTTTATAACTCTTTCGCCTCATTGATTGCACTTGTGATCGACTCAATTGTCTTTGGATTTAAACCCGCAACATTGATTCGGCCATCCCCAGGTAAGTAGACACCATAATCATCACGTAGTTTTTGCACGACCCCTTTTTCAAATCCTGCATAGGCAAACATCCCAAGCTGCTTTTGAAGGAAATCAAGGGAAAGCTTCGAAGATAAAAGGATTCGCATCTCACTGATCCGTTGACGCACAGCCTCTAACTCCTTCTCCCACAAACAACGCAAAGGAGGATTCTTCAAAATATGTGTGACAATTCGGGCTCCGTGACAAGGAGGATTTGAATAGAGGCCTCGAATAATTGGACGAATATGAGAACCAACAATCTCACTCTCGTCTTCCGTTAAACAAGAGATAAATAGCGCTCCTGTCCTCTCGGCATAAAGGCCAAAATTTTTCGAGTGAGAAGCGCACACTGCAAATTCAACACCCTCTTGCAAAAAATAACGGACAGCTTCTACATCTTCTTCAATCCCACGACCAAACCCTTGGTACGCTAAATCAAACATCAAGAAAAGGGATCGCTTTTTTATTAACTGAAATAACACCTTCCACTGGTCAAGAGATAAATCACATCCAGAAGGATTGTGGCAACACGCCTGCATTAAAACCACGCTCCCATTTTCCATCTGCTCAAATTGAACCGTCAAATCCTCAAAATCTACACCCCGCTTCCCCTTATTATAGTAAGGAAAAGAAGAAATTTTTAGACCTGCATGAGAGAAAATTTTCTGATGGTTTGCCCATGTAGGATTCGAAATATAGATCTTGGAAAACCCATTCTGTACAAGAAAATTGGCACAGATTCGAAGAGCGCCTGTCCCACCAATCGTCTGAGCTCCATAGAGATGCCCCCCTTCCCCAAAGATGAGTTTTTTTGTCAGGGAGAGATACTCAACATCTCCATCGATAGGGAGATACTCCTTGCTGCACTCTGTCTCAATAAGAAACCTTTCCGCCTCTTTAACTGTGGGAAAAATGACAGGCTTTAAATCTTCCCCTCGATAGGTTCCTGCAATCGCATCAATTTTGTTTTCTCTTGGATCTTCAATAAAAGATTTTACAACCCCAAAAATAGGGTCGGAAGGGAGCATTTCAAGATTTTTAAAATAATTTTTCATAAATTGGAATCAAGCTTAACAGAAAACCCTTTTGTCCTAAATATAAAATAATGTTAACTTTTGTGGCATTTTGGGGCGTTAGCTCAGTTGGTAGAGCGCAACAATGGCATTGTTGAGGTCAACGGTTCGACTCCGTTACGCTCCAAACCCCTTATTAGCTTAACTATAAAGACCTATTTTGATATAATAAATAACTATGCGAATGCTTTCTAACTTACTTATTCTTATTGCAGTAGGGGTTGGTCTTCTGACTGGGTGGTTTGATAATCATTTTTTGAATCAGACAGCTCATGTCACCTCTGAGCTCTTTTTACGCCTTCTCAAGCTGATCAGCCTCCCGATCATCTTTTTAGCTGTCACCTCGACAATCACAGGGATGAAAAACCTCTCTGAGATCAAGCGAATGGGACGGAAAGTGGTTTTCTACACCTTGCTCACCACCCTCATTGCGGCAACTGTCGCCCTCTCTCTCTATCTTCTTATCGACCCAGCTGGCCGCGTGAGCAATGTGGGTCAGATGGCTGCGGTGAATGCTCCTCAAGGCTCTTACCTCTCCTTTGTGATGAATATTATCCCAGCCAACTTTATCGAAGCATTTTTAAAGGGAAATGTCATTGGGATCGTCTTTATCAGCATCTTTTTGAGTGTCTCAATTCTCTTTCTACCCGATGACCAAAAAAACTTTTTACATAAACTTTTTTCAAGCTTTTTTGCTGCGATGCTAAAAGTCACAAGCTTTATCATCCGACTGATGCCGATTGCCGTTTGGGCATTTGTCACCCTCCTTTTCAAAGAGCTCAACCAAAACTATGCCCATTTCAATAACCTCCTTCTCTACCTCTGTTGTGTTGTAGGAGCCAATCTTATCCAAGGGATTGTTGTTCTTCCCATCCTACTCAAAATCAAAGGCATTTCTCCTTGGAAGGCATTCCGCGCAATGGGACCTGCCCTCAGCATGGCATTTTTCTCTAAGTCATCGAGCGCCGCTCTCCCTTTGACGATGCAATCGATTGAAGAGAATGGTGGTGTCTCCAAGAAAGTTTCAAGCTTTTCTCTTCCCCTCTGTTCTGTGGTCAATATGAATGGATGTGCTGCATTTATTTTAATTTCAACCCTCTTTGTTGCAACACTCAATGGAATGACTTTTGGGACCTTTGATTTTGTTGGCTGGATTTTCTTTGCGACTATTGCAGCAATTGGAAATGCTGGAGTTCCAATGGGTTGTTTCTTCCTAACGAGCGCCTTCCTCATCGGGATGCATGTTCCACTTCATCTCATGGGGCTCATCTTACCATTCTATGCCATTATCGATATGATTGAGACAGCGCTCAATGTATGGTCTGATTCGTGTGTCACAATGTCTATCGACAAAGATCTCAAAGCTGCAGAAGCCGCTGCAGAGACGATTGAAGTTCAAGGATCAGAAACTTAGAGAAGTGTGTGATCAAGTGATAAAAATGACTGATAGTTAAGAATTTCTACACCCCCTTTTGGAGAGAGTGTTTCACCCCTATAGACTAAATACCCTCGATCATTTTTCTGGAGAAATTTTTCCACTTCCACTGTCATTTTTGATCGAAATGTCTCAGAGCTTTTGATCTCGATCATTTCCCGATGCTCTGGAAATTCTGCAATAAGATCTATTTCAACACCGTGACTTGTTCGATAGAAAAAGTACTTCACATCGTGTTCCCAATGGTGTTGTTTTTTTAACATTTCACCTACGATATAATTCTCAAATAATTGCCCTGAAAAAGGGCCTTCTTCTAACATTTCACGTGTCGTCATTCTCATTAGATAGGCAAGAAGACCTGTATCATAAAAATAGACCTTCGGACTTTTGATGAGTCGTTTCCCATGGTTTGCAAAAAAAGGGGGGAGAATAAAAATGATATAGGAAGCTTCTAAAATTGAAAGCCACCTTTTAATCGTATTGACCGCAACACCCAAATCATTTGCAAAACGGGATGCATTAAAAAGAGACCCTGCATTTGCTGCAAGAAGGGAGACAAATCGCCTAAAATTGCGCATATCTCCAACTTTATAGTTCAGAGGGACATCTTTATCTAAGTAGGAGTCGAGATAAGAACTATACCACTCTCTTGCGTATCGATACTCTCGATTGACAAGTTCTGGATAACTCCCACGGTAAAGTGCCTCTCCTCGAGCTCTTTTTGGGAGTTCAGAAAATTGGAAAGGAAGGAGAGTGAGTAGACCAATTCTACCAGCCAAGGATTCTGAAATACTTTTGAGAAAAGCAAATTGGCAAGATCCTGTAAGAACAAATCGACCATAATTCGATCGATCTTGATCAACAAGAAGCTTGATATGGGAAAAAATTTCAGGAACCTTCTGCACTTCATCAAAAATGACCCGGTCGGAATAAGTATTCATAAACTGAACAGGATCAGAGTGGTATCTATCAACCATCTGAAAGTCATCAAACGTGACGTAGGTGTAATCTTTTTTTAATAAATGAAGAAGTAAGGTGGATTTACCCGACTGTCTAGGCCCTGTTACCGCAACTACAGGGAATGCTTTGAGATACCGTTTAACACTCTCCTCTAGCAGGCGAGGGGAATAGTGTATATTTTCATTCATATTGCAAATATACACATGTTTTTGGAGCTTAGGAATGATAGAAGCTATCTAGAAGCTGGGGAAGGTGAGACATCGGAATCATCTCCTTTGCACAAGGAGGTAAACTACTTAGAAAGAGCTTTCCATACCCCTTCTTAACAAGACGGCTATCGAGACAAATGACACACCCCCTATCTTCTTGGTTTCGAATCAGGCGGCCAAATCCTTGCTTGAATTTGATCATCGCTTGTGGAAGAGCAAAATCAAAAAAAGGTGACCCTCCAGATGCTAAAACCTTCTCAGAACGAGCTTCAAAAAGAGGATCATTTGGCGCCTTAAAAGGAAGCCTTGCAAGGATGACACAACGGAGCTGATCCCCCACAACATCGACACCCTCCCAAAAAGAATCTGTCCCAAAAAGAACAGCATTCTCTTCTTCTCTAAACTTATTGAGAAGCTCTGTCCTCTCATCATCCCCCTGACAAAAAAGTGGATAGCCTAACTCTTGAAGTTTCTCTTGAAGAGCAGCTTTACAATCATAAAGCATCGAATATGAAGTGAACAAAACAAATACACCTCCGTGACTCTGCTCAATTGCATCCAATATAAGACGTTCTGCTGCTGGGAGAAAAGGAGGGGAGTTTGGCTCTGGCATATCGGTCAGAGCAATAAGAATCGCTTGTTTTGCATAGTCAAAAGGACTTTCATAGAGCCTCTCTTCAGCTCTTTCTATACCGAGCCGTTTTTTGATATAGTTGAAACTTCTCTGTGTTGTGAGGGTTGCACTACAAAGAACCACAGTTGCTTTTGTTTCAAAGACCGCTTTTTTGAGAAAAGGGGCGATATCGAGTCTAGCTCGGTGAAGAGTTCCATTATCTACCCAACGGACAGTCCCATCATCAATAGGGGAGGAGACATACTCTTCTAAGGTGGTGATCAATCGTTCGAGCTTCACCTTCTGAGTCTCTTCCTCGATTCCCTCTAATTCTTTTTTCCCAAGTTGTATCACCCATTTTGCTGTTGCTGCCCAAGGGAGGTCATTGAAACGGCGGGTGTGACCAACCTCTTTAAAAAGTGTTTCGATTGCATCTGTGAATTCCTCCTCTTTAGCCAATTTCATAAGACCAGATCGGCTAATCCGATCAGAGAAAAAATGGGTTGCAACCTCCTCGATATGGTGCGCTTCATCGATAATCAATCGGTCATAATCGGGGATCACTTGATGGTCAGAAACCATATCGGCAAAAAGAAGGTGGTGATTAACAATGATCACATCAGCTTTTTCTGCGGCTCGTTTCTGCTTGAAATAGGCACACTTCATGAAAAAGGGGCAGTCGATATGTGTGCAGCTCTCAGAATCTGCTTGGATGTGATCGAGCCCTTCATCCTCTTTCCGAAGACAACGGTAGTTCCCCATCCCTTTGAGCAAAACCACATTGAGATCTAAATTCAACGCATCGAGGAGAAGGGGAATCTCTTTGTCTAGGAGCTGCTCTTGCAGGGCAATCGTTTGGGTAGAAATAACTGTGACCTCTCCCGTCTTTTCTGCCCATTGCAATGCAGGAAGAAGATAGCCAATACTTTTTCCAATTCCTGTTCCCGCTTCAATAAGAAGAATCTGTTCTTCTAAATACGCCCGTTTGATGTCAGAAAACATCGCCTCTTGGCCAGGACGCTCTTCTAGGTCATTGATTAAATCAGTCAGTTTCAAGGAGATCTAAGAACGCTCGTAATTGCTTTGAACGGATAGGGTGGCGCATTTTACGTAGAGCCTTTGCTTCGATCTGACGGATACGCTCTCGTGTTACATTGAATGCAACACCAACTTCTTCAAGTGTTTTGGGCTTTCCATCTAGTAAACCAAAGCGTTGAATCAGCACAACACGCTCCCTCTCTGTCAAGGTGGTTAAAACCTCGTTCATCTTATCTTTCAAGATGGAATAGCCGGTCGCCTCTGCGGGAGACTCAACACCGGTATCTTCGAGGAAATCACCAAATTGACTCTCTCCCCCTTCACCCACTTCAGCCTGTAAAGAGATGGGGTGTTGAGCAATCTTGTAAATCTCTCGTACCCGATCAGCTGTAAGGCCAAGCTCAACAGCAAGCTCTTCAGGAGTGGGCTCTCTTCCTGTCTCCATCATCAATTTTTTGGCACCGCGGAGCACTTTATTGATTGTCTCGATCATGTGAACGGGAATACGGATTGTGCGCGCTTGATCGGCAATTGCACGTGTCACAGCTTGTCGAATCCACCACGTTGCATAGGTTGAAAATTTATAACCACGACGGTACTCAAACTTCTCAACCGCTTTCATCAGCCCCATATTTCCTTCTTGGATCAAATCTAGGAAAGAGAGTCCTCGGTTGGTGTATTTTTTTGCGATGGAGATCACAAGGCGAAGATTGGATTCAACCATTTCCCGCTTTGCTTCTTGCCCCTTGTCCATCCACCGTTGCAACATCCGAACATCTTTTTTGAATTCGTCTAAAGTTCGTCCAGCTGCAATTTCACGCCGTTGCAACCGTCTTTGAGCTGACCGAAGCTTTGCTCCAGCAAATTTATTCCGTTCTGCTCGCAGTGCAAGCTCTGCAATTTCTTTTTCTAATTCGAGGAAACGATCATAGGCGCGAAAAACAACTTCGGCAAAATCATCAATAATATTGGGGCGGGAGTGAAAACGACCTAAATAGGCTTGCATCCGAATGCGACACTTTTCAAGTTCGTCACTCAATTTTGCTTTTGCATCTTTTTTGATCTTCGGATTACGAATGTCGATGAGCAGCTCTTTCAAAACCTCGTCTTCTTGCTTGAGAAGATCAGAAAGTTTTGGCAATAGCTTCAAATAGGCGCTTTTATTCTCTACCTCTTTTTCAGCAATCACCTTGTCAAATCGTTCTTTTGAAGCGGTGAGTGCTGCGATAATGGAGATCACTTCCCGGTTTGAGTAGCGAAAGCGCATGATAATTCGCTCGATTTGCGCTTGAGCCTTCTCTATCCGCTTGGAAATTTCAACTTCTTCTTCCCGGGTTAAAAGAGGGACCGACCCCATCTCTTTGAGGTACATTCGAACAGGATCATCGGGGGTTCCTTCCGCTTTTCTTGCGATTCCCTCGAGCTCTTTTGCTTCTTTTTTCCGCTCCTTTTGACGCTCAACATCAGCTTGATTGAGCACTTGGATATCCATCCCTGAGAGGAAGATCAAGACATGATCAATCTCCTCGGGGTTGTCAAAATTCATCGGAAGAATTTCATTGATCTCCTCATAGGTGATAAACCCCTGCTCTTTGGCAAGAGAGACCAATGATTCCAATTTTACTTGGTAATCTTCGTTTGAATCGGCACCGTCTGTAGATTCTGTATTTGTTTTTTTCATGAAAAATTAAGAACTCTTGGGCTACTATACCGATCTTGTTAGTTTATGCAAACACTTGCTTGTAATTCGAAGGGAAAAATCGTTCGAGCCGACCATGCCCTTCGAGGAGAAACCTACACCTGTTTTGAGTGCCAGCGCCCCTTGCTTCTTCGTGCTGGGAGAAGGCGTCGTCCTCATTTTTACCACAAAAAAGCTGCTCCATGCCGCTTTCGCATGCGCTCTACCTTTCATCTAAGAATCCAAAATTTTCTTCAAGAACAACTTGTCTCTGAGAAAACTTTTCTTGAACACCCCTTCCCTTCAGTCAGGCGGATTGCCGACTTTGTATGGCCGGCAAAACGGTGGATTTTTGAAGTGCAATGCTCTCCAATCTCTGACTACGAAGTCCAAAAGAGAATGGAAGATTACCAAAAGATGGGATATCAAGTCATCTGGATTCTCTACGATCGGCAATTTAAAAAGTTCCATATAAGTGAAGCGGAGCTCTTTTTACAAGGACACCCCTATTTTTTCATCTCTCCAGATCTTTTTCTCTATGAGCAACGGTTTAAAATCTCTTCTTTTAAGCGAGTAGCACACTCCAATCGGCACCCTATTTCTCTAAAAACACTTGATTTAACCTCTCAAAAGAAATGGATCTTTTCCCCCACGACACAAAAAAAAGAGTCGCGCCCCTTTTTTCCTCTTCTCCGCTGGCTTGAAAAGTTTTGCAAATAGGGGAGTTAGAAATTAACCAAGCATGATACCGATAATGTAATTTGCAAAGGGCCCCTTTGTAATCACTCCCATGTTGCAGTCAAGAGGCCTCTCCCCTCCTCCTTTGACCTGGGAAATCAATCGAATCTTTTTCACCCGCTGATCCGCAAGCTCAGAAATTGCGCATTGCCACTGTGAAGCATCGATCTCTACAATTGAGTGAAAATCCTTCATGAATTTCTCGCTGCTCCACCCCAAAAGGGTTTTAACCATCTTGTTTGCAAATAAAAACTTATTCTCAAACTGGGAATAGACAAATAAAATCCCTCCCGTCTCTTCGCACAGTCGGTCAAATAGAGGGCGGAGATCGATCGCATACTGGTTTGCTGAACTATCTAGAAAACGACCGCCTAGATGATCTGCTCCTGTAAACTCCTCAGCCATATCTAAATAACGGCTCAGCTGCATCGCATGGTCGTACACCTTCTTGCCACTTGTTGGAACCGGTTCCTCTTCTTTTGCTATAGGAATCTGCTCCAACAGAGGATCTTCAATCTGAAGAAGACTCCGGATCTCATACATGAGATCACGCACTTTCCCCTCGAGTTTTGTGATGTAAAGCTGCTTTTTCTCAATAATCGCACGCTGCTCTGTGATCGTGTGTTGATAATCTGCGAGGAGAGAATCTTTGTGCTTTAACTGCCCAACAACTTCCCCTTTATACCGCCCATACTCTTCTTCAAGACGGGTGTATTCTTGCCTTAAATCTTCAAATTCAAGGTAAGCAAGGCGCATCTCTTCGAGCTTGTTATCCATTTCTAAGTTGAGCTCATTCACCTGCTCTTTACTCTTTTCAACAGAAGAGTGGAGAAGATCGATTTGGTACTCATAGGAAAGGCGCGCTTTATGAAACTCTTTTTTATACCCTTCAAGTTGGTCTGATGGGAGAACATTGAGCTGATCACACCTCTCTTCTGCAAGCCTTTGAACTGCTCGCTTCATCCGCTTTTCCCACTGCTGAAGAAGGGTCCATCCGACCACTCCTCCTAAAACTCCAGATAAAAGAGCACTTAAGAAGACCGTCTGGCCATCAACTTGACGCACTCCAAAAAAAGCGGTCACAAAAATAGGGAAGGCAAAACATGAAATCAGCAACAAATAAAAACGTTGATAATTGAGGTGAAAGGGGATTTTTTTCTTTGAGAGGCTCTTTTCCATCACTTAGGCTCTATAACATATAGATTATAGAATCGAAATAAGAATTTTAATTCGACTCACACTCAATCGACATCTCCGCGAATTTTTCGCAGAAAGAGGTTCGATACAAACAAAAGAGGAGCCAGATGGATGCCAAAGTTGCCATGAATTTTCATCATTGTCTGACCAATACCTCACCCTAAGTTTATGAGACCCGGTTTCAAGTACGACATCCCCCTCAAAACTATTTGGAGAGGGAAGAAAACCAAAGTCTGTTTCTTGGTTGAGCTCATAGATCAATTGTTGATCTTGATAGTTCCACGTGGAAGGAATCGGTTTAAATTCACCTCCATCATTGTATTCTTTTTGCACATTTGCAGTCACCCTCCCCCTGCCTCCTGCCAAAGCATAGTAGGTGTGAAGCCCCACAATCGATTCTGTATCACTTACAACCGATAGATCGATATGGAGCCCTTCATCGCTTAAATGCGCATCATATGCTATCTTAAAATCTTGCCCCTCGAGATCCTTTAAGGCAAACCCTTGCCATTTGTGACTCCCCTTGAGAAGAGCCGAAAGAGAGGAACCATCTGATTTTTCAACATCCCAAGGAGCGTAACGGCCAATTCCATGAGAAAAAGGATCTTCCGCATGCTTTGCATAAGGAAATAATTTCTCATCGAGCTTTAGAGAGGGGATCACTTTCCGGTGGTAGAAATGAGGACCAATCATCGCTCCAAGCCCTGCAAATCTCTCATCAAAAAGCCCTTGGGTCGATTGATCGATCGCTTCAATGTCTCCCTTTTTGAAGCTGACAAAATTCATCCCTTTTTCAGGGAGAAAACGAACCTTATACTCTTTATGGATGAGATCGACTGGCATCTTTTCTCCCTCCAACAAAAATTCCCAAGCCTAAAAAGTAGAGGAAGAGTCCAAAGAGAATGACGGCTGTTGTCACCCGCTTGGTGGGAAACTGTTTATTCAATGTGGAGTTAAAAGGGTGCTCTTCATCGTACCAAACCTGCCACGTCCGCCCTTCAAATTTTTGTAACCCTTTTTCTGCCGACCATGGATTCTTATAGAGGGGTCCGACAACTCCAACACCTTGCTGAAGGCCCTCTTTGGATTCAAAAAAATAATTGGCAATCAACTGATACCGATCTCCTTTCCCTTCCACAATTTCCATTTTCTCAACCGAAGCCATGGCGTGAGTATTTAATTTCGTGTAGTTTGAAACAGCGATATAAGCCCTGGCTCCAAACCAAATGGTGGTTCCGACAAGCAAGAGAAGAAACCCCAGAAAAATCCCATTCCGATGCATACTCTCCTTTATATCAAACTCTCCTCTTTACGAATATCTCTATTTACCGTATGATTGCCTCCAAAAAAGGACCCCCTATGGCAGAAGAGAAAAAGACTGAGAAGAAAAAACGACCAACAGCACTCAAGCGTGACATCACAAATGAGAAAAAACGGTTGGTGAACAAAGCTTTCAAATCAAAAGTTCACACAGCGATGCGTAATTTCCAAGAATCTCTTAAGGAAAATGATCCAGATGCAGTCCAAACCAACCTCTCAGCTGTCTATAGCTTGATGGATAAAGGTGTAAAGCGAGGCATTTTCAAGAAGAATAAAGCAAGCCGGACAAAATTACGCTCGACGAAACAGGTTTCTACCTCTTCTTCATAAAGATTATTTTATTACCCTTTTAGTCTTCAATAGTTTATAATCGATCCCTTAACAGAGGATTTATATGAGCGCTGCAGCCCTTTCTCCATCTTACTTAGATCGATTTAGAAATTTTTTAGCTTTTGTGGGCGACGGAGCCGAAATGGTCGACCGTGGTGCTCAAGCAACTGAAGGAGCGATGAATATCGCCCGAAACGCTCTCCACCTTCGAGGAAAAACCAATGAAGGGCTAGATAATGTTTCTTCTGATCTTACCCATGCCCATAGCGCTTTTAGCGCCTTTCGCCTCCCTATCAACCTTGGGAATTTATTCACAGGAGCCACCTTTTATGAAAAAAATGACGATGGTTCTCTTGGGAAGCGGAAAAGTTTAGCAGGCATTGCAATTGATGTTGCAATCTTAGCTGCTCGGGTGCTTGGGACAACACTTTGGATCCATGCAAAGGGAGCATACAACCTTACAAAAGAAACTGCGAAACGATTAGGACACGCTGTTACAGCCGCTTGGGGAGTTGTTACAACGCTTGGTCTCTACCTTGCTGTTAAAGACCTCTATGAAACACCCGTCGACGATGCTGCTGCTAAGCAAAAAAAATACTCCTCAAGAACTCAATATATCAAAGAAAAAGTGATGAATGTTGTCCGCACGGCATTTGATTTCATCACTTTGATCTTCGATGCATTAAAGACAGTACATCCCGCTTGTGGAATTGCAAGTGGAGTGCTCAATCTTGGATCAGGTCTCTCTTGGATCGCATTTGAATGCGCTTGGCATCGACCAGTGTGACAAACGCTTCGTTTGAGTGGATAAAATCTTTTCAACAACTCCTTCTGCTGCAAAAATTGTCACGTGTTTTTTAGCACGTGTCACAGCCGTGTAGAGCATCTCACGTCCAAAACGTTCACTCCCTTGAGGTAATAAAAGAACCACATTATCATATTCACTCCCTTGACTTTTGTGAACAGAAAGGGCATAGGCATATGTGAAAGGGGGGAGCAAATGGCGTGCAACTTTCCGCTTCCCAAAGTGGGCACTCTCCCCTTCTAGATATCCCACATCCCCATTGTAAAGATCGATCTGTCGATCATTACACATCACCATAATCGGCACTCTCGCTTCACCCCGATAGGCAGATTGGTTGAGAGAATCACTCCCATAAAGTCCTTTTCGAAGAGGAGTTAAAACTGCACTCTCCCTTTTCCGCACCATTTCGATCACCTCATCAAAAGGGGGCAGTGGTTGATAGGGGATTTCCTTACCACATTTGACTGCTTCTGCAAGGTCAATAATCTCTTGTAGCTCAGCTCGCAAACACTGAGTGAGTTCAATACACCCTTTTTCTGCTAAATCGGCAAAAAGTGACCCTGCCTCTACAGGAGGGAGTTGATTTGGGTCTCCAAATAGCACCAATCGGTGGGGAATTGCTGCAAAAAGTTTTGCCATCCTCTCCGCATCGATCATTGACCCTTCATCAATGACAACAAGTTCAGCCTCTATTTTCTCACGTAAAAGGGCGTGCACCGTTTTCACATTACAGTTGGGAAGAGCAGCGCGTAAATTCGCTGCTGCTTTTCCTGTTGGAGCTGCAACGACAACACTGCCTGGAAAATGTTGAATTAAAGACGCTGCAGTGAATGTCTTTCCCGTCCCAGGGCCACCACAAACTAGAGTCAAAGCATGGGAGAGTGCATGAGAAACGGCTGCTTGCTGTTCCTCATTGAGCTCCTCTTGTTTCTCAAAAGGAATTGGCTCTACTTTTTTTCCAAAAAGCCGTTTCACATGTGTGTGAAAAAGCTCCTCTGCATCAAAACTTCGCTTCAAATACCATCGATTTCCACGCCTCACAACAATTGGAAGCTCAGGCAGTGTTTTTGCTTGTTCAATCAGCTCCACATCGAGTTCTCCCCAAGAGGGGAAAAGTTGATCTTCTTTGATATAAGCACACAAGTGACCTGCACGTGTGATGTTGAGGAGGTAACCTAAAAAAAGAGCGTGCCGAGGAGAGAAATACTCCCCAAAATACCGATCAACCGGCTCGATTTGATTAGACAATGAAAAGGCCATTTTCCTCCCTTAGGAATAGATAGAAGATGCCACCTATCTCCTTTGGAGGAAAGAGGCGTGTGAATTTTTGAACCGCGTTTTTATAAATCTCTGCCTGAAGAAAATAGTGGTGCCGCTCCATTTCCTTTTCTAAAGTATCGGTAATCACATTCGATTTCCAGTCGATGATATAGTAACGGTCATGATGCTCGAAAAAGAGATCGATAAACCCCTTCATGTACCCCTCATCTGTTGGATAGAGAAATTCGAGCTCAGGGAGCATTTTTTGAGGATCAACATCTGAGAGAGAGAAAGAACCGGGGAAAACCATTTTCGAAACCCGGTTGCACATTTCCACAACCCAACCTGTATACTCCTCTAAAAGAGTATTTTTTAAAATTCTTTGGATACGCTTTGAGTCCACTTTCTGAAAGGAGATCACCTCAAGTACTTTGTGGAGAAGGGTTCCAACTTCTGGACCGGCTGGAAGATCTGTAGGGAGTTCTTTTTTCTCTCCTGGTTCGTAGGTCATTAAAGATGAAAATGATGTAATCGGGCATGAGGGAAAATCAAGCGTAAAATAGCGAGGCTCTTTGAGCATTTTTGGAGACGAGAACTCTTTTGCAAACGGCGGATGAGAAGGCTCAGGTAACGTGTGCTCTATCCCTTCTAGAAATTGGGAGAGAGGGGACCGTTTTTTCTCAATCAGTGGAATGTAAAGCCGTTTTTTTGCCCTTGTAAATCCCACATATATCTGCCTGATTAGTTCTGCATCATTTTCCGCTTCATGGTGGGGGTCTTGGAAACAGTATGTCTGCTTTTCAAATGAATAGATCAACCCTTTCGTCGCCGTTTGTGGAAGGGCAAGCCCAATGGGGAACACAACATCAAACTCTAGCCCCTTACTTCCATAAACCGTCATCACAGAGATCGCCCCTTCTTTTTCAAGTGGGCGTGCTTTTCGCCTCTCCTCATCTGATAATTCCAACTCTTGAAGATAGGTGAGATAACCATCTTTTGGGAGCCGTTTTTCGGCAAGCATTTCGACAAGCTGAAGAAGGTCAAGGTAGAGTTCTTCTCCCCCTTTTTCTATTAAACTTTTCCCTGAAAGGGTGGTGATATGTTTGAAAAAATAGAGAATTCCTCTCTCTTCCAGTAGGGTGTGATACTCCATAAACCGTTTACTGTCGAGATCACTTAAAGGACCACCGACCACAAGTTGTGCCCCATTTCGATCATAGGGATCTAATGTAGCGGCTAGCAATTCTTTTAAAACCTTAAAAGCGGTTGGGTGGAGCACCCTTCCTCTGGACAAATGGGTTGGATAAGGACAAAACTGTTGAAAACGGGCTGCTTGAAAACGATCTTTAACCAAAACAGCTGTTGTAAGGTTGAGATCGATCTGCTCCACCACTTTTTTAAATAGCTCTGTTTCATCTTTTGCTTTTAAAAGAAAGACCGGAGGGAGCAGTTCTTCTTTCTCCATCCCCGCTTCTACCGGCGTATAAACCAAAGTCTCAGAAGTGCGTGGGAGTGCAAAAGTTGTTTGTGAAAAAAGGTGATTGAGAACACCGAGAAGTGCCCCTGTTGAGCGGAAATTTTTTTCCAAAACAGAGCAGTTTCCCACCTCTTTTTTTGCCTCCATATACGTGTAGAGATCGGCTTGTCTAAAACGGTAAATCGCTTGCTTAGGATCCCCTACAAGATAGAGGGGAACTTCCCCTAAAAACAGCCGTTTAAAAATCTTCCACTGTTTAGGATCCGTATCTTGGAATTCATCAATCAAAACAGCTTTGTAGTGTCCACGCACTTTTTTAACAAAGGTTTCATTCTCCATATTCTCTTCCATCAAACGGATGAGATCTTCAAAAAAAACGAGCTCTCTTTGCTCTATCACCTCTTCTATTTTTTTTCGGATCTCTTCTGCTAACCGGGCAAAAAGATAGAGGGGATCTGTCATAGATTTGACACACTCTACCAATTGATCGAGCAGACCGGGATAGTGCAAAGTGGGCTCTGCTCCCTTTTTCAGTCGGTTTTTAGGAGTCATAAGGAGAAGCGGTGTATCATACACATCGCCTGTGATAAACCGTTTAAAACCATCGATGACAGATCGCTTTAGATTTTTCTGTCGATCACACATCTTCCCATAGAGAGGGGCAAGAGCGATCAAATCTTCTAAAAGGTGATCTGGATTAAACTGTGGAAGGGGAATAGGATCGATACACTCGATAGGGATCCGCTGTTTTCCAATGTAAACAAGATGATCGACAAGAGTATCTAAACTGTTTTGATGGCTCCTAAGAATAATCTCGAGCTGTTTTTCATCGAGTGTGTGTGTCCGAAAATAGTCCTTTACCGTTTGCTTTAACACATCATCGGAGTGATTCTCTTCCATTTGATCAAGAGAAATCCCCGAATCAAAAGCGTGCTCTCGTAGCGTATGGAAGCAGAAACTATGGATTGTAAAAATCTTTTCATCATCGAGAGATTCAACCTTTTTTCGAATCCGATTTTTTAATTCAAATGTGGCAGCACGAGTAAATGTGACAACTAAAATCTCATCGAGTTTGAGCCCCTCTTCCTCAATTAAACGGGCCACAATTGTTTCGATTGTATAGGTTTTACCTGTACCAGCAGACGCTTCGATAAAGTGATCACTCAACAACTCAGAACCACGCATCTTTCATCTCCCCAAATAGATCCAAAGCAATCCCTTTCCAAGCAAAAATCTCATCTCCCAGCTGTTTTGTTTGCAAAACCCACTGCATAGCAGTGTCATATGTAGAAAAGTCCCCTTTCCCTTTCAAGATAGGTTCAACCCAGTGGGGGAAGAGGGGTGAGGCCATTTGACGAGATAAAAAGTAGTAAGAGATCAATGTCTTTAGATAGGGAAGAGGGGATGTGAAAAATGGGGGCAATGTTTTTTCTCCCAAAATAAGGGGGACACTTTTCTCGACAGCATGGAGTAAATAGGCAGGCCAAATTTTTATTGCATTGGGGAATGTGCATTTTTCAAACCGAAAAATCCCTTCAGGAGTGATACCAGAGACCACTCCTTTCACTTCAACAGTTGTTTGTTGATCGATCTGAACTGTGACAGAGAGCTCTTTTTCTTCTCCTTTGATCTTTTTTATTTTTTCAAACCCAAGTTTTGCAAAAGGACCTGTAGGAAAATTTCCTTCTTTTTGCATCTTCCCCATAGCGATCTCTGGAGCCATTTTAAGCGACAACCGGTGAAACTTGGAACGTTGTAGTGGGGTGAGTGTAAACTCTTCTTCTTCTTTTAAAGGAGCCTCTTCGTAAAAACTCAGTTCATGGAAAAAGTGGGCCACAGGAAACCGAATCGCCTGCAAGAGCTCATTCAGTGAGAGGTGGTGCTCCCCTGGAGGGATTGAATGTGTTTTTGGAGAGTGAAAGAAAACCTCCTTTTCAGCCGCTTGAGAAGCTGCTTTTGCCAATACAAAATCTCTCTTTGAAAAATGGTTCAACCCCTCTTCTTCTGTAAAATAACGTCTATCGTGTGAGGTTGGTGGATGGATAATTCTCTTCCCTTTCATTTTTTGTAAAACAGAAGAGGGAGGTTCTATCCCTGTATCGAGGTAGCTGATGAAAAGTTTTTCCCGATAAGAAAGAAGCGCTTCTAAAAACAGGTAGCGATCGAGGTCTGTTTTTTTAGGAGCCCCTCCAGCTTCATCAAGAGAAAATGTCTCCTCTTGTCTCGGGAATTGATCTTGATTCATTCCAAGTAGATAGATCACTTTTGCAGGAATTGCTCGCATTGGTAGAAGTGAGCAAAAGCGGACGGCTTCTGTTTCGTTTGAATTGTATGTCGCCTCTTCTACCTTCAAAACTTGCTCAAGAAGGGGGAAAAGCATCTCTCCACTATATTTTTTTTCAGAGGGGACAACCAGTTTGTCTAACGTGTCGAAAAGAGTCTGTTTATCAAATGCAAAATGTGTCTCATAAAGGTTTTTAAAGTGAGAAACCCACTTCTTCAACCCCCATCTTGTCCCATCATAGAGCGGTTTTAACCCTGAATAGATCTCATCTACTGTTTGAATAAAATCACCTAGAAGCTCTCCATCTGTTAAAGAGATTCGGTCAGATCCATACGCTAGATCTTCAATTAGTTGATCCACCCCTTGCTTGATCGTCGCATCTTCACTCCTCTTCCCTAAAATCTTCTCTCTATGAGATGGATCGACACCCCAACGAATCCCCGTTGTTTCCATCCAACGACGAACCGTCAAGATTCTCTCCTCATTCCACCCTTTTTTCTTTTGAAGAAGTGGATGACGAAATAGCTCTAAAAGAGCTGGAGCGCTCCACCGCTTCTTCTCCATCTCAAGCAAAAGCCAAAATCCTTTCACCTCAAGATCAATAGAAATAGTTGGGAGATCGGTGATTTGACAAAGTGAGCCAAAGACCGCTTCAATCAAGTGTGCATACTTCGAAATATTTGGTGCCATCACCAGCACATCGCGTGGATGCACCTTCTCAAAAAGGGGGAGGAGGTTGTCATAGCAAATCTCCACCTCTCGATGGGCTGTTGTTGCAACATGAAACTCTATCGATGGGTCATCTTCAAGTCCCTCCAAATGCAACATCGATACCTGAGTAGGTGAAAGCCCCTCTTGTTCATAATCTTCGACAACATGCAATGTGCTCTCTTCGATCTGCGCAGCAAGCCCCCTCCCCACAAAACCCAAATCGGCTAAAAGAGGGTGAGTCACCTCTTCGCTCCAAAACTCTCTACAAGGGGAGAGAACATATAGAAAACTTTGGAAAAGAGGGAAAAATTGGGGAGGAATATGGCTGAATCCAAAGAGATGCGTCGCTTTTTCTGTCGGCTTTACATTCCAAGCAAACCCAATTTCGTCCCATAATTTCTTCTGCCAAGGGTGATTCCACGTAGAAACACCATAAATACTGTAACGTAAAAAAAGAAAACTGAGCTGTTTTGCAAGGATCATTCGTCTCTTTTCTCGCCCTTTGAGATAGCTCTTTACAGGCTTAAAAAGTGGGTCTTCTAAGTGCTTATGGAGCGCTTCTTCAAGATGAATTGCAAGCTCTATAGGAGGAGGAGGTTTTTTTGCATCACAAAGATTAACAAGGGCTTGAGTCAATGAATAGATTTGAATTCCTGCAGCAACTCCCATCTCATCGGCGAGCCTTAAACGGATCCATCTCTCCATTTCAAGACTGGGGACAACAACGATCCGTTCGGTAAAAGGGGAGGAGTTTTCAAAGAAGAGATTGGCCCTTAGATGGAGAAGAAGTTTCTCAAGGCGGTTGCTAAAAAAGAGGAACCCCTGATTAACTCTCTTTATGCTCAAAAAATGGTTCTCACCCTTCAGTTCTCTTAACATCGCTCAATTTTGTACCACGGTCAATGATAATCTCTATAAAATTCTCTTAGCTTTTTCGCTCATCAGCCTCAAAGGGATTGAGCACAGCTACACGATTTTATCATTGGTTGGAGGGATCTTTGTGATTCCTTTCATCCTGTTTGCGACGACCGCCGGCTCAATTGCCGACCGGTATAGCAAAAGATCCATCGTCTACTTTACCCGTTTTATGGAGATTTTCTCAACCTCCCTTGGAGTTGTTTGCTTTTATTTTCAATGGGCTATTGGAGGCTACTTTGTTCTTTTCCTCCTTGCCCTGCAAAGCACCCTCTTCTCCCCTTGCAAATATGGGATCATCCCTGAAATTGTAGAAAAAGAGAGAATCTCCCACTACAATGGAGTGATCACAGCTACCACCTATTTAGCGATCATTTTAGGCACTTTTTTTGCCTCTTTCCTCACACAGGCGACCCATCAACACTACGTTTTAGCTTCCACATCGACACTTATTTTGGCTATTATTGGAACCATTGCCACCCTTTGGCTCCCCAAAACAGCTCCTCAAGCTCCCGATAAAAAAATCTCATTTGATGTCTTTGGGGGAATTATTAAAGCATTAAAACGGTCAAGACAACACCGGTACCTATTTGAAGCTATAGTTTATGGAGCTTATTTCCTCTTTATGGGGGCGTACATGCAGCTCAATATGATCCCCTTCGTCACCCAATCGCTTGGACTTGCCGAGATTCAAGGAGGTTACCTCTTTTTGATGGTTGCCGTTGGAATCGGGATTGGATCATTTGCTGCAGGTCAGCTTTGCCGTGATGAGGTTGAGCTTGGATTTGTTCCCATCTCCACTTTTGGGATTGGGTTGGTTTTTCTCCTCTTATATATCTTTTCGTCCAATTTCTATATCGTCATCCCTCTTCTTATTCTTTCGGGTATTTTCGGAGGATTTTTTATCGTCCCCGTCGACATTTTTATTCAAATTGCAAGCCCATCTGAACACCGTGGACAAAATGTCGCAACATCGAACTTCCTCAGCTTTACAGGGGTAATTTTTGCATCAGCCCTTCTTGCTCTATTTGGAAATACCTTCAAGCTCACCTCCGCAGAAGGGTTTCTAGCCGTCTCTCTCCTCACTTTTCTATTAGCCCTTGCCTTAGCGGTTCTTTTTGCCGATCAACTCCTTCGACTCCTCGTCTTCTTTGTTGCCCGCATTTTCTGGAAGCTCAAAGTTGTAGGGAAAAGGCGACTCAAACAAGGACCTGTCTTGATTGTGGGGCAGCGAAATACGTGGTTTGACACATTGATTATCATGGCAACCTTGCCTCGAATGATCCGCTATATCGTCCCTATCGATGATGATATCGCTCACCACCCTCTCTACTACCGTCTTCTCAAGGTGATCCCCCTTGACACTGAAAACTTCTCTCCCATAGGCCTTCCTGCACTCAACCAGATCAAAAAAGAGATCGAGGCAGGTAATTCTGTCTGCCTAATGCACCCTCCATCTAGTGAAGAGAAAAAGATGAAACAGTGGAGGGATGAGGTGGAAAAGTGGCTTGAAGGAGTGAATGTCCCTGCTCTTCCCGTTTATATTGAACATGAAGGGTCTGTTGAGCCCTCCAACCGTTTCCTCCAATTTTTCACGCTCATCCGGAAAGATGTCAAAGTTGGCTATGGAACGCTCATCGACCAACTATGAACTAGATCTATATTTATCGATGAATCTGACCAGCAAGATAGAAAGGAAGCGACGACAATGTATATTCAATCAAAGCTCCGCTATGATCTTTAACCTTAACAGGGGTTACAGAGGGTTGTTCGGAATTAAATCTAACAGCAAGATTCGACCCTTTGCATTGCATAAACTGATGGAGGGATTTGAGAGATCCAGTCGCCCCAGCTTTCACTTCAACAGGAACCTCTTTATTTAAGGGAATTTGTCAAAAACTCGGGGGTGTTTTTTACGCTTTGGGCTAGAAAGCGTAAATGACTGTCATATCAAAGGTTTTGTAACGGAGATCTCCACCAACACTTTTGTTTCTAGGAACTGTTCGAGCTGCCCGCGCACGGATCGAAAGAGAGTCGGTCATCGCAAAAAGAGCGCTTGCCTCCCACCCTTTGTAATTTGTAAATCCTATCGCTCCACTTGGCCCAAGCCCCTGGAGAATCGCATCGGAAAGAAGTGTGTTCCCCGCATTTCCATGCCCCACTCCTCTTAAATCAAATTCTGGAACAGCCTGCGCTTGAACACTTTGGTAGTTAAGATCAATCGACCAATCACATGCTTTGCAAAGTTTTCCTAGTGTAAAGCCAATATACCAAGCGTTGTTGAGTTTTTTTCCATCTGTCGTTCTTGTCCGCTTTGCATCGTGATTAGCCAATACAGCAGCATAAGCATAAAGTGTTTTACAATGCACCCAAGGTAGCTTCCTCTCATACCCAAAGAGCATTTGAGAGACGATAAAGCTGTAGCGAGGGTTGTCCATGACAGTGTTGTTCCCTGAATTTGGGAGATTCCCATAATCCAATGTGGGAGAATGACGGTGCCAATCGACAATGCTATATTTAAAACTTATTCCTGTCCCCATCCATTTTGTAATATAAGTTTCTGCAACCCAACCATAATGATTTGTAAAGCTATCAACAATAAACGGTCCACCATGGATTGTAAAATTTCCAACAGTCGGCCAACATTTTGTAAAAAAGAGGTGTATTCCATCGAAGATAGAGACAAATTCTACACGGGATTCATAGAGATAGTCAAATTTACTCCGTCCCAACTCGATGTAAAAGTCAGTGGTTCCCACATGGTGCATGTCGTAACCGATAAAAGCACGATCGATTTCAACTTTGGCTGCAGTCCCTCCATCTTTCCCTCCAAAACTCACCCAACGGAGTTTGTTTGAAACCCAAGTTCTTGGGGCAGAATAATCTAAAAATAGATTTACCTCTGATTTAAATCGATTGATCGCTGTATTAGTTCCTGTTCCTCGCTGCTTGATCCCATCGAGCTTTTCACCTATTGTATTCCAACGTGCTCTAACATCACCAGCTATGATAAGTGATCCCTCTTTTTGACGACAACGGATCAAGCCTCGGCTCTCAATAAAGTCACGCAAAACACGAGGGTCGATAAACTCATCTCCCTCAGGTCCAAAATCTCCATCTGATGCAAATCCTTGAGCAGAAGGACCTAGATTGTCCGCAGCCGCAATAAGATCACGGTCATCGATCTCTTCGACAGCAGGAGGGTCGATAAGATCCTCCTCCTCAGCGGCAAACCCTGACGTCATTGCTGCAAGCAATAGCGCAAAGATAAACTTCCCCATTCATTCAATATAACAGATCACTGTTGAAAAAATCAGTCCTTTATTGTATTTTTTGTTTTCTTTTTCAAGAACGCCCCTATAGCGCTTGATTTTCCTAAGGATACGCCTGATGTCTATGTCAATTCAATCCCGTATAGGATTAGGTCTAGAAAAAATTAATGAACAAACCACAGCAGAAGAGGCTGTGATTTGTCCCAATGGATGTATTGTCACAGGAGGCTCCAACGTTTTGATTTGGAGTTGTGAAGAGGAGATCGAGACATCGATTAAGAACGCATCCCCTCTTGGGTCATCTTTAAATAGCAGATACATCGTCTGCCATACCTCAACCCCTTTGAGAGAAGAATGTGGGACGATCATCATTTGGGATTGTCAAACCAACACACCCCTAACACTAGAAAGTGCGCATTTTCCTCCTCTTAAATGTTTTTTAGCAGACAATGCCGATCTCTTTGCAACACAAACAAAAAGCCATGTTCAAATTTGGCAGTACGACGGAACACTCTTAGCAACCATCGATCATCCGACAGAGGAACAAAAGCTTACCTTTTCAGGAGATGGCTCGAGATTGGGGGTGATAGAAAGAGGTGGGGGCCTTATCACCCTTTTTAATCAAGAAGGGGACAAAATAGATCATTTCACTTTTGATCCTAAACCAGAAAATTTGTTTCTTTCTGATAATAAAAACCTCATCATAGTGGGGTATTATTTTGATAATACAGAGATGAAACTAGGATATACAAGTGAGGTCTCTGCATGGAACTGCACAGATCATAGCACAGTTTTTACACAAGAAATCCGTTCTCCTGATAAGCAAACTCTTCAATGTAAAGGCGATTACCTCTTTTTGTCCTCTAAAGAGAAAATGAAAATTTTTAGCCTAAAAAATCAACCCCCCTTAACATTGGAGTTCCCTTTTGAACAAGATCTTGAGCACACCAATTGGTGTGTCTCTCAGGATGGGTCTACTGTCGCCCTACTAGCAACTTTTGCCGATCCTGAGCAACTCCCATCCCTCTATTTTTGGGATGCAAGTTCTGAAAAGTGCATCGCACAACAAAACATCGATATTCCTTGCCAGAAACCATTTCTAGCTCTTAAGCTTTCCTCCGGAGGAGAACATGCCCTCATAATAGGAAAAGAAAATAAGACCTATTTTGCACAAACTGTTTCTCTTACAAGAAAACAGATCGAACAAACAGAAAAAGGGTGGTGTTCTTTACAATGACAATAACCAAGGTGACTCATCAGACCGATCATATAGGAGTTCGGAAAGCATTAGTCGCTGATGATGGCACTCCCATTCTAGGTGAGCACAATCTGACTTTTCTCGATGAGCTTAAAAATTCGCTTGGTCCAGCATACCCTCTTACTTCATCTCCAGATGGCTGTCGGGTTGTCTATCGATCGCCTAAATCAAGAATGTCTGCTGCATTTGTTTGGGATCAAAATAACCAAACACTGTATTCTCTAAAACCTAGCTCCCCTTTCCATCAAATTTGTGCCGCAAATGATGTGACAGTTTTAGCACTAGGACTCCTTCAGCAAATTCAAATTTGGACATATCAGGGTGCAATCATCACAACAATTCAAACTCCAAGAGGACAAGACAAGATTGCTCTTTCAGGCGATGGTTCTACACTTGGAGTGATGAATAGAGAGGCAATCACACTTTTTAATCACAAAGGAGAACAAGTCCATTCTATCTCCATAAACCCTTCTGTTTGTCCAACCAATTTTTCTCTCTCTTTTGATGGTCAAATGGGCGTATGGTGCAGCAAGGATCAATGGTCTACCTGGAGTCGGGATCCAGAAAGTGATTTCAATCATCTCCAAGAAAGGCCCTGTTTAAATGTTCAATGGGCTGGGGATAACATCTTCTTCTTTCTCACAGGTAAAGAGGTCATGATGTTCGATAAAAGTGGAACAAATAGATGCAAGCTCACCCTGCATGAACCGGAATCTAAATTAAAAGAAGTGATTTGGGCTCTCTCTTCTGATGGGAAAAGAATTGCTGCATTTACGCTATTTTCTGATTCGGAAAATCCATCCCTCAGAGTGTGGGATGCTCATCAAAAAGAATCCATTCTTCAAGCAAAAACCCCTATGGACCTCTTTCAGTCACTTACCCTTTCCCCAACAGGAGGGTATGCTGTTCTAACAAGAAAAGGTGAAACAAAGGATGAGCCGTGTTATGCCGATGTCTTAAAATTAGACCCTTAAGATTTGTACTGAGAGGGGTTTGTATAAATTCCCCACTCCTCTTTTGACTCCCCATTGAGGTAGTGATTCCAAATTGTCAATGGTTTGCCCATGCATCCAAGCTCATCAAAGATCCAAAGTTCAAGCTTTTGAGTTGCAGGACCAACAATAAACCCGAACCGTTTTTTCACCCAATTTGTATCTCCAAAAATCACAGGAGCGGGGTAGGCAAAGTGAAGCTTTTGCAGTGCTTTTAAAAGCTTTTGAGGATAGCAAATCGCTGTTTGATCTCTCTTCAATGAAAGGCGGAGAAGTGTTTGCGCACTTTCTCTCAATTCTTGAGCTGTCACCATTGTGTGCTTTTTTACTTTAAGTTCACCTAAATATGAAAGTGCTTCTTGCTCATCTATTTCATCAAAGAGGCGGTGTAAACGTCTCTCTAAATCGCTCTCTCCAAAAAGGGGAAGGGAGCTATAGAGGAGTTGATCTACGATCTCTCCGAACTGTTGAAAGCTCCCTCTCAACCCCTTTTCATGACTCAAAAAGCGCATCACTCCCTCCCGAAAGTGGGATGGTGTCACTGTTGAGGGAAGTTTTTGTACGCTCTGTTTCATCACGGAGTGATAGATTTTTGGGACGTAATAAAGAAGCTTATCGACCAATGTCTCCATCATCTGATGATCGAGTTTTGTCTGTTCAAGAAATGCTTCCCCAGGAACAATCCACCGGTCACGCACCCACGTATAGGTGTACGCGTCGGTCTCCCACCCTTTTCTAAACACTTCGTAGCCTGGTTTGAGTAAAAAGGCGTGCGTTGGGGAGAAGGCGAGGAGCGATTTTTCCCCATCTTGTGTAAATGACTGTTGCGTGCTCAGTCGAAGATCCTTCAACGTATCGAGGTAGAAAGCGAGAAGCTCAGATGTATTTTCAACCCACCGTTTTTCAATCACAAGCGGCTCACTTCTTCCGTAGTAACAACTTGTAAGAGTTCCCATCGTTCCTCCTGAAATATACGCCCACGGTTTCCTCTTTCTCGACACAGGTTCGTTGTATGCTCTGGCAAGCCGCTCATACGCCTTTTCAAGGAAATGGTCTCTTTTGATCGTTGTCACAATCGCTGTAATCAATTCAGTGAGCTCTTTTTCTAACCCTTTCATCGCTTCAAGCGCGACGAGTTCTCCTTCTGTGGCGATGAAAAATGCACTGAGCGCATCGATGAATTCCCGTTCATTATGAATCGATGTCCAAACAGCTGTATTGATCCGTCCATATTTATACATCAACCGAAATCCAGCAGGGCTATCATCGTGAATATCTGTTGTAAGCTCATGCATTTCTGCGTCATATACTTCTTGAAAATAGTCTGTGAATTTTTCTAAGTAAAATTCGATCAAAAATTTGTAGAGGGAAGCAATTTTTCTCCCTTTATTTTGAAGCGCCTCTTGTTCACTGACAACTCGGTGGAGCTCATGTTTCCGTGTTTGATATTCAGCTCTTATCCAACTCACTTCCCTTTCGGTTCGAAGACTTCGGATCCGCCCTTCGAGCATCTTGACCTGTGCATAGGCGTGATCATAGCGAGACCCAAGGCTTGCAAGCTCATCATTGATTTGGTCGAGTTTTTCATGGATCCTCTCAAGAAGAGCCTCTCCAATTCCACCCGGTTGTTCTGGCTTTACACCTAAACTTGCATAGAGATTCCATTTGGTAAAATCAGCTTTCACTTCTGCAAAAGAGGCCAGGGTGTATTCCCACGCTTTGAGAAGGGCATTTTCTGTCATCGATTTAAATGCTTCTTTTGCAAGAATATGCAATGTCTTTGCTGTTGGGGGAATCACTGCCTGTATGACAGCATCAGGGGTAAGTGTAAGAAAGGGTTTCTCTTTGAGATCAACAAGCCTGCTCTCTTTTAAGAGTGTCTCTACCGGTTTTTTGAGCCCTGCGGCTTTGAAGGCTGCTTTTAACCCAGGAGCTTTTGCCAACACTTTGAGTGGATCCTTTCCTAAAAAAAAGGGATAGAAAGGGAAATAGAGGTTACCGGTCCCACTTGTCACACTTAAAGGGACGGTGTGCTCAACTCCTTCGATCGTCCGCTTCAATGCTCCAATGGCAAAGAGCTGAGCGATGTCTGCGAGAAAATGAAGCGGCTGCTCTTGCTGAATCATGATCGCTGGAGCTGTTGCAAAACAAGATCCGATGTTTTGCCGAAGAGAGGTTAAAAGTGCAAAGAGAGCTGCTGCTTTTGCATGTTTATCGGTTAGACGGGTCGATTTGGGGAGTAAAAGGGTTTGCAAAATGAGCTGTTTTGCCCCTTCGTGTCGAACAGGGGCTCGCACTTTTTGCAATGCACTTCTCATCTCTTTATTTTCATGGAAAGCTTCGAGAGTCTTTAAAAGATGTTCCATCCTAGGAGCATCACTCTCTCTTCCTGAAAGAAGGGAGTAGAGCTTCCCTTTCAAACCATCGATCTCTTCGGAAAGAATATTTTGATCAATCTCCCCTTTTCCATTTAGCAACTTTAAACTGAGCTCTCGAGCAGTCGAGACATTCCGCCAAGCCCAGCTCTCTTGGATCTTGGTTTGATCAAAAGCATCTGAAAGATCTTTTCCCTTCATAAAATCTCAATCGCCATGATCACCACTTCATCTTCTTGCGTTTCATTCGAAGTAAATTGGGTAAATTCAGATGTAAAGCCATTGACAACTTCGTCTACTGTCTCCCATTTTCGGTGTTGCAAAAGATCTTTGATCCGTTCTTGCGAGAAGTATTGGTGACGTTCATTTTCTCCATCGATCAACCCTTTTGTATAAAAGAGAATGAGATCTCCTTTCTCTAGCTCGATTTCATCTGCTCGATACCCTTCAGATTCAAGAAGGCCAAGTGCCATTCCTTTATGCTCTAGAGTGATCAATGTCCCATTTTTTTTCCGCACAATCCCAGGCACATGTCCGCAAGAATAATAGCTCAACTTCCCTGTTTTGGGAAAGTAGAGCCCCATCAATGCTGTGACAAACATCCCACTGTCCCCTGTATCTTGCAAAAAGGCATCATTTGTCATAGAGCAAATGGTTTCCACTTTGTCGTACTGAGTTGCGTAGCTCCGCATCAAGCTCCGTGCAGCTAGAGCAAAGATACAAGAAGAGATCCCTTTTCCAGAGGCATCTCCGACGACAAACCAAATTGCATCATCCCCTTGTTTTTCGATACAGTAGAAGTCTCCTCCCACCTCCTTAGCAGGAAGATAGCGGGTTGCAATAGAAAGAGCCTCTACTCCATCTGTTGTTGCTGAGAGAAGGTTTTCTTGAACCTCTCTTCCAAGCTCGAGCTCTTTTTGGTATGTCATCCGCGCGACATGCTCATCTTCAGCTCGCTTCATATTGAGAAGAAGCGCTTCGAGAGTTGTGTTGTATCGATGTCCTAAAAGATTGATCTCTGATCCAAATGTTTGTGGGATAAACCGCCCGGTGTAATCTCCCTTTTTTGCTTGCTCCATCAACGTACTGATCTGCCGAAGGGGGCGGGAGATCCAAAGAGAGAGGAAATAGGCCAAAATAGCCCCACAGATGACATAGAGGGTGAAGTTGACATAGAAGATGATCAAATGTTTGAGTGAGGCTTGCAGAAATTGTTTTTTAGGAGCAAATGTTATAAGAGAAAACCCATTTTCTGGCCGATCGACTCGGTAGGCAATGTAGTGCTCTTTTCCAAACATAAAATCGGAAAACCCTTCGGGAGATTTAACCGTTTCTAAAGGTGCATTGGCAAGCTTGATCTGTCCAAGATGTTCTGAATGGATAATTTCTTCCCGATCTTGTTCAGAGAGGGGATCAAAATAATTTCCCATCAAATCGTGTTTCGAAGAGTCGATAATACTCCCTTTCTCTCCCAAAAGAGCAAACTCGATCCCAACATCTCTCTTCGAATCGAGCAGCCGGTCTAATCCCTCTTTGACAAGGGAAAAAGCGAATAATACCGCTGTTGGAACTTCATTTTTTTTAATCACTTCCCCTTCGACATAAGTGAGCTCTTGTTTTTCTAACGACGGTTTGAGGTAGCGGAAAAAGCTGCCGTATCCCCTGGAGATAAGCGTTTGCAGCTTGTAGCTATTTGGGATCTCTCGCCCAACCCAATCGGGATCACTTGCACTGATTACCTTGAAAGAGTCTGAAGGGGTTGAAGGAATTTCTAAGACGTAGAATAAAACTTGGACAATGTCACTCAAATCTTTGAGAGAGCGAGTCGTTTTTTCATCCACCCCCTCACTTAGATTTAAAAAATAGCTCGTATCTCTTAGAAATGTTTCGGGGACAGGAGCAAGCTCTGTGATTGTGATTGCTCGGTACTCTGTCGTCTCTTTCAAATCCCCTCGTGCTCGTTCGATCGATTCTGAAAAGGAACGGTGGAAAAAAAAGAATGAGTTGATCAGAAGGGGAACGGCAATCACAAGATAGTGGAAACAAAAAACACGGAGTGCAAACGATTTTCTCATATGACCTTCATCACCAACATTGTAATATCATCGTGTTGTTTTGCTACACCCGAAAAAAGGGCGAGATCAGCTAAGAGTCGCTCGATAAACTCTTCTGCAGAGCGGTGTGCCTCTTGCTCGACAAACTTCAACAACCGGGCATCTCCAAATAATTCATTTTCTGGGTTGTGTGCTTCTGTGACACCATCGCTGTAGAGAACGATCAAATCGCCCACATCTAGTTGGATATGGCGCATTTTCTCTACACGTTCCTTGTGTAAAACTCCCATCGGCATGTCGAGAAAATCTAAAGTGTGGACCGATTTATCTTTTTTCCGATAGTGAATCACCGGAGTGTGTCCAGATGAGTAGTAAGAAAAATCGCGTGTGTGTGGATCGTATTCAGCAATAAGCACAGTGACAAACATCCCTGAATCACCTGTGTCTTGGCAAAAAAGATTGTTGGTCAGAAGAGAGACCGTTGCCATATCGTCATCATTTTTCGCATAGGTGCGGAGCATATTTTTCAAGCTGAGTGAGTAACAACACGCCTTCACCCCTTTACCAGAAGCATCCGCAACACTTAAAACAAGCTTCCCATTCTCTTTGACGTAAGCATCGAAAAAATCTCCTCCAACCTCGATTGCAGGGACAAATGCTTGTGCCAAATCAACACTCGCTATTTTTGGCAATGTTTGGGGGAGAAGGCTCCGTTGCACTTTTTGCCCCAGGCGGAGCTCTTTTGAAATCAACTCTTTGATCGTTCTCTCTTCTTCAGCTTTTTTCTCCTTATCGATCAAATTATCGACCATTTCATTGAAGACATTCCCAAATAAATTGATCTCAAAACCGAGAGGATCGGGAGTGTAACGCTTTTTCAAATCTCCCTTTTCAATCGACTCCATGACAACAGAGAGCTTCCCAATCGGCCTTGTCAAGCGGATGGTTCCGAAGATTGCAATCACAAACCCAATAGAAAACACAACGAGGTAGCTCATGTAATTCCATAAAAATGCATAGAAAGGAGCACCGATCACATCATCGACGCAGGCGTAGACCAAAAGAGAAAGATCGGTTCCAGGGAGCGCTTTTACAAGACCGATGTGTTCCTTCTCTTCCCACTTGAAATCGATATAGGGGCGGTTAGAGCTCTTCTCTAATTTGATCGACCCTTTGAGTGGCTCCCCCCCTTGTTCGATCTCTTGAAACTCCTTTAATTCAAGGGGAGAAAGGTCGTGGAAGTCGTGGTAGAGAAGATCTGGTTTTGAGGCAGCTAAAACCACAGAAGAGGGGAGAAGAAGGGCAAAATTTGTTTCAAAAGGTTGAGCATCAGCACGGAGAAGGAAATCAATCTCCTTATCCATATCGATAAAAACAGAAATCAGACCGATTGGAATTCCACCAGCATCATAAATCCCTCGTGTTTGGACAAAAAGAGGAGACCCTTTCTCATCCCCCTCGATAAAAGAGAGGACATACCCCCGGTGGCGTGCCTTGAGTGAGTAAGGGTCTGGGTAATCAAACTCTTCTGTCACATCTTTTCCCCGGTATTTTTCAAGGTTTGAGCCGACAGAGATATACCGGTCGTCTTCCGATCGTTTTGCAATCACAATCCCCTCATAGTGATTGATCAAAGCGAGCTCTTCTAACCTCTTATCAAAGGTGGGACTCTCCTCTTTTAACCCCTCACCGAGCTTCATAAAATAGACCAACATCGAAAACATCTTATCAATATTTTCTTGAAACTCGATAAAAGGAAGAGTTCGTCTCGTCAATTCATCCCCTAAATGTTTCTTTGTCCTCTCTAAAACCCTCTCATAACGTTTGTCTAAGAAAATAAAAGCATCCACTAAAAGGGGAGTTGCAAGTAGAATGAACGTAATGCAAAGTAAGCGAAACCCAAGCGATTTTCTAAAAGGAATCATATCCCTCTATTCTTAAGTTGTGACAATTAAAATCTCAAGCGTTCATCACCCTCTTGTCAAACATTTTGTTAAACTGAGGAAAAGCCGTTCCTATAGAGAGGAGAATGCCTCTGTTTTGCTTATGGGAAATAAAATCGTTCAAGAAGTGATGGAACAGACACCCCCCAAAGCACTTTTTACACGAGAAAATGTGACTGAAAGCATCTTAAAAAAAGTGACTGGACTCCCTGCTCCAGAAGAGATGGTTGCCGAGTTCCCCATGCCTCAAAAATCTTCTGTTGAAAACCTCCCCTCCCTTCTTGTTCTCGATGAAGTGTCAGACCCAGGCAATCTCGGCACCCTTCTTCGAACAGCCTTAGCCCTCTCTTTTGGAGGAGCGTTCTTTCTCAATGGATGTGCAGACCCTTTCAATGATAAAGCGTTGCGAGCTTCTAGAGCTGCTCTCTTTAAGCTCCCTTGGAATCAGGGAAATTTTGAAGACCTTCTCTCCATTTCAAGTGGCTTTACACCTTTAGTTGCCGATCTTGAAGGAGCCCCGCTCAATACATTAGAGCGGCCTACTCGCCCTCTTTTAGTGTTAAGCAATGAAGCAAGAGGCCCTTCAGACCAAATGGAACATTTTGGACAAAAAGTGACAATCCCCATCGCAAATATGGAATCTTTAAACGTTGCCACAGCTGGCGGCATATTGATGTATACACTATGAAAAAAGAAGAGCTCCCAGAAGGACGTGTTCTATCGGTCTTCCCCGAAGAGATTATCGTCGATTACAAAAAAGAGAAAATTCCCTGTGTGATCAGAGGAGCGCTCAAAAAAACTGTCACACAGACAAGTACACTCATCGCTGTTGGAGATCGTGTTCTTTTCGACCTTGAGAAGAGGACGGTCGAAAGTGTGATTCCTCGCCATTCCACCCTCTCCCGCGTACGGAAGGAGAAAGAGCAGATCATCGCTGCCAATGTTGACCAAGTCCTCATTACAACCTCTATCTCCCAACCTCCCCTTAAACCTGCTCTTATCGACCGTTACATCATCGCCACCTATAAAGGGAAAATGGAGCCGATCATTGTGATCAACAAGATCGATCTGCTCGAAGAAACGAGCTACTACAAACACGTTGTCAAACTCTACCACACCCTTGGAATCCCCGTTATTCCTATCAGTGTTGAGACAAAAAAAGGACTTCCCACCTTGAAAAAAGCGATGAAAGGGAAAACCTCTGTTTTTTCAGGACAATCAGGGGTAGGCAAATCATCTCTCATCAATCTTTTAGCCGATTTATCCCTTCGAACTGGGGAGGTGAGGGGAAAAGGAATTCACACCACAACACGCACCTCTCTTTTCCCCCTCCCCTTTGGAGGGTATTGCATCGACACACCAGGGATCCGCAGCTTCGGCGTGTGGGATCTCAGGCGGGAAGATCTCATCGACTACTTCCCTGAAATCACACAACTTGCACAAGGGTGCAAATATCCCAATTGCACACACACACACGAACCCTCTTGCGCTGTGAAAGAAGGGGAAATCGACCCGATCCGGTACCAATCCTTCCTCAAATTACAAACTGAAATAAGTCGACTATAAGTTTTTGATCATCCATACTCCTTATTAGAAAAATGAATGATAAAATACGCGCTATCGATGCTCTTGAGATTTTAGATTCAAGAGGAAATCCAACACTTCAAGTCACTGTAAAAACAGATGATGTGTCTGCAACTGCCGCTGTCCCCTCCGGCGCTTCAACAGGAGAGCACGAAGCGCTTGAATTGCGCGATGGGGAGAAAAAACGGTATTTTGGAAAAGGTGTCCGAAAGGCTGTTTCCAATGTCCAAAAAAAAATTGCCGACCTCCTTGTTGGTGAATCTGTATTAGACCAACTCACTTTAGATCAAAAAATGATCGATGCCGATGGGACAGAGACCAAAAGTCGATTTGGCGCCAATGCTATTTTAGGAGCCTCTTTAGCCATTGCTAAGGCTGGAGCAAAAACAGCTCATCTCCCTCTCTACCGCTATTTAAGTGGCCCAGATGCATGTCTTCTTCCTTGCCCCATGATGAATGTGATCAATGGAGGTGTACATGCCGATAACAATTTGCACTTCCAAGAATTTATGATCCGCCCCGTTGGTGCTCCAAATTTTTCCGAAGCTGTTAGATGGGGAGCTGAGATTTTCCACACATTGAAGAAAATCTTGAGTGACAAAGGACACATCACAGCTGTGGGAGATGAAGGAGGGTTTGCACCCAATCTAAAATCTCATGAAGAAGCGCTTGACCTCATCTTGCTCGCCATTGAAAAAGCTGGGTATAAACCAAAAGAAGAGGTCACTTTGGCCCTTGACTGCGCCGCCTCCGAATTCTTTAAAGAGAACTATCTAGACCGGTCAACCGAAGAGCACATCTCTTACCTAAGCTCTCTTTGCGATACATATCCTATTGATTCTATAGA
Source organism: Chlamydiales bacterium (assembly GCA_022601535.1). Lineage (GTDB taxonomy): Bacteria > Chlamydiota > Chlamydiia > Chlamydiales > JAAKFR01 > JAJACK01. The sequence goes on from JAJACK010000001.1 coordinate 486,238, forward strand.
AGATGGAATGTCTGAAGGAGATTGGGAAGGGTGGAGGTTTTTGACAGAAAGGCTAGGAAAAAAGATCCAACTCGTTGGAGATGATATCTTTGTAACCAATCCTAAGTTCCTAAAACGGGGATTTAAAGAAAAAGTGGGGAATAGCATCCTCATCAAACTGAATCAAATTGGTACCCTTAGCGAAACCTTAGAATGCATCCGTCTTGCTAAGGCTCATGGCTATACAGCTGTAATTTCCCACCGATCTGGAGAGACTGAAGATACAACAATTGCCGATCTTGCTGTAGCAACAGGGGCTGGACAAATCAAAACAGGCTCTCTCTCTAGGAGTGATCGAACCGCAAAATATAACCGTCTTCTTGCCATCGAATATGAGCTCAAAGACAACGCCCTCTACCGCGACTCTAACAATTGCCGAAGATCTTGCTGTTAAATAACTTACATTAATTTTCCCCTGTAATTCTCGATATGGTATACTGAACGTAGGGGGAAGAGTATGGACCATTGTGTGGCTCTATTTGGGGAAGCAGAAAAAGGAGAGTATAATGCGGCTTATTACTGCCAAACACTCGATCAACTTTCTCATTTTTTAGGAGAACCGCCTCACGATGATGCAAAAGGGCTTCGACTTGCCATTCAAAGCATTTTATATCAATATCATATAGTCTATTTTAGGGTGCAAGAAGAAGGATTTAGCACTCAGGATTATCTGCGGGGTCTTTCGATTTTAGAAGAGAAAGAACTTTTCCCCAATCTCCATGCACTTTGCCTTCCAGGAGTAGGCGATCGAAAGATCATCGAGGCGACCGATCCGATTTGCGCGATCTACAACAGTCTTCTTGTGATGAATGAAAAAGACCTCTATGACTATCTAACCAATTGATTAATTCTTTGAGGCCATGCGCGACGCAATGCACTTTTTTTCACTGCGAGTGCGTGCTGTTGTATCTCTTCCTCGGTCAATGAGGTTCGCTTCTGCCTCGTAATAAGATAAGTTTCATCCCCATCGGTGTACTCAAACCTTGAATCTTGATACTCCTCTATCTCACTATATTGTGAGCCATATGGAATTTTAAGTTTCCCTATCTCTAAAGAAGAGAGTTCTTTAGGAGAATTAAACTCTAAATAAGGGTAATTATCAAAAGACATGGTGCTTTCAATAACCTCAAAATCTAAATGTTGTGGATCTATCGGCACCTGTACCACGCATTCATATGCGTTTTTAATGGAAGTTTTGGTGTTTTGTAGCTGTGGAAAAACAGTCTCATTTAGATAGTGTTCAAGAGTTTGATCGCTCTTCCAATTAGGGCACTCCTTCTGAACCTTCTCTTTAAATCTTTCAAAAGAACACAAATTACCTTTTCCAAAAGCCACAAAATAAGGGACTTTAACGAGCATAGATGGAGCTTGCTGCATCGCTTCGATAAGCATTTCCATCTCTAAAACTGTTTCTGCTTCATCAGCTGTTAGAACAGTTCTATGTGTGCTTTGCTCTACATTAGATATAAAATGCTTTAACTCTCTAATCCATTCTCCACCCCCTCCTCTTGCTCCTCGGGTATATTCCTGCTGTCTAAATGGATCTGCAGTAAATGAAATTTCCACCTGTTGGCTTGAGTTTGCTTTATCATATCGCTCCTCAAACCATTTAAAATAGTTTGTTTTCTCCACAATATCCTCTTTATGGTTCTCCCAAACATTTCTAATCCTAGTGATGATATCAGCAAGAGCTGGTGGGTAGCATGAGCTTATCCCATATGTTTTGAAGTGAGTATGAAAAAGAGAGGTTGTCCCATGAGCGATGTAAAAAGAGGCAATATGCTCTTCCCAAAACCCTTTGATTCTCTGGTCTTCTTGCTGAATATGGAAGGTTTCAAAAGACCTTAAGGCAACTTTGAAAGCCAATATTACCAGCGGAATAATCACCGTGCAATACGACACTATTTTCAAAGAAGTCGATAATAATGATGAAGACCCTTCCACAAGCTTCACCTCATTGCGACCCTCGCTTTCCAAGATGACTTCAGCTTTTAATCCCCCAAGGTAGAAATAAGCATCAACCTTTCCAAGAAAATGCTCTCTACATGAACAAGGGTTGTTGTAAGTGATCGGAGTAAAAAACCCAACAAACATCAATTAATTATAACAAATATGCCTATTTAATTAAATGTTAAGCGTTTTTAAAAAACTTAATTAACAGAGACTGGTTTAGCAAAATAGTCGACAAGCCCTTCAGGAGTTGCCTTCATCGATTTTGCCCCTGTCTTCCAGTTCGCTGGGCAAACTTCACCGTTTGTCTCGAAGAAAATAAGTGCGTCGATCATCCGAAGCGTTTCATCCACAGAGCGGCCTAAAGGAAGGTCATTGATCAACTGGTGACGAACAATTCCTTCTCTATCAATTAGAAAGAGCCCTCTATAAGCGATCCCTTCATCCTCTTTGAGAACGCCGTAGGTCGTTGCAATTTCTTTGTTGAGGTCTGAAAGAAGAGGATATTCAACCCCTTCGATTCCCCCTTTGCTCTGAGGAGTATTGAGCCATGCAACATGCGAAAAAGGGCTATCAACAGAACATCCAACTAACTGGACGCCCCGCTTGGTGAACTCAGTATATTTTTCTTGAAAGGCGTGCAACTCGGTTGGACAGACAAACGTGAAATCGAGAGGATAGAAAAAGAGACAGACATACTGTCCACTTAAAGAATCGAGCGTAAACTGCTCTTTAATTTCCCCTTTGACAACCGCTTTACTTTTAAAGTTTGGAGCTTTTTTTCCTACAAGATTTGACATTTCTACCTCGGGTTAATTTGCACTGGAGAGGACTCGAACCTCTGACCCCCTGGTTCGTAGCCAGGTACTCTATCCAACTGAGCTACCAATGCAGGCGTAATCGGCAGAGTATAGGGTGTTTTCTAAAATAGCACAATGGCTGTGTTGAAAATAGTGAGCCTTTTCAATAAATCTATACGACTCATCTAATTGGGAGCAGCACATAAAAATGAGATTTAAAAAGGATTTCACAGCCATTGCATCCAGTTGGGGAAAAATCAAGCTTTACGAACTTTGGAAAAACCACGTCCTCAGCTGTATAAAAAATTCATTCAGCAAGATTCTTTCATCTGTTATAGATATGGATGATGAATATTGTCATTATTGGTGCCAGTGATATCGGAACCCATCTTGCCTCTCTGTTTTCAGAGCAAGATCACCGGGTGATTTTAATCGATAAAGATCCGGCCAAAATTGAGCAAATTGGACGAGACCTCGATATTGCAACAAGGCTAGGACTTGGCACTGACTGGGAATTACTCGAAGAGTTGCTCGAATTCACCCCCGATCTTCTCATCGCTCTCACAAATGACGATGAGATCAACCTGGTCTCTTGTACAATTGCTAAAAATCTCGGCTACCCCCAAACAATCGCCCGTGTCCGGAAGAAAAAATACTTTATGCAAAGTCGTCTCAATTTTGAGCAGATTTTTTGTGTCGATCACCTCATTGGGCCTGAAAAATTAACCGCCGATGCCATTGCAAGTAAAATTCTCATCCCAGGATCTCTTGCCATTGAGAATTTTGCCCACGGGATGGTTCAGATGAGAACGATCAAAATTCCCTCTACATGGAAGAGACAAAAATTTCTACTACAAGACAAAGAGAGATTTGAAGTTCCACAAAAGGTGATGGTTGGCTTGATTAAAAGATCGATCAAACACGAAATGCGGGGAAAAATTGTCTCAAAAAAAGAGCAAATTATCTTTCCCCATGGAAGAGACACTCTTTTAGCCGATGATGAAGTGACCTTTATCGGTGAAACGGAAGTGATTCGAAACCTCCATAAAATATTTGGGATTGGGACAAAGATGCCCAAATCGGTAATGATTATTGGTGGCTCTCTTGTGGGGATCTATCTTGCTCAAACATTGATGGAACATCAAATTCGGGTGATGATCTTAGAAAAAAACTATGAAAAATGTGCCCTTTTAGCGGAACTTTTACCCGCAGCAACGATTCTTCAAAAAGATGGATGTGACTACCGCTTTTTACAGGCTGAAAAAGTGGGAGAATACGATGTTGTCGTTTGCTGCACCCGTGATGATGAAGTGAATTTTTTGGCTGGGTCGATTGCAAAAGAGTTGGGGTGTGATAGCGTCATCTCTTCTCTTTCTGATACAAATTATCTCCCCCTTGTCACAAGTTTAGGAATCACGCAAGCGATCTCTCCTCGAAATTGTGTTGCCAATCGAATCTTGTCTATTGCAAGGCAAAGAAGTGTCACGTCAATGGTCTCACTCTACAACAACCGGGCAGAGATTATGGAGATGAAAGTTTCTCTCGATTCAAAAATTGCTGGTATTCCGATCCGTCTTTTGGGAAGAGAGTTGCCAAATGAAATGCTCATCGTTGCGATTCAAAGTCATGGAAGGATTTTAATCGCAGATGGAAACCGGGTTCTCTCTCCTGGAGATACGGTGATTGTGATTGCTAATCCCAAATACGTGGATGAAATCAAGAGGCTATTCTAAATGTTATACCGGGATATCCTAAGAGCTCTTGGATGCTACCTCTGGTTTTTGCTCATCCCTCTTGCCATCCCAACAGGAATCGCTATCTATACCGATTGGATTGTTGGGCCTGAAATCTATCCTCAACCTCCTGCAGCATCTGCCTTTCTCATCACGATGGGAGTGACGGCACTTCTGGGTTTGATCTTCTGGTTGATTGGAAGAGGAAGAGCTGGACATCTCTACAGGCGGGAAGGACTTCTTCTTGTCATCATCGTCTATTTTCTCACCTCTTTGATCGGATCTCTTCCCTATCTTCTCAACCGAACATTTGACAACCCTGTCGACGCTTTTTTTGAAGCAGTTTCTGGCTTTACAACAACTGGTGCAACGGTGATGCAACCGAAAAAATATGAGGCTGATAAAGAGATCCCTTATGTTGAAACATATGAAACTGGTGCATCAACAACCTACACTTTTTTTGGAACCATTGCTCCTGTCATCGAAAAATCATCAGGAAGGGTTTTGCTCACAGGAATCGAAGCGGTCAGTCCTGCTCTTCTTTTTTGGCGGAGCTTCACCCAATGTTTAGGGGGAGGAGGAATTATCGTCTTGTTCGTCGCTATCTTGCCTGCCCTTGGAGTAGGTGGTAAAGTCCTCTGTCAGACGGAGATGACCGGGCCGACAAAAGAATCGATGTTTCCTCGAATCAAAGAGACTGCAAGTCTTCTTTGGAAAGTATATGCCGGCTTTATCTTGCTCGAAACGTGCTTGTTGATGTTGACGAACAACCGCTTCTCCTTTTTTGATGCGATCACCATTAGCTTTTCTACTCTTTCAACAGGCGGCTTTACACCTAAAAATGCAGGCATTGCTTTTTTTGCAAGCTCGACGACCAACTGGCTTATCCTCTTCTTTATGTTGATGGGAAGTATCAATTTCACTCTCTATTTTCTTATGATGCGTGGCAAATTCTCACGGCTAAATGACCCAGAATTAAAGGGTTTTATTTCAATTGTTCTGATTGCATGCGCGATTTGTACATGGCAACTTTGGGGGAAAGGGGGATACAATTTCCTCGAATCGCTCCAGTATGGCTCTTTCCAAGCAATTTCAGCACAAACCTCAACAGGTTTTACCACAGCCAACTACAATCTCTGGCCTTTTGGAGCGCAAGCGCTGATGTTGATTCTCTTTTTTGTTGGAGGAATGGCAGGCTCAACAGCAGGAGGGATCAAAATTATCCGTGAACAAACTTTTTTCAAAATCTTGGTCAATAAAATTGAATCGATTTATAGACCAGATACAGTAAGAGAGTACCGACTTGGACATTCGATTATCGACTCAAAAACAGCGATGAATGTTCTCTGTTTTCTCATGATTGTCGCATCCCTAACTATTGTTGCGACATTTGTCTTTATTTTAATTGGGATTGATCCTGAAACAAGCCTCTCTTCTGCTGGCTGCATGATCAATAATGTTGGTATCGCTTTTCGAATGGCAGGGCCGACTCAATCGTTTGCATTTCTCTCTAATTTTGGCAAACTGCTCTCTTGCTTCCTGATGATTGCAGGAAGATTGGAGTTCTTTGCCATCCTAATCGCCTTTGCCCCATCATTTTGGCGTAAAGCTTAAACCCCTTTCACACGATGATTCACGCCTTAATAGATAGATTGTGCAAAGCATCATGACAGTAGTAACTAAAAGACAACATTTCATGAGAAAACGGTCTCGATCGACATTTTTTACATAACGAGCAACACGAGTCAAATCTTGGCACACTTCTGGGTCTAATTTGCTCTTACTATTTCTTCTTCTGAGTTTTGGACCCGTACCTCCAGCGGCCTCTAACTGAGAGATCTCATTGCAAACATCTCTCCAATATCGATTTGGAGCATCCCACTGACAATTTGATGGGTTAGGATACACCAATTTCAAGTGATGCCCCCCCCATGTTACAATGAGCATCTCTCCTGCTGTGAAAGCCTCTCTCTGCTCTTCTAGAGAAATGATTGTATGATCAGGATCGGCAAAATTGCATAAATCGCTACATTTCTGTGTTGCTGTCATAAGCGCTCTCCTTTTTTGAAAAAAGATAAAGAAAAACCCACGAAAAATCTATCGAAAATTTCTCGTGGGTTTAGATCAAGTGGTCAAGAAGATGAAATTTACATCATTCCCATGCCGGGCATTCCGCCCATACCACCCATTCCAGGCATGCCGCCCATTCCGCCCATTCCAGGCATTCCGCCCATGCCACCCATACCATCCATGGCGGGAGCATCTGATTTTGGCTCAGGTTTGTCGGTGATCATTGCAGCTGTTGTAAGCAGAAGGCCACACACCGATGTTGCATGACGAAGAGCACTTTTAGTCACAAGAACAGGATCGATCACTCCAGCTTCGACAAGATCCATGAACTCGCCAACAAGGCCGTTGTAACCCCAGTTCTTTTTCCCTTCATACACTTTCTCAGCAATGAGATTTCCTTGCTCTCCACAGTTTGATGCAATTGCTGTTGCAGGAGCAAAGACTGCTCGTCGCAGGATTTGAACACCGAGGAGCTCGTCACCAGTTAGCTTTAAGCTATCTAGCTTATCTACAACACGGAGAAGAGCGACTCCACCACCGGGAACAATCCCTTCGGCAACAGCAGCACGTGTTGCATGCAGAGCATCTTCTACGCGCATTTTTTTCTCTTTCATCTCAGTCTCAGTCGCAGCACCCACACGGATCACAGCAACACCACCAGCGAGCTTGGCAAGCCGCTCTTCAAGTTTTTCTCGGTCGTAATCAGAGTCACTATTGGCAATCTCTGCGCGGATTTGAGCAATACGTCCTTCAAGACGTTTCCCATCTCCACTTCCATCGACAATTGTGGTCTCTTCTTTTGAGATTTTGACCTGTTTTGCCATTCCAAGCACTTCTAAGCCCGCTTCTTCGAGATTTAACCCAATCTCTTCAGAAATAACCGTTGCTCCTGTAACACATGCAATATCTTCTAACATCGCTTTTTTTCGATCACCAAAGGCAGGTGCTTTCACAGCACAAACTGGAAGACTTGCTTTCAATTTGTTCACAACAAGTGTTGCTAATGCTTCAGAATCGACATCTTCAGCAATGATCAGAAGAGGCTTTGGCCCTCCTTCCATCGCTTTTTCTAAGATAGGAACAAGCTCTTTTGCCGAAGAGACTTTCTTGTCGATCAACAAGATACGTGCATTGTCGAGTTCAACACTCATGTTTTGTGGATTAGTGATAAAGTAAGGGGAGAGGAACCCTTTATCAAACTGCATACCTTCAACGACATCGAGAACAGTATCGATCCCCTTCGCCTCATCTACAGTGATGATTCCATCTTTTCCAACTTTTTCCATCGCCTCTGCAATGATTCCTCCAACAGAAGGGTCGTTGTTTGCAGAAATAGTTGCAATTTGCTTCACCTCTTCGTGCTCTTTAATCGGAGAGGCAATCTTCGAAAGCTCTTCTGTTAAAAGTGCACACGCTTGGTCAAGTCCTCGTTTGAGGCTCATTGGATTTGCACCGGCTGAAACATTTTTAACCCCTTCAGAGAAAATTGCTTGAGCTAAAACAATCGCTGTTGTAGTTCCATCTCCGGCAACATCTGACGTTTTAGAAGCAACTTCTTTCACAAGAGAGGCTCCCATGTTTTCAAACTTATCTTTGTGAGAAACTTCCTTTGCAACGGTTACACCATCTTTTGTAGAAAGAGGAGAGCCGTAGCTCTTTTTAATCACCACATTTCGTCCTTTAGGACCAAGTGTGACCGTGACAGCTTTTGCAAGTTTAGAAATTCCCTGTGCAATCGCCTTAAGGGCTTCATCTTTAAATTTAAACATCTTTGACATAGTAATATGATCCTTAGTTGAGAATTCCTAGAATATCGTCTTCTGAAAGGATGAGGTACTCATCATCCCCTTCTTTAATTTCGGTTCCTGCATAAGAGGAGAGAAGAACGCGATCACCCTCTTTAACAGCCATAGGCTCTAGATCTCCATTTTCGTTCTCTTTCCCAGGCCCAACTCTTACAACTTCACCCTCTTGAGGCTTCTCTCGAGCTGTGTCAGGGAGCAAGATCCCCCCCTTTGAACTTTCTGCTTTACATCGTTTAACAAGTACACGATTTTTCAATGGTTTGGCTTTCATAGCTCCTCCGTTTTTTTAGTAAAGGATAGAGTAGACGATCACCCAATTCCTGTCAATAGAAAAGCTAGCAAACAAGCCCCTCTAGTGCTAACTCCTCCCGCTTGCTGAGCCGAGGATACAACTCTTTTAGGATTCCAAGAGAGTAGTGACTTGCAACGGATGAAAGAAATGTTTTGAAGTCGGTCATCGCATCATCGTTGGCCGAATCAGAAATCGTTCGGATGATAGAAAAAGGGATGCCATATTCATGGCACACTTGTCCGATTGCAGCTCCCTCCATTTCAATACAACTCATCTCTGGCAATCGGTTTGATAAACGTTCATTCTCTTCACGGCTTGAGAGAAATTGGTCACCACTACCAATGACTCCTTCAACAACTTTTGGTGAGGTGATCTGAAACATCTCTAATGTCTTTTGCTCAACAATTTCTCTAAGCCCTTTTTCTAAAAAATTGGTCGACGCTTCCTTCACCATTTGATTCAATTCTCGATCGGGGACTATGTTTGTCAAACCCAGAAGAGGAATTTCATATCGAGGGAAAAGGGGGGATGCATCCATATCGTGTTGCATCAATGCGCTTGCAATAACAATATCCCCCACATTTAGATTTTTATGGAGGGCTCCGGCAACCCCTGTAAACAGCACTAGATCGGGTTGAAATTCTGCAATCAGCTGTGTTGCCGTCATTGTTGCCGCGACTTTCCCTATTCTTGAAACAACAATGACACTCTCTACCCCCCAAAGATTCCCATGAACATAGTCTCTCATCCCTTTTTCAATCTGCGCAACAGGTTGGTCCATGTGGCTCAAGATAAGATCATTTTCACTTTGCATCGCACTAATAATTCCTACCCGCATCGCCTATTTCCTTCAGTTTAAATCACTATATTTGTCGTTGAGATATTTTTTTCGAATGGGGAGGAATTTTTCCCGATCTTTCCGGCAAATTTCACGCAGTTTCCAAATCACATACTTCTCTTTGGATAGGATGTGATGAATCTCCTCCCGACCATTGAGTTTGTGGCACATCTGTTTTTTTGAACAGGAGGCTTGGATCTGTTTCATCGCATCTTCAAAATGGCGTGGATAGAGCCCTTTGAGTACTCCAATGATCGTATATTGAGTTGAAATCGGGAGAAATGTATTTGCATCGGTAACGATAATAAGAGACCCTTTACATGTCTCTTGTTTATATTTCCCAAAGAAGGGACGGAAAAAAAAGGGTTGAAAATGGACACCAGGAAGGTTTTGATCGTTGAGCGTTTTTGTAAGCTTTTCAGCGTCGATCCAAGGAGCCCCTACAACTTTAAATGGGAGGGTATACCCTACACCGATATTGACGAATGAATACTCCCCGATCACCCCTGTGGTGGGATAGAAAAAAGCAGTGTCAGGCTCTGGAATCTGCGGGGAAGTTGGCACCCAATTTAATCCTGTTTGTGTGAAGACCATCCCTCTTTTCCACCCCTCCATCGGAACAACGGTCAACGTGCAACCCACTTTATATTCGTTGTTGAAAAAGAGGGCGAGCTCTCCAATCGTCATCCCGTGGCAATAGGGAATGTTCACATAACTGATAAAAGAGCGGCAGTTTTCATCTACAAGTGGCCCATCGACCACCATTCCTCCAAGAGGGTTGGGGCGGTCTAAAACAATAAAAGGAATTTTCCTTTTGGCAGCCTCTTCCATACAATAAAAAAGGGTTCCAATATATGAGTAGGAACGACATCCAATATCTTGAATATCAAAAATAAGGAGATCAATATCTTTGAGATGTTCTTCTGCTGGCCTCCGACTTTTCCCATGCAAACTATAGATTGGGATCTCCCCGTGCATCTCATCTGAAATCGACTCAGAAGAGTAGGCAGAACCATAAAACCCATGCTCAGGAGCAAAAATTGCAACCAAGTTATTGTTTCGCAATCTTTCAACAGTTGAAATCCCTCCAGCATCGATCGCTGTCATATTGGTGATCAAACCGATCCGCTTCCCTTTGAGAAGATGTGCGTACTCTTTTTCAAAAAGAACATCGATTCCCACTTTAACTTGACCAAATAGGATAGATAGAGGAAAAAATAGAAAAAAAAGGAGAAGTCGTTTCATAAAAAATCCAGTAGAAAAAAGCATTGCTCTTGCAGCTCAACTCTTGAGTTTAAGTCATAAGTGCAGAACTGTCAAGGAGAGAAGGCACGAAAGATGGCTTGCAAAGATGATGCGCGATCCAAATGGTCGTCTTTTTATGACAGAGATGACCGACCTTTGTTATCGAAGTAGATCTGCAAGGCGAACTGTAGATCAATTAGTCTATTTGATTAAGGATCTTGGAATCCCCCGTTTTTTAGATGAAAATGAAAGAGGCCTTCTCCTCAGCTTCCGTTTTCTTGCTCCTTTTTTTCCCTCTTGTGCGCTTTTTTTGCTCAAACAAAAAATCCAAAAAGAGCTTGCATGCATCCTTAAACAAGAACACAAAAAAAATATCCGCAATAACATCAACCACTTGGGAGAAGCAATTTTAAGTGAGGAGGAGGCTGACCGTCGCTTACACTGCTATCTCGATGATCTTTCAAACCCAGAAATTGACTACATTTCTGTCAAAATTTCAACGCTCTACAGTCAGATCAACCTCTTTGCTTTTGAAGAAACTTTAGAGGCGCTTGCAACAAGACTACGGACTCTTTATCGCGCTTGCTCTCCCAATCAATTCATCAACCTCGACATGGAAGAGAGCCGCGACCTTGATCTTACCGTCGCCCTTTTTAAGAAGGTGTTGAGTGAGTCTGAGTTCCATCAAACAAAAGCGGGAATTGCACTTCAAAGCTATCTCCCCGAGTCGTTTCCGATCCTCAAAGAATTGATCCAGTTTTCTATAGAGAGAAACGGAGCGCCGATCAAAATACGGATTGTGAAAGGGGCAAACCTTCCCATGGAAATCTGCGAAGCATCAATTAAGGGGTGGAGGCAAGCCCCTTTTGAAAAAAAGGTGTTGAGCGATGCAAATTTTAAACGGATGCTCCAATTTGCCATCTCGCCTGAGCACGCTCCATTTGTCCATATAGGAGTTGGCTCTCACAATCTTTTTGACATTGCCTACGCCTACCTTCTAAGAGAAGAGGCCCACCTCAAAGATGAAGTCTCCTTTGAAATGTTGGGAGGAATGGCTCCAGGGATGCAACGAGCCCTTTTAAAATGGACCGATCAATTACTTCTCTACACTCCAAAGGTGGAGAAAAAACACTTCCGCAATGCAATCCCCTATTTAATCAGAAGACTTGATGAAAATGGTGGCGCTGAAAATTTCCTCCACCACTTCTACCACCTCAAAAAGGGAAATCTCGATTGGGAAAAAGAGTGTTCTCGGTTTCGTGAAGCGTATCAACTGATCGATGATCTACCCACTCAAAGGCAGAGGAGAACAAGGTTAAAAACACTCAATGAACCCGATCTTGACTTCTCTTTGCCTGAAAATCGGAAGTGGAAACCCACTAAAAAAATCTATGGGGAGATTCCTCTTGTCATTGGAGGGAAGATTGATAAAGGGGAGAGAAGAGAGGGAATCGACCCTTCTACATGTGAACCCTTCTACCACTACTGTATTGCAACAGTGGAGCAGATCGATGAGGCATTTGCATCTGCTAAACCAAACGACACCTCTTTAGAAAAGCTTCCTCAACTTTTTCGCAAACACCGTTTAGATCTGATTGAAGCGATGGTTGCAGATGGAGGAAAAACGGTTTTTGAAGCCGATCCAGAAATTTCCGAGGCGATCGATTTTATCACCTATTATCAAAAACAATGGGATGGAGAGGGAGCAGCAAAAGGGACTATTTTAGTCGCTCCTCCCTGGAATTTCCCCGCCGCGATTCCTGTGAGTGGAATTGCAGCGAGCTTGATCACTGGAAACAGCGTGATCTTTAAACCAGCCCCCGAAGCTGTTTTAGTAGGATGGCTCATCGTGCAACTTTTTTGGGAGGCGGGAATCTCTAAACGCGCTTTGCAATTTATCAACTGCGATGAAAATCGTGTTGGACATGCTCTTGTTCAACACCCCAAACTTGCTGCTGTTATTTTAACCGGTGGGACAGAGACGGCACGCTCCTTTAAAAAATTGCGTCCCTCTCTTGACTTGATGGCAGAGACAGGGGGGAAAAACAGCTTGATTGTCACCTCCATGGCCGACCGCGATTTGGCTGTTCGTGATGCGGTTTTTTCAGCTTTTTCACACGCTGGGCAAAAATGTAGTGCATGCAGCCTATTGATTTTAGAAAAAGAACTCTACGATGATCCCGATTTTCTGCGACAACTCAAAGAAGCGACAACCTCTCTTCCCATCGGATCAAGCTGGAAAGCGACGACTGCAATTCCCCCCTTGATTCGACCACTTAATCCTCAATTTCTCAAACTAGAAAAAGGAGAGAGATGGCTTGTAAAGCCAAAGAACCTTGAAAAAAACCTCTGGAGCCCTGGTATCAAACTTGGAGTTAAAAAGGGGAGTTTTACCCATCAAACAGAGTTTTTTGCTCCAATCCTAGGAGTGATGTGTGCAGAAGATCTCTTTGAAGCGATTGAATTTGCAAATGGAACTCCCTATGGCTTGACAAGTGGACTCCACTCCCTTGACCCACGGGAGCAAAACCAGTGGAAAGAGCAGATTGTTGCAGGGAATCTCTATATCAACCGTGCGATCACAGGAGCCATTGTGGGAAGGCAACCTTTTGGAGGATGTAAAGCAAGCACATTTGGATTTGGAATGAAAGTGGGAGGACCTCACTATCTCAAACAGTTCGTTGATGTTGAAGATAATGAAGATGAAAAAAAAGAAATTCTACCTCAATCTGTCGTTCCGCTCATGATGAAGTTTAAGCTCTCCAAAGAGGAACAAGCTGCTTGGAAAAAAAGCGCCGAAAGCTACGCCTACTGGCACAAAAAATTTACCACTCCCATCGACCATTACGCTCTTGTTGGACAACAAAACCTCTACTATATGGTTCCGAAAGAGAAAGTGATTGTCCGTTCTAACACCCTCTCTCAACTTGAGTTGATTAAAGTCTTAACCGCACTTCATATCTGCCAAACACCGTATCTTTTATCGGAAGAAAGTGAGGAAGAATTTTTAGAAAAAATGGACTCCACTCCTATTCGTCTCCTCTCTCCCTCTGATAAGCTGGAGAAGTGGGCCGCTGAAAAGGGGGCCACCCTCTTGAAAAAACCGATCCACTCTTCAGGCTCTTTTGAACTTTTGAACTATTTGCGTGAAATTTCTTTCAGTTTCGATTATCATCGTTACGGCTATGTCAAAGATACTCAATCCAGAGCAACTCAAAGGGGCAACTCACCGTGATGGCCCTCTCCTTGTCCTCGCAGGAGCGGGGTCGGGGAAAACCCGTATTGTCGCCTACCGGATCACCTATCTGATCGATCAAGGGATCCCTCCTTCCCAAATTCTTGCTGTGACATTTACAAATAAAGCGGCAAAAGAGATGCAAGAGCGGGTGTATGACCTCTTAAAAGGGGGATACCATGAGGAGTATCCTACCGTCAGCACCTTCCATAGTTTGGGTGCCAAGATTTTACGCGAATCAATCGATAAAATTGGCTACGATCCCAACTTTACAATCTACGATGAAGAAGACTCAGGCAAACTTTTGCGCACCTGCCTGCAATCTCTTGGAATCAAAAAAGAAAAAGGGGAGATCAGAGCGATTCGCTCCCTTATCTCAAAGACAAAAAACCAGTTGATCGACCCTGAAGGACCTCCTTTCTTTGATATTTACTCCCTCTATCAAGAGAGACTTAAAGAGGCAAATGCACTCGACTTTGACGACCTTCTCTACCTTACTGTTCGCCTCTTTAAAGAGAGTCCTGAAACACGCGCTTTTTACCAAAAACAGTGGCCTTATCTTCTCATAGATGAATACCAAGATACCAATCCTGCCCAATACATGATTGCGCAGATGATCGTCGAACACTCCCACAACATCTTTGTCGTAGGAGATCCTGATCAATCGATCTATTCGTGGCGAGGGGCAAATATCCAAAACATCTTAAATTTTGAGAAAAATTATCCTGGAGCTCAAACAGTTAGGCTAGAGCAAAACTACCGGAGCAGCTCAAATATTTTGGAAGCAGCCAATGCATTGATTCAAAATAATGTGAGCCGGTTTAAGAAAAATCTTTGGAGTGACAAAGGAGCTGGAGAAAAGATCACCCTTTTTGTTGGAAGAGATGAGCGCGATGAAGCGAGCTTTGTCATTCGTGAAATCGAACGACTCCACTCTCTTTTCAAAATTCCGCTGAGTGAAATAACTATTTTCTACCGAACTAACTTCCAATCTCGTCTTTTTGAAGATTTCCTACTCCGCCGCGACCTCCCCTATGTGATTGTTGGTGGAATTTCATTTTACCAAAGAAAAGAGATCAAAGATGTCCTTGGCTATCTCCGAATGGTTGAATCAGACTGCGATGCCATCTCGTTTATGCGGACGATCAATCTCCCCAAAAGAGGGATTGGACAGACAACACTTGAAAAGATTTTAGCCAATGTTTCAGGTTCATTTTTAGACTTTTGTGAAAACCCTGTCGATATTCGTCTTTCGGCCAAACAAAAAGCGGGACTTGCAAATTACGCCTCAATCATCCGCGAGCTCCGCGCTTTGAAAGGAGAGGTCAATCTACAAGAACTCGTTTATCAAACTGTAGAAAAAACCGGTTACCTCGATGTTCTTAGAGAAGATAAAGAGACCTTTGAAGATCGAAAAGAGAACGTCGATGAATTGATTGCCAAAGCGCGTGAGAGCGACTGTTTACAAGCCTTTTTAGAAGAACTCTCCTTGAAAGGGTCGCTTGATGAAGCCGATTTCACTCAAGATCAAATTAATCTCATGACCCTCCATAACGGAAAAGGGTTGGAATTTACTGCAGCTTTTCTAGTTGGGATGGAGGAAGATCTTTTCCCCCATGTTAATTCAAGAGAAAGCTACGATGCACTGGAAGAAGAACGACGTTTATGCTATGTAGGGATGACAAGGGCGAAAGAGCGTCTTTATCTCTCTGCCGCCGAAACACGTTTTTTATGGGGGACTCATCGGATGATGCGACCGTCGCGTTTTTTGCGTGAAATTCCCCGCCAGTACATTAACCGATTGCAGTGAAACAACACTTAGATATCGCACAGGCCGCGAAACAAATTCAGCGGCTCATCCTCTCCCCGCAAATGCAACAGGCGCTCCACCTGTTGCAAATGCCTGTCATGGAACTCGAAGCCCTTATCTCTGAAGAAATATCCCAAAACCCTATGATTGAATGGGATGTGGAAACTCTATCCTCTGAGATCCCCTCTAAATCAACAGGAGGCAAGGAAGAAGATGACCTTAAAGCTTACATCGAAAATAGTGTTTCATACGAAACCTCTCTCTACGACCATCTGATGAACCAAGCAAAGATGACTTTTGGTGAAGAAGAGTATAAGCTCGCCACTCTCATCATCGGACACATCGATGAGAGTGGATTCCTCACAACGCCTCTTGAGGAAATTGCTCTTCTCTCTGATGTAGAGGTTGAAGTCTTTGCTCCCTTGTTAGAAATGATTCAAACGTTTGATCCAATCGGAGTTGGAGCACGAAGTTTACAAGAATCTCTTCTGATCCAGCTCAAACTAGGAGGCAAAGAGTCTTCCTTGGCATACCGGATTGTCGATTGTGGCTACGACGATATGTTGAAAAACCGAATCCCTTCCATTGCAAAAGTGTTACACCGCTCTTCTAAAGAGATTTATGATACAATTGCAGGAGAGATTGCCCCGCTCGACTTTCACCCTGGAACCCTTTTTTCTGCAGGACACTACAAAAGACAAACCCATCATCTCATCCCAGATCTCCACATCGATCTTGTCGAAGGAGCTCTTCGGATTGAAATCAATGACTCTTCCCTTCCATCTTTTCGCTTCAATAACGGTTATCTAAAAATGTTGGAGAGCAAAGACCTCGATTCTGAAACACGCACCTACATCCAAGAGAAGCTCACCTCAGGTAAATGGCTTGTCCGAAATCTTCAAGAGCGGCACCAAACCTTGAGACGGATTGCAGAGAAAATTGTCGAAACACAAAGCCCTTATTTGAGTGATCCCAAAGGAGACCTTAAACCTATGACAATGAAGGAAATTGCAGAAATGCTTGAACTTCATGAATCGACCATTGCGCGTGCTGTTGCAAATAAATACCTCAGCTGTCCACGAGGAATTTTGCCACTACGCTCTTTTTTCACAAATGCATACACAACAGACAGTGGAAAAGAGATCTCCTCAAAAACGGTCAAAGAGTGTCTCAAACAAATCATTTCGAAAGAAGACCGCACCTCTCCTCTTTCTGATGAGGCGATCTCAAAAATGATTAAGAGCCAGGGGATTGCATGTGCTCGCCGGACGGTTGCAAAATACCGCTCTGAGCTTGGGATTGGGAATACAACTCAGCGGAAAATACACGCTTGATCTGCTGCCATCTCAACGAAGTTTGTTTTTCAACATAAGATTTAATCGATCCCTTTGCGAACAAAATAATCTCCTTATCGGTGAGGTGGAGCATGATTGGCAGCGCATTTTTTTTCCCATAAAGCTTCCCTAGTTTTTTACGTGCAAGAAGAAAAGTGGCCTGTGTTTTAATCAGCCGCATCAATCCAAAAGCAACAACTCCTATCGCAAAGAAAGGGGAGAAAAAAGAAAGGGGAAGCAAGAGAGCAAAGAAAAGGGTCTCCTTGGGAGAACGGAAAAAAGGGCCAAAGAAGCGACGAAAACGGGATTTTGATGTTTGGTATGCCAACACCTCTTCAAAAATCGGTTCCTCAAAAGCAACGCGTGCAGCGTGCACCCCTTCATGTGCAAGGATCTCCTCTTTTGAATAGATTTTCCAAAGAGTCTTTTTATGAGCAAACTGTTCTTTGAGTTGAATCTCTACGTTTGTCCCTTCAATCCAGCTACATCCTCCTTCCCAAAAGCGGAGTCCAGAATCTTTATAATGGACAGGAACCCAGTTGGGGGAGATGGCAAAGAGCTCTTTTAAAGAGGGGGGGAACGTAGAAAGATCGTCTGCTTTACATCTTTTGTAAAACGTCTCTTCCGACTCATTAGGACCGCATAAAAAGCCTCTTTGATCTTCCTCAAACATCTGTCAATTCTCCTACAAACTCGATAATATGTTTCCTCAGCCACTCATATGTTGGGCTTTGAGGGATCGTAATACTTTGTGCTGGAACAACGTTTGTAGAAGTGAACTCTATTTTTCTATCATACCGTTGTACAGACGATGCCTTTTTGATCTCGCTATCATCAAAATCTTGTTCATCGAGATGGAGGAAGAGATTTCGCCTCGCCGCTTGAGGCGTTTCATTGATATGATGAATTAAAAAGCGGTAGTGATCAGACCGGGTCTTTATCATCCCATGCATTCTTTCTATATCGCTTAAGAACTGCTTGTTGTAGTAATAGAACTGGTATCCTGAGAATTTTGTGTTTCTAAATTTTAGAAGAGTTAATTTTCGAGCAACTTCTATAAGGTCGTTTTGATTCCCAGTCAACACACTCTTTTTAAAAAGAGCGCGATTCTCTCTCTCCTTCCAAAAGTCGACAAAGATTGTTGTGTCCACCCCAATCACACCGATCAACTCTCGTATTGCTGCTTCCAAAAGCGATCTGAGCATCACTTCATCTTTCCCCTTTAGGAACTCAATTGTTTCAGATGTAAATGGCTTTTCAAATTCTGGATGCACTTCAAAAAGATAGCGGAAACGGGTGGAGAGATATGGGTCAAACAACCCAAAACGTGGGGGGTGAGAGTGGGGAGAAGAGGCTCCTCCATCATGATTGATGATTGCAAACCCATCGCGAGACTCAAAAAGACGGTAGAGGAGATATTCATAATCTTTCCCTTCATCCACAAATGTATTGATCTCATCTTCAGTTGCTGTTCCCGCAAAAAGTGCATTTAAAAATGGGTGCTCTCTTGCTTCTTGTGGAATTTTCAAAACGAGTAGATTATCAAAATGCGTGTCGATATCCCCACCTAAGTACTTTGAAAGAGCTGCTCTTTCAAGGATCATAGGATTGAGATTAGGAAGTGGTTTATCTGTAGAAACAAGCTTTGAAAAAAGATAACGGATTGCTCGCTGCCACCAAGATGTGACATTGGGGTAGTTGGCTTGTTCTTCTCCAGCTCTCCTTGCCAAATAGTCGGCAAGACAACAGCGGAGAGAACGAGGAAAAGCTCTCCATCCAGAAATTCCAAGATATTCCCCGAGAGGCTCCGCCCCACTTGCAAACACTTGCTGCGAACACTCTTTTCGAGCAAACTTGTTAAATTGCTCTGAACGAATTTCTTCTGTCCGCGTCATAGGAACGGTATCAAACCGAAAAACTTCATCGACACGACTCGCTGTCTCTTCAGCTCTTGGTTCTGAATTCCATCGTAAACATTGACGACCTGAAGAGAACCATTGTTTAATCCAACTCCAAAAAGAGGGGGTATTCACCCCATAAGGCCCTTCATCTCCAGGTTTGACAACAACGGCTCTCCTTCCATTTAATAAAGGTCTTGTCCGCGCACCACCGGTCCCACCAGAAAGGGATGTAAGAGGAATACCTAATTTTGTTGAAAAACACGCCTCAGCATTTCGAACAGCATAATCAGCCACCTTTAACGCAGCTCGCTTCTCTTTGATATCTTGTAATTTACAAACCTTTTTCATTGCTTGTTTGAGCTCTTCTTTTGCTTGTGCAATTTCAGGAGCAAGATAGTGCCGAATACCTTTTGGATTTTTAATTGAACTCCGATCAAAGACATCGGTGTGCATTCGTGCTAAGCTTCCATTTTTTGCTGCAAAAAAATGGTTTGTCAAAAAAGCTTTGACAACCGCCCCTTTCTCGCTACCAAGCTCTCCTAGACCAGCAATGGCTTGATCAAACACCTCCATCGCTTTGGTGACTCTTTTTTGTACTGCGGCTCGGTTTGCGCCGAGGTTTTTCCAATAAGAAAACCGCTTTCCATACTCAAACGCCGTATGGATCTTTTTAAGGTTACCTTCTTCCCCCACAGTAAAAATTGTTTTTGCTTGCCGATCCAACAACTCTACAATCGTTTCAGCCTCCTCTCCAACCTGTAGTTGAATAGGTTCCCATGTCGATGAAGCATTTTTTCCAAGTTGGGAAATAGCAACCTCCCCTTGAGGATTGGTCGCTGCTGAAAAATGCCATGTATGATTACCAATTTCTAAAGAGATATAATTAGCCATAACGGCTAACTATTATAAACAATCTCGGTTAAAACCCATATATTAAAAAAAACACTTAACGCTTAGGAAGAGTGAGTGCTTGACAGAAAGGGGGAATTCGATTTGAATGTTGTACCGTTTTTGTTTAAGGTGGAGAAATGGCCAAATCACTTATTATCGTTGAATCCCCTGCAAAGATCAAAACGCTCAAAAAATTTCTTGGGAAAGATTATCTTTTTGCCTCCTCTGTTGGACATATCCGCGACCTTCCTGAAAAAGGGTTTGGGATCGACCTTGAAAACGATTTTGAGCCCGATTACCAGATCCTTTCCAACAAAAAAGAGGTGATTTCAAAGCTTAAAAAAGCGGCCAAAGAGTGTGATACTGTCTACTTAGCCCCTGATCCCGATCGAGAAGGGGAAGCAATTGCATGGCATATTGCGGCCATTTTGCCGAAAAAAACCGTGATGAAGCGCACCTCTTTCCATTCGATCACCAAAGATGCTGTATTAGAGGCCCTCTCTCATCCACGAGAGCTTGATATCGATTTGATCAATGCTCAACAAGCAAGACGCCTTCTCGACCGGATGGTGGGTTATAAAATTTCTCCTATTTTGGCGCGCAAACTCCAACAACGATCAGGAGTGTCTGCTGGGAGAGTCCAATCGGTCGCCTTAAAACTTGTCGTCGATCGAGAAAAAGAGATCGAAGCGTTTGTCTCCGTTGAATATTGGAATTTGGGAGCGCTTCTACAAACAGAAAACTCTTCAAAATCTTTCCCCGCAAGACTCTACTCCATCGATGGAAAGCGGTGGGAAAAAGAGGCTATTGAAGGAAAAGATGTTGCTTTGATCCAAAATAAAGAGCAAGCAGATGCCATTGCAAAGCGCTTGAAAAAAGCAGCCTATACCATTTCTAAGGTTGAGAAAAAAGAAAAAAAACGGAATCCAGAGCCTCCTTTTATCACCTCAACATTGCAACAAGAAGCTGCCCGACACCACCGGTATTCGGCAAGCAAAACAATGGGAATTGCTCAAGGCCTCTATGAGGGGGTTGATCTTAAAAACGAAGGGGCAGAAGGTTTGATCACCTACATGCGTACCGATTCGGTTCGAACAGCTCCAGAGGCAATCACAGCGGCACGCTCTTTTATTAAAAATACTTACGGAAAAGAGTCTCTCCCCGACACCCCACGTAAATATAGCTCTAAAAAAAGCGCACAAGATGCTCACGAAGCGATTCGCCCCACAAACATGGATCACCCGCCAGAAAAAGTGAAACCCTATCTAACACACGAACAGTTCCTCCTCTATGGCTTGATTTGGAACCGTTTTATTGCAAGCCAGATGAAGCCGGCGGTCTATGATACTGTTTCCGCAAATATTGAGACTGATCAAAACCTCGCACTTCGTGCAACAGGCTCGACACTTAAATTCAAAGGGTTTCTCTCTGTTTATGAAGAGAAACAAGATGAAGCAGAAGCTGCTGCAAACCCCAAACTTCCCCCTCTAGAGAAAGGGCAATCACTTAAATTTATGGAAGTGATGCAAGAGCAAGCATTCACTAAGCCTCCCCCTCGATTTTCAGAAGCCTCTCTTGTAAAAGCCCTTGAAAAATCCGGTGTTGGAAGGCCTTCTACTTACGCCTCTATCATGAATAAGATTCAGTCTCGCTCTTACACCACAAAAGAGAATCATCGGCTAAAGCCAACAGAGCTCGGCGGGGTGATTGCCCGCTTCTTAGAAGACAACTTTACACCGATTGTTGACATTGGCTTTACAGCAAGAATGGAAGACCGCCTTGAGCAAATTGCCGAGGGAAAAGAAGATTGGAAAGGGGTGATCCGAAAATTTTGGGGCGATTTTTCTCCAATGGTAGAAACAGCAGCCAAAGAGGCGTATGTTCCAAAACTTGAAACCGATATTGAATGCCCCAAATGTCACGCGGTGAATCTACAAAAAATCTGGTCGAAATCACGCTATTTCTATGGATGTTCTAACTACCCCGAGTGTGACTACACCACCTCTATCGAAGCGCTCTCCTTTGACAAGAGCGAATACGCAGAAGGGTTTAATTGGGATCAGCCATGCCCCGTTTGTAAGGGAGAGATGAAAGTGAGACACGGTCGTTTTGGACCTTTTTTAGGTTGTCTCAAATACCCCGAGTGCAAAGGAATCGTCTCTATTCCCAAAAAAGGGGAAGAGATCATCGAAACACAAAATCTGCCTGGCTGCCCAGCAATTGGATGTGATGGAAAAATTATCGCCCGTAAGTCACGCTTTGGAAAGACATTCTATTCATGCACCAGTTTCCCTGACTGTGATGTGATCGTCAATGACCTCGACCAGCTCTTGGAGAAGTATCCCGACCATCCGAAAACAGCGTATGAAAAGAAAAAGGGAGGAAAAGGGGGCGGACTCCGAGGAAAACTCAAACCTTCCTCTCAACTTGCTGCAGTGATCGGTGAAGAAAAGGTGACCCGCGGAGAGGCGATTAAAAAGATGTGGATCTATATCAAAGCAAATGGATGTCAAGATCCAAGCGATAAGAGGCAGATTGTCCCAGATGAAAAGCTAGAGCCCCTCTTTGGTTCCAAAGCTCCTCTCAACATGTTTAAACTCTCTTCGCTCCTCTCCCAACACTTATCAAAGTAAACTATCTCTGAGATTGTTTTTGGATCTTTCTCTCTTCTTGGTCGAGACGGCCAAGCTCATACCCTTCATAATTGACAAACTTGAAAAAGTTTTCAAAAGAGGGGACCGCTTCAATTGTCTGTCTTGCCATCTCCTGCGCAATATGACGATAGTTGGGATGGCCCGCTGGCGACGATCGAAGCTCACAAAGCCACTGCAAAGCTCTTAAGTTGATGTGGAAATACCAACGGATATTATATGCCATTGGAACGATGTACTGCGCTTCTTCAGGCAATTCTTGTGCGATTGACTGGTGCACCTTTTTGGCCATTTCCATCGCATTGCGATACTCTTTTTCCATAGGAGTATCGATCACTTCAGGAGGAATAAAATAACCACAATCTGTTCCAAGCAATTGACGCTCTTGCGTCAACATTCTATGCCTATGGAGGTCGCGGTAGACTCCGAAGTCTCCGATAATTTCAAAGGTGAATTGAGCATGCTCAAGAGCGCGAGGAGACTTGTGCCGCCTGTTTTCCCGCATTGAAGAGCCTGCATCGAAAATTTTAGCAAGTTCCTCTTTTGGAAGGGTGCGGCAGTACGCCTCTAAATCGGAAAGGGAGTGGGTCCCTTGAGCAAAGAGAAGGGCTGCTGCAACTTTATATTCTGCGTCTGGATCAGTGTAAAGCAGGCGGACGCCTCCCTTTGACTCCTCTTTTGGAAGTGATGCATGTGTTGTGATATTGTCTAGCTGCTCACTCATCGACGCATAGAATTGATTGAAATTCTCATGGTGGTGATGATTTGATTCTGCCCGTCTAACAAAAGAAGGCATCACCTTGTAAAGCTCAGCAAATGACTCTTTTCCCACCTCTTGCATTTCGGCAAGGTTTTGACATTGAAGCTTATGGCAGAGTGACTCCCAAAAGCGGCCATTTCCAAAGATTCCCATATTTGTAAGAGTCCCAGCAGGGAGTAAGCCTCGGAGACAATCGAGAACCTTAGCTCTCAGCGCCGCATTATACGCCCCTTTCGACATAGAGCTTTCCTTAGGAAACTGTTTTTCTAAAAGCTCTGTCATGGGTGGGATGAGCGCGGAATACGTTTCGAACAGGTGATCACATGTTTCGGTATAAGCATCGCGATACGCCGATGTCATTAAAATAGGCTCTCGATAGTAGAGGTAGCGCCCTCCAACCTTTTGATCAAAATAGATGTAGCGGGTCGATTTTTCTAAAGGAGACCCCCCAATACGACTATCTTCGAGAACCTTGGCTCCAAGCATAGAGATGTTTTCAATAGCCAGGTGGGCCCCACCCAGCTCTCCAATCGAATCATCTCCATATCCATCGAGGATGCGATCATAGAAGTTTTGTGCTCGCTTGATCGCAACCATTTGATCTTCGGTTTTCTCTTTCTCTCCCACAATAGATTCGAAGGCTGTCTCTTCCCCTAAAATGAACTCTTTGAGAAGAAGGGAGCGAAGACCCAGGCTCGAGCGGGAATAGCGAGAGAACAAAGCTCCCTTGATCACTTCAGGAAGATTGCGCAAAACAAAAATGTTCCCTGAGGTGTTTGTGACAAACCGCTCTAAAATCTTTATCTGTTCATCTGAAAATTCTTCATATTTTTCCATCTTCATCTCCTCGGCAGAGAGTAGCGTGCCACAACTGCCAACCCCCAATCAAGAGAAAAATCACTCCCATTGATTTGTTGTTGTGGAAAGAGTGTTGATAAGCTGGTTCACACCTTGTCAGCAACTTGTTGATGTCTCGAAGGGGAGTTGATAAGTGGGGAGTTGTGTACGGCCCATCAACAAGTTATCAACACTGTTTTTGATGAGAGAAAAAAAGGGGGGTTATGAACACTTTCACACCCTATGAAGAAGAAGAAAAAAATCTATCTCTATTTTCTCTTTTCTCATATCTTATGGAAATGTTAGTTCAAAGACCTCGCCGAAACCGGAAAACGGGGGCGATTCGCTCTCTTATCCAGGAGACTCGGCTCCACCCAAAAGATTTTATCGCTCCTTTCTTCATTAAAGAGGGGGAAAGAGAAGAGATTAAAAGTATGCCAGGCATCTTTCGACACAATCTCGACTCCTTGCTAGATGAGCTTGAAAACATTTGCGAAGCTGGGATTGCAGCGATTGCTCTTTTCCCCGTTATCGACCCTGATTTAAAAGATGCAACCGGTTCGGAGTCTGTTAACCCGCGAAATACTCTCCATCGAGCTGTACGAAGGATCAAAGAGCTCTTCCCAAGCCTTTGTATCATCACCGATGTTGCGCTCGATCCCTATACAACGCACGGCCACGATGGAATTGTAAATCGTGAGGGAGAGGTGCTCAATGATGAAACTGTTCGTGAACTTGCTGAGATGGCACTTGTGCAAGCCGAGTGCGGTGTGGACATGGTCGCTCCAAGTGATATGATGGACGGAAGGGTGGGTGCCATACGAAAAGCGTTAGATGCACACGGATTTTGTCATGTCAACATCTTTTCATATGCCATTAAATACGCCTCTTCCCTCTATGCCCCTTTTCGAGATGCGGTTGGGTCTTCTCTCAAGTTTGGAGATAAATTAACCTACCAGCTCAACAGCGCCAATCAACGGGAAGCGATGCGAGAGGGGGCTCTTGATGAGCAAGAGGGGGCTGATATCTTGATGGTTAAACCGGCTGGATTTTATCTCGATGTGATCACAAAACTCAAAGAACAATCTTCTCTTCCAATTGGAGCTTTTCAGGTGAGTGGCGAATATGCGATGATTCAAGCTGCAGGAAGAGCGGGGATTTTGGATGAGCAGACCGTTCTTTTAGAGAGTTTACTCAGCATCAAGCGGGCGGGTGCCGATATGATTTTTTCTTGGGGTGCTCTAGAAGCGGCGCTCTCTATTGATCACATCAAATAGAGACTTTCCTGTCGATGAGGAGTAACCTGCATCTCTCAACCAGGCTGCAGCTCCTGTTGAAAAGACCTTTTTACATGTTTTACGGTAGAAAAGATCGAGCGGAATTTCAATTAAAACACCTCGATCAAAGTAGCGCGCTCCATGCATGATATCATTGGCATTTGTGATGGTGAACCACCCCCCAAGGCGCAATCCACTATCGAAGTAGCGCCAAAATTCAATACGCCCCCCTCGATCACGCGCTAAAAACTGGCCGAAGCTAAGCTTTGTGTAGACCTGGTATTGAGGAAGGTCGAGATAGAAGTTGAGGAAATATTGTTCAAAGGTGGTGTAAGGGCGCCAAACATCGGTCTCTTCCCCAATAAAACGGCGCACCTTGTTTTGAAAGCCAAGCCCGCGGTACGACCGTTTTTTAAAGACTGCACCCTCAATTCCGGCAGCACAATAAGAGCTTGCAGGATACCAAAGGACTTCGCCAGCAATTCCCCCATAATTGACTTGAAAGTAGCCCAGAGCACCCCTTGTGAAGAACCCTTTCCCAAGGTTCCAGGCGCGCTGTGCATACAACTTGGGCCAGGTGAATGCATTTTGGTTGATATACCCCCCCAAATCTGTTGCTACATTTTGAAGATGGGAAGGATTGTAGTAGTCTCTCCCCCCTTGATTTGTGAGTGTTGAAGCAAAGACATAGTTTGCTTGAGCGTCGTAAAAAATCTTACCAGGGAGAAATCCTTCTGCAAAAAGATTGAGTCCTGCTGAGTACTTATACTTTCCATGCCGATTTCCAATAAACGCGCTGTAGTCAGGATAGAGCGCTGCTTTCCACAGGTCGTACCGACGGGAGTAGAGGGGAGGCTTTGTCAGCGGAACCACATTTTCTCGTGGAGTCAATACATCAAATTCGTAAGGACTAATGTGGCAGTTGACATACCGTTGTAAAAGCTCACTTGTATAGGTGTATTGTTGACAGAGAAAGCCGTGCGATTCAACTGCCACAACAACCTTGTCGATGTTTTCAGGAAGAAGCGCGGCTAAGAGGTATTGCAGACGACACCGCATTTGCCGCTCATGAATATAACGACAGTTTGTGACAGATAAGCGAAGGGTCTCCCCCTCAATAGAGGCTGCAACAATTTGGAACCCCTGTTTGTTAAAAGCAAACTGCATTTGCTTAACCATCACATTTTCTGGCCGAGCACAGCCCAAGGGCTCTCTATCTTTGGGGGAAGTATAAGGGGCTGGATCTTTTGTTTTGGGGAATAAGCCATCGACTTTACCCCAATTGAAATTCAAAGAACCAAGAGCTGCAAGTTCATATCCCCGAAGCTGGCCAACTGCAAGGTCGATGATTCCATCGTAATTGTATCTAGCTCCAAAGTTGATCGGACTGTGAGAGGTGCGCCCATGAGGATTGGGCTCTCTCTCTGGATTGGAGTAATCGATCGGGTCGTACTCTGCACAAACACCAATCCCCCGTATCCACCGGCAATTTTTCTCCCAAAAAGGAAACCAATTGAACCCTCCGAAAAAACCGCGTGACGGCCCACCGGTATACCTTCCCATCCCAAATCCAAGAGATGTTTCAAGCCCCCACTTTGAAAAAACCTGCGTTGCAACGAGAAAATAGGAGGTGAATTTCAAAGACCCCATAAAATCTTCAATTCCAAATGCAAGCCCTGGCAATTGGTTCATGCTCTCTTCTGGCGTGAGGATTGCAAACTTAAAGTTCGCTCCACGGTCGGCGTAATCTCCAAACCCAAAAGGTGAGAGCCCCGTATCTTCAACTCCCCTAAAAATGCGATAGTTGACCGAAAGCTCTAATCTTGGAAATGGTTGTATCCGACCATTCCAATTAAAATAGGGGGGAGCTGAAGCAACCCCAAACCCAACCTCTCCATTGCACGTCATTCTAGACGAAGGGGTAACAAAATATCCTGTTGAGAGAAGATTGTTAAATGTGACGGGAAAACGTTCGTGCAGCTTTTGATCAAAATGGCGTGCAACATCAAGATCATGCGCTAGTGCTTCAAAATCTGTGATTCCAAAAACACGGTGAGAGATAAAAAAAAGAGCGATTAACCAGCGCATCAGGCCAGTGTAATTAGAATCCTAATTCTTTTGAATATTGATGTAGCCCTTGCTTCATAATCTCTATCATATCGATCTTAGAAGGGCAGATAAAAGCGGGAAGAGCAAAATCTTCTGGAGCAACCTCTAGAAGGCCGAGCTGCTCTGCAAGCTCAAAATCTTCACTAAGCACCGCCTTGATCAATTGAATCGTAGGGATTTGCATCGGCATCATCTTATTGTAAACGGCGCCATCGATAAACGCGCGCTCCTCGCCGTGCTGGTTTGTTGTAAAGCGGTATGACTTTTTCTTAAAAAACCCAGAGAGATATGTCCGTGTTGCTGAAAACTTGCTCCACCCCAGTCGAAAAAAATGGAGCATTTCCCGTTTTACAGAGAGCGGGAGGGCTGAAAACACCGTATGGTAAAAACCGAGAAAACCATCTAGCTCCACCCTTGCGCCTGCAAGGGGATCACCTGAAATCAAACAGAGAAGCTCATCTCTCATCCGATCTCCAGCAAGATCACAGATAGGGTAGCCTGCACGCCCCTTGAAATAACCCGCTTCTTTCAAGCCACTTCCACCAACACCAATCACACGATCTGTGTTGTAAAGCCCTTTTTCAACAAGTTTTCCAACCGTGATGACATCGATGACAGAGAGTGTCCAAACAACCTCTTTGTGGTTCACAATAGGTTTTGTTTGGTGGATGTGAACAGAGACATTTCCTGCGGGGTGAAATCCAGAGATTGAATGCTTTTCATGTACATCACCCTTTGTAAAACCGGTGCAGCTCGACCCCTCTCTATAGACAAGGTGGACGGGAGCCACTGTGCTTAAAACTCTAAGGCCCGCCTCAAAGTCCTCTTCATGCCCCTCGACTTGAAGTTCTGCAGCTGGTGTAAAAGGAGCTGATTCGACAGCCTTTACAAAAATCGATTGAGGAAGCCTTGTTGGAAGGGCAACAAGATCAAAAGGGCGCATTCGAATATGGGGAAAGCCTCCCCCAACATTGAGCCGCTCAATCACCTCTTCCTTTGTATAGGATTTAAGAGGGGGAAGGGGTTGATGCTCCTCCTTTTCTGCAACTTCGATGACAATGTCTAAAAGGCGTCGCTTCACACCCCGCCGGATTTCGACCACCCGCCCCCCAGCTGGCGAGACGTAGTTCATCCCCGGAGAGGTTTTGCTCTCAACAAGGGGCTGCCCCACCTTAACGACATCATTTAATCGAACAAGAACTTTAAAACGGACTGTATCAAAAGGGTCTAGATTTAAAGCGAGTTGTTTAGGTGGGGGAAGTGATTGAACACCCCCGGTTGGACTTCCTTCTAAAGGAAGATTTAACCCCTTTTTAACACGCATTCTCATGCTAGAGGACTATAGTAATTTTTACGACTGAAGCCAATCTTTTTTCTTGGCAAATTTACTCTTTTTCTTCTTTCTTGCGACTGGAGCGGGCTCTGCCACCTGCTCAAGAGCTTCATTGGGAACAAGAGCGTAAGCTTTTTTCTTAAATTCTTCACACTCAGAACGAACCTGTTGCAACATTTCCCACTGCTCTTTTGTGAAGTTGTCGGGGTTGTTTGAATACTCCTCAAGCTCTTCTTTCGACATCCCTGTCGCTTCGTAAATTTTTTCTGCCTCCACCTCTAGATCGTCGATCTTTTCCTGAGTTTTGATCAAAACCTCAGCATAATCAACCTCTTCAGCTGGCTCTTCAGAATCATCTAACTTAATATCATAGAGTTCTAAAAGCTCTTCAATCGACTTCCTAAGACCCGACTCAATATCATCAGCCATAGCAGAATCCCCCTTTTTTAATAGTTTAACACAGTTTTTTTTAATTGAAACACCCTAAATAAAAAAGATTTATTGCTCTTTTATTTCCAAAGCGATATATTTCGCCTCATAAAAACATTGAAAAGGGCGTAAAATGAGTTATTTAGAGAAATTTCAATCCCTGCTAGATGAAGAGAAGTTGTCTCCTGTTCTCCACCTGTGGGAAGAGTATTGTATGGGAGATGATGTGAATGGTGAGGAGCTCTACCACCTTCTCAAAATGTTCAAAGACTCTCGGTATGGCCCCGCCTTTGGCCACTTGATTGAAACCGCCCTTCCAATGTGGGAAAAAATTAAGGATGAAGAGGTTGGAGATAACATCCTCCGCTTAATTATCGACCTCCAAACGACGAACACGCCATTTCTTGCAGATCTTGCAACACACTTTCTATCAACGCATTACAAGGAAGAGAGCGATTTTTCTGAAAAAATGCGGATTGTCGGCCTTAGAACGCGCCACAGTTTTCAAGGTTCGATCACAAATTACGAACTTCTCTCCCATATGCAGCGAGAAAAATTTGTCTTCCACACAGGAGGGTGGGGAGTAGGAGAGGTTATAGAACTCTCTCTCCTTCAAGAGCATGCAATTGTTGAATTCGAAGGTGTTGTTGCTCCTAAAGATCTCTCTTTTGAAAATGCTTTTAAAAACCTAATTTTCCTTCCATCGGACCATTTTCTTGCTCGCCGATTTGGAAATCCAGACAAGCTTGAAAGCGAAGGGAAGGAAGACCCTGTTTGGCTCGTTCGCCTTCTTCTTCGAGATTTAGGACCTAAAACAGCTCAAGAGATCAAAGAAGAGCTTTCTGAATTGGTGATTCCTGAAGATGAGTGGTCAAAATGGTGGCAAGGAGCGCGAACAAAGGTAAAAAAAGATACAAAAATTCAGTCTCCCAAATCTTCTAAAGGGCTTTTTGAATTGCGTGATGAAGAGGTGACCCATGAGACGAGTTTTAAAGAAGCTCTTCTGGTTGCAAAAACAACTGAAGCATTGATTTCTACGGCATACCATTTTGTTCGAGATTTTCCAGAAGTGTTAAAATCAAATGAAATTAAACAACTACTGAAAGAGCGGATGTTAGGTGAGCTTGAAAGTGGAGCGTCTGTTGCTCAAAAAATCCAGCTCTCATTCCTTCTAGAAGATGTTTTCCCAGCAGAGTTTCCTCAAGCTGCAGCAACATTGATTCAGTCGGTCGAGAATTTGGAGACAGTCCTTTTCCACTTCGAAATTTTAGCCTTTAAAAAGAGAGTTCTCGTCACCATTCGTGAGGTGCGCCCTGACTGGGACAAGCTCTTTTTACAACTCCTCTTTGTTGTGAGCCAAAATATTTTGCGTGACTATCTCTTTAAAGAGCTTCAGCAAAATGAAGAAACCACATCACTTGCCTCTGAAAAAATACACGAGCTTCTCCACAATATGACGCTCTATGTCGAGCCTTTTTTCTGGTATTTCCAAAAACTTCTCACAAAAGAAGAAGGACTTCCCTACAGTGATGAAGACTCAATGAGACGGTTCTTAGAGTCTTATTTCATCCTTCTCCACTACATTGAAGAGAAAGCTGAATACAAAGATTTGGCAAAAAAAATGTACAATTTATTGCTTGCCAAGCGGTACCAAATTATCCGTTCAATTATTGAAGGGGCAAGTGTTGAGTACCTTAAAGAATTCCTCCTTCTGGCGAGTAAGTGTTTGATTTTCACAAAACATGACCAGAGAATCCTCCGTTCTTTAGCAGAAGTTGTCCAGCCTTCCCTGTCGACCAAAAAGAAAGGGGAAGAAGAAGAAGAGGTTGTGATTTGGACAACAGCTGAAGGGTATGAGAAACTGAAAAAACGGATCCAAGAGATTGGAACTGTCGAAATGATCGACAACGCACGTGAGATCGAAGCTGCAAGAGCACATGGCGATTTGCGAGAAAACTCAGAGTATAAATTTGCCCTTGAAAGACGATCGCAACTTCAGGCAGAGCTAAAGGTTCTTTCAACCCAACTCAACAAAGCGCGGATTTTATCAAAACACGATGTTTCAACTTCAACGGTTGGTCCAGGATCGATTGTTTCGCTTAAAAATGGGGATGGAAAACAGATTAAATACACGTTGCTCGGCCCTTGGGATGCCGATACCGATCAAAATATTCTCTCTTTTCAATCAAAATTTGCGCAGGCAATGATGGGTCATAAAGAGGGAGAGGCGTTTGACTTTCACGGAAATCACTACGAAATAAATTCTATTCAAAGTTATTTGAGTGAATGATAGCATGGCACCATGCAACTTTTAATTGCCTCCAAAAATGGTCACAAAATCCGAGAGATTAAATCGTATTTGTCGAAGCTCAAAAAGCTCGATATCTACTCTCTGTTAGAATTCCCCAACTATATTCCTCCAGAAGAGACAGAAGAGACATTCGAAGGAAATGCTAAGTTAAAAGCAAAACACGCTGCACGAGAATTGCAGATGTGGACAGTTGCTGATGATTCAGGGCTTGTCGTTCCCGCTCTCAAGGGGGCTCCAGGAGTTCGCTCTGCTCGCTTTGCTGGCCCCAAAGCAACGGATAAAGACAATCGACAAAAACTCCTCAAAGAGATGGAACATTTACAAGACGGCCAACGAGCTGCCACATTTGAGTGTTCTTTGGCCATTGCAATGCCTGATGCAACGATCAAAAAATGTCTCAGTGGAAGTTGTGAAGGGGTGATTATTTCAAAAGAGAGAGGAGGTCTCGGATTTGGTTACGACCCTCTTTTTATGAAGCACGACTATAACAAAACATTTGCTGAACTAGGAGAGAGCATTAAGAATAAAGTCTCCCACCGGGCAAAAGCCCTCTCTAAACTCGTCCTTTACTTAGAAAGCTCGCTATAAGCATTTTCAAGACGTTCTCGAATCTCATGCATCAATGTAAAAGCGTGGTCAATCTGCTCGCTCATCTCAGCCAACTCTTTTGATTGTACATTTTTGACCTCAGAGACTGTTTCCATGGAAACCTGTTTTTTGGCGCTCAGCCGGCCCATGCCACTTTTTCCACTAATCGCTCCAACTTCTTTACTCATGAAATGTCCCACTCTATTGGTTCCTTTCCCTGTGTTTTAAGCAGATTGTTAATTTTTGAAAAGTGTTGACATCCAAAAAAACCAGAATAGGCAGAGTAAGGAGAGGGATGTGCCGCTTTTAAAACCATCGATTGATCGAGAATATGACTACATTTCTCCTGCGCATATCTCCCCCAAAGGACAAAAATCACTGGATCGCTCCGCTTACAAAGCGCTTGAATGATCGCATCGGTAAACAGCTCCCACCCTTTACCCCTATGAGAACCAGGGCTTTTAGAGCGGACGGTCAAAACCGCATTCAAAAGCAAGACTCCTTGTTTTGCCCACTCCTCTAAACACCCATGCTCTGGTGGGGTGATCCCTAAATCTTTTTCAATCTCTTTGAAAATATTTTTTAATGAGGGGGGAGGTTTGATTCCTTTGGGAACGCTAAAACTCAAGCCGTGTGCTTGCCCTTCACCATGGTAGGGGTCTTGCCCAACGATGACAACCTTTGTCGCCTCATATGAGGTCATATTAAGGGCTGAGAAGACATTTTCCTTTGAGGGGAAGACGGGGCTTTCTTTCCGTTCTTTTGCAACGAACTGAGCCAATTCAAGCATGTAGGGCTTTTCCCATTCATCTTTCAAAAGATCTTTCCAATCTTGCTTTAATTGAGGAGGAGCAATACTCATGCAAAAAATTGTATAGTCTATGCAGAATTGTTTCAACTTGATATATTACACCCCTCCTTTATCTGGGTGTAGCGCAGCTTGGCCAGCGCACTTGCATGGGGTGCAAGGGGTCGGAGGTTCGAATCCTCTCACCCAGATTTTCTTTAAATTATGGCAAGTTCAATTGAAAGCCTCTTCGATGAGACTTTAATTCAAATTTTCCAAAAACTTGATGAAAAATCACTTAAGCGGTGCACCTGTGTCTGTAAACGGTGGCAGAGCATTATACATCAATACCATCTCTGGCATCTGCTATTACTCAAACAACACAGGTTCGATGTGATCGATATTTTTTCACCTCTTATAGAGGTAGAGAAGATCGGTTGGAGAGAAGCTTTTCGCTTTGCTTCCGTGACAAGCCTCTTTCAACAAATAATAGGTCCATTCGTTTCTACTCCTGAGTTTATCATAGGTAAAAACCCTTCCTTTAAAGAGGTGAGGTTCCCAGGGTTATATATGCCAAAAATTTATGTCTCTTATGGAGCAAGTCATTTCACAATTACTGACTCAACAAATGTTTCGTTTGAAAGAGGGGGGGAGATAAAAATACTTCAAGGAGAGAAACGGTTTACTCACCTCTCTGTTGAAGGAGCATTTCTCTTTGCCTTGCGATTAGATGGGATGGTTATTCAATGGAATTACCAAGCTGGAAAAATTGTTAGAGAAATCGCAACTTCAAAAAGAGGCAAAATCCCTCAAGAGGCTCTTTGTGCTTATGGTGGGGAGTGTGCATTTGCAGTGGAGGGGGGATTTTTAATTCTATGGAATGAAGAAAAACAAGTGCTCGAAGTAATTTCTTACTCAAATCCTGAAGATAGGTTTGAAATAGGCGCACCCCATTATAACTCAAGCCAGCAAAAAGTATTGGTTAAAGGGGGAAAGCTTTTTGTCCCATCAGAAAAAAAAGTGAATGTGTGGGACCTACAAACCCACAAGTTAGACGCCTCGTTTGATCTCCCTATAGAAGGGGGCTACTTTAAGTTTTGGGTAGACCAAGAATTATTATATGTTCTCCAAAAACACTCCCAAATCATCATCAAACTTATCGACAAAGAAATAATCTTAAATCGAACCTCTATGTATGATGAAGCGGGAAGCGAATTTATAGTTGGGGTAGAAGGGGATTTCATTTTAGCACAAT
Organism: Chlamydiales bacterium; assembly: GCA_022601535.1. Classification (GTDB taxonomy): domain Bacteria; phylum Chlamydiota; class Chlamydiia; order Chlamydiales; family JAAKFR01; genus JAJACK01. Next base: position 520,518 of record JAJACK010000001.1, read on the forward strand.
CAGATACAATTCATATCTATACTGCTGATAAAAAAATATCTTTTCCTAAAACGTATGATCATTCAACACACTCTATTAAACTGGAGGTCTTAGAAGGGATGCTCTCTACCCTAACCCCTTTTTGTGGAAAAGCTGATCATAACCATGTTGGTAAACAGTAGATAAAAATGTTCATTTCCAAAACGTGTCGATAACCCAAAGGTTGTCATCATACCATCGACAAGTTATGATCAGGGAAAATCCTCTTGAAGTAGCGGGTGTGTTATAAACACTCCCACACTCTTCTAAGAAGAGGAATAAATATAAGAATATCTATATCTATTTTCAAAGCCTATGGACTTTTACCCTTCACGTTTTTTTTCAAAATTCCCCCAATTTTTTGATCCTAAAAAACCAGTATGGGAGGTGCTCAATCAACTTCATGATGCTCTCCTCTCTCTTAAACTGGGTAAAATTGAAGGGCAAATTGATGAGGGAGTCACTCTTATTCATCCTGAATTAATCTCTATTGGAAAGGGAACTCGAGTTGAGAGTGGAGCATACATCATCGGGCCTGCATTTATTGGGGAAAATTGTGAAATTCGACATGGAGCTTATTTGCGTGGAGATGTTTATGGTGAAGATAACATTGTGATTGGTCATGCAACAGAGGCAAAAAATGCTATTTTTCTCCAAAATTCTCAAGCGGGACATTTCGCCTATGTTGGAAACTCGATCTTAGGTGCTCGTGTCAATTTAGGGGCGGGAACAAAATGTGCAAATCTCCGATTTGACCGCAAAAATGTGAAAATTGAAGGGATTGATTCCGGTTTGAGAAAATTTGGAGCCATTTTTGGAGATGGAGCGCAAACGGGGTGTAATGTTGTGACAAATCCCGGAACGATCATGGAAAAAGGGAGCGCAGCTTCCCCTTGTAGGAGTGTGCATGGAATTATATCATGAACAGATTGAGGAAAAAATTGTCGATATGCTCCCCTCTTTCGGCCCAAAATCACGGTTAAGTGATGCGTGTGCCTATGCGTTGACAAATGGAGGGAAACGGTTGCGCCCCTCTTTTGTGTATCAAATCGCAGATCAGATTGGGAAAGGGATCGATGTGACGGATGCAGCTCTTGCTGTCGAGCTTTTTCACACAGCCTCCTTGATCGCCGACGACCTTCCATGTATGGACGACGATGATATGCGAAGAGGGCGCCTGTCGCTTCATAAGGCGTTTGACGAGGCTACAGCGATCTTAACCACCTACGCATTGATTGCTGAGGGGTATGAGCGGATACGGCTCGCCTCAAAAGGGCGAGACCCAGAGATTTGCCAGCTTGCCTTGCAACTTGCAACAGCAAATACGGGGATTCATGGGGCAACGGGAGGACAGTATTTAGATCTTCATGAGCCTGAAAACCTACTCTCTGTTATTGAGAAAAAAACAGGAACACTCTTTGAAATCGCATTTGCATTTGGTTGGCTTTTTGGAGGGGGAGAAGTGGAAAAACTAGAGACGATCAAGAAAGCTGCTCGAAATTTCGGGCTTGCATTCCAAATCCAAGATGATTTGTTGGATGTCAAACAAGACGATCAAGAGAAAAACTACGCCCTACTCTATGGTGAAAAGAACGCGCGGCAAACCCTTGATCGCACTCTCACAAGACTGCAAGAGCTTCTCAATGAAGTGAACTTATCGCTTAAAAAGCCAATTCTAATGGCTGGTGTGCCAGCAATGCCAAAGTGACATTTGTCCTAAAAAAGTGGCTGCCAATAGTGCTTTAACAATAAGGTGTGCAATCATTTATTTTTCTCCTTTTGCTGAGACCAAAACTTTTTCTTCTTCTTTAGTGGGCTCAAAACTTTTTTCTATTTTTAATGCAATCTCTTCGCTCAACGGCGTATTGCTTTTTAGCGTTTCGCGAACAGCTTCTTTTCCTTGTCCAAGACGGGTTTCGCCGTAACTAAACCACGATCCTTTCTTGTCGATAATTCCCCTTTCCACTCCCAGGTCGATGATCGACCCTTCATAAGAAATCCCTTGATTGAAGAGGATATCAAATTCAGCAATGCGGAAAGGAGGAGCCAATTTATTCTTGGCAACTTTTACCTTCACGCGGTTTCCTACGTCAAGGTTATCATTTCCTTTAAGGGAACCGATACGGCGAATATCAAGTCGCATCGATGAGTAAAATTTCAGCGCCCTTCCACCTGTTGTCGTCTCTGGGCTGCCGAACATCACTCCAATTTTTTCCCGAATTTGGTTGATGAAGATAACGCATGTGTTTGATCTTGAAACGGCTGCAGTTATTTTTCTAAGCGCCTGAGACATCATGCGTGCTTGAAGCCCGACGTGAGAATCTCCAATTTCTCCCTCTAATTCGTGTCTGGGGACAAGTGCTGCAACCGAATCAATTACGACGACATCAACAGAGTTAGAACGAGCAAGTGTTTCGGCAATACTTAAAGCATCTTCCCCGCAGTCGGGCTGAGAAATCATGAGCTCATTGATATTAACACCGATTTTTGCAGCATATGTTGGGTCTAATGCGTGCTCTGCATCGATGTAAGCGGCAAGACCGCCTGCTTTTTGAGCATTTGCAACGATATGTGTTGCAAGGGTTGTTTTTCCTGAAGATTCAGGGCCGTAGATTTCAATCACTCTTCCGCGTGGAACTCCGCCGACGCCTAGGGCTAAATCTAAAGTGATCGCTCCTGTTTTGATCACAGAGATTCCACGCCGCTTAGCGTGATCCCCAAATGTCATAATCGATCCCTCACCAAACTGTTTTTCAATGTATTGAACAGCGGCGTTGAGTGCTTTTTTTCTGTCTGAATTTTCCATATATAAAGTGCATCCTATTTTAGATCGGTATTGTGGTGCAATTTAAAGGAGAAGTCAACCTCAAAAGAGGGAGAGTGCAGAAAGGGAAATGTCGTGCGATTCAGTAGGAAGGCTTTTGACAAGTTGCTCTTTAAACCCAACCCCAATGTGGGGGATGTGGGGGTGTTTGGCTAAATATTTATCGTAAAATCCTTTGCCATATCCCAACCGGTTGTAGTTTTGATCAAAGCCAAGTGCTGGAACTAAAATAGCATCGACTTGTGTCGCTTGCATGCAAATGGAAGGATCGGGTTGTAAAATTCCTAGTTGGTTGGGAATCAAAGTGTTTAGGTTTTCTACATGGTATGCAACAATTTCATCTTTTTCAATTCTTGGGAGAAGAAGGCGGTTTTCTTGTGCAAGTTTTTGATTGAGTAGGGACAAGTCGATTTCATCTGGTAGGCTTGAAAAGGAGAGGATGAAAGAGTTGGGAAGGGAAAGTTTTGAAACTAGAAGAGAAGCCGCTTCTTTTCTAGATGAAGAAAGAGCGGCTCTTTTCTCTTTTAACAGATCTCTAAAAGAGTGCTTTATTCTAACGGCCTTCCCTCTTGGTAGTGGATCTTTTTGGCGAAGTTTCCTCCTGCTCCAAATAAGGTTGCAACTCCATTTCCTTTTTCAATTTTTGAGACGGGGATCTTCTCTTCCATTCTGTAGTACTCCCCTTTAACAAGTTGGTCTTGGTCGTACTCTTCAACAAGCATTAAGGCTCCATTTTGATACCACGCTGTGAGAAGACCATTTTTTTTGTTGTCACTCATTTCTCTTTGGCTTTCTAAAACACCTGATTCATACCAGGTTTTAGTTGTCCCTTGTAAGAGACCATCGTGCCAGGTCAATAGGAGTTTGGGTTGACTTGTTCCTGGGAAGTAGTCAATCTCTTTTCCCTCTTTTTCCCCATTTTTCAAAAAGTAGGTGGAAATACGATCACCATTGGAATCGTATATTCTCACCTCCCCCTCTTGCTTCCCTTGCTTAAACTCTTGAAATTCTCGCAATTCATCCTTTCCAAATATTGCTCGAAAACCACTCCCCCCTTTTATTTCAGAGATGAGATTTCCTTGGGTGTCGTAGTAAGAAGCGTCTGTCAGCATTCCATTTACATTTGTTTCAAAATAGGCTAGAGAGTGTGCATTCCAATACCGAAGAGCGGGACCATTTTTCACACCATCTTTGTACTCAATAGATTGGAAAAGCGTTCCGTCATCATAAAAGATTTTCATTTCTCCATCGATGAGATTTTTACTGTAGGGGACCTCCTTCCACAAGGAGCCATTGCTGTGATAGAAATATGAGGTGTTCTCTAGAGAGCCTTTGTTGTAAAATATTTGAGCAGAGCAACTTCCATCTTCGTCCCACGCTCGATTAAGACCATCGAAAATCCAACTATCTTCGGCAGCAGTGTTTAGATCAGCCGTTCCACCAATGACTGTGGCGTGCACTTTAACCTGCCCATTTGAAAACCACTCATAGTAGTTTCCAAAGGCGCGGTTATTGAGAGCCTCTAAATACTGCTTTACTTGCCCATTTGGATGGTAGCTTGTGATTTGTGCTCGTCTATTGCCATTTTTCTCTTTCTTGTAAACCCGCATGACTTTTTGGTATGGCTGGGGGGCAAGAAAGTCTGTTTTCTCATATTCAGCTAATCGATCTTTTGAGTTGAATGTTTGAGAAAGTCCATTTCGATCGATGATATTGATGCTCGAGATTTTCACCCCTTTTCCCCGAGCTTCTAGGGAGGTAGAAGCAAAAAGAAAAAAGAGTGAAAGAAGAAGGAATCTAGGGCGTAATCTCATTTTTCAAACTCCCGTTTAATAAAGGCTAAGCTCAGCTCAAAAATTTCATTTCCAGACGGTTTTGGTTTTTTTCTCAAATAAAAATCTGTAATGATGAGTTGAGGTTTGCCCAATTGTTCTTTCTCGATTAAAGAGAGAATTGTCTGAAGATCTGTGTGATCAATTTCAATCGGGTGGGTTGAAACCTCTAAGGTTTCACGGATTCCATCCCCTTTTTCCATCTCTTTTTCTGCAAAGAAGAGCCGGTTGTCATTTCCTGTTAGGAAGTTGTATCGAGCCTGTGCTATTTCATTTCCTGTAAAGCACCGACTTGAAAAAAGGGCTTCTAAAGCGCTCTTTTCTTGTTCTAAAAAAGTAAGGGCTTCTAATCTTTCAACATAGTGACGATCAGCTTGTTCAAATTTTTCTCGCACCAAACTATTTAAGGATTGACGGCTTGTTTTTACGTTTCCTTGCAAGGTCACAGTCTTGATATGTGCTGCGACCTCTTCCCACTGGTGCTTCTCTTTAGTGTGGAAAAAACCAACAGCTAAAAGAGGGAGGGCTCCGGCGAGAACCAAATAGATTAAGAGTCGGGAGAGGGGGATTTTCATATGTATCTCGTCCTATCTTTTAAGTAAAAAACAGCGCGGTATTTTCCATCGCGGCTCAAAGTCCACTGCACCTCTTGCTTGTTATCAACAAAGGGATTGGGAGAAAGAATCATCTCGTGAAAAGAGCGTGCTTCACTCGGTGTTTGGGTTGAAAATTCGAGAAAAACTTTTGTTAGATACCGCTCTTTTTTTTGGTTCAAGCTCGGCCTTTTCACCATTGTGTAGTGGATTGAATCAATTTCAATTGCAAGTGGAAAGGAGGAGATCCAGTTGAGCACATCGCTTGCTTTAGGAACATTTGCATAAAGAGCAAAGATATCGGGTTTTTTCTCGATCTCTTTTTCGATTTGCATCAACTGCTTGTGGTATTCACTTGCGCGAATCGGCAAGGGGTAACGTTTATTTTCTTGTGTCAGAAGGATTTTATGTTGGCTTGCCACCTGTTTTTTTAAGTTGTTGAGGGCGAGTTTTCCAAGCGTAAATGTTGCAACTGTAAGGCAAAGCATGGAGATTGCATAGGTTAGAAGAGGCTTTTTCATCCGCTTCAACGGGTTTGGATAGGCAAACTCCTGCTTGCGAAAATTGGGAGCTGGCGGCTCGGCTTGACTCAGTGCGATTCCAATAGGGAGGGCGTAACGGGTGAGCTCTTCTTGAGAGATCGAAAGGTTGAAGGAGAGGGGGAAGTGGACGTTTTTCCCCACGGTCTCAGAGATTTGACTGAGGAGTTCTTGGTTCACATTTCCCAAAAGAAGGATCGATTCGAAAGAGGCGGGTTTTAATGCAGCTTCAAAAGAGAGGACCGCTTTTTGAATCTCAATATTCAGGTCTTGGTTGAGATCAAAAGAGTGCCCTCGGACTAGCTTCCCTTTTTCAACAAGAGCACAAACGACACTCCGTTCTCCAATATGAATTAAAAGTTGAAGCGCTTCAGTAGAGGGGAGGATTTTGTGGAGAGAAGCGAGAGCAAAATAGTGGCAAGTGATGCTATCGGGCTCCACACCACACTGCTGAAGATGGTCAAGGTGGTTTTTTAAATGGTCTTTTCGAACTGAAGCAATTGTCAAAAGGGTTGACTGACTCTTTTTTTCCACAATATCTGCAACTGTAATCGCCTCATCAGCAGGAAAGGGGAGAAGAGATTCTACTTGAAAATCGAGTGAAGAGGCGATCTCTTTCTCTCTCTTCAGAGGAGTTTCTAAAGGGCGAATCAAAACTTCTTTTGCGCCGATAGAAGAGCAAAAGTGCCCCTCAGCCCTAACGTTCTTGCTTGGCTCCCCTTCTTTTAGGGCAACAACCTCAAATCCACCCCCCTTCTTTCGAAGGTGAGCCATCTTTAAAGTGGACATTTCAGCGTCAATGCCGATATAATGTGGGCTCTTTGGAAAAAATGACATAAAACCTTAAATAAAACCGTTTTTTTTTGAGGATTATAAACAAAAAATGAGGAAAAATCAAGGGAAATAATGTTTATCTACCTAATAGAAATTTCATTTACTCTCTATTCGTTTATGCTCTTAGTGCGGGTATTTAGTTCGTGGTTTCCTAAATTTTCTCAAAGTCGTTTTATCCGCTTTATTGGGTTTTATACAGACCCCTATCTCAATCTTTTTCGAAAAATTATTCCCCCTCTTGGCATGATGGATCTCAGTCCAATGTGCGCATTTATCTCTTTACGGTTGGTTCAATGGATGCTTTTTTCAATACTCCTTTAAATTTTAAAACTCTCAAGCTGGCAAATCGAGTGATCTACTCTCCACTTGCAGGGTGCTCAGACTTCCCTTTCCGGAAGATAGCAGCTCGGTTTCGGCCAGGGCTGATGTTTTGTGAAATGGTGAAGATGGAGCCTCTTGTTTTGGGGAATGAAAATACGTTGAGAATGCTCGACTATTCAGAAGATATGCGTCCGATTGGGGGGCAGATTTGTGGGTCAAAGAAAGAATTGACAGCCCCAGCTGCAAAAATCATCGAAGATCACGGATTTGATGTTGTCGATCTAAACTGCGGTTGTCCTGTTGATAAGGTAACTAAAGATGGAAGTGGCTCGGGAATGCTCAAAAATCCCGAAAGAATTGGAGAGCTTATCCATGAAATGACCTCAGCGGTCTCGATTCCGGTGACAGTGAAGATTCGGATCGGGTGGGACTACGACTCGATCAATGCTGCTGAGGTTGTCAAAATTGCAGAACAGGCAGGAGCTGCAGCAATCTTTGTACACGGACGGACCCGCTCTCAAGGGTATAAAGGGCCGGCAAAGTGGGAGTATATCAAGGAGTGTAAAGCGGCGGCGACATCGATTAAAGTGATTGGGAATGGAGATGTCTTTTCTCCTGAAGCAGCATTTTCAATGGTTGATGAGACGGGGTGTGATGCTGTCTTAGCTTCTCGTGGAACAATGGGGCAGCCTTGGCTTGTTGAAGATATTTTACGTGCAGCTCTTGGAAAATCTCCTCGCAGTTATGATGCAAAACAAGCTTTAATTGATCACTTCGAGCTCTCAGCAAGCTACAAGACAGAAAGAGGGGCGCTCATCGATATGCGTAAAGTTTGTTGTTGGTATTTAAAAAACAGTCCAGGAGCAAAAAAAATGCGTTCTCAGGCGAGCCAAATGAGCACGTTAGATGAAATTCGAGAATTGATCCATGCGTCATGAGTTGCACGCTATTTTCACTGGAGTAGTTCAGGGTGTTTTTTTTCGAGTAACCGTTAAGAAACATGCGGAACAACTCGCTCTTTTTGGGAGTGTCAAAAATTTAGAAGATGGATCGGTAGAAGTTTTTTTAAACGGAACCGAACAGGAAATAGAGATATTTCTCAAACAGGTGAAAGCTAATCCTGGAGCTGCTCGTATAGATAGCATTGAGTACAAAGTTCGGAAGCCTCAAAAAAACTATAGCAGTTTTGAGATCATTTACTAAAAGCACTTTTTGTGTTATTGTCCTATAAATGAAAAAAGAAGGAAGTTTATTTGGCGGGATTCTTCTGGTTTCCGGAAGCTGTATAGGAGCTGGCATGTTAGCGCTTCCGGTGATCACAGGTGTCGCTGGATTTTTCCCCTCCATGCTGATGTTTCTTTTAGCGTGGTTATTTATGATGGTCACCGGTTTTTTCGTCCTCGAAGTGAATCTGGCTCTCGGTTACCGTTTCAGCCTTCTCTCTCTTGCCCAAAAGACCTTAGGCTCTTTTGGTAAAGGGGTTTGCTGGGTTTTATTTCTCTTTCTCTTCTACTCTTTGAGTGTCGCCTATATTTGTGCAAGCGGCTTGATCCTTCATGCTGTTTTTGGGATGCCTGCGTGGTGTGGCTCTGTTCTCTTTTCTACGTTATTTGGTGTTGTTCTCTATTTTGGTGTAAAGCCAGTGGATTACCTCAACCGGCTCTTGATGCTTGCTCTGATTGCGTCTTATTTTATTTTGGTTTTTCTCGGAAGCTCACACATCCATTTTGACTATCTTAGTTTTCATGAATGGAAGTATGCCTTTGCAGCAATGCCGATCTTGATCATCTCTTTTGGCTTTCACAATATGATCCCAAGTTTAGCTATGTATATGAAAGGGAATGTAAAGCGGCTAAAAAAAACCTTGTTGATCGGCTCTTTAATCCCTCTTATCCTCTACTTTATTTGGGAGGTTGTTATGCTCGGAATTCTCCCTCCTGGAGAGGTTGTCGAAGCACTCGACCATGGAGAGGCGGCCACTTCAGCGCTTCAATCTGTTGTCGGGAAAGGATGGATCAATACAGTGGCACAACTGTTTGCTCTTTTTGCTATTATCACCTCCTTTTTAGCGCAATCACTCAGTCTTGTTGATTTTTTATCGGATGGTTTGAAAATTGCAAAGGTGGGTCTTGGACGGCTTGCTCTGATTGCAATGGCCATTTTGCCCCCTTTCATCTTTGCGTTTCTCAACCCAGGGATTTTTATCCGGGCATTGAGTATGGGAGGGGGGTTGTCAGCGGTCATCTTATTCGGAGTGATGCCCGCTTTGATGGTTTACATCTTGCGTAAAAAAAATGGAGAAGAGAGCCTCTCTTTACGTCCTACACACCCGTTACTTCTCGTGGCGGTTTTGGTCGTTGCTTTTGGCGTGTTTTTCATTGAAATTGCAGGAGAACTCGGTTTAAGGTTTATTTCTCATGCTTAGCAAAAACAACCGATTTATCGGGGCGATCCTCCTTGTCTCTGGGACAACAATTGGTGCTGGAATGTTAGCGCTTCCATTGACAACAGGTCTTGCAGGGTTTTTCCCAGCCCTCTGTATTATGACAGCCGTTTGGCTTTTCATGTTGCTTACTGCTTTCTATTTACTTGAAGTGAACCTTCGAATGCGCGGAGAGAGTAATTTGATTTCCATGATGGGAAAAACCTTGGGAAGTGGAGGACAGGTGGTTTCATGGGTGATCTATCTACTTCTTCTCTATTCTCTTATGGCTGCGTACATGATGGGATGTTCTCAAATTCTCAATGATTTAATCCCTCTGCCCGATTGGAACTCTCCCCTTATTGTTTTCGCGATTTTTGCAGTTGTTGTCTATTTTGGAACCGGAGTGGTAGATTTTTTAAACAGAACAATCATGGTTGGGTTGATTCTCTCATATCTATGCATCCTTGCCCTTGGCTTGCGCCATGTCACTCCCCCTTTACTGACACATATCGATTGGCGTTATCTTTTCCCTTCACTCTCAGTTGTGATGGTGACCTTTGGCTACCATATTATCATTCCGACGCTCACCACATATCTCGATCACGACACAAAACTTCTTAAGCGGGCAATTTTTATCGGAAGTTTGATTCCATTTGTCATCTACATTTTTTGGCAATTCCTTGTGATGGGAATTGTTCCATCGACGGGAGAAGTGAGTATTTTAAAGACGGCATCAAATGGGGAGCAAATCACAGGTGCGATGAAAAAAATTCTAGGAAGTGTGTGGATTGGCTTTTCAATGAGACTCTTTGCATTTTTTGCGATTGTCACCTCACTTCTTGGAGTTTCTCTCTCTCTTCACGACTTTTTAGCCGATGGCCTTAAAATTAAAAAGAAAGGGGTTGGTAAATTGCTCATCGTTATCCTCACCTTTTTCCCTCCCCTCTTTTTTGCTCTTTTCTATCCAAATGGCTTTCTCATAGCACTCAAGTATGCCGGAGTTTTCGTTGTCATTTTGCTTGCGATCTTCCCGACAGCGATGGTGTGGTTTGAACGGTATGGAAAACAAACCGAGCGATCCTTTATAAAGTCAGACTTTAAAGTAACGGGAGGCAAGCCCCTTTTGATTTTAGCATTTATTCTTTCATTTGCTCTCCTTGGATTGGAGCTATTCGCATGAAAAAACGGGTTTTAACAGGTGATAGGCCTACAGGGAAACTGCACTTAGGACACTATGTTGGTTCTTTGAAGAAACGTGTTGAACTGCAAGATGAATACGACTGCTACTTTATTTTGGCTGACCTCCACACGCTCCCAACAAAGCCACAAAAAGAACATATTTTATCGTCGCGAGAGTCTGTTCGCGAGGTGACACTCGATTGGCTTGCATGTGGTATCGACCCCACGCAATCAACGATCTTTCTCCAATCTGCGATTCCAGAGATCTATGAGCTCAACCTTTACTTTGAGATGCTCACCTCTCTCAATCGACTCACGGGTATGCCGAGCTTGAAGGAGATGGCGCGTAATGCCAGTATTGACGATGAGAGCATTCCTTTTGGATTGATCGGTTATCCGGTTCTCCAAGCAGCAGATATTCTCCTTCCCAAGGCACACCTTGTTCCTGTTGGGAAAGATAATGAGGCACATATAGAGCTGACTCGTGATATTGCTCGCCGGTTTAATCAATATTATGGAGAGCTTTTTCCCCTTCCTGAGGTGTTACTCTCTAACACCCCTTCATTGGTTGGAATCGATGGAAAAGGGAAGATGAGCAAATCGGCAGGCAATGCAATCTACCTCTCTGATGATCCAAAAACTGTTGAAAAAAAGGTGCAAGGGATGTTTACCGATCCCAACCGTATTCATGCAGATGTTCCTGGAAAAATTGAAGGGAATCCTGTTTTTATCTTCCATGACCAGTTCAATCCTGATAAAGAAGAGGTTGCTGATTTCAAACGACGTTATAGAGAAGGGAAGGTGGGCGATGTTGAGGTGAAAAAAAGCCTTGCCAGAGCACTTAACACTTTCTTAGATCCTATCCGAGAAAAACGGCAAACCTTTGAAAAAGGGTATGTAGAGAAGGTTATCTATGAGGGGACATTGAAAATGCGCGAAGTTGCATCAGAGACACTCAAAGAGCTACACTCTATGATGGGAGTTGGAGGGACTTGGAAAAAGATCTCTCGCATTGCCAGAAATAAATAAGCTATCTACATTCGACAAATACGAGGTGAAACATGAAGAAGATCGCATGTTTAATTTTAAGTCGTTTGTTATTAGTCTCTGTAGGGTGTAAAGCAAAAGTAGTAACCGTTGATGGATCTAAGTACATCGAGGAAGATCTTGAGAAGCTAAAGAACTAAAGTGGGGCGTGTCGTGGGGCACGTTTTGGGAATTTGGCAGAGGTGCTTCTATTTTGCTCGTGATTTGTAAATAGGAAGTGGAGCTCTTGTTTTGCTTCTTCAATTTGTTCCCGTTTATTCATCAATAAAGCAACCCGCTCGACCGCTTCTATAGCTGCATTTGCGTCGAGAAAGGCAAGTCTTGTTCGTCGGGCGAGCACATCGACGATTGTTTCGGCATACTCGTGTTCGATTGCCCAAAAAACTTCCGCTTCAATGATCGGATGTTGAGGGGAAAGGCGTCTCAAAGGTCCTGCTTTAACAACATCAAATGCGACAGTTCCATACGCGTGCACAAGGTGTTGGCAAATATCGAAGTCAAGTCCTGTCTTTTCAACAAGGTTTGCAACAGTCGCTTCAGTGAAGTTTTCAGCTCCTAAAAGAAGGAGGTGCTCTGTTCCGCACTGTTGTGCATCGGGGAAGGCGGTATCAACGGTTTCTTCAGCCATTTTCCGATAAGTTGTCCATTTCCCTCCCATAATTGAGACAAGACCAGAGGAAGAGACACGAATAATATGATCTCGGCAAAGTTTTTCGGTCTTTTTCACTTTAGGGTCGCATACCAAGGGGCGAAAGCCGGTCCAAACAGCTTTCACATCACATGGGGTGACAGGCTCATCTAAGTAATTGCTAATCGTACTTAGGATATAGGCGAATTCTTCTTGAGAAGAGTGAGGTGTTTCGGTGAGTTCCGTTTCATAATCAGTGGTTCCGACGATGGTTCCCCCTTCCCAAGGGAGAAGAAACATGATTCGTCCATCTTTTGTTTTGGGGATTAAGATCCCAGCTCTCTCTGATAGATACGCTTTGTCGAGCAAAAGATGGGTTCCTGCAGAGGGGCGCATCAAGCTCGGCTCATCGGGATCATCCATCTGCCGAATTCGATCGGAAAAGGGACCGGTTGCATTGACAACAACGCGGCTGTTCACTCGCAAATGTTGTCCGGTCATTCGATCGTAGAGAGAGGCTCCCACAATTTTCCCATCTTCTTTGATCAGCTGCGTCATTTCGGTGTAATTGAGTGCTTTTGCTCCCAGGTGCATTGCAGAGAGGATCAAAGTGATATTTAAGCGGGTATCATTGAATTGAGCATCGTAATAACTCACACCCCCTCTCAAACCATCAGGATTGATGGTGGGACACGTTCTTTTGATTTCCGAGGAGGTGAGAAAACGGCTTTTAGAAATACTTGCACGACCAGCGACAAGATCGTAGAGTTTTAGCCCAGTCCAGAAATAGGGAAGCTCTCTTCGAGAGTAGGCAGGAGTGACAATTTTAATTGGATGGACCATATGAGGGGCGATGTGCAAGAGAGTTCCTCTCTCATGGAGAGCATCCTTTACAAGGTGGTATTGCTTTCGGTCGAAGTTGCGGATCGCTTTTTCAAGGTAACGAACACCCCCATGGACAAGCTTTGTGCTTCGAGATGATGTTTGCGAGCCAAAGTCACTTTTTTCAACTAATAGAACGGATAACCCTCTAGAAGCGGCATCGAGGGCAACTCCAGCTCCTGTTGCTCCTCCTCCGATGACAAGAAGATCAAATGTGTCACCATCAGAAACCATCTCTTCACGTGATGGCAAAGGGAGTTTGCTGATCGATCGATCCTCTTGAGAGCTCTCTTGACAGCTAACAAGAAATAAGAGGAGAAAGCAAAAATGTTTGAGTTTTCTATGAATCACTCTTATACTTTTAAAGATGAGTCGTTTTTTTCTCAAAACAAATTTTCGTCCTTGTGGAGATCAGCCGTCTGCCATTGAAAAAATTGTCGAAGGAATTGAGGCGGACAAGCCAGCTCAGGTATTGCTTGGAATCACAGGATCGGGGAAGACATTTACCATTGCCAATGTGATCGAAAGGGTGCAAAAACCAACCCTTATCCTTGCTCATAATAAGACACTTGCGGCTCAGCTCTATCAGGAATTTAAAGGGTTTTTCCCAGATAATGCTGTCGAATATTTTGTCTCCTATTACGACTACTATCAACCCGAAGCGTATCTCCCTCGAAGTGACACTTATATTGAAAAAGATCTTTCGATCAATGATGAGATCGATCAGATGCGTCTCTCCGCTACCCGTTCCCTTTTGGAGAGAGAAGATGTGATCATCATCTCATCGGTCTCTTGTATCTATGGTCTTGGGATGCCCGAGCACTATGCAAAGATGATCCTCACCTTCAAAGTAGGGGAGAAAAAAAGGCGAGATGAAGTGCTCTTGCATTTGATCGAGATGCACTACAAGAGAAATGATGTTGATTTTGGACGTTCGACATTCCGTGTCCGTGGAGATATTTTAGAGATTTTTCCCGCCTATGAAGACGATCTTGCTCTTCGAGTTGAATTTTTTGATGACGAAATTGAAAGAATTTCTGAAATAGATCCTTTGACAGGTAATGTAAAGCAGAGGCTAAATGAGGCGACTCTCTATCCCGGATCTCACCACGTCACTCCAGAAGAGGTTCGTCTTCACGCGATTAAGACGATTAAAGAAGAGCTCAAAGAGCGGATGGAAACATTTGAAAGGGAAGGAAAACCTCTTGAAAGAGAGCGGGTGCATCAAAGAACAATGTACGATCTTGAGATGATCAAAGAGGTCGGTTTTTGCAAGGGGATTGAAAATTATTCCCGCCATCTCTCTGACCGGGTTGAAGGGTCTCCTCCTTCGACACTTATTGACTATTTCCCAGATGATTTTCTCCTTGTTGTCGATGAATCACATCAAACGATCCCTCAGCTCCACGCGATGTACAATGGAGATCGTTCTCGGAAGCAAGCGCTCGTCGATTTTGGATTTCGACTTCCCTCTGCGTACGATAACCGTCCTCTCAAATTTGAAGAGACATACAGCCATTTTCACCAGGTAATCTATGTTTCAGCAACCCCGGGTGTGTGGGAAAAACAAGAGGCAGAAGGGGAAGTTGTTGAGCAAATTATCCGGCCAACAGGTCTACTTGACCCCAAAATTGAAGTGAGGCCTGCAAGCTCTCAAGTGGATGATGTGTTAGAAGAGATCCGTTCACACGCCGAAAAAGGGGGGAGAATTTTGGTGACAACGCTCACCAAACGGCTCTCCGAAGATTTGACAAAGTACCTGTTGGAGCTTGATGTCAAAGCAAAATATCTTCATTCCGATATTCATACACTTGAGCGGGTCCAAATTTTACGTGACCTCCGCCTTGGCATTTTCGATGTCTTGGTCGGCATCAACCTTTTGCGGGAAGGGCTTGATCTTCCTGAGGTCTCCCTTGTCGCTATTTTGGATGCAGATAAGCAAGGGTTTCTCAGAAGTGAGACAGCTCTAGTCCAAACATGTGGCCGAGCCTCGCGCAATGCTGAGGGGCGGGTCATCATGTATGCCGATGTGATCACCGATGCGATCCGGAATACGATTCGGACAACCCAATTGCGAAGAGAAAAACAAGAATCTTATAATCAAAAGCATAGAATCACTCCAAAGACGATCAAGCGGGATCTTGGAGTTGAGATGGGAATTAGCAAAGAAGAAGAAGAGGTTCTTGAAGAGAAACAAGAACACTATTTTACTCCAAAAGAGCTTGAGAAGAAGGTGAAAAAGGAGAGAAAATTAATGAATGAAGCAGCCAAGGAACATCGCTTTGAAGATGCCGCACACCACCGTGATCAAATGCATAAATACCAAAACATAGAAAAATTTCTTCTTTAACATAATCTTTCTAAAGATTAAGATCTCGCTAAGAAATCAAAAACCATTGGAGGTATTATGGAATGTTCAGGAATTATGGCAGGGGTAAAAGATGTTGTTACAGCGCCTGTATACGGAATTTGTGGAGCGGCAGAAGCTGTAGGTCATTGTGTTCGTCACACCTATCGTTCTTTTACAGTCACCGACTATTTAGATACAAAACATACGCAAGAGAGTACTCGTACTCAAAATAATCTGAGCCCAAGAGAGTTGCGCTGGGCGTGGGTTCACCAATTTGTCGTCTCATTTCTAAAGATTATCCCTGTTTTGGGTGCTTTGATCACTCACTTCATGGATCGTGGAGATAAAGACGGTCTTCGTAGTTGTGAGCATGTCATCACTGGACAGCTCTCAGAAGAAGCTGCACAAGCTGCAGAAGCTGTACCCTCTAAAGGATGGTTCAGTTAACCAAGGGTTTCTGCTCGGCTTTAAGAGCTGGGCAGAAATTTTTTCTAGAGCGTGGCGTCAAAAGATGGAAATGGGATTTTTGAGGAATTTTTTCTCCACTGATGACACCCTCTAAGAGAGTGTGGGAAAATTTGTCGCGACACCCAGCCTGCCTAGAAGATCTCCCGCCGAAGAAGAGGGGATGGATTCAGGTGATGTGGCTCCTCCCTCCTTTAATGCTTTTAACTCCGTTGTCAATGCTGTAATTGCACGGTCAATGTCACTTGCAACCTCTTGGAAGTGGCCAAATTTTGTTTGAAGAATCCCTTCTTTTTGTCTTGAAAGAGCCTCGATTTGTTGCGTGAGATCCTTCACTTGCGTATTTGTTTGTAACATATTTGTATCCAATCTTTTTAAGCCTCCACTTTGGTAATCTTCTAAAGATTGGTTCTTCATTTCAGCAAGAGTTTGGTTGATCTCACCCACTTTAGGGGTTAATCCTTTTGCATGGTTGTGAAAGGCTTCCCAAGCTTCTTGGGCGATTAAATCACTTGCTCGTTCCCGTGCTGTTGAGATGGTTTTGCCTAAATTTTGCACCGCTCTTTCTTGATCCATTCCATGTTGAGTGAGCGCTGCAAAATTCTCTTCGACTGATCCAATACTATTTTGTGCTTGTAGCCCACTATTTAGGTGGTCGATATGCCCATTGAGTCCATTGATATGGTCTTGAAAGCCCGATTCATCCATATTGTAGTTAGACAAAGGGGTAGAGCATGAGTTGTGGATAGTGTCTAAAGCTGTTGTAAGTCCTGGATATTGAGATGGATCAACGCCATATTGCTTTAATGCATCATCCACTTTAGACGCGTAGTAGCCGAGATGTGTTGTCATTTCATTTGCAATTTCACTATGTGGAGAGTGATCAGAGGGCATTGCAATCTTTCTAGCTTTATAATCATCGAGAGAGGCCCCTTTAATTGCTTCCATGGAGGATGCGGCATCATAACTTTGTTGCAATGACTGTTGGTGTGCTTCAATAGGGCTTGCAGCTGGCAACGTCTCTTCAGGATTGTTTGGAGTCCGCTGTGGGCCACCGATTCCTTCTGTTGACATGGTCTTTCTCCTCTACTTTATATTGATCCAAGCAAGAATAGAGATAGCAATTCCAATGCCAAGCCCTAGGATTGAGAGAAGAATACCGCCCCACCGCTTCCTTCGGCTAACCATTGGCTTATGGTGTTCCATTTCTTCCATCTATTTCCTCACTGTCATCATTCCATGTTTTAGGTGAGAGCCGACAAGCCAGTAGTTGGGGTAGTAGGCTGTGATCCCTCCAATAATTGAGGCGAGGCTCATCTTTCCCCAAAAATGGGTGGAAAGGGGAGATTGAGCTGTCGGATCGAGTAGATTCCAGATCACCATGGTGGGAATCATCCCTGCCATGATCATATTCATTGAAACGAGCTCAGGGTAAAAAGAGACTTTCAACGCTTTGAAATACGTGCCTCCCATCATATTTTTCATAAAGAGAGATTGAAAGATAAAGAGGCCGAATAAAAAGCCGGCAAAATATTCAATAGCAATTTCCCATGGCATGGAAAGAGGAGTAAATCCAATGACAATTGCTGCAATGAGAATACCTGTGACATCGCCAGCTAAGCAGTGAACCATCGACCCGAGAGCTTGTCTCCAAAGAGGTTTAATGAATTCTTCGTGCGTATTTGGCATCGGCTCTTTACAGGTGATGAGGTAGAAAAAAAGACCGATCGGTCCTGTGTAGAGGGTGACGAGCCAAAAACCTATTTTCATCACACCCGCTTCGGGAGTGACGAAGATCAGGTCATAGGTGATGTAGAGAAGGGAGAGTGCTGTGAGTACAAACCAGAGATAGAGCATTCCATCGAGCATGTCTTTCGAAATACAAGTTCTAAAAAGAAAAGTCAATATTTCAAATCTGCAGAGTATCATCGTTAAAATTTGAAATAGACAGTTGGGTGTGGTAGAGTCGATGACTCATGGATGAAAAATTAACGCAGATCTACCGCGAAGCGTATGACGTAACAATTCCCGATCTCGACTACTTTATTCGGCAAATCGATTGCCGTGATGGGTGTCCTGTCAATACCGATGGACGGGGCTATATGATGGCGATTCATACAGGAGACCTCCTCGAGGGGTACAAGATTGCTCGCGGCCCCAATCCTTTTGCATCGATCTGTGGTGTCATCTGTGGCGCTCCATGTGAAATCTCATGTCGACGAGATCGAGTGGATAAAACATTGACCATCAGAGCACAAAAACGGTATATCGATGAGTGGTTTGGGCTCGATAAAGAAGCACATGTGAAGTCTCTTGAGTTTAGCTATGCAAGAGGGAGCACAACGCCAAAATCAAATGGATTGAAGGTGGCATGTGTAGGGGCTGGAGTCGCTTCTTTGACATGTGCACACGACCTTCTTCGCCTTGGGTATGGAGTGGATGTTTTTGAACAAATGCCTCTTCCTGGAGGACTACTTGTCTATGGTGTTCCAAATTACCGGCTGAAAAATGATTTGGCGATCAATGAGTGTCATGCGATCGAGCACCTTGGCGCAAACATCCACTACGATACAAAAGTGGGGCGTGACATTACGCTCAAGGAGCTGGAGGAGAAGTACGATGCGATTTTTATCGGCAATGGGCTTTGGAAGTCGCGTGAGCTGCCGATAGAGGATTTTACCGCTCCCGATATCATCAGAGGGATTGAATACCTCAAGCTTTTATGTGGGGAGCAAAAGTGGAAAATTGGGAAGCGGATTGTCGTTGTCGGTGGGGGAAATGTCGCTTTTGATGTCGCTCGCTCTTCTGTCCGAAATGGGGCTGACCACGTGACGCTCACGTGCTTGGAATCGCGCGATGAGCAACCAGCTGATGAGTTTGAAATCGAAGATGGGATGGAAGAGAATATCGAGATCATCAACCGGGTTGGCCCCATCTCTGTTGAGCGGGATGGAAGGGGGAAGATTATTGGGCTTAAGGTGAAGCGGGTCACATCTCTTTTTGATGCCGATGGAAAATTCTCTCCTGACTTTATCCCTGAAAGTGAATTTGTGATTCCATGCGATACGATTGCCCTTGCAATTGGGCAGTCGATGGATATGAGTTTGTTTGATGGATGGGACAAAAAGGAAGCATTTGAAATGGAGCAAGGTGTGATTAAAGTGGAGCGCGATACAGGGCGTACTTCGATCAAAGGGATTTATGCAGGGGGAGATGGAGCGTTTGGACCAGGACTTTTCATCGATGCGATTGCTCATGGTCAAAAATCGGCCCGTGCAATCGATTCCGATCTCCGTGGAACCCGTCCTTATCAAGAGTTTGTCGGTGAGTTCACAACGATTCCTCCGATGCGTGACAAAACCTATCTTCGGACAAAATGGGCACTTCCTCAAATGGAGCCAGCAGCAAAAAGAAAAAAAACGTTAGACCTCGTCGAGAAAAACTACACGCCTGAAGAGGTGCATGAACAATCAAACCGTTGCTTGCAATGTCACATCTCCCCTGTTTTTGATGGATCTTTGTGCATCAAATGCAACGGATGTGTCGATGTTTGTCCAACAAATTGCTTGAAACAGGTTGGATTATCACAAATGGATCTGGATCAAGGGGAAGGGAATTTAAGGAAAGCTGTCGATAACAATTATGGAGTCGATTCATCGAAAATGTGTGATGAAGAATTGGACAATTTAGGGACTGCAATGTTAAAAGATGAGGACCTTTGTATCCGTTGTGGCCTTTGTGCTGAAAAATGTCCAACACAAGCTGTCACAATGGATGTGATGAATTATTCATTTAGGTGGATTGGATAGTGGAAATTGTTTGGTTTATTCTATTTTCCTTGGCAAGTGGTTTTGCCGCTCTTTCAGTCTTTATCTACCATTTGAAAAAAGGTCAGTTTGAAGATTCTGAAGATGTCAAATATCAACTCTTTAGAGATGAGGATTGAGTGCCAAAATATCGCAATAGCCTACGTCTGATCCAAGATGAAAAGAAGATTTCTCGTCGCCGTTTTATCGCCCTTGCAGGATGGGGGGCAGTTGCAGGAGTGGGAGGTGTTTTAGCGGCAGCGATGGGAGGATTTCTCTATCCCAATGCGTTGAAGATCCCTCCAAGTGTTTTTCCAATCGGAAGACCAGAAGATGTGCTTGCCTCTGAGGGGAAGGTTTTTTTGCCTGCACAAAAAACATTCATCGAAGTGGCGCGGGGACGCGTACGCTGTATTACAGCCATTTGTACACATTTAGGCTGCACTGTCAATGCCGTTGAAACAGGGTTTAAATGTCCTTGTCACGGATCAACATACGATTTAGATGGGCGGAATACAGGAGGTCCAGCACCTCTTCCGTTGGTTTATTTTCAGATCTATAAGGGAGCATCGGGGGAACTTCTTGTAGATAAAAGTCGCGAAATTCACGTCGGTTCAGAGGCGTGGTATTCACCAGTGGTATGACAGAGTTTAAAGGGACGAAAAAAAAGAGTTTTTGGGGGATGTTAGAGTCACTTCCCATGGACTTTGTCCGCTCTATTTTTCGGCACAATTATCCCAACAATGATGTTGATCGATCAGAAATTGTCTTTAAGAATTTCTTCCTCCATTTCCACCCTGTAAAATGCCACAAAACCGCTGTCGATCCATTCCACACGCTGGGGCTTGGAACGATTACAGCTTCTCTTTTCTTTCTCCTTGTGATCACAGGTGTTGTGTTGATGTTTTTCTACATTCCTGCTGTTGATCGAGCGTATACAATTTTGGTCGATTGGCTTGATACAACCCCTTTTGCAATGATGTGGCGCAATATTCACAGATGGTCGGCGCAATTGATGGTGTTGTTTGTCTTTCTCCATATGAGCCGTGTTTTTTATATGGGAGCGTACAAAGGGCCACGCAAATTCAATTGGGTGATCGGTGTTCTTTTGATGGTTGTCACGCTTTTTTTATCATTCACAGGGTACTTGCTGCCGTGGGATCAACTCTCTTTTTGGGCAATCACCGTAGGTGCTGAAATCGCCGGTTATGTACCAGGGATTCCTGGGATGCAGTACAACATCAATAAGTTGATGTTACTCGGCTCTACAACTGTAGGGCAAGATGCATTGATCCGTTTTTATGTTTTGCATGTGATGGTATTGCCGATGTTACTCGGCACACTGCTCGGCGTCCATTTTTGGCGGATTCGGAAAGATGGAGGGCTTGCTAGACCTCCAGATAAATGGCGTCCAGACCCTTACCGTGTCGTGCAAAGATCTGATACAAAAGAGTCGTTTGCTCCAGGTGTTCGCCGCACCTATGGATTGATGGAACTTGTCCGTGGTTCAAATCAAACGGTCGATCGAGGGCCTGAAAACTATATTTTTACCTGGCCAAACTTGCTTCGAGCAGAGCTGATGGTCTTTTTGGGAACTGCTGCTCTTGTGATCTTGCTCTCCCTTTTCATCGATGCTCCACTTGAAGAGATTGCCGACCCTTCTAAACCGACAAATCCTGCAAAAGCGCCGTGGTACTTTTTGGGATTGCAAGAGATGGTTGCTTACAATGCATTTTGGGGAGGAGTTGCGATTCCAACATTGATTGTTCTTGGATTGGCATTGATTCCTTACTTTGACCGAAATCCTTATGGTGAAGGAGTGTGGTTTCACAGGAGCCGTTATTTGGGGATTTTTATCTACACAACGTTTATGACTATCCAAGGGATTTTGGTTGTGATTGGTGTCTTTTTTAGAGGGCCAAATTGGGGATGGATCTGGCCGTGGACTGAAAATTTTGCGAGACATTGATGAAATACCAAATGTTCCTCATCTTCTTCGCAGTTTTGGTGATGCTCGGCATCGGAGTCTTCGTCTATCGAGAAGTTTTCCCCGAGTATAAGACGTATCAATACGCCTACCGCGATCTTGAGAAGTTGCGCTCTGAAAGGACAGGAGAAGAGCCCGCTCCTTTCCAGATGGGGATCAAGCAAATTCTCATTCCCGATACAACAAATGGCCCCGAAATTATAGATAGGTGTACGTCGTGTCATGTCGCTATCGATCTCCCTCATTTTTCACCCACCCGTGTCGCTCTCGATGTGAATGACAACCCTTTGATCAATGGGGAAGGAAACCCTATCTTGGAAAAAAATCCCGACTATGTTTTTGCCCATGTGAACGATCAGAAGTTTGATTTTGCAAAAGAGGCACTGAAAATGCATCCACTCATCGGGGGAGAGACTCGCCCTTTTCAACACCACCCAATCGATGAGTATGGTTGTACTTCATGCCATAGCGGAAATGGACGGGCTCTTGTAAAAAATCGGGCGCACGGACCGATCTATGACGATGAATATGAGCTGTGGGATCCAAAACTTAAAAAACCGCAATTTTTGGAGATCGATCCCAATAACGATCCTCTCTTTTCAAAGATGTACAACGGGAAACCTTCGCACGAGTTGGTCTTTCAAACAAAACCTTTGATGACAGGTCCGCTGATTGTTGCAAAATGCATGCAATGCCACCAAACGAGTCAAAATGAAGTGAAGAGTCTTTTGTCTAAAATTGATGATTTCAAGATGGAGCAAGAGAAGAGGCGTGGAACACTTGAGCAAGGAATCATCGATGATCAGAAAGCTCTGGCTTCTATTGATCATCTTCAAATTCTTTTAAAAAGAGAAGGAGATGGGGGGGCGTTGCAATGGCTCAACCAAGAGTTGCAAAACTCTGAAAATACAAGCGATCAAATAGATGCATATGAAGGGCAATACACATTTATCAAAGAGCACAAAAATCCCTTGAATGCTTTAGCTGAAGAAAGAACACGGGTTGAACGATTGCTTCAGGAGAAGGAGCACTCCCTAACAAAAGAAAACCCCCTTTTGGTCGTCGAGCAAAACCAGGAGGTTGTACAAAATGTGCGGACCCACCTCGATTATCTTCTTGCAGGATATGAGCGAGGTAAACAGCTTTACATCTCTCAAGCGTGCTACGCATGCCACCGTATTGCAGGGTTTTCTCGTGCAAGTGTTGGACCTGAACTCACCACAATTGGACTGAATTATCCATGGTATGTGAAAGAGTCGATCGTGTGGCCTCAAGCCGATCTCCCCTCATCGACAATGCCTAATTTTCATCTTGACCACGAAGAGGTGGCCGATCTCATGTCTTTTTTGATGGCACAGACAGGAGAGCGAAAAGTTGTTTCAGAAGTGGAGCATCAACTCTCTCTTGCTCAGTGGGAAGCTGGAGAGAAGATGGCTTGGGAAAAACCCGTTTCACCCACACAGATTTTAGATGTAAAGGAAGGAATGCTCGTCTATGCAACAGAGGGGTGTGCAGCATGCCACAAGCTCGAAGGGTTTGATTCTAAGTATGAAGTGCATGATACAGCATGGTTTTTACGCACATTTCCCGACGGGGCGCCTGGTTCTAAAATTGCATTTGGTGTGGAGACAGAAAGAGAAGCGATTGATACACAAATTGTTCAGATAGAAAAGACGAGCCTCTTAGATGAAATTAACTTTGAAGAGTTTTACTCCAACTTCAAATTTGCTGAGCGAGCACTGAGTGATCCTGCCGATAAAGAGCGATTGAAAAAAGTGCAGAGAGCTTACATTCAGGAGTATGGATTAGGAAGAGAGATCGCTCCTCCTTTGAATTGGTCAGGGGTGAACCGGGATGAAGGGTGGCTTCTTGGTCATTTCCACAATCCACCAGGATATACGGCAAAATCGATTATGCCGGTGATGCCATTTGATGATACCAAGTTTTATATGCTCAACCACATGCTCTATGTGCTTGGAAAGAAAAATCAGCACCGTTTCCAACAAATGTGGAAAACAGATGGATTTAAGCCAGCTGAAGCGTATGAGTTACTTTGTTCAGCGTGCCACGGTCCAAATCGGCAAGGAAATGGTTTAGTTGCCGAATGGATCTATCCTGTTCCAAAGAATTTACGCGATCCCGTTTTTTTGCGAAGTTTAACCAAAGAGCGAGCGATCGATTCGATCACACACGGGGTGATGGGAACACCGATGCCTCCTTGGGGAGAAGCTGTTGAGGGGCAATCTCCTGTTTTGGATGCAACACAAATCACGCAGATGGTCGATTGGCTCTACCAAGGACTTCCCCCTGAGCCACGTGAAGGGAAAAGGATCACTGAGAAATGGAATTACACAGCAGAAGATGTGGTCGAGGAGATGAAAAAAGAGGGAGATCTTCTTCAGCCTGTCCCAAATCCAGTTGATGTGAATGACTACTTTGAAGTGCGTCCCAACCCCATTTCTGGTCCTGATCGGGAACTCTTCTACATTCAAACCCGCTTTGCCACAGCGGAGAACCTCGACGAAGCAGGTGATTACTACAACATCAATTGCGCCGTTTGCCACGGGAAGGATGGAACAGGTGCAGGTGAACGCTCAACAACAATGCTTGTTGCAAAGCCACGCATGTTCACCAATCTTCCATGGATCCGCACACGGGATGATTTAAGACTTCTTCGCTCGATCAAATTTGGTGTTCCAGGAACAGCAATGACTCCATGGGGAGATCAAACAACAGCAGCTCAACGGATGCAACTTGTCCTCTATATTCGGGCGATGACCGATGCTCATATACAGCGAGAAAAACTCGATGAGGTGACCTATGAATGGTTTGATAAAAAGATCATCCAACTTTACATCTCAGGAGACCCTGCAGTTGAGCGACTGAAAAAAGAGAAAGAGCTCTACCACAATTTGGGCGCGCAAATCATTTCCAAAGAGCTTCCAAATCACATCGTTGAAAGCTACCTGATCTTTTTAGAAAAAAGAGAGGGGAGGCCAGAAGAGTTGATCACCTATCTCGACCAAGTGATTACTGAATATCAAAAGAAGATTGAAGAAGCGGGGATCAGTGAGTTCGATCCCCTGGCTGATAAAGAGGGGCAAAAATGGATTGCTCTTCAAAGAGGGTACATTAATTTGCGGACAGCTATTTTCACAACACTTGCCAATGCAAAAAAACTTCAAGAAGATTATAGTTTTTCCTATGCACAATGACAAGCCTGTAAAGGAGATGATTTATCCCGCAGTTCTTTTTCTTATCATCGGCCTCTTTATCGGTGTTTTCATCTCCTATAACGGTTTTTTAGCACCCAATTCTTTTACCGGGGAGTATGTCTCTTTTGGGCGGGTTCGTCCCGTTCATGTGGGAAGTGTTGCGATTTTATGGCTCCTCTCCGTCGACATGGGGCTCATCTACTATCTCGTTCCCCGTCTTGCAGGCTCCCCTCTTTGGAGCGTTAAACTGGCAACGGTGACCACATGGATTTGGTGGCCCTCTGCCGCTTTGGGAATTTTTTCTTATCCACTTGGAACCAATTTTGGTTGGGAATATGCCGAATTTCCAATGATGATTGCGCGTATCATCCCTATTAAGGGATTGATGACAGTTGCGTGGATTTTATTTGCTGTAAACATTTTCATGACTGTGATGAGACGGCGACATAAACAGATGTACGTCTCTCTTTGGTATGCTCTTGGAACATTGATTTGGGCGTCGTTTACGTTTGTCGTTGGCAATTTCGTCATCCAGTGGGTGCCACAAGGGATTTCCCGCGTCAACACCAGCTTCTTCTATGTGCACAACTTAGTCGGTCTTATCTTTACCCCGCTCGGACTTGCAATTGCCTACTACTTCATCCCAAAAATTTCAAAGACACCGATCTATAGTCACCGTCTTTCGATGGTGGGATTTTGGTCGATTGCATTTTTCTATGCATGGATAGGAGCACATCACATGCTTCACGGTCCTGAATCACAATGGCTTCAAACAACAAGCATCATCTTTTCAATGTGGTTGATCATTCCTGTCTGGACTGTTGTTACAAATCTTTTTGGAACGGTGAAACGGGGATGGCAGATGTATAGCAAAAGTGCAGCGCTTCGTTTTCTCACGATGGGCGTCGCATTCTACCTTATCGTTTGTATGCAAGGGTCATTGCAATCGTTGCGCAATGTCAATGAGATCATTTCAAAAACCGATTGGATCATTGGGCATGCGCATATGTCGCTTCTCGGAACATTCACCTTTTTTGCGATCGGAGGGGTTTATTATGTTGTTCCAAAGATTACTGGCAAACCCCTTTGGTCAGAGAAAATGGCTAATACCCATTTCACGCTTGCATTGACTGGATCTATTTTGATGTTTCTCTCTCTTTGGATTGGAGGATTTCATCAAGGGTTGATGTGGGCGAGCTGGGGAACAGGGTCAACCTACGCACAATTTCACGAAAATCTCAGCCGTCTACCCTTCCTGCTAACAATTGAAAAGATGTGGTGGTGGTGGCTTGTTCGAACAGTCAGTGGGATTATTATCTTAGCTGGCTGCACTATTTTTGCAGTGAATATCTTCAATACAATCATCTTAGATAGACGAGTTAAAGTGCATGAAAAAGCTTGAATGGTCAGCTCTTGGAACGGTTATTGGCATTGTTCTTCTCTTTGCTTCTGCTATTTTTGTCACTCTTTGGGCTCCAGAACATATCGATCCGAGCTGGAAACAAGCTTCGAGCACCTATCAAGAGCAGATGTACACTGTCTCCGATCCCAACGTCTATATCAGCACCTCTAACCCAGGAGGGGCAGGGCTTCAGTATGTCTACCACCTAAAGCGAGGATTTACAGCTCTTGCTTTTCAAGAGAGCGAGGTTATTCGAATTATGGCCCCTCCTGAACTGCAAACCTATATCACCCATCTTGAAGATCAAAAGCTTAAGCTCACCACCCGCCTCCTTCTCCTCCGTAGACCTGTAGCCAAAGATTTAGAAAAAACATTTCGGGAGAAACTTGGGGGTGATCAGTATTATGAAATTTATGAGCTGTACGATCCCAAGCTTGAAGAGGCATTTGCTGTGACTGAAACAGACGGTGTGATTGAAAATTGGTCAGATCATTTTCAACTCATGGGTGATCAACCCCCTTATTATACTGAAAAAGGGGTGATCTATGTGAGTAATCCAAAAGAATACACGGTTTCTAAAAGGAATCTTCAGGGGAATGAATATTGGCTTTACAATGAAAATGGAGAGCCAGTGCGCGATTTTAAAGAGCTCACACAAGGGCGGCTCAAATTTCTCTCTAGAAAAGCATTGATCGATATGGGAGAAAATATCTACCGGATTGAAGGGTGTTGGTATTGCCATACCGACCAAACACGCACCCTTGTGCAAGACACTGTGTTAAATGGAGCGCCTGATTACCCAGCACCTCCCTCTTCTGCCAATGAATATATTTACCAACGAGTGACGTTTCCTGGAACAAGACGTATTGGTCCTGATATCTCTCGTGTGGGGATCAAGCGACCCCATCGTGATTGGCACATGTCTCACTTCTGGTCACCTCAGTCCGAGAGTAAAGGAAGTGTCATGCCCACCTTTACCCATTTCTTTGATAAAGATCCAACTGGTTCTCCACAAAATCCTTATACCGTTCCTAACTATAAATTTGAGGCAATTTTCCAATATCTCATGACAAAAGGAACCCGTATTTTACCTCCTACAGAGGCGTGGTGGCTTGGTAAAGATCCCATACAAACTATCGATATTATAGAAGGAGTGGGTCAACATGATAGATAGTGATGGGATCTATGGATTTGTTTTACACTATGCACTGCTCTTCGCATTTTTTGGTGGAGCTGTGCTAACCTTTATCTATTTACTTTGCAAAAAGCGGCTTGACATCTCTGAAGATCCAAAATATCAGGTATTTGATGATGAATGAAGAAGATGAAATTCCTCAAACAGAAGAGAATAAAATCCCCCTATTCCTCCACATCACCTACATCGTGGTGATTGTTTTTGGGATCATTGCATTTTTTCTCTACTGGAATGGTTCACACGGCTTTTTAGATCGAGGTTATTGGGAGCCGCTACAAAGGGTCGCTGATACTACATACCCATTCGAAAAGGAGGGTCGCTACCTGAGCGAATAGAGGCTCTTCAGGTCGAGCCGGTAGAAAAAGTGTCTCCTGCTTCCCAACAACGATGGCACTTATTTTGTCCGGTCCATAGGAGAAGTCGCAAATAGCTCCTAGATCTGGTCGTTTTATAACTAGAATCATCCGATCTTGTGTTAATTGAAACACGGAGTCACCAGCAAAAAGGAGTGGTTCACCTCCAACAGTTTTTAATGGGGATGTCTTATAAAAAGGGTTTATCTCAAAAGTAGAGAGGAGAGAGCAAGACCCACAATCCCAAACACCAACAGTTGGTTTTTTTCCGGGAGATAAAACAAATAATTGATCTCCAACTAACGTAAGATTTGATACCTTATCCTCTATGGGGAGAGTTTTTAACGGCTCTAATTTTTCATTTCGCAAAACAATAGATTTGTTGTCTGAAGAAGCAATCTGATTTTCCGAAGCTGCAAGATGAGTAATAGAATGACTGTCTATCTTTTCATATGTTTCTTCTAGGGAGTCTGTAGAAATAGAAGAGAGCTTCATTTTTTTAGCGATGATGAGATGGGAAGCTGTAAAAGCGAAGTGGTCTCCCTGAAGGTCAAATGTGTGTATAAGATCGATTCTTTTGGTTTCTTGTGTAAAGGTTAGATCCCACATTTTGACGACAAGTTGTGTGATCGCGACAAGAGTGTCTCCAACTAGACCTAAGTGGATGATAGAAGAGTGTGTTGCACAAAAGCGTAGAATACGCTTCCCATTTGTGTCGACAGCATAGATCTCACACCCTGCTGCTAAATAGAAAGCATCGTCATGAAAAACAACACTCGTTGCATGAGGGGAAAGTGGTATTGACAAAACACTCCTCCATTGGGTAGCAGGAATCGACTAGAAGAGCTTGTTTATCCCTCTTTTGCCTCTTCACTAAATGGAGGAGGTTCTGAGATTCGGTCAATTTTTTCCCCTGTAAAGAGAAAAAAGACTGTTTCTTGAAGTGTATCTGTCCGTTTTTCTAAAGAATCCATCCATCTGGAAAGGCGCTCTTCCATAGCACGCAGATCACGTTTTAATTCGCTTCTGAGTGACTGAATATCATCTTTTAATTCACCTCTGAAAGCTCGGATCTCCTCTTTGATACTACGCATGATTCCCCACATCCCAAAAAGGAGGGGAATCAAGACAGTTAAAATAAGGAAAATATTACTCCAGCTCATCGACATTCCATAGTTGCCCTTTATACTACCTTTTTGAGGCGATTGTATTCAAACTTTTTCAGCTGCTTTGAATAGAGAATCATTCCTTCAAAAAGGAGTGTAAGGGGAAGGGCCAAGAGGAGTTGAGAGATCACATCGGGGGGTGTGAGAATCGCTGAGGCAATGAGAAGCCCTACATAAACGTATCGTCTCGATTGGATGAGGCGAGAGTGGGTGAAAATAGCGTAATGGGTGAGGACAAATCCAATGACCACACATTCAAAAGCAAGAGCGTGGGCAAAGAGGAGAGAGAGAATAAATGAAACGGTGTGGGTGAGGGTCCATAAATTAATGCCAAGACTAAATTTTTTTAGAAAATTGAGTGCAAGTGGAAGCGTCACGCCGTAGCAAAAAAGAGCTCCTCCTACCATGAAGAAAAAGGAGGCAAAAAGAAGGGGAAGAAGGAGTTTTCTCTCCTTGGTATAGAGGGCTGGGAGGATAAAAGAGAGAAGGTGGATGAGGAGAAGTGGGGATGTGAGAACAAGTGCGCTTAAAAAAGCAACTTTACACGCAACGGCAAACCCTTCGAAAGGAGAGAGCAAAACAAGCTGACTCTCGATTGGAGCGATTAGCCAGCTCAAGATCGGTTTATGGAAAAAAAATGTGAGGGAAAAACCGAGAAGCAGAGTGAAGGCAATCTTGATGAGCGTTGCTCTAAACTCGTTGAGGTGATCCCAAAAACTACTCCTCTTTCTCGTCATCTTCTTCGATTCCTCGTGATGCCTTTTTAAATTCACGCAACCCTTTCCCTAGGTTTTTTGCAAGCTCAGGCAACTTCTTCCCTCCAAAGAGAACAAGCACGACAACCAAAATAACGATGAGTTCCCAACTACCAATCATAATGCAAATTGCTTGAGGCGATCTCCAATGACAGAGAGCTCTTTTTTCAACTTCTGCATCGCTTCCTTTCCCTTTGGCTGCGCCTCAAAATCTTTGAGCCGGCCAACAAAATGTTGGAGAAGATGGATAGTGTTTTGTGGATCAGCAAGAAAGATAAACTCTTCTCCATCAATCCTTCGGAGTCGGTTGAGCAAGGCACAATCTTCTTGTTGTGTGACGAGATCAGATGTAACCACATTGATAAATTCTCCACGCTCATACACTTCTTTGCAAAGACGAGCCGGGATGGTGAAGTTTTTGATGATCTCTTCTAAAATTTCTTGGTGCTTTTCGTTGTTGAGCTTTCCTTTGATTTGCCCTGTTAGGAGTGTCTCAAAGAGGTAGTTGGCAAGCTCTTTATTTTGATTGGCACAGTTGAGAATCACATTTTGTAGTTCGCGGAACGTACTGCGGGTGATTTTCATTGCGAAAATACGTCTCAAATTTCCTTCGAAAAGCATTAAAATTTGGTCATCTAAGCTAACGGTTTGTGTCGTCATTTAAGTAGTCCTTTTAAAGTGGTCAGTTGTTTAGAAATAAGTTTTGATTGTTTATCTGTAAGTGTTGAAGTTGAAACTGTTTCAATAAGCCGGTTCAACGTTTTAACCACCCCTTCTCCCACATCAGCCTTCCTTTTGTCATTCTCATTTAAAGGGAATTCAGAGCGGATTTTTGTGATCATCTCTTGCTTTGTCTCACCATTGTAATTGCGGACGATCTCTTCTTTTTTCTCAGAATCTCCTTTACGAGAGGCAAGTGTGTAGATCGCTTGTCTCGGCATCGCTTCAATCTGTGGGTGAAGCGTCTTTGGCATCGTTTCGTAAAATTCGTGGTATTGGAGGAGGTTATAAGGCGTTTGTCTATTTCCATAGGTCGCTTTTAACCAGGAGGTAAAAGCGCCATCTTTGTATTCTTTTAGAAGGGTTTGAACTTGCTTGATCCGCTCTCCATGCAAAACAGCGGCTTGATTGGTGATCGCTTTGACTTCTTGGGTAATCCCTACAAGGGTTTTAAAATCTTCGGTAACAGAGCTCTCTTCAGTGGCATATTTTTCTAAAATATGGGAGATTTCAGACCGCTCTTTTTCTCCAATTTCATTCATTCTAAAATCATTAGAAAAAATGGATAAGGCTGTGTCTGTTTTTTTCTCTTCTTTCCCAAGAAATGTTTCTTTGAGTAATGTTGTTAATCTTGCCATCGTCTCGACCTCTTCTCCTCTTGAATTTTTGTATGGAAGTCAGCTAACTGCATCTCTCCATGCACAACGTTATCACGTGAGCGGAGTGAGATGGTTTGGCTCTCGACTTCTTTGTCTCCAATTGTCAGCATATAATTGACTTGGTTCAATTGTGCAAGGCGGATTTTCTTGCTCACCGACTCATGACTATCATCCACTTCGCAGTGGAAGTCGCTCAATTTTTCTGCAATTTGGTAAGCGTAGTCGACATGCCGATCAGCAACGGGGATGATGCGCACTTGTCTGGGGCTGAGCCAGAGGGGGAATTTCCCGGCAAAATGCTCGATTAAAATAGCGAAAAACCGTTCGATCGACCCGTAAAGAGCGCGGTGAATCATAATGGGGCGTAGCCGTTCTCCACTCTTTCCAACATATTCAAGATCAAATCGTTCAGGGAGAGCCATATCGAGCTGGATGGTGCCACACTGCCATGTTCGTCCTAGGGCGTCTTTGATGTGAAGATCGATTTTAGGGCCGTAGAAGGCGCCTTCCCCCTCACTTACGACATAGGGTTTCTCCGAACGGTCAAGAGCATTTTTGAGTGATTTGGTCGCATGCTCCCACTGCTCATCACTTCCAATTGTCTCTTTTTCAGGTTTGGTCGAAAGTTCGAGGTGGTAGTCGAGACCAAAGACTGAGTAGATTTCGTCAGTGAGGACGAGAACTTTTAAAATCTCATCTTCAATTTGGTCTGGTTCCATAAAAATATGGGCATCATCTTGGTGAAAACTTCGGACACGCATTAACCCGGAGAGAGCTCCAGATGCTTCATGTCGATGAACATGACCAATCTCTGCGATCCGTAAGGGGAATTCACGGTAGCTGTGCGCTTGGGATTTGTAGTAGAGCATACAACCAGGACAGTTCATCGGCTTGATAGCAAATTCCCTCTCTTCGATAGAGGTGGTATACATGTTTTGTCGGTAATTTTCCCAATGACCTGACCGTTCCCAAAGATCGCGCACCATCATCTGGGGGGTTTGGATCTCGGAGTAGCCCGCTTCAGCGTGACGTTCATGCCAAAATTCGAGAAGAGCGTGCCACATGAGCATCCCCTTCGGATGGATAAAGGCCATTCCAGGAGCTTCTTCTCGGTGAGAGAAGAGATCGAGCTTGGGACCCAATACTTTATGATCCCGCTTTTTTGCCTCTTCGATCTGAAAGAGGTACTCTTTGAGCATTTTTCTATCGGGGAAAGTGACGGCATAAATGCGAGTCAACATCTCCCGTCCGCTGTCTCCTTTCCAATAGGCTCCCGATGTTTTGAGCACTTTTAGCGCTTTGATTTTGCCGAGGTTGGGGATGTGAGGGCCGCGGCAGAGATCGAAAAATTCTCCTTGCCGATAGGTTGTGAGTTCTACATCTTCAAACCCTTGGATCAACTCAACTTTATACGGATTTGTTTCAAAGGCTTCGAGGGCGCTTGCTTTATTGGGAAGCACTTCTCGCATTGTTTTGTGGTTCTCTTTGACGACCTTTTCCATCTCTTTTTCAATCTTTCCAAAATCTTCGTCAGAGATATGGAGGTTGGCAAAGTCATAGTAGAAGCCCATTTCTATCGGGGGGCCAATTGTTGGGATCGCATCAGGCCATAGGCGGAGGACTGCTTGGGCAAGGACGTGTGCAGAACTGTGCCAGTAAACTTCCTTTCCTTCGGCGTCGGCAAAGGACCAAAGTTGAACTTCATCCCCCTCCTTGAGAGGAGAAGAGAGGTCGACAGTTTCCCCGTTAATGGAAGCTGCAAGGGCTTGATCGGGGGTTGTGAGGTTGAGTTTTAACGCTAGATCAAACCCTGTGCTCTTCTCTTCGAGTTCAATCTTCTTTCCTTTTACAGTGACAATCATGCAGAAAAGTGTACAGAATAGAGGTTGAAAAGAAAAGGGCAAAGATCCAAAATAGACCGTTATGAAGAAAAAAACTGCACTGATCACTGGAATTACGGGGCAAGATGGCGCGTATTTAGCGCAACTGCTCCTTGAGAAAGGGTACCGCGTCTGTGGAATTCATCGCCGTTCATCGACCGAATCGACAGAACGATTGGATGGAGTGAGTCAGGATGTCTCGCTTTATTACGGCGATTTAACCGATACGAGCAGTTTGATTTCCATCCTTTCAAAGACAGCTCCTGACGAGATTTACAATTTGGCAGCCCAAAGTGATGTCGCCGTCTCCTTCCACAATCCCGAGTACACCGGCAATGTGAATGCAATGGGAACGATTCGCCTCCTCGAAGGGATGCGGAAACTTGGCCTTAAGAGTCGATTTTATCAAGCATCAACCTCTGAACTCTATGGGCTTGTTCAAGAAGTCCCTCAGAGTGAAACAACCCCTTTCTATCCTCGTTCTCCTTACGCTGCGTCTAAGCTCTATGCCTATTGGATGATTATCAACTACCGTGAGGCGTACGATTTTTTCGCTTGCAATGGGATCCTTTTCAACCATGAGTCGCCTAAAAGAGCAGAAAACTTTGTCACCCGAAAGATCACACGCGCCTTTGGAAAAATTTTCTTTGGGCTGCAAAAATGTCTCTACTTGGGAAATCTCGATGCGTTACGCGATTGGGGACATGCCCGTGATTTTGTCGAGATGGAGTGGCTTATTTTGCAGCAAGACACCCCAGATGACTATGTGATTGCAACAGGAGAACAACATTCTGTAAGAGAGTTTGTCAAACTCGCCGCTAAAGAGCTTGGAATCACTCTCCGTTTTGAAGGGAGTGGAATAACGGAAAAGGGAATCATTGAAAAGATCGAAACAGACGAGCCACACTGTTTAGAAGTGGGGATGACCATCGTTGCTGTTGATCCGCAATTTTTCCGTCCTGCAGAAGTAGAGACGTTGCTTGGAGATCCTTCAAAAGCGCAGAAGAAATTGGGGTATACTCCCAAGTTTTCTTTCGAAGCACTTGTCTCAGAGATGACACAGCACGATTTCCAACTGGCTAAACAACAAGCCGCTTCACATGCAGCTTTGTGTTGATATACGGATGCTCCACGCCTCTGGCATTGGAACGTATCTCAAACACCTTCTCCCTTTTCTTGCTAAAGAATTTGATCTCATCCTCCTCCACAATGAAAATGATCAGATCGACAGCCAAGCCCGACTCATCCCGATGAAAAGCGGGATTTACACGATTAAAGAGCAGTTTGAGCTCTTTTTAAAGATCCCAAAATGTGATTTTTTTTGGTCACCACACTACAATATTCCCCTCCTGCCGATTCGGGCTAAAAAACGGCTTGTAACGATCAATGATGTCTATCCTCTTGCATTTAGCAAAACACTTTCTCTTCTTCAAAAAATCTATGCCAAACTGTTTTTCAATGGAGCGCTCCTCTATTCCGATCTTATCACAACGATCTCTTCTTTCTCAAAACAAGAGATTACTCGCCTCTGCCGAGTGAAAAAAAAGGTGCATGTGGTACAACTCTCTGTTGCGATAAAATCCCAACATGCTCCTCAAGAGTATCTGCTTGCTGTGGGAAATATTAAACCACATAAAAATCTACTCAGGCTTGTGAAAGCATTTGAAAAAATGGACTGCAGGGAAAAGCTTGTGATTGTAGGAAAAAAGGAGGGATTTAGGACGAGAGATGATCCACTTTTGGCCTATGTGGAGAAAAACTTAGGAGAGCGGGTTTTATTCACCGGCTATGTCAAAGATGAAGAGATGCCAGAGCTCTATTCTAAGGCCAAATTGTTTATCTTCCCCTCTTATTATGAGGGATTTGGCTTACCTCCTTTAGAAGCAATGGCGTGCTCTTGTCCTGTTATTGCAGCAAAGGCTGCTTCGATTCCAGAAGTGTGTGGAGATGCTGTTTACTATGTTGACCCTTATTCGGTCGATTCAATCCAGAAAGGGATGGAAACTGTTTTACAAAATGAAGCGTTAAGACTAGAGTTGGTCGATAAAGGGGAGAAATGGGTCAAAAAATTTACTCCCGAAACAACAGCAAAACGGTTCATCCATTTAATTCATGAAAATTGCAGTTGTCCATGAATGGTTAACGCTCTGTGCAGGAGCGGAAAAAGTTCTCAGTCAAATTTTATCGCTCTATCCCAACGCAGATTTATTCAGTGTGATCGATTTTTTCAAAGAGGAAGAGCGAGATCAGCTCCTTCAGAAAAGAGCTCAAACAACCTTTATTCAGAAACTTCCATTTGCAAAAAAGCTCTATCCTTACTATCTCCCCCTCATGCCTCTTGCAATAGAGCAGCTCGATTTGCGACAATACGACCTAGTCCTCTCATCTAATCATGCTGTTGCAAAAGGTGTGATCACAGCACCTGATCAGCTCCACATTTGTTATTGCAACACTCCTCTACGTTATGCCTCTGAGCTTCAACACGACTATCTATCGACACTCAAGGGGGTAAAAAAATGGATGGCGATGCAAATGTTGCACAAACTCCGTTTATGGGATTTAAAAGCAGCTCAAGGTGTTGACTACTTCATTGGGAACTCAAACTTTATTGCGAGGAGAATTTTAAAAACCTACCGGAGAGAGGCCGCTGTGATTTATCCAGGGGTTGATCTAGACCCCTTCCCCCTTTGCACAGAGAAAAAAGATTACTATATCACAGCCTCTCGATTGGTCCCCTACAAGAAGGTTGATCTGATTGTGAAAACATTTGCAAAAATGGGAGATAAGCAACTCGTTGTCATTGGAGAAGGACCTGAAAAAAAACGGATCGAAAAGCTTTGTACATCAAATATCCAACTTCTCGGTCGTGTTGAAACAGCCGAAATGGCCAAATTGATAGGAGGAGCAAGAGGGTTTATTTTTGCCGCAAATGAAGATTTTGGAATCGCCCCTGTTGAGGCACAAGCGTGTGGAACTCCCGTGATCGCTTTTGGAAAAGGGGGAGCAAGAGAAACAATCGACCCAATGACGGGATGTTTCTTCGAAGAGCAAACCGAAGTGTCGTTGAAACAAGCGATTGATTTATTTGAGCGAAAACGGCATCTTTTTTCCCCTGAAGCTTGTCGACAAAATAGTGAGAAGTTCTCTGTGGAACGTTTTCAAAGAGAGTTTTCAACATTTGTAAGTACTAAAATGGAAGAATTTTATGAAAGTATGCATTCTAGCAGGGGGGAGCGGAACGAGGCTCTGGCCCTTTTCGCGAACGAATTTTCCTAAACAGTTTTTAAAGCTTGTTGGAGAGCACTCTTTTTTGCAAAAAAGTGTTCACCGAGCGCTTGCTCTAACCGATGAAGTGTATATCATCACACATCCCGATGCTTACAATATCATTGTAGATCAAGTTCCTGAATTAAAAGAAAATATCTTACTCGAGCCAGCTCCTAAAAATACGGCTCCTGCAGTTGTTTTTGCAATGGAAGAATTGATCAAACGGGGAATGGACCCAAAAGAGCCACTTTTCATCTGTCCTGCCGACCATTTGATTGCTCCTGAAGATCTCTTTTGTGACATTGTAAAAGAGGCGATCCCCCAAGCTGAAGCGGGAAAAATTGTCACTTTTGGGATTAGGCCGACAAGAGCTGAGACCGGATACGGGTATATCCACGGAGAGAGCGCTCAATTTGTTGAAAAACCAACCCTTGCCAAGGCTCAAGAGTATGTTGCTTCTGGGAAATATTTTTGGAATTCAGGGATGTTTCTCTTCACCATCGAAACAATGCAAAAAGAGTTTGAGCGGCTTGCCCCCAATTTAGATGAGCCGATCTCTTTAGATTATGCCATTATGGAGAAGTCTGACAAAGTGACGATGGCCCCAATGAATCTCAATTGGTCTGATGTGGGATCATGGGAAAACCTCTACGAGCTTCTCGATAAAGATGAGAGGGGAAATGTGATAAAAGGAGAGGTGGTTACCCATGAGACAACTGACAGCTTAATCTTTGCAGAAAAACGACTTGTGACGACAATCGGTTTAAAAGATATGCTCGTTGTTGCAACAGATGATGCTCTGCTAGTGGCTCCTAAATCGGAATCTCAAAAAGTGAAAGAGATTGTGGGACAGTTAAAAAATCGGGATGAAACGATCGAACACCTCACCGTATCTAGACCGTGGGGAAGTTTTACTGTGTTAGAAGAAGGGACACGGTTTAAGATGAAGAGAATTACGGTCAACCCCTTGCAAAAACTGAGTTTGCAAATGCACTACCACCGAAGTGAACACTGGGTTGTGGTTTCTGGAACAGCAAATGTCACGATTCAAGGAAAAGAGAGCATTGTCCATGAGGGGGAGAGTATTTTTGTCCCTAAATCAGCGATCCATCGGATGGAAAATCCAGGGAAAGTTTCCCTCGAAATCATCGAGGTTCAGGTGGGTGAATACCTGGGAGAAGATGATATTGTCCGTTTTGAAGATGTCTATGGACGGCTCAAAGATGAAGCCTCTTTTCGGGTGTTATTAAATAAAAAATAGTGGTAATATGGTGAGGAAATGAACCTATTTTTAGTCTTTTTCAATTTTTTTATTTGGGCCTCCTCCTTTTCTCTTGCAAAAGCTGCGATGAGATACAGCCCTCCCCTCTATGTGACAGGGATTAGAATGGCAATTGCAGGAGCGATCTTACTCCTCTTTTTGGCCCTTTTTCGAAGAAAAGATTTCCGCATTACAAAAGCTCAAATTCTTCCTTTAACCCTTCTCTCTCTTTCAGCTGTCTACCTCACCAATGCATTTGAATTTTGGGGTCTGCAATACCTAACAGCTGCCAAAGCGTGCTTTATCTATAGCCTTTCTCCTTTCTTTGCTGCCTTGTTCTCCTATATTCAGTTTAAAGAAAAAATTACAAAAAGGAAGATGTTGGGGCTTGGAGTGGGGTTTATTGGTTTTTCTCCAGTCTTTCTCTCAAGCCCAGGATCGGAGAGCGTAATGGGGAGTTTTTTCATCTTCTCATGGCCTGAGATTGCACTTATCTTGGCAACATTGACATCGGTTTATGGGTGGATTTTACTCCGTAGACTTGGGAAAGATGAGGGGATGTCTCCTCTGATGGCAAATGGATCATCGATGCTCATCGGTGGA
The DNA here is from genome assembly GCA_022601535.1 of Chlamydiales bacterium. Classification (GTDB taxonomy): domain Bacteria; phylum Chlamydiota; class Chlamydiia; order Chlamydiales; family JAAKFR01; genus JAJACK01. Next base: position 558,724 of record JAJACK010000001.1, read on the forward strand.
CTTTTTGCTTTGATCCACTCCCTTTTTGTCGATAGCTGGACTCCTACGCCGGTGAGTGATTATGTAAACTTTTTCAAATGGATCATTCTGATCATCTTTATCTCTAACCTATTTTGCTACAATTTGTACGGCTGGTTGCTCAAACGGTATTCGGCAACATTCCTCTCTTTTGCAGGGATGACAACACCTCTTTTTGCCGCTGTTTGGGGTTGGGTGATGCATGCAGAAGGGTTGCCTTGGACCTTTTTCTTTTCGATGTGTGTCGTGGGAGTGGGGCTTTGGCTCGTCTATTCAGAAGAGCTCCGGCTCGGCTATATTTCTAAGAAAGCCGTTTCAGTTTAATGCAATGATTGTTCCTAAACGGCCACTTTTTTTCTCCCGTCGGTAAGAGAAGCAGAGATCCGAGTTTTCATAAGTGCATATTTCTGCAATTTCAATCTGCTTGACACCACACTCCATCAATTGGCTGCGAGAAATTTCCCAAAGGTTGAAGTGATTTGGTTTTGTTTGAAAAGGGTGGAAGCTTTCTGGGAATTCTTCTTTGTAGTTGATAAATTCAGCAGCGTCAGGGCCAAGACTGGGTGAGATTGCGACAAGAAGATCTTCAGGGCGGGAGTGGTATGTCTTTCCCATCGCCTCAACAGTTTTTTTATAAATATTGAGCACATTGCCCCTCCAACCACAATGAACAGCACCGATTGCGTGATGAACGGGATCGTAAAAAAGAGCGGCTTGACAATCGGCATGTGTGATTAAAAGACCGAGACCAGGCTTATCCGTGATCACTCCATCGACGAATTTTTCTTCACCCGCGATAGCGACACGGCCCCCGTGACATAGGCCTGGAGTGTAGAGATTGGGGATCTTTAAGTGGAGGCACATCCGTTTTCGATTTTCAGCAACATTTTTGGGATCATCTTCTGAAGAGTAGCTCATATTGAGCGAGGCGTAAGCTCCTTTGCTCACCCCCCCTTCTTTAAAAAAAGAGGCGTGGGTCATTTTCGACTTTGGGAAGAGTGAAAATTGATGAAGGTGCATAATAGTTAGAATATCTAAGGGAAAGAATTTACTCTACCCTCGTGTGACACGGGAGAGACCATCGGCAATTTGACGCATCGCATCACCGACATGAAATGCAGCTTTCATCGCCCCCGCAGCTCCAGAGAGTTTCTCTTGAGCCACTTTCCCTTCTTGCTTAAGGCCTGTTTGAAATGCTTTATAAAGTTGGGTTTGAGTTGCTAGATCTCCGGATGATTTCCCTGCCTCTTTTTGAAGATCTGCAAGTTGAAGCATCAATTGCCCCACCTTAACTGACTGAATTCCTTGAATGAGTCCAGGTGTTCCTGCGATAATCCCCCCCATCTTGCCGGTCGCTTTCTCTACGAGCTTTGAAAGAGTTCCTTTCTTTACTGTCTCTTCTCCTGTTTCTTCGACCCCTTTCTCCGTCGCTTTTTCAGCCGTTTTGTCTAAAGCTTCTTCCATAGCTTTTGTCCCAGCTTGTTCACTTCCTCGATCAACCGCTTCGGTCAACGCTTCACCAGCCCCCTCAACACCTCCTTCACCGACAGCAGCGGCAGCAGCTTCTCCACCGCTTTCGCCAGCAGCGGCAGCTGCAGCACCTCCCCCTTCAGCAGCAGCGCCAAGTGCATCTTCTGCTGCAATTCCTGCCTCAAGTGCAGGAGCTGCAGCACCTCCGGTGACAACCGTGGCGGCAAGTAGAACAACCATCAAAACACCCATAAAAATCTGCAGAAATTTAAAGAGCCCTCCAAGCGATTGTTTCACTTTTTGGATATGTTCATATTTTTCAGCCGCTTTTTGCTCATCTTTCATTTTTAAAGTTGTCGATTTCAGTGTCCGGTCGGCCATGATATTGCTCAAAGCTTGGTCTTTGATCAGTTGAACATTCGATTCAATTGCAGAAGAAGAGAGCGCTTTAAAAACAAAACCAAAGGCAGCAGCTAAGCTTTCAAGAACAGAGGGGTTTTTCGAATGTCCCGGAGTGAGATAAGGGCGAGCTCCTAGCTCTCCAAGTTTGATCTCTTCATCCGCCCGAGCCATTGTATCGATAGCACTCGGCTTTGGGCTTTTCCCTTTTTTTTCAACACCTTCTGTGTTTATACCTTGTATATTAGAAGGCGTTGGATCTGTCGGAGCTCCTGAAGCTGGGGTTGTCATAGCCGTTCCGTTTATTTTTTCATTTGTTTCATCAATGAAGCTTTGAGCAATTTGCATCGCTCTTTGATTTTAAGAAATTCTTTGTTTTTTTTCTCTTCATCACAAATCGCGATAGAAAGATCTAAATAACGGATAGCATCCTCATTTGCATTAAGATGTGTAAAGCAGTCAGACATGTAGTACGCTGGGAGAGGATTGAGCGGTTCTAAAGAGAGTGCTGTATGAAACCCTAAAATCGCATGGAGATAATCCTTTGATTGATGGTAGGACGATGCAAGTCCATACATAAATCGAAACGATTCGGGGTTGATATAGGTGAGCATTTGAAAAAGAGCAATCCCCTCATTGTACTTCCCCTGATTGTAATAATCATGGGCGATGACGTAGATCTCCTCTTGGAATTCAGGTGTGATATGAGCCGCTTCCTGAAGAGATTTTCCCTGATTCATTTCAGCAAGAAGTTCATTTGCAGTGGAATCAAGGCTCTCTTCAGAGAGATTTTCCAGAATAGTGTTTAATTTTGCTTTATCCATATTATTAATTATAAGTATTAAAACATTATTATTTCAATTTATATTATAATTACTTTTGTATGAAGAGGATATTTAAGTTGCTTGAACCGTTGATATATCTTTATTTCTTTATTTCTAAGAGACTTAAGACTTCGCATGTCAGTCCAATCTATGCAAAGCACAATTGTCAAATGCTCTTAAAAAGAGAGGAAGGGGTTTGGCTAGATGCGACATATCAAGGGGAGTTGTATTTTATAAACACCTTCAGATCAAAAGCTTGGAGAGTTTTTAAGGATGTCATCACGGGGGGAGCTTTTACATCTAGGGTGAGAAGAACGATTTTTTTCACCTTTATTACACACTCTTTAGAAGTTTTTAACCCTTTCTCCAAAAGGGTCTCTGACATCTATATTAATCATAAGGTGTTACTTTTAAGGAAGTTGATAAAGTCTTCACCTGTGCCTAGTCGGATGAAACAAGAGATGGAGAAGAATTTAGAGATCTATCGGAGAAATTCACTTCTTCAGATGAGAATCATTACAAAGGTTCACCGATCTGTCGGTCGACAGAGGATAAATGAAGTGATTTTAAAAGCTGAAGATCTAAGCAGAAGGGGGATGTTGCCAATTGCCTCAAAATCAGGAGAATCAGGAACCTATTTTGTTCAAGATGATAAACAAGAGATTTTTGCTGTCTTCAAGCCTTTTGATGAGGAGATGGGGGCTCCTAATAATCCTTTAGGGGCTGATTTCCAGGGTGCCTTGGGGCAGAGAATTGTTCGCCTTGGAACACGGGTTGGAGAGTCGGCTCACCGTGAGGTGGGAGCTTTTCTCGTCGACCAATTTTTGGGATTTGGCCTTGTCCCTCGCACATATTTTGTCTCACTGGTTCAGCAAGAGTACGATTTGAAAGAGGGTCGGGTTGTTTTAGGGGGGAAAAAGAAGAAATATGGCTCTCTCCAAGAGTATATTGATGGATTTGCTCCTATCCATCATGTCTCTGAAAAACAAACATATGCGATTCCTATCCACGAATTTCACCTCTTGATGGTTCTCGATGTGATCATTGGAAATCTCGATCGAAACTATGGAAATATCATGATTGGAGATGAAGAACTCGTTGCGATTGATCATGGGCTGAGCTTCCCTGATAGTCATCGAGAATCTCTCTCCATTTGGTATTGGACAATGGGGAATATTGGGGAAAAAAGGTTTCCCCCTTCTCTTGTAAAGCTGATGAATAACTTCCCTTTTGAACAGCTCTCATTTAAATTGAAGCAACACTGTTTTTTCGAGCTGCCTATATTCCATCGAATGCGTGAGAGAATTGCCCTTTTTGCCGCAGGGCTTAATGCAAATCTTATTCCTATTCAGTTGTTTGAACTGATGCAGCCCACTCACTTAACTCCCCTACACAATTTGGATGAAACCTTACCTCTGAGAGCGAAAGAGGTGGTCCAAAATTATCTCTCTGCGTTACAACAAAGGGGATGATTCAGATTTTAGACGAGCAAACGATCAATCAGATTGCTGCAGGAGAGGTGATTGAAAACCCCGCTTCTGTTGTAAAAGAATTGGTAGAAAATGCATTAGATGCTGGAGCAACGGCCATCTCTGTTGAAACACAAGGGGGAGGGCGAGGGTTGATCCGGATTGCCGACAATGGATCGGGGATGGGACGAGATGATCTCACACTTGCTTTACAACGGCATGCAACATCTAAAATAAAAAATGTAAATGATTTAGAAAATCTCTTCTCTTTGGGATTTCGAGGTGAAGCCCTCCCTTCGATTGCCGCTGTTTCAAAGATGCAGCTTGAAAGTAGTCTAGATGAAAAGGGGTTTTCTCTCGCTATTGCGGGAGGAAAGCTTGGAGCTCTTGCTCCATGTGCAAGGAAAAAAGGGACGACGATTGAAGTGCGCTCTTTGTTTTTCAATGTTCCTGTCCGAAGAAAATTTCAAAAGAGTGTAGCATCCGATGTAGCAGAGATACATAGATGTTTAACTAAAATGGCTTTAGCTCATCCAGAGCTCTCTTTTTCTTGGAAGCATGAAGGAGTGATGCAATTTGAACTCACTCGCTCAGATTCTCTTCTTGATCGAATCAAATTACTCTTAGGAGAGGAGTTTGCATCGAATTTAGTCGAGGTCAAGGGGATGGGCTATCTCTCAAAACCCTCTTTTCATCGCCCTAACCGGACTGGGCAGTATTTATCGATCAACAGACGACCGGTGAGTTCTCCCTTTCTTTCAAAAGTAATTCAAGATGCGTACCACACACGCCTTCCAGAGAGGCGTTTCCCTCTATTTATCTTGCATTTAGATCTATCCCCTGAGTGGGTCGATGTGAACGTCCATCCTCAAAAGAAAGAGGTGCGTTTAAGAGAAAAATCGGAAATTGCTTCACAAGTGGTGAGTCAAATTCAAAATGTTTTTGCCAAAGAGACCATTGCTGTGAAAGTCGACCATCAGCAGTGGAGCTTGGAGGAGAAGTGTGCTGTCTATCACATTACACCTGAGAAAGAAGATAGAGTTGTTATTGAGGAAGAGCCTTCTTTATTTGTAACACCTAGAGCGGTCATGGGGGTGATGAAAGGGTATATTTTGACAGAAGAAGAGGAGGGTGTCCGTCTCTTTGATATTGCTGCGATTGATTATGCTCTCCATTTTGAAATGTTGCGGCAGGAGGAAGTTGAAAAACAAGCGCTTCTTTTCCCTCAAACAATTGAGGTAACAGAGGTTGAGAAACAACAATTAATAGAGCAGATTGACCTACTTAAAAAATTAGGAATTTCAATCCGTTTATTTGGTGAAAGAACTTTTATCATTGATGCAATCCCTGTATATTTAGAAGCCGCAGATGTGGAATCGCTTGTTCATGAATTGCTCGAGCAAAATCCAGATACTTATATGAAGGTTGTGGCAAAAAAGGGGCGGCGGAAAGTAGAGAGTGTTTCCCAGGCGACACTTCTTTTGCAAAAGCTCGATAAATGTGGGCTTGCAAATGAGACACCTGATGGGAAGCCAATTTCGTCCCTTTTAACGATACAGGAGTTAAAAAAACGGTTTGAGTAGAATTGGTAAAGTTCAAAAAGAGTTGGAAGGGATCGATGCCCTTCTCATCGATGATCCAACTGATCTTTATTATCTCACAGGGCTTAAGCTCTCTTTAGGCCGTCTTCTTATTTTGCCAGAAAAGGCAACGCTTTTTGTTGATGGACGGTATATCGAAGCGTGCCAAAACCAGACAGACATTGCTGTACAGGTTTGGGATTGGAAAACGCCTTTTCCCCTTCCTCCTCATCTCACCGTCGGGTTTGATGGATTGACAACCTCTTATGCGGCTTACCAAAAGCTCTCTTCTTTAGATGCAAAATGGGTTTCTTTAGAAGGGCCTATTTTAAAACACCGAGCGATTAAAGATGAGGAAGAGCTTGAAAAATTGCGTGCAGCATCTCAACTTGGAATGGAGGGGCTCGCCCACCTTCTTCCTCTTTTAAAGGAAGGAGTGACCGAGAAAGAGATGGTGATTGCACTCAAGCTTTTTTGGACAAAAGCAGGGGCAGAGCGTGTTGCCTTTGAGCCAGTGATCGCCTTTGGGGAGGGAAGTTCGCAACCCCACTACCATTCAACATCGAAAAAGTTGGAAAAGGGGGAGACGATCTTGATCGATATTGGGGTAGAGCTCAACCATTACACATCTGATATGACCCGTGTCTTTTTTTTAGGAGAGCCTGATGAGAAAATGAAAGAGATCTATACCATTGTACTTAAGGCGCAAGAGAGAGCTCTTGAAAAATGTCGTGCAGGTGTAACGATGGGAGAGATTGATCAAGTGGCTCGAGAAACAATTGAGAAAAAAGGGTATCAATTACCCCACGGCTTGGGACACGGTGTTGGACTGCAAGTGCATGAATTGCCCAATTTTCGAATCACCTCAGAAACCATTTTACAACCCAATATGGTGATTACAGTTGAGCCAGGGATTTACCTTCCAAAGCTTGGAGGAGTGAGAATTGAAGATACGATTGTGATAAAAAAGGATGGATTTGAAAATTTGACAACGGTGTCAAAAGCCCTAGGAATCGATGTTTTCCTTTAGACAAAAGATTTTTTTCAGCTACCTCATTATTTTTCTAGTTTTTGCTATTTTTCTCTATCCTATTGTCACAACACTTGTTGAACGGATTCATAAAAGAAATTTGCAAAGACAGGTGGAGGGGTTGATCGGTGAGCTGGGACATGCTAAAAACCTAGATGACCTTTTTGCTATTTTGCAAGAAAAGGAGCGCTTTCTCTTCTTTCGGATCACCCTTTACAATTCGGAAAAAAGGTATCTTTTTGATACACATCTCGATGTTGATCGTCCTATCTACGACAAATCGAACCGAGGCTCACTACCAGAGGTTGCCCAAGCCCTTTCTCAAGGACATGGGTATGCGGTTCGCTACTCTTCTCTCTTTTCTCAGCAAATGACCTATGTTGCACTTCCTTTTGTTTTTCAAGAGCATCGATACGTGCTGCGTGCCACTTTCCCCAATGGACAAATCTTACATCTCACACACGATTTAACATTTACATTCCTCTTTTTCGTCCTCTTTCTCCTTCTACTGTTCAGCTCTTTAGCTTGGTTTATCATTCACTATCTATCGCAACCTGTTGCTCAAATTTTGGAAGCGATTCGCCCTTTTCAAGATGGGCAAGAGGAGTATCTTCCTGAAATTCAGCTTGAAAATCCGGTTAGTGAATTTGGGCAACTTGCTGCAACACTCAACACATTGTCAAAAAGAGTGGCATCACAAATTGAAAATTTGACACATGAAAAAAATGAGAAAGAAGCTATCTTAGATTCTCTAGTTGAGGGGGTTGTCGCAGTTGACTGCGATAGGACGATCATCTTTATGAATCGTATGGCCGAAATTTTCCTAAATGCACAACAACAAGAGTGTGTCGGCCACCCCTTTTCAAAGCTTGCCCAATCGGAGTGTTACGATCTATTGGTAAAGGCTCAAAAAGAGTGTCGGGCTGTTGGATCAACATTAAAGCCAACACGTGGACAAAAGCGGTTTTTCGATATTGTCGCTGCACCAAGTGGACATGAAGAGGGAGTTATTTTGGTTTTACAAGATAAGACGAGCCTTCACAAAGTGATTGAAATGGGGCAAGACTTTGTTGCAAATTCTTCACACGAACTGAAGACACCGATTACCATTATCCGAGGCTTTGCTGAAACACTTCACGACCACCCAGAGCTTTCCCGTGAAGTTTGTATGGAAATCACGCAGAAGATCGTTTCCAATTGCACCAGAATGGAAACACTTGTAAAAAACCTCTTAACTCTCGCTGCAGCTGATGAAGGAATTCCTCAATCCCGCCTGCAAGAGTGTGATGTTGTTCAGCTCATTGAACAGGCAAAACAGACCACCCAAGCAGTTCACCCTAATTGTGAAATCTCAATTGAAACACGGGGAGAACCCCCTTTTCGATTCAATTTCGATATCGATCTATTCCACCAAGCGATTCTCAATTTGCTCGATAATGCAGCCAAATATTCACAGACAGCAGCTACAATTGTTGTTCGCCTTATCAAAGGAGAGGGAGAGCTTGTTATTCAAATTGTTGATCGAGGGGTAGGAATTCCCGGTGACGATGTCGATCGGATTTTCGAACGTTTTTACGCTGTCGATAAGAGCCATTCTCGTGCTTTGGGAGGCTCGGGGCTTGGCCTTTCGATTGTCGAAAGGATTATCGAAAAACATGGAGGACGAATAGAAGTTGATTCAACGCTTGGCATTGGAACCACTTTTATTATCACCTTGCCCGTTTGATATATTTTTCTCGGATGATGTTGTTTGTGATTGGACTTTTGAGAAAGATCACTGTTCCTGACTTTTCAAGAGAGAGATCAAAGAGTTTGCGCAATTCCTCTTCATGAACAACGGAATTAAAAGCAGCGGTGAGTTCTTCTTTAAATTCAGTCCTCCCCTTTCCACTTGAAAGTTGTTTCCGGTGCGCTTCTTGATACTCGATCTCTTCCCAAGCTCTATCTCGAATAGCGAGGACTTGTGAGCTGAGTTTCTCCGAAGGGATGGCAGCATGGATTACCTTTTCATCTGCAAACATCAGATTGATTCTTCTCCTGAGGTAGTAGCTATTTTTATCAAATGTGAGGTAGTTGAGAAGCGATGGTGTTTCTTTGAGCATTCGGATAAAAATTGTCTGGAGCATCGGGTTGTTAAAATCGAGAGTTGCCAGTTCATCAGGAGTGGTAAAAGAGCTTGTCTCTTCTTTTTTTTCTAAAAGGAGGTCGAGAATTTTAATCTCTGCATCGGGAATGGCTTGAAAAAACTCGGACTCTCCGTACAAAGAGCGGATGAGGCGAGCTGTGATCACGTAGACTTCTCTCTTATTACAGTGGATCATCTCATAGAGATTGAGGCGGGAATTATTAGGGGGTCTCATCCGGTCAAAATCCAAAGAGGCAACCAGAGGTTTTCTGCTGGGCGGCTGATTCTCTTCCACTTCTTTTGGAGAGGGATGAGATTTTGGGTTATCACTCCGTTCTTCTTGGAAATCTTGAAAATAGGCAGATTGAATAGCAAATTCTTTTTTTTCAGCAGTAACAAGATGGTTCTCATAAATATGGCGGGAGTGGGCCATTTGGGTGTAGTTCATCACTTCACTTGAAGTGAGGATTCCGAGGAGCGTCAGAAATGTGAATGTAAAAAATAGAGGGTTCATACGAGCTCCTTGGGAAGAACGATTGGATAAGGAAGAGAAAAGAGACGTTCTGTTTTTTCCTCTTCATTATCTTTATTGAAAGTCATTTTTACCAAAGCAGGAAGGGAGTGGTAGGAAGCGTTCCAATTGTTTTGCCACCCTTTTGAAGGAGGTTCTCTTCCCACTTTTTGTGGATCAACGGTTTGTCGGTAGGGATCAAAGGGGGAGAAAAATGAGAAATCAACTGTGGAGACATCTTCTCGTAATACACATGTTTTTGAAGGCCCTGTCGGAGAGAGAGTACTTTTGGGTTGTGGCCAAATCGTGAGACAAAGTGTTTTTTCTTGTGGGTCGTGGAAGAGGGAAGCTAAAACGGTATTGGAAAGGAGAGGGGTGTGTGAAAGGCCATTGTCGAAGGTGAAGATAATAGAGTTTCCATTATTGTAAAAGGTTGTAATCCCCGTTTTAGAGTCGAGTGTTGTTTTTGCAAAAATGGAGGAGAGCCTTTCACAAAAATACCGTTCACAAAGAGCAGAACTCTTCATTTGTTGAAGCTCTATTTTGCTCCTTGAGATGTGCATATACCAAAAGGAAAGAGTGGTTAAGAGAAAGGTAAAAAGAGTCATGGAGATCACCATCTCTATCAGTGTGAGCGACCGTTTTTTCATAGGAGCTCCTCGATGAAAAATGTGTGTGGTTCAACCTCTTCAGCGCTGTTGAGATGGACTGTTAATAAATACCCTCTCTTATTCAAGCTCGGCTTCTGTTTCGCCTCAGAAAGGTTGAAGTTTTCCCTCAGCTGAGTGACACTATATTTATGGGAATAGAGGTCTTCTAAAAACTGACATCGAGCATTTTGAAGAAGAGGGCGTTGTTTGAGTTTTTGAACATAGGCATACTCTTCTTTTTTGATCGCAAGATGTGGCTTTACAAGAGGGAAAAGACAGAGAGCAATTAAAGCCAAAGAGAGGACGATTTCAAGTAAGAGAAAAGATCTCTTTCGGATACGACGGTTCATGTGTCGGAATCTCCTTTTGGTTAATCTTCCCTGGAAGGCCAGGGAGGTTGATCACTCTCTTTTTTTCCCCTTCTTTTAGAATAAGTTCTCCACTGGGAGAAATGCCTAACGCTCCATCAAAGTAGAGAACCGCTTCTCCTCCATTGAATGAAGCCGATTCGATGTGGAGCGTTACATCTTGCCCGGTATCGATCATCGTCTCTTCTGCCAGAGTGATTTGACCGATCACATGCTCAACCCTTTTTTCAAAACGCTCTTTTTTCAATGCGCGTGCAATCCCAAATCCCCCACCGACAAGAGTGAGAGAGATAAGCGCGATGACGAGCATGAGTTCAAGGAGTGTAAATGCTTGTTTTTTAGGCATTTTTTTTCTTGTTGTACGTGTTAAGTTTTTTAGAGACGACAACGACCTCACCTTCTCCATCCACTGATACTTCGAATTTATCTTTCCATCCATCGAACACAATATCTTGGTTTGCAAGAGGAGATTCCTTCACTTTTGTCTCCCAGGTTGACTTGATCTTAGCAGGGTCTTCTCCCTTAGCTATTTCAAGCGTCAAAATATCTTGGATACGGGCTTGATTTTGTTCGGTCTTAAAGACACGCCCTTGATCCATGCTCCCACGCATATTAAAGGCAAGCGCCCCACCGATCAGACCGATCAACATGATCACAATCATAATTTCGATAAGGGTGACAGAACGTTTTTTCTTTTTTTCCATTTTTATCCTCCTATAAATGCACTCACATCCGTCAGCGGAAGGAGTACAGCCATCATAATAATTCCAACAATTCCACCCATCACAAGCAAGATCACTGGCTGAGCCATTGCTGTGATACGGGTGAGTGTTTTTTCTACTTCTTCTTCGTAGAGGTCTGCTACTTTTTCAAGCATAAGAGCCATCTTTCCACTCTCCTCTCCAATTGCAAGCATCCGCCCTACAAGGGGGGGGAAGAAGTGTGATTTTTTGACCTCAGAACTGAGGAGACTTCCCTCGACAATCCGTTTTTCCGCCTCTTTAATCTCTGCTGTTAGGATGGGAGAGCGAAGTGTTCCCCTTGCAATTTGCAATGCGTGGATGATTGAAACACCTCCTGTAAGCATCGTTCCCATCGTCCGTGTAAAGCGGGCAACATCTTTTTGAATGATCACACTTCGAATCAGAGGGAGCTTGAGAGTAAGACGGTGGGAAAAGAGGCGGACATCCTCTCTTTTATAGCTAAAATAGATCGAGGAGACCACTCCTCCTATCAGGGGGAGGTAGAGATAGGGGTAGCGAGTAGTGAAGTGACTTATTCCGATCACAAGGCGTGTAAAGCTGTTTACTTCTCGGTCGGCAAAGAGCATTTCCAAAGAGGGAACAACAAAAGTGAAGAGAAGTAAGATGAGAGCAAAAGAGAAAGCTGTAAGTAAAAGAGGATAGATAAGAGCTGTAACAAGCTGTTTCTTGAGCTTATTTTGTTTGGAAAGAAGTGTTGTTAGCTTTTCAAGTTGGAGATTGAGTGAGCCTGCCGACTCTCCAGCATGTACCATTGCACAGAAAAGAGAAGAGAATGTTGTAGGGAATGCTTCTAAAGCTGTTGAGAGAGGAGCGCCGCTTTTGATCTGTTCACTCAGCGAAAGAAGGAGGGGGTAGGAAGACTCTTTCCGGCTCTCTTCTGCAATCGAAAGGAGACTTTCGTAAAGGGGCATTCCAGCCGATAGAAGGTTGGAAAGTTGAGAGGTGAAGGTGATTAGAGCTTCTCCTTTCAAGCCGATTGTTTTTTTCTGGAAGAAAAACTTTTTCTCTTTAAGAGAGATAACAACAACACCTTGCTGTTTCAGCTGATCTTTTGCCTCTTGCAGATTTAATGCTTTGAGCTCCCCTTTCTTACGTTCTCCAGTTGGTGAAATGGCTCGGTAGCTAAATGCAGACATTAGAGAACCTCTCTTGAAGCGACACGTAAAACCTCTGCAATGGTAGTGATCCCTGCTTTGAGAAGATGCCGCCCATGTTCTAGGAGTGAAATATACCCCTCTTCCCGCGCTTTTTTCCCAATCGAATGGCTGTCTGCTTTTTGGGCGATAATAGATTGGAGATTGGAGGTGACAGGCATCAATTCATAGATCCCATGTCGCCCTTTATATCCAGAATTGTAACACTCTTTGCACCCTCTTCCTTGGTAAAGAACATTTCCATTGAGTTCACTTCGATTCAATCCAACACTTTGAAGCTGCTCATCACTAGGAGTGTAATGGTCTCGACAGTGAGGACAAATCTGCCTGACAAGCCGTTGGGCTAACACTCCAACAATTGTGGAGGAGAGGAGATAAGGTTCCACTCCCATATCGATTAATCGGGGGAGTGCTGAGGGGGCATCATTTGTGTGAAGCGTACTCATGACGAGATGACCGGTTAGAGCAGCTTGGATCGCAATTTCGGCAGTCTCTCCATCACGGATCTCCCCAACCATGACGATATCGGGATCTTGTCTAAGGATGTGTCGAAGACCAGATGCAAAGGTGAGGCCAATTTTAGGACGGACAGCAATTTGTGCAATCCCTTGAAGTTTATACTCGACCGGATCTTCGATCGTCATGATATTGGTCTCTTCTGAATAGATCTCCCAAAGAGCGCTATGGAGTGTGGTTGTTTTTCCACTCCCCGTTGGTCCTGTAACCAACACAATTCCTTCAGGTAATTTGATCAATTTACGAAATTGATCGAGCATCGAAGGGAGCATCCCCAGCTTGTCTAGCCCTAAGATTACATTCCGTTTATCCAAGATTCGCATCACAATCCGTTCACCATGAGAGACAGGAGCGGTACTCACACGGAAATCGATCTCTTGCCCGCCCATGTGGAGTTTGATCCGCCCATCTTGAGGGAGTCGATGTTCAGCAATATCGAGTTTAGCAAGCACTTTGATTCGTGTTAAAAGTTGTGTTTGGTATTCGAGAGCAGGAAAATGTCTAGGTTGCAAAACACCATCGATTCGATACCGTACTTTTAGATCATTTTCAAAAGGTTCAAAGTGAATATCTGAAGCGCCTTGGCTAATTGCTTCTGTCAAAATCAAATTGAGCATCTGGATGATTGGAGCCTCTTCTTTTGTTTCCAAAAGATCGTAGGTCTCCATCTCTTCTTCTCGTTTTTTCTCCCCATTTCCATCGACGAGATTGGCGAGAAATTTAGATGCCGCTCCCTCTTTTTGGTGGTAGTTTTCGTTGATTGCAATTTGGATCTGCTCGGCAGGAGCAACAACAGTGATAATCTCTTTGTCGAGCATCAGACGAAGTTCATCAATCGCATTGAGATTGAGCGGATCGGCGATAGCAATCGTAACACTTTTTTCATTCTCATCGATCGGAGTGAGGAGGTGGGCTTTAGAAAAAGAGTAGGGGATACGCTCAGCAGCCGCTCCAGAAGGGCGATAGGAGGGGAGAGAAGTGACATAGGTCATTCCAAATTGACCTGCAAGTTCTTGACTCATAAGTTACCTACCGTCGTATTCTCCTTGATGTTTTCTCGATGCTGAGACAGAGCCCTCTGTCCTTCCAAAAAGAGCTGTCAAACTCCCTTGGAAGAGCCGTTTTTTTTCTCGTGCTTTAGCTTCGAGGAGTTCATGAAGAAATTCAGGAACATCTCCAGGCCGTTTTTTCAACTCTTCTTTTTTCAGCCTCTGAGCATCTTCTATTGGGTCATCGATAATTTTTGGAGTGATAAAGACAAACATCTCCGTACTATTATCACCCCGCTTTGTCGTCGAAAATAGTTTTCCAACACCGGGGATCTCCCCCAAGAAAGGGAGACTATCTTTACTATCTTGGGTATTTTTTCGTCGTAGTCCCCCCAAAATCACCGTCTCCCCATCAGCGATCCGGACATGGTTTTTGATATGACGCCTTGTCACATCAGGCCGATCTGCTTGGTTTTTATTTGTCGTATCAAAGGTGATATCGGTATCGAGAGTAATGCAGCATATCTCCCCTTCCTCTCCCTCTTCCATGTTGATTGTCGGAGTGATTTCCATCACAATTCCGTATTGGGCACGGTCGTAAAGAGATTGCTTCTTCTCATTTGCTCCCGCATCGATCGAAATTTCTTCTACGATGGCAATCGTTGCTGGAGTTTGATTCATTGTTGTCACAGAAGGACTTGCATTTATTTGAACATCTTCTTGGGAGACCAAAAACTGGTAGGCAGCATCGTAGGCAGGGATGCCACTATCAGTTTTTTTCCGGCTGACGAAAAAATCTAAAATTCCCGAAGCACCAGATGTGGCTCCTCCAAAAGCGAGCCCCATCTTATTTTTAGATACCGCTTCAGAGCCGAGGCGGAGTAAATTGAGGCCAAAATTGTTGTTGTTGCTCATTTTCTTTTCGAAAAGAAGCACTTCGATCTGTACCATTTTCTTGGGAACATCGAGCTTTTTGAGCAGTTCTTTGATTTTTGGGAGTGCCTCTTGCTCTACAACCATGATGATCGCTCCTGTCTTTGGATCGACAACAAAGTTGTTTTGCCCATCAGCAGTTTTGTGAGATGAGCTCTTTTTTTCTCCTGGCTTTACACCTTTTGTGGAGACGGCCAGTTGCTTCTCTTTCGCCACTTCTTCGATTTTTGAATTTTTAACCGGAGAGGCTTGGCCAGTTAAAAGGTCGTAGACGCGGGCAAGGACTGTTGCAAGCTCTTCAGCATCGGAGTGTTTTGTCGAATACCAAAAGACAGTTTTTTCTTGTGGATCTTCAACAGTGCTCTCAACATCGTGGATCAATTTGGTTGCTTTTTGAACTTCATCACGGGTTCCAGAGAGGAAAAGAGATTGAGAAAGCGATTCTAAAGGGATCACTCTCAACATAGATCCTTCATAGGTTTCCCCACTTCCTCCATTAAAAGCTGTGTTTAAGATGGTCTCCATTTCTTTCGCATCTACTTTACTCAAAGAGATAACTTGTGACTCTTGCAATCCTTCCCCATCTTTGACAAAAGAGTAGAGCTTCATCAGCTCTTGGATTGCACTGACAGGGGCAGTGATAAAAACCTTCCCTGCAATCATATCGATCGATGTTGTCGATAAATTGCAAAAACGTTGTAACAGCGAAAGGGTTGAACGAGGATCGGTCGATTTCGGCGTCAAGATGTAGCAGACACGCGCGCTCACTGGGAGAACATCAAGGTCGCTTTGCTTGTCGGTGATCATCTTGATTGAGGAGAGATCATTTTGGTAGAAATAGAGCTCTTTTAGATAGGGATTGAGTTGTTTAACCCCTACACCATACTGGGCGAGAAGAAGCTCTAAACACTCACTCCACGACTCCCGGGGGATGGGAAGATTTGATTGGAGGCTTGTTCTTAGAGAGCCAATTTCAGGGGGGACAAAATAGACATGCTCTATTGAACCATAATCCATTACAAGTTGAAAAAGCGTTGTATCGGGTTGGTGCCACAGCGCATACTCATCAGCCTGCCCCATACTAGATGCCTCTTTTCTCCACATCTCTTGAATCTCATCGATTTCAGCACGGAGAAGTTTAATCTGTTCGATCAATGGGCGGTACTCTGTCTCTTCTGCTTTGGTTTGGTAGAGGTGGGCGACTCTCTCAGAAAGAGAGCGAAGTTCAAACTGTTTTTCTTCCAATGTCTCATTGACAAGGCGGAGCTCTTCAAATACCTCTCCAGAGTATTCTGTTGTGTGCTTGGCAAAGCTCTCTTTTTTCTCTGCAATTGTTTGCCCAAAAAGAGAAGCAGAGAGGAGGTAGGGGAATAAAACTAAATATTTTTTCATCAATCATCACCATTCATCGAATCGGATTTAAAATAAGAAGGAATCGAGTTAGCGTAAGAAGCGTTCGATGTCGCGGTGAGTTCAATCGGTTGCATTTCTGTTCGAGAAGCATTAAATAGGTGACCGACAAGCAGTTGTTTGCCACCCTGTTTGTTCATCTTGTCTAAGACAAGGAGAGGACCTATGATTTTTTGATTCACATAGTCATCAATTTTTTCAGGAGAATCGAGTTTAACCCATCCATCGCCGGTCAAGACGAGCCAGTCGTGAGGCTTGAGGATGAAACGTTCCCCTCCACTTTCCACAATAAATTGAGCCCAAGTCTTTGCTCCGACAAAACGGAATTCTTGCTCTAGATCAGGGATCCCTCCTAAATCTCGAGCGCGGATTAGATTCAAAGAGTGTTTATTTTTCCCCTCCCGATCCCAAAGCTCAAAAGCAATCACCTTTGGATCGATTTTTTTAACGACCAAAAGAGGGTAATCCAATGTTGTCTCTTCAGAAGAAGGCGCTTTCCATCGTCCATCTTTCCAAATCAAAGCATCCCCTGCTTTGACAAAACAGCTGTAGATCTCTTCATCTTGTAAAAAATCGATACGATGGTGTTTTTTGAGAGGAGCAAACTCCTCTCCCCCATGTAAATCCAAGAATTGATCAACCCCGATCCAACGCGCTTTTTGCCGGATCAAAAGAGTAGAATCTACACGGTGTCCTCCAAGCTCCCACCCATTCCGCTCTTTTGGAAGGGGGGTGGCAAATAGTGTAAACGTCTGATTTTCTTTGGGTTTAGAGACTAAATCTCCATTTTCATCGAGCATGTGAACACGGACTTCAAGCTTTCGGCCTCCCTCTTGAGGGAACATCTCAAGCCAGAGGGGAGCAGAGTGGTCAGTATGAACATACCGCCCCATAGAGTGAGGATGCCCATTAAAAGTTGCATTTTGTGGAAAATTGCCTTGAGAGGAAGATGCTTCTCCTTGGTAAGAGAGGTAGAAAGGGCTCCCTTCTTTGACAGGAAAAATTTCATCATTCCCCGCAGTAGAGAGGTGGAAAATCGGCTTCGAAGAGGAGAAATCAGGTCTCTGAGAAAGGCCGTGGTAGATCACTTCGCTGTGAAGGTTCGGAAGGAGCATATGAGGAGCGACCCAACTTAAGGCAAAAGGACCTTTATCCAACTCAACCTCCCCCTCTATTTGGAACGGGTTGTCTGGGAAGGAGCTATCCTCTACAAGGGGGGCAAAATCGGCAATAGGGGCGTCTTTATTGACGTAAAACCCAATGCCCAAGATGGTTACCGCAAAAAGAGCGGCGATAGTTAAATTAATAAAAGGAATTAAACGCATAACATTACTATTGGTTGCGGAAACAATAGCTTAATTTTCCTAAAAAAGCAATAAGAAAAGGTAAAATATAAGTAAATATTTAATTAAGACCGGGTCATTGTTGAAATTAATTAATAAATGACTTACAATTAATGATATAAATATTAATTTAGAGGGGGAGTCATTATATGAACATAGGAGATCTACCAGGGGGAACAGCTCCTCCACTTCATCGCAAATCATCTGATATTGGTGTTAAAAAAGCGGACTCTTTTGAGACAGTCAAGAAGGTTGCATCGGTTGTTCTAGAAATTCTTGCTTGGGTGACACTTGTAAAGCCAATTTATCTTCTGTTTAAATGGCTGTTTTCTTCCCGCTCTACAGAGACATCTGAGAAGACCATCCCTTCCCCAGTACCTTCAACCAAGAAAGAAAATAGGGATACAACTCGCCTATTAGAAGGGGTTTCAAATTCTGAAGAGATGCCTCAATCTTCCCGCTCTACAGAGACATCTGAGAAGAGCACAGCTTCTCTAGCCAAGGAAGAAAAAGGAGAGGTCACTCGCCTATTAGAAGGGGTTTCATTCCCTAGGGAAATGTCTCAGGTTGAGCAAAAGGAGTGGGCGACTAAAATTGCCGCTGCTGGGCCTAGCTCAGAGATTCGGAACTATACATATGCACAGCTTGCAGAAGCGATTAAGAAAATGAAAGCAAAGGGTGTTCCCCCTTGCTTCAACAATCCTCGAGAGGTTCAGCATTTCTTAGGTCGTTTACACAGTGTGCTCAAAGAATTATAATCTCATTTTTATAAACCTCCTATATTCTTGCAAACATTAGGATAGATGAAATGAAGAGGCTTGATCACCTTGCCCATTTTCAAAAGAAGAGGGACTGTGGTGATTTGGGGGCATCGTCGGGTAGGCCAAGATACGTTTTCTACTAGAGTGGACTTCGAAGGAGACGAATCTTCCGCTCGACTCCAACAGAAGCCGTTTTCACGACCTCTTGCAGATGTTTTAGTCATCGATGCTCAAGAGCTTCTTAGAGGGGAGCAAAGCTTTGGATCAATCTGGTAAATGTTTTGAACCAGGTGAGCAGTTCGATGTCGAGCTGCCTGAGTAAGAGCCACCATCCAAGCCAGACAATCGCAATTCCCATAAAGGATTTCAGTGAATAGAGCAAGAAGGTGACTTGGACTTGAGGTGCCATCCTATTTGCCACTCCCAAAAAGACATCCGAGAGTAGAATGATCAAGAGTGCTGGAGCTGAAAGTTGAAGGACGAGCTTGAGCACTAAGTTAGCCATATCAATCATAGAAACCCAGATCAGATGGTCTAGAGTGAAGAATTTGGGGCTTAAGAATTTGTTTGGTGGAATGATATGGTAGGAAGAGAAAAATGCTTCAAAAAAGAATAAAACCCCTCCCAGTGCATAAAAAATCACTGTCATAAGATCGGAAAAAAGGGTTCCCATAGGTGAGGTGGGAGAAGATGAATTGGGGTTTGTCACTTGTAAACTTTGTGCCCCTCTTTGATGGTCAATGATGGAACCTGCTGATTGAGCAATAAAAAAGGGGATGGAGATCAAAAATGCGATCAAGACCCCAACAAAAACCTCTTTGATCATAAGGATCAGAAAGGCAAGGTCTAGTTTCACAGTACCTGGTGTAACCGACATCAAAAAAGGGAGAAAAAGAAGGGTGATCGCTGCGGCAAACCCTATCCTTGCACTATCTGGCACCACTTTTCCTCCGAAAAATGGGCAAATGCCGAAAATAGGAACAATGCGGCACATTCCTAAAAGGAAAATAACCCAAACCTCTGAGAGATTTCGGGAAAGAAGAAAAGAGAAATACGTTTCATGAACCACGACAAGATTACATTGTTAACTTGTAAAAATTTTGGAAGATACCTGAGGCAAATTGATGGATCAACTGGCCTAACCACCCTCCCATAAACAGCACAGTTCCGATAACAGCGACCATTTTAACCGCAAAAGCGAAAGTTTGTTCTTGAATCTGCGTTGCAGATTGGATAATCGCGACAAAAAGACCGATGATAGAGGCGAGTGCAATTGGGGGAGCTGACATAATCAAAACCAAAAGCAACGCCTGGTAGGCGTACTCGAAGATGGCTGTTTTAAATGTTGTCGCAAGTATTTCCATTAATTATAACTCAATATTAGTCCTTCTACAATTACTGTCCATCCATTGACCATCACGATTAAGAGAAGCTTGAGAGGAAGTGAGATCGAAAGGGGTGAGAGCATCATCATTTGCATCGCAAGCAAAATATTTGAGGTGACAATGTCGATGACAAAAAATGGGAGATAGATCAATACGCCGATTTCGAAGGCCGATTTAATCTGTGAGATGATAAATGCAGGAATCACAATGATAAAGTCATTGGGGGTCAATGACGCTTTGATCTCATCGGGAAACGTTTTGTTCGCAATCTTCACAAAACCATCGATATCTTTCTTATTCGCATTGCGGATCAAAAAATCGCGGAAGGGCTCTTTTGCTTCATTGACAAGCGTAAGAGCGACGACCGCTGAATTTGACGATAAAAGTTGTGTTGGTAATTCTCCACGTAAAACGTGCTCTACTCTGTTATACATCTGCATACCAGTTGGATACATCACATAAATCGTGAGCATAAGAGCAATACCATTCAACACTTGGTTTGGGGGAGTTTGTTGGGTTCCAAGAGCGCTACGGAGAAGAGCAAGTGTGATCACCATTTTCATAAACGAAGTGAGGAGCATGATGATAAAAGGAGAGAGTGCGAGGAGAACTAAAACAACAGCTTGGCTCGTCAAGTCGGGGTAGCCACCTACCCCCTCTCCACCTGAGGGAGCTTGGAGAAGGTCATCTAGATCACCAACACTTTTCGATTGGGTTGTTTGAGGTGTTTCAATTGTAGCGGGAGCTTCCTCAGCAAATAGTGTAAGGGGGATAAGAAGGGCGAGTATGAGGAGAATTTTTCTCATTTCCTTCCTTTGTTTTCAAAGAAGTTACGGAAGGCGCCTTCTAGAGCATTCATCTGACTATCGAGTTGAGCATTGATAATTCCCACCTCTGTTTCAATGATACATCCTCCCTGAGCAACATCATCTCTTGCTGAGATTGCAAGTGACTCGAGGTGTTCGAAAATCTTCTTGAGATCGTTGCGATTCTTTTCGAGTCGTTCTAGGTCATTTTTATTGACAAAGAGGGCAATTTTTTTGTGTTGACTGACAGGTTTAAGAGCTGTGGTTACAATATCTAAGATTGTAGCAGGCTTCTGTTCCAGTTCTTTTCCAATGATTTTCTTCACGGCAGTCAACGCAAGAGGGACGATAGAGTGGGCAATTTCTTCTCGTGTTTTTTTCAATTCAGATTCTAAAAAAGCAATTTGTGCGTTCCACTTCTCAAGCCCTTCCTGCGACCCTTTTTCCTCACTTTGAGCTTTGATTTGAGCAGCTTCTTTTTCGAGTTGCTCCTTGGATTCAATCTCTTTTTTTTCAATCTCTTCAATAAGTTGAGAAGCGGATAAAAATTGGGCAAATTCTTCTTCAGGGATCACTTTAGTATCCCCGTTTATATGCACCTCTTTTGATTTATCTATGATGCAAAAAAATTTCATTTAAACCTTTTCGTGATGTCAAATATTTGATCTTGGAAAAAAGCAGCCAAGTTGGATTCACTCCCCACTTGGAGCTCTTTTTCGATCACCCTTCCTCTGCTTGTATCAAAACGGCGAACTAAATGCCACTGATAGCTCTGATCTTCATTCACAATTGCTTTGGCAAGCCTTATAAGTCCTCTTTGGTGGAGGAGAGAAGAGAGGCTCTTTTTTTCTCCATTCCATCCAGTCAATCCAATTTTTGGAGAGACCCACTTTGAAGGTTGTTTGCTACATTTTTGGAGAAATTTCAGTTCAGCAGGAGTTAAGGTTGCATGCACTTTTTTGATCATCGATTGATCCACAACTTGGCGGAGGTCAGCGGCTAAATCATGTAGTCCCAAAAAATCGATGAGGCAGAGGAGTTGTTTTTGGCTCATCTTTAATAAGCTGTTCATTTTAGAGGTAGGGATAAGCTCCTCTGGTAGGATATCTTCAGGTTGCATCGCCTGCTTTAGATAAGAAGAGAGATAGAGTTGTGTAAAAAAGCTGAGCTTCTTAGGAGAGAGGGAGAGAGCAAAGAGCTTGTTGATGCCACTGATTTGTTTAGAAGAAAAAAGGGAAAGGAAAAGAGGAAGACTCTCTTGTGGCAACTCTTTAAGAGAGGGGTGAAACCACGAGTAGTGGATATGAGCCATCCATTTTTTTTGGCATAGAAGAGAAGTAAAATCGATTGAATCGGGGTTGGGTCTCTCTTTAATTGCATTCTCAGTTTCTTGAGGAAGGAAACGGAGTAGAGAATCGTCTTGAGAAAAGTGCTGTAATAGTGCTTTTAGCATCACCTGTGTTTTGAATTTTTCCACTATTCACTCTCCTCCTCCTCAGTCGATATCTCCTCTTCACTACTTACAGCCTCTTCTAAATCGTCTGCATGAGTTCCAAGAGCAGCATCAAATGGTTTAGAGCTAAAGAGAGTTTTCAGCCCATTTTTTGTGATCAAGGGATAGACTTTCCAAACCATCCAAACCCCAAAACAGAGGAAAAGAAAGAGAAAAATGATAAAGAAGTAGAGAATTGTGCGTAAGAGAGGAATGGAGCTCTTTGTCACTAAAACACCCCACATCATAGCAAGGTCATGCCCCTCTTCTCGCTGCAGGCTA
Source organism: Chlamydiales bacterium (assembly GCA_022601535.1). Lineage (GTDB taxonomy): Bacteria > Chlamydiota > Chlamydiia > Chlamydiales > JAAKFR01 > JAJACK01. Next base: position 581,003 of record JAJACK010000001.1, read on the forward strand.
TCGAGTGAAATTTCTGAAATCAGAGCGCGATCACCAACGACGGAGACATTTTCTACGCTTAAACCGGGAAGAGAACTTGAAATAAGCCTTTTGATTTTAGTCACCATAAGGCTGTTGGGGTTGTCTAAGACCCCGCGGTGTTTGACATAGACAGATGCGGTTAAAACCTCAGCTTCATCTTCGGGGAAAGTGATTTGAACGTTGGCATCTAAAATACCATCCATCTTTCGAATTGTCATGGCAAGCTGTTCAGAAAGCCCTTCTTGGTAGCGGATTTTATTTTGCAATTCTGAAGGAACAAGTCCCTGATTACCAAAAAGGTCGAGCAAACTCGTCCCTTTTACACGGGGCAAACCGGCTTGATTGAGGACAGAGAGTGCATCGGTGATGTTTGCTGCAGGGACAGTGATATTCCACAGCTGCACAGAGCTAACTGCACCCCCACCACCTGAAGCAGCAGCGATTTTTTGTGCATCAATCCCTCGACTTGCAAGGAGGACTACAATCTCATTTGCTTCACGTTCAGGGAGGTTATTTGCAATAACAGTACTTGTGTTACAACTAGTTACAACAAAAACAAGGGAGAGGATTAAGAAAATATGTCTCATCTAGCGTCACGATATCACAAGAGGAAATTAGTCCCAAACAATTTACTAGGGAGTGACCCATATTGATCATACACTCTTTTAAGCTTCGCAGAGGCATTGGAGGTAGTTGATCAACATGGGAGCTTTTTGGACATCGTCATTTTCCAATTCAGCCAGTGCTGCACTTTTAACTTCAGGGTCTGGGATAAAAGTGGAAAGAGCAAACGCTGCATTCTCATTGTCATTTGTAAGAGGACGTCCTTTCAACCGATTGAGGAGGAAGTGTTTTGCTTTCTCTCCCATCTCTGCAAAGACATCTAGAAGGATGTCTTCTTCAAAAAGCATCTCTCTTCCAAACATTTCAAAAAGGGGAATTAAAGCTGTTGAATCGCCGATTTTTCCAAGGCAAATAGCGGCGAGATAAGGAGCATAACCATAGCCTGGGAAAAGGGGATCATATGCATCATCAGAGGTGATAATTTGAATCAGATCGGGAACGATGTTTTCTTTTAGCAAGACAACTTCCTCAATCTCATGTAGAGGCTCATCTTCTTCGGTCAAAATAAGATCAGCGATGAGTCTTGGAATCTTCATTTGGGGAGAGTCTTCAAGTTCATACACCTCTTTTAACTTTGCATAAGCCGTGCGGCATCGAGCTATTTGCTCCATTTCAGAGGCCGTTAGCAACATTGCTGCTAAATTATTTCCCGTCTCTCTTTCAACTTCATAGAGATATTGGATCCGCTCCAGATCAAAGCTTGGGTCAATTCCAATATGGTTTTCATCTTGGTAGTAGTCGAGCATTAAAGCAAAATCTCCCCCAAAATGAGCATCCCGCTGCATCAAAATTGCGTGATCCATCTCATCTGTGAGGCCAAATGTTTCTCCTTCTTCTTCAGCTTGAGAAAACTCAAGAGGAGTGCCGTTCACTTCTTCAAAAATAGATTGAAATGTTTTCTTTTTCATTGTACCTCTTTAAAAACCTCAGCTGCATTATAACTCGAACGGACAAAGGGACCTGAAAAAACATAGTCCACTCCGATGGAATGTCCATATTCCGCAAAGGAATCGAATTGTTCAGGAGTGATAAAAGATTTCACCCGGAGTTTATTCCGGTTGGCTTGTAAATATTGGCCAATAGTGATGATTTGACACCCTACACCATGGAGATCATCGATCGTCTCTTTGACTTGATCCTCACTCTCTCCTAGTCCAACCATCAATCCTGATTTAATTTTAATTCCATCTCCTCGCTTTTTTACAAAATGGAGCACTTCTAATGTTCTGTCGTAAGTCGCTTTGTGGCGCACCCTAGAGCTCAACGCACGCACTGTTTCGATATTATGGTTGAAGATCTGCGGCTTTACATCCAAGACAACTTCTAATGCTTCCTCATTTCCACAAAAATCTGATGTGAGAACTTCGATGGTTGCATGTGGATTTAAATCACGTATAGCGCAGATGATTGAAGCTAGGTGGGATGCTCCCCCATCAGCAATATCATCACGGGCAACCATTGTGATGACAACATGCTTGAGCCCAAGCTCTAGAACAGATTTTGCAATCCGCTCCGGTTCATCTACTTCAAGAGGTTTGGGATTGGCTGCAAAGTCGATATCACAGAAACCACACGCGCGGGTGCATGCACTTCCCATCGCAAGGAATGTGGCCGTTTTTTTTGACCAACACTCGAGAAGATTGGGGCATTTTGCCTCTTCACATACAGTAGGGAGGCGGTGTGTCCCAAGGATTCCTTGGGTCTCCCAAAGGGTATTTGTTTGGGGGAGGTCTCGATGGAGCCATTTGGGAAAACGGCCAAGCCCAACACCACTCTGCTCTTGTTTGTCTGGATTTTCAGGGAGAACATTGAGTCGTTTTTTGCTCTTACATTCACCCATTTTTCTTCCTGGGAGGAAGGTGAAGGGGCATGTCACTTGCCAAGAAAGCTGCTTCCATCCACGCTTCAGCAATTGTGGGATGGGCGTGGATTGTTTCATTGATCGAATGAATTGTCAGTTCATTTCCAATTGCAACAGCCATTTCAGCAATAAGTGTTGAAGCTTCATGCCCAACCACTTGCGCTCCTAATATTTGGCCTGTTGTCTTCTCTATTACAATTTGAGCAAACCCTTCTGTAGCAATTGCCGCTTGAGCTTTTCCCAAAGCTTGGAAGGGAAATTTGCCAATCTGAGCGTCGTATCCCTCTTCAATTGCTTGTTCTAAAGAGAGCCCAATTGTTCCAATCTCAGGGTCAGTAAAGATGACAGAGGGGACAGCATTGTAGTTCATTTGGGCGGAGTGGCCAGCAGCGTTATCAGCTGCAATCATTCCTTGGTGAGAGGCGACATGGGCTAAGATCCATTTTCCTGTGATATCACCGATTGCATAGATATTAGGGACATTGGTTTCGAGTTTATCAGTTGTGGGAATCGATCCATCTTTTTCAACAATGACTCCTGCTTTTTCAAGACCAATAGCATCGGTGTTGTATTTTCTTCCAACAGAGATGAGAGCCATATCAGCACTCAATTTTCGCCCATCGGCAAGAGAAAAAGTGACAGATGTGTCATCTGTCTCCATTTTTTCAATGACAGCTCCTGTTTCCACCTGGATTCCACGTCCCTTAAAGGATTTTGCCAAAACAGATGAAACGCTTTTTGGTTCTGTAGGCAAAATAGAGGGAAGAAGTTCGATAATCGTCACATCTACGTCAAATGCGTTGTGGAGACAAGCAAACTCACATCCGATCACTCCCCCTCCTACGATGATGAGTTTTTTCGGGAGTTTTGAGATATTGAGAAGGGAGGTTGAATCATGAACGATCTTATGATCATATGGCATACTGGGAAGGGCTTTTGGTTCTGATCCAGTTGCAATGATTGCATGTTTAAACTGGATGAGACAACTCTCCTCACCTGTCACTTTAATCTCGTGCGGAGAAGTGAATTTCCCAAACCCTCGGATTACGGTGATTTGATTGCTGGCAATCAATCCAGTGAGCCCCTTTCGAATATTTCCGACAACCGAATCTTTTCGTTCTTTCATTTGGGCGTAGTCAAAGGAGACTCCTTCGACTTGGATGCCATATTTTTCCGCTTCTTGGATTTTTCGTAAAACATCCGCATTTGCAATCAATGCTTTTGAAGGGATACACCCTCGGTTTAGGCAAGTTCCACCTAAATCTCCAGCTTCGATTAAAGCTGTTTTCAATCCCCGTTGAGCTCCCCGAATTGCGGCGACATACCCTCCAGGTCCACTTCCAATGATGACTAAGTCAAATTCTTTTTTTTCCATGGAGAACAATATATCAAAAAAGCGGTTTTTTTGCTTGTTCCATCTCTATCTTGTATGTAAAATTTTAAAATATGAAGAAAAATGAAAAAAGACTTTGTTGGAATTGTGATGGAGATGTGAGTCTACATCTTAACGACTGCCCTTTCTGTGGAGTGAGCTTAAGCCAACCGGAAGAGAAAAAACAGCCTTATAATGGACTTGGAGACCCTTTTCAAAAAGCGCCTGCAGCTCCATACCAGCAAGAGAATAACCTCTCTGTTTCAAAAGAAGAGTGGGAGCACGCACTCAATGAAGAAGAGGAACAAACTCCAAAGACATCAGCTCGACACGAAGTGATTGCACTTCTATTGCTTCTTCCTGGGATCGTTTTTTGCCTCTTCGGCTTGTTGCTCCTTCTTTTTTCAGACGATGGAACACTCACACTTCACTGGAATCAAAATCTCGCTTACTTCTACTTTCTCGGTGCTGTTCCCCTCATTTACCTTGGATGGCGTGCTGTAGGGAAATGAGGGACTACATCTCTGTAGTCCCCCTGTCTTCAACCCGGAAGACGAAAGTGAGGATTTTTCTAGCAAGTATTTTTTGGATTTAGAGGAGGAACTCTAAACTCAGGAGGCGTTGGAGTAGGCTCCTTAGAATCGGACTTCTGAAGATCCTCTTGGCTAATAGAACCGAAGAACTGATTATTCCCACTCTCATTTGCAAAGAGTGTAGCTCCGCAACAAAGTACGGTTAAACATGCTGTTAGAAAGTGTTTTTTCATAGCGCATTCCTTTGTTTGGTTAACAATTGCTTAACAAACACGATAGAGGATTTAATCTTTTAAGAAAAGGTTAAGGGCAAAAAATATTTTAAGATACTGGTGCTATTCAGGTTGTTTCGTAAGTTGCACCGCAACATTTTTTGTATTTTTTACCACTTTTGCATGGACATGGGTCGTTTCGTCCAATTTTTGGATCGGAAGAGAAAGAAACGGGAGGTTTCTTTTCTACTTGTTCGATTTCTTTTTCTGGGGGAGGTTCATCAAAGATGAGTCGATTCGACTCGAGATTGACCTCAGCGAGCATTTCTTGGAAGAGGTTTTGTTTTGGACTAGCGATTTCAACTTTAAAAACATTCCGTGCAGCTTCTGTTTGGAGTTGTGTTGAGAGGGCATCGAAGAGGATGAATGCCTCATGTTTAAATTCGAGCAGAGGATCCCGTTGTGCAACAGCACGGAGAGAGACTTCTGAGCGAAGGTAATCCATGACGAGCAGGTGTTCTTGCCAAAGCTCGTCTATTTTGTGGACAATGACAGAACGGATTGCGTCTTGTGCAACTAACTTGGGATCGTATTGAGGGCCGAGTTCCGCTGCTTTTTCCATTTCATGATGGAATTTTTGATCAAAAGCATCGAGAATTTTTTTAACAGCGGTCTCTTCAATTTGTTCAACAGTGAGGAGGTCATCATCGAAAATCCCTTCATCAAAATTGACGGGGAAGGAGCTCATCAACCACTCTCGGAATCCTTCGGCATCCCACCCTCCTTCTTCCCCTTTGGAGACAAAGAACTCACCAGCCTTGGCGAGCAATACATTTTCAAGGAGCTGGTGGGCATGTGGAACAACATCTTCACACCGAAGAATTTCATTGCGGAAGCTGTAGATCTCTTGACGTTGCTTATTCATCACATCGTCGTATTCAAGGGTATGCTTCCGCATGGTGTAATTGCGTGATTCAACCCGTTTTTGTGCTGTTTGAATCGATCGGTTTAAAATAGAAGCTGAAATAGGTTCTCCCTCTGGGGGGCGGAACTTTTGGATCAATGTATTGAGTCTTGGGGATGCAAAGAGACGCATGAGTGGATCTTCAAAAGAGATGTAGAAGATTGAGGAGCCTGGGTCTCCAAGTCTAGCCGAGCGGCCTCGCAGTTGACGGTCGGTTCGTCTCGATTGGTGACGTGTTGTCCCAACGACATGCAGCCCCCCAAGCTGAGCAACATCCTCTTGCAGTTTGATGTCGGTTCCTCGTCCTGCCATATTGGTTGCGACAGTGACAGCTCCGTGCGCTCCAGCTTGAGCAATGATTTCAGCCTCTTGGGCGTGGTTTTTTGCATTGAGAACAGAGTGGGGGATCTGTTTTTGTTTTAAGATGCGGGAGAGCTTTTCTGAGACATCTACCGACTCTGTTCCAATCAAAATAGGGCGCCCTTTCTCATGCACTTCTGAAATCCCTTTCAAAATGGCTTGATATTTTTCCCTTTCTGTCATGTAGATTTCATCATGAGCATCGGTTCTTTTACACGGTTTATAGGTCGGAATTTGAAGGACATCGAGCTTGTAGATCTCTTTGAATTCATTTGCCTCTGTAATGGCTGTTCCTGTCATCCCAGCGAGCTTTTCATACATCCGGAAGTAATTTTGCAATGTGATTGAGGCGTATGTCTGCGTCTCTTTTTGAATTTTGACGTCTTCTTTTGCTTCAATGGCTTGATGGAGACCATCTGAGAAACGTCTTCCTGGCTGGGGACGTCCTGTATTTTCATCGACAATTACAATTTTATCTTGGTCCACCATATAGTCGACATCTTTTTCCATAAGAAGATGTGCTCTAAGTAGTTGTCGTAAGTTGTGCGCTCGCTCTTTTCGGTGGACATCTTCTTCACTGACGGCCAATTTTTTGTTGAATTTTTCATCATCGGTCAGATCGTTATTAGAGTCGATTTTAGCATATTCGTGTCCAAGGTCTAACATGACAAAATCATCGGACTCTTCCCCAGTCATTTCTGCCCACGCAGCGATCCCTTTATCGGTCAATTCAAATTCATTTCCTCTCTCATCGACAACCATCATAAGTTCGGCGATGACTTCAGCTTTTTCTTCTTTTGTTTGATCTGAGTGGAAGTAGACATCCCATTTATCGATCTCATTTCTTAAGTCGGGATTTTCTCGTGCCCGTCTCAAGGTTTTATTTTTGGGATTCCCCTTCCCTACAAGCCACAGCTGCTTACACGCATTTTTAACTTTTTCAAGTTCTTTTTTATCTGTAGGTAAGCTCTCTTCAGTGAGCCATTTCCCAAGGGCTTTTTGTGCATCACTACTCAACTTTGAACACAATGCTCGTTGCATTTTTACAAGCTTTGCCGCATCTCCTTTCAGCTGGTCGTACATCTGCATGCTTTGCGGCGTTGGTCCTGAAATGATCAGGGGGGTGCGCGCTTCATCGATCAAAATCGAGTCGATTTCATCGATAATGGAAAAGAAGTGCCCTCGTTGCACCTGATCTTCTTTTCGCATTGCCATCGAATTATCTCGCAGGTAGTCGAAACCGAATTCAGAGGCAGTTCCATAGACGACATCGGCTTGATAGATTTCAGGTCGTTTTTCAGGAGGGGTTGCGTTGGTCAAAACAGCTGTTTTAAGTCCGAGCCAACGTAAAATCGAGCCAACCCACTGACAATCTCGGCTACAGAGGTAATCATTGACCGTGACAAGATGGACAGGTTTGCCTGCAAGTGCATTGAGATAGAGAGGCATGGTTGCAGTGAGTGTCTTCCCCTCTCCAGTTTGCATCTCAGAGATGAAACCGTTGTGGAGGGCGATGGCACCAACGATTTGAACATCGTAGGGGACCATATCCCATTTTTGGTCGTATCCAGAGACATGAACTTCTGTTCCCAAGAGCCGTCGACACACATTTTTAACCGTGCCATACGCTTCGGGAAGAAGTTGATCGAGGGATTCACCTTGTTGATATCGTTGTTTGAACTCATCGGTTTTTCCCCGGAGTTCTTCATCGGTCAAAGATTGAAACCTTTCATCCCAACGGTTCACATCTGCGACAAGACGCTTAAATCGTTTGACGTGTCGGTCTTGAGAAGACCCAAAAATTTTCTTTATAAATCCAAACATAGTGGTGTCATTTTAACATCTGCAGCAAGAATTCTCCACCTAAATTTTCGATGCAACCCTGACGGTTTTATAGACGATCCATATTCTGACGGTTTTAGGATGTCATCCTTAAATAGTCAAGCAACGAGGGGGGAGGCGACATGTTCCCCTTCGAGGGGGTAGTTATTGCGCAATCTGCGGAGCACTTGCTTTCGAAGTCTTTGGCTTTTTTCATCTTCATCTTGAGAGAGGAGTCCTTCTTGGATTTGATACGCCCTTTCAAAGTTTCCCACACGCGCTTCAACAGCACTCAAAATACTCCAAGAGGTGGCATCATTGAGGAGCTCGACGGTGATATGAGCGAAATTTAGCCCTTCTTTGTCAGAAATGACCGTGTTTAGTCCCACCCCAAAAAGCCATGCAGCTCCTCGGTATCCGTTTGGTTTATCGGGAAATTGCCTGATCGTTTCTAAGTAGACTTGCTCCGCTTTTTGCCATTTTTTCTGCCTCTCTAAGCTATAGCCGTAATAGGAGAGGATGGATGGAGAGGGATCAAATGATTTGCTAAGCTCATAAAAGTAGTGTTCTGCGTAAGAATATTTTTTTGTGTAAAGGGCACAAAATGCGGTCTGTTTGATCAATCGGCGATCTTTTTTCTTCCACGCATGAGAAGATTGGTAGATCAGAAATGCCTTTTGGAAGTGCCCTCTCTCTTCCATACACTTCCCAAGGCCTAATGTTGCATTGACATCGGCAGGATCTTTTTCCAAAAGTTTGCGATAAAGATGTTCTGCTTCAGAAAGATTTCCAAGCTTTCGGTAAGCGTGTGCAAGTTGGCTGACCAAATAACGGTGGTTGTAGCCCAATTCTTCTGCCTTTTTGAAAAGGTGGATCGCCTCTGTGTAGTTTTTAAGCGCGATTAAGATCTCTCCACCAAGCACAATGAGCTCTCCATTTTTTGTCTGGTCAAGCCGTTTTTCGATCAAATGCCAACTCTGCTCGGTGTGCCCTCCGCGCAAAAGTGCAAGGGCAAGGGTGTGGATATCTGATTCAGAGCGTAAAATCGGAGAGCAAACTTTAAATGCTTGCAACGCTTCTTCAGGTTGCTCTAGTTCAAGCAAGATTTTTCCCTCTTCAAGCCTGAGCAGAAGCTCCTCTGGATAGAGTTTTGAAGCGTACTTAACTAAGTGAAGCGCTTCATCATAGGAGTGTGCTCCTTGCAATGCTTGCACATAATAGAGATGAACTTTTGCCCCTCCCTTTGCATGATGTAAGAGGGGAAGAAGAATGTTTTTGGCTTCATCCCACTTTCCAAGGGTGATTAAATAAGAGGCACTATTTAAGCTCTTTTGGATTGTTTTAGCGGTCAGTTGATAGTTCCGAATCCAGTGACGGACGGAGAGGTAGCTGATAAACGCGATTGTCAATAAAACGACGACAATAAACACGGGCAATCTCGTTAGAAAAGCCATAGATAACAAATAGATGAAAATAATAACAAAGGTTATTTTTTTATTCCGAGAGACTGTCCCATAAGGCACAGAGTCTCAGTGTGTTTAGAAGAGTTAAAAACAAGGTCTTGATCGAATACAATGTTGTTTTTTTCGAAAAGTAAGACAAGTGCAGAGCCGCCAAAAGAGAAATACCCTTTTTCTTCTCCCTTTTTGTACTGTTTGCGAGGTGTAAACGTTTGATGGATAGAGCCAACATTTGTTGCTCCAATTTCAATAAACAACACAGGTCCAAAATGCTCACTTTCGAGCGTTGTAAGAGATCGCTTATTGTTTATGAAACGGTTGAGATTTTGTTTTAGTGCAATTGGATTGACAGAATAGAGCCATCCATTGATCAAGCGGGGATCGCTTGGGTGATTATCACATGGAAAATGGAAGCGGTGGTAGTCGGTGGGATTAAGCCGTCCGATCACCATACTTCCCCCCTCATACCGCTTAGCAAGGGTTTGAGAGCCGAGGAGTGTTGCAAGAGAAAATTTCTCTCCTTTCACGACAAAACCGTCACAAGCAGTGATGTCTTGGTAAAATAAAAACCGTCCATCGGCAGGAATCACAGCATCACTTTTGTCAATTGGGCGGGCCTCTTTTTTCAATGTCCGGGTGAAAAAATCATTGAAAGAGGAGAAGGTCTCAGGAGGTTTTTGAAATTCGGAAGAATCGATCTGGTATTTTTCTATAAAAGGAGCGATTTTTCGTTTTGAAAAGGGGCGTGTTTGTAAAAAACCGAAAAATTTAGAGAAAAAGGGGTAGGAGGAGAAGATTTTTGCAAGCTTTTGGCCAGCCCGATTTTCCCCATAAAAGAAACGTAGTAATCCTTCATAGTAAACTTTCTCTACCTGTTTTTCACCTGTTTTTCGATCGATGTAGTGCATCTTCTCCCACCTGAGTAAAAAATCGGAGTTCATCGACAAATTCGGTTGGGAAAAGGTGGGCGAGATGTTGCGCTTCTAACTCTTGGAAGAGTTTCATCGCTCGTCGGACCATCAAGGTTCCCAATTTACCATTGTCAGGATCGGCAAGAAAGTGTCCTCGCATCTCTTTATACGCCTTGAGTTCTTGCATCGCCTGCAGCTGCCCCTCTAAATTTTTTTGAGTCGTTTCAATCAGCTCCTGGAGCGTCTCTACTTCATCGGCAATGAGGGGTGTGGCCAGTAATATAAAAAAGAGTCGGAATAATTTCATAAAAGCCTGTATAATCGTCGGATTATACAAATGCAAACATTAAATGATACAATAGCTGCGCTAGCAACTCCTCCGGGGGAAGGGGGAATTGCAATCATCCGGATCTCTGGAAAGGGGGCGTTTGAGGTTGCAAATCACCTTTTTTCAGGAGAGGTGAGTCATTACCGAACACACACGGCTCATTTCGGTAGAATCGAAGAGGAGGGGAAAAAACTCGATGAGGCGATCTGCCTTGTGATGCGCTCCCCCCGCTCATATACAGGAGAGGATACGGTCGAGTTTCAGTGCCATGGAGGGATGATTGCTTCAAAAAAAGTGTTGGATGCCATTTTGCGCTTAGGGGTGAGAGCAGCAACTCCTGGAGAGTTTACTTTCCGCGCTTTTATGAATGGGAAGCTAGATCTTGCTCAAGCAGAGGCTGTCCAACAACTGATTGCAGCTAAAAGTGACGAGGCGTACTCAGTTGCTTCCAAACAGCTCGAAGGGACTTTTTCTCAAAAAATCAAACGATTTCAAACAGAGTTAACACAATTGGCCGCAATTTTAGAGGCGTGGGTCGACTTTCCCGAGGAGGGGCTTGAGTTTGCTTCCCAAGAAGAGCTCTCTGCAGATCTCCACTCGATCCAAAAGCAAATGGGGACCCTTTTAGACACCTTTGAAGATGGAAAAAAAATGGCTCATGGAATTTCACTTGTCATTGTTGGAGCGCCTAACGCGGGGAAATCGTCCCTTTTGAATGCACTTCTCGATGAAGAGCGTGCAATTGTAACAGCCCGCCCTGGAACAACAAGAGACCTTCTCCATGAAGAGGTAACCATCGGTGGAATTCTCTTTCGGTTGATCGATACAGCAGGCATTAGAGAGACTGAAGAAGAAATTGAAAAAGAAGGAATTGCACGTGCTCAAAAGGCGTTAAAAGAGGCCGATCTTATTTTGGCTGTCGTCGATGCGACTGAAGAGTGTCCAGAGTTTACCGCAACCCTTCCAAAGGAAAAAACACTCTGTCTTTTCAATAAGATCGACCTCCCGCATACACTTCCCAAACTCGATTTCCCCGTTCAAATTTCGATCTCTGCAAAAACAAAAGAGGGGATTGAGAAGCTTTGTCAAACACTTCCTAAGGTTGTTTGGAGTCGTGGAGCTCCACCTAAAGAAGAGGTTGTCCTCACTTCAACGCGACATAAAAATGCTGTGCACGATGCGTGCACAGCACTCAAAACATTACAGGTTGGATTGGCAGAAAAACGATCTCCTGAACTACTCACTTCAGATATCCGTGCTTCCCTCTCTGCTTTGGGGCGGATCATTGGAACCGATATCACCGAAGATATCCTCTCCTCAATTTTTTCAACCTTTTGTGTCGGAAAATGAACCAAAAAGAACGTGTCCATCAGATCCAAAAAATCTTAGACCATTACTTCCCTGATCCAGAAGTTCCACTCAACTATACAAGCAGCTTTACACTTCTGATCGCTGTTTTGCTCTCAGCTCGTTGTACCGATGCAATGGTCAATCGGGTCACACCCCACCTCTTTGCAAAAGCAAGCACTCCTCAACAAATGGCAGCTCTTCCCGTCTCAACAATCCAAGGGATCATTCGCCCTTGTGGTCTGTCGCCTCAAAAAGCAAAGCGGATCCAAGCTTTGTCAAAAATCATTGAACAAGAACATGGAGGAGAGGTTCCAAGCTCGCTTGAAGAGCTTGAAAAACTTCCAGGAGTAGGACATAAAACAGCCTCTGTCGTCCTCAATCAAGCATTTGGTCTCCCTGCTTTCCCCGTCGACACACATATCTACCGGTCTGCTAGACGGTGGGGTCTTTCAAAAGGGAAGACGGTTGTCGCAGTGGAGAAGGATTTAAAAAGATTATTTGACAAAAGTGCCTGGGGGAAGCTCCACCTCCAGATCATTCTCTTTGCTCGAAACTACTGTCCCTCGAGAGGGCATCAAAAAGAAACTTGTCCGATCTGTTCTTTATTTTAATATTTTTTTCTTATATAATATTAATCGAGCAGTTTTATTTTAGGACATTTTTTGAAACATTTTTCAGCAATAGTAGCGACCGGTTTTGCGATGTTTGCCATGTTCTTTGGTGCAGGGAATATCGTATTTCCTCTTGCCCTAGGGCAGTTTGCTCAAAATCAAAACTTCTGGGGAATGCTAGGCTTAGTTGTAACAGCTGTTTTTGTTCCCCTGATGGGGCTTATGGGGATGTTCCTCTATGGGGGGAATTATAATAAATTTTTTGGCCAAGTAGGGAAAGTCCCTGGCTCTATTTTGGTTTTTCTCATTTTATGCCTGATCGGCCCTTTTGGAGGGATTCCTCGTTGTATTGCGATCTCCCACGCAACTCTAACGGCGATTGACCTCCCTTACCTCTCAACATTGAATCTGTTGACATTTAGTGCCGTTGTTTGCCTTTTAATTTATTTATTTACATGTCGACCAGCAAGGATAGTCCCTCTACTTGGAAAGGTTTTGACCCCTTTTCTTCTTCTTACTTTGGGAATTATCGTAGCCAAAGGGCTTTTTGTGATGCCTCATGCAGCTGTAGTGGATCACACCCGTTTCCACACCTTCTGGGCAGGATTTACAGAAGGGTATAATACGATGGATCTACTCGCTTCGTTCTTTTTCTCTTCAATTATTCTTGTCTTTTTTAAGTCTCAGACAGAAGAAGAGAAGCAAGGAGCGCTTCGTGTGGCGTTAAAAGGAGGACTTTTTGCAGCAATTCTTTTAGCACTTGTCTATGGCAGTTTTTCTTTCCTAGCAGCCGGGTTTAGCAGCTCTCTTGAGGCTGTTGCAAGCCATCAACTTCTCGGGGCTCTGTCAGTTGAACTTCTCGGCCCTTATGCTGGCTTGATCGTCGCTGTTTTGGTCTTCTTTGCTGTTTTAACGACGATGATTGCATTGACAGCGATTTTCTCCAGATTTCTCCAGGAGAAAATCTTTCGCGGAAAGATTTCGTATCCTCTTGCCTTAGTTGCAACTCTTGCAACCTCTTTTGCCGTATCGATTCTTCGGTTTGATGGAATCGCTGCATTTGTAACGCCTATTTTACAGCTCTGTTATCCAGCCTTAATTGTACTTGCTGCAGCAAATATTCTCCACAAACTGTACAACTTCCAGTATGTAAAGCTGGTATTTTATACAACACTTGGAACCACAGCTCTAATTCAATTATTGGCCTAATTTTGAAACACTTTTCAGCAATAGTCGCAGCCGGTTTTGCCATCTTTGCCATGTTTTTTGGGGCGGGGAATATTGTCTTCCCTCTCGCTCTAGGACAATTTGCCCAAAATCAAACTTTTTGGGGGATGCTCGGCTTGGATCTAACAGGTGTATGTGTTCCTCTCCTTGGACTTTTTGGGATGTTTCTTTTTGAGGGAAATTACACCTCCTTTTTTAATCGGATAGGGAAACTTCCCGGTTTTATTTTGATCACTCTCATGCTTTGTCTTTTAGGCCCTTTTGGAGCAATCCCTCGTTGTATCACAATCTCCTATGCCACTTTAACCGCAGTTGGCCTTCCTCACTTCAATTTTATCTTATTCAGTGGAGCTTCTTCTCTTTTACTCTACCTACTCACATGTCGACCAACCAAAATTGTTCCATTGATCGGGCAAGTATTGACCCCTTTTCTCCTTCTTACTTTAGCAATGATCATTGTAAAAGGGCTCTTTGTCATGCCACATGCAGCAATGGTGGATCACACGCGTCTACACACTTTCTGGACTGGCTTTACAGAAGGGTACAACACGATGGATTTGCTCGCTTCTTTCTTTTTTTCTTCTGTTATTCTTGTTTGTTTCAAGTCTGAAACAGAAGAAGAGAAAAAAAGAGCATTCCGGATTGCATTACGAGGAGGTATTGTTGCAGCGATTCTTTTAGCAGTGGTTTATGGGAGCTTCTCCTTTCTAGCTGCAGGTTTTAGTGCTTCTCTAGGAGGTGTTGCAAGCCATCAACTTCTTGGGAGCTTAGCCGTTGAGTTGCTCGGCTCTCATGCTGGTTTGATTGTGGCAGCATTGGTCTTCTTTGCCGTTTTAACAACGATGATTGCATTGACAGCGATTTTTGCTAAATTCCTAAAGGAGAAAATTTTTAGAGAGAAAATCTCCTATCCTCTTGCCCTTGTCATCACGCTTGCCACGACGTTTGCGATCTCAATTTTTCAATTCGATGGAATTGCTTCACTTGTCTCTCCCCTCTTGCAGCTTTGTTATCCAGCATTGATTGCTCTTGCCATCGTCAACATTCTTCATAAATTGTACAATTTTCAGCTTGTCAAGCCGATTTTCTATGGAACGCTTGGAGCGACTGCTCTTTTTCATCTATTTGTTTCATAGAAGCTTGGAAGAATTGTTCGTATACAACCTGAAAAGCAACAGCTGTTGGACTCACAGTTGTGATGATCGTCTCAGCATTTAAACCAAGCTCACCATCTCTTGCATCTCGCGTTGCAAGAAGGGTTAGACGGAATTTCTTTGATAGCTCACTTAACAATGTTTTTTGTCCTTTAAAGCGCCAAGCGTTATAGGAGGTGAAAATGATAGAGTCAATGTCTATAAGCTTCTCTTCTAGTTCTTTAATCTCTTCATATGTGGGATTTAAGCCATTAAAATAAAAAATATTTTCCCCGCCAAGTTTTGCAAACCCACTTGTTTCAATTGCCCTTTGAAGAATTCGTGGTGCAATGATCCCAACATTTTGATCTCTCCGTTGGAGGAAGTACGACCCTTTTTCTAGTCGAACAGCTCTTTTAGCAATTTCGTAGGAGCATTCACAAGCGAGTTGTTTGTCTCCTTTTACGGCTGTTTTTTCTCCAATATGGAACTGTTTTTTTACCCGAAGAATTCGATCAACAGATTCTTCAAGCCGTTGAATTGTAATACGTCCCTCATAAAGAGCCTTTAAAAGAGCATTTCGAATGCAACTTAGATCTCGACTAAGAAGAGGTTTTTCTGTGCTATTTAATCTTTGATCACCAATCACAAGCAAATCACTTCCTGCTTCAAATGCTTGAACTGCAGCTTCGGCAATATCTCCACACTCCTCAACAATTGCTCCCATCGTCAATGAATCTGTAACGATCAACCCTTGATAACCCCACTCGTTGCGCAAAAGGTGAGTGACAATCGCTTTTGATAAGCTCGTGCAACAGTCGTGATCAAGCTCAGGAACGCGAAGGTGAGCTGTCATAATTGCGGGAGATTCATTCAAGATTGTTCGAAATGAAACAAATTCGAGTGCATCCAAATCATCACGACACTTCTTCAAGGTAGGGAGTGATTCGTGAGAATCCATCTCAACATCTCCGTGACCAGGAAAATGTTTGAGGCAACTGACGATACCAGCGGCAGAAAATCCATAACTTGCAGCAAGACCCAAACGGGTCACTAATGCAGGGTTATCACCATACGAACGGATTCCAATCACCGGGTTATTCCGATTTGAATGGACATCTACGACAGGGGCAAAAGTGAAATTGATTCCCACTTCCTTCATCTCAAGTCCCATCTCTTTTGCTGAGAGAAATGCAAGTTCTACAGAGTCTGCTCGTCCAAGGGCGGCATTCCCTGGAAACTCTGTAAAGCCGTTGTATAATCTTGTGACCAATCCCCCCTCTTGATCTGTGGAAATAAATAGACTCGGGATCTCCAGATCAGCGGCTTGCATTTGCAGTCCAAAAGCAAGAGCTTCGGTTTGTTGTGGTGATTCAAGCTTATTGGACCAATTGTAGAAAATCACACCACCAGGGCGATGAGTTGCAAGGAATTTATAGGTTGTCTCATCAGCTTTTTCACCATCGATATAGGGGATGAGGATCTGTCCGATTTGCTCTTCAATCGTCAAAGATGCTTGAAGGGTCGAGAAAAGGGTGAATAGCGCAGTTACAATAAATGTGATTTTTCTCAAAAGACCCATCCTTTTTTTGAACAAGAGACAGGGTATGCGACCTGATGATTCCAATCAACTCTATGAAAAAAGATGAAACTTTTGTTAATGTAAAGGGTTTATGGAGTCATGGGTCGGTCAGTATCGGTCGGAGGTTAAAGAGTGGGATGTTCGCGAGCTACTTTTTTCGGCTTCAACCTATCAGATTGAAGTCTTTCATAAAAAGACTCAAGAGAGCTTCTGGCCTTTTCTTCAATTTGAGAAAAACACCCTCAAAGATGCTTTTTGTTCCTGTGATTATGAGGGGCGGTGTCCCCATCTAGCTGTTGCTTACTTGAGAATTTTTGGTGAAAAAAAAGAGCCGCTCCACATCCGTTTTACACACTCGCTTTGGAATCATCTCTTCCGTCTTTATGCTGATAATTTTGGATTTGATACGCTGCTTTTAGAGGGAGAAAAAGGGGGGATGGCCCTGTCTATTCGTCCAAAGAGTGAGCATGCTGAGGAGCAATTGTTGCAATTGACACGTGCTCATCCAAAAGAAAGTCCTGAAAATTCAATCAAGTTTTCTGATCTCCCTGCGCATGAAATTGCAAGGTGGAAAGAGGGACGCCCTTCTCCAGAATTGAGGTACACGCTCTCTTCTTGGTCTGATCTTGCAAGGTGGTTTTTCCTGCTAGAAGAAGAGTCCCCGTATAAGATGGTGTTTAAAGAAGATAAGAGTGGTTTCCCCACACAGTTTACCATTAAATGGGAAAGCATCGAGTTAGAATGTTCATTCCAGGTAGAAGAACTTTTAAAAATTATTCCAGCCCTTCGATCTATTCGATCTCCGCTCACCGTTTCAGAAGAGTCAATGGAAGGGATTGAGAAGGTCGAATTTGATGTAAAAAAACGGTGTTTCTCTATTCAGCATACTAAATCTCAACGAGAAAAAGGAGAGAGAATAAAACTCGATGGATGGCAGTATGTTTCTGGAGTGGGTTTCTTTTCTCAAAAAAAGGGAAGTTTTTTTGATCGAAAAACCATTCCTTTTGAAGATGTTCCACAAGCGTTGAATGAGCACCGACCACTTCTTGAAAAACATCTATTGGTGGATGAAGAGGAACACCCTCTTTGTTACCACATGTTTTTCGACAAAGAGTGGAACTGGCATTTTGAAGCGTATCTTTTTGAAAGAGGAGACCTTCAAGTTCTTTTTGATGGGTGGGCCTATCTAGGAGAGAGGGGCTTTTTCCCAGTCACAGGGGCATTGTTTGAGTCAGCAAAAGGAGAAGTGAAACCGCCTGATGTTTCTAATTTCGTAAATCATCACAAGATTTGGCTCAACTCTTCGCTTCAATTTCAAACACATCTTGCAAGCATAGAGTCACACCTTCTCTACCGTATCGATCAAAAATTGAGTTTTTACTCAAAAATGAGTGAAGGAGCCTCTTCAAAAGACTTTGGAGAGTGGGTTTATTACAAAGGGCAAGGTTTTTTTTCCAAATCTCACGCAAAATTTGGACAAATTATTCGACCAGGACTTGAAATTCCGCTGCAAAAAATTTCCTCCTTCATCAAGGTCAATAGTGAAGAACTCGAAACGATTACAAGCTTTTTCTCTCCTATTCCCCATCTCTCATCTCGTGGTGTTGAAATTGTCGTCGAAGAAGAGAAACAGATTCGGATCACGCCACAGTATGTTTCCCATCTTGAAAATGTCCAATTCTTTGGAGATTTTTCCTTTGTAGAAGGAGAAGGTTTTTACAAGCTTCCAAAAGGGATGTGTTTGCCAGAGGGATACCAAGAAGAGGTGATTGTAAAAGAGGAAGAGATCCACTCTTTTCTCTCTCATGATTTTATCATGCTACAGAAATTTGCTCTAACACTTGATCCACGTCTAAAGATTCCCCATAAAATGGATCTTAAGTTGAGCTATTTAGTCCGCCACCCAAAAGGAGGGTTGAAGGCAAAATTCACACTTGTAACCGAATTTGGAGAGATTGCTCTCACCACTATTTTAGAAGCGATGGAAAAGAAGAGAGAGCTTCTTTTTTCAGAAGGAGGGTTACTCGATTTAAAAGATGACCGTTTTGCTTGGATCCATAATTTGCAAGGATCTCTCACTCCAGATCTCAAAACAATTGAGATGACAACGCTTGATTTTATCCGCCTTGATGCAACAGTTGGGATGTTGAATGAAACAGATAAGAACCCTCAATCGGTGATTACAAATCGTCTTCTAAAAGAGCTACGAGAATTCACTGTGGTAGAACAACCTATTCTCAAAGGGTTAAAAAGTGAGCTCCGCCTCTATCAACAAACAGGTCTTCAGTGGCTCTGGTTTCTCTATAAAAATGGCCTTTCAGCTCTTCTCTGTGATGATATGGGGCTTGGGAAAACACACCAAGCAATGGCTCTTATGGCAGCGATTATAAACCGTAAAGAAGGGTGCCGTTTTTTAGTCGTCTGTCCCACATCGGTGATCTACCATTGGCAAGATAAATTAGAAACTTTCCTCCCTAAAATCAAAGTGCACACTTTCCACGGAGTTAAAAGAACTCTTGGGAAGCTTCCGAAAGAAGGTTTAGTTCTCACAACCTATGGAGTGCTACGAATGGAGAAAGAGAAGCTTAAAAAAATTCCATTTGAGCTTGCTATTTTCGATGAAATTCAAGTCGCAAAAAACTCCCAGAGTCAAGTTCATAAATCATTGACATCTGTAAATGCCACCATGCGTTTAGGTTTGACTGGGACCCCGATTGAGAACAATCTCTTTGAGCTCAAATCACTATTTGACACCGTTCTTCCAGGTTATATGCCTTCAACAGCTCGCTTCCGCTCCCAGTTTGTCATTCCAATCGAAAATGAAGGGAATGAAGAGAGAAAAGGAGAGCTTACGCAAATCATCAAGCCATTTATTCTTCGGAGAAGAAAGAGTGAAGTGTTGCAGGAACTGCCAGAAAAATGTGAAGACAAAGCATTTTGTGATCTTTCTGAAACTCAAATCAAGCTCTATAAAGCATCGATTACGCAAGAGCGGGATGATCTCATTACTGAATTACGCGATCGCGAAACACCGATCCCCTACATCCACATCTTTTCGATTCTCTCCCGCCTCAAACAAATTTGCAACCACCCTGCTCTTTCTGAGAAGGATCCATTCAACTATCAAAATTATGATTCAGGAAAATGGGATCTTTTTGTTGAGTTACTTTCAGAAGCGCGAGAGAGTGATCAAAAGGTGGTTGTCTTCTCCCAATACTTACAAATGCTCGATATCATGGAAGACTACCTTAAAAAGCAAGGGTGGGGGTATGCGCAGATACGAGGTCAGACGGTTGATCGGCGGGGAGAGCTCAAACGTTTTGCCGAAGATCCAAATTGCGTCGTTTTTATTGGTTCATTGCAAGCAGCTGGATTGGGGATTGATCTCACCTCAGCATCGATTGTGATTCTCTATGATCGGTGGTGGAATGCAGCGCGAGAGAACCAAGCAATTGACCGAGTTCATCGTTTAGGGCAAAAGTGGAAAGTGCATGTCTTTAAGCTCATTTCAAAAGGGACAATTGAAGAGAAAATTGATTTAATGATCAGTAAAAAGGGAAAATTAATGGAAGAAATTGTCACATCAGATGATCAATCTGTCCTCAAGAAATTTTCCCGCTCAGAGCTTATCGACCTCCTCTCCTACTCAGAATAACCTTAATTATTTACCTGCTTGTTTGTATAATGTTATAATACAGCAAGTTAAAACAGGTTCTTGTAGTGAAGAAATTTTTTATTCTCTGCGCCTTGCTCCTGCTAGTAGGGGTAGGGTTTTACTTCGGCACATTAAAACGGCTTTATCAGGGGTATAGAAGTTCTAAAGATCGATCCCAATACTATCAGTTAGGTGATTCAAATATTCAAGATATTACTGAGAAACTTATTGCTGATTCGACTATTCCCAGTGATTTGAAGCAGCCTCTTATTGAAGGAAAACGGCGTATCGTCATTTTTAAGTATTTAAGTGGTTCAGAGAATGTTGCAGGGTATTTGAGCTATCTTACCGAAGGAGACTTTCCTCTTATGTTATTTCTAAGAGGAGGCAATGGATCTTTTGGTATTCCAAGACCAAATCACTGTTTTTCCTTTTTAGAGGGATACAATGTCGTAGGGACCCTTTACCGAGGGAATATTTATGGGGGAGTGGATGAGTGGGGAGGAGAAGATATCTGTGATGTTGAAAATCTTATAAAGTTTCTTCCCCAATTGGAGAGTGTTAGTAAGGTAAATTTTCAGCCCCCCTACAAGATGATGGGGGTAAGTCGAGGAGCTATGGAGATGTTTATATCTTTAAGTCGTTCCGAATATGTTAGAGATACCATCTCTCATGCGATTTCTGTATCGGGCAATGTCGATTTAAATGTGAGTATGGATAAGCGACCTGAAATGAGGTATTTATTTAGAAAAAAATTTAAAGAAAGCAGTGGTGATTGTTTTGATCATTGGCTTCAATCCAGAAATCCTGTTGCTCACTCTTCCCAATTATCAAAATCGTTAAAAATTCTGTTGGTCTATGGGCTCGAGGATAATAGGGTCTTTTTACAAGAGCAAAAAAACTTGAAAAAAGCTTTAGAAGGAAAGCAAATCGATGTTGAATTGGCCACAATACCTGGGGCAAACCACGGCTTAGATGGTCATTTTGAAACACTAGAATCTATTCTCAAAGATTGGTTAAAAAAAGAGAAAACTGATGGAAAAGATTGTCATATTAGATGATTGGTCTCCTCTCCTACTCAGAAAAAAAATCTTCCAAAGTAATGATTCGGTCAAAATATGCCCGGGAAGTAAGCGTGTCGTTGGCTCCTCCAGCACTGATTAAAATTTTTTCAATTGTCTTATTTTTAGGACGCTTCATCAAGTGTAGTTTCTTCTCAAATTCATCGATAACTTCAACTCCCATCTTTCCTAGTATATATTTGATTTCATCTTCTCGACCAACAAATCGGATTTTTTCTCTTTTCATCTCTCTCCAAGGGCCAGATATAGCTTTATTGCAGTGTATCTGGCCCTAAAAGCCAGATAGGCTAATAAAATCATGTTTCTGGCCTCATGAGCAACAAGTCGGTCTCTATTCAAGGGTTAGGCAAAGGCTTGGGAGCGGGTACCAGATCTTTTGAGATGGAAGGTGAGAGGTGCCCCTGCAAAGTCAAATTCATCCCGGAATTGGTTGAGAAGATAGCGTTTGTAATTCTCTGTCAGCAACTTGGGGTGGTTGACAAAAAGAGCAAACCGTGGAGGAGCTGTTGTCACCTGTGTTAAATAGTAAATTCGAAGCCGCTTCCCTGTAATAAAAGGAGGATGGTTGAGCTGGATTGCTTTTTCCATGAAAGTATTGAGTTTGTGTGTTCCAACCCTCTGATGAAGGTTGTTGTAAACCCTCTTTACTTCATCGAAAATCTTATCGACATTTCGCCCTGTTAAGGCAGAAATAGCAAGGATAGGAGCGTACCGAATAAAAGGACTCTCATCTTTGAGCTGTTGCAGGCAGTGTTCCATGCGGAACCCTTTGACAAGATCCCATTTGTTTAAAAGGATAATACACCCTTTGCCCGCTTTTTCAATCTGAGAGGCGATATGCTTTTCTTGAGTTGACAACCCTTCCTCTGCATCGATGAGAAGAAGGCAGATATCAGAACGTTCGATCGCCCGTTCTGTTCGAATTGCAGCAAATTTTTCTACAACTTCTTTTTCAACCTGTTTTTTTCGGATTCCTGCAGTGTCAATTAAGAGAAATTCATTTTCTCCATAGGTAATAGGAACGTCGATGCTATCCCTTGTTGTTCCAGGGATTGGGCTGACAAGAGACCGTTTTTCATTGAGGAATGTATTGAGAAGAGTCGATTTCCCCATATTCGCCCGTCCAATGATAGCAACTTTGATCCCTGAAGCCTCAGGAGCGCCTGTCATGTCGATCCCTTCCCACGCTTCTTCTAAAAGTTCGGTGATCTGGAAGCCATGAACAGCGGAGATGTTAAGCATTTTTTTGATCCCAAGGGAGTAAAATGCGTGGAGAAAATCAAGGTGACACTCATCATCGACTTTATTGACAGCAAGTGTAAGAGGTTTTTTGATTTTAAGGAGAAGCTTGGCAAGGTCGTAGTCAAGATCTGTCGGCCCAAGCCGTCCATCGACCACCATGACAACGGTATCTGCCTCTTCTAGGGCGATTTCTGCCTGTGCGCGGATTTCCTCATTGAATTCGCCTTCGGAATAGAAATCAATTCCCCCTGTATCGATCACCTCAAACGGCTTTCCAAAAAGCTCTGCCTCAGCATAAAGGCGATCACGAGTGATCCCCTCTGCCTCATCGACAATGGCAATGCGCTTCTTTGCAATCCTATTAAAGAGAGCAGATTTACCTACATTCGGACGACCAACAATAGCTAATTTCTTCATAATAACGGGTAATTATGATAAATGAATTGGCAGAATATAACAATATTTTTATAACTGAAAGAAAATGTTAACAATTTCACCTTTTCCACTTTGGGAGACACTCAAGTCTTACCAACTCCGTTTCTTCCAAAGAGATCTCATCGCAGGTCTTTCGGTTGCTCTTTTGGCTCTTCCTCAGGCAATGGCGTTTGCTTTTGTAGCTGGGCTCCCTCCTCAGGTAGGAATTTTTTCAGCAATTTTTGGGACGATTTTTGTTGCTGCATTTGGTGCCTCTAGGTTTTTGATCTCTGGTCCAACAACTCAAATTGCAATTTTATTGCAGTCGGGGATCTCCGAAATCCTTACAACTTATCACGGAAATTTAATGGGGGTTGAGCGAGATAGTGTAGCAATTGATCTTTTGATTCAAATTGTTTTGATCGCAGGGGTGTTACAAATTATTGGAGGGCTTTTCCGCCTTGGGAGGTTGACTCAGTTTGCTTCTCGGGCTGTGCTCAATGGTTATATGCTAGGCGTGGGTGTTGCGCTTATCATGACTCAGGTTTTCCCTTTCTTAGGGATTGCCCCTCCACGTGGCTATTTTCCTGTGTTTGAGAAATTTTGGCTCTTTGCCACAAGTCTCCCTATGGCTCATCTAGCAACAACACTTTTAGGCATCTTTTGTTTTGTTCTCCTTTTGCTTCTCTCTCGCTATATGAAAAAGGGGCCTGTCCCTATTATCGTTTTTGCCGTTGCTGCTGTGATTGTCTACATTTTTCAGCTATCTCCTGAAGAGGGAATGGGAGTTGTAGAAGGATCATTTGGAGAGAAGATCACTAAAATTTCCACCCTAAAAGATTTTGGCCCTCTCTATACCGAACTCCCCAAAATCATCACGCCTAAATTTGAGGTGCGAACACTTGGAAGTGTGATCCCTTTGGCTTTTGCCATTTGTTTGCTCTCGGTGTTGCAAGCAACAGCAACAGGGCGCTCTTATTCTCGTGCCAAAGATCCTCCTTACAATGATAATCAAGAGGTTTTTGCCCTTGGAATAGGGAATGTACTCACCTCTTTTTTTGGAGCTCTTCCCTCTGCTGGGAGTTTTGTCCGCACAGAAATGAACTATTCGATGCGAGCTAAAACACGTCTTGCAGCGATCTTCAGTGGGATTTTTCTTTTGGTGATCATTTTATTTTTGGGTCCTCTTGTCACACAGATTCCCTTGACGGCACTTGCTGCAATGCTCTTTATCAGTGCGTATGGGATGCTCAATTTTAAGGATCTCCTCCTCTGTCTTCGATCGACCCGAGCAGACGCATTTGTTTTGCTAGTCACATTTGTCGCTTGTCTTATTTTTTCCTTAGATATGGCGCTTTACATCGGAATTGCACTTTCAGTCACCTTTTATCTTAAGCAAGCTGGAACCCCTCTTCTTGTTGAGTATACATTCACTAATGTGGGGAAATTACGTCCTTTAGATTTTGAGGATGAAAGACCTGATGCGCGGATTGCTATTTTCCAAACGGAGGGAGAGCTCTTTTTTGGTGCAGCTGACCTTCTTCAAACAAAGCTTCGGCTTGTTGGAGAAGATGAGGGGATCAAAGTGATTATTTTGCAATTGCTCAATGTTCGTCATATTGATGCATCTTGTTGTATTGCATTGAAAAATGTCTACCGCTACTTGAAGGATACAAACCGTATTTTGATGATTTGCGGTGTGACAGATGATGTGTATACGACGTTAGAAGAGGCGGGTCTTGTGTCAAAGATTGGGAAAGAAAATTTTTATCTAGCGAATGACCAGCTCCCTGGAGAACCGACACGGAATGCTTACGCTGCTGCCAAAACCCTCTTATCTCCTGGATCAGCTACTTAGCAATTGCATTTTTAATAAAACATAAGTATAACTCTAGTTATAAATTAGATAGGAGATGTTATGCAGCCACTTAGAGGTGTTGAAAACCTAAATTGTACCGTTAATTATTATGGATCTACAAGCCTTGAAAAAGAGATGGTTGCTGGTTATGCGGTATTGTCTTTGGGTAGTTTAGCCTTAGGCAAAGGCTTATCAAGCCCCACAATCTCAAATAGATTCACGATATTTGGGAAATTTTGTGGAGGGGCTGCAGCTTTAGGGGCCGTAAGTTTCTATCTTCTGGGGTTAATTTTAAAGATAAAAGTTGTGATTAATAATTTGATCCAAATTTTTAATGCAGATGACTTTAAAGATCTTCCAGAAATAAAAAAAATTTCAATTCCAGGAATGGATCCAGTCTATTCAATCTCATACCTGAAAAATGGGGAGGGACACTTAGAGTTTTGCAGGGGACCTCTTGTGGTAAAAGAAAGACTTAAGTTATGTGGATTTGAAGCTCTTTTAGAAAATGAGGATGGGTTGTGAGATGATCGCCCATTAACCTCTCATTTCCCTCCTAAAACGCAAAATAGCGATTTAGGAGGGAAAAATTACATTGCCTTAAAACCCTCCTAAAACGCAAAATAGCGATTTAGGAGGGTTTTGTGAGTCAAGCACCATTCATAGGAAGAGAACATGAAATCGGAGGATTACTCCGTCTAATAGATAAAAGTACGGCGAGTTTAGTGACAGTTCAGGGGAGAAGGCGTGTTGGTAAAAGCCGATTAATTGAAGAATTTGCTAAAAAGACAGGTTACACTTTTTACCGTTTTTCAGGCCTTCCTCCAAGAGTGGGGTTGTCTCCCCAAGATCAGCGGAATGAATTCTCTAGAGCTTTTGGTGAGCAGCTTGGGCTTAAGGGATTTTCAAGCTCTGATTGGGGGGATTTATTTGCCTTGCTCGCTTCTCAAGTGAAAGAAGGAGAAACCTTTATTCTTTTTGATGAGATTTCTTGGATGGCAGCAGATGATCCAACTTTTCTGGGGAAGCTAAAAAATGCGTGGGATATCCATTTTAATAAAAATCCCAAGCTCATTTTGGTTCTTTGTGGATCTGTATCTGCATGGATCGATAAAAATATTTTACGCAGTACAGGTTATGTGGGAAGGATTTCGCACTCATTGCACCTTGAAGAACTCCCTTTGATGGACTGCAATCAACTTTTGCAAAGTGTAGGCACGCATTATTCTCCTTGGGAAAAATTCCTTGTTCTTTCAGTGACTGGAGGGATTCCTCGTTATATTGAAGAGCTCAGTCGATCTGAAACAGCAGAGCGAGCAATCGGGCAACTTTGCTTTGAGAAAGAGGGACTCTTGTTTCGAGAGTTTGATAATATTTTCTCAGATTTGCTTTCTAAAAGAAATGCTAATTATAAACGGATTGTATTGGCTTTACAAGATCGGAATCTGAGCTATAGTGAAATTTGTGAGACATTGGGAGTGCAAAAGAGCAGCCATGTCAATGGGTGGCTAGAAGATTTGGTAAAATCAGGATTTCTTAGCCGTGACTACACGTGGGATATCACTAGCAAAAAGGAGTCAAAGCTAAGTCGCTACCGGATCAAAGATAACTATATTCGATTCTATCTGAAGTATATCCAGCCAAATTTAGGACGAATCCAAAAAGGACATTTTAACGATTATTCACTGTCAAACTTGCCAGGTTGGAATGGAATCATCGGGCTTCAGTTTGAAAATTTAGTCCTTGCTAATCGGAAGTGGATCCTCGAGAAATTACGCCTGCGACCTGAAGATGTTTTAAATGATAACCCTTATTTTCAACGTGAGACTCAAAAGTACCGGGGATGCCAAGTCGATTACCTGGTACAAACTCGATTTAATACTCTCTTCGTCTGTGAGGTAAAGTTTTCTAAAAAAGAGATTTCATCTCAAATTTTAGGAGAGATGAGAGAGAAAGTAAAGCGGCTTTTAATTCCGAAAGGGTATGCGTGTAACCCTGTTCTTATCCATGTCAATGGAGTGAGTTGCGCTGTAGAGGAGAGTCGGTTTTTTTCTCATATCATCGATCTATCAGAAACTCTTACAACTATTTAACGTGACTGAGTTTGTCATTGTATTTTTAATGGTTTCACATTACAACATTGTGGCTAAATAAAATAGGAGACACAATGTCATCATCACAAGTAGCTTTTCCTCAACAGAGTTTTCATGTCGCGACATCAATAGAAAAAGGAGCTTGTGCTTGTGCGATTGTATGTTGTTTAGTTGCAAGAACAATATTGAAGCGCTCATCTCCATCACCTATTTTAAAAGCAGTCGCCCTATTTGGGAATGTTTGTGAAGGAGGCGTAGTTGTTGGTGGAGGGGCTTATTTCGTTTCAAAAATAGTGATGTTATGGAAAGTTGGTCTCTTGAATCTTTCTGAAGAATTTGAAGGCAAAGATTTCAAAGAGATTGACACCTTCCGCCCAATCAGTCGCTCTACTGGGTCATTACTGACACTTACCTATGCTCAAAAGGGGAGGCCTCATATTGAGTTTTTCATGCGAGAGGCAGTGCAAGCTGAAAGGGCAAGAGCTTTGGGATATGAACTCCCTTAAAAGATCCTTTTCTCGATTCTAATCATCTGACATGGTTAAGCTTCCGATCGATTCCATAATCGTGTGTGATCTCATAGTGCCACGGATCTTTGTTCTCTCGCATCAGACGGTCACAACCAAGTGCAATCCCTTTAAACACTCCATATTTCTCAATTGCATCTAAAGCGTATTGAGAACTTGTTGGATAAAAACTACTTCGAGGACCATCAATTGGGGAAATGTAAACTTGAAAAAACCGGATCAATTTTGTGCAAACAGTGTGCGAAGATGTTGAATGTGGTTGTCTGGGGTGCGTTAATTCAGCATCCACTCCCCAGGGCTCTCTCCCACTTTCTGAGAAATTGTTTCCATGTAAAGAAAAGAAAAATAAAGATGTAATTAAGAGTACGAATATTGTTTTCATAATTTCATAGACGTTTAACTTAAAAAAATGGAAAATAATACTAAGTATACAATACCCTTTTCAATATGCTAAAACGATTTGTCGAGCAACTGTCAAATGAATGCGGTTTCGAAAAACCTCTCTCTTCAAATGAAGAAGGTTCTTTCTTTATCTCATTTGAACCCAACATTAAAGTCTCCTTAAAAGAGAGTAGCGAGAAGGTGATTAAAATGCATTCAGTGCTTGCTCCTCTCCCCAAAGAAAAAAGCGACCCATATTTTCTCTCAGCAATGAAAGGGAATTTATTTGGTGCAGAGTGTGGGGGAAATGTGTTAGGGCTTGATGGAGACGGAAAAAATGTCGTGCTTGCTCGGTTACTCATGCCAGAGGTGACCTATCAAGAATTTCGCGACGGTTTAGAAGAGTTTGTAAATTACGCAGAGAGCTGTAAATTAGAAACAGAGGCCTTTGCGTAGGAATAGAGGATCATGGTAGCACAATTTTTTGTTCAGGAGGGAACGCTTGCAGGTCTTTTACTTGTCCTCGATGAAGGGGAGAGTTGGACCGTGGGAAGAGATCCCGAGCAGTGTAACCTTCTTTTAGATGAACCTGCGATTGATCGAAAACAGCTTCTTTGTCGGAAAGTCGAGGAGGGGTATACCCTTCAAAATTTGAGCGAAGGTGTAGAGGTTCTGCTAAATGGGGATCCTCTAGTAGAGGAACACCCTCTTGTTGATGGAGATCTGATCGTCATTGGGACAACGACCCTCCAGTTCAATTCGGGAGAAAAACCTGCTGTCGAAGTGGAAAGTGAATTTGTTCAATCGGCTGAAGATAAAATAATTATGGAAAGCTTAGAGGGAAACGAAGAGCTGGATGAAGAGGAAGCTATAGAGTCGTTTGATCCTTCTGATGAATCTATTGAGGAAGAAGATGTTTTTGATGAGCCACTAGAAGAGACAGAGGCCGAAGAAGATGAGGTTGAAACCCCTCATTCGATAGATGAAGAAGCTCCTCCAATTGAAGAAGAGATGCAAGCTTTTCATGTTGATCTCACTGCGACAGACCGCTTTATCTTAAAGGTCATTGCAGGTCCAAATACTGGAGCTGAGTTCTCTATCGACATGGGAAAAGAGTATCTCATTGGAACAGACTCAAATACGTGTGATATTGTCTTTCATGACTTAAGTGTTTCTCGTGAACACGCTCGACTTATGCTCGACGAACAAGGTGTTGCAACGATTGATGATCTCGGCAGTCGAAATGGGGTTTTGGTCGATCAGAAGAAAATCATGGAGCTTGAGAGGCTTGCTTCGAATTCAATCATTACAGTTGGAACAACGTCGTTTTTTTTGATCGACCGAGAGGCTCCGCAAGAGACGATTGCAACACCGATTTTTGAGCCAGTAAGAGCAGAGGTTGAGGAGGAAGTTGAGGAAGAAGAAGTAGAAGAGGAGGCGGTTGAAAAAGAGAAAGAGCCTTCTCACGCTTCAGGAGCGTTTATTTTAGGCGTGATTGTCATTGGATTTGCTGCCCTATTTGGTTTAGGAATTTTCTCTTTGATGACACCAAAAGAGGTTAAAGTTCCTGAGACAAACTATTCAGCTCGTCTTTATGACGCTTTGAAAGATTTTCCTGAGGTGAATTACTCTTATAATCCGACAACACATAAGCTTTTCTTAGTAGGTCATGTGGAGGGGGGAGTCCGTTTGAATGAACTCCACTATAACTTGCAAGGTCTCCCTTTTATCAAGGGAATTGATGACAATATCGTGGATGATGAGGCTGTTTGGCAGGAGATGAATATTATCCTTTCAAAACATGCGAATTTTAAAGGGGTTAGTATGCACTCTCCCGTCCCAGGGGAGTTTGTTTTGAGTGGGTACTTGAAGACAGAAGCTCAAGCCTCTCTTTTGAATGACTACATGAATATCCATTTCAATTACCTTGCAAACTTGGTCAATCGGGTCGTTGTGGAAGAGCAGATCAATGAAATGGTTGTTAACCGCCTTCAACAAGAGGGATTTGGATCGGTAAAAGGGGAATTTTCAAGTGGTGAGTTGACTCTGACAGGTTATCTTGGATCGACACAATCTTTTGACTTTGACTATTTTCTAAAAGAGCTCTCTCATACAAACGGGATTCGAAAGATATTGAATTATGTTGTACTGGTCTCTCCTGAACAGCAAGTTATTGATTTAAATGTCCGATACCCAGGAAGATATAAAATTACAGGTTATTCAAAGCATGGGGATGTCAATTTCAATGTTGTGATCAATGGAAAGATCTTAACACGTGGAGATGCACTCGATGGGATGACAATTACAAGCATTCAGCCTCACACAATCTTCCTTGAGATGGAAGGGTTGAAATATAAGATCGATTACAATAAATAGGGGGAGAAGGAGTCAATCATGTTTGGAATGGAAAAAGGAAAACGGGAACCGGGAGTGGCAGCGCTTGAGTTTGACTTAGAAGCTGATCTCAAAGACCCAGGAAAACTCAAAGCATTAAAAGAGCGTTTGGAAGAGAGAATTGCACAGCTTAAAACACTGCTCCGTCAAGGGAGCGATAAGCAAGCATTTGATAATGCGCAAACGCTTCTACACGGATATCTTGCGATCCAAAAGGTTGTCGCTAGATTTAGCAGAAAAATGACATAGAGGGGAATGACAAATGGCAAATAAGGGTGGTGGTTCTGCCTCATTTGATTTTAATAAGATGCTTACGAGCTTACAGGGATATGTGCAAAATGTGCACACATACCTCAATAAGCTCGAGTCATCATCGGGTGGCTCTGTCAATTTGGCAACCATGTTCAAGATGCAGTTTCAGATGCAGGTGATGTCGCAGTATACTGAGGCAGTGTCAAATACATTGAGTGCTGTGAATAATGAAATGATTACAATGGCGCGAGCCGTTAAAGGACAATAATAAGGAGGCTTTATGGCCGATCTCCAAGACTTCAAAGAAGATATTGGATTACTCACTGAATCTGGGATGATTGCAATCAAGCAAGGGGATGAAGAGAGTGCAAAAAAACTGTTCAATGCGATCGGAATCTTAGATCCAGAAAGCACGACAAAGAAAATGGGTTATGGGTTGATTGCTCTCCATAAGCTGGAAGTGAAAGAAGCTAAAAAGACATTTCAGGAGATCTATAATGGAGATCCTCAAAATGGCCGTGCACAAGCTTTTCTTGCCTTTGCTCACATGTTAGCTCTTATGGAGCCTGGGCCAGAAGAGGCAAAGCTCAAAGATCTCAAAGAAGGGACAAAGCACGCTCAAGAAGCGCTTGAAAAAGCTGTTGATGATTCGACAAAACAGCTTGCGCAATCGATTTTGGATTGGGAGTCAGAGCTCAATAAACTTGAAAATACATAAGAGAGATTTATGGTAGAAGGACCTTTACACAATCCAGGTGTCACTCCATCACCTAAGCCTAATCCTGTCACTGAAGGGAAGCCAGAGATGGGACCAACTGAAGGAGTTGATGCGCAAAAACCTTTTAATCTCCCTCCTGATGCAGGAGCAAAGGGGGCTGGGGCTGAAAATGTTGAAGCGGGTCGTTCAACTCCTATGGATGTTGCACGTGATGCATCGCAAGGAAATGAGCGAATGTCTCCTGAAGAGTTGACCGATAAGATCTCTAAATTTCGAGATGACCTTAGCCAAGCTCATGCAAAGCTTTCAGATCCAAATGTGACAAAGAATTTTACCGATGATCACCATAAGGCTCTTGGGAAACTTGTTGAGAAAATGAATCCCGACATGCGGACGATTGCAAACAATTCAGGTGGAAAGTTTGAGCCAACTCCTCTTGGAAAAGGGGGCGATCTTCTTGCAAAAGTAGGTGAATGGATCAATGGCTCTCAAAAATCGTTGGGTGGGGCAATGGATTATCTCTCTAAAACAAAAAACCCCAATATGGCCTCATTTATGAAGCTTCAATACAGTGTTCAGCGCGCTTCCCAAAGAGGAGAGCTTTTCGCAAGTATTATCAGTTCTTCTGTTGGGGGAATTAAAACGATTATGAGTACCCAGCTTGGATAATGGGCGAAGATTTCGAAAAACTGATCACCAACCTCGAACAGGTCGATTTGACCACGATGATGGGGCGGATCACAGAAGTGGTCGGCATGTTGATCAAAGCCGTTGTTCCACAAGTGCGGATCGGCGAAGTTTGTCTGATTAAACGGTCAGGAATGGATCCCCTTCCTACAGAAGTTGTAGGATTTACACAAGATCAAGTCTATCTCTCCCCTCTTGGTGAAATGACCGGAGTTGGCCCTTCTTCAGAAGTGGTCCCTACGCGGATGTCTCTTCATATTCAGGTGGGAGAGGAGTTGCTCGGACGTGTCCTAGATGGTTTGGGGAATCCTCTTGATGCAGATGAAAAGGGAGAACTCCATCTTTCAGAGAAGTACCCCATCTTTCAAGCGCCTCCCGATCCCCTCAAGCGGGCGCGGATTGAAGAACCTATTATCACAGGTGTTCGGTGTATTGATGGAGTTCTCACCTGTGGCCAAGGGCAGAGAGTGGGAATCTTTGCAGGGGCTGGAGTGGGGAAATCGACACTGCTTGGGATGATTGCACGCAATTCAGTGGCAGATGTCAATGTGATCGCGCTCATTGGAGAGCGAGGGCGCGAGCTTAGAGAATTTATGGAGAAAGATTTAGGGGAAGAAGGTGCTGCTCGCTCAGTCATTATCGTCTCTACCTCAGATCAAGCTTCCCAATTGCGCTTGAATGCAGCCTATGTGGGTACCGCAATTGCAGAATATTTCCGTGATCAGGGGAAAAAGGTCATTTTGATGATGGACTCTGTCACCCGTTTTGCCCGGGCGTTGAGGGAAGTGGGTTTAGCTGCTGGAGAGCCTCCTGCGCGAGCAGGATATACACCTTCGGTTTTTTCAACCCTTCCTCGCCTGCTTGAGAGAACTGGCAATTCAGAGATTGGCTCGATCACTGCATTTTACACGATTTTGGTTGCAGGCGATGATATGAATGAACCTGTTGCCGATGAAGTGAAATCTATTTTGGATGGGCATATTGTTCTTTCCAACCTTCTGGCTCAACAATATCACTATCCAGCCATCGATGTTTTAGCTTCGATCAGCCGTCTGGTCAATGATGTGACAACAGAAGAGCAACGAGAGGCGATTGGGAAAGTGCGTGAGGTTCTTGCAAACTACAAAAAAAATGAGATGCTCATTAGGATTGGAGAGTATAAACGGGGATCGGACAAAGATGCTGACTTTGCAATCGATCATATCGATAAAGTGAGACGTTATCTACAACAGCAGATCACCGATAAGACAACCTTTGAAGAGACAGTTTTACAGCTGAAGGCTTTGTTTAAATAATGTCTGAAGAGTATCCATTAGAACAAGTCTTATCTGTAAAGCGGAAACGGGTGACAGATGCAGAGAGAGTTGTTGAGGAAAAAACACGCGCCTTGGAAGTGGAACAAGAGAAGCTGAAAAAAATTCAAGGAGAACGGGATGAAGTTCAAAGACATTTTCAGGAGAAAACAGATCAGTTAAAAGCAGCATTTAATGAAGGGACAACAGCTGAAGATGTTTTGAAGATGAAAGGGTATATCAAGGTTGTTGAGGAGAGGAAGGGGAAAGCTGAAAAAAAGGTGGCAGAGCAAGAAACCCAAGTTCAAAAAGCGGAAGAGGAATTAGAAGCTGCAAAAGAAGATTTGCGTGTAAAGCGGCTGGAAGAAGAGAAAATTACCATCCATAAAGAGGAATGGGAAAAAGAGATCAAGCAAGAACTTGATAAACAAGAAGCAAAAGAGCAAGATGAAGTAGGACAGCTCTTATATGAATCTCAAAAAAGGAAAAAAAAGTGAGGTTAACGACAATGCCAAATATTCCACCATCTCCATCCTCTAAACCATCGGGTGGTGAGCCTTCAGAAGGGAGCCCCAAACCTTCAGAAAATGAAATGAATCAGCAACAATTTAGCTTGCCAAATCAGCCGATGAAAAAGCCGAAGCTGCCAGAGAAGCGTCCTCCAACACCGATGCAGTCGACTCCTCGATCTGACACTCCTCGTGAAACAGCTCGTCCTAAAGAGTCCTCCTCTCAAAAGGACTCTAGTCGATCGGATGAAACGCAAAAAAGAGATAGAACAGAAGGGCAGGGAGACAATCAAAAAGTTTCCGAGAAACAAGAAGGAGCCTCTGGCAAAAAAGATGAGATTGAAACTGCAAAAACAGGTGGAGTGGGTGCTGCTGGAGCAAAGGCAGTAGAAGCGACTGCTGCAATGAAGCAGATTGCAGCGGTGATTATCCAAAATGTACAGAGCATGGGGGTTGATCCAACTGGCAAGGTGTCACTTTTGATCAAAAGTGATAGCATGAGTTTGCCAGGGGTGTTTAAAGGGGCTTCGATTGAAATCGAAAATGGAAAACTCACTTTTGGGCAGATGACAGCTCAAGATGCTCAAATGGCAAAAGATATGATGCAGCAAAATCAAAGCCAGCTTCAACACTTTGCAAATAAAATGGCTCAAAATGGGATCACCGGAACTATCTCTTTTGGGAACAATGTGACACTAGAGCTTCCAAAGCCTACGACAGAGACTGCGAGTTTTGAGAGAGAAGGAGGAGGACAGCAAGGTGGTCAACAGCAAAGGGGAGGTGGAGATGGCGGCCCAAACGAAGGACAAGATAAGTGAGTGGTATCGTTGAAGCAAAACAGTGGTTAAACCGGATTGATGAGGCTCTTGTTGCACTGGATGAAAAGCCTCAGTTCGCTCTCCCCTCTCCATTTCCTTTAGAAGAGGTTGAGGCGCTTTTCCGCAAGCTTTTTGACCACCAGGAACTCTCTTTGAAATTCCATCAAAAAGGGTGGTTTGCATCGGAGAAGTTATGGGATGGTTTAGGTGAACAGCTCTGCCCACTGATGATTGAAATGACTCCTTTAGAAGAGCCTCTCTACTTTGTGCTGAGTGAGCAAGATCTTGCTGAACTGATGTGTGATCTACTCGGAGGAGAGAGTGCTTCTGCTCCTTTTTATGATCGGGCACTTGCTTCAGGGTTTTACCACTATTTGGCTTTAGAAATTTTGCAGACAATTGAAGAGGTAAAATTTGCCCATCCCCTCTCTCCGCGCATCGGTCCCACCCCAAAAGAAATTCAAGGGGCGATTGGGAAAACACCTTGTTTTGTCATCGACACATCGATGGAACTTTCAAAGAGAACAGTATGGGGAAGGCTTCTGATTCCAGCTCCTTTTAGACAAACCTTTAAAGCACACTTCGCCTCTTCTCCTTCTCATGCAATTTGTGAAGAGGCAAAGCAAAAAATTCCTGTGACGCTCACCTTTGAAGTGGGGCATACAGAATTGAACCAAAAAGAATATGAGAGTCTTGCTAAAGGGAAATATGTGATTTTAGACCGTTGTTCCTTTAATCCTGATGGAGGGAAAGGCTCGGTGACAGTGCTATTGGGCGAAACACCCCTGTTTCGTGGAAAATTTAAAAAAGAGGGGATCGAGCTTGTTGAGTATCCCCATTATGAAGAGATAGGTGAGAGGATGGAAGAAGAGGACGAAATAGGTGAGGAAATTTCTTCAGAAGAGGAGCAAACTTCAGTGAGCGTGGAAGACCTTCCTGTCCATCTAAAAGTTGAAGTGGGCAAAGTGCGGATGACCCTTCAAGAGCTTGGAAATCTCAACCCTGGAAATCTGATTGAGCTCAACGTCACCCCCGAACAAGGAGTCGATCTTGTTGTCAGTGGAAAGAAGGTTGGGCGCGGCGAATTGATTCGGATTGGAGAGACATTAGGTGTCCGTATCATCTCAATCTAATCTCCCCGATGAGATCGGGGGATACCCGATTGAAGCATTGCTCTCAAAAGGAGGGATGAGTCTTCTCTACTTAGCTCTTCATCCCAAAACAAAAGAGCCGATTGTTGTCAAAGTTCTCTCTCCTAAGTCTCTTTCAAATCAGAAGCTCGTCGATCATTTCCTCAATGAAGCCAAATTGATCGAGGTGACCGATCACCCCAATATTATTCAGCTCTATGGATATGGAAAGTGGGAAGGGGGTGTCTATATTGCAATGGAATTTGTCCAAGGGATTGATCTAAGGCAGATGATTTTGCAACAAGCGATCTCTTTGAAACGTTCGTTGGAAATTGCCCTCCAAGTGAGCCATGCCATCGCTCACCTTCATGCACACGGAATTATTCACCGTGATTTGAAACCAGAAAATGTTTTGCTCACAGCGCAAGGAGGGATCAAAGTGATCGACTTTGGGATCGCGCAACTCTACAGCCAAAAGCTGAAGCAAGAGCAGCTGCTGGGAACCCCTTCTTATATGAGTCCAGAGCAACGGGAAGATATAGAACAAGTCTCCTTTCAATCCGATATTTTTTCTCTCGGAGTGATCGTCTATGAAATGATTTTGGGGCGTCTTTGTCACGGAACCATTCAACTCTCTCAGGTTCCACGAGGGATGCAAAAGGTGCTTGCCAAAGCCCTTCAACCCGATCCCAAAAAGAGATATGGGGATATTGTCGACTTTATCCATGCGCTTTCCAACTATCTCAATTCAGATGCTCTTAAAAAAGATATGCGAGGGAGTGATTACATGGGAGAGCTCAATGAAGAGATTAAAGGAGCTCAGTCTCTTTTGATTCCTCACACACTTCCCCATTGGAAAAGAGTGGAGATGGGGCTTGTTTCAAATAGTAACATGGCAATTTCGGCTGTCTACTACGATTTTTTTGAAAATAGAGAAGGTGTCTACACTGTTGTAATGGGAGAGTCTCTTGCAACAGGAGTGAGAGGATTGCTCGAAATTTCAACCCTCCGCGGAATGATCCACGCTTTAAAAGAAATAGAAGAGGGGAGTGAATTTGTTGCCACTTTGAACAACCGTTTGATTGAATTAGAGATTGAATCTCCCTACGCTTTTTCATTTCTCTCGCTCATTCCAAGTGAAGATCGGTTCTCTTTTATCTCATGTGGATACACCCCTCTATGGATAACCCCCTCAGAAGCAACACCAAGACGACTCACCTCTAATAATACAGCACTAGGGATCCACCGAGATGCCGAATTTTTAGAGGTCGATTCAAATTGGGCCGTTGGGGATTCCGTTGTTCTTCACACCTTTCAAGCAAGCCTTGCAAAAGATGTTGAAGAGGTGCAAAAAAATGAAACAATTTTTGCAAATAGCCTAAAAGAAAACAGAGATTTAAAACCGCAAAACCAAGTCGATACACTCTTTCGCCAAGTTTGCCAAAAAGAAGGACGCCCTCTTTTTGACAAACTCGTTACAATCATTTCCATGGAAAGACTTTCCTAACCATCCTATTCGATTGCAAAAAAAATCATTTTCCTATACCCAATACCTAGAGTCACTGTATAATGGAATTGATGAGATTTGGATCTGTATTAACTGTTCTTGCATGTTTTCTCCTCCCCCTTTGTGGTGAAGAAGAAGAGATTTCTATGACGTCCTTTTGCCCAGAGGATCAATGCTTGGAGCAGCAAATGTCTTCTGGAGCTGGAAAGAAACACACAGGACCTTTCTTTAAAATGCCAGGAGACAGGCATTTAGATGGGAAAATCTCCCCTTCAAAACCAAAAGAAGTCGTTGCTCCCCATTTATTTTCAACCCCTTATCAAGACAGAGAAAGAGCATCTTCGGAAACAGAGCTGCCTGATGGGACAAAAATCTTTCACATCGAGAAAGGGGAAAATGTTTATAAAATTGCGAACTGTAATCCCGATGGGGAAGGGTTTACTGTCAATTTTGAAGACATCTCTATCATTGAATTTCTTCAATTCGTCTCCGAAATCTCAGGGGCTAACTTCATCTTTGAAAGTGAAGCGCTCCAATTCAATATCACAGTTGTTTCTCAAGAAGCCGCTTCTGTGACAGATTTGACATCTGCTCTCATTCAGATTTTAAAAATGCACAACCTCTCTGTTGTTGAACAAGGGAACACCGTTTTAATCTACTCCCAGCAAAATTTGTCTAAAGTTTCGAAAGTGATTACAGATGACAACATTCAAGAAGCGTGTGGAGCTGCTGTTGTCACACGTGTTTTCCGCCTCTTTAATGTTGAACCAACTAAGATTGCAGCAATTGTAAAGCCGCTTTTATCGCCCGATGCAACCGTCGATGTTTCCCTCGAAACACGCCATTTAATCGTTTCCGATATCACCTCTAATGTCGACAAAATTGCCCAACTTCTCAACGCATTAGATACGCCAAATGCAGCATTTGATATCGCTGAGTACACGGTTAAAGGGGCATATCCAGCTGCGCTCGTCGCTTATACTAAAGAGATCTTAGGTCCCTTGATCCAAGAAAACCCTATCCAGATCATCGCTCAGCCATCACAACATAAGATTTTCCTCGTTTCAACTCCCTATTTGATCCACAAAGCGTTGCAAGTGATGGCTTCACTCGACACTGCTGATATCACAGATGTGGGAGATTTACCCGCGCATGCAATGGCAAATAACACGATCTATATGTACAAACTCAAGTACCATCAAGGATCAGACATTGCAAGCGCGCTCCATTCAATTGGAAATAATCTTCAGTATGCAGGCTTAACAAATCTCGAGCTTGTCAATGCGATTTCGAGTATCGAGTATGTCGAGGTGAATAACTCCCTTGTCGTCACAGGTTCTGGGGAAGCTGTGAAAAAAGTTGTAGGTTTGCTCGATGAGCTTGACCAAGCACCTAAGCAAGTCTATTTAGAAGTTTTAATCATCGATACAACATTAAATAACTCGCTCGATTTTGGGATCCAATGGGTTGCTCTTGGAGATGAGCAAGACAAACTCGCTTATGCATCAGGCCTCTTAAGCCAAAGTCCACCGGGTCCAGAGCTTCAAGGGTCAACAACAACCAATCCAGGAGCCCGTTTTGTCTCTGGACAAGGAAATCCCCCTCCTGTAATTCCAAATCCAGGGCGGGATGTTGCTCTGCCAGAGCCCTCTTCCCTACAAGGATTTAATGATCTGCTTGATTCAACAGAAGCATTTGGCTTTGGAATTATTGGAAATATCATTCGGCATAAAGGAGAGTCCTTCTTAACTCTAGGAGCTTTGGTCAGCGCATTAGAACAAGAGTCACACACCAAAATTGTTCTCAACCCAAAGATTTTAGCACAAGATACACAAACAGCAGATGTTTTAGTTGGACAAAATATTCCTTATCAGACGACCAATACGGTGATTCAGCAGACCGGTTCTGTCACACAAAATATCCAGTATGAAGATATTGGGGTCCACCTCCGTGTCACACCAAACATTGCACCAAACAATGTTGTATCGATACAGATGGACCAAAGTGTCACAGAGCTTGTCTCAGCGGTAGGAACATTGACACCTACAACGACAAAAACAAATACCTCAACTCGTGTACATGTTCCCGACGGCTGCTTTGTTGTGATGAGTGGCCATGTGCGGGATAAGACAACCTCTATACGCTCTGGAGTTCCTTGCTTAGGAACACTTCCTTTGATTGGACCAACTTTTAGTCGCAATATTGAACAACGAGAAAAGCGAAATCTCATTATTTTTATGAGACCAAAAGTGATGACTACGATCGGAGATGTTCTACAAATTACAAACCAAGAAGGGTACGACTACAACTGGGAGATCGATCCAAAGTCGATTCAACAGTGTGGCTCATCACAAGCACCCGAGTGTGAAGTGTATCCTGCACGGACGTGTCCAATTCCATGAAGAAGTTTGTTCTCCTCCTCCTCCTCTTTGGTTGTGCCCGCGCTCCCACATCGATTGAACCCACTATTGTAGCGCCTGCTCATCCAAAAGAGATTCAGCGAAAAGAGAGATGTGCACTGATCCTTCCCCAAGATTTTTCCCGCTCTCCTTTTGCAGATCTTGCAGAAGAAGAGAGAGGGGCAGACTGGGGGAAAGAGTATTTTATCGCCCTCCATTTCGCACAAGATTTTGACCTCTACCGAGCCATTACAGGTTTCAAACGAGCTCTTTGTTTTGATCCCCCCGAAGATAGACAACTAGAAATTCACTACTCAACAATCCTCGCTTATTTTCTTGGAGGCAAGTATAAAGAAGTTGCCTACCTCGCTGAGTCGACCCCTCTTGGAAAAGTAGATCACACTTTCCCCGCATTTGATGACCTCCTTTTAATCCTCTATGAAACCTATTCCCAATTGGGACAAACCTCTCATGCTGAATATCTCCTCACATTGATCGAAGGAGATCATGCTGAAAAGCTCACATTTCTCTCTGCTGTCCAAGATGCAAATCTCGAAAATCTCTTCGCCTATAGCGGAGATCGTCCCTATCTATCAGGAATGATTGCAGGTTATGAAAGTGAGGCAAAATCGGTAAGAAAAGCAGAGCTCTACAATGCGCTTCTTCCCGGCGCGGGTTACTGGTATATCGACCAAAAACAGACCGCCATCACAGCTTTACTCGTCAATTCCCTTTTTATTGGAGCTGCCACACACTTTATTTTTAAAGGAAATATTCCCGCTGCCACCATCACCCTTAGCTTAGAAGGAGGGTGGTATTTTGGAGGGATTTATGGTGCTGGGCTTGCGACCAAAGAGTACAACGAAAATCTCTATAAACACTATGCCGATCAAATTGGGCAAAAAGAAGGGTACTTTCCTTCTGTGATGTTAAACTATAAATTTTAGTTTTTGTCCTTTTATCTCTTTTCTAGTATAATGCCTTGCTGATATGTTAGATCAATTGCTTTTTGCTTCTGGTGTTTTAATGTTAGTTGTCAGTTTAATTTTGACAATTAAGACCCGTTTTGTCCAATTTCGGAAACTCCCACAGATGATCTCCCTCTTTTTTATCCGGAAAAAAGCGGGGGAAGAGACGATTTGCGCTAGACGAGCTCTTTTTACAGCAATGTCAACAACCTTGGGCCTCTCTACAATGGTCGCTCCAGTCATTGCGATTCGTCTTGGTGGTCCAGGTGCTGTTGTCGGCTTTTTCCTTGCAACGGTTTTAGGTGCTGCAGTCAGTTATACAGAAGTGAGTTTTGCCCTTGCTTATCGAAAAAAAAGGAGTGGCACGATTGCAGGGGGACCAATGCAATACCTTCAAGATGCAGTCTCTCCTTGGATGGCAAAATGGTATGCCTTTGGATGTGGGATATTGATGATGACCTGGTCAGCAGCACAATCCAATCAGCTCGCGCAGCTTTTAAGCTCTCCAAATATTTCCCTATTCCCCGTCCCCTGTTGGGTGACAGGTAGTATTTTGGCCTGTTCTATCCTTGTTATTCTCATTGGAGGGATTCAACGGATTTCGAGTTGGTCAGCAAAACTTGTTCCTACGATGTTTCTTCTCTATCTCGGTGGAGCTCTCTTCATCATCTCCATCAATATGGGGAAGCTTCCCGCAATTTTTACACAGATTTGGTCTTCTTGTTTTCACCCAACAAGCTTTGGAAGTGGGATTGCAGTGGGAGGTCTTCTCTCAGCCTTTCGGTGGGGAATTTTGAAAGGATTACATGGAAATGAAGCAGGAATGGGGACACAAACGATTCCTCATTCGGTCGCTGAAGTGGACCAAGCGACTGATCAGGGGATCTTATCGATGGCTTCCACCTATTGTGCCGGTTTAATTCTCATTCTTTCGAGCCTCGTCACTTTGATCACAGAAACTTGGCTCGATCCTACGTTAAACTTAGGGATGGATATGGTTGCCGCTTCATTTTTCAATTACTTCTCCTATATTGGCTTAATCCTTGTATCAATTTGCGCCCTTCTATTTGCTTCAGGAACAATTTTGGGTAACAGTTACAACGGTTCTCAATGTTTTCTCTACCTTAGCAAAGAGAGAGGGATCAATATTTACTATTTTCTGACGACAGTATTGATTTTTTGGGGAGCGATTGCCGATGTAAAGTTTCTTTGGGGAAATATCGATTTTGTCCTCGTTCTTGTCCTTGTCCCTCATCTCTTTTCCCTTCTATGGCTCTCCTTCCGCCGACAAGAAAGTTTAACCATGAGCTTTTAAAGTTGTGAAGTATCTAATTATTTCACTCTCGCTTTGCTTCACACCTCTACCAGCTCTTGATATAGATCCAATTGTCAACAGCGTGATGGAGGAATTTGATGTCCCTGGAGTTGCAATTGGAGTGATTGTCGATGGAGAAATTGTCACCTCTAAAGGGTACGGCTTGCGCAATGAA
Source organism: Chlamydiales bacterium (assembly GCA_022601535.1). Lineage (GTDB taxonomy): Bacteria > Chlamydiota > Chlamydiia > Chlamydiales > JAAKFR01 > JAJACK01. The sequence continues at coordinate 622,789 of JAJACK010000001.1, forward strand.
AAAGATCCCGTAGATACTCAAACACTTTTTGCAATCGGCTCATGTACAAAAGCTTTCACAACCTATGTTTTATCAGAGCTTGTCAAAGAGGGCTCTCTTGAGTGGGATCGCCCTGTGATTGACTATCTCCCTCATTTTCGCTTGAAAAATGACTATGCAACATCTCATATTACGGTCAGGGATCTTGTCACCCACACCTCAGGACTTCCCGCTCACAACTGGATCTGGTACCATTCTCCTCTTTCTAGAGAGGAGTTTCTCTCTTTGCTCCCCCACTTAGATCCCATCTGTGGCCTAAGACAACGATGGAATTACAACAACCTTATGTATCTTGTTGCAGGGCTTGTTGCTGAAAAAGTGACGGGGAAAACATGGGAAGAGAGTGTCGCTGACCATATTTTCTCTCCTCTTGAGATGAAAAGTTCTAATTTTTCTCCAGAAGCGTCTAAGCAAACAGAAAATTACGCTCAACCAACTTCAGATGGGGAGGTGATTCCTTTTACTAACCTTGAAATGATCGGACCTGCTGGATCGATCAATTCGAATCTAGAGGAGATGATGAAATGGAGCCAGCACCAACTCTCTTTATCTAATGATGAGATGCATCGCATTCAATTTCCCATCGACCGTCCCTATAATCAAAGGCTTTCCTTATTGGGATATGGACTTGGATGGTTTATTGGCCTCTATGATCACGACAAAGTTCTCTATCACGATGGATCAAGCGATGGATTTCGTTCTCGAGTTCTACTGTTGCCTGAGAAAAAAATAGGGATTGTAATTCTGACAAATAGCTCCTCAGCAGGCCACAGAGCGTACAATGCAATCTCTTTTTCCCTCCTTGATAAGCTTTTAGAGTTAGATCAAGTGGATTGGATTGAAAAATATAGAGACTGGGGGATACCGGTCGAAGAAAAGATCGAAGGTGAAAAAACAGCTCCTTCCCATCCACTAGAAGCGTATATTGGGAAGTATCAACACCCTGGTTATGGGGTGATTGAAGTGAAATTAAAGAATGAAAAACTCTTTGCCTATTACCATGAAATCGAATTCCCCCTTACACACCAAATGCAGGATCATTTCGAAGGGGTGTATCCATTGGAGGGCTTAAGCTTCCCCTTTAAATTTATCACCTCTGATACAGGCACGATAACAGCTCTTGAAGTGACCTGTGAAAAAGGAATTCCTCCTATTTCTTTTATCGCTATAAACTCTTGATATGTTGAAAAAAGGTTAATTTTTCGACATTTTTTGAGGTATATTCCCAATTATGTGGAAAAACATGTCGAAACCATTCAATAAATTACCCTCATTACCTCCAACATGTAACTATGAAAGCCCTGCTGTTTTAAAAAAAGTGATTGAAGCTCAACGAGAGATAGGAGAACTCAAAAGGGTAGGAACAAAATTACCTAACCAGGCTGTTTTAATTCAAACAATTGGTTTACAAGAAGCTAAACTGTCATCTGAAATTGAAAATGTCGTTACAACAAATGATGCTCTCTACCAAAATTTGAGCAGCTTGGAATTTTTACATCGGTAAAAAAAGGGAGAGAAATGTATTACATTTTCGATGAGTACCTCTCTCTACTCTCTTTAACTTTTTAACGTAAGTTGTGCATAAATAAATTTTTTGGGTAGAGTGAAGAGATGGCTGCAAAAGAAGGAAAAAAGTGGTTTATCATTTGGGTGACAGTCTGCTCTTCTTTCCTTTTTGTCATCGATCCCACCATCACTCCTTTGATGATTGCAGAAATGCAAAAAGAATTTCAGATCTCTCAAACAGACTCTATCTGGATTCTTAACGCCTATCTACTCACTTTCGCTTCCCTTCTCCTCATCGGTGGACGTTTAATCGAGCTGCTCGGATACCGTCGTTTGTACATCGGAGGATTTCTCCTTTTTGGTGCCGGTGCAGTTATTGTTGCCTTAAGCCAAACGTTCTCTATTTTAATCGGAGGAAGGATTGTTGAGGGAATTGGAGGAGGGTTGTTGATGCCTTCTTTGGCTGCAATGACTGTTGCTTCTTTTCCTAGGGGGATGCGTGGGCGTGCTTTGGCTGCAGAGGCTGCGATCACATCGATTCTTGTTTTATTTGGAATTTTAGGGGGAGGCTTTGTCATCACTGATTTCTCTTGGCGTTGGATCTTTGTCGGTTATCTCCCCTTTGTTCTAATCGGAATTATCTTATGTTTATGGGTTGTAAAGCCAGGAGACATAGTGAAAAAAGCATTCCCTTTTTTGGGTTCTTTACTACTTATCATCGGAATGGCTTTAACAACTGGAGCTTTGATGGAAGGTGGACGCTTTGGTTTTAAGAATATTTGGATATTGATCAGTTTGATCGGTGGTCCCCTCTTTTTGATTCTCCACGTGATCAATGCCTTGAAGTCATCAAACAGTCCTCTTGCTGATTTCCGCCTTTTTAAGAGCTCTGTCTTCTCTTGGATCAATGTATTACGTTTTTTAATGTTTTTGATGGTAGGTGCTTCGAACCTATGGGTGGTCTACTTTGGAAGTAATCTTGGCTACCCCTCTTCAACACTTGGTACGCTCATCTTTATTGCTCAACTTCCTGCTTTTATTGCCGCTTTTGCAGGGGGATTTCTCTCCGATCGTCTTTCTTACCGTGTCTCTCTCTCTTTGGGATTTGGGTTGATGATTTTTGCTTTTACTTGGGTTTCTATTTTCTATGGGTCAAAAAATGTGTGGCTCTTCCTCCCAGGATTAATGGGATATACATCTGCTTTTCCCATCTTGATGTCTCAAACAATGTCACTTGGGCTTTCACATGTTGATTCAGAAAAATTGGGAACAACATCAGGGTTGATGGCAACCATTCAACAGTTTGGACAGTCAATTGGTGTTGCATTTCTTCTTGCGATATTTATTGCAGTCGAAAATATTACAGACTCGGATTTCTCCGGTTTTTTGGGATTAAATCTTGCTGCTCTGTTATTTGGTCTCTTAGGTCTTGGAATTGTCTGGCTCTGTTTTAAGAAAGAACAGCTCTGTTTAAATCAGTAATTTTAGATCACTTGCGATCTTATGGAGATACTCTGCCCGTTTCTTTGGAAGCTCTGGGACATCGACAGCCTCTTCTAATAAGCTCATCAAGTGAGCTCGACGGCAATCGAAAAGAATTTGATTTAAATTGAGTGTGTCAGGAGCCTCAATCCAGCCAATCTCAACACCGAGTTTTACAAGAGAAATAGCATTAAGTGCTTCAATGACTTCAAGCTGGTATGAGTGGGTGAGCAGCCCAAGGGCGCGAGTCACTTTGTTTTTAAACTGTTCATCATTTGACTCGATGATTTTTTTTCGAAGGTTTGTCTCACTAACAACAGCTCTTGTTGCCCACATCCGCATTGTTGTTAAAATGTACTCTTCTGTTAAACCGATCGTGCATTTATTCCGCGTAACGAGGATATCTCCGATCATCTCATTTGCGTTTCCTTGAAGACCAAATGCTTCAACCTCTTCTTCTTTAACTCTTTCAAGCAGATCAGGGAGTTCTCCTGAATGGATAATAGCGGGAATATGGAGGTATAAAGAGATCACAAGTCCAGTTCCTGCATGAGAGGGATTGGATGTTAAGAAACCCCATCGCGAGTTGTAGGCAAAGTCGAGCCGTTTCCCGATATATTGTTCAATTTTTGCAAGGCGGTTCCAGCTTTTTTCAATCTCTTGTGTTGTATCGATAAGATGGAGCTTCAAGTGGTCTTCAACATTGAAAACACCTAAAAAATCCCCCCCTTTATCAACAACGAATCCTTCTCCTCCATGGGCTTGGTGAAAATTTTCAGTCGTGAGGAATTGTTCGAGGAGAAATTCTTTTTCAAGCGAGCCAATCTCTTCGGGGCGATAAAGAGAGGGGTGATCGAGCTCGGGACATTGTTCAATGCTTTCGTAGAGGAGTGAAAGGGTTTGACCTTCTTTGGATTTATCAAGCTTATTGGGGAAGATAAATTTTTGGATATTGCGAGCAAGCTTTAAAGAGGAAGCAAGCCAAACCGGATGGGAGTGTTTCTCCCAGAGGTCTTGAAGGTGAAAAATGGGATGTAGTTTATTTTTTTCCGTCATTCTTTTTCAATTTGTCTATTTGATCTCTAAGAAGGGCTGCTTGCTCATAATCTTCTCGAATCAAGGTTTCATCAAGCGCTTCATTTAAGGCAATGAGGCGGAGGGTGGGGCTGATTTCACACACATCCCCTGGAACTCTCCCAATATGGAGAGGTTGGGTGCGGGCATTGACTGTCAAATGGCGAGAGATCCGGTGTTCTTTTATCAATCCATCTGTAATCACATCATTGAAAATATCGTAACATTCAAAACAACCAAGAGGGTGTCCCATTAAAATCGAATCGAGTGTTGTCCCACAATTTCCACATGCAAGTGCCGTTTTCCCACTGATTTTCATCCCTTCTGCTTTTTGCGCTGAACCATGGAGTCGTTTTTCTAGATGGGGGCAATCGTTGCACATGATGAGGCGGGTCTCTTTATCTTCCACAATCTCTGTGAAATGAACAGAGACAGCTTTTTTGCACTCACTGCAGTCGAGGGGTCTTTCAGCCATAGCCGCGATCTTACGTTTTTAATTGAATAAATGCAAAATCATAGAATCGTTTTCCTGCAGTAAAGAGGACTAAAGAGGAAAATATCCACGCAAGAAGGGGAAAAAATGAGGGGAAGAGAATCATCAGAGTGAAAAATAAAAAGGCTTCTGCCCGTTCGATCAAGCCACCGCTGAGCTCTTCTGTGTATAGTCTGACTACAAGGAAGGAGGTGATGCATAGTAAACAAGAGGCTAGCATTAAAAGGGTTTCTAAAGCCCTTGTTGGATCGATGAAAAATAGAGCTAGAATGATTGCAACTTCTACAATGCGATCGGAGACAATATCGGATACAGCTCCTAGTGGAGATGTTTTCCCGTGAAGTCGGGCAATTGTTCCATCTAGGGTATCTAAATAGCCTGAAAGGAGCAGAAGAGAGATCGAAAAGAGAGGAGAAAAGATTGTTAGAGCAGCAAGAAGGCCGAAAAGACAGGAAAACGCAGTCACCCATAGAGGGTGAATGCGTCCTAATCCTTTGGCAAAATGATCAACTAAAAGAAGCTGATACGGCCGTCTAAAAAACTTTTGAAACACTGGGTCTTGTTGGACTCGAACCAACGACCCCCTCATTAAAAGTGAGGTGCTCTAACCAACTGAGCTAAAGACCCTTGACCCCAAGGGGATTCGAACCCCTGTTATTGGAATGAAAATCCAGTGTCCTAGACCTGACTAGACGATGGGGCCAGATCAAGTTTAGGTATTTTACCTAGGACACTATTTGTTGCCAATCAGATTTTAACAATTTCGTTTTCTTTTTCTTGTACGAGTTTATCGGCAAATTTACAATATTTATCAGTAAAATCTTGGATTTTTTTCTCATTTACTTTCATCAGGTCTTCAGGGATCTCTCCTGAAGATTTCTGTTTCTTCACAATCTCATTCCCATCACGTCGTGCATTTCGAATACTCACTTTCGCATCTTCACACTTCTTTTTTGCCACTTTTACGAGCTCATTTCGCATTGAACTATCCATTTCAGGAACGGTGATACGGATGACATGGCCATCAACAGCGGGTTGAAAACCTAAATTTGCCAGCTCAATTCCCTTAGAGATCGCATGAACATTATTTCCATCATAGGGGGAAATGAGGAGCTGACGAGGTTCTGGTACCGAAATCGAGGCGAGGTCGCTAAGGCGCATTTGCGCTCCATAGACATCGACTAAAACTTTCTCTACCATCCCTGGGTTGGCTCGCCCTGTACGAAGAGCTCGGAGTTCTTCTTTGAGATGCTCAATTGCAGCGCTCATTTTCTTGTCTGTGTCATCTAATATATCCATTTTACTCTCCAATCGAGGTTCCAAATGCTCCCCCACAAACTTCTGGGAGGGGGGCTGCATTGAAGTTAAAGACTGTCACAGGGATGTGATTTGTCATACAAAGGGTGATTGCTGTTAGGTCAAGAATAGCAAGTTTTTTTTCAATGTATTCTTGGTAGGTTAAAGATTCATACCGTGTTGCCTCTTTATTTTTTCGAGGATCGCTATCATAAACACCATCGACATGCATCGTTCCTTTTAGCAACATGTCTGCTTTTATCTCACTTGCACGTAAGGCAGCGGCTGTATCTGTTGTAAAATAGGGGTGTCCTATTCCTCCAGCAAAGAGGACAATTCCTCTCTTTAATTTTTCAAGGGCAAGGTCGAGCCTATATCTCTCGGCAATTGCAGGACATTCAAATGAGGAGAGGACAAAAGCAGGGGAGCCGTGGTGTTCGAGCGCCTTTTGCAGGGCAATCGCATTCATGAGTGTTGCAAGCATCCCCATTTGATCAGCAGAAGAGCGCTCAAGAGCGAGCTGCTCCCCTTTTTCTAGTCCTCGGAAGAGATTTCCTCCTCCGATGACTAAACCTACTTCAACCCCCTGGTGGTGAAGTTCACAGATCCTTTGAGCTGTAGAAGATAGAGCTTCCCCGTCAATCCCATGCGGCTGATCACCTTTGATCGTTTCACCTGAGATTTTTAGGAGGACTCTCATTCACCCACTCTCCATCTTAGGAATTGGGTCACATGTGCTCCCTGATCATTTGAAGAGACAAATTTTTCAATTGTCATCTTGGAGTCTTTGATAAAGGGTTGGTAGAGAAGACAAGCTTGTCCAAAGTACGACTTTAGTTTTCCTTCGACAATTTTATCGATGATATTTTCTGGTTTCCCTTTCACTTGCGCTTTTGCAATCTCTTTTTCGTGTTCAATCACACGAGGGGGAACTTCTTCCTTTGAGAGATATTCAGGCGATTCAGAGGCGACATGCATCGCAACATCTTTAGCAACATTGCCGAGGGTTCCACTTCCTGCAATTTCCACCAGAGTGACCAGTTTCCCTCCCCCGTGGGAGTAGACGGCCAAAGAGTGGTCGCTTTTCTTCGGGAAAAGTTCAAAACGTTTGATTTGGATATTTTCTCCAAGTGATTGAACAAGGAGAGCTCGGCGCTCATCAATTGTATGTTCTTGGTCTTTTTTCGATGTCTGTTTGAGAAATGCTTCAACAGACTCTGGAGCCGTTGAACAAATCTCCTCGGCGATCTCTTTTGCAAATGTTTGAAACGTCTCATTTTTTGCGACAAAATCGGTTTCAGTGTTGATTTCTACAACAGCGATTGCACGATCAGATTCAAAAATAGAGATGACCCCATCGTTTGCTTCACGGCTCTCTTTTTTTACAGCAGAAGCAATCCCAGCTTTACGCAAGTTTGCAATTGCAGCTTCAATATCTCCTTTTGCGCTGACAAGAGCTTCTTTGCACTTTGCCATTCCAACGCCGGTGCGCTCTCTTAGAGATTTGATCATTTTAGCTGTGATATCACCCATTTTTATCCCCTTTTTCATCTTTGTTAACAGAAAGATCCATCTCATTTTTCTTATCGATGATCGCTTGAGAAAGGGTAGAGATGATCAGCTTGACACTCTTGAGTGCATCATCATTACAGGGGATAACGTGTGTGACTAAGTCTGGATTACAGTTTGTGTCGACAAGTGCTAAGATCGGAATTCCGAGCTTATTTGCTTCGGCAACCGCGATATGTTCTTGACTTGGGTCTACGACAATCACCAAACCAGGAAGCTTTTTCATCCCACGGACTCCACTTAGGTTCCGGTCGAGTTTTTCTTGCTGCTTTGCAAGCATTGAAAGCTCTTTTTTCTTTAGTCCTTCCCCACCTGAAGTGACTTTCTGCTCGATATTTTCAAGTGTTTTGATCGAACGACGAATGGTTGCCATATTGGTGAGCATCCCACCGAGCCATCTCTCACAAACGTAGAACTCTTCAGATGCTTCTGCACACTCTTTGATGACAGATTTTGCCTGTTTCTTCGTCCCGACAAAGAGGATTGATTTCTTTTGACTGACAATCTCTTTGACAAACGTCACCCCTTTGCGGAGCTGTTCAGCTGTTTTTGCAAGATCGATGATGTAGAGAGAACCACGACTCTCCAAGATGAAACGTTTCATCTTTGGATTCCACCGCTTTTTTTGATGCCCGAAATGGGCTCCTGCTTCAAGTAAATCTTTGACAGATACGTCTAGTTGTTGTTCCAAGCCTTGTCCCTTTGGTTTTGACACGGCATCCCCTGTCATGCAGGGGATTTCGGTCTTGGTTTTTATAAAATCTAAAGCGCCTGATCAGAATCGAACTGACATAGGTAGCTTGGAAGGCTACTGCTCTACCATTGAGCTACAGGCGCTCACAAATAAGGCGTTTATCATAGAAATAAATGCCTTTAAATGCAAAGGGAAAGTTGTATATTGTTGAACGCATGAAGAGGCGGAAAAGCGACCATTCAATTCCAGAGAAAACCAGTCGCATCTTAAATGGAATTTTAATTGTCCTCTTTGTGGTCTGTTTGCGTCTGTGGCACTTGTCGATCTATTGTCATAAGGATAAGTTAGAAGAGGCGAGACGTCCTCAGAGACGGACGGTGATTGAAAAGGCTGAAAGAGCGACGATCAGCGATCGATTTGGATCTGCTGTGGCAACCAACCGAGTTCAATATCAGGCAGGTATTCGGTACAACCCTATTAGAAGGATCCCTCGGGTGAAATGGAAGCGGGAAGAGGGGCGAAAAGTCAAAAGTTATGCGCGGAAAGAGTATATTGAGGAGCTGAGTACAACTTTAGCTGAAATATTGATGCTCGACTCCGGCAGGATTGAAGATCTGATTTATTCTAAAGCGGCTATTTTGGGAAATGCTCCTTACATTCTTAAAGAAAATATTTCAGAAGAAACGTATTTCCGTTTGAAAATGTTGGAGAAAGATTGGCCTGGGGTTCATACGGAGGTTGCAGCAAAACGGTGTTACCCTGCAGGTCCTGTTGCAGGTGAAATTATTGGACATATTGGACCGATCAGCCGTATTGAATACGATAGAGCGATGGAAGAGATCAAAGAGCTTCGGCTCCGTCAAGAGGAAGAGGGGATTGATTTATCACATGAGATTGAAAAAAAGAGTTTTACATTCAATGATTTGACAGGAAAAATGGGGGTAGAGGCCTCCTTTGATGCAAATTTAAGGGGGACTGCAGGGAAACGGATCTACCTCGCCGACACAAGGGGGCGCTATATTCGGGAGCTCGACACTTCTGAGCCTGCAACTCCTGGAACAGGGCTTACTCTTTCGATTTCCCTTGAATTGCAAGAGTATGCTGAGGAGCTTTTAGCGAGATATAATTCTGAGCCTCCAAGCCAGAGTAACGCCCGCGTTCAAAGAAGAAAATTGATTCCTCCTAATCGTCCCTGGTTAAAAGAAGGGGCGATCGTAATAATGGATCCAAATGATGGTCAGTTACTTGCTCTTGCTTCTTTCCCTCGTTTTGACCCAAATGATTTCATTCGGTCAGGGGATGCTGAATTAGAACAAAAAAGGCAGAGGCGAATCAATCGGTGGATAGAAAGTGATCACTATCTCGGCGGCATATGGGATCGAAAATCTCCTATTGAAAGAGAAAAATTTGACTGTGTGAAAGGGGAGTTTTATGAAGAGACCATTGAAATGGGATGGCCAGAGTATCTCTCTTTTATTCTTCCGGAGAAATCTCCTGTCTATCAGGTGATCACAAAAAGAAATACGCTCAAAGATGCTATTTTAATTCAGAAAAAGCTCGATTCACTTCTCGATCTCTTTGAGGGAGAGAATAGTGCGTTATCTGCAGCACAGATTTTCGATTTTATCTATCATGAAGAGGATGTTTCCACCGGTGTGATGGTGACATTAGATGAGCGTCAATGGATGAGTTTGAGAAGCGCTTTTTTTGCTGAAGAGATCGAGGCGCTTAAAGAAGAACTCTCTCCCTATTTTGATACGATTCCCCTCAATGAAGAAAAATTGTTGCTCGTCGACCTCTACCGTCTTTGTATCAATCCCAACGACTTTGATCCTCTGTTAGAAGAGCTCTTTTCAAATCAAACATTGCACGAGTTTAGAGAAATTTCAGGGCGAATGGCTGTCATCCGCTCTGTTGTTTGTGAGATTGTCAAAGAGGTGTTTAAAGACCAAGAATTTAAGCAGTGGAGAGAGGCACATTTTAAAAAGTATTTAGCGGGGAAACGGAAAGAAGAGCGGGCCAAAAAAATGCGGTACGCTCGTCCCTTTTTAGATTACCTCGATGAAATGGAAAAACAGCTCTTCACCCAATTTTGGAACGATCACGCTTTTGAGCTGATTGCTCAATTTTTAACAGAGTCTGCGGAATCGAATTCCCCTTATGCAATCTGTTTGCAAAATTGGCGAAAAGAATTGATTGCAGGAGCGCACCCTGCTCTCCCTTGGAGGGAGGATTACTGCCGTTTGAAAGAGCTTGTTGAGCAACTCGATAGCTCTATTTTAATCAGTTATTTTAAAACATTGAGAACTTTCAATGATCTCAACCGCCCTCTCTATGGGAATTACCCAGGCTTACGGAAAGAGAGTGGAGGTCGTTTAGAAAAGCACCTTGCTATCGGTTTTTATCCTAGATATGGGTATGGATATTGTCGAAGTCACGCCTTTAGGCAAGCGACGATCATGGGATCACTTTTCAAACTTATTCCTGCTTATGAAGCTCTCCGTCAAAACTATTTCAAAGTGGGAGCCGATGCAGATCTGAATCCTTTGACGATCGTAGATGATAAATACCGGATTGCGAAAAAAGGGTGGTTTGTTGGGAAAACATCTGAAGGAAAAGCGATTCCCCTTTATTACCGTGGAGGAAGGCTTCCCAAATCTGAACACGCCGGTATTGGGCGTGTTGGCCTTGTTCGTGCGTTAGAAACATCTTCAAATCCCTATTTTGCCCTCCTTGCTGGAGAGGTTTGTGAAGATCCTGAAGATCTCTGTCAAGCTTCCTCTCTCTTCGGATTTGGAGAGAAAACAGGGATCGACCTCCCAGGAGAATATGCAGGGAAAATCCCTCAAGATGTTGCCTACAACCGGACAGGGCTCTACTCTATGGCAATTGGTCAACACACCTTGCTTGTCACTCCTCTCCAAGTGGCAACCATGTTAGGAGCAATTGCAAATGGAGGAAAGGTGCTAAAGCCTCAACTTATTTGTAATAAAAAACCTGAGGTGAAATGGAACCTTTTTATGCCAAAAGAAATCCAAAAGATGCTTATCGAGGGGATGAGAGCGGTTGTGATGGGAGAAAAAGGGACGGCACGTTTTGTCCGCTCGCAATTCCCCTCTTCTCTTGTCAGTCGGATGATAGGAAAGACAAGTACATCAGAACTTACAGAGCGTTATGGACTTGATCTAACCTCAAGAGCGCTGAAAAGTAAAGAGATTTGGTTTGGTTCGATTATTTATGATAAAGAGGAAAAACCTGAACTTGTCATCGTCATCTACTTGAAAGATGGGGAGTTTGGTCGTCATGCAGTTCCTCTGGCAGCAAAAATGGCTCAGAAATGGCATGAGATTTGCGTAAAGAAGTGATGTCATAAGCGATGAAAAAGGAGACATCACCATGGGAAATTCGCCAGCTGCACGCGAGCCAAATATTGCAAAAGAGTATTTTTGTCAGGGAGTCGGGAAATTTCTCGATGGAAATTATGAGGAGGCGAGTGCAGAGTTTCAAAAAGCTTTGGAATTTGATCCAAGCTTGCCCCTTGCTTACTGCTATCTAGGGATTATTTCGCTCGAACTTGGAGAAATTGACAAAGGATTGAATTGGTGTGAAAAAGGGCTTCAAGTCGACCCTGATAATGGCTATCTCCACTACTGTTTGGGAGCAGCTTTTGAACGTAAAGGGATGGCAGAGGAGGCAATTGAACAGTACCAAATCTATCTCGTTGATCATCCGCGCGATTCTGAATGTCTCTTTAGTCTAGGGTGTGCTTATGATCAAGCAGGTCATTATGAAGAGGCGATCAAACATTACCGTCAATCGCTCTCTTTAGATGGGAATCACTACAAAGCATCGTACAATTTAGCGCTTGTTTTAGGAGAGCAAGGAAACTCCAAAGAGGCGATTGAGTCTCTAAAGAAAACACTAGATATTAATCCAACCTATTGGAAAGGATGGATTAAGCTTGGTTTATTTCACTCTTTTGAAAAGAGCTGGAAAGAAGCGACAGCAGCCTATGAAAAAGCGATCGATCTTCGACCTGAAATTTCTGATAGTCACCACAACCTTGGCCTTTGCTATCTCACAGCAAACCGTCCGAAAAAAGCGATCTCTGCTTTTAAAGAGGCGATTCGAATCAATCCAGAAGATGCAGATTCTTCCTTTTATCTTGCAATTGCCCATGTGGATTTAAAAGAGGATGAGCTTGCGATTAATACTCTTCACCGTACATTGATGATCAATCTCGATCATGAAAAATCACACTATCTTCTTGGTCGTCTATATTTTATGCATGGAAAGAAAGAGAAAGGGAATCGTGAATTGAAGTTTTTAGAAAAGAAAGGTTCTTCTTACTTCGACTCTCTTAAGTCTTGCTTGAAGGAAAAAAGTTCTGCAAAGAAGAAGAAAAAAACCTCTGTAAAGTAGGCTCAACCTCCCTCAAAGAGAGGAGCGGAGGTTTTGCCTCTTTTTCTTCAAAGAGATAGAGAGTCTTCTCGGGAAGAGAGCTGAGTTCATGTGCACGCTCGTCTGTAACACAAAAGATTGTGAGGTTGGCAAGGTGGCTGAGCTTTTGTGAAAGGGGAGTGTTAGCAGGGGCCATTGTTGTGAGCAAAGTGCAGTCATACCCCTTCTTTTTAAGCTCTCTCTCTTCTACATGTTCTTCAGTAAAATGATCGATGAGCAAAACTTTTTTCCCTCGCTTTTCTAAAAGAGTTTTTAAATCAGGAATAAACGGGAGCGGTTTTTTGCTCGATAGAAAGATAAGTGGGTGCATTTCGAGTTGATTGGCAATGTGATAAATCGTCTCTTTCTGACGTGTGCGCAAGACAGTGCGGTTTGCAGAAATTAGATTGGTAGACGAGGCTGTGGGCCCTTGAGCGACTTCCCTTAAGCAGATAAAAGAGATCATTCCAAAGCTCCCGAGCAAGACCCCAACAAATCCCCAAAGCTTAAAGCGGGGAGAGTTAGGGAAAGAAGGGAGAGAGGCCCACTGTTCAGGGTGGCAGTCGAGGAGATCGAGATGATGAGTAATATTCTTTGATTCGATAAGGTGGGAGAGCTGTGAATGGGCAGCTGCTTGCATCTCTTTTTGCATCGAAAGCTTTTGCTCATATTCCCACTTGTCGGGGTAGTCTCCTAGCTGTTTAGCAAGGTGGCCTAAACTTTGTTCAATCGTGTAAAGCTGCCTTAAAAGGAGGGGTAAAAGCCCTTTTTCTAAAGACGCAATCCGCTCTTTGCACCCCTTCTCTTCAAGTAGAATCCCTTGTCGAGTCTGCTCAAGCTGATTGATGAGACTTCTTTTTTCGAGATCTAAAGCTTTTCGCAATCCCTCTCGTTCAGTCGCGCTCCAGTTTTTTTCATCAATGAGCTTATGATTGATCTCTAAAATCTTGGATAGATTGAGGTTAAAGACCGAAGCAAAAGGGAGTAAGATTGCAGAGTTAGTCTCTTCTTCTCCGAGCTTTTCAATTGCATTTCCACACTGCTGGTCGTTTAAAGAGAGTGTTTCTAATTGTGTTTCATAAGCGTGTAGGAGCTGTTTTGCACCAGGGATAGTTAAATCTTCGAGTGTAGAATTTAGATCTTTTTCTTCAATGGTTTGCACGATATTTTGCAGAGGAACCGATTCTCCAAAAGCGCTGATGTAGAGACGTTGCATCTCTAGGAGCGTTTCGATTTGATCTTTCTGACATTGAGATTGAAGCTGGACAAGAAGTGTTTCATCAGCAGCTGAGAAAGGGAACTCTCCTTTTGCGATCAATTCAATCCGTTTGGTTTTATTCTCACGTAAAAGGGATTCAAACTCTTCAAGAGATGCCATTTGTCGTCTATTTAAATAGGCAAGCTGTTGGTCGAGATGGTCTTGTGCATCATCTTCTAAGTGGGCTTGCAAAGCTTCGAATAACGTATTGATAACCAATTGAGCAAAGGCTGGATCTGCATGAGAGTATTTGACAGGAAGGAGTTTGAACTCATTGAGATTTTTTTTTATATCGATCTGTTTTTTCAATGATTTGACGACACTTGCAAGTGGCTTGAGTTGCAGTAGATAATTCCCTTGAGGCTCTCCATAAAGGGTGAAAGAGCCCTCTTTAAAGAGAAAGGGTTTCTCAAGCTCTCCTGCTCCTAAAAAGTGTTTTTTATCTTTCACCTCAAAATGGGTTTCATCGATAAAGTCAATAGCAAGCTGTGTAGAAAATCCCTCTTTTGTGTACGAAAGATCACGGCAAAGAAGAGAGCTTGCTTCTACTTTGAAAAGAGGAGAAGAAGGGGGAGACTCCCCATAGTGACGCAATGTTTTCCAAATTAAAAAGTTTTTCCAGTAGAGATTCTCTTTTTTTCCTCTCTTCCCTATTTGGGAAAGAGATCCTTGTAAACCCAGCTTTTCAACCACCCTTTTGAGGACAGGAAAAGAGGTTAAAGAGAGTTCAATGTCGTAGGAAGAAGAGGAATCAACACTTGCTCCTGACAAAAAAGAGAGGGCAAGAGAGCCTGGATTTTGTTGTTCATTGATTTGAAAAGAGCCCTCAGCAGTATAGGAAACATCTGATTTCATAGCTCTTACAACCAAAAAAGAGGCGCAGAGGAATGCGGCTAGGAAGATCTGTTTCCACCGTTTTTTCAGCGCACTTCCAAGGTCGGAGAGAGAGAGAACAAACTGTTTTGTGAAATCTATTTGCAACAGTACCCCTTTGTTTTGATCAATAGGTCAAAGAGGACACTACTTGGGATGAGCTGTTCAATGAATCGGTTCCATTTTGTGATCGGTTTCTCAGAGATATAGATCGTATCTCCTGGCATGAGGAGGAGACTATCATTTGGAAGATAGGTGATATGATTCCACGACAATCGGTAGATTTTAGGGCAGAGGACATTCCCTCGAATGACAAGAATACAATCCCTATTCCCAGTAAAAGGGATTCCACCGGCAGAAGCAAGCGCATGACGGATTGAAAGAGAGCCACTTGGAATTGGAATCGTTTGAGCCATTCCCACCTCTCCCATCACCATCACCGAAGAGGAGAGTGTTGCAGCGATGAAGATCTTATCTTTCGGTCGCATGACGATATTTTGGCTCATATCCCCTTCAAGCATCAATTTAACAAGATCAACAGGAACAACCTTTCCTCCTCGTAGAACATAGCTATCAAAGAGGTTTGCAGAAGGAGAGATGTGTGCAATCGAAAGAATTTCATAAAGGCGTGTTCGACCATTGATTGGAATCATGGAAGCACCAACAGCCCCTGTGAGTTCTACATTGCTATGGCGTCGCTCAAGGTATTCTATAAAAACCTGTACACTAGAGATTTCAGAATCATACAGGGATTGAATTTTTTGTTGAGCTTCTTTCAGAGTGAGTCCCTTGATAAAAACAGGAGGCAAGCTTGGGAGTTTGATCTCTCCATTTTGCACGCGGAAGCCAACTGAGCCACCCACAGCTGAAACAGCTTCTGTTAGATCACTCCGTGTTGGGTGGAAGATCGCAACTTTAAGAACATCATCTTCATCGATTTGGTCTTCATATTCGACAAGAAAAGAGGCAGGGAGAGGAGGGGTTTCTTTCCCTTCCATTTCTAGAATTGAGAACTTCCCCTCTTTAATTTTGTAAGAATCAAGAACAAACTCCTGTGCATTTTCCATCTGATAGTTGTATCCACACCTAGGGGCGCATGAGACGAAGAAAAGCGGAAGAAAAAGCATAATAAATCGAAGCATGAGAGTGAAGTTACTGCAAAAGTCTTTTCTCTAAAAGCCTTTTCTTATAAACCATAGAGAATGGTAACCTCTCTTATCCTCTACTTTACGATCTCTCACGTGATCTCCTTTACATGTTCCCTTTTCGAGTCAGTTCTCCTCTCTTGCACACCTGCTTATATCGCCCTGCTAAAGAAAAAGGGGGCTCCAAGCGGTGGTGTTTTAGAAGAGTTTAAATCACATATCGACAAACCTTTAGCAGCAATTTTGACACTGAACACCTTTGCGCACACCTTTGGTGCTGCAGGTGTTGGGGCGAGTGTTCTTGCTCTATTTGGAGACAAGTGGGTCGCCGTTGGCTCTGTGGTGCTCACCCTAACGATGCTCTATTGGACAGAGATGTTACCCAAAACATTAGGAGCGCTCTACTGGAAGCAATTTGCCCCCTTCTTTGTCAAGCCGATTCAACTTCTTATCTACATCACCTACCCTTTTGTCGCCTCTTTCAACACCTTTGCAAAGCTCATCTCTCGTGGGAAAAAACACGATCGGATCACCGAAGATGAAATTCGCATTGCACTTGAACGAGGGGCGAAAGCTGGAGTGATCGAAGAGACAGAACAAGAGATGGTCGAAAACATTTTTCGCCTAGGGGATCGCAGTGTAGGAGTGTTGATGATTCCACGGGTTGACATTGAATGGATCGATATCAATGACCCAATAGATGAGATACGAGAAAAAATCCTCACTTTAAAATTTGAGAGGTACCTCCTCTGCGATGGAGATATCGATCAAGTGATTGGAATTTTAAAAGGGGCAGACCTTTTAGAAACAATTTGGCTAGGGAAAACACTCGACCTCAAAAAAATTGCAATCCTCCCCCTATTTGTGCAAGAAAATGTCCAAACCTTCGAGTTGATGGAACTGTTTAAACAATCGAATTCACAAATTGGTGTTGTCACAGATGAATATGGAGTGATCCAAGGGGTGATCACGATGGAAGAGATTATGAATGCGATCATGAAAGATATCGACCAAGAAGGGATTTCCCAAATCTTTCGAGTGAATAACCGGAGTTGGTTTCTCGATGGCAAAATGCCAATTGACGAATTTAAAGAGATTTTCAACTACGACATCCTTCCTGATGAAGAGAAAGCGCGCTACCGCACCTTATCCGGCCTTTGTATGCACCAGCTAGGATCGATCCCTTGCAAAGGAGATCGGTTTATTATTGGGGAGTACCGTTTTGAGATTGTCCGGGTCAAGAAACGGCGGGTAGAAAAAATTCTTCTTACCAAACGAACCGTTTAAATCTAAGGATTTTCAGACGAGTCTCCTTTAAAGATACGCGTGAATTCTTCTTCGATCATTACAATCACAGCATCCATAAGCAGAGGGTCTTTTCCACTTTTAGCCATCTGTATACAACGATTTTTCAAATCTGTTAGAGCTCCATATCGTTCATTTTGAGCAATTTCTCCTTTAAAAGGAGGAAAAGTTGAAAGAGCTATACGGAACACTCCCCTTTGGGCTTCTAACTCCTTTTTTTGTACTTCAGAAAGTTGAGCAGTGGGGGGCGGTACAGCTGAGGCCATGTTTTTCTAACTCCTTGATTCAAGCGATTGGCTTGATTTGGATCAACATTGTACAGATCTCTCCTGTTTAATGCAGCTTTAGCCTTCATCTTTCTGCCGCTGTATTAAAGACAAATCTATGGATGATCTCTGTCTAGTTTGACTCTTTTGTTCTAGGGGGGTATAATCTCCTCCCAATGGCAACTCTCGTCGAAGAATATAAATACGGCTTCTCAACCGAGGTCGAAACAGATCGAATCCCCAAAGGGCTGAATGAAGAGACGATTCGGCTCATTTCTGAGAAGAAAGGGGAGCCACAGTTTATGCTCGATTTTCGTCTTAAAGCGTATAGAAAATGGTTGGAGATGGAAGAGCCAAAATGGGCCAATGTCTCCTATCCAAAGATCGATTTTCAAGATATTATTTACTATTCAGCTCCCAAAACCAAGCCAAAGCTCGGCTCTTTAGATGAAGTGGATCCAGAGGTGCTCGACACATTTAAACGACTCGGCATCCCCCTCGATGAGCAGAAGCGGCTTGCCAATGTCGCTGTCGATATGGTCTTTGATTCTGTCTCAATTGGGACAACATTCAAAAAGAAGCTTGAGGATGCAGGTGTTGTTTTATGCTCCATTTCAGAAGCAGTTTTGAAATATCCCGAATTGGTAGAAAAATACCTTGGAACAGTCGTTCCAATCGGAGATAACTATTTTGCCGCTTTAAATTCAGCTGTATTTACCGATGGATCTTTCGTCTATGTCCCCAAAGGGGTGAAATCCCCTATGGAGTTGTCGACCTATTTTCGGATCAATGATCAAGAGACAGGGCAATTTGAAAGAACATTGATCATTGCAGAAGAGGGATCATCTGTTAGCTATCTCGAGGGATGTACAGCTCCTGCTTATTCAACAAATCAACTTCATGCAGCTGTGGTTGAGCTGATTGCTCTAGACCGTGCTGAGATTAAATACTCCACCGTTCAAAACTGGTATGCCGGTGACCGAAAGACGGGCGAGGGGGGGATTTATAATTTTGTGACAAAGCGGGGAAGGTGTCATCACCATTCAAAAATTTCATGGACGCAAGTTGAAGTGGGAGCGGCGATCACATGGAAATATCCAAGTTGCATCCTTCAAGGGGATCACTCTGTCGGTGAATTTTACTCTGTGGCACTCACAAATGGGAAGATGGAGGCCGATACGGGAACTAAAATGATCCACCTGGGAAAAAATAGTCGTTCAACGATTATCTCTAAGGGGATCTCAGCCGACCAATCTCACAATAGCTACCGCGGCCTTGTTCACATGGGGCCAAAAGCTGTTGGTGCTAGAAATTATACGCAGTGCGATTCGATGCTTGTGGGAAATCAATGCTCTGCCAACACGTTCCCCTATATCGAAGTGACAGGGGATGAGATGGAAGTGGAGCATGAAGCATCCACCTCAAAGATGAATGAAGAGCAGCTCTTCTACCTCCAATCACGGGGAATTTCACGTGAAGATGCCATCTCCCTTGTCGTCAATGGATTTTGCTTGAAAGTGATCCAAGAACTTCCCCTTGAATTTGCCGAAGAAGCAAAAAAACTCTTAGCGATCAAGCTTGAACATTCTGTAGGATAATATGTTAGAAATAAAAAAGTTACACGTTTCTGTTGAAGGAACACCGATTGTAAAAGGAATCGATTTGACGATCAAACCGGGAGAAATCCATGCGATTATGGGTCCCAATGGTGCGGGGAAATCGACACTTGCCAAAGTATTGGCAGGCCATCCTGCATATGAGGTGACGGAGGGAAAGATTCTTTTCCAAGGGAAAGACGTTTTGGAATTGGAACCCGAAGAGCGAGCTGCTTTAGGCCTTTTCATGAGTTTTCAATATCCACCAGAGATCATGGGTGTTTCAACAAGAGATTTTCTTTTTCAATCACTCAATTCTGTGAGAAGAGGGAGAGGGCAAGAGGAGCTTTCAGAGGAAAAATTCGATGCTCTTTTGGTCGAAAAGCTCGCCCTTATTTCGATGTCTGAGACATTTGCAAAAAGAGATGTCAATGAAGGATTCTCAGGTGGAGAGAAGAAACGGAGTGAGATTTTGCAGATGGCTATTTTAGAGCCAACACTTGCAATTTTAGATGAAACAGATTCAGGACTTGATATCGATGCGATGCGTATCGTTGCCGATGGGGTGAATCAGTTGATGAGTGAAGAGCGATCACTTCTTGTCATCACCCACTATCAACGTCTTTTAGACTATATCAAACCGACAAAAGTACATGTGATGGTCGATGGAAAGTTTGTCCACTCATCCGATGCTTCCCTTGCACTTGAACTGGAGAAAAGTGGATATGACAACTACATTTCTTGAGCAAGTTGAGAAAAAGCGGGGAGAAGAGAAACGGCACCGGTTGGCGTGGGACCGTTTTTTAGAGGTGGGGCTTCCAAATAAAAAAAGTGAAGTGTTTCGGTATGTCCGCCTCCGTTCTTTTTATGAAAGAGAGTTGCACCAAATTGAATTTGAATCTCCAAAACTCCCAAATGGTGTCATTGCAATCCCACTGACAGAGGCGTGGCAAACCTATCGAGCCTATCTAGAAAAACAGCAGGCACTTTGGCTTAAAAAAGAGAAGGATCCTTTTGCACTGCTCAATGGAGCATTTGCAAATGAAGGCCTTTTCCTCTATATCCCTCCAAATGTGAAGCTGGAAAAGCCGCTTTACATCAAAGGATCACGCATCATTGCTTTTATAGGGAAAGGGGCTGATGTGAAGCTTTCTTGCGAAGCGACATTTTGTGATTTTTCCCTTGAAGAGGGAGCAAAAGTGGAAGTGCAGCGGGAGATCAATCACCTTCAATCATTGCGAGCGACGGTTAAAAAAGATGCAAGATTTAAGAGCGTTGCTTTTGCAACAAAAAGTCCTCTTGCAAGAGATGACTACCACATTCAGCTGATTGGAGAGGGAGCCGACGCATCTCTTTGGGGGCTTGGCCGCTTGGTTGATCGAGAGGAAGCGCACACACATGTTTTAATGGAACATATCGCTCCTCATACAACCTCTTTTCAACGATTCAAAGGTGTGATCTCAGATCGTTCTCGAAGCACATTTGAGGGGAAGATCTATGTGGAGCCTCAGGCGCAGAAAACAAATGCATATCAAATGGTCCAACATCTTGCGCTGAGTCCGACTGCAGAGGCAAAGAGTAAGCCAAATCTTGAGATTTTTGCCGATGATGTGAAAGCGTCACATGGAGCCACGATTGGAAAGCTCGATGAGGAGTCTCTTTTTTATCTTCTCACGCGGGGGATTGAAAAGCCGCGAGCCAAAACACTTCTGATCGAAGCGTTTTGCAAAGAGGTTTTACATGAAGCCTTTGCTTGATTTGCGCACCGATTTTCCCATGCTCAAGCAGCCAATGGTCTATTTCGATAGTGCAGCAACAGCTTTAACTCCCCACAGCGTCATCGATGCGATGAGCGATTTTTATCGTAATCACTATGGGACAGTTCATCGTGCAATCTATAAAACAGCGCGCAAGTCGACAGAGCAGTATCACCTTGCAAGAGAGAAGGTGGCTCGATTTTTAGGGGCAAAGAAGTCAGAAGAGATTATCTTTACAAGAGGGACAACAGCATCACTCAACTTGCTTGCACGATCGTTTGGAGAGACATTTATCCAACCGGGCGATGTGATTATTGTCTCAGAAATCGAACACCACTCCAACCTCATCCCGTGGCAGATGATGGCAAAAAGAGAGGGAGCAATCCTTCGCTTTATCCCAGTGAATGAAAAAGGAGAGTTGATTTTAGAAGCATTTGATAAACTCCTCGACGAAAATGTCAAGCTCGTCTCTATTCCCCATATTTCTAACTCAACTGGCACCGTTCATCCTATTGAAACAATTATCGAAAAAGCGCACGAATATGGGGCATTTGTCTCCATCGATGGAGCACAGAGTGCACCACATCTACCGATTGATGTCCAAGAGCTCGATGTCGATTTTTTTGCTTTTTCTGGGCATAAATTGTACGGTCCGACAGGAATTGGAGTGCTCTATGGAAAAGAGGCTATTTTAAATGAAATGATCCCCATCGAAGGGGGAGGAGACATGATTGATCAAGTCTCTTTAGAGGAGAGCAGTTACGCAACACTCCCTCTTAAATTTGAAGCTGGAACTCCTATGACTTGTCAAGCGATTGGGCTTGCAGCTGCAATTGACTATGTGACAGAAATTGGAATGGAAACCATTTGGGAAGAAGAACAAAAACTCCTTGCCTATGCGACTGAAAAATTAACGCCACTTGTCAAAATCATTGGAACAGCAGAGCATAAAGGAGCAATTTTAAGTTTTGTTCACAGCTCCATCCACCCCCTTGATTTAACGACACTTCTCGATTGCCGTGGATTTGCTCTTCGAAGTGGACACCACTGCTCACAACCCATGCTTAAGCGCTTTGGAGTGAGCTCTACAGCGCGGATTTCTTTTGGGCTTTACAATACAACAGATGAAATCGATCGATTTATTGAAACGCTTGAATCAGTTATAGGCTCTTTAGTTTAAGAGCAATGCTTTTCAATATAGAGGAGCTTTTCATCCCGATTGAGAGAAGCTGTTTTGCCTCTGTATTGTCTGCTTTGATTCGGCATAGAGGAGCTCGTTTACAATTCCAACTCCAGTTGACAGCAGAACCAATCCGAAAAGAGTAAAGATAGTGTTGCATGACAAATAGATGAACAGAATGGTTGACCTTTCCAAAAGGGTAGATAAAAGAGGAGACAGGTTGGTCAATCCGTTTTTCAATCAACTTTTTAGATTCAACAATTTCTCTTTGGAGGTCGACAAAAGAAAAGGTCAAATTGCAATGGGCAAATGAGTGAGAGGCAACTTCAACATGTCCACTTGCCACCATCTCTTCAATCTCTTTCCATGTGCAAAAAGGAGCTTTTTTCTCAAAAAAACCGTCTTGCATCGCCATTGTATAGGGAACACTCAATCGCTCTTCAGCTAGAAGAGTACTCTCCTCGAGAATATACCGAACAGGAACACCGAGAAGAGCTCTTAGGTTGTATTTTTTTAAAAGAGGAAAAACCGTGTGATAAAAATCGTAAGAAGCATCGTCAAAAGTTAAGCAAATAGCGTTCTGATTAGGGGCAATAGGATCGCCAGGCAAGACACTTGGAAATTGTTTTAGGTACTCAAAGTGTTCAATGAGGGTGTTTTCTGCATTTGCATGCTTCCCCTTTCCCACACGATGGTACATGAGTGAGATGAGTATTGTTCAGTTCCCTAAGTTTTAAATATTTGTAAAAAGCTGTTTCTCCATTATAACAAGAGATAACAAAACCTTCAACACCTCCTAAAAACCCCCGTTTCAAAAAGTAGCTTTTAATAAAAGCAAAGGCTCCATGTCCCAAAGCTGTCATGACCGAAGGGTATTTTTTCCCCACATTTTCTTTGGCAAAAAGGGTAGAGTACCGTTCCATTTTTGTTAAAAAATCGGAGATCGATTGGTAAGAGTAGTGATTGACAGGGTGTTTTAATTGAATCACTTTCATTCCATCTGTTACAACGCCTTCGTGTAGTGCAGCATTTGTAAAACTCGTAGAATCACGGTGGTAGAGTCGAACATGAGATTCAGGGTACCATCCACACCATTTAATCCATTTTTTTTTGAAATAGTTGTGGAAGGGGAGGGAATAGACACATCTTGGATCCAGAGAGAGAGTTTGGATCTCTTCGATGAGCTGAGAAGAGAGAACCTCATCAGAGTCGATCGAAAGAATCCACGGATGTTTAGCCAACTTTGCAGCGTTGTTATGCGCTTGACCAAACCCTTCAAAAGTTCCTTCAACAAGCGTGACATTTGGAAAGAGTTTTCCAATTTCAATCGATGCATCGGTTGAGCCAGAGTCATAGAGAAGAACTTCATCGAAAGATTGGAGAGCCTCTAAAACCTTCTTGAGGTGTCGCTCTCCATTTTTATTGATAATTGTGACAGAAATCATAGTTAAAAAAATCCCCCGCCACTTGGGCGGGGGCGAAGTTCAAACAGGAAGTTGACTTAAGGGGAGACAGTAATGCTCCCAGTAATAACGACGACCTCTTCTTTTTTTGGTCGGTCGCAGTCAGAAGAATGCTCCTCTTCGAAAAGGGCCATTTCTTCTTCACGGCTTCCTGCTTCAATTGTTAGCAGGTTGTTGTTTTTCAACGTTCAATCTCCTAAATCCAAACTCATTAAAGGGAGATTAACCTTTTATGAGCTCCATTTTCTCATCTTTTCCAGCCCAATTCTCTGTGGCTTTGAACCTATAATCCAAGCTCACCTCCCATCTGGTTCCAGGTTATCAACCCGACATCCACGACGAATCAGGATATACACGTATAACACGCTTCCTCAATGTATAACACGTTTTTTTCAACAAAGCAAGAACTACACTCTATAGGCACCAATGTCGTTTGCACAAAGTTACGGTTTTTTCATTTTGAGGCGAGATAGTTTTCTAAATTGAGGGCTCCCTCTTTAAATAGAGATTCAATCGAGTCGTAGGCAGCAAGTTTTTTCAATTGGCTAATGTAAAGAGGTTTTTCCTCTTCATGTCCTGTTCGATCGGAAAGAAAAATGAGACGTAATAAATTAAAAGCGTGCAGTTGTGCAAAAGAGGGATCTTCAGCTAATTGTTGGTGTAAAGCACAAGAGCGGGTGAATGCTTTTTCATAGTTTTCAGATTTGATATCTAAAGTGACTTCTGAAAAAGTGACGTAAGGGGTTGGAAGTTCTAAGCGGACACGCTTTAAAGAAGCTGTCGCATACGATGCCGCTTTGAGGGGATCGTTTTGAAAATAGCAAACATGGGAGAGCATCGTATCTAATTTCGGATGGAGCTCAGGGTGTTTTTTCACAATTCTTTCGGCAACTTCAAGCGATTCGAGTGCAATGGGGTTGCCCATCTGGTACCGTTCGATAATCTGGTTGACGATCAAGAAATCTTGGGAGGAATTTCCTCTCTTCTTGAGAAAAAGGCGCTCTGTCCAAACTCCAATACAGCCTAAGATCAAAAGCGCATAGATACCGTTTTTCCAATGTTTGCGAAAAAAAATGAGGGACTTGTGTTCTTCCATAAATTGTGATAAATTTTATCGATTAACCTCTCTTTTGTAAATGAGAAAAATTGCAATTATACGGCGCAATGGGCTTGGGGACCTCCTCTGCACCCTCCCCCTTATCCACTACCTTCAAAATAAGGCGTCGGAAATCACCCTTTTTGTAGAAGAGAGAAATGCCCCCCTCCTTCCCTATCTCCCCCCTATTGGCAAGGTGGTTGTTTTGCGCAGTCGAGGGAATAAATATTTCCATCTTCTCAAATCGGCTCTCTTTTATCGATCGGCCCATTTTGATCTTGCAATCTCTGCAAAAACCTCTCCGATGAAATTGATCAATTTCTTCCTCTATGCTCTTGGAGGAAAAGAGCGGATCGCCTATGTCGATCGAGCGTGGCATAGCCGATTGATCAATCACCCTCTCTATTTTGACCTCGAAGAATCAAAGAAAAAACACCAGGCATTGAAAGCTCTTCAAATGGTTGCTCCTCATTTGAATGAGGTCCCCAAAGAGCTCTATCCTAAATTGATCCTCCCTCAATCAAGCTCTAATCAGGAGCCAAAACTCCTTCTCTCAGCTTCAACAACACGCTCCTCTTCGCGGTTAGATGAAAGGCGGTATGCCGCAATTGTCAACCGGCTTTACAATGAATGTGCCCCTTTTCATACCCATATTGTGGCCCAAAAGGGTGATCGGTATCGTGCAGAGATGTTACAAGCTCATCTCAAAGTTCCAAATCAACTCCATTTCCCCCAAAATTTTGAGCAATTTATCCTTTTGATGGGTGGCTGTGATGTCTATTTTATTGGCGATGGAGGGATTGGGCATATTGGCGCCGCTTTGAATAAGAGAGGAGTTGTATTATTTGGAGAGACAAATCCTGTTGAGTGGGCTCCACTTGGTGGAGATTTCGATTGTATTTATGATCGTCTTCATGTCAATCGCCTTTCCGATGAGGTTATTTTTCAAAAAATGAGAGAGAAAATCTATGCAAGATAAAATCGTTGAAGTCTCGATCGATTCGATTCGTGTGAGTCCTTTTCAGCCTCGCCGTATTTTTTCAAATGAAGAGCTTCAAGAGCTTGGTGCATCGATTATGGAAGTGGGACTTCTCCACCCTCCTGTTGTACGAGAGGTAAAAGGGGGAGAGAGTGTTCTCTATTTTGAATTGATTGCAGGTGAGAGAAGGTGGCGCGCCTCTAAAAAAATTGGCTTAGAGAAGATGAAGGTGATCGTGCGAGAATTTGGAGATGAGAATGCTGCAAAAGCGACCTTGATTGAAAATGTACAGCGGGTTGATCTCGATCCAATGGAAACAGCGCATGCTTTTAAAAAATTAATTGATATCTTTCAGATGACACAAGGAGAGGTTGCAGAACGTGTGGGGAAAAAGCGCTCGACGGTGGCCAACTACCTCCGCCTCCTCACTCTTCCTGAAAAATTGCAAGCATCTATCTCGAGCAAAGAGATCTCAATGGGGCATGCAAAGGCGATTCTCTCTTTGGAAAAAGAGGAGTTACAAACAGCTTTACATAGACTTATCCAAGAGAAGCAACTCAATGTGCGAGCAACAGAAGAGGCGAGCCGGAAACTTTCATCTAAAAAGAAGAAGGATAGTCAGCTCCATCATCTTGAAGAGCAATTGCAAGAGGCTCTTGGAACAAGGGTGGTGATCACACACAGAAAAGATGGTTCAGGAACTGTTGCTCTACACTATTATAGCCTAGATGATTTAGACACTCTTTTAGATAAATTTATCGCCGATTCAACGATTTGATCTCTCTAATGGATGGGAGGATGGGAGAGAGCTTAGAAGTTTTTTCGTGTAAGGGTGTTTGGGATCTTCAAAAATAGCTTCTCGGCTCCCCTCTTCGACAATTTCCCCTTGATGCATCACTAAAATGCGATCACAAAGGCTTTGGACAACTGTAAGATCATGGGATATAAATAGATAGCTTAGCTTGAATTGGTGTTTAAGGTCATAGAGAAGATTTAAGATTTGGGCTTGAACGGAGAGATCAAGGGCAGAGACAGCCTCATCGCAGATCAAAAGACGAGGTTTAAGCGCAATGGCGCGACCGATTGAAATCCGCTGTTGTTGTCCCCCTGAAAATTGATGGGGGTATTGGCCAAGAGCGTTTTCAGCAATACCGATTTTCTTCAAAATAAGGGAGACTTGTTCAATTTGCGCATCTCTTGATTTTAGGAGACGGTGGTATAAAAGAGCCTCTCCAATATTTTCTAAAATGGTTTTACGAGGATTGAGGGAGGCGAGTGGATCTTGAAAGACCATTTGCATCTCTCTTCGCTTCGCCCGAAGTTCTTTGCCTCGAAGGGAGAGGAGGTCTTCATCGAGAAAAGAGATTTCACCAGAAGAGGGTTCAATCAATCTTGTCAAACAGCGAGCGGCTGTGCTTTTCCCACATCCTGATTCACCGACTAACCCAACGATTTCTTTTTCCCCGATAGTGAAGGAGATCCCATTGACTGCTCGAACGGTTTGAAGAGGCTTGCGAAAAAAACCTCGTTTGATGGGAAAGTGTTTTTTTAGATTTTTGACTTCAAGGATCTGATTCATCGTCTAATTTCCATTGGAGGTGTTCATCGTAGAGAAGGCAACGAGCTTTGTGCCCTTTTTGGGGGAGGGGAAATGTCTCAACCGGTTCTTGGTTGCAAAGGGGCATGGCATAAATACAACGTTTATGGAAACGGCACCCTTTTGGATACTCTCCTAAACGGGGGACATTCCCTTCGATAATAGAGAGTTTTCCTTGTGAGAGAGGGCGGTCGGGGCGGGAAGAGAAAAGAGCTTGTGTGTAGGGGTGTGAAGGGTGATCAAAAAGGTCGTAGACCGATGCTTCCTCAATTTTTTGCCCTGCGTACATCACAATGACATCATCAGCGATCTCTGCAACCACTCCCATGTCATGGGTGATCAGTAAGGTGGTCATCCCCCGTTTTTTTTGAAGCTCTTTGAGCAGATCTAAAATCTGCTTTTGGATCGTTACATCAAGAGCTGTTGTTGGCTCATCAGCGATCAAAATATCGGGGCTGAGGAGGAGAGCCATGCCGATCATCACCCGTTGGAGCATCCCTCCAGAGAGCTGGTGGGGAAACTGTTTCATCACATGTTCAGGGTTAGCTAGCTGAACCTCTTCAAGTGTTCGTATGACCTGTTTTTTCGCTTCATTAAGGGTGCTATTCAGATGGGTAAAACAAACTTCAAGAAGTTGTTCTCCAATAGGATAAACAGGGTTTAGTGCAGAGCGAGCATCTTGAAAAATCATGGCGATATGGTGCCCCCGGATTTTCCTAAGCTCACCTTTAGAGAGGGTGAGTAAGTTGATCCCTTGGTAGAGGATTTCTCCTTCTATGGCGTGAAGAGGAGGTTTGGGGACAATCCCAAGGAGTGAGAGGGCGGTCATCGATTTTCCACACCCTGTCTCTCCAACAAGGGCGAGGGTTTTTCCTCGCTCCAAATCGAAGCTCAAGTTATCAACAACTTTGTAGACCTCTTTCCCAAGCTTGAGCTTGGTGGTTAAATTTTTCACCTCGAGTTGACGCATCAGGTTTACTATAATGCATCCTCTCCATTATTATCACGGGTACAATGCAAACACTAGCACGCCTCTTCGGCCGTTCTCCTTTTATCCCTCTTCAAGCTCATATGGAGAAGGTAGCTGACTGTGTACGTGAATGTGTTCCTCTTTTCGATGCACTAAAGAACAAAGATTATGAGCGGATCTTGCAACTTTCAGAAAAGATTTCGAAACTAGAGCATGATGCAGATCTCGTTAAAAATGATATCCGGAATAACCTTCCTACAGGGCTTTTCCTCCCAGTGGCACGTGGCACTCTCCTAGAAATTTTAACTCTTCAAGACTCTCTTGCTGATCGAGTCGAAGATCTCGGAATTTTACTCACTCTCCGTCCCCTTGAAATACTCCCCTCTTTTGCAAGTGAATTTGATCTTTTTTTGAAAAAAAATCTCGAAGCATTTGAAGAAGTCTTACGGATCAACAGTGAAATGGGAGCTCTATTAGAGAGCTCATTTGGTGGATCAGAGGCGACAAAAGTGGAAGAAATTGTTGAAAAAGTCGCTTTTTTAGAGCACGAATCGGACCTTCTACAACGCCTTTTGTTGAAGAAGATTTTTTCTGAGTGTGACGATTTACCACCACAGAGTTTTTTCTTGTGGATGAAAGTGATTCAAGAATTTGCTTCACTCTCTGATGAGTCAGAAAAATTGGCCAATAGAGTACGGATGATTCTCGAGGTCAAATGACAACAGCATTTCTAATTTTTGCACTTATTTTAGGATTTTATGTCGCATGGACGATTGGAGCAAATGATGTTGCAAATGCTGTTGGAACAGCTGTTGGATCAGGCTCTTTAACGTTGCGTCAAGCAGTCATTATTGCTGCAATCTTTGAGTTTGCTGGAGCTCTTTTCCTCGGATCTAATGTTTCACAAACCGTCGAGACTGGAATTGTCAATCCAGTTTTATTCATCAATGATTCGACAGATTTTATCTTAGGGATGATCGCTTCTCTTGTTGCAACAGGTGTTTGGCTACAGATCGCCTCTTATTTTGGTTGGCCAGTTTCGACAACACACTCGATTGTGGGAGCTGTTCTTGGATTTGGACTTGTTCTTGGAGGTTATCAGTTTATCATTTGGGGGAAAATAGGCTCGATTGCAATCAGTTGGGTGATCTCCCCTATTTTAGGAGGAACTGTCGCCTATCTGATTTTCTCAATGATTAGAAAGCGAATTCTCTATGATAAAAATCCACTGTGGGCAGCAAAAAAAATGACACCGTGGCTTGTTTTTTTCACTTTTTTCTCTTTGACAGTGATTCTTTTCTTCGGAGGACTTCGAGGTTTTCTTGGACGGTTTAATCTGTTTGAACTTTTGTCTTTGGGAGTGGTAACAGGAGGAGTTGCCGCATTGATTGCATGGGGGTTGCTCCGCCGCCTTAAATTGTCTAAAGAGTCGCTCAGGTTTGATCTTGTAGAAAAAATCTTTGTAAAACTCCAGATTATTGTCACTTGTTTTATGGCCTTTGCTCACGGCTCAAATGATGTTGCAAATGTGATTGGTCCTCTCTCGGGAATTATCAATGCGCTTCAAGGCAAACCGATTTTACACCACACAATTCCTTTCTATCTCTTGGTATTAGGAGGAATTGGTATTGTGATTGGTCTTGCAACATGGGGGTGGCGTGTGATTGAGACTGTGGGGAAAAAAATCACAGCTCTCACTCCTTCACGAGGATTTGCTGCAGGTCTTGGAGCTGCTGTCACAATCATGTTGGCTTCAAAGCTCGGCCTTCCCATCTCAACCACACACGTGATTGTAGGAGCTGTTTTAGGTGTCGGTTTTGCAAGGGGGCTTGGAGCGATCAATCTCGATACAATTCGAGATATCGTGATTTCGTGGGTCGTAACAGTTCCGGTTGGAGCTGCTCTTTCGATCCTCTTTTTCTTAGGGCTACGTTGGGCTTTTATGAACGCATTTTAGGATCGATTGCATCTCGCGTTACATCGCCAACAAGTGCAATACAGATCAAAAGTGTTGTCAGCAAAATAGCGGGAGGCCAAAGGAGGTAGCTCTCAGCAGGAAAAACCGATCGCCCTTCATCCATCAATACTCCCCAAGATGTAGATCCCTCTTCACCAAGCCCAAGAAATGAAAGACCCGCTTCACTTGTGATCGCGGCCATCATGGAAAAGGGGAGGAGCGTTAAAATCGGAGGAACGGCATTGGGAAGAATGTGGGAAAACATGATTTTGGGATGACGATAGCCCAAGCTCTTACATGCAAGGACATAAGCAAGAGATCGTTGCTTGAGAACTTCGGCCCGCATAAACCTTGCAAAGCTTGTCCACCCAAACATTCCTAAGACTGCAATGACGAGAAAGATGGATTTACTCTGTGTCAGTGCAACGACAAGTAGGAGCATAAAAAAAGTTGGCATTGCCTCCCAAACTTCGATCAGCCGACAGACGATCAGATCAATTTTTCCAGCAAAGTAGCCTGAGAATGTTCCGAGAGGAAGGCCGATGAGAACGGCGATAAGCACAGCTGTAAAGCCAACGATCAAAGAGACACGGATTCCAAAAATCAAACTTGCAACCAAATCTTTTCGATTGATTCGAGTCAGTTCCCACCAAGGGACCACTTGGTTGATCCTTTGGGATCCCCCTGCATCGTCTTCCCAGTGAAAAGAGCGAAGAAGAGAAGGGATCACGACCTTTAGTTGAGAGGTCTCTTTAGCGAGCCACTGCTCTTTTTCATTCATAAAATGGAGCTCAGCTGTTGCATCGCGGTACTGTTGAATCGTTGACCGTGTTTGAGAGAGTTTGTGCTTTGCTTTGCTAAATGCTTTTTCCTCTTCCATCTCCTTGAGATCGAGTTTTGCGATAAGATGTTCGTGGGAAAGGGGGAGGTAGATTGAAGTGAGTTCTGGGAGCTGATCTAAGGCGTGGAAATACTCTTCTTTAGATGTTTCAATTTGCTTTTCTAACTGTTGCCGCTTTTCTTCATTATTTCGCTTAGCAACAGACCATAGGGTTGGCATCACGCTATTCCACTTGGCTTCAAATTGGGAGGCATAGGGGGCTAATCTCTCGTGTTGTTTTTTTTGGTTGAGGTAGTCGAGCAGTAGGGCTAGTTTTGCATGAGAGGTCATATATTTGAGTTCGAAATTCCATGTTGGATAGAGACGGATTGGAGCAAGCAAGGGGTCTTCACGGTAGATAGAGAGACTTTCTAACGCATTTTCCCTCTCCATTCTTTTCCCCATATTGCTTTTAGGGTCTTTGACAAATCCTGAGAGAAGGAAGGAGAAAAGGGCAAATTGGAGAAAGCATGTGGTCCAAAAGAGCCAACGGTACCGAAGCCCAAGTAGGAGAAGAGGGAGGGTGAACATGAGTAGGTTATAAAATAAATCGATCGGTTTTGTATAAAATCCACGGTAGAAGAGGTAGCGGAAGAGTGGAAAAAATGGTTTGCCATTCCATACGACTAAGATAGGTTTACTCGAAGAGAGAAAAGGGGCGTAGAGACCGATGAGGAAAAAAAGGGCCAAAAAAAGTAGAGCGATAATTCCGATCTTACTTTTTTTAAACTGCTTCCACACAACTTTGCGATAGCTATCAACAATCATAGACTACCCATCCTACTTCAACATAACGTAAGATGCAAACGGAGGTTTTTAGGTTTTTAAGGAGAGGAGAAACTCTGCATTGCTATTGGTCGCTTTTAAGCGGCCGATAAGAAGTTTCATCGCATCAAGAGGTGTCAGATCAGACATCGCCTCACGGAGGAGATACATTTTCTCAAGCTCTTCAGGGTGGTAGAGAAGGTCTTCCTTACGTGTTCCACTTTTGATAAGGTCGATCGCAGGATAGACCCGTCTATCTGAGAGGCGACGCTCGAGGACAAGCTCCATGTTACCAGTCCCCTTAAACTCTTCAAAGATCACCTCATCCATCCGTGATCCAGTATCGACAAGAGCAGTTCCCAAAATTGTGAGAGAGCCGCCGTGTTCGATATTGCGTGCTGCACCAAAAAACCGTTTTGGTTTATGCAATGCACTGGCATCGACACCACCGGACAAGATCTTTCCAGAGTGGGGTTGAGCTGTATTGTAAGCACGAGCAAGTCTTGTGATAGAGTCGAGCAAAATGACGACATCTTTACCGTGCTCAACAAGTCTACGTGCTCTTTCGATCACCATTTCTGCAACTTGGATGTGTCTGTCGGGTTCTTCATCAAAGGTTGAAGCGACAACTTCTCCTTTGACAAGGCGCATCATATCGGTCACCTCTTCTGGCCGCTCCCCAATCATCAAGACGATGAGAACAACCTCTGGGTGGTTGATCGAGATTGAGTGAGCAATATTTTGGAGGATGATTGTTTTTCCTGTCCGTGGAGGGGCGACGATCAACCCTCGCTGCCCTTTTCCAATCGGTGCAGCAAGGTCGAGAACACGCTCAGAATAACGTTCTTTCCCAGTCTCCATCACAAGGCGTTCGTTCGGATAGTAGGGGGTGAGATTTTCAAATAAAACACGTTCTTTGGCTCGATCAGGAGGAGTTCCATTCACTTTATCCACTTTGAGAAGAGCAAAATATTTTTCCTTCTCTTTTGGGGGGCGAATGGTTCCGGTGATCATATCTCCTTTTTTCAAATCGACCCGTCGAATTTGAGCGGGTGAGACGTAGATATCTTCTGCAGAAGGGAGGTAGTTGTAAGTTGGTGAGCGGAGAAATCCAAAGCCATCGGGAAGAATTTCTAAAACACCTTCGGCAATCAACATCTCTTCGGGGTGAGAGGATTTAATTTTGACAATTTCGTAGATCACTTGCGATTTTGTAAGAGAGGCGAGGTTAGGGATGCCATAATCTTTTGCCTCATGAGAGAGAGCTTCGATATTTCTCCTTTGAAGTTCAGAAATATTGGTGATTTTGACAGGTCCCTTAGGAGTTGAGGGTTGTTCGGGAGCTTTAGAATTTTTAGGAGGATTTTTTGGCCGTTTCTCTTGCGGAGGGAGCGCATCGGAGACCATTTTGGCAGGGGGGGTGAGAGTGGAAGGTTTTTTTTCTTCTTTTGATATTTTTGATACAGGAGGTGTTTTTTCTTTGCTCATAATATGTTTTTATTGTGTCAGTTGTTTGTAAGTTTTTTGAACTTGGGTGTTTAAGTCTCTCATTGAACCGTTGTTTTCCAAGATAATATCACTTCTCTTGATAAGCTCTTCTTGGGAAAGCATCCGTTGCTTCCGCTCTTTTTCCATTTTTATCTCTCTCTCCCCTCTTTTTGTATTAGAAACCACCGTGATGATCGTGTCGAAAAAGTGATTCAGAC
Organism: Chlamydiales bacterium; assembly: GCA_022601535.1. GTDB lineage: Bacteria > Chlamydiota > Chlamydiia > Chlamydiales > JAAKFR01 > JAJACK01. The sequence goes on from JAJACK010000001.1 coordinate 656,174, forward strand.
CTGATTCAAAAAGGAGGGGGACTTCCGCGATAAAAAGGGGAAAAGGGTGTTTAGAAATTTTTGAGTATGTTTTTTTTAATTCCTTTAATACTTCTGGATGTACAATTTTTTCCAGGCTTTCTAGCTTCTTTTCGTTTTTGAAGACTAAAGTTGCAATTTTATCTCGATCAATCTGCCCTTCTACGATTATCTCTTCCCCTAGGAGGGTGATCACTCTCTGACCTGTCTCGGTTTTTGTGGATAAGAGTTGATGGACAATCGTATCAGAACTGATGGAGTAGGCTCCGAGTTCTTTGAAAAACCGACAAACAGTCGTTTTCCCAGCCCCAAGCGTGCCTGTCACAGCCACTTTCATCAATTTTAACATTCTCCCCAATTTTTGCCAATATCGATATCCACAATCAGAGGGACTTTGAGGGAATAAACCCCTTCCATAGCTTCTTTTACAAGTTTTTTCAGCTCGGGGAGCTCTTCATCAGGAGCTTCAAAAATCAATTCATCATGCACTTGTAGCACCATAAAGCTCTTCATCTTTTTTTGAATTAAAAGGGCGTCGACTGCGAGCATTGCTTCCTTGATAAGGTCGGCGGCGGTCCCTTGCAGAGGGGAATTGACAGCGAGCCTTTGAGCTGCACTTTTTAAAATGGCATTGGTGCTATTGATTTCGGGGATTTGTCGCTCTCTTCCTGTCATCGTCACTGTTTTCTGACTCTTTTTTGCTATTTCAATACAGCTGTTGATATAGTCAAAAACTTTGGGATACCGTTTATAGTACGCCTCGATAAAGGCTGCAGCTTCTTTCCGATCGATTTTCAACTCTTTTGAAAGACCATAAGCTTGTTGTCCGTAGATGATTCCAAAGTTGATTGCTTTGGCCTGGTGTCGTTGCTCTTTTGTCACATCTCGGGTTCCAAAAATCAGGCGGGCTGTATAGCTATGGATATCTTCTCCGGCTAAAAAAGCATGGATCAATTTTGGTTCCTCGCATAGGTGAGCTAAAAGGCGCAATTCAATTTGAGAGTAGTCGGCAGAGAGAAAGCTCCACCCCTCTTTTTGAGGGCGGAAAGCTTCTCTGATCCGTCGTCCTTGAGGTGTACGAACGGGGATATTTTGGAGATTGGGGTTTTGACAAGCGAGTCGTCCTGTTGCTGCAATAAACTGGTTGAATGTTGGATGGATCCGCCCTGTTTTTGGGTTCACCTCTTTGGGAAGAGCTTCGATATAGGTTGAACGGAGTTTATCCAGTGTTCTGAAATTCAAGATCTCTTCTGCAATGGGGTGGTGGATTGCAAGCTCTTCTAATACCTCTGCCCGCGTTGAGTTTCCTGTCTTCCCTTTTTTTAAAGGAGGGATAGCAAGCTTTTCAAAGAGGATGACTCCCAATTGTTTAGGGGAATTAAGATTGAATTCTTCACCCGCCATTTCAAAGATTTTTTTCTCGACACATGCAATTTCTTCAGAGATCTCTTTTCCCATTATCTCCAGATGGCTTACATCGAGATACATCCCAGATCGCTCCATCTTCATCAAGACAGGGCTTAAAGGGAGTTCTAAATCAAAGAGAAGGTTTTCGAGCTTCCGCTCCTTGAGCTCATTTGAGAGTTTTTCATAGAGACGAAAGGTGTAATCCACATCTTCGCAACAATAGTCGCTCACTTTATCGATAGGGACATCACGCATATTGATCGCATTTTTCCCCGTTCCAATCAATGACTTGATCGAGGTTTTGACTTTTCCAAAATATTCTAGAGCAAGTGTGTCGAGTGAGTGGCGGCGAGAAGAAGAGTTGAGGAGGTAAGAGGCTAAAATCGTATCAAAAGAGAGATTTTTAACTTCAATCCCTACATTTGCCAAAACATGGCAATCGTATTTTATGTTGTGTCCGATGAAAGAGGCAGAGCGAAAAAGGGGTTTTAACTTCTCTAGGGCTCCTTTCCCCAATTGTCCGCCTAGAGGGACATAGGAAGCAACACCACATTTGGTGCAAAAACCTATCCCGACGATTTCAGCAAGAAGGGGGTTGAGGCTGGTTGATTCAATATCAAAGACGATCCCGTCTGCTTTTTCCAACTCCTTGATTAAAGCGTTCAATCCCTCTTCATCATCGACAAGATGGTAGACTTCCTTTTCATCGGGAATTTCAATTCCAAGTTCTTTGACAAAAGAATTGAAACCATTTTCGAGATAAAATTCCTTTAACTCATCTAGATGGGGAGGTTGTATGGTGAATTGATCTTCAGAGGGGCGGAACGGAACATTTGTTTGAATTGTGGCCAATTGATAGGAGAGTCTGGCGATCTCACTCTCTTGTTGCAATGTTTCTTGCTTTTTTGCTCCTTTGACCTTATCAGGGTTTTGTAAGATGGCTTCCAAACCTCTAAATTCTTGTAATAAAGAGACCGCTGTTTTCGGTCCAAAACCGCGCAATCCTGGGATGTTATCGGACTGATCACCTGTAATAGCTAGATAGTCAATGATTAGAGATGGAGGGACTCCATAGACTTCTTCTACTCCTTGAGGGTCGAGAATGAGGTTATTTTTCCAAGGGTTGAGTAGATGAATTTTTTCTGTAACAAGTTGGCAAAGGTCTTTATCACTACTGCATAAAAAGACCTCCATCCCTTCTTTTTCAGCCCATTTTGCAAGGCTTCCAATCGTATCATCAGCTTCAACTCCATCGACCTCTTCAATGGGGATTCCTGCAAGTTGACAAAACAGTTTTGCTTTCTCAATTTGTTCGGGGAGGTCTTCATTATCTTGTGTTCGGTTTGCCTTATAATCTTCGTAGATCTTTTTGCGGGAAGCTTTATTATTAGGACCGTCGAAAACGGCAACCATATGTTCACATCCAAAATCTTGGATCAATTTATTGACAGAGCGGATGAAGCCAAAAAGAGCATTCGTAGGCTCTCCTTTGCTATTTGTCATAGTGGGGATCGCAAAATAAGCGCGAAAGATAAAACCCGAAACATCAAGGAGAAATAATTTCATGGAACATAGCGGTAGCAAAAGGGATCAGCTTTGGGGATAGAAAGTTTATGTTTGATCTCACCTGTGAGAAGAGGGGAAGAGGTGATTTTTTGTTTAAAAACCTCTTTCCACCAAGAGTTTGTGCTAAAGCAGACCACTTGATATTTCCCTTCAATCCCAGCTTCTTGAACAAGATCAGAAAGAGCATCTTCACGCATCGTGGCGACTTGATCGATCATCCCTCGTTCTTTTGATTGTTCGGCGGGGAACACTTCAGCACCACACCCATCGATCAGTTGTTCAACACTCACGTGGGGGCGGTTTGCGGCAACAACATTGACAAAGTCGTTGTAGAAAAAGTCGACAAGATGTTGCCGGCTATTTTGCTCATCTTCAGTCCACACACGGGTTGGATTCATTGAATCTTTCCCATCACCAGCGGTGAGTGTTGTGGCACTAATCCCCATTTTGTCCATTGCATCAACGATATTGATATAGGGAGGCCAGGCGACAACTCCAACAGATCCAACTAGACTGACAGGGCTCGCATAGATTTTATCTGCAGCACAGGCGATATAAAATCCACCTGAGGCACACATTCCATCGATATAGGCAAAGACAGGAACGGCATACCGCTCTTTGTACTGCTTGATTTGGTTATAGATCGTGTTGGTTTCATTTGCTCCACCACCAGGGCAGTTGATTGTGAGCAAAATCGCTTTTACACGGTCATCTTTAAAGGCATCTTCCCTAGAGCTGAGCAAGATTTCTTGAATTTTTTCAGCTGTCACACCTTCTTTCCCAACAGGGCTATTGATTTCAATTTGGAGGACAATAGGGGTAGATGCTGGAAGTTCTTTTCGATTTCCCTCGCTATCGGGCAAGATTTTCACATTTGAAGTGAGTTGGTGTTTTTCTTCTTTTGAAGCTAGGGCTCCAAACAAGAGGAACAAAACAAGAGCAAAGCCAACAAATGCACCGATTGATCCGAAAAAAGTGACGAAAAAGGCGCGGAGAGAACTGAAAAAGATCGATTCATGAACAACTTTCATAGGCAAGAGCATAATTTGCCTTCTTCATTTAGATCAACACCTATTCAATCGTTATACCGCAATAGGTGGTGAAAACGGGACTTGATCTGCTGATAGGGTTGAGCCATATAAAAAGCGATAACACAGAGCACAAGAGAGTAGATGAGCAAAGTAAGTGGCATGAGAAAAACGCTCTTATCCCACACAGAGTGGATGTTTAAAATTGCAGCGAAGATAAGCAATAAAATATTAGAGGAGATGTATAAATATCCGTGAGATAGGATCTCCTTTTTTTTGTTGAAATGTTTTGAGAGAAGGAGGAAATCGTGCTCTTTTTCCATCTTGTTCCCCTGAATGTACATCGCACACCAAAATCGGTGATACACATTGATGTCTAAGTTCCAGATGACGCTGATTCCAAAAATTCCGATAAAGCAAAAAACAATTGTCGATGTGATAGAGTTAAAAGGGAGATTGAGCTGTCCTGACTTTAAGAAAAACATGACGGCACTGATACCAAGAACCCAAATAAGGGCAATATTTTTATATTTGGCTGTAATTGTGTCGTATTGTGTCCCAAACAGATTGAGATTGTGGTACAAACCAAAGATGAGGTTTTTCCCATGACGATTTTTTAATGGGCTCTCCCCGCTCTGTGTAGGAGCGCGTATCAATGCCGCTTGGCTATAGGGCTCATTTTTTTTGCTCAATGAGAGGAGACCATAAAAAAACACCACACCAGCTGATATAGAAGAGAAGAGCGTGATGATCACTCCGATTTTTTGCCCTTCATTGATAAAATAGTGAGAAATGACAAATCCAAGTGTAAGAGACAAAATAGAGAAATAGCCTGTATAGAAGAGAGTCTTTAATTTGACATACCCTAGTAAGTCGTACATTTTGTTGACGGTATGATAGAATTTAGGGAGCCAACTGTAGAGCTTTTCCAATTCCAGCCCTTTTGTCACATCGATTGCGATCGATCTTTCTACAACAATCATATCCATATACCAAATCAACCCAATGACGATAAAGCTGATAAAGCCGACCATAAAGATCGTTGTGAAGGGATTGATAAAGGGGAGCAGCTGGTGGGAAGAGAGGAGAAATCCCATAGCAAGAAGCGAAGCAAAAACCCAAACAGAAGCTAATATGCGATAAAAAGCTTGCAAGTGATTATTGTGGCGAAGATCACTTGCGACTTGGATGTAGGCATTGTACGCTTGCGTATGCGAAAATGCATTGGGATCAAGATTTTTTCCATTCATCCCGTCGGTTTATACTTTGCAAAAAGAAATTTGTCAACAAGTTAGACTGTCGAAATTTTTGCTCCTTCATAGCTTTTTTCATAGACCCAGAAAACAAAGATTGGGTGAGTGATATATTCCTCCCCTAATGGAGTTCCACCTTTTTCATGATATTGTTTCCGCTGAGCTTCAGAAGAGAATTGACATGTTTTTTCAACGTCACGGGTAAATCCTTCACCTGCAAGCAACGTTCTATATGTGTCTAAAGAGTGGTAGTAGTTGGGAACAACAGCATTTGGGAGGAGTCGAAAAATTTCTTGTCCTTCTTCTAGCATTTTTTCATCAGTAACAAGTGTTAATCTATGGTTATCAAGGACAAAAGTTGCGCTCAAGATCGATTTAAATGGGAGTAAAAACGCTTCGATTTGTAGTAAAGTTGGGTCTTCTACTCTTCCATCATTAAATGTATTTAGTGCCTCTACAAGAGTATTTTTTGCAGCAGCAACTTCTTGTGACCCATCGGTGAAGAGTGTCCCGAGGGAAGTGGGCGCGATAAAGGCGAGTTGCCCTCCCTCTTTCATCGTTCTAGCTAGTTCAGAGAAATGGAGCTGTAGGTCGGAGGAGTTGAGGCCACATCCAACCAAAAAACTGAAAGCGGTATTAAAAAATCCGTCTTTAAAGCAAAGGTCTGTCACATCCTCGACTAGAAAGTTTGGGGAATTTTCAGGGGTTTTCCCTCTAGCCGCTTCGATCATTTTTGGTTGAATATCGACACCGGTCACTTTCATGCCACGTTGTGCTGCAGCAAAAGACCATTGCCCACCATCACACCCTGCATCCAAAACCTTGCTTCCTATTGGAAGGGTTGTCAAGAAATCTCGAATATTTGGATCTAGGAGGGCGGCGCCATCTGGTCCATGTCCACCTTCAACATAGGCTTCAACACTCCTTTTCCCATAGAGAGCACCCTCTCCCAAGGAAAGGGTGGTGACAGGCGTGTAGTGAGGTGGTTGATTAGGTGTGCCCGTGACACAGCAGTTTGTAAATGCAGCACAAACTCTACGGTCGCGATCCCCCATTTCTCTTTCTACTACAATTGTACCATCGTCGTTAAGTTGTGCTCTGTAGTGATCGCTTGAGCTTGTGACAGCCTCAATCATTGAATCCTCCGATTTTTAAAAATAAACACTATCTTAACATTTCCTGAATATAGTCAAGATTTTTTTTGTACTTGCTGATCAATGGTGGTTTTTGATGGTTTCGACAACCTGTCCATCATCCATTCGGAGGATGCGGTCGGCAAAATTATAGATGCGTGAATCGTGTGTGACCACAATAAGGGTACTCTCTGTTGAAAGAACAATCTCTTTGAAAAGCTCCATCACTTGGACGCCCGTTTTGTGGTCGAGAGCTGAGGTTGGCTCGTCACAGACAACGAGCTTGGGTCGGTGGATACAGCCGCGGCAAACCGCAACTCTTTGTTGCTCTCCACCTGACATATGGGGTGGATAGGCGTGTGCTCTTTTATGTAAACCCACTTTGCCAAGCATCTCTTCCGCTCTTTGCAACGCCTCCTCTTTATCCACTCCATCTAAAATTAGCGGAACGGCAGTGTTTTCTAAAGAGGTCAACGTGGGAATGAGATTGAGGGATTGGAAGATGAAGCCAATATTTCTTCCTCGAAAAGCTGTTTTTTCTGCTGAACTCATTACTGTGATGTCTTCTCCAAAAATCTCACACATTCCGCTATCTTGATCCATAATCGCACTGATAATGGAAAGAAGGGTGGTTTTCCCACATCCAGAAGGGCCGACGAGCATGAGGAGTTCTCCTTGAAGCGCTTCTAAGTTGATGCCTCGAAGAGCGTGTACTTTTGTCTCTTCATCTCCATAGGTTTTGATGATATTTTTGCAATTCACAGCAATTTTCATGATTGAAACACAATTGAGGGTTCTAAACGGATAATCTTATAGAGACTGACCAAAGCAGCCAAAAGGGTGATACAGTAGACAGAGACACCACTCCCTATAAGGAGCCACCAAGGGAGGCGGAAAGAGAGCTCTGTTCCTCCTGCAGACATTCCAAAAAGAGTTGTAAAGCCAATTCCAAATGACCAGCCAAGTGTGGCTGTCATCAACGCTTGAACAATCACCATTTTTGAAATGAGCTTGTTTGTGGCTCCCATTGCTTTGAAGGTGGCAAAATAGCGAAGGTTGTCGTGTACAAAGGTGTAGAAGGTTTGCCCTGCAATCGCAACTCCGATGACAAATCCTAAAAGAACTGCGACACCAAAGTTAATCGGAATGCCCGTCTGTGTCATATAGTACTTTAATGAGAGCCTTTGGAACTCTTTTGTTGTATAGGCAGCAAGTCCTGTCACACTTTCAATTTTCCGCGCAAGAAAGGCGGGGTCCACTCCATCTTCTGATTTAACCATGATAAAAGAGAGTAGATTTCGCTCTTTGGGGGCAAAGTGGAGAGCACGCTCAAAAGTTGTATAGACAACAGGCTGAGATTGAAAGGTGCGGACCGTTTTGCAAAATCCAAAAACGCGTGCACGTCTGTCATTGATCTCGATCACCTCTCCATATTGTAGAGGAACTCTCTTCCCATTGAATTTTGTAGAGAGTTTTTTTCGTGCTCCCACTTCATTGACGATGATTGCATCGGGCCACCGGAGGTTTTCGATACTCCCCTCAGTGATAATGGGTGGTCCACCAATAAGTGTGGCATCGTCGATTCCAATGACGTTGCACGCTTGAAAGGCACCTGTCGATAATTTTGCTTTTAAAAGCCCCTTGTAGAGAGGCATCGCCCATTTGACTCCTTCAACACCGCGTGTTTGGTAGAGCTTTGTCATCTTGAAGGGTTTGATATCATCGATGAATTGAACACGATCATCCATTACCCAAACATCTGGTTGTGAGGTGTCTATTAAAAATCCATACGTTCGTGTCATCAATCCTACAAAAATCCCCGCCTGCTGTGTGATGATAAAAGAGGCAAAGGTGAGGCCAAAGATAATTCCAATAAACTTTGCTCGATCTCCAATCATCATCTTTAGGGCGTAGATGAGCATTCCCAACCTCCCCCTAGCGCTTTGTAGATGGCAACAAGATTGGTGGCCAATTGCTCTTTGCTCTCTGAAAGAGCGATCTCTGCAAGATAAAGATCTCGTTCGGTATCTAGGACATAGAGAAAATCAACCATCCCTCCAAGATAGAGAACTTGCGCAAGTTCTCTCGCTTCACTTGAGTCTTTCACTTTCTCTTCAAGGGCATAGAATGCTTGTGCCTCTTGAATATAGGCGTTGAGTGCGATCTCCATCTCTTGCAGAGCGATAATCACACTTTTTTCATAATCCATTACCGCCTGGTACTGGAGAGAGGTTTCAATCCGGATTTTTGAGATGATCTCTCCTCCTCGAAAGAGAGGGAGAGAGACAAAAGGAGTGAAAGACCATGTTTGACTCCCTTTTTTTGCCCATTGAGTGAACATTCCTGTCGCCATCTGAAAGAATCCTTCGAGGGAAATTGTGGGGAAGAGTTCTTTTCTCTCAGCTAAGACCCGTGCTCCTGACGCTTTCATTTTTAGTTCAGCTGATCGGACATCCCCTCTTCGGCAGAGGAGTTCAGAGGGGAGGCCTAGGGGAATTTTCCCCGATGTACAGGGAACTTCTTTGAATTCAGAGAAAAGAGAGGTGAGATTTTCTGGGATTTCAGTCAATAAAATGGCCATGCTATAGATCGCTCGCATCAACTCTTCTTCCTGGACGGGCAAAATGGCGAGCCTTGTATCTAAGAGAGTTTTTGCTGTAAGGACATTGATTTCGGAAACAATTCCCCCTTTATACTGATCTAAAACAGTCTCATACAGGTTGGTCTCAGAAACGATATGGCTCTTTGTAATTTTGACTCTTTCTTGGAGATTGCGAATCAAAAAATAGGTTTTTGCCACTTCACTTGCAATTGAAAGATGGACATTTCGAACTTCTTCCTCTTGAGCAACAACATCATAGAGAGCTGCTCGTGCTCTATCTCTTAATTTCCCAAATAGATCGATTTCCCAATTTGTATCAAATCCCGCTCTGTAGACATTGACAAAGGTTCCTCCTAAGCTAGGGGAATCGTCTAGTCTTTGGCTATTACGCATCCGATTAAATGCGGCAACAGCGTTGACATGGGGGAGTAGTTCAGAAAACTGGAGGCCAAAAATGGCACGCGCTTCACAGATCTTTTCTCGTGCAATTCTAAGGTCGAGATTACAGCTGATCGATCGGTCGATCAAGCTTGCTAGAAGGGGATCATTGAATTGTTCCCACCACTCTCTAAGGTCAACTGTATCTCCACCACACTGTTCAATATATCCCCCTTCAGAGAACTCTTCTGGCATACAGATCGTAGGCTGACTGCAAGGGCGAAAACAGCTGGTTAAAAGGGAGAGGAGAAGTAGAGCTCTCATGACTCACTTCCTCTAGTTGGCTTCGCCTCCAAATAGACATCCATCAATTGTCCTGGATAGATAGGGAGCTTTCCATGTTCAAATTCATACATGACCTGCAGCACACGCGTGTCGACAAATTCAGCTCCAACACCTGAAAGTGCTTCTTTTGGAACCATATAGGGAATCACACGTAGATATTGTAGCTCAGTTGAAATTGAGCTGTTCCCCCTTACAAAAGCGACTGCAGGAGCCCCTTTGATGAGCCGCCACGCCTCCTCTTCTTCGATATCGATACGGATATTCAAAGGCTCAATTCGACCAAAGATCAAAAGAGGTTCTCGTGTTTCTCGTGCAGCAGCAAACTCTCCAATACGGGCGTGCAATTTGAGAACAACTCCAGAGACAGGAGCTCGAATTGTTGAGCGGTAAATTTCCTCTTCGATATGCTTGACCGCTGCCATTGCTTGTTTTTTCTCTGCTCTAAAAATCTCTAAATCAGCAACCCAAGCCCCTGCCATCAAGAGAGATAAATTTTCTTCAGCTTCTTGAAGAGCGCACTTTGCCTCTAAGGCTGAATATTTTCGTTGATTATATGCATCTCGGCTGACGGCTTTGGGATTTGAAATTTTTTCATACAATTCATATTGAGCAAGAGTATCGAGGAAATGTGCTTCAGCTTGTTGAACTTTTGATTCCATGGGTGGAATTTCTTCTGCTCTTGGGAGATCAAGCTGTCTTTTATACTTGGCTAAAGAGATCGCATAACCCGCTTTTGCTTCGGTCAGTTTAGTCCTAAGGAGAAGAGTGTTGAGTTCAAAAAGCGGCTCTCCTTCTTTTACAAAGTCTCCTTCTTCGACAAAAACTTTTTCAACAATTTCACTAAAAGGGGTTCCAATGAAGAGGTTTTCGGATGAAGCTTCTACAACCCCAACAGTAGCAATGAAATGATTGTAGGGAGAGGAGGGAGGTGCAAAGGGGACAGGAGGAGTTGGGGGAGTTTGACTACTGACAATGACAGCAACGATTCCAAGGACAATCCCGATTACTGCACAAATTGGTAAGATAAGACGTGTTCCCATAATCCCTCACGCAACTGTAAGCAATCTTCATACCAATTGCAGAAATTGTGTTGTATCGGAGGTCAATTTTATCGCGTATAATATGTTGGATGAGGAACAATACAAACGTTTAAGGACATGCCGATGGACGGCGTTTCATCTAGATAGTTAGTATAAGAGAACTGTTTAGCTTTTATTGAATCTAAAGGCTTTTTTTGTCCTTTTCAAGAGGAGTCATCCGAGTGTGAATTTAAAGTTTTTGTAAATAGGCTTGATCTCCGCTAAGAAATGCTATAACGCCTCAATACACCCCTATCCAGTAAATTTAGTATTTGCTAATATGAATAAAAGAAATAAATAGTAGTCGGAATGGAATCTTTTATTTTCGAAAATGCGCAATATGCTCACTGGCTTGTTTTTGGCCTGCTGATGCTTGCAGGACTTAATTTCCCGATTAGTGAAGATGTTTTGATTGTTTTTAGTGGGGTTTTAGCAAGCACGGTTGTTCCAGAAAATACATGGAAACTTTTTGCCGCCATTTTTTTTGGAGCGTACCTCTCTGATTGGATCGTGTATTGGATTGGAAGATCTCTTGCCCCAAAGCTTTGCAAACTTCGTTGGTTTGCTCGAATGTTCCGGGAGGAACGGATAGATAAAGTTCGTTCCTATTATGAAAAATATGGAACACGCACCCTTCTCTTAGGTCGATTTGTCCCCTTTGGCTTTAGAAATGCTCTGTTTGCGACCGCTGGAATTGGGAAAATGCATTTTGGTCGGTTTTTGATCGTCGATGGGATTGCGTGCCTTTTATCGAATTCTGCTCTCTTTGCTCTTACTTATTTTTGTGGGAAAAATTACTCATATCTGTTTAAATCCGTGAATATTGCACTATTTGCAGGATTTGTTATCGCCCTAATCTGTTATCTATGCTATAAAAAACGGAAAAATGTTGAACGTATCTAATGTTCTTTCACTCTCCCGAGCAGGCTTCGCGCTTGCCTTCCTTCAGGAAAATATTGCAATTAGATTGCTTGCAATAGCGCTTGCCATGATTAGCGATTTTCTAGATGGTTATCTCGCTCGTCTTCAAAAGACAACGACCAGTTTTGGCGCTATTTTAGATCCGATCATGGATAAGTTTTTCGTCTTCTTTGTCGGCGGTGTTCTCTATCTAGAGAACCGCCTCCTATCTTGGGAGCTTGGGGCTTTAATCTCCCGTGATATCTCTATCTGCCTTTTCGGCCTTTTTCTTGGATTGGTTAGGGGATGGAAAGGGTATGAGTGTAAAGCGCTTTGGTGGGGAAAAATCACCACAGCAGCCCAATTTTTCCTCTTACTTGGACTGACACTCAACTTTATTTTTCCCGGCTATGTCTATCTAATCTTTGTCATCATGGCGACCTTTGCTTTTGTCGAGCTGCTCTTACGCTACCGCGTAAATAATAATGCAGTAAAATAAAATTGTTGCAAAAGAGAGAAGATGCTATCCGTTGGGTATGAAAAAAATTCTTACTTTTTTGTTCCTTTTCCCAATCAGTGCCTTTTGTTGCACAGATTTTCTAATCACCACTAAAGACAATACGATGATCAATGGCCGTTCCATGGAATTTGGTCATGTCTTTGACACCTCTATCATTGTTCATCCCCGAGGGGAAAAAATGCAGAGCACAACTCCAAGTCGTAAACCTGGAATGGCATGGATCTCAACCTATGGCTATGTGGGCCTTTTTGATGAAGACGATCAGTTTTTCGATGGATTCAATGAAACAGGACTTTCGGTTGGAGCTCTTTGGTTCCCCGATGGGAAATATCCTGAAGTGACAACTGAGGCTCCAGATAAAATGCTGAGCTTTACAGATCTCCCCTTTTGGATATTGGGAAATTTTGCAACAGTTGATGAACTAAAGACAGAGCTACCTAAAATACAGGTCTACGCGCATAAGATTCCTGTATTCAATGCAATTCCTCCTATTCATCTGTCTATTCATGATCAATTTGGAGATAGCTTAGTTGTTGAATTTATCGATGGAGAGATGAAATTATTTGATAATTCCATTGGAGTTTTGACAAATGCTCCAGCTTTCCCATGGCAAGAGACAAATCTACGTAATTACATCAATCTTAAAGCTATAAATACAGATTCTATCACACTTGATGGGACGGTATTAACAACAACAGGGCAAGGTTCTGGAATGCTTGGTATTCCAGGTGATTGGACTCCTCCCTCCCGTTTTGTTCGGATTGCTCTTTATAAAGATTTTCTCGACATGCCAGTTAGGGCAAATCAAGGTGTTACAACGGCCTTCCATCTCTTAAATACAGTGGATATTCCATATGGTGGAATCCGCTCGAGTCAAAGTGATATTTCGGATTATACACAATGGGTTGTTGTCAAAGATTTGACTAATTTAACCCTTTACTACCGGACGTATGAAGATCAAAATATCTACCGGTTTGAATTAAATGAGCGGATGTTGAGGCCAGGGGCAGCTTTGGTTAAGATAAAGATTCCTCTGGAATCGGTTGCGCCGCCGCAGGTGAAGGAGTTGGAGCGCTAGATGGAGCTTCTTCAGCTTCTGTAGCAGTTGCCAATGTTTTGAACCGTTTCCCAAGTGAGATGGTTGCCATTAGCCAGACAAAAATAATTCCAAATAAGATGCCTGCAACGATATGAGCACTTGCTGATATTGTGACAAAGGACAAGAGCAATCCTTGGTGGATCAAGGAGCCAGTTGATTTTCCCAATCTAGATCCAATCCCATCGATAGCAGCTTTCCCTTTCAGCTTACTCTCGAGGCTAAGTGGGATAAAAGCCATCTCTTTTGTTGCATCAAAGAGGGTAAATTTAGAAGCGCGTGAAAGGCAATTTTGCATCGATCCAAAGAAGGCTGCCATGGCAATCGGGGAGGTTCCAACCATGGTGACAACTCCGAGCAGAGAACTTCCTCCAAAGAAGAAGAAGAAAAACCCAATTGCGGTGATAAGAAGCATGATAGGAGTGAAGAGAGCACCTGCTGTCCAGCCAAAACGGCGGATAATCTGTCCTGCGACAAGAAGGGAGAGGGCAAAAGAGATCACTCCGGTAATCGATGTAATTTGGCTCATATAGGCAATGTAGTCGGATGGATCGGGATAGAGCTGCCTCACCTGATCTTTCCAAATCACTTCGGTTAAATTGATCACAATATTGTACGAGAGGACGATAAGTGCCATAAAGAGGAGGTATTTTGAGCGGGCTAAATAGGCAAAATTTTCCCGCATCGACATCTTGATTTTCTTTTTCTCTTCTCTTGGGGAATGTTCATCAAAAGAATCTTTTAGGACATGGTGGGTCAAATAGCGGTAGAGACCCACAATACAGACGCCTGCCAGCATCACAATAGAGGTGAGTAGAATAAGAGATTGATGCCATGGGTCGTTAACAATATGGAGGTGTGTTTTTAAAAAATTTCCTGACAAAAAGACAGAGACCTGGCCAGAGTTAATCGCAGCTAAATTCATTGAAATTGCGATCAAGCCGTAAAAGCGTTTTGCCTCTCCTAGCCTTGTAACCTGATTGACAAAACCCCAGAAAAGCATGGTGAGGATCGTGCTGCTCCATAGGTCAGACATGATGTAGAAACAGCTATATGACCAGTACCGAAACATGGCGATAATTCCTCGAAATCCTCGAGGCATCACCGTCTCTAGGTAATCGGCTGTGGCGTGGGGGTGAATCACATCACGGAGAGGGTAGAGGACAAAGGTGAAAAAGGCCAAAAAGGTGAGGAAAATTCCCACCATGACATAGAAAACACGGTCTCGAGATAGGCGATTATTGAGTCGGCTGTAGATAAAAGTGATTAGAAAAGCACCGGGCAAAATCCCCCACACCTTTATAAAGGGAAGAACCTCAGCCCCTGAGCCTTCAGCAGTTACGAGGAGCGCATCCTTCATATTTCGGAGGATGTTGTAGTTAAAACCGATGAAAAAAGCGATCAAAAATAAGGGTAAGAACTTTCTTAGTTCAAATGAACGAACGGGCCAAAAATAGGCACGCAGTGGAGAAAATGTGGGGTTATCCTGCGCCATACCTACTAAGTAAAGAGGGGTGATCCATAATCCATAGGAAAGACCTATTATAGGTGAAATGACTATTCAAGACAAGGTCAAATTTCCTTTAATGGGTTGAGTTAAATTAATTTTATCATTTAATTTTTTCTAAATAATTGGTATCCTTTTTGCAAATGTCAGCAATACCTGAAGGCCAAGCTCTTTTAACACGTCCCCCTTCCCCCTATAGGCTCGATACAGCTTTCTATGCGATTACAGCAGTTGGGCTACTTTCTATAGGAATTCTTGGAACATTGGGTCATCTCCCCCCCTCGGGAGTGGCAGCAGGTTTTCTTACCATGGGTCTTATTCCTGAGCTTGTAATCCTCTCTCGTTCAAAAAATAGTGGGGCTTGGACACTTTTCTTTTTATGCCTCATCCCCATTGTATCTCCCATTGGAGGAGCGTGTTTAGCTGGTCGGATTTCTCTTTCAGTGATCAGTGCTTGCTCGCTTGCACTTTCTTCAGTAAAAATTCTTGGTATAACCTCTTATTACACTTCAGATTAAAGCTTCGATAGCGGGAAGAGTGCCGTGTTCAATGTATTCAAGGGTCGCTCCTCCTCCTGTTGAGAGGTGAGAGATTTGATCGGCAAGTCCAGCTTGATTGATCGCAGCGATCGAATCTCCTCCACCCACAATGCTTGTCGTGTCTGAGGTTGCCACCGCTTTGGCCAGAGCCTCAGTCCCTTTTGCAAATGGTTTAACCTCAAAAACCCCAACAGGGCCATTCCAAAGAAGTGTTTTTGATTCAGCGATCCGTTTTGAGTAGATCTCAACTGTTTTAGGACCGATATCCACTCCTTCAAACCCTTTGGGGATTCCCTCTTCGATAGAGACAATTTTGCAAGGAGCGTCACGACTCACCGTTTGGGCGACAACAAAATCAACGGGGAGGTCGATTGGAGTTGAGCCTTCAAGGAGCTTTTTTGCTGCCGAAAGAAAAGAGGGTTCATGGATCGAGTTGCCAATCGGAATATTTTTTGCGAGCAAAAAGGTGTATGACATCCCACCTCCGATCAGGATCCGCTCCACTTTTTGTTGAAGTGATTTGAGCACACCAATTTTTGTAGAGATTTTGGAACCTCCGATGAGTGCATAGAAAGGAAGGTGGGGATTTTGTAAAAGTTTGCTCAAATAGTAGATCTCTTTTTCTAAGAGGAGTCCTGCAGCAGATTTGCCGTGGAAGAGTTTAGCAAGTGTGTAGGTGGAGCTATGTTTTCTATGGGCTGTTCCAAAGGCATCATTGACGTAGAGATCGCCGTAAGAGGCGATTTTTTTTGCAAAGGACGGGTCTTTTTCTGGATGCTCTTCAGCAGTGTAAAAGCGGAGGTTTTCAAGGAGGAGAATCTCTCCCTGTTTGAGGGAAGAGACAAGTTTTCTTGTCTCCTCTCCAACAACATCAGGTGCCAGTTTTACAGGTTTAGAAAGAAGAGCTGAGAGCACTTTTGCAACAGGAGCAAGAGAAAATTCAGCTTTAAATGTCCCCTTAGGCCGTCCCAAATGGCTCATGATAATAGGTGTTCCGCCATTTTCTAAAATGGTACGGATGGTAGGGAGGGCTGCTTCAATACGGGTTGTATCAGTCACATTTTTATTCGCATCAAGGGGGACATTGAAGTCGACGCGGAGAAGAATTTTTTTTCCAAAAAGGGGAAGATCTTTGAGAAAAAGTTTATTCATATTGTGCATTCCTATAGCATACTCTTATGAAAAAAACAGCTTATTTGATCGCAAACTTCGGTGGTCCACGGAACCTAAAAGAGGTTGAGCCTTTTCTGCGTGCCCTTTTAACTGACCGGGATGTCATTCGGACAAAACTCCCAAAGGTGATCAGCTACCCCCTTTTTAGCAATGTGGCTAGAAAAAGAGCGAAAAAAGTTTGTAAAGATTACGAACTGATCGGAGGAGGCTCTCCGATCTTCTCTGATACCGAAGCGATTGCAAAAGAGCTCCGGGCTAAGCTCGATGCCCCTATTTTGACATTTCACCGGTATCTTCCATCCACTCATGCACAGTTTCTCAAGCAAATGGAGCAGCTAGAGTGTGATGAGATCCGTATTTTCCCCATGTTTCCTCAATTCACCTACGCAACAACTGGAAGTATCGCTCGATTCTTCAAAAGACATCTCTCATCGAAAGTGGTGAAAAAAATCCGTTGGATTAAGTCTTATCCAACCCATCCTGCCTACATCAAAGTGATTCAGAAAATGATTCGGGAATTTTTCGTATCAAATGGCCTAAAAGAAGAAGAGACATTTCTCCTTTTTTCAGCGCACGGTCTTCCAAAAAGCTTTATCTCCGAAGGAGATGTCTATTTAGATGAGTGCTTCTCTTCTTATGATGAAGTGCGTAGAGCCTTTCCCAAAGCAGAGGCTATGCTCGCTTTTCAATCGCAATTTGGCCCCGAAGAGTGGGTCCGCCCTTACACTCTTGAGGTTTGTGAACAATTTAAAAGTTGTAAATCTAATGTTATATTTGTGCCTATCAGCTTTACATCAGATCACATCGAAACGCTTTTTGAGATTGAGCAAGACTACATCCCCCTGATCCGTCAAAAAGGGTTTTCAGCCTACCGTCTCGATGCGATGAACCTTAGAAAAGATTGGTTAGAAGCAATTTCCGAAATTCTTTCCGAGGTGACTCCCGTTTCAAATCAGATGTTAGTTCGTTCTTAAGGATGAACCTATCTCACTAAATTGATTTGCCATCTTAATTTAAGATTGCCCTCAAACCAGAGCTCAAAATCTACTCAAAAATAGAAAGAAACCTGTCAAACCCCTTTACTATCCAATAAAGAGTTGAGGAAAAACCCGCACAGAAAAACGGGGAGGAGCATCTGGAAGGCACTTGTGTAGAGTCGAGGTGATCTGATCAGAGAGCTCATGAACATGTGTTAGGGTGGGATTTTTATCGGTATAAAGCCCTATATACTCTTTTCCTTCAAATGTAATCACTTCAAGGTTATCTACTTGTGTTGCCCCTCTCATTTCTGAGGTAAGACGGACACCTGCAAACAGTTTTGTCTCCATGCCCTGAAGCTAACACAAGGAAGAATTTGACAAAAGAATTAGAGGGGATTGAATTATAGGTCCACCAATATACAAAAGAGCAGGCTTCCCGCTACTATAGAGGTCACCTTTATAAGGGTCGCCGCACCACCTTTAGTTATAGTTAGAGCTGGCAAATGACCACAAACATCTAAGACCGCACAAGTGATCATTGCAATGAGTCCGATAATGACAATTGCAACAACAAGACTAGAACAACACTTTCCAGCAAAAATAGATTCTTGGTGTGTTTTTACTTCACAATCAACATTTTGCTCTTGAACATTAGATGGTTCCATACCAAAATTATACCTGATGAATATTAATATTGAATAAAGTAAAAACAACTAATCAGTGCACAGAATCAAACTAGTATCTTGAGAATAGTTGTTTTTAGTTATATAAACAGTATAACGGGATGGTTGTTCAGGAAGAATTTGACAAAAGAATTAGAGGGATTTGCCCGCCAATCTACAAAAGGGCAGGATTCCCGCTACGATTCGCCCACCAATATACAAAAGAGCAGGCTTCCTGCTGCTATAAGAGTCACCCCACTACCTTTAGTTACAGCTGGCAAATGACCACGAACAGCTAGGGTCCCACAAGTGATCATTGCGATGGCTCCGATAATGACAATTGCAACAACAAGACTAGAACAACACTCTCCAGCAGAAATGGATTTTTGGTGTGTATCTATTTTATTGTCAACACTTTTATTTTGAATATTGAATGATTCCATGCCAAAATTATACCTGATGAATATTAATATTGAATAAAGGGAAAGCAGCTAATCAGTGCGCAGAATCAAACTAGTATCTTGAGAATAGTTGTTTTTAGTTATATAAACAGTATGACGGGATGGTTATTAAGGAAGAATTTGACAAAAGAATTAGAGGGATTCGTCCGCCAATCTACAAAAGAGCATGCTTCCCGTTGCTATAAGAATCACCCCACCAACTTTATGAATTTATTTACAGCTGGCAAATCACCATGAAAAGCTAGGGCCGCACAAGTGATCATTGCAATGGCTCCGATAATGACAATTGCAACAATAAGACTAGAACAACACTCTTCAGCAGAAATGGATTTTTGGTATGTATCTACTTTATTATCAACACTTTTGTTTTGAATATTGAATGATTCCATGCCAAAATTATACCTGATAAATATTAATATTGAATAAAGGAAAAGCAGCGAATCAGTGCGCAGAATCAAAATAATATCTTGACAATAGCTGGTTTTAGTTATATAAAAAGTATAACGGGACGGTTATTAGTGTTAATTAATGTTCATTCTAAAGCTTCTTTAGGAGAAGTTTCCGATCAAAATGGAAAAAAAAGTTATTCTGTTCCTTTAGATCGGGTTGCTGTGATTGTTCTAGGAGGAGGGGAAGGGAAAAGGCTCTCTCCCCTGACAAAAACACGTTGTAAACCCGCCATCTCTTTTGGAGGGCGGTACAGCCTCATCGATGTCCCAATTTCTCACTCTCTCTCTTCAGGGTTGAGCAAAATTTTTGTCATTGGTCAATACCTTTCCTACACATTGCAAAAACACCTCTTTCAAACCTATCTACACTATGGAATGGCACAAAATCAGATTCAGCTCCTTGTTCCAGAGGAGAGAGAAGGAGAGAGAATTTGGTACAATGGAACAGCAGATGCTGTCCGAAAAAATCTTCAATATTTCTCTGAAGTGGATGCCGACTACTTCTTAATTCTTTCGGGAGATCAGCTTTACAACATCAATTTTCAAGAATTGATCCATTTTGGGATTGAAAAAGACGCCTCTATGCTTGTCGCTTCGCAGCTTGTGAAGAAAAAAGATGCCAAACGGATGGGATTGATGAAAGTGGGCAAAGATGGGAGTCAAGTGGTTGAATTTTGTGAAAAACCTCAAGATGATGCCTTACTAGAGCACTTTAGAACAGATCAGGGAGAAGGAGAAAAAGCGTTTCTCGGTTCGATGGGGATCTATCTATTTAAAAGAGAGTCTCTTTTTAACCTTTTGAAGGAAGATTCTCGAGAAGATTTTGGGAAACATTTGATCCGAACAGAGATGAAGAAAGGAAGTGTTCACACCTATATGTATAACGGGTATTGGGAGGACATTGGAACTATCGATTCATACTATCATGCAAACTTAGCTCTCACCCATCCATGCAAAGATAGTCAAACGGGATTACAGTGCTACGATGAGTCGAGCCAATTGATCACCCGTTCCTACCACCTTCCTGGGTCTCAAATTACAAGTTGCCATATCAACAAGGCTCTTATCTGCGAAGGATCGACAATTGAGGCGAGTGAAGTGACGCAAAGTGTGATCGGTGTCCGCTCACAAATAGGTCAAGGGTGCACGATTCGAGATTCTATTTTAATGGGAAATGAATATTACCATCGCCCCTCTTACCAGTTGGGCAAAGAGGGTAAAGACCCCGGTATTGGAGAAAATACCTTGATTTCGAAAGCAATTATCGATGAAAATGTGACAATTGGAAAGGGTGTGAAGCTCATCAACCAGCATGGGTATGAAGAGTTTGACGCTCTCGATGGGCTTGTCCATGTACGTGATGGAATCATTATCGTCCCTCGAGGGAAACACATCCCAGATCACTATATTTTCTGATGCATATTTGGGCTATTGCCGATCTACATTTAGCTAAGGGAGTTCCGAACAAAAAAATGGATGTTTTTGGTCCAAATTGGGTCAATTACATGGATAAGATTGAGGAAAACTGGAGGGCAGTTGTCACTCCTGATGACCTTGTCCTCATTGCGGGAGACATCTCTTGGGCGATGAAGATGGAAGAGGCAAAAATCGACCTCAAATGGATCGATACACTTCCTGGAACAAAAGTCTTGATCAGAGGAAACCACGACTATTGGTGGTCAAGTGCGACAAAAGTGCGTGCGGCCCTTCCCCCCTCTCTTCACATCGTACAAAATGATGCATTTGTATGGAATGGTGTAAGTATTGGTGGAGCAAGACTTTGGGATACAGATGAGTTTAGTTTCAACCCACATGTCGAGAAAGACCTGACAAGAGAGAAAATTTTTCTTCGAGAGCTCAATAGGCTTGAATTGTCTTTAAAAGCACTTACAACAGATAGACGGATTGTGATGACACACTACCCTCCTATTGGAGCAGACCTAGAGCCTACAAGGGCTTCTAAACTTCTCGAAAAATATAAGGTCAACGATTGCATTTTTGGTCATTTGCATAATGTGCAAAAAGGCCAGCTTCCATTTGGAGAGAGTGGAGGGGTACACTATCAACTCACAGCGTGTGATTATCTCGGATTTAAACCGTATTGTCTTTTTTAAAAGATCTATGGTATGACAAGAGAAAGAGTAAGGGGAGTTCATGTTAGAAGCTAAAACGGTGGAACAAATCGCTAAGTACATCGAACCAGAGGGTGTACAGCAGTTATCTGAGGTAAAGGAGATTCTCTTTAAAAATCCTGAGTATGCAGAGCGTCTTGCAAAGTATTGCGAAGAGCTCGATCTTTTGATGGAAAAGATCGAGGATCCAAAAACAAAAATCACACCACAATTCGAGCATGAGTGTCAAAGGCTCGATGAGATGCAAGATGAGTTGGCCAAGCAAGCTCCAGATGGACGTATCCACGGCTATCTTGTCGCTAAAGGGCATCTCCTTGAATCAAAAAATCCAACAGACCCTCACTACAAGGCTGTTTTAGAAGCGAGAAAGGAGCGTTCTTTTTTTCATCATGCAGCACAATATGTCGATCCACAAGGGGGAGCGGAGTTTAAAAACATTCGGCTAGCTTTTACAAACCATAGTTTTTATACCGGAGAGTTTGTCGCTTATAAGGAAGCTGAGCGGAGGATAAGAAAAGAGCTGATAGAGCGGCGAGAAAAAGTTGACCAGAAACGGCTTAGCCTCTTTGATGAACTTTTAAGCGAGCTGACCGATCAAGCTCCTCACCCTTTGATCAAGACACATCTAGAAAATTCACACAAAAAACTCAAAGAGCTCAATGAACGAATATAAAAATATAGAGACAAAAAAATGGATGGCTCACCTTGATCCAAAAGGGGGAAAGAGTGTTGATCGTGTGAATAAAACGCTTAAAAAAGAGAGTCAATACGGGATTGATTTAGAAAAATTTCTCTCTAAACGTTTTCAATCAAACCACTCCGAAGAGGAGAAAAAATGGCTCGATGAAGAACTCCTCTATTTGATTTTAAGTGCTCCAGATGGATGGCTGCAAGGACATCTCATCCACCTTGGTTATCTCATTCCACAAGGAAATGCAGATCTTTTAGCTGAAGCATCAGAGTCTAGCTTTTTCAAAGAAAATCCCGCGCATTTTCATGAGCTTGCCCAAAAATTTAACCCTTCAGGGGATCAAAAAGACCTGCTTGTGATCAGACAGATCTTGCTCTACAACCGGGTTTTTGCACAGATGCTTCAGTTGTATTTGAACAAGCTCGATATGGTGAAAGGAGTGGAAAAAGTTCCTTCAGATATTCATAAGTGGTTGAGTGATCTCTATACGCAGCTTGATTTCATCATTGCTGAAATTGCAATTAATCATCCAGATGCCGAAGTGATCCGTGATCAGCTCGCTCTTTATCAGATCAACCTTGAAAAAATTTCTTAACTAAAGTCAAGTCGCGGTCATTTTTTCGAAGAGGGGTGGCTCGATCTTTTCCCTCCCGTTTTTCCAAAATTTCGCGAGGCTCTTGCTTATTTTCAAAGTAGTGGACGCAGCAGGTGAGAAATTCGATAAAATCTCCTTCTGTTTCCAAAAGGGGAAGTGCTTTTTTTGCTAAATTCTCAAAGTGGGGATTGCGGATTTGAGAGAGATAGGAGAGGATTTCAATAGCGAGATCGATTTCATCGATTTTTGAGAGCATTTTTTCTAATCTTTTAAATCCCACTTCCAAATCATATGTCATTTCAAGGCGGGAAACAAGATAGTCAAACCATAGAGGATCTGGCACATAGGGGTAGAATCCTTCAATTAACTCAGTCGAGTAATCGATTTCCATATTTTCGATCTTTTCATGGATGTAATCATAGAGAAATGCCTCTAAATTATGACCACAAAACGATTGGAGAGTGTTGAAGACGTCGGTAGGTTCATATCCTTGATCTGTATTATCATCGAGAATCTGTTTGAAATATTCGAGGATATCTTGGAGTTGCTCATCCTCTTCTTCCATTTCATAACGATTGATTTGCCTATCGAGTTCATCACAAAAGATTGAGACCGAGCGTTTTTCAGGTAGAAGACGGCGCCAGAGTTCAAAAGTGATTAAAAACGAGTGATCAGGATCTTTTAAAGGGAGTTCTTTTGCAAAGGCTTCCATCATTTCTTCAGGCGATTCAAAGTGAGAGGCAATCTCTTCGAAGTGTTCTTGGGATTCAATTGGAAGGGAGAGCTTTTTCAGATTTTGAACCAACATAGTTGTTTCAAGTTCCCTAAAATCAATCTTTTGCCACGGCTCAATAGGGCCTTCTGGCTCTTGAAGGTTGAATTGGATCAAATTGTATAGAGCTTTCTTATGTTGAAACATAATCTTTATCCTATAACTTATGAAAACTTATGACAATTGAAAAATTAAGTGGAGTAGTTCACCGATGAAATAGAGAGGAAGTAGGCTAGATCCTACCTGCGAGTTTTAGATGGTACGGTTATTTTTTTCTTGTTTGAATGAAATTTAGGATCGAGGCCCTTTTGGTTTCCATCGGTTTAAGAGGAGAGAATTACCGACAACGCAAAGAGAGCTTGCCGCCATCGCAGCCGCTCCAAAGATAGGGCTTAAAAAGCCTAGAGCCGCCAAAGGAATTCCAAGCGTATTGTAGAGAAAGGCAAAGAAGAGGTTTTGCCGCACTTTACGCAAGGTGGACTTTGAAAGATCAATCGCATCAGCAACATGAGATAAGTCACTTTGCATTAAAGTAATATCGGCAGCTTCAATCGCAATGTCTGTCCCGGTACGCATTGCAAATCCCACTTGAGCCGCTGCAAGTGCAGGAGCGTCATTAATGCCATCTCCCACCATTCCAACACCTTCGAGTGAAGAGACCACCTGAGCCTTTTTATCGGGAAGGACTTCGGCATAGAAGCGGGTGATCTGCAACTCTTGTGCAATTTTTTGTGCTGTCTCTTTTAAGTCTCCTGTGATCATCACAACCTCAAGCCCCATTGCCTGTAGGCGAGAAACTCCCAATTGAGAACTCTCTCTTAAAGGGTCTGAGACTAGAAGAGAGCCAATGATACCCTCTTCGTCTGCGATATAGATGGCTGGTTCTTTTGTCTTAAAGCCAAGATCTCTCATCAGGGTTGGAGAGCCTATGTGATAGGTTTTCCCCTCAATGGTCCCTCTCACTCCTTTCCCTGGTAGAGCGGCAAATCGTGTGACTCCACTCTTTTTCCCAATATGGGCGTGACTAATTGCTTGGGCAATTGGGTGTTCAGAAAGCTCTTCGATTGAGGCCGCAATTGGGAGGAGAGAGGGAGGCTCTATCTTAGTCACTGTTGGTTTGCCTGTTGTCAATGTCCCTGTTTTGTCAACGGCGATTGTTTTGAGCTTTTCAGCTCGTTGGAGAGCTTCGGCATTTTTGATCAAAATCCCTGCATGTGCGCCTCGTCCTGTCCCAACCATGATTGCCATTGGAGTGGCAAGTCCAAGTGCACAAGGACATGCAATGACTAGAACAGCAACTGCATAAATGATTCCAGCACTATAGGTTGAAAGGGGCCACCAGATTAGAAATGTGAGAAGTGAGATGAGTAAAACAGCGGGAACAAAGATACTTGAGATCTGGTCGGCAAGTTTTTGAATGGGAGCACGTGAACTTTGTGCTTCTTCGACCAGTCGGATAATGGCTGAAAGAGCAGTTTTTGACCCAATGGCTGTTGCTTTCCCTATGAGCGATCCTTCACTATTTTGTGTTCCACCAAATAGCGCTTCTTTGGCTGTTTTATGGATCGGGAGGCTCTCACCTGTCAACATCGACTCATCCACGTGAGAATCACCTTCTACCACCTCTCCGTCGATTGGAATTTGCTCTCCTGGGCGCACTTGGAAGAGATCTCCAACAGAGATTTCTTCGATTGGGATTTCGACAAATGTATCTCCTCGCTTTACACGAGCTATTTTTGGCTGGAGTTTGAGAAGGGCCGAGATCGCTTTTGAAGCGCGTGTTTTCGAATGTGTCTCTAAGTACCGCCCGATCAAGAT
Source organism: Chlamydiales bacterium (assembly GCA_022601535.1). Classification (GTDB taxonomy): domain Bacteria; phylum Chlamydiota; class Chlamydiia; order Chlamydiales; family JAAKFR01; genus JAJACK01. The sequence goes on from JAJACK010000001.1 coordinate 681,278, forward strand.
GAGCGTGATGATCCAAGCACTACTTTCAAAATAGAGATGTTCATTGAGATCGGCAAAAAAGACAACAACACTGAAAGAGTAGGCAGCCGTTGTCCCAAGGGCAATGAGGAGGTCCATATTGGCTGATAAGCTTTTGATCCCGTAATAGCTACCGACGTAGAACCGCCAACCGAAACCAATTTGAAGGATGGTTGCAATGATCCATTGAAAAAGAGGAGGAAGCCACATGATGGGAAGCGTAAGAATGGTAGCGATGAAAATTTCAAGTGTGGGCCAAACATGTTGTCTCTCCTTTTTTTCATCAGGGAGGTGCGCTTGATATCCAATAGCTGCAACCGCTTTGATGACAGTTTTAGGAGAGAGACTCTCTTCTCCCTCGATTTTAGCAGAACTTGTGGCAAAACTGACAGAGGCATTATGGACACCATCGATATTCTTAAGTGTTTTACAAAGAGCCTCTTCACAAGAGGCGCAGTGCATTCCGTCAATTTTTAAATCGATGCGCATAACCACAACTCTAATAGCTTGTTATTTCTTGAGCAATACCCTCTTTTTTGTTATTGTCCAACTCAAAATGGAGTATAAATGAAAAGATTTCTTTTGTTGGCTTTAATGATCCCCCTTCTAATTTTTGCTGAGGACCTTCCTCCAATGAAAGTTCGGCAACCAAATTGGCGCCCTCAGGTCGTGGAAAACTATCCAACTGGAAATCCTAAGAGGGTCCTTTTTTTCGAACCTAACCTCGAAGGGGATGAAATTCCGGCAAAGGAGATCATTTTTTTCCAAACAGGACGGATCAGTGTGGAGAGTGATCTCGATGAACATGGTAGCTTTGATGGGCCGAGTGTTTCATTTCACCCAGATGGAGAGATTGCTGAGGTCGCCTTTTTTGAAGGGGGGCAATTAGAGGGGAGTGTAAAATCTTTTTATAGTGATGGCCAACTCGAAAGTTCGACGATCTATGTTGGAGGTGTAGAGCACGGCCGTTTTGAACGGTTTTATCCCGATGGGACAAAGCAAGAAGAGGGAGCTTTTCAGGGGGGGAAACTCGTCGGTGATACCTACACTTACCATGAAGATGGCTCATGCGCTTCTCAAACATATTATAAAAAAGGATTGCCTCGCGGAAAAGCATTCGAATGGTATTCAAAGAGCAAAGGGGATGGTGAACTGTCGTCAATCCGTTGTTACAGCGATGGTCTTTTGCATGGAGATGGGAAAAATCCTGCAGTGATTCTCTATGGGTTGAATCAAGCGATTTTAGAAGTGCAAGACTATCGATTGGGGAAGCCACACGGATTGCACCTCAAATACAGTAAAGAGGGGAAAGTCACTTATCGGATGAACTACATCGAAGGATTGAAAGATGGTGTAGAGCAGTTTTACCATAAAAATGGAGAATTCGCAGGGGGAGGTCAGTTCGTCCGCAATCTACCAGTTGGAGAACATCGGCTCAACTATGTTGATGGAACTCCAAAGAAAATCGCCCTCTATAACAAAGAGGGAATATTACAAGAGTCGATCTGTGAATATTACGAAAATAGTAAACTTAAAGCGACGTATCAACTGATTGGAGATCAATTTGAAGGAGAATACAAAGAGTGGTACAAAAATGGGCAGCTCAAAGTAGACTATGTCTATGCTAATGGAATGCTCGATGGAGAGCAAAAAGAGTATTATGATAACGGGCAATGTCAGTTAAAAGCGCATTTTCGGCACAAGCTTTGGGATGGCCCCTTTGAGGAGTGGTATGAAAATGGGAAGCAAAAATGTCGTAAAAATTACGTTGCAGGGAAGCCTACGGGGAAATTGAAAGAGTGGTATGTCGATGGAACTCCCAAGTTAGAATCTGATTTTGCCCTCGGTGAAAAGCAAGGAAAGCATCAAGAGTGGAGTGAAGAAGGAACGCTTCTATTCGAAGGTGAATACCAAAGAGACCTTCCCAACGGATCTATTTCGGTTTGGTACCCAAATGGAAATCTTTGCCAGGAAACTTACTTTGAAGAGGGAAAGCGGCAAGGATTTGAAAAGAAATATTTTGATAACGGCCAACAAATGGCTGTGGCTAATTTCAAAGATGACCTTCTTGATGGAGAGGTAAAGAGCTGGCATAAAGATGGGTCTGTCCACACCCTCATGCTCTACAAGCAAGGGATTCCTGTTGGAGAGCATCGTGAATATTATCCTCCTGAAGAGAATGGGGTGGCTGGGAAACTTTGCCGTGTTTACCACTACAGCGAAGGGAATTTAAATGGAGAACAAAAATCATTTCATGAAGATGGCAAGCTCGCTGCATTGATTTCCTATAAAATGGGAGCGTTGCATGGGCCTAAAATCCAATATGATGAATTAGGTAATCAGACAGAAAAAGCAAATTATATCGAAGGAAAGCTTGATGGAAAGTATACACAGCTTCTTCCATCGGGAGAGGAAGTGGTTTTCCACTACAAAAAAGATTCTCGTGAGGGAGTGCATCAGGTTTTCTACCCTGTTGACCCACAGAAAGGAAAAGTCAAAAAACTCGACGCTTTTTTTGTAAATGATCTGCTGCAAGATGAAGTGTCAGAGTATTCAGAAGAGGGGCAAAAGGTTGCAAGCACCTACTATGAGAAAGGAAAGCGGGAAGGGATTGCAACCCTTTACTCTCCAGAAGGATTATTGATGATGACAATGGAGTTTGTCGATGACCTCAGAGAAGGGAAAGGAGTGAGCTATTTCCCCGATGGGAAGGTGAATCGAGAAGTGCATTTTCATGCAGATTTAAGAGATGGCCCGATGAAGGGGTATTACGAAGATGGAACATTGGCTAGCAGCTACAACTATAGTGGAGATAAGCTCGATGGTCTTTGCCAAGAGTGGAACCCAGAGGGAGTTTTGATTTTTGAAGCTGAATACAGTTGTGATAAAAAACATGGAAAATTTAACAAATACTACGACGATGGAACTCCTCGTATCATCGCTCAATATGAGCAAGATAAGTTAATCGGTGAAAAACAAACTTTTGAATGCCAATAGCTATAGTAAAATTTTTATGAATTGATTGAAATATTCCTATTCTGTTAAACTGCTTCTACTTGGTTTACAGTAAGGCTAATTAATGGCGTCTACACAAGATACTTGGAAAAAAGAATCGGGCTTTATCTGGTCGATGATTGGATCGGCAGTGGGTTTTGCTAATATATTGAGTTTCAGTGCTCTTTGCTATAGAAATGGGGGGGGAGCCTTCTTAATTCCCTATATCATTGCCCATCTGCTCGTCGGCCTTCCCATGCTCTTTTTAGAGGGGACCATCGGTCAAAAAACTAAGATGCCTCTTGTCTCTGCCCTCGGTAATGTCGCAGGCTCTAAGGGGAAACTCCTTGGTTGGCTCTCTGTACTGAGCTGTGCCACAATTGGGGGATTCTATATTGTTTTGACCGGTTTTGCCGTCGCTTTTTCCTATTTTGCCGCGAAGGGAAGCTCTCTTATAAGTTCAAATTATTTTTTTAAAGATGTGTTTTTACACGATTCTGGAAGTCTCTCGACAGTAGGGGGTGTGGCGATAGGAGTTTTGCTCTCGACTCTTCTTGTCGCGGCTTTCACCTGGATTGTTTTATCCCGCAATATTCGCTCGGGGGTTGAGCGTCTTTGCACATTTTTCCTCCCTCTTTTGGGTGTATTAGTGGTGTTCTTTAGCATTGCGGCTCTTTTTCTGCCGGGGTCTTTAGAAGGGGTAAAAAACTATTTAATCCCCGATTTTAGTCGTCTATCTAACTGGATGTTGTGGCGTGATGTTTTTGGTCAGGTTTTCTTCTCTCTCTCTTTAGGGCTTGGTATTGTAACGGGTTATTCTCGTCACAATCCGGAGAGTTTCAATATTAAAAAATCGATGTTTAAGGTTGCTTTGGGGGATTTTTTAATCTCCTTTATCTCTGGCCTTGCGATCTTTGGCTGTTTGGGATTTATGAGCCATACAACAGGGCGTCCTTTTTCAGAGTTGATTCGTTCTGATTCTGCTTTTGAAATTGGATTTGTGATCTTTCCTACAATTTTGGCTCAATTTGGGGAAGTTGCGGCCCGGGTTATTGGTCCGATCTTTTTCTTCTGTATCTTTATCGCCGGGGTGACAGGAGTCTTTTCAATTGTCGAGAGTGTTGCTGGAAGTGTAGAGGTCGAGTTTAACAAGAGTCGAAAAACGGCGGTCGCCATTTCTATGGGGATGGTGACACTCTTTGCTCTTCCATTCTGTTTAGGTAATGGACAACACATCGTTGATGCTTTAGCCCCAATGGTGCTTGGGAATGCATTTTTAATCGGTGGAATTGCAGAAATTCTTTTCTTTTTAGTTCTCTCTAACGTGATTTGTGAAGAGGGAATTTGGTGGAAAAATGTAAGGCATAGTTACTCTTACCACTGCTTGAAATTCTTTGTCCTCCCTCTACTGACCCTGACCCTTATTGGAGCTCTTTACCAAGAGGTGCAAACAGGATTTTCTTTAGCAGAAATTGTTCGTTGGAGTTGGCTTGGTGGAGCTCTTCTTTTTAGTGCAGCTCTTTCAAGACGAACAGCTCCGGTTGCACAGCTGCAACAAAATTGAGCGACTCACTTTTCTCTTACTCTTTAAGATGAGATTTTTCGGAGGAGGAAGCGGAATTGATTCTTCAATAAAGAGATCTCCTCCAATGAGATAGGGGTTTTCATCAAAATAATCGAGCAGTTTTTCTCCCAATCCCACTCCATAGGGAGGATCGGCAAAGATGATGTCAAAGGGAGTTTGAAAAGAGGGGAGCGCTTTAAAGACATCGGTGGAGAGACAAGTGGTTTTATCGGCAACACCGAGCTTACTGCAATTTTTCTTTACGATCCGTCCATCTTTTTCGACAAATGTGACATGAGCAGCTCCACGGCTCAACGCTTCAAGTCCAATTGCTCCTCCTCCCGAAAAGAGGTCGAGAAATGTTGCTCCTTCAATTGTGTGTTGGCAAATATTGAAAAGACTCTCTCTTAAAGCGGCAAGGGTGGGCCTTGTTCCTTTTTTAGGAACTTCAATAGAGTGCCCTTTGAATTTACCACCGATAATTCGAATCATTTGTTCAACAGTGGGACCGGGATATTAAGAGGAGCGAGGAGATGTTTAGCCGCATCGAGATGCTTTTTATTTCCATCCTCGAAAAAACGTTCATAAAATTCTTGTACAACGAGTTGGGTCCACGCTTTTTCAATGGCAGAACTACCGAGCTTTGCATTTTCAAAGGTGATTCGTTTTTTTATATCAAATCGTTGGTCGTAATACTTCCCTTGCAAAAAGAGGACAAAATCACAGAGACGATTGGTGGAACCGTAGACCACAAAGGGGCGGTTTTGATAGAGATCTGGAAGGCGACGGTTTTTAGGTTGAAGCAAAATAACTGATTGTTTGTCAACGGGAACAGCTGTTGCAACCATCTCTTTTCCAATGGGATTACGAATCATATGGATGAGTTGAACCAGTCGATCGGAGAGCTGGCCATGATCGTAACTGTAGATAAGAGCTCCTTTATTAAAGGAGGTGATAAGATCGAGTAGCGGAAGGTTATTTCCCCCTCCTGAGGCGATGGAGTAGAGGGCGACTTTCCCCTCATTGGTGTCAGTCCACCCTCCAATCACTTTCCGTTGTTTTTCTTGAGGGAGATAGGTATCTCCATCCGAGAGTAAGATCGCTGTATTCACTTCACGGTCAGAAACATTTTCAGGGATGATCTTTCCAAGGGAGCTGTAGAGTTCTGTCGAAGCAAAGTATCCTCCATGCCCATGTTTTTCTAAAAATCCACGAGCTCTTATCACATTCTCTTCATTCCATTTGAGGGAGCTTTCAGAAAGCTTCAGCACTTTATCATCAAAGATGAGAATATTGAATGTATCTCGAGGTTTAAGGTAATCAAGAGCTTTGGATACAACAGCTTTATTGAGGGCAAAACGTGCTCTTGGAATAGAATTGGAGCGATCGAGAAGGAAGTAGTAGTTTTGTTGAATCCGTTTGAACCGAACTTCTCGTTTAGGTGAGAAAGTTGCTTTGAAAACATAGCCAGGGCGATTTTGTTTTTGAACATATTCAATATGGACATCAAAATGGTTGCTACCGGCGACGATTCCAAGTTCATCATAGGCATCATGATTTTGGATAAAATCATTTAAGATGGGGATTTCGCTGGAGACTAAAAGGGGGGAAGAGGTGATAAATGTTTCTCCAACAAAAGGGGTCAACTCTCCCTCTCCAATCGAAGAGAAATCAAGAGGATCGTGTTCAAGCCGGAATGCTTCATCAGCAATGAGAAAAGGCTCTCCATCTGGAAAAGCGATTGAGGCCGTTGGGGAAAACTCCGCCTGAAGATCGTGTAGATCTTCTTTAACTTCTACTGTCGTTTCTGTAATTTGATCAAAGATTTGAGCGAGAATTTCACTCCGCTCTTTCCGTTTGAGAAGTTCAAATGCTTCATCTTCGATATAGGTGAGAGGGCGATCATAGAGAAAGTGTGTGGAAATAGGGTGTTTATGAAGGTAAACAACGAAAGCAAGGTGGCAGGAAAGTGCTACAAAAATAACGATAAAAAGCAGACCTTTTCGAATTTCCAATTTAGTTTATCCTATTTAGTGCTTTTGCTCTAAGGTATTTGGTTGTAGCATAATCTCCTTCTGTCAAACTCTTTAGCAACGTATTAGAGGAGCGAATTTTCTCTTTCACATCAATTCCATTTCTTTTTTCGACTTCTGTTTCAGCAAGCGCGATGCGTGCATTTAGATAGCGCATATACGATTGATAGAGGTGGTCTTTTTCAGGAGATTTTAACCTCGCTTCGTGGTAATCCTTTGAGCAGATATCTGTCTGAGAAACGAAATGTTCTTTGATTTCATGCAAAATTTCAAGTAATTTTTCAGGGGGAGAAGCGTCAGCGTAGTCAAGAGCAGCTTCAAGATGGATCGGTTCATGTGCAATCGATTTTTGGATCCAAAGCTCTTTGAGTTTATGCAAGGAGTTTGCGCAACCGGCTTCTTTCAGAAGGTTGATCCGAGCATTTTCAAGGGTTGCTTTTAAAGAGATGGTAGGATCAGTCGCTTTTTCCAATGGAAGAAGAAGATGTTGAGCCTGTTCAAACTGTTTGGTATGCCCTAAGATTGAACCGAGCATTAAATCAATGTGGGGGGTAGAGAGGCTCTCTTTTTTCAATGTTTGTAAGAGATGAAGAGCTTGTTCATATCGCCCCTCTTCATCATAGAGTTTTGCTAAAAGAAGGGCCTCTTCAGGGAATCTAGAGAATGATTCACGTTCAGAAAGGATATTCTCGAGGAGTTGTACTGCTCGATTTGAATAAGTGCTCTCTTTGGCATAGGTGTGAATGAGCCAGAGTTGATTTTCGAGAGAAATAGGAATGGTATGAACGACTTGATAAAGATGGGTGGCAGCAGCTTCTGTAAGAGATTTATCACAATCTTTTTTACTCAAATCGAGATAGGCGTTGAAAAGATAGAGGTGAAGACGGTCGGCTTCAGAGAAATTTGGTTCAAGGGCGAGAGCTTTTTCTCCATGTGCGACAATGAGGTTTGGTTCCCCTTCATTTTTGAGTAGGGTCACGACCATGAGGTAGTGAAGCTCTGCTGAATCAGAAGTTTGCTCGATGAGTTCTTTTAGAAGAGGTGATGCTAAAGTGGGGTTTTCCAGCTTGAGATAACATTTTGCAAGGAGAAGACGTTCTTTAAAAGATTCCTCTTCATTTAGAAGACCTTTTGTCCCCAACGCTCTCTCAAGGTTTGTTGCCAATCTCTCATAATTTTCATCAAAAGAGAGAGCTGTAAGGGCAAGGTCAATGCTTAGCCGGATCATCTCATTTCGATGGGTGGCAGCAGGGAAATGGCTGAGATAGTGAAGAACAAGGTCATTTGCACTTTCCCACTCTTTATTTTTCATGAGCAGATGGGTTTTTTCTAAATATGACTCCTCTAAAACATTTGATTTTTCTGCAATAGCGATCAACTCAGAAAATAGAGAGGTTGCAATACGGTCTTCTCCCCTTTTCCGATAAGCGATCGCTCTAAAGAGTGATGCTTCTTCAAAATCATTGGGGTACCGATCTTTAAGAAGTAGATAGCCAAAATCAGCAGCTTTTAAAGAGGGGGCCTCTTTTGCTGCAACCATGAGATTTAAGAGTGCATTTCGGTCGTGAGGAGGTTTCAATCCTCCTTTGAGACTTTTTGTAAGAGATTCAATTGCAAGATCCCATTCATTCTGCTTGTGATAGAGCACTCCAAGATAGAAATAGTAGACAGGAAGATGGTGTTGAGCAAGTGAAGATAAAAAGGAGCGTCGCTCTCTTAAAATTGTTTCCCATTGTGCATGTTTTGCCAGTAGCTGGAGCCACTGATACGCTGCTTCAGAAGATTTTTTCCCTCCCCCTTTTGCAATTTGAGAAAAAAGTTCGATCGCTTTCTCTTCGTTACACCGGGTGAGCATTGTTGCTGCATGAAAAAGGGTTTGATGGCTCTTTTTCTCTTCGGCAAGTCGAAGATAAATTGCTGCTGATTGATCGAATTGATCGAGCTGTCGATAAATTTCACCCATTGCAAGAAGGGCGTGCTCTCCAAATTGGGGGTGCTCTTCAAGGGTGCGGTAGATCGGTAGACACTCTTCAAAGAGAGCGTTTTTTTGATCATCGGTCAACGTCAATGCTTCTCGAAAGGCTGCTTCGGCAAAATAGAAGCGGGCTTCCTCCTCTTCGATGAAGGAAATAAGAGGAGAAATCTCTTGATAGAGCTGTCCATACGCCTTGAGTTGATAGAGGGCGTACCACCGTTTTGTCCGTACTTGCCTTAGAAGATCACCACTTTTGATGTTTTCATAAGAAGCAATGGCATTGATGAAGGCTCCTTCTTTTAGAGAAATATCCCCTAAAATGGCATTGAAATGATCGACAAAATGGCTGGTGGGGTAGCTTTCTAAAAAGCTACCAATTTGAGATTTAGTTAAATCAATCTCTTGATCTCGCCAACACTCAACAATTCTTCTGGCGAAGAGAAGCTCTTCATCAGATGAAGAGTCTGCCGCAAGGGGGGAGAAGCACAGAAGAAAGATAAGAAATTTTTGCATCGTCAAAATATCAAGTTATCGGTAAAATCATGTCATCATATTTTTCAAAACGCAACGTTATTTTTGGTTATGGGAATAATTTTTGTTTTATTAGCAGGTCTCTTTGCTTCAATAAGTAATTATTGTATGCGTCGAAGTATCGATGCAGGAGGCTCATCAAGAGCGTATCTGATGATACAGCTCTCCTTTTCTTTTTTGATCATGATCCTTCTCAACCCTTTGCGCATGCATGATTTTGGTTGGAGCAACACGGTCGTTTCACTCGGTCTTTTGGGGGGGCTTCTTCTAGGAGCTTTCATGTGGGGGCTTGGGAAGAGTTTAGAGAAAGGGCCTCCAGGTTTAACATTAGCAATAGTCAATACATCCTCTGTTGCTCCGGCAATTGTCTTAGCAGTGCTTTTTGGGTTGCAGTTTGGACACAGCTACACATTGTGGAATGGAGTTGGGACCCTTTTAGTGGTTTTTGGGATCCTTTGGGCCGGTTGGACGAGTGTTAAGACAAAGAGTTGGAAATCTTGGACTTTTTTTTCGACCTACAACTTTATCCTTCATACTCTTTTCCTCGTCTATCTTCAGTGGTGGGCAATGCTCCTCAATACAGACCTTCCCCTTAAAAAGCTTCTTCCCTTTCACATTGAAACAACGCATATTCATTGGTTTATGCCAGCAATCTTCTTTATGGCAGCTTTTTTCCAATGGTGGGTTTATCTTTCAACAGAGAGAAGAATTCCAAAAAGAAGTGAATTTCTCTACGGCTTATTAGGTGGAGTGACAAATGGCTCTTGCGCCTTTTTCCTTATCAAAGCGCCGCAAGTTGCATCGAGTTGGCAAAATGCAATGCTCTTTCCGATCTATTCGGTTTCGATCATTGTCTGTTGCAATCTTTGGTCTCAGGCGTTCTATAAGGAAAAGGTCAATTGGAAAGCAAATTCCCTTTGCATGGGGGGATTGGTCATAGGGACGGTTCTTTGGAGCTCTCTATAGATCGTAGGCGCCATAGAACTTGATAAGGCTTTCAGCTTTTTTGAAGTTGCTATGTTTGAGCGTTTCGTAGATCCGGAGCCCTTTTGCATTTTTCCCTTGTTGAAAGTAGAGCATTCCAAGTTTGAAAAGGGTCTCTTTATCATCTGCCCGTAACTTCAATACTGTTTCATACTCTCGAATTTCTTCTTCTGGCATCTGTAGGTCGTGATAGCTATAGGCAAGTTGCATATGGACCCAAGGATCATTTGGGGCATAATCACTTAAAATATGAAACTCTTCAATTGCACGTGTCGATGAGCGCAAAAATTTCTCTTGCATCTCTTCACTTGAACGCTCGGGAGGGATCCACCGATCTTCATCGACACCATGGTAACCACTTGGATCTGCATAGAGTGAAGAGTAGGTCACATAAGTATTTGCCAAAGCGGCATGCACTTCTAAATTTGTTGGCTCACATTTTACAACTTTAATATGTTCATCAATTGCTGTTTCTAAAAGGAGTTCTTTCATTCGATGGAGATCTTTCCAGTGGCAAAAACAGCTAAATTTTTCAAGCGTCGGGGCAAGAGATTTGAGAAAGAAGGGGGGAGCGTAGTAGCTGTATTCTTTTTCATGGAGGTGGTGGGCAAGCTTTTGGGCTGCGTTGGCAAGGGCAATATGGTGCTCAGGAATTCCTTCTTGATAGCGGAGCGATTGCCGGCAACAATCGAGGTATTCGTCCACAATATCCATTAAAAAATCGGGTTTTTTTGAAAGGAGATAGAGCCTTAGAACAAAGTAAGAAAAAAGGGTCAGAAAAAAAATGGCAAGTGTAAATGCAAGAACAGATGATTGGCTCATCAGTGTGAAAAAAGAGATAAATGCAGCAAGCTCAGCTGCTGCAATGAGAAGAAAAAAAAGATTGAAAAAGACATACGATTTGATCAACGTATTGAATTTTCGAAGCGTAGAAGACCAAAGCTTAGGGATTTGGTTTAGGTAAGTGACTTGGTTTAAGGTAACTGATGCCATATATCAACGCTTCAATCACCATCTTCATCAAAGGAATCAATCTTATCGATTTGAACAATGTGTTTGGTTCCTTCTCCTTCTTTTGAAAGAGCAACGCTGAAAGCAATCGCTTTTTGGACGGCGACATCCTTTAATGCAAGGAGATTCAAAGTCTCAACAGCAGCTTGGTATTGACCGAGTTGAAAAGTGGCAAGTCCAACCAAGCGGAGCGCTTTTTGATTTGTATGATCATGCTTTAAGACCCATTGTGCATGGGTCTTTGCAGCAGCATAATTGCGTGCTTCATAGAGGTATTGTGCATCAGCTAAGTGGTTTGCTAATTTAGACCCATCGACAAGTTCTTGCTCAACTCCAATTCCGAAAGCAACGAGTGTGTCGTGTAGAAGTCCTAATCTGTGAATCATATTGGAATTTTCAGCTTGTTTGTAGAGCTTTGTCAAATAGCTTTCAAATCCTTTTAAGAGGGCCTCTTTTTCAGGGCTCATTTGGAGCGCAATTTTCATCAAGCGGACCCCTTTCTTTTCTTCTCCTTCGCAAGCCCAACAGTGTGTTGCTTGTCGGAAGAGCTCAACAGACATCTGTTGATAAGAAGAGGTTGTCTGACCAAGGTGATCCCAAAATTGGAGGTAATTCCGTATCAATCTCAATTGCTGATCATCTTTGCTGACGGCTTTAAACATCTCTTTTTCAGTTAAAGAGGCGATTTCTTTCGCAAGGGCTTTGGGTTTAAGAGAGAGATCTCCTGCTAGATTCCAAAGAGAGAAGAGTTGATCGATTTCTCCCTCCTTGATGTGAGAGGCAATGGTATCTTGTAATTTGGAAGAGAGTGTTTCATGGAAAGCAGAGGAGGCAAATTCTTTCCGTACAGCTTGGCAAAAGAACATATTTTCATCTTCTTTCTCATGAGTCACCATTCTCCTTACGGCAAGATCGCTGATTGAAGAGATCGCATCAAACGCTTTCCAGTCGTTTAGAATACGGACAAAGGCAAAACCCCAATCGATCTGTTCTTTTCTTGAAAGATCTAAAAAAAGATTTTCAACTTCTTGTTGGATATGCGCGACGATACGATTTTGTTCGCGGGGATACGATTGAATCTTTTCAGCTCGGCAAAAATAAAATTGGGCGAGTTTGTAATAAGAAGCTCTTTTTTCACACGGGAGCTCGGCGGCCTCTTTCAAATAGGTTAATCCTAAGAAAAGAGTCGCAAGATGGTAGTACTCAGAATTTTGGTCATCGAGGTGGTGTTGCTCTTTCTCTAAGATTTCTCTTCCAGAGGCGATATCTCCCTCTTCGGTGAAGCAGTGAGCGAGGTGAAGGCGGCGCCATGTGATAGGGAAAAATTGCTCAACCATGTGGGTCATCCAGTCCCCCTCTTCTGCAGAATTGAAGCCAGAGGGGTAGACAGACCAAAAGCGGAGTGCATCGGAATAGTGGGAGTCGAGGTAATTATTTAATCCATCAAAGAAAAGAAGGAGAGAGTTCCCTGTTGAAAAACGTTTTGCAGAGTCAAGAAGAGGTGAGAGGAGGTGATCTTGCTTCTGCATATAGGCATTAGTCATTTGAGCGAGATGAGTTTCGAGAAGAACTTCTTTTCGATTTTGTCTGGGAGGGTCTTGTAAAAGGGAGTGTAAAAAATAGTCTGATTCAGCAAAACGACAACGAGCTTGAGCGACCAATCCCTGGTAGAGTGAAAGAGGGAAAAGAGGTTGATTTTCCCCTTTTTGGATCGCTTCTTCAGCTAGGGAATAGTTCCCCGCAACAAGGTGAGAATATGCTTTCTCATGAGGGCTCTCTTTCCTGGAAGAAAAACTTAAATAGCAAATTGATATAAGAGCCGAAATAAAAACTGTTGAAACTAGAGCTTTGATCTTCATAATTGACGATCATACATTTCATCAATCTTTATCGCAAATTTATTTTAAATATTAATTTTACATTAAGATTTAAAAGGAGTCAAAAAAAGCTCCATAAATAAATAACCTTATGTTAATACTTACATGTTAAACGAGACAGGAGTTTGCACATGACCCAGAAAAAAACCATTTTGCTCATCGAAGATGAAGAAGATATTGCAGCGCTGATCAAGCTTCAAGCAGATATATCAGGGTTCAAGCTTTTTGTTGAAAGGGATGGAGTTAACGGTTACCGAGCCGTTGAACGAGATCGCCCAGACCTTGTTATATTGGATATCATGCTTCCTGGTCAAAATGGTCTTGATATTTGTCGAAAGATGAAACAGCATCCTGAGCTTAAAACGATTCCCGTGATTATTCTTTCAGCGAAAAATGAAGAGCTCGATGTTGTTTTGGGTCTTGAGCTTGGAGCCGATGACTATGTTGCCAAGCCATTTTCTCCAAAAATTCTTTTCTCACGGATCAAAGCAGTTCTTCGTCGAGGACGTGAATCACAAAAATTGAACAAAACATTGAATTTTGGAGATTTCACACTTGAAGTGGACCGTTATCTTCTCCGTCGAAAAGATAAATACATTCCTTTGACTCTTTCTGAATTTGGAATTTTACGCCGCTTCCTTGTCAATCGGGGGAAAGTGCTCACTCGGAATCAGCTTCTCGATGATGTTCAAAATGATGATGCTTTTATCATGGATCGAAACATCGATGTGCACATCGCCTCTTTGAGAAAGAAGTTGGGGCCTAATTTCCATTGGGTAGAGACTGTGCGAGGGGTAGGATACCGGTTTAAGGAAGAGGATGAGATCGCTTCCGTCCCTGCATCAGCTTCATAATCAAAAGAAGGCTTAGCAAAGTCAAACCTATTGTGGCAAAGGGGAGTCCTTGTTTTTGTGTCACAATTCCATCATGGATTTCGACAGGCCTTTTTGTATTATAAGCTGAAAAATCTCCTTCTAGTGGGATGAGACACTGTTGTTTTCTGACGCAACAACTCTTGATATTTGGGGTTTGGCACAGATACCAAATGCCGTCATCAGCTTGGCACAAGTATCCTTTTAAGGAAGTAGTCATGGACGATTGTTTGCTCGGTTAACTCTGGGTGAAAAGTTGCTGCAAGGTATTTTCCTTGTTGCACTAAGACGGGGTGTTGATCACACATGGCCAAAACCTGCACTTTAGGTCCAACCTGAGTGATGATGGGTGCTCGAATGAATACTGCTTCTAATGTCTCCTCTTGAAAAGGGATTTTAGCGCTAAAGGAGTGGATCTGCCTTCCATAGCCATTGCGGAGGAGGTCGATGTCGATCAAGCCCAGTTTTCCAAGAAGGATTGCTCCAGCACACGTGCCAAAAATAGGGCGATCAAATGCTTTAATTGCATCGAGCATTGGTTTACCGACAATCTCTAAAACAGTCGATTCTCCACCGGGAATCACAAGTCCATCACAAGAGATCAGTTCATCTGGATGACGAATCTCTACAGCCAATTTTCCAATCATCTCACAATGTTTGGCAAATCCACCTTGGAGGGCAAGCACTCCAACTCTTTTAATTCCCTCTAAGTGCATACAACTCTTCTTGTTTTAAAATCCCATCCATACCAGATTCTAGATCGCCTGAAACTTCGGCAAGAATTTTAGGATTATTGAAATGTGTTGTTGCAAGGACAATAGCCTTTGCTCTTTTTTCTGGATCATTTGATTTGAAAATACCTGATCCAACAAAGACGGTTTCAGCTCCAAGTTGCATCATCAAGGCTGCATCAGCCGGCGTTGCAATTCCTCCTGCAGAAAAATTTGGGACGGGCAAACGGCCTAACTTTGCTGTTTGGCAAACCAGATCGTAGGGAGCTTGAATTTCTTTGGCAAATGTCATCCATTCAGCTGGGTCCATGGTGCTTAGACGACGGATTGCACTTTGCATTGCACGCATATGTCTGACAGCTTCAATAATATTTCCAGTTCCAGGTTCCCCTTTTGTTCGAATAAGAGCAGCCCCCTCTCCAATGCGTCGAAGAGCTTCTCCTAAATTACATGCACCGCAAACAAATGGAACATTGAAACTCTGTTTATCGATATGAAATGTGTCATCAGCAGGAGTAAGTACTTCACTCTCATCTATATAATCGATTTCAAGCTCTTGCAAAATCTGCGCTTCGACAAAGTGACCAATGCGACATTTTGCCATCACAGGAATAGAGACTGCTGCTTGGATGTCACGGATCATCTGAGGGTTTGACATCCGGGCAATTTTTCCATCGGCACGGATATCAGCAGGGATCCGTTCAAGAGCCATGACAGCAGAAGCACCAGCCTCTTGTGCAATTTTTGCTTGCTCAGGATTTGTGACATCCATAATCACTCCTCCTTTCAACATTTCTGCAAGGCCAATTTTTAACTTAAATTCCATAGTGAACCTATCTTATAAATTTGCAAATGGGTTATTTGATTGGGAGAAACAGCCTCCCTGTTTCCTTTTTTTCAGCTCGAGACGGATGGTGAACAGCAAATCTTTATCAAATTGCATATTTGCGGCCCACTGTAGGTAGGGGAGTGGAATTTCTGAGAAGAGTTGCCCTTTATATTTTCCAAGAGGCATAAATTTCATCTTGATCGGATTTGCAAGAAGCTTTTGGATCTGTTCTACCGATTTAAACCGTTGGATCAAAAATTTGAACACCTCGATATTCATCATCACATCATTCATCGCTCGATGGGCTCCTTCCACCTCAATATTGAAATGTTTTGCCAGCTCCGAAAGAGAGTTATTTGGACTGTCTCCATATGCTCTTGCAAGACGGAGGGTATCGAAGAGTTTATGGTTTTTTTGGGGAAATTTGACCGATAGACGTTCTGCCTCTTTTTCAAGCATTTGAAGATCAAATTGCACAGCGTGCCCTACGATAAAGTCATTTCCTAAAAACGTGAGAAGATCGGGCAATGCTTGATCGATTGTAGGCTTATCTTTAACCATCTCTTCTGAAATATGGTGGATCTTGAGTGCTTCTTCTGAAATGGGGTGTTGTGGATTGAGAAGCACCTCAAATGAATCGATGATTTTATCCAATGTAAAGCGGACGCAAGCGATCTCTAAAACTCGATCATTTTCAAGGTCAAGCCCTGTAAATTCACAGTCGAGACAGACAAATGTTGTTTTATCTAACCATTTCATCGATGAGCCTATGTAGTTCTTTTCTCCCCTGCGGTTTTTTTACCGAATAACAGACATAAGGTGCATCGATCTGCTCAAGGATTTTTTTTGTTTGTAAAGCGAGTTCTCTTTTCTTCAATTTATCTGCTTTTGTTAAAACCAGGATGATAGGGAGACCATGATAGTTGATCCAATCATACATCTGAAGATCTTCTTTCATCACTCCTCGCCTACAGTCGATAAGAAGGAGTAGGCTGCGGAGGGTTTCCCTCTTTTTGAGATAGGTTTCAATCATCTCTTCCCAATCAGTCATCCGTCCTTTTGTGTATCCATATCCAGGAAGATCGACGAGCAAAAGCTTCTCATCGATGGAAAAGAAGTTAATAAGGCGGGTTTTCCCAGGGGTTGCAGAGGTTTTTGCCAATCCTTTTTTTTGAAGTAAATCGTTGATAAGAGAAGATTTCCCAACATTTGATCGACCGATAAGGGCAACTTCAGGGAGAAAAGGTTTAGGACATTCATCCAATGATGAGGCCGATGTCATAAAATAGGCAGATTTCATACAACCTCGATTAAACGGTTTGTTTCCCCTTCATAGGAGATTTTTACACGGTAAGCTTCTTTGGGAATCAAGGAAGGAATTTTTTCGCTCCATTCGATACAACAAATGCCTTCACCCAAAAATTCATCAAATCCCATTTTCAAAAATTGCTCTTCATTTTCCATCCGATAGAGGTCAAAGTGATGAACAAGGCCGTAGCTATTGAGATAGGTAAAGGTGGGGCTTGTCACTTCATCTATCGGAATGGAAGAGAGAGTTTCAACAATCCCTTTGATCAAAGTGGTTTTTCCAGCACCCAAATCTCCGAAAAAGCAGAGGGTCGCATCTTTGGGAAGAGAAAGAGCCAATTCTCGCCCGAAAGCGATGGTTTGCTCAGCAGAGGTTACTCTTCTTCGTCTTCTTCGATCCATTTTACGACATATGCATTGAAACCGTCTTCATCGGCTAAACTTTCAACAAATTGAGAGATCTTTTCTTCAACTAATTGGTCTTGAATGAATTGAAGGAATGACTCTTCGAGCTCAAAGCGGTTTTGATTTTGCACATCGATGAGTGCCATTGATTTTAAGTAGTGTTGCTTAAAGTCTTGGATGACCGAAGCTTTACTGTTGAATAATTTCCCAGTTACAGCAGAAGAAAAAACAGTTTTTGTGATCGGTTTTTTGAGAGGTTTGATGTAGTTTTTGATCACTTCAGGGTCGTCTGAGACAAAAAATCTTTTTGCCGGCACCCCACCGACACGCTCAGTATTTTCAGGGCAGTTTGCAACCCAGTCATAGATCGCATCTTGTGGATTAGGGTGAGTGTTATCGGCAAACACCTTTCCTGTAAAAGGGCAGATATAAATTCTTTGTGTTTGCTCATCAACAGTTGGAGGGCCATAACCGATCTTGATCTCTGTTTCACGCCAAACTTTTCCTGCATTTTCAAGCTTTTCCATCGCCTCATCAAAAGAGCGGTAAATTTTCTTATTTTGGACAAAAGCAACAGGTTTCAGTTTAAACTGTTTCTCGAGATAAAAGAAGTAAGCGCTCAAAAGCTCTGGAGAGCGTTGCCCCTTTAGGTAGGTGAGTAATTCTTTTTTGATTTTTTCAGAAATGGCCATTTTTCCTCAGTCCTTATAAACAATTGAAGAAAATCATAACCTAAAAAACCCATTAAGTCCAGATTATTCGGAGGAGTCGATGAAAAGAGAAATTTCGAAAAGAGAAACATCGTTCTCAATTTTTATTTTGCTGTCTAAAAAAGAGAGATCAAATGATAAGAGGGCGAGTTCACCTTGGTAGGTTGGATTTTTCAATAGGACGGGGACGTCGTGGAACAGCTCTTTTTTTTGTTCATCATAGAAAACAATGGCAGCATTAGGAGGAGATTCGTTGAAGTTATTATCGACATCATTTGACCACGCCTTGAGAAACAGGTCTAGTTTCATCGTCCCAGCCCGTCGATTGGGGCGTTGAGAAAAGTAGGTCACAGTAGAATTGACATCAGCTAGAGTGAGGGTCCCTCGGTCATAATGCCCTTGCTTTGCGTTCATAATGTAGAGGAATTTCGAAGGGGAGATCGTTTGTTGAGCTCCTTTTGCAACACACCCAGCGAGGGCCAAAAATAAAATAAAGGAGCCTAGTCTCATAGAAAAAAATATAGAAAAATAAGGGGAATTAGTCAATCAAACAACAGATGAGATCCCCAGATTTAAAAGAGAGAGAGACCTCATTTTGCATAGCAATATTTGAGATTCCGATAAACTCTCTAGAGAGTTCTCCCTCTTCAAGTTCCCATTTCAGCCCTTTTGTTGTGATAGAAGTCACAGGACCATTGATCGGAATTAAAGAGAGTGTTTGCCCTTTTTTACAATGAAACACATCTTCTGTAGAAAGGGCAAATACCGTTTCTGTTGCCGTCTTAAAAGAGATGATTTTAGGGTAACGTGTCAGTAAAAGAATATTGGTAAGTGTGTGGTCGAGCCGTTTGCCACAAGCTCCAAGAATGGTGATTTTTTCGACTGGAAATGTGAAGAGATAATCGAGAGCTTTTTCCAAATCAGTTTTATTTTGATCTTCTGTGTACAGTTTTGGAACATCTGGAAAATCATCGAGGCAATTTGCAGAGTCAAAATCTCCGGTGATCAAGTCAGGAGCACTTTGACACACATTTAACCCTCCATCGACTGCAATGAGGGAAGAGTTGGGAGTCATTACAGACTCGATAAGAGCTTGGGTTGGAGGTTCTCCATTTGCAATAAGAACGACATGGCTTTCAGGGGTAAATGAGCTCAAGATAACCGGTAGAAGAAGTTTTAACACGCGCTATAGGGTAGTGGAGGAGAAAGGAAAAAATCAATGATGAAATATTTTCAGCAATTGTATATACTTGGCAAATTAATCAAAAATTTAAGGAGAAAAGCATGGCTGCATCGAATTTGATAAAGGTTTTAAATGACGACAACTTTGATGAAAATGTTGCTTCAGGCACAGTTCTTGTCGATTTTTATGCCGACTGGTGTGGTCCGTGCCGTATGCTCACTCCGATTGTCGAAGAGCTTGCTCAAGAGATGACAGGAGA
This sequence comes from Chlamydiales bacterium, assembly GCA_022601535.1. Classification (GTDB taxonomy): domain Bacteria; phylum Chlamydiota; class Chlamydiia; order Chlamydiales; family JAAKFR01; genus JAJACK01. The sequence goes on from JAJACK010000001.1 coordinate 700,562, forward strand.
TCTTGTTGTAGCAAAAGTTGACACAGATCAATCAGTCAATGTTGCTTCAAAATTTGAAGTCACTTCGATTCCCACACTGATTCTTTTCAAAAATGGTCAAGTTGTAAAAAGGGTTGTGGGTCTCAAAGATCTCGATGCCCTTCGCAAAATGGTCCAAGAAGTTCTGTAGAGAAAACGCAAATATTTTTCTCTTTTTTATTTGTTGGGGGGAGCATGGATCTAGAAGCTGTTAAAACCTTGGTTGCTCAAGGGGAAACAGAGACGATCGAATTCTGTTGTTATGTCTCAGTTAGAGGTCAATCAAGGCCAGAGTCACTCCAGGAACAAGTGATCAAAACATTGTTGCAGGAGAGAATGAACTCACTCAGCCTGAGAAAAGAGGAAGTCGGTTGCAAAAGTATAAGCTCATTAACCCATCATTGTAGAGAAGCTTTGTTGTCGTAGCGCCTCATAGAGAACAATGGCGACACTGTTAGAAAGGTTGAGTGAACGTCCCTGTTTCATTGGAATTGTATAGAACTGCTTAGCATATTTTTCATGGTAGATTTTGGGTAAGCCAGACCCTTCTGACCCAAAAATCAAACGTGCATTTTCTTCATACTCCACCTCTGTATAGAGCTTTTTCCCTTTTGTGGAGAAAAAGTAGGTGGGACGGTCGTCAAAAACAAGCTGATCCAAAATTGTGAAATCAAGTTCATTCCAATAGTCAAGTCCCGCTCTTTTGAGATGTTTGGCTGCAAGTGAAAAGCCAAGGGGGCGGATGAGGGTGAGAGAAGAGCCGGTAATGGCACATGTGCGTGCAATATTACCGGCATTTTGAGGAATCTCAGGTTGAAAGAGGACGATCTCTATCGGGAGACCTCTTCATCTGTAGATCCTTCTAAAGCAATCTCTTCTGGAGCTGCATTTGCTTTGAGAATCTCTACTTCAAAGATAAGAAGTGAATTTGGAGGGAGATGACCAGAGAGTCCGTAGGCGAGATCTGGATGGATGTAAAGAGTGCGCTTTTCTCCCTCTTTCATTCCGACAAGCCCTTTTGTAAAGCCGGGGATCGTTTGTTGAAGGGGGAGGGTAATTGGATCTCCACTTTCAATTGAACTTGCAAAGGTTGTTCCATCGATTAAGGTCCCTTTATAGTGGATAAGAGGCATCGATTCTTCTGCAACACACTCTCCCTCTCCCGCTTGGTCGACACGGTAGTGGAGCTTTGGCTCTACAATTGTGATATCCTTTTCTTTGGCATTTTTTTCGAGGAAAGTTGTTGCTGAGGCAAGATTTTCTTCAGCAGTTTCATTGAAAAGACTCTCTTGTATCGCATAAACAGCTTGCTCGTACTCTTCTTCGCTGAGAGGAGAGGGGCGACCGTTTCTTTCATCTTCAATTCCTTTGATCACACGATCTAGATCGAGCTTAAAACCTGGATTGGCAAGATGTCGCACAATGAGATGACCAAGAGACTCTGCTATTTGGTCGTGATTGAATGTTTCAACCTCTTCAGCGTGCAGTGAAAGCATGCAGGTTGTGAGTAGTGTAAATATCCATCGTTTTTTCATAACGTATCCTTATGTACATGTATTTTAAGCTCTGTGAGCTGTTTTTCTAAGACATCAGATGGAGCCTCCATCATGAGGTCTGTCGCCCGTTGTGTTTTGGGGAAGGCGATGACATCTCGAATATTTTCTGTCTTACAGAGCAACATCAAGATCCGGTCTAGCCCAAAAGCAATACCCATATGTGGCGGAGTCCCATATTGGAGCGCTTCAACAAAAAAGCCAAACCGATTTTTTATGTCATCTTCAGAAAGTTTGAGCAGGTTGAAGATTTTTTCTTGAAGCTCGCTGTCGTAGATGCGACAAGAACCTCCTCCTATTTCATATCCATTGAGGACAAGATCGTAACTTGCAGAACGGACGGAGAGGGGATCGGTATCGAGAAGGGGAATGTCTTCTTCAAAGGGAGCGGTGAAAGGGTGGTGGACACATGCATAGCGGCCTGTTTCTTGGTCCCATAAAAAGAGGGGGAATTCGGTGATCCAAACAAACTCAAGTTGGTCAGGGTTGAATAAGTTTTGCTCTTTGCCGATTTCTCTTCGTAGGTGGTCGAGAGATTGATTCACAGTCAACTCATCTGAGGCGACAAAGAGAAGGAGATCTCCTGTTTCTGCTCCCATCTTTTCAACGAGTTGTGCAAGGACTTCGGTTGAGAAAAATTTCACAATACTCGAAGTGGGTCCTTCAGGCCCCATCTTGATCCACGCAAGTCCTTTTGCTCCAAATTGCCCCACAAAGCTGGTGTAGCCGTCGATCTGCTTACGGGAGAGCGATGCTCCATTTTTAACACAAATTCCCTTGATCACCTCTGCTTCTTTGAAGACAGCAAAATCAGATTTTTTTCCAATATCATCGAGGCGGATCAACTCCATTCCAAAGCGAAGATCGGGTTTGTCTGTCCCATACCGCTCCATCGCCTCTCTATAAGGAAGTGTGCGGAATGGAAGAGAGAGCTCTAGACCGACGGTTTCTTTGAAAATAGTGGAGATCAGTCCCTCCATCAAAGGGAAAAAGGTTTCGTATGTAGAAAAACTCAACTCGATATCAATTTGATGAAACTCAGGCTGCCGATCAGATCGGAGGTCTTCATCTCTGAAGCACGGGGCGAGTTGAAAATATCGCTCCATTCCAGAGATCATTAAAAGCTGTTTGAAAAGTTGGGGAGATTGGGGAAGAGCATAGAAAGAGCCTGGCTGAACTCGAGAGGGAACAAGGTAATCGCGTGCCCCTTCAGGAGTTGTTTTTGCCAAAATAGGAGTGTTGATTTCGATGAAACTATTTTCTGACAAATAGTTTCGCGTCGCGAGCATTGTTTTGTGCCGGAGAGCTAAGTGGTTGGCAATCTCTCCTCTTCGGATCTCGAGGTAGCGGTATTTAAGACGTAGTTCTTCATTCACTTCAATTGTTTCATCACAAATTGAAAAGGGGGGTGTTTTTGACTTTGAAAGAATTTCAAGTTGGTGCACTTCAACTTCAATTTCTCCCGTTTTCAATTTTGGATTGGCCATTCCTTCCCCACGGGAAGTGACAACTCCATGAATTTCAATGACCCATTCAGAGCGGAGTAGCCCCCCTTTTTCATGGAGCGCTTTTTCTGTCTCTGGCCGAAACACGATCTGTGTTAACCCAAGACGGTCGCGGAGATCGATGAAAATAACCCCTCCATGGTCACGTCTTCGATGAACCCACCCCATCAACACCACTTTTTCACCAATATTTTCAGCTCTCAATGCAGCGCAGTTGTGAGTTCTTTCAGATTTTAGTCTCATTTTAATCTCTCTAATAGGGTGTCAAAGGGAACTGTTTCGGTATTTCCTGTTTCCATCTCTTTGATTTGAAGTTGATTTTGCTTCATCTCTTCCTCTCCAATAACAGCGACAAAACGAGCTCCACTATTATTGGCATACCGCATAGCATTTTTCAGTTTTTTCCCTGTAAAGTCCATATCGGCGGCGATATGGTGAGAGCGGAGTTTAGAGAGCCATGTAAAGCAGAGAGACTTTGCTCGATCATCGAGAGGGATAAAGAGGATTTTTGGAGCACGCTTTTGGGGAAGATCAACTTGTTGTCCCAGGAGGGTATGGATCACCCGTTCAAGTCCACATCCAAATCCACATGCAGGGATATCGGGGCCTCCAAGTTGTTTGACAAGGCCGTCATACCGTCCTCCACCTCCCAAACTATTTTGTGAACCAAGCTCATTGGCTGTCACCTCAAAAACCGTTTGGTTGTAGTAGTCTAGCCCTCGTACGAGCTTGTCATTAACTTGGAAGGGGATATTTTTTTGCTTCAAGAGCTCTTTGACCTGATTGAAATCAGAGGGATCTGCAAAATCTAAGATCGAAGGAGCTTCTTTGAGAATTTCCTGATCTTTTTCGCACTTTGAATCCAAAATACGCAAGGGATTGGTCTCAAATCGACGTTGAGAGTCGGCAGAGAGGTGGGAGAGCTGTGATTTAAGATAGCTTTTCAACGCACTCCGGAATTTTTTTCTCTCATCACTATTTCCCAAACAGTTGATGTTCAAAGATAATCCTTTTAATCCTAAGCGATTTAAAAAAGTGTAGAGGAGGTCGATCACCTCTACATCGAGGTAAGGAGAGCTTGAGCCGAGTGCTTCTACACCAAACTGGTGGTGTTGTCGGTAGCGACCGGCTTGCTGTCTTTCATACCGGAACATGGGGGCGATATAGAAGAGCTTATGGATGGGGCTTTGTTGCGCTAGATTTTTTTCAACAAAGGCGCGTAAGACAGGAGCTGTCCCTTCAGGGCGCAATGTCATCGACCGTCCACCGTGGTCATCGAAGGTGTACATCTCTTTATTTACGATGTCGGTTTCTTTTCCAATTGTGCGACAAAAAAGATCGGTTGTCTCAAACAGAGGGGTTCGAATTTCGGTAAAGCCATATTCATAGGTGATCGTCCGAATCATCTCTTCGAGGTATTGCCAAAGATAAGAGCACCGCCACGGTTCTTGGTCGGTTGGCAAAATGTCAAACACACCTTTTGGAATTCGATACATAAGCAAGACAGAATATACAATAGGTAATAGATGGTCAAGCCGCGGAGTCAAAGGGAGAGGGAACAGATAACGGCTCGATCAGCTCGTACTGTGGAGTCGTGAGCTCTTCATAGGAAGAAATTTTTTGAGAAAGAGTGTCGATCTGGTGTTGCAGTTTTTCGTATTGAGAGGTGAGGGTTGACCCATTGTACCGATAAGGGAAGGTGACAAGAGCTCCGATGAGGATCCCAATTGCAAATGCTCCTGCTAAAGCAGGGATAAACTTTTTTTCATTTTTTGAGATAGGCGCTTCTCTTAAAAGCGGTTCAATAGGAGGAATAGAGGGGAGTTCCCGCTTTTCTTCACCTAAAGCATCGAGGTTTGCTAAGAATGTGTCGAGTTCTTCATCACTAAGTTCGTCCGTTTCCATATCTGATTTCTACCATGCAAAAGGAATAATTGCGTGAATTTTTTTTCAGAATTTGGTATAATAGGCAACTCACCAGAGAGGAGACGTGTCTCAATGAATATATCTCTTAATTTTTTGAAGCCTGCTGAGCATGCAGAAGAGATCCAAGATTCGGCTGTTGTAAAAAAAGAATACCGCTATTGGCGGTTGCGTATTTTCTATTCGATGTTTATCGGCTATGTCTTTTATTATTTCACAAGAAAAAGCTTTACATTTGCCATGCCTGCTTTGATGGCCGATTTAGGCTATAATAAGGCGCAGCTCGGGATTTTAGGGAGTATGCTCTATATCACCTATGGATTGAGCAAGTTTGCAAGTGGCGTCATGTCTGATCAGTCCAATCCCCGTTTTTTCATGGCAATTGGTCTGATTATCACTGGATTGACAAATATTTGTTTTGGATTCTCCTCCTCCCTCCTCTTCTTTGCTATTTTCTGGGGACTCAACGGGTGGTTTCAGGGGTGGGGGTGGCCTCCGTGTGCACGTCTGCTCACCCATTGGTACTCTCAATCTGAGCGAGGAACGTGGTGGTCATTTTGGAGCACTTCGCACAATGTTGGGGGATTCTTAATCCCCATTGTTGCAGGGTTTTGTGCTCAGTACTTAGGGTGGCGCTACGCGATGTTTATCCCAGGTGTCCTCTGTATTGGCATGGGTTTCTTCTTGATGAACCGTCTCCGTGACACCCCTCAATCCCTTGGGCTTCCTACGATTGAGAAATGGAAAAAAGATTTTACAAGCAAGCAAGGGGCAAAAGAGGCAGATAAAAAAGAGAAAGAGCTCACGACCAGGCAAATCCTATTTGACTATGTTCTAACCAATAAATGGATTTGGTTTCTCGCCATTGCGTCCTTTTTTGTCTATATCATCCGGATGGCAATCAATGACTGGAGTGCGCTCTACTTAATCGAGACAAAAGGGTATTCAATGCTCAAAGCAAATGCTTGTGTCTCTCTTTTCGATATCGGTGGACTTTTGGGAATGTTATCGGCCGGCTGGCTCTCTGATAAGATCAATAGTGGAAGGCGAGGGCCGATGAATGTTCTCTTCTCTTTGGGCATGCTTGGGGCTATTTTAGCTCTTTGGCTTTTGCCCAACCTTGGGGGAGCTATCACCTCTGTTTTACTCTTTACCATTGGGTTTTTCCTCTTTGGTCCACAGATGTTAATTGGTCTTGCTGCAGCGGAGCTTTCTCATAAGAAAGCTGCGGGAACAGCAAGTGGCTTTGCAGGTTGGTTCGCCTATTTTGGCGCTGCAGGTGCTGGATATCCCTTAGGGAAAATAGCGCAAGAGTTTGGATGGAATGGCTTTTTCATGATCCTCGCTGTTTGTGGAGTTTTAACCAGTTTCCTCTTTATGCCAATGTGGAATGCACGGGCTGAGAAGAAAGAGGAAGCGGTTATAGAAGATATTAACGAAACAGACGAAACCGCGGCTCCAGCATCATAATGTGGATCCCTCTCCACCTACACTCTCAATTTTCTATCTTGGATGCAGCGTGTTCAATCGACGGCATTGCTAAAAAAGCGGCAAGCTGTGGTATGCCAGCTGTGGCACTGACAGACCATGGTAATATGCATGGTGCTGTTGATTTTTACAAAGCGTGTATGGCGCATGATGTCAAGCCGATTATTGGCTGTGAGTTGTACATCGCTCCAACATCGCGTCATGAAAAAAAACGGCTTGGCCCACAAGTTCGGACAGCCTATCACCAAGTCTTTCTTGCTAAAAATGACATAGGCTATAAAAACCTTTGCCGCCTCTCTTCTTTAGGCTATACAGAAGGATTTTACTACACTCCACGGATCGATAAAGAGCTTATTGAGAAATACCATGAAGGGTTGATTACTCTCTCAGGTTGCCTCTCTTCGGAAATTTCTCAAATGATTTTAACCGGGAAAGAAGAAGATGTGCTTGAGAAGATTGAGTGGTACCGCTCTCTTTTCAAAGACGATTTTTATCTCGAGCTGCAGCGGCACGAGATGAAAGAGGAAGATGTTGAATGTTTGGCAGAGACGTGGTTGAAGCAGCAGTACCATGAATTTATTGACAAACAAAAACGGGTCAATGCCACTTTGATTGACTTCTCAAGCCGTTTGGGAATTCCCCTTGTGGCAACCAATGATACGCACTATCTTGAGCCAGAAGATTGGAATGCACATGAGATTTTGCTCAATATTCAATCAGGAGAGCCTGTTGAAATTTGGGAAAAAGATCAGTACGGCAATCCCACATTTCGTATTCCCAACCCAAAGCGTCGAACCTATGAATCTCATGAGCATTATTTTAAAACTCCTGAGCAGATGAGTGCGCTTTTCTCTGATGTTCCAGAGGCAATTTCTAACACAGTAGAAGTGGCAAACAAGTGTAATGTCACACTCGATTTTAAAACCAAACACTACCCTGTTTTTAAGCCTCCAGATCATCAGACAACAGCTGATTATCTACTCAAGCTTTGTAAGGAGGGGATTAAAAAACGGTATAAAAATCCAGATCAAGAGATCTTTGATCGGCTCGAATATGAATTTGACATCATCTCCAAAAAAGAGATGTGTGACTATCTTTTAATCGTTTGGGATTTTATCAATTGGGCAAAAAATCGAGGTATTCCAGTTGGACCGGGAAGGGGATCGGGAGCGGGATCAATTATCCTCTATCTTTTAGGGATTACCGATATCGAGCCACTCCGTTTCGGTCTCTTTTTTGAACGTTTTATCAACCCTGAGCGGATCTCCTATCCTGATATCGATGTGGATATTTGCATGGCTCGCCGTTCTGATGTGATCGATTACACTGTTGAAACATATGGTAAGGATAACGTTGCGCAGATCATCACCTTCGGTACGATGAAGGCGAAGATGACAGTCAAAGATGTGGGACGAGTCCTTTCGGTTCCTCTCTCAAAGGTGAATGCGATTGCCAAATTGATTCCCGACGACCTAAACATGACCCTTTCCAAAGCTCTTGAAGTAGATGTTGATCTCAACAACATGTACATGGAAGACGAAGAGACCAAGCGGATCATCGACCTTGGGAAAAAAATTGAGGGGGCGATCCGTAACACGGGAATTCACGCAGCGGGCCTCATTATTTGTGGAGATGTCCTCACCGATCATATTCCTGTCTGCTTGGCAAAAGATTCTGAATTGGCTGCTACTCAATATTCGATGAAACCTGTTGAGTCTGTCGGGATGCTCAAAATCGATTTTTTGGGATTGAAAACATTGACAAGCATCAACTTGACTGTCAAAGCAATCGAAGAGAAAACAGGAAAAAAAATCGACTGGGTCAATATTCCCCTCGATGACAAACGGACCTATCAACTTCTGCAGCAAGGACAAACATTAGGTATCTTCCAAATGGAATCGAGTGGAATGCAAGAGTTGTCTCGTCAACTCAAGCCCGATAGATTTGAAGAGATTATGTTGATCGTTGCTCTCTATCGCCCAGGCCCGATGAGTATGATCCCTATGTTTATCGACCGAAAACATGGGAAAGAAAAGATTGAATATGACCATCCAATGCTCGAATCTATTTTGTCTGAAACGTATGGGATTATGGTCTATCAAGAGCAGGTGATGCACATCGCTCAGCAGATGGCAAACTACTCTCTTGGAGAAGGGGATGTTCTTCGAAAGGCGATGGGAAAGAAAGACCATGAGCAAATGGCTCAAGAGCGGGAAAAATTTCGAACAGGTGCAATGGCCAATGGGATTGAAGAAGAGACTGCAATGGCGATCTTCGATAAGATGGAAAAATTTGCAGCTTATGGGTTTAACAAATCACATGCAGCTGCCTACGGCTATCTCACCTATGTGACAGCTTATCTGAAGGCGAACTACCCAATGGAGTGGATGGCAGCACTTCTCACTTGTGATCGAGATGATGTGTCTAAAGTGGCAAAATTTATCCGAGAGTGTCACCACATGAACATTTCGATTCTCCCTCCCGATGTGAATGAAGCGGGAAAAGATTTCACAGCAACTGAAGGGGGAATCCGCTTTGCGATGGCTGGAATTAAAGGAGTTGGTGAGGGGGTTGTTGAAGCGATTTTAGAGGAGCGGAAGGCAAATGGCCGCTTTACAACCTTCTACGATTTTTTTAAACGGATCGACTTAACACGTGTTGGAAAGAAACCGATTGAATGTTTGACAGGGGCTGGTTCATTTGATTATGCAAACTGGTCACGTGATGCGCTTGCAATGAGTATCGAGCAGATGCATACAACAGCTGCAAAAGAACAGAAAGAGAAGGCGTCAGGTGTGATGACCCTCTTTGCATTGATGGGAGAGACAACCGATTCTCGCTTTGATAACCCTCCAAAGGTGGAGACGAAGACCACCAAATACGAGATTTTAAAAAAAGAGAAAGAACTTCTCGGTTTCTTCCTGACAGGTCATCCAATGGATGAATATCGGAAGATCTTAAAACGGCTCTCTTGCCTTCCCCTTTCAGATGTGGAGACAAGAGAACACCAAGATATTATTCGAGCTGCTTTTATCGTCGAATCGATTGTAGTGCGGATTTCGGCAAAATCACAGAAAAAATTTGCTATCTTGATGATCAGTGATGGACTAGAATCGTATGAACTTCCCATTTGGCCTGATCTTTATGAAGAGAAGAGTCATTTACTTGGGGATAATCGCCTTCTCTACGCCGTTTTACAAATTGACAGACGAGAGGAGAGTTTAAGACTCTCTTGCCGATGGTTTGATGATCTAACAAAGGTCAATGACACAATGGTGGAAGCTTGTGATAAGGCATTTGATCGAGCAAAACATCAAGTTGCCAATGCGGCAAAATATAAAAAAGAGAAAAAAGAGAAGAAAGAAGAGATGGAAGAGAAAAGCTACCAGTTCAAGCTCGATGTAAAAAAGACCCGCCTAAGCCACATTTTGAAGATCAAAAAATTGCTCCGGAAACACCCAGGCAAAGCGGCTGTTGAGATAGAATTTCAAAATGGAGCAACGACTCTTTCTCGGCTTTACATTCCTGCAACCTCAGGTGTCAAGCCGAGTGCTGCTTTAGAAAAAGAGCTTGAAAAAATTAAAAGTTAGAGACTTGCTCAAATGGACGTCCATTAAGAGCATTCCAATAGGTGACTAAAATCGAACCATCAGGGTTTTGGACACCGATGCTATAGACAGGTAAGAAGACTTGTTCTGTTTTCCGGATTGCAAAACTAGGGCCAAAGGCGATTTGAGTGAGCTTCTGGATTTGATGAATCGAATAACGCTTTTTCGATTTGATCGAATGCTTCGTTGGCTGGGCAACGAGAGGTTCTTTCATCATGGTGATTGGAACATTTTCCATCCGAGGATTTTGTAGGTGGAGACGGAAACGGCTCCCCGAGCTGATGATTAGATTTTTGCTTCGACAACGGCGGATCCATTTATCTACCATATCTCCTTCAGATTTAAACTTTTGGTAGAGTCTTTCTCGGTCGATTGCACCACCTGATTCCAACACAGCACGGAGGATTTTGAAATCATCTTTCGACGCTTTTGCGATGAGGCAATCTTCATAGCCATGTGTCCTCTCCCATGTTGTGGAATTGATCACCATCTCCCCATCTGTCAATCCCCAGAGTAAGATCCCTTCTTGCGTCGAAGAGTTATCTGTCGAAAACTTTGTGTCCATCTTGACATAAGGGTAGAAAATCAGCTGAGGTTCGAGATAAGAGTAGCCAGCCCCTTTGAGAAGTTCTTTTCGGTATTTCTCCATGATCTCTTCAGGAGAAAAACGGATTTCTAAGGTGCTAAAGTCTCTTGAATGGATCTTTTCTTCAGCAAATTCACGGAGAGCAGGAAAGCTATCCCAAACAAACCAACCTCCTAAACAAATGGCACCTAACATACAAGCTGAAAAGAAAGTCCTGATCATACTTTTGATTGTAACATATTTGATCTTACTTTCCAGTTTTTTCAATCTTTAGTTGACAATATCTAGAGAGAAACTTTAATATTTATTGTCTTATGAAATTTATTTTAGCTCTTTGTCTTATCGTTTCTTCGATGGAAGCATCTTATGTCCGGGTTGGGCACAGTTGGTCGGAAGTGCGGTACGCTCCGACAACTTCAGTTTCCAAACATTTCGATCAAGGTTCTCAACTTTTAGAAGAGAAGAAGTGGGAAGAAGCTTTAGAAAACTTTCAAGCAATTGCCTACCACTTCCAAGACTCTCCTTTTTATACAGATGCAATTTTTCACTCCGCCTTGTGCTACTACTACCTCGGCCATTTTGATATTGCAGATAAATATTTTTCCCACTACCTGAGCTTGAGTGGGAATCTCAAATATTTCGAAAAAACCTTCGAGTTTAAATACCACATTGCTGAGTACTACCGAGAAGGAAGAAAAAAACATCTCTTTGGTTTAGAACGGCTTCCCCGTGTTGTTTCGGGAAAGGGGAGTGCTTTTGATCTCTATAATGAAGTGATCGCTTCCTTGCCAAGTCGAGAGATTGCAGCTAAAGCATTGTTTAGTAAAGCTGCTTTACTTCGCAAAAAGAAAGAATTTAAAGAGAGTATCGATGCGCTACAAACTTTGATCCGTCGCTTTCCCAAGCACCATCTCGCTGCAGAGTCTTATCTGGCGATTGGAGATATCTATTTGCAGCAAAGCCGCCTAGAGGCGCAGAACCCAGATATTCTTGCTCTTTCTCAGGTAAATGCTCAACACTTTAAACGAAGCTTTCCCGGTGATGAAAGAATTTCTCAGATGGAAGCGTGTATCCATGCTATGGAAGAGGTGTACGCTCTCTCTCTTTATGAAACAGGACGCTTTTTTGAGCGGATGAAAAAACCGAAGGCGTGTGTGATTTACTACCACGACACGATTGCTCGTTATCCAAATACTAAAACAGCGACTCTTTGCAAAGAGCGTCTTGAAAAAATACGATGAAGTACGCTCTCTATGCCCTCTTACTTCTGACCGGCTGTGGTTACCACTTGGGAACAGGCGCTTTAGCTGAGCGGTATAAAACGGTTACAGTTCCTTATGTTCAAGGAGATAGTCAAGGAATACTCACAAAAGCCCTCGTTGAAAAAATTGCCTCTCAAAGTATGCTCCGCTACTCTAATAATGAGGGAGATCTTCTTTTAAAAGTTTGTATTCCATCCCCTAAAAGCCAAAATATTGGATATAGGTATGCTCCAAACAATTCCAAAGTCGTTGTTGCAAATGAAGGACGGCTCTCACAAGAAGCAACCATCACTTTAGTTGACTGCGCTAACAACTGCACTGTACTCGGTCCAACAACAGTCTTAGCGACATTTGATTATGATTTTGAGCCAGATATGGGAACGGTGAATCAACACGCGTTTTCTTTGGGGCAGCTTGAGATGAATAGTTTGGCTAAGGATGGAGCTACCCCAGCTCTTTACAATCTTCTTGCAGAAAAGATTGTCGACTATGTAAACAATAGTTGGTGAAGTTTTCAGCTCATTTAGATTATTTACCGAAGATGTTGACCTTTGTGTGTGATGAAGGGAAGAAGGGGGGTGTTCCAAAAGAGTTTTTGGGTAAAATGGAACTCGCTTGTGAAGAAGCGCTTGTAAATATTATCTCGCATGGGAATCCACCTGATGAGCTCGCGATCATCTGTAAAAATAGGAAGGGCCGTTTTGAGGTGATAATCCGGGACCATGGCACTCCGTTCAACCCGATTGAAAGCATGATTGAACCTCAATTAGATCTCCCTATCTCCGATAGAAAAATTGGAGGCCTTGGGATCTATTTGATCAGAACCTTGCTAGATGAATCGATCTACCAAAGGGTAGAGGATGAAAATGTCTTAAGATTAGCTCTTAGGTATCGAGCTTGATGATCTCTTCTTCATTCTCATCGATTTGATCGAGAAATTTCTCCAAAATACGTAAGACTAAGCCAGAATGGTTATAGACTCCCGATGTTGAAAAAGCCATCTCTAGATGAGGTTGATCGGCATGGTTAAGAGCGATTAAAGTGTATGTCGTCGGGATCTCTTTGATAAGCTCTGGAACAATCCAAACAGCGTATTGCTCATTGAAAAGGGTTAATTTCTCTGGGGATTCGATGACATAAAAGCTCTGTGAAAGGGCTGAGTTATCCTCTTCTTCTTTCTCGACATGAAGAAGATCAAGTTCTTGCAACAGTTCAAGATCAACCTCGATTACCCCATCGGGAAGAAACCCTTTTAGATCGGTAATATACTTTTCAAAATGAGCCTCTAGCTCGGTTGGATCATCCATTAACTTCCCTCCCCTACGTCCATATTTTAGGCTGTTTTTACCCCCTTTGTCAATGAAACTAATCGCAACTTTTGGTACACTCGTTGACTATGAAGTGGTTACTCCCCATTATTTTTCTGTCTTTCTCTGTACTTCACTCTAAACCTCTTGATTTAGAGATACATGCAGAAAAAGCACTCTTGATGAATGGGGAAACAGGGGCTATTTTATTCGAAAAAGAGGGGCACACCCCCACATTTCCAGCGAGCACAACAAAGATTTCAACAGCTCTTTATGCACTTGAAGTAAAAAAGAGGGAGCTTGAGAAGCTTGTCGTGGTGAAAAAAGGGGCGTTAAGCTCGATCACTCCCCAGGCAAAACGGGATTCTAACTATAGAAGTCCCCCTCATTGGCTCGAAACCGATGGAATGCATATTGGGCTAAAATCTGGTGAAGAGTTGACATTCAATCAGTTGCTCCATGGCTTGCTCATTGGCTCTGCTAATGATGCTGCAAATGTGATTGCAATGTCTATTTCGGGGAGTGTCCCAAAGTTTATGGAAGAGGTGAACCGTTACCTTATAGCAATTGGTTGCCAGGAAACTTCTTTTAACAATCCTCATGGACTTCACCACCCAGCTCATGTGACAACAGCGTATGATCTCGCTCTTATGACAAAAAAAGGGCTTGAAAATCCTCTTTTTAGAGACATTGTAGGAAAAGCTTCTTACACTTGCCCTCAAACAAATTTGGAATATGAACGAACCTTTCGCCAAACAAATCTCCTTATGAGAAGTGGTGCTTACAACTATCCAAAAGCAATTGGAGTGAAGACAGGAAGTACACAAGCAGCAGGAAAAAATTTGGTATCGGCAGCTGTAGATGGAAATCGTCTTTTAATTGCAGTTGTATTGGGATGTCAATCAAGAGCTGAGGTCTATCAAGATACTCTAAAACTTTTTGAATCAGCCTTTTCAGAACAAAAAATGCGCCGTATTTTGCTACCTGTTGGGGATGCTAGCTTGACACAGAAGGTGAAAGGAGCGAGAAGCTCCCTTAAAACCACTCTTCCTGAGGGCCTCTTTTATGATTTTTATTTATCTGAAGATGAAAAAGTTAAAGCGGTTATTCATTGGAATTTACCCTCCCTCCCTATTCGAAAAGGAGTTGAAGTTGGGAGCGTCAGTGTCGTAAGCCAGGAAGGAGAGGTACTAAAGAGCTCTCCTATTATCGCTGCAGCTGATTTAAAACGTTCGATCTGGCCCTACCTCTTGATTTCTTTGATTGTAGGCGCTCCAGTGATCTGGATTTTTAGCACTTTTCGAAAGTAACGGCAAAAAAGCCATCCATTCCTCCAAATGAGGGATGGCTACAAAATGGGCTACCAACCATCTCAATTGGGTGTGTTTTAAGAAAATAATCGATTTGATTTTCATTCTCTTCTTTGAGTAAAGAGCAGGTAGCGAAGACAATTTTTCCTTTCGGTTTGAGAAAGGTGAGCGCGGTTTCAAAAATTTCTTGCTGCAGCTTCACCTGCCTCTTCAATGTTTCCACGGAGAACCTCCACTTTTGGTCAGGATTTCTTCGAAGGGTTCCCGTGCCGCTACAAGGAGCATCGACAAGAATCCAATCCATTTTTCCTTTTAATTTCGGGTTCAAAGTGTTGGTAAATTGGGCATTTTGGATACCGGCACGACGGAGCCGTTTTTTAGCTTGTTCCAAGATGAAAGGACGGATGTCATGGAGGTAGATCTGCCCTTTCCCTTCCATTTTATAGGCATAACCAAGTGTTTTCCCTCCCGCTCCAGCACAGTAATCGAGCACTTGATCTGATGGTTTGACATCCATCATCTCAGAGACAAGTTGACTCGCTTCATCTTGAATCTCAAAAAGACCTTCTTTATATTCAGGAAGAGAGAGGAGGGGAGCTCGTTTCGCAAAGGTGATTCCATAAGGAGCTTCTTTGCAAAGGGAGATGTCATATTCATCTTTCCATTTTTCAAAAATTTCTTCCCTTGTCGTCTTGGCTGGGTTGATTCGGATCGTTGTGGGAGCTTCGGTATTTGTCACTGTAGCAAGATAGGTCGCTCTCTCTTCTCCGTAAGCTTCATAGAGGAGGTTAAACAACTCTTTTGGGAAGCTAACACGGATGTGGAGCGGGATTGCATTGACAGAAAGGTAGTGAGTCGGTTGAAATTGGCAGAAAATAGCATACCGCTTTTCCCAGGTCGCATGGGGACCGATCAGATGGTCTAGAAGGAGCCGCCAACGGGTCATTCCGTAAACAGCTTCTAAAATAGTACGTCGATCATTTGCCCCAAGCGCCTTATGCGCCTTGAAGTAGTGGCGGAGGAAAAGGTCAAGTGGGAGGTGCTGATTATCAAACCGCCGTAGCACTTGGAAGAGATGGTATTCAGGGTAAGTGTAGTTCATCGTCAGCATTTTACGATATTACTTAAAATAATTCTATCTTTTCTCATTGTTCTCTTTGCACAGCCTGATTGGAGCGCATTTGCTTCAGTATTAGCCTCTATTTTAGGGTATGCTCTTTTTTGGGATGGGATCCGCTCTTTTTCAAAATCAAAAAAAATAATGATTTCTTCTCTTTGGATGATGGTCATCCATCTGGTCCAGATCAGTTGGCTTGCCTCAGACCATTATGTCGGATCCTTCATTTATGTAGGGGTAATTGGATTTGCTTTGATGGCGGGGCTCCAGTTTGCCCTTTTGATTGCAATGATTGACAAATCCCCTTTTGCGGCAGCAGGACTTTTTACTCTACTCGAATGGTCTCGCCTCTTCATTTTAAGTGGTTACACTTGGAATCCAGTCGGCCTTGCCCTTAGCTCAACCCCCTATAGCTTGCAAATAGCATCCTTTTGTGGAGTGTATGGCCTCACATTCATTGTGATTTTAACAAATGTTTTTGTCTACCAAAGGAGAAAGGGGGCGCTTCTCTTTGCCGCTCTCCCTTACCTTCTTGGAGGAGTTTTCTACCATTTTCACCAATCTCGGATAGATGCATCGCCTAAATTAGAAACATTGCTTATTCAACACGCAACATTGCCAGAAGAGGTCAACGGGTTGCTTTGGGAGAAGATGGGTGCGCTTTTGTCTCCTTACTATGGAGAAAAAGTTGATTTGATTGTTTTTCCAGAAGCCGCACTTCCCTTTTCAGCTCACAACCAGATTTTTCCAATCACGTGGGTCGATGGAATGTTTGCCTATTTTTTTAAGGGGGAGAAAAGTGGGCTTGAAGATCCCAAGGTGAGCAATAAACAAATTGCGCAAGCACTCTCAAAGCTTTTTCAAGCCACCGTTGTCATAGGGCTTGAAAGTGGCAATTACAACTCGGCCTTTTGCTTTACCGGAGAAGAGGAGAGTCGTTACCATAAACAGGTTCTCCTCCCATTTGGAGAGTATCTCCCCTTTGGATTTAAGTGGTGTAGCAAATATATCCCAGGATTTGGGTCGTTTTTACCAGGAAAGAAGATGAATATCCTTGGGGAGAAATTTGGTTGTTCGATCTGTTACGAGGAGACTTTTGGTCATTTGATGCGAAAAAATCGTCTTTTAGGGGCAGAGCTTTTAGTCAATCTCTCAAACGATGTGTGGTATCCGAAGTCCCGACTCCCAATGGTTCACTATCTCCATGGCCGCATTCGGGCTGTTGAAGTGGGACTCCCCCTTGTTCGAGCGTGCAACACAGGACGAACATGTGGAGTCGACGCATCAGGGAAGCTTCTCTCTTCTCTTCCCTTTGGAGAGAGGAAAAACGAAGCGAAATCAGGGGTATTAAAATTGGGACTTCCCCTCTACCGCTTCCCCACCCTCTACACTTATGTTGGAGATTATTTGATCCTCTTGCTCTCTCTTGTCGCTCTATTGCCTAAAAAGAGAACAATGAGATAGAGTTGTTTCCCATGCATACTCGGGCACAACGCACTTTAAAGCGAAAAGTTTCTTTTTCTGGAATTGGAATCCACACTGGTAAAAAAGTGACGCTCACATTTGTTCCAGCAAAAGAGCACACAGGGATTGTCTTCCAACGGTCAGATTTACCAGGAGAGCCAATTATCCCCGCATCACTTGAATATGTGCTCGATACCTCGAGAAGTACAACAATTGGTGTTGGTTCGACACATGTTCATACCGTCGAACATGTCTTAGCAGCTCTTGCTGCCAACCAAATCGACAATTTAATCGTCCGTGTTTCAAATAAAGAGCCTCCGATTGGAGATGGGAGCTCTAGCCCTTTTATTCATCTGATTGAAGAAGCTGGCATCGAGGAGCAAGATGCCGTGCGGAGTGTCGTGAAGATCAAAAGGCCTGTCTACCTCTCTAAAAAAAATATTCACCTCATTGCCCTTCCATCTGATGAATACCGAGTGAGTTATACATTAAATTATCCAAATGTTCCTGTGATCCGTTCCCAATACTTCTCTTTTTCTGTCAGCGACAAAGGATTTAAAGAAGAAGTTTCCCGTTGCCGTACATTTGCCCTCTATGAAGAGATCTCCCATCTGATGGATCAAGGGTTAATTCGGGGGGGGAGTTTGGACAATGCAGTTGTGATTAAAGATAATGCAATTTTGAGCAAAGAGGGACTTCGATATCCCGATGAGATGGTTCGGCACAAAGTTCTCGACCTCATCGGAGATCTTTTCCTTGTCGGATTTCCTTTTATAGCGCATATTGTTGCGGTTTGTTCGGGCCACGAAACCAATGTGGCTTTTGGAAAGAAATTATTGGAGGAAGGAGTATGATTTTTGACAGTCAACAAGTGAGGAGAATTTTACCTCATCGCTATCCATTTCTTTTAGTCGACTGCATTTTAGAGATGGATCTAGAAAAACATACGATCTTGGGACAGAAAAATGTCACGATTAACGAACCTTTTTTTCAAGGACACTTTCCTCAAGCGCCCATTATGCCCGGCGTCTTGATTTTAGAGGCGATGGCCCAGGTTGGAGGCGTTTTGCTCCACGAAAGCGGCTATGAAGATAAGATTGCGCTCTTTTTAAGCGTAAAAAATGCAAAGTTTCGCAAGCCCGTTTTACCGGGAGATGTTCTCCATCTTTTTGCTGAAGGTAAAATCTTTAGCAGTAAGGGGGGTAGGATCTATGCAAAAGCAACAGTAGGTTCTAAGGTTGCTTGCGAGGCAGAAATCGGTTACGGTCTTGTAAATAAAGATCAGTTTTTTCAAGGATAGGTACATGTCACAAAAAATTCACCCCTTAGCAGTTGTCGATCCCAAAGCAAAAATTGGAAAAAATGTGACAATCGAACCGTTCGCGGTTGTCAAAGAGCACGTTACAATCCACGACAATGCAACAATTAAATCGGGTGCTTACATCGATGGTCATACAACAATTGGAGAGAACAGTGTGATTTGGCCAGGCGCTGTCATCGGAACAAAGACACAAGATCGGAAGTTTAAAGGGGAGAGAACCTATGTTAAGATTGGGAAGAATTGCGAGATCCGTGAATTTGCAACGATCAATTCCTCAACACAAGAAGATTCTGTTGTCAGTGTGGGAGAAGGATCGCTTATCATGGCGTATTGTCATATTGCCCACAATTGTACCGTTGGAAAATATGTGACAATTAGCAACAACTCCCTTCTTGCTGGGCATGTCGATATTGAAGATTACGCGACCCTCGGAGGGATGACACCTGTTCACCAATTTGTTCGCATTGGTTGTCACACTATGGTCGGAGGAATGAGTCGCGTCACTCATGACGTTCCCCCTTATACAATTGGAGGAGGGATTCCCTACTCCTTGGGCGGAGTCAACCGGATTGGGCTGAAGCGAAAGAATTTCTCCTTTGAAGTGCGTAAAGCGCTCTTCCACGCCTATCGTTTGATCTACAGATCACGCCTTCTTCTTCATGAAGCGCTTGCCGCCATTGAGAATGAAATTGAAATGTTTCCAGAAGTGCGCCACTTTGTCGATTTTTGCAAGCAGACAAAAAGAGGATTGATTGGCATGCGAGGAAATCATCAAGGGATTCGGAATAAACGTGATGAGCAAAATACAGAGCTTTCAAATGTCATTCCAGAAGATCTTTTGATCGAAGCTGGAGGGAAAAAGTAAGTGCGTGTTGTCTTTTTTGGCACGCCTCATTTTGCAAAAGAGATTCTAGCAACCCTGTTAGACCATCACATTGAAGTCGCAGCTGTCGTCACACGGAAAGATAAGCCACTTGGAAGAAGCCAAAAACAGGTTCCTCCTCCTGTTAAGACCTTTGCCCTTGAAAAGAAGCTCCCCGTTTATCAGCCCGACAAAGCATCCGATCCTGAATTTGCCACCTTTTTAAAAAGCTTAGACGCCGACTTCTTTGTTATTGCCGCTTTTTCTGAGATTTTAAAAGAAAACCTGCTCGAAGTGCCCCGTTTTGGCTGCATCAATGTCCACGCCTCCCTTCTGCCCAAATACCGGGGGGCAGCTCCCGTTCAGCGGTGCATTATGGAAGGAGAAAAAGAGAGCGGCGTGACCATTATGAAAATCGATGCTGGCCTTGATACAGGAGGGATCCTTGCTGTAGAAAAAACCCCAATCCATCAAGATATGACAGCGGGAGAGCTAGCTGAAGTTTTAGTGGAGATCGGCTCCAAAAAACTCCTTGACGTCATCCAAAATTTTGATAGCTATCCTCTTATAGAACAAAATGATGAAGAGGCGAGTTATGCAAAAAAATTAAAACTTGAAGATGGATATATCTCATGGGATCGCCCCGCCCAAGTCATCTATAATCAAATACGTGGATGCACTCCCAAGCCAGGAGCTTGGACAGAAGTGGAAGTGAGAGGAGAAAAAAAGAGATTTAAAATCAAAAAAGCACGTCTCTCATCCCTCCAAGGTGAGATAGGTGAGGTTGTGGGAGAGCCACTTACAATTGCTTGTCAAACAGGAGCTATCGAACTTTTAGAGGTGCAGCTCGAAGGGAAAAAGGCAATGACAAGCGAAATTTTTATGCGCGGGATTAATAAGATACTATTTTAATCTTTAATTCTTTATATTTTCTTAGCAATTGTTTATGCTTTTCCTTTAAAGTCAAAGAGGAGTAGAGCTATGGCAGAAGCGACACTTAGTGATGCTTGTTTTTCAATCGGTGTAGCCAACCGAACAGCTGGACCTTACACTTCTTGGACCTCCGAGCTTCGAGAGCGCACATCAGCTCTTGCAAGTCGTATTCTTGCTCTTTTTGGGAGCCTTGGTTCCTTCGATAAACTTTTAAAAAATGTTGATTTTGGTTTCCGTGTTCATCAATATCACACAGGTGAGTCCTCTAGTACACATACCGCTGTCAAGCATACGCGAGGAGCAATCGCTCTTGTAAAGATTCTCGATGGATTCTCGATGATTACCTCTGCAGTCCATAATCTAGCGCGCGTCATCCTTCATGGAGGAAATTTCCCTGAAAATGCCCCTCCCCTTCTTCTCAATGCAAGATTGTGGGCAGAGCCAAATAAAAACCCGGAAAAGGCAAACTATTTCGAAAAAATTACCAACAAGGCTCAGCATAGAATCGCATGTGTTACAAGCGCTTTGTCTGTTGCGAGTTCAGCCCTCTATACAACAGCCTTCTTCTCTAAGGGGGTCAATTTTGCGCGAGGGTTCTGTGGGGAGATCAAAAGTGGATGGCATAAATTTTCTCAAATCTATCCAAAAGTATTTTTTGGATTGCACATTGTCAGTATTCCCAAAATTATCAGTCAGATGTGGCTTGCATCGAGTACTAATGCTTCAGAGTTGAGTCGCACTCACCGTATAAAGGAGGATGGTACACGGCTATTGGGTGAGGATAATAAAGAAGTGTTGATAACTCCTGAAGAAAAGCGGAAGCAGCAGATCACTTACTGGAGAGATATGGTGGCCCACGTGGTTGAATTTGTAAAAAATATTTTTGAATTCATCGGAGATGCAGCGCTTTTCACGCCAATCTCACCGGTTGTAAAGTTGGTCAATCTAGGTGGTGTGGCTATCTCCGATTTCATCGGCATCTGGCTCAAAGCGATGTAACGATTGACAAGCTATTCTGATCGATGACACTCCCTAAGCTAATTTTTTTCTCTCATCCCCCAAGGAAGGGCTCTAGGTGAGATGATGGGAGAGCCACTTACGCTTGCTTGCCAAACAGCTTTTAGAGGTGCACCTCGAAGGGGAAAAGGAAATGACAAGCAAAATTTTTACGCGCGGGATTGGTAAGATACTACTTTAATCTTTAATTCTTTACATTTTCTTATTAATCATCTATACTTCCTATCTTAAACAAAGGAGAAATAGACCTATGACAGCACTATCTGACGCTTGCTTTTCAATCGGTGTAGCCAACCGAACATCTGGACCTCACACTTCTTGGACCTCCGAGCTTCGAGATCGTACATCTGCTCTTGCAAAGCGTGTTCTTGCTCTTTTTGGGAGTCTTGGTTCCTTCGATAAACTTTTAAAAAATGTTGATTTTGGTTTCCGTGTTCATCAATACCAGACAGGTGAGTCTTCTAGTGCACATACCGCTGTCAAGCATACGCGAGGAGCAATCGCTCTTGTAAAGATTCTTGATGGATTTTCGATGATTATCTCTGCAGTGCATAATCTAGGGCGCGTCATCCTTAATAAGGGGATTGTGTCTGAAAGTGCTCCTCTCCATCTCAATGCACGACTATGGGCAAAGCCAAATCCAAATAAGGCAAAATATTTCGAAAAAATCACTACCACAGCTCAATATATAATAGCATGTGTTTCAAGCACACTGACTTTGGTTGCCTCAATGCTCTTTACAGGAGCCTTTTTCTCTAAAGGAGTAAATTTTGTACGAGGGTTCTGCGGAGAGATTAAAAGTGGATGGCATAAGTTTTCTCAAGTCTATCCAAAAGTATTTTTTGGATTGCACCTTGTAAATGTCCCCAAAATCATCAGTCAAATGATGCTTAAATCAAGTACCAATGCTCGGGAGCTAAGTCAGCTTACAAAGCCCGAAGGAAAGCGAAAGCAGCAGACCACCTACTGGAGAGATATGGTGGCTCATGTGGTTGAATTTGTAAAAAATATCTTCGAATTCATCGGAGATGCAGCGCTCTTCACACCAATCTCACCGGTTGTAAAATTGGTCAATCTAGGTGGTGTGGCTATCTCCGATTTCATCGGAATCTGGCTCAAAGCGATGTAGCAATTTTTAAGCTAATTTTTCCTTAGACAAAAAGAGAGCAAGTTTGTTATGCTCTCTTTTTCATTTCTTAAGTGAGAGAGATCTTTCTAAGAAGTCCCTTTTTTCGGTCATTGCCATGACTTGGAAGGGTAACTTAGGCAAAGACTTGAGAAGGGTGAAGGTAAATTTTATTTTTAGGAATTGTCATATGACACTAAAATTAATGGGAAGAAAGCGCGGGATGACTCAGCGCTTCGATGAATCAGGAAATGTTGTTGTCTGCACAGTGATCCATGCTGAGCCAAATGTAGTCACACAGATTAAACGTAAAGAATCAGACGGCTATGATGCGCTTCAGCTTGGCTATGATAAGGTTGTGACAAAGGATCCCCGCACAGTGCAAAAGCGGGTGACAAAGCAACTTTTAGGGCACTATAAGAAAGCAGAAGTTGAGCCTAGACGTCATCTATCTGAATCACGCGTTGAAAATGTCGACGAATACAATGTTGGGCAAGAGCTCAATGTCTCCTTGTTCTCTGATGAAGCATATATCGATGTGACAGGAACGAGTAAAGGAAAAGGTTTTCAGGGTGTGATGAAGCGGCACAACTTCGCTGGAGGACCTGCATCTCACGGTTCTGGATTTCACCGCCATGGGGGATCGACAGGAATGCGTTCCACTCCAGGACGTTGTTTCCCGGGAACAAAGAAGCCAGGTCGTATGGGCGCTGCTCAAGTGACGATTCAAAGTCTTCGTGTTCTTTTTGTTGATGAAGGAAAAGGTTTGATTGTTGTTGAAGGTTCTGTTCCAGGCCCACAGGGTGGAGTTGTTTGGATTGCACCGGCGATAAAGAAAAAGAAGAAGAAAAAATAGGAAGCTGAAGTGGCTAAATTAAAAAAATACACATTTAGTGGGGAAGCGTCTGGTGAGCTGACTGTCAATAAGGCTCTTCTTGAAGGAGAGACCAGTCAGCAACTGATCAAAGATTATATCGTTGCTATCCGCGCAAATGCACGGCAGTGGTCAGCTAGTACGAAAGGACGAAGTGATGTCGATCACTCTAAGAAAAAGCCTTTTAAGCAAAAAGGAACCGGTAACGCACGTCAGGGGTCGCTTGCCTCTCCTCAGTACCGCGGTGGTGGAATTGTCTTCGGGCCTAAGCCAAAATTCAACCAGCAAGTTCGAGTCAATAGGAAAGAGAAGTTAGCTGCAATTCGTCAGCTTCTTGCAGAGAAAGTTGCCGAAAAAAGAATTTATATTATCAAAGATTTTGGAGAATTGAAAAAGCCTCAGACAAAAACAGTGTGGGCATTTTTACAGTCGCAAAAAATTGGAACAAGGCCTGTTCTTTTTGTAGGAGAAGGCTCTTATAAAGATGAGTTGGCAGTTCCCTCTGATAAACATGATGCTGTAAGAAAAAGTGTAAACAATATCCCAAGATCTGGCTTTGTATTAGCCGCGAATGTAAATGGGTATGATGTCTCTTGCGCTCACTCCATTGTGATCAGTGAAGCTGCTTTTAAAGAACTGACAAAAAGGGTGGTCGAAGCATGAATAACCCCTATGCAATTATCAAATCTCGCTACGTCACTGAGAAAACAACAGTTTTAGAGCAGTTGCACAATAGCGAAAGTAACCCGTGTGTGGCACGTTGTACGAACCCGAAATATATTTTTCTTGTCGATACACATGCAACAAAGCCGCAGATTGCAAAAGCAATTGAAGCGATTTACAAAGAAAAGAAAGTAAAAGTCTCTGCAGTTAATACGGTTGTGATGAAGCCGAAGAGAACAAAACGAGGGCGAGGAAAAGGGAAGCCAGGGGCAAAAGCTGGTTTCAAAAAAGCAATTATCACGCTGGAAACAGGTGATGTTCTCGATGAAGTATAAGAGGATCTAAAGGATGCCAAAAAAGTTTAAGCCACTCACTCCGTCATTGCGACATCTCGTCTTACCAAAGAAAGACGAATTGACCAAGCGCATTGAAGTTGAAGGGGAGCAGAAGAAATCAAAAAGCAAAAACAAAGCGAAAGTCAGAGCTCAGGTGAAGCCTTGTCGTAAGTTGATTGCTGGGAAAAGAAGCACAGGTGGACGGAATAACAACGGTCACATCACATGTCGTCACCGAGGTGGTGGACACAAGCGGCAATATAGAATCATCGACTTTAGACGAAATAAGGATAAAGTCCCGGCAAAAGTTGCCTCTGTAGAGTACGACCCAAATCGCTCTTCTCACATTGCTCTTTTAAACTATTTAGATGGAGAGAAGCGATATATTTTGGCTCCAAAAGGGTTGAAGCGAGGAGATGAGGTTGTCTCTGGTGATGAGAGCCCTTACAACACAGGTTGCTGTACATCTCTTAAACACATGCCTCTTGGTTCTGTTGTTCACAACATTGAAATGAGTCCAGGACGTGGAGGAAAGCTTGTCCGTTCAGCAGGATTGTCAGCTCAGCTTGTTGCAAGAAGTGATGGTTATGCAACGATCAAAATGCCTTCAGGGGAATACCGTTTGATCAATGAGAAGTGCAGAGCAACATTTGGAGAGCTCTCAAATGCAGAGCACAGCCTTCGTGTAGATGGAAAAGCAGGAAGGACTCGTTGGAAAGGAATTCGTCCGACAGTACGAGGAACAGCTATGAACCCTGTTGATCACCCGCATGGTGGTGGTGAAGGGCGTCATAATGGTTATATTCCGCAAACGCCTTGGGCAAAACAGACCAAGGGAATGCGTACGCGAAATAAGCGAAAAACAAAGAAATGGATCGTAAAGGATCGTAGGAAGAAATAGGTATGAGCAGATCTCTAAAAAAAGGACCTTTTGTCGACCATCACCTGATGAGTAAGGTGAGAAAGATGAATCAAAGCGGAAAGAAAGACCCGATTAAAACGTGGTCTAGACGTTCGATGGTGACTCCTGAGATGGTTGGACATACCTTTGAAGTGCACAATGGACGTAAATTTCTTACGGTCTTTGTGACAGAAACGATGGTGGGGCATAAATTAGGCGAGTTTTCACCAACCCGTCTCTTTAAAACTCACCCAACGAAAAAAGCAGCAACAAAGTAGGGAAAGATGGAGCTTGCAAAAGCAGTAACAAAATTTATTCGTATTCCTCCGCGAAAAGCGCGCCTTGTTGCCAATCTTATTCGTGGATTGAAAGTTGAAGATGCAGGAGTACAGTTAGGCCACTGCAAGATGAAGAGTGGACGTCTTTTAAAAAAGACATTGGATAGTGCTGTAGCAAATGCAGAAGTTAACCTAGACGCTAGGCGTGATATGCTACATGTTCTAGAAGTTAGAGTAGATGAGGGACCGACAATGAAGCGTGCAAAATCACGATCAAAAGGATCCCGTTCACCAATTTTAAAACGTACAAGCCACTTCACTGTCGTGGTTGGGGAAAAAACTTAGGAGTCATGAGTTAATGGGACAAAAAGTTAGTCCAATCAGTTACCGTACGAGTGTCAAAAAGAACTGGCGTTCGCTTTGGTATGGCAATAAGAAAGAGTTTGGTGACCTTCTCGTTGAAGATTTTAGGCTAAGACAATTTCTAACTAAAAGATCTAGTTGTCAAGGTGCTTCGAAATTCACCATCAAGCGGATGAGCGATAAGATCGAAATTACGATTCACACCTCAAAGCCCGGTCTTGCTATCGGAAAGAAAGGAGCTGAGATTGAACTCTTAAAGAGTGAACTTAGAAAATTCACCGGTAAAGAAGTTTGGATTGAGATTGAAGAAATCAAACGGCCAGACCTCGATGCAACACTTGTTGCTCAAGGAATTGCAAGACAATTGAAAAGACGTATCGCCTTTAGAAGAGCGATGAAAAAAGCGCTGCAAGCAACGATGGATGCTGGAGCTGTTGGAGTTAAGATCCAAGTTTCTGGAAGAGTTGGTGGAGCTGAAATTGCACGGACTGAATGGTATAAAGAAGGACGTATCCCTCTTCATACACTAAGAGCAAATATTGACTACGCAATTGTACGATCTGAGACAACCTATGGAACGCTTGGTGTAAAAGTTTGGATCAATCATGGCGAAGATTCAAAACAGGATAAGGAGAAGTAGAGATGTCGTTTCAACCTAAGAAAACGAAATTCCGCAAACAGATGAAAGGCAATCACACTGGATTGGCGAAAGGTGGAACATTTGTTGAGTTTGGACAATACGGCATTCAAGTGTTGGGGCGGGGACGTATCACAGCTCAACAAATAGAATCATGCCGTGTCACAATCAACCGCTTCTTTAAAAGACGTGGACAGGTTTGGATCCGAATTTTTCCAGACAAACCCGTTGGAAAAAAACCTGCTGAAACACGGATGGGAAAAGGGAAAGGAGCGACGGATCACTGGGTTGCAGTTGTCAGGCCTGGACGTATTCTCTTTGAAGTAGGAAATGTAACACGTGAAGAAGCTCAGAATGCTTTGAGACGTGCTGCTGCAAAACTGGCGATTAAGACCCGGTTTGTTGAAAGATTGGAGAAGGTATAAGCATGGCAAAAGCACAAGAACTTAGAGACCTTTCGGTTGAAGAACTTCAAACGAAATTAGAGGATCTACAAAAGCAAGTGTATGAGCTTAGAAGTGAGAGACTTGATAGTAAAACACAAAAAACGCATCTCATCGGTGCATCTCGGAAAGAGATTGCCCAAATAAAGACCGTGATGCGTCAGAAGGATGGAGTATGACAAAAGAGAAAACCGTAGCAAATCAAAAGGTGAAACAAGGCGTTGTCATTTCCAATAAGATGGATAAGACAGCAGTTGTTCAAGTTGAGCGCACCTATCGCCATCCTGTCTATGGAAAGGTTATGAAGAGTGCAAAAAAGTATTATGCACACCATGAAGGGCAAAAATTGCCTGTGGGAACAAAAGTATTAATTAAAGAAACTAGACCGCTTTCCAAGCTTAAGCGTTGGCGTGTTGTAAATGGTGGATAAGGAAGTATGATTCAACAAGAATCTGAATTAAAAGTTGCAGACAATAGCGGAGCTAAGAAAGTTAAGTGTTTTAAAATTCTTGGCGGTTCCAAAAGACGGTATGCAGGTGTAGGCGATATCATCGTTTGTTCTGTACGTGATGCTGAACCAAACGGCTCTGTGAAAAAAGGTGATATTGTCAAAGTGGTTATCGTACGGACTAAGCGGTATATCAAGCGTCAAGATGGCTCGTGGCTTCGCTTTGATACCAATAGTTGTGTCATTATTGATGAAAAGGGAAATCCAAAAGGAACCCGAATTTTCGGCCCTGTCGCAAGAGAAGTGCGTGACCGTGGTTATGTTAAAATAAGCTCATTAGCACCAGAGGTGATCTAAGATGAAAAAAGTTCGTATAGGAGATCAGGTTGTTGTCATCGCTGGAAATGACAAGGGGAAAACTGGGAAAGTTCTCCGCTTTAAAGGTGACCGGGTCATTATTGAAGGAATCAATATTCGAAAGAAGCACCAGAAAAAAACACAAGAGAACCAAGAGGCTCAAATCATCGATATCGAGTGCCCAATCAATATTTCAAATGTGCAACCTTTTGTAGGTGAGAAAGGTGTGAAATTGAAAGTGCAGTTCAAAGATGGTGTAAAGCGGCTTGTGCATGGAAAGAAAAATGTGCTATTTCGTGAAATCAAAAAACAAGTGAAGAGTTAATATGGGAAAACTTAAGGAAAAATATCTAACTGAAATTCGCGCTTCGTTAAAAGAGAAGTTTCAGTACAAAAATCCCATGATGACTCCAGTTCTGAAAAAAATTGTCATCAACATGGGCCTTGCAGAAGCGTCACAAGATAAAAATGCATTGCAAGATGCAATCAAAGAGTTGACAATCCTTTCAGGGCAAAAGCCCGTCCTTGCTCGTGCACGGAAGTCAATTGCAGGTTTTAAACTTAGAGAAAATCAAGTGATTGGAGCTAAAGTGACATTGCGTGGAAAGCGGATGTACGATTTTGCAGAACGTTTTTTTACAATCGTTTCTCCCCGTATCCGTGACTTTAGAGGATTTAATAGAAAGTGTGATGGACGAGGAAGCTACTCTCTTGGTATCGATGATCAACAGATTTTCCCAGAGATTGAACTCGATAAAGTTAAAAGAACTCAAGGAATGAACATCACTTTTGTCACATCAGCAAAAAATGATGAAGAGTGCTTTGAGTTATTGCAGCAGATGGGACTACCCTTTAAAAAAGAGGCTAAAAAATGATTCAAGATCCAATTTCCGATTTACTTACCCGTATCCGAAATGGATGTAAAGCGAAACACCGTTACATTGAGATTCCTCATAGCAAATTCAAAGAAGAAGTTGTTAAAGTTCTTAAGCAAAAAGGGTTTGTTGCTCATCTACTGGTTAAGGAAGAGAAAGGTCGTGGAACGATGCGGATCTTTTTGAAATACACAGATCAAAGAGAGCCTGTCATCAAAGGGCTTAAGCGGATGTCTAAGCTTTCACTTAGACGGTATGTCTCTCATAAAGATATCCCAAGAGTTTTGGGAGGGCTTGGAATTTCAATCGTCTCAACCTCAAAAGGGGTTTTAGATGGTGAACAGGCACGAAAAGATAAACTGGGCGGAGAACTCCTCTGCATAGCATGGTAGGAATTATAAAAAATGTCTCGTAAAGCAAAATTACCAATTATCCTTCCTAAAGGAGTTGAAGCAAAACTAACAGGTAGAACACTGCTTGTCAAAGGACCCAAAGGGAGTTTGACTCGTGACCTCATCCCTGGAATTGTTTTGAAAATCGAAGAAGGGTCGATTGCAGTCTCATTAGATGAAGCACACAAAAATGCAACAAACTTCTTAGGTCTTTCATGGTCTCTTATTGCCAATATGGTGATCGGTGTTTCTGAAGGGTTTGTCAAAGAACTAGAAATGATTGGAGTGGGATTTAAAGCAGCTGTCAAAGGAGATTTGCTCGATGTTGCAGTTGGATTCTCTCATCCAGTCTTGTTGAAAATCCCAGAAGGGTTACAGCTAAAAGTTGAGAAAAACACAAAAATTAGTGTTGCTGGAATAGATAAACAAATGGTGGGTCAGTTCGCTGCAGATATCCGTGCGAAAAGACCTCCTGAACCTTACAAAGGGAAAGGAATCCGTTACAAAGATGAATATGTTCGAAGAAAAGCGGGTAAAGCAGGTAAGAAAGCATGAAGAATGATTTTGTTAAACGTAATACACTTCGCAAAAAGCGTGCTGTACGTGTCCGAAAAAAACTTAAAGGTCTTAAGCCTCGCTTAGTGGTCATGAGGTCTAATCGACATATCCATATTCAGCTTGTAGATGATCAGCTAGAAAAAACTGTCGCTTCCGTCTCGACTCTTTCAAAAGAGTTTAAAGAGGGTGGTAAAAATAAAACATCAGCAAAAAAGCTTGGAGAGAAGATCGGAGAGCTTGCGTTGAAAAAGAAGGTTAAAGAAGTTGTCTTCGACCGTGGATGCCAAATGTACCACGGAATCTTAGCAGCTGTTGCTGATGGTGCTAGAGAAGCTGGGCTTAAATTTTAATTAAGGGACAAAGATGTACAATAAACAACAGAACCAGAATAAACAAAAGTCAGACGATTTAGACGAAAAAGTTCTCTTTGTCAACCGGTGTTCAAAAGTTGTCAAAGGTGGACGAAAGTTTAGTTTTTCTGCCCTTATCTTGATCGGAGATCGTAAGGGACGCGTAGGTTATGGATTTGCAAAAGCAAATGAATTGACCGATGCTATTAGAAAAGGTGGGGAAGCTGCTCGAAAAAACCTCATGACTTTTGAGATGGAAAATACCACAATCCCTCATGAAGTTTTTGTCGATTACGATGGATCTAAGTTGCTTCTTAAGCCAGCTCCAGAAGGATCAGGCGTTGTTGCAGGTTCTCGTGTTCGTTCAATTCTTGAATTTGCAGGAGTGCGCGATGTTGTTGCAAAGAGCCTCGGTTCAAATAATCCACTCAACCAAGTCAAGGCTGCATTTAAAGCGCTTGAAAGCTTGAGGAATCGGAAGGAAACATTAGAAATGAGAGGGGTCGCATGACAACTAAATTGGACACGTTAACCAACTCTTCCCGCCCTAAAAAAAGGCGTAAACTCCTCGGACGAGGACCTGGATCTGGAAAAGGAAAGACATCAGGTCGAGGGCAAAAAGGAATGGGAGCACGCTCTGGGTGTAAAAAAAGACATGGCTACATTGGTGGTGGTGTACCACTGCATAAACGTTTGCCTACAAGAGGTTTTAGCAATGCGCGCTTTCGTAAGCGTTTGGATGTGATTAACCTCGGAATGATCGATTCCATCTATGAAGATGGAGAAGTTGTGAGCTTAGAAACTTTACGTGAGAAAGGACATTTCAAAGGGAAATCTTTTGGAATCAAAATCTTAGCAGAAGGTGAGCTGACAAAAACCGTCTCTTTTGAAGTGAAAGCAATTTCACAAGGGGCTCGGGAAAAACTAAAAAAAATGAAGATCGAGACTAACGTCTAATGTTCGACACTGTCAAACGGATTGGAAGCATCCCTGAACTCAAGAGTAAAATTCTCTTTACGATATTGATGCTTGTCGTCTGTCGTTTAGGAGTCTTTGTCCCAGTCCCTGGGATCAATGGTGAACTCGCCCTAGCCTATTTTAAGCAAGCTACTGGAGGAGGGCAAAACCTCTTTCAACTCGTCGACATCTTCTCTGGAGGAGCTTTCGCCCAAATGACGGTGATTGCTTTAGGAGTCATGCCCTATATCTCTGCTTCGATTATCATGCAGCTTTTGATGGCATTGATGCCAAGCCTTCAACGAGAAGTGAAAGAAAATCCCGATGCGGGAAGACGTAAGATCAATAAAAATACACGCCTTCTGACTGTCTTGCTTGCTCTTATTCAGTCGAGCCTTTTTGCTCGTTATGCCATCTCGATGAACCTTGCAAGTCCGGGGATTATTCTCTCTGAGATGTTTAGAGTACAGATGTTCGGACTTCCTTGGCTCTTTTTTGTTGTCACAATTATGACGATGACAACTGGAACCATTTTTCTCATGTGGATCGGTGAGCAAATCACTGAGAAAGGAATTGGAAACGGGATTAGTTTGATCATTACAATCGGAATTGTCTCCTCACTCCCTTCAACCATTGGAAATATGGTTGGACAATTGAATTTAAGCTCCCAAGAACCGGGACAACTCACTTTCTCTTCACTCGTTGTTTTGTTCTCTGTCTTTGTCATGGTGATTATCGCGACAATTTTGATCATCCAAGGTGTTCGAAAAATCCCTGTTCAATATGCTAGAAGAGTTGTTGGCAGAAGAGAGGTTCAAGGGGGAGGCTCATTTATTCCTTTAAAGATTAACTATGCAGGTGTGATCCCTGTGATTTTTGCTTCTTCTCTTTTGATGTTCCCTGCAACGCTTGCCCAGTTCATTGGTCAAGGAAGTTTTTTAGGTTCTTTTGCTACAGCGCTCTCTCCTGGAAGCTGGGTTTACACCTCTTTCTTTGTCCTCCTTATTCTTTTTTTCACCTATTTCTGGACAGCGACACAATTTCATCCAGAGCAGATTGCCTCAGATATGAAGCACAATGGTGCCTTTATCCCTGGGATCCGACAAGGAAAGCCGACGCAAGATTATCTAGAGAGTACAATGAATCGAGTCACCTTGATTGGAGCCGTCTTTTTGGCGATCATTGCAATTTTGCCTATGCTTATAGGAAAAGTTTTACACATTGACCCCTCAATTAGCTACTTTTTTGGGGGAACCTCTCTCTTGATTCTAGTGGGTGTCATTTTAGACACCATGAAACAGATAGAATCCCACCTTCTCATGAAGCGGTATGACGGCTTTATGAAAAAAGCGAAGGTTAGAGGTCGATAGTCCATTGATTTAATTGAGAGAAGTTGCTATGCTTTTTGAGCAACATTGAGAACCATGAGAGTAAAATATGCCTAGAATTATTGGGATAGATATACCAGCGAAGAAAAGATTGATCATCAGCCTTACCTACATCTATGGAGTTGGGGACTCAGTGGCTCAAGAAATTGTTACCAAGTTGAATCTCAATCCAGATAAGAAAGCTGCTGAGTTGACTGATGAAGAGATCACACGGATCAACGCACTTCTTCAGAATGATTTTGTCGTTGAAGGGGATCTTAGACGGGAAGTTCAAGGGAATATCAAACGGCTGATCAGCATCCACGCTTACCGGGGTCAAAGACACCGAGCAGGATTGCCTGTAAGAGGACAGAGAACACAAACAAATGCCCGTACTCGCAAGGGAAAAGTTAAGACTGTTGCGAATAAGAAGAAATAATTGAGGAAGCATGTCTAAAAAGAAAAGTAAAAAAACTCAGCAAAAGACGCAGCCTGTCAAGAAAGGTGCAAAGGTTAAAAAGCGCGTTGCACGTAATGTTCCTGTGGGAATTGCACATGTTAAGGCGACATTTAATAACACTCTCATTTCAATCACTGATACAGCTGGAAATGTGATCGTTTGGGCTGCAGCTGGGAAAGTTGGATATAAAGGTTCACGTAAGTCATCTGCATTTGCTGCAACTGTTGCCGCTCAAGATGCTGCCCGTTCAGCTGTGAATTCTGGAATGAAAGAAATTGAGGTCAATTTAAAAGGACCTGGAGCAGGACGAGAGTCTGCTGTTCGAGGATTGATAAGTGGCGGACTGATGGTAACAGCTATCCGTGACCAAACGCCTGTACCCCATAACGGGTGCAGAGCACGCAAACGACGTAGAGTTTAAGGAGGACCGTTAATGCCATCGCTTACGTATGATAAGTTTGAAATGCCAAAAGGCATAAAAGTAGATGAGAAAACATTTACATCGACCTATGGAAAGTTTATTGCTGAGCCGTTTGAACGAGGGTTTGGCCATACAATTGGAAATTCACTTCGTCGACTACTCCTTACATCTATCGAATCACCCGCAATCATCTCGTTTTTTATGGAAGGTGTTCCACACGAGTACATGGCTGTTGAAGGTGTCACTGAAGATGTCACAAATATCATTCTTAATTTAAAAGGAGCTCTTCTTAGACGTCTCCCACTAGATGACGAAGGGAGTGCGATTCGGCAGCAACAAGTGATCTCAACAACACTTGAAGTGACTCAAGCAGATCTAGCTGAAAAAGGTCAAAAAGTGATCACTCTAGGAGATCTGATTAAAGATTGCCCTTATGAAGTGATTAACCCAGATCTTCCTATTTTCACTGTCACAAAACCGATGACCAGACGTGTTGAGCTGAAAGTTGCAATTGGAAGAGGGTATGTTCCTTCTGAAAAGCATGAAGTGGCAAATCGGCTTGTCGATGAAATTTTAATCGACTCTGCCTACTCTCCGATCACCCTTGTAAACTACTTTGTTGAAGCGACTCGAGTTGGACAAGCAACTGATTTTGACCGCCTTATCTTAGAAGTTCACACTGATGGAAGAATTACACCAAAAGAGGCAGTCGCCTTTGCTGCCAAAATTTTTGTAAAACATCTCGATGTTTTTGAAAATATGGCTGATCATGAAATCTCATTTGAAGAATCGAGTAAAACAATTGATTCTGATCGGGATGAATTGATGCAAAAATTGGCTCTTGGAATCAACGAAATTGAGCTCTCTGTCCGTTCGACAAATTGTCTCAATGGTGCTTCTATCGAAACAATCGGAGAACTTGTTGTCATGCCTGAACCAAAATTGCTTCAATTCCGTAATTTTGGAAAGAAATCCCTCAATGAAATCAAAGCGAAGCTCACTGAAATGGGCCTTGGTCTCGGAATGGACTTAAGCCGCTTTGGAATCACTCAAGAAAATGTGAAAGACAAAATCACTACTTTTCTTGAAGAGAACCAAACAGGAGGAGCTGCGTTATGAGACATCGGAAACGGAGCGTTAAACTCAGCAAAACATCTTCTCACAGACGTTGCATGTTTGCCAATCAACTCAAATCCTTGATCGAAAGAGAGCGGATTGTCACAACAGTTGAAAAGGCAAAAGAGTTGCGTCGACACGCTGATCGAATGATCACGATTGCAAAGAAAAATACGCTAGCTGCAAGAAGAGATGCGATTGGCAAGCTGATGATTCGTTACAACTCTCTAGATAGTAAGCAAATGCGCGCTGCTAAAGAGGGAAGTGTAAAGGATTATAATACAGATCGGCAAGTCATTGGAAAGCTCTTTACAACTCTAGGACCACGTTTCTCAAATCGGAATGGTGGCTACACTCGATTGATCAAAAGTAAAAATCGTGTGGGTGACAATGCACAAGAGTGTATTGTTGAGTTTTTAAGCGAATAACGACACCGACCGGGGGCAAACGACTATGGTAAAAATCGCGATAAATGGGCTTGGCCGTATTGGGAGGCTCTTCCTCCGTCAAGCGCTCTTAGACCCAAAGATTGAAATTGTTGCTGTCAATGATCTTGTCCCTGCAGATAATCTAGCGTATTTGATCAAATACGACTCTGTGCATGGTCAGCTAAAAAATGAAGTTTCTCCATTTGAAGATCATATAGAGATTGATGGCAAAAAAATTGCGGTCTTTTCTGAAAAAAATCCCCAAACTCTTCCTTGGAAAAAACTTGAAGTTGATTATGTTCTTGAATCAACCGGCTTTTTTACAAAGCATGAAGATGCAAGCTTACACATTCAAGCTGGAGCAAAAAGGGTTATTATTTCTGCTCCGGCAAAAGGGGATGTCCCTACGTTTGTTATGGGTGTGAATCACGAAAAATATGATTCAAGTCGTGATACAATTGTTTCCAATGCTTCTTGCACAACGAATTGTTTAGCTCCTCTTACCAAAGTGTTGCTCGATAATTTTGGGATTGAAGAAGGGCTTATGACGACGATTCATGCGATGACTGCAACGCAGGCTACTGTGGATGGTCCTTCGAAAAAAGATTGGAGAGCAGGTCGTTGTGCCTCTCAAAATCTTATTCCTGCAACAACAGGGGCTGCAAAAGCTGTTGCTCTTTGTCTTCCCGAAGTGAAAGGGAAATTGACAGGGATGGCATTTCGAGTTCCTGTTGCAAATGTCTCTTGTGTCGATCTTACGGTGCGGCTTGAAAAAGAGGCAACCTATGAAGAGATCTGCAATGCTATAAAAACTGCAGCAGATGGTCCTATGAAGGGAATTTTACAATACTGTGAAGATCAAGTGGTCTCCTCAGATTTTATGAGTAGCACAGTTTCATCTATTTTTGATTCAAAAGCTGGAATTGCTCTAAACAATAAATTTTTTAAATTGATTGCCTGGTATGACAATGAGATGGGTTATTCAACAAGATTGATCGATTTCATCAAGTACATGGCAGAAAAGGAATAATTATGCATTTTACACGAGAACCGACGATTGAAACAATTGTGACGGCAAAAGAAGGACATAAGCTTGTTCTTCGTTCTTCAAAAAGCTCTGGGGCTGATGAATTTTTTGTCGATATGGTAGAGGTCATTTCTTTCAATGGTTCATGCTTTTACCGTTCTTACGATAAACCTAAGAGTTTTATTCTCCCTGCAAGCGATTATGATATTGTTGAAGTGAGAGAAGCTCGAATGGTTCTTAAGTCAGCTTCGGTTGAAAAAGAGATCAAGATTGCTGGGGGAAAAGAGGGTAAAAAAGAAGAGAGTGGTGAAAAGAAAAAGAGACGGCCACGTAAGCGGAAAGAGAGTACAGCTGCTGAGAAAAAACCAGCAGTTGAGAAAAAAGAGACAACCCCTGAAGAGGAGCCTTCTTTGATTCCTCCTCCGACAACATTGATTTCTGATACAATTGCTCGTTATAAAGAGATGTCTGCAATAGAAGAACTTGCTTTGGAAAATGCTCCTGAAAAAGAGGAAGCTGAAAATGATCAGGTATTGCCCTGAGGCGGGGTCTTTTTTTGATGGAGAAAACGATTTAACTCAGTGTGAACACCACACATTTAATTTCTCTTCGACCGGTTTTTTTACTCCTCTCAATCGGAATGGAGAGCCGTTGTACGAATCGGCATTTCCTCTTTTTAATAAGATGTGCGGACATCTTCTGTGGCTTCTTCTTTGGACGTTTGTCGTTGTATTTTCAAATTGGCTAGGTCCAAAAACGTATTTAAAGACAATCAATCCTCTACTTATAGGCTTGATTGTTTTACACCTTTTTCTGCTAGGCCTACGCTTCACGTCTCTACTGCTTACTGGTGGAATTAAATCTCTATTTGCCCCTCCTCTATGGGTTAGGATTACACGCCAGTTTCAAAAAGGGAAAGGAATAGAGCTCCTCAAAGAATATCACCTAGAGCGTCACCCTGGCTTACTTGCCAATTTAGCTCTTGCCAAAGCACTTTTGCAACAACCAGATGCTTCAAAAGAGGCGGTTGAAAAAGCATTAGACCTTTGCCCCAAACATCCAGCCCTTCAAACACTTTACCATCAGTTAGCATCACAAAATTTTTCCTTGAATCGGTAGAAAAAATAGATTAGTCTCTGTTTACATTTGGTCTTAAAAAAATAGAAATGTGATATGGGAAGGCAAATTCTAATTATTGATGATGACGAAGATATTACAGAATTGCTCGCATTTCGTCTCACTAAAGAAGGGTATACCGTCACTTGTACTGGAAGTGGTAAGGGAGCGATTGAAGAGAGCAAAAATGGTGCTTTTGATCTATTTATCTTGGATCGCCTTCTTCCCGATATGCGGGGTGAAGAGATTGCAAAAACCTTAAAAAGTGCAGAGAAGACAAAAGAAGCTCCTATTCTCTTTATTTCAGGAATCGCTGAAGGAGGGGAAGAAGAGTTTTCAGATCACTTCCTTCTCAAGCCTTATGAATGGAAAGATTTAATCTATGCAATAGGCAAGCTGATATGACAGAAAAAATATCTCGATCCCTTTTTGAAAATATTCTTGAACACTCTCCAGTTGCTGTTCTTGTGACAGATAAGAATGGGAAGATGATTTTCTTTAATAAAGAGGTCATAGAGCTTTTTGGCTATTCAAAAGAGGAGATGATAAATCAGGAAGTGGAAATGCTTCTTCCAAAAAATATTCGGACCCAACACCGTAAACAGAGAAGTGATTATATTACGAGTCACTCTCCTCCAAGGCTTATGGGGGTTGGAAGAGATTTATTTGGGGTGCATAAAGAGGGGCATTTTATTCCGGTTGAAATTGGTTTAAATCCGATCAAAGTGGATGGAAATCAACTTGTTATTGCAACAGTTATCAATATCACAGAGCGGAGAAAAAAAGAAGATCAGCAGATTGGGCAATTGATTCGAAATCTCGAGCGTTCGAATAAAGAGTTGGAGGAGTACGCTCATCTTATTTCCCACGATTTGCAAAACCCTTTGTCTGTCGCTTATTCAACCGTTGAGATCATCGAATCTGAAATGAAGAGTGAGACAGTTCTTCCTTTTGTGGATAAACTTAAATCTTCTATTAGCGAGATGAGCGAATTGACAAACTCCTTATTAGCGCTTTCTCATATTGTTGAGGAGAGGGTAGAAAAAGTGCCTTTAGATCTCAATGAACTCATCAAAGAGGTTGTTGCTGATTATAAAGCAAAAGATTTCGTTCATGTAGGAGAATTGCAAACGATAGAGGGGGACCCAATTTTTTTGCGGGATCTTTTTAAAAACCTCATTGGAAATGCAATCAAATATTGTAAACCAAATCATCCTCCTCAGATTGAAATTTATGGAAAATCAGAAGAGCATTTCTATGCATTAAAGATTTGTGATAATGGAATGGGTTTGTCAGATACATCAGATATTTTTAAAATTTTTAAACGGCTCCCTGAAGGGAAAGACCAAAAAAAAGGGTTTGGGATTGGGCTTGCTGTTTGTAAAAAGGTAGTAGACCTTCATCAGGGAGAAATTTCAGTGGAGAGTAAGCCCGGAGAAGGGACGACATTTACCATTAAATTCCCCCTATCTCAAAAATAAATATGGAATACACAGAAGTTAAAAATATCGTTTCAAAAGTGTGCCGTTTAGGGCTTGGAACATGGTCTATCGGTGGGTGGCTTTGGGGTGGAACAGATGAAAAGCAGGCGATTGATGCGATTCAATGCGCTCTTGATTTAGGGATCAATCTGATTGATACAGCCCCTGTTTATGGTTTTGGTCTTGCTGAAGAAATTGTGAGTAAAGCGATTTTAGGTAGACGTGATCAAGTGATTTTAGCGACCAAAGCTGGATTGAGATGGGAGCGTGGTAAAATCATTCGAGACTCGAGCTCAAAGCGCCTTCTCCAAGAAGTTGAAGATTCATTAAGACGCCTTAATACCGATTATATCGATCTTTATCAGGTACATTGGCCTGACAAAACCGTCCCTTTTTTAGAAACGGCTGAAGTGTTGCAAAAATTGCAAGCCCAAGGGAAGATCCGCGCTTTTGGGGTGAGTAATTACTCCGCCGAGATGATGAAGGAGTTTGGGGAGTGCTCAACACTTCAATCTCCTTACAACATGTTTGAAAGAGAGATCGAAGAAGCAGAGCTCCCCTATTGTAAAGAAAAAGGGATCTCAATCCTTGGGTATGGAGCAATCTGTCGTGCTCTTTTATCGGGGAAGATGACAACTAAGAGGGTCTTTGAAGGAGATGACCTAAGAAAAAATGATCCAAAGTTTATTCAACCTCGGTTCGATTCTTATCTTGCATGTGTGGAAATACTTGCTAGATGGGCAAAAGAGCATTACAATAAGCCGGTGATCGCTCTGGCTATACGTTATGCATTGGATAAAGGGATTGATATTCCTCTTATTGGATGTCGAAAAAAGGAACAACTCAATTTTCTTGATACTCTTTGGGATTGGAAATTGAGCAACGAAGATCTAAGCGAGATCGAAGAAATTTTAAACAGCGTGGCCAACCCTGTTGGTCCAGAATTTATGGCACCAAAAATATGAAAAAATCATTTATCACAAAAGAAAAACTCCCTCTTGTTATTGAACCTGAAAAAAGTACACCAACCTTTGAACAGTTTTTGAAATATGTTGAAGAAAATCGAGAAGAAATTTCTCAGCTAGTCGTTGATCATGCAGGTGTCTTGTTTCGAGGATTTCCAATCGTAGGAGCGGAAGGGTTTAATGCTGTGATTAAAACACTTAATTTGGGGAAAGCTCTTGATTATGTGGGAGGAGATAGTCCTCGTGATAAGGTGAAAGGGAAAGTGTATACTTCAACAGAAGCTCCTCCTTCTCTTAAAATCCCTCTACATAATGAGATGAGTTTTATCAAGGACTATCCAAAACATATCTATTTCTACTGCCAAACACCATCTCCTGTTGGAGGAGCGACAATTTTAGGAGATGCCAGACGGATCTATGATGGTGTAAAATCTGATGTTCAAAAGCGCTTTACAGAAGGAAAACTTCGGTATGTTTCTAATTATTATGGAAAAAGCATTCTCTTTGATCTGATCAACAAACTCCAAAGGGGACATAAAACATGGATGGAGGCATTTGAAACAGAAAGCCGTTTGGAAGCTGAAAAACGGTGTGATGCAAATGCTTTTGATTATAAGTGGAATGGAGACTGGCTTCAAGTTTCCCAAACATGTCCTGCTATTTTAGACCACCCTGTCACAGGTGAACCGACATGGTTTAATCAAGCGCACCTATACGATTTTAATCCTAAGTTGATTGGATTTTGGAATTGGATTGGGACCAAATTGATCTACGCCAAGCCAAATACAATCATGCATGAAATTTTCTTTGAAACAGGAGGAAAAATTCCAAAACAAGATCTCTATCACATTTTAGATGTACTGGATGATCAAACAATCTCCTATCCTTGGCAGGAAGGTGATTTCCTTGTCCTAGACAATGTTTTAGCAATGCATGGAAGGGCTCCTTTTGAAGGGAAAAGAAAAATATTAACAGCACTTACTCGATAGCATATAATTTTCTTTTGTGGTAAATTTTTCCGTATAAATGGATACACCTCCTCCTCCACCTTCTCGTGCTCCATCCCGCCTTGCTTCAACCTCGAGTTTAGCTAGGAATTCAAATTGCTGTTCTCAAATTTGCACATTCACACTTCTTGCTATTTCAGTGATTGGGACAGTTTGTGGGGTTTTGATCTACCTCTCTTTATCGGGCCAAATCGCACCGATCAATGCATTTTCTTCGATTCCGATCGCAAGTAGTTACTTAATGATAGGGGGAGGAGCACTTCTCTTTATCCTCTCATCGATCGCACTTGCCTCTATAGCAAATAAATCTTAAAGTAAAGGCATGTCTGTCGACCTCTACGATCAAACAAATATCGAGACATTGGTTTGGCCAAAGGGAGAGGAGAGTGTTGGAATGCAACACTTTTTTTTGCCTTTATTGAAAGAAGGGGTGAGCTCATTTGTCTCAAATATTGAAACGACATTCTACCTTCTCAAAGTGGATGATCTTATCTTTCCATTGACTGTCAATGAAATGGAATATGATAATTCCTATCTTACATCTAATTATTTTTTGATTTCGAGCCGACAAGAAAGGGGATATCAATCCTTTTTCCATCGTGGACTTGTAACAGCAGCTGGGGGATTTTTAAAAGGGGTGAAAATCAATCGGTCGGTTCTTGTCAATAATTGGCTGTTAAGTGCGGCTACTTTCCCTCAAATCTCGTTGAAGCAGCTTAGGCATATGACAGAATTTTTAGTCGACCGTTTTCCATCCCACACATTGATGTTTCGAAACCTCTTCCAAGAGCAACTCCTCCCTTTTCACCACCTCAAATATGGGATCAATAAGACAAGAGAGGTTTACTGTTATGATCCAGGCTTTGGGCTGGATAAAAAAGCGCGTTACCATCACAGAAGAGATCATCGTTTAATTTCAAAGCTTGGGTACCACATTTTAAGAGGAGAAGAGCTACAAGGAAAGGAAGAGAGGATCATCGATCTCTACAACCAGATTTATATCAAAAAACATACAAACTATAGTCCACACTACACTGAAAAATTCATCAAGAGTGTGTTTAAAAGCTCTTTTTTCTCGATAACAGCTCTCGAAAAGGAGGGGCAGATCGATGGAGTTTTCATTTCGTATAGGCGAGATAAAAGCATGAGTGTCCCTTTCTTTGGCTATCAATTAGAGTGTGATTACACGCAACAGGTGTATCGAATGCTCACCATCCTTGCAATGGGTGAAGCTAAGCAAAAGGGGCTTTTTCTCAATGATGGTTCTGGGGGTACAGTGACAAAAGCACAGAGGGGAATGAGACCCTTTTCTGAGTATATTGCTTTCTATGGAAGACATTTAAGTCATATTAGACGAGCATTTTGGGCTCTTGCAGATCATTTGACAACCTCTCCTACCATAAAGTGATAGACAAAGCAATTATCTTCTTGGTTGAGTGTCTCTTCTAGCTTTAGATCCCGCTTGAGATGTTGCTTGAGGTGTTTTGGAACCTCGTAGTCTGTCATAAATTGTCTGATGCAGAAGCGAGCTCCTGGTTTTGCCACACGGATTGTAGATGTGAGCATCTTTTCAAACGCTTTTTCAGGGATATAGGAAGCGACATCAGAAAGGGAAAAGCGGTCAAAACTTTCATCAGGAGCTTTTTCAAGGTAAGAGAGAAGATCGATGGTTTCAAATGAAACAGAGTCGAGTTGTTTGATGATTTGAGGAATACATTTTTCATGTAGATAGGGGGGGAGAAAATCATGGTCGAATTTCCCTCTTAAAATGAGGTTCATCAATAAGCTCTTTTTTGCAAGAGAAGTGTGGAGATAATGGTTGATCCGTTCATGTAAAAATTTGCCGGTATGAAACTCAGCGGCAACATATTTATAGAGACCAGGATCTTTTGAAAAGCGGCGAAAAAGATGAACAAATGTAAAAAGGCGTCTCCAGGCTGCTGTATCAAATTCATTTTGAACAAACCGTTTTTGCTCTTCAATGCAGTCGAAGGAAAAAAGGGTTTCTATTTTTTTTCGTCGGCAAACCTGGGCAAGAGTAGAAGAAACTTTTGCCATTTTTTCGATGGCTCCTTCAAAAAGGACCCCCTTACGCACTTTTAAATGGTTTTTTTCCCAGAGCTCAAGAGAGTGGGGAGTGAGCTTTCCTTTGAGGCTTTTGTAGTGTTCTAATCGTTTATCCATAGGTTCTAAACCTAAGAACGCAATGTAGTCGTTGTAATCAAATGTTTTCAAAGCGGCTGCTTTGAGATCAAAAAGAGCATTTTGAATTGGGTTTGCATCGATGGTGACCATCTCCTTGCAAGGAGTTGAAAGGAGATTTAGAGGACGATCTCCACTTGCTGTTACACAAAGGACACGGTCTTCAGGAGTGATTTGAAGTGCTTTTTGTTCAGTGTTCCAATCTTCATTTCCAAAGCTATAGCTCAATCGATTATAGAATGTTCCCATGTGTCCTTTTAGTTAAAACCGTGTCAAAAGAGCTAGTCTAGCTCCCACTTGAGTGTATTTAGTATCTACGTAGTTGAAGGGGAATCCCTCTCTCCCACCATAGTGGCGATACTCAAAGAAAGGGATACAACCAAAACGTAAGCCAAGCCGTGCTTTTGGTAGAGAAAGAATTAAAGGGACCTCAACTCTTACATTGATCTCCTCATTCATTTGGATAATAACGTTTTCACGGGCAGGGTCTTCTGTCACTTTTGTCTTTGCTTCTTGCATGAACATCATTTTGAAGTTAACACCCATACTTAGCAGAGTAGAGAAATTGACACCAGATAAAAAGCCAACGGGGATGTAGTTAAATGTATTGGTAAATTTGAAAGGGATTGGAGTTGGAGATCTAAAATCATTCTCTTCATGAAAATAACCATAACCTGTGAAGAGAGAGAAAAAATGGTCTTCCTCGAAAAAAGTGTAGCCAATACGCCCCTCATACACTTGATCTGTTAACTCTGAAACAATGCGACGTTGTGCTCCAGAGTGTCCTTTCAAGTTGGCAACACCGTTTAAATAATCAGCTCCTAAATAGAGAGGTTTGATTCTATCATAGGTAAGTCGGATACCATTGAACTGTCCATTTTGTTGTGTCCCACCATCACGCATCCGTTTGATACGCGAAGTTTCTACACCGACGGAGAGTTGAGCGTAAAGGGGACACGACAAAAGAAGTAGTAGAGAGAGCGCGATTTTCATTTTTTCCAATTGTCAACCTTAACACGATTGAATTTTTCATTTGAGTAAAAAGATTCGTAGAACTTATTCTTTTTTTTCATGAAGCTAGGAGAAACGTATGCGCGGATTATTGATCTTTCTAATGACTTCCACAGCTTTTGCTGAAACGATCACCCTTACAACTGATTATGAAGAGTTTATCTTTAATGTTAAGGCAGACCAGACGATTTCTGAGATTATTGATAAAGCAGATTTCTTTTTAGGTGAAACAGATCAAATTGTTTTAGAAGTTTCGAAAAAGCACGATGCTCTAAAGTTTTGGGACCGTGAAGTGGCGAGTCGAGGGCAATATCTTGGCTATCCACGAGATTATTTGGCAGGAGTTTCAGAGCATGAAAAGAATGCAATTCACTATATTGTCAAGACATTGGCCAACAAGAATCTAATTGCAATTGGTTTGTTAAAATCAGAACTCGAAGTTGCAGGAGATCGGATCGATCATGTGCATCCTCTCCATTTTTTAAGAACGATTTTCACAAATGATGAATTAAAGGTTGGTGTTCGAAATATTCGAGGGAAAGGATGGATTTGGAATTCATTCACTTCTGGAATCAAGGAATCTCTCAGCACGGAAATGGAGGTTGGAAACTTGAAAGAAGAGTTTATCATCGATTTTGCAGAAGCTGTGAAAATTCATCCAGATAAGATCTATCCCTATGTCTACTCCCGAGATTGGGATGGATTAATCGACCTGCTAATCAAAGAAGTTCCTCGGGAAGATGATGGCAATAGATATGATTGCTAATAATTATAGCTCCAGATAACGTGACGGTAATGGAGTATCCTATTGTCGTTATTGG
Source organism: Chlamydiales bacterium (assembly GCA_022601535.1). Lineage (GTDB taxonomy): Bacteria > Chlamydiota > Chlamydiia > Chlamydiales > JAAKFR01 > JAJACK01. Next base: position 744,815 of record JAJACK010000001.1, read on the forward strand.
TGCGGGCTCTGGAGGCTTGGTTGTTGCGATTGGAGCGGCAAAAACAGGCAAACGGGTTCTGTTGATTGAAAAAGGGAATTGGGGTGGAGATTGCACCAATTTCGGTTGTATTCCAAGTAAAACACTTATTGCAGCAGCAGCCTATAAAGGGAATAATCCGATGCAACACGTTCGTGACGTAGTTGCAACAGTGCGAAAACATGAAGAACCCGATGCACTAAAGGCAAAAGGAGTCGATACATTAGAAGGGGTTGCAACATTTATCGATTCACACACTTTGAAAGTTGGAGAGCAGATTGTCAAAGGGGAACGTATCGTTATTGCTGCAGGATCTTCACCACTTGTCCCCCCTGTTAAAGGATTGAAAGAAACCCCCTTTCTCACCAACGAAACAATTTTCTCTCTCGATGCAGTTCCTAAGCGACTTGGAGTGATTGGTGGAGGACCGATAGGGTGTGAACTTGCTCAAGCTTTTGCTAGGCTAGGGGCTGAGGTGTCTATTATTCACAGAAGTCCTTTTCTTTTAAAAAAAGAAGAACCTGAAGCACAAGCGGTTATTGCAAAGCAGTTGCGCAAAGAAGGAATTACCCTCCATCTTGACACAGAGCTTGGGTCTGTCGAGCATCGGGAGGGACGGTTTTTTCTCCAAAACCCAACTCTTGAATGTGATCAACTTCTTGTCTCAATTGGACGAAAACCAAATGTTGAAGAGCTCAATCTCAAAGCTGCAAAGATCCATGGAAATGAAAAAGGGATTCCTGTCGACAGATATGGACGCACCAATCAAAAACATATCTTTGCTTTAGGAGATGTGGTTGGCGGACCTCAGTTTACCCATGTTGCAGAAAATCAAGCGCGTACAATTTTACTCTCCCTTCTTCTGCCGATTAATTTAGGTCTAAATAAACAGTCAATTCCAAGAGTCACCTACACAGATCCAGAAGTGGCAAGTTTTGGAGCACTAGAGAGTGAGGCTGTTGAAAAGCATGGGAAAGAGGAAGTCTTTGTTTCCAATGTCCCTATGAGTGAAACCGATCGAGCGATCACAGCAGGGCGTACAGAAGGGTTTGTCAAAGTTGTGACCAAGAAAAAATCGAGTGAAATCCTCGGAGCGACCATCGTAGCTCCAAGAGCAGGTGAGATGCTTACAGAGCTCTCTTTGGCAAAAAAAGAGAAGATTCCATTGAAAAAGCTAAGTCAGCTGATTCACCCCTATCCAACATATAATGGGGCGATTAGGCGAGCTGCAGATATTTGGATGACAGAAGTTTTTGTTCCAAAATTGAAACACCCTTTAAAACATCTTTCGATCCGAAAATACCTTCCGATCATCATTATTGTCGCACTGATGATTGCCGGATATTTTTCCGGTGTATATGAATATTTCACTTTTGAGAATCTTAAATCTCAGCATCAAGTCCTCAAAGGGTTTGTTAGTTCTCACCCAATTTTAACACCTCTTTTATTCACCCTTCTCTACATCATAGCAACAGCTCTCTCTTTCCCAGGGGGTGCCATCTTGAGTTTGATCGGAGGCTATCTCTTCGATGTTCCTCTTGCAACGATTTATGTTGTTTGTGGTGCTACAATTGGAGCATCATTGATTTTTCTTGCCGCCCGCTCAGCCCTTGCCGATCTGTTAAAAAGAAAAGCTGGCCCCTTTTTAAAGAAGATGGAAAATGGGTTTAAAAAAAATGCATGGAGCTACCTTCTTTTTCTCCGCTTTATTCCAGTTTTCCCCTTCTGGCTTGTGAATATCGCCCCTTCGTTTTTCAATGTCCGCCTTCTCACTTTTGTCTGGACCACTTTCGTCGGGATTATTCCAGGCTCTTACGTCTTTACACAAGCAGGAGCAGGTTTATCAGCTGTTTTTGAAACAGGTGAAGAATTTTCTATTGCAAATGTACTGAATGTAGAACTTAGAATTGCACTTGTTGCAATTGCCCTTCTTTCATTGATTCCTATTTTTGTAAAAAAAATTATAAAATCTCGAAAGAAAAACATTGAAAATCGATAGATTATTCTTTATAATATCCTGAAATGTTTATTGAATTTTTAACTCGCTACAACCAGCTGTTCACTTTTTATTTGATTTTCCCTGCGATGTTGCTTTTAGGGATTTATCTCTCTGTTCGCCTCCGTTTTCTTCAATTTGGAAAATTAAAAATGGGATTTGCACAACTTTTTAAAAAAGAAGAGGGAGGAGAAGGCAATCTTTCACACTATCAAGCAGTTTCTTCTGTTTTAGCTGGAAATTTTGGAACAGGAAATATTTCAGGGATGGCGATTGCTCTTACGGCAGGAGGGCCAGGGGCGCTTGTTTGGATGTGGATTATGGCTTTCTTTGGCTCAATCATTCAATATTCCAGTTGTTTGCTTGCCGTTAAATATAGACGTAAAAATCATAAAGGGGAGTATGTCGGAGGGCCGATGTACTATCTCTCTCACCTAGGGTACAAAAAGTTGGCGATCCTCTTCTCCATTCTTGTCCTTTTTGGAGCACTGGGAGTGGGAATTTTTGCTCAAGTCAACTCAATGACCCTCTCTCTTTCAAGAGTGGGGATTTCTCCTTGGGTGACAGCGATTATCATTGCACTTGTCGTTGGAGGAGTCACCTTAGGAGGGATCAAACGGGTTGCCAAAGTTTCTTCAACAATTATTCCACTCATGGCTCTTCTCTACCTCGGCTCAGCTTTAGTGATTCTTTCTATCCACTCGGCAAGTTTACTTCCAGCTTTTAAGCTCATGTTTGCCTCTGCATTTGGCAAAGGAGCAATTGTTGGAGGAACACTTGGTTATACGATGATGAAAATGGTCTCAACAGGCTTAGGGCGAGCCCTTTTTGCAACAGATGTAGGAACGGGTTATGTCCCTATTTTACAAGCAGGAGCAAAAACACGTCATCCTGTTATCGATGGAGTGGTCGCCTTAGTTGCCCCTTTCCTCGTCATGATTGTCTGCACGATTACAGCACTTGTCTTGATTGTCACAGGAGCATACACTCAACCTGGCCTGCAGAGCACCAACATGATTGTCCACGCCTTTCAAGAAGGAGTGGGTCAAATCTATGGTATTTTTGTTGTGAATGTTGCGCTTCTTTTATTTGGCTACACAACGATTTTAGCATGGGGCTTATGTTTTGAGCGGGCAATTGGCTACCTTTTTTCAGATCGTTATCGCCTTCCTTTCCGTCTTCTCTTTATCCTTTTGATCCCCATCGGAGCACTGCTTCGTGTCGACTTTGTTTGGGCTTTTGCAGACTGCACCCTTTCAATGATGGCATTTTGCAATCTCGTTGGAGTTTTTGGTTTGACAAAAGAAGTGGTTGCAGATTCCCGTGAGTTTTTTGTACTATCCAAAATATGAAGCTAGTCAGCCCTGTCTTTGAAGAAGGAGCAACGATTCCCCGCAAATACACCTGCCAAGGGGATGACACCATTCCGCCTCTGACGATTTCCGACGTCCCTTCTGCTGCTAAAAGCTTAGCATTGATTGTAGACGACCCAGATGTTCCAGAATCTGTGCGAGCTGATCGGATGTGGGTCCACTGGGTAGTCTTCAATATAGAACCATCGATCACTGCAATAGAAGAGGGAAAGGAGCCATTGGGAGTCGCGGGACAAAACAGTGGTGGTGCCAATGTTTACATGGGACCGTGTCCCCCTGATTGCGAGCACCGCTACTTTTTCAAGCTCTACGCCTTAGATTGCAAACTTTCCCTTGGCGTAGGGACAACTAAAGAAGAGCTTCTTCGTGCTATAAAAGGGCACCTTATTGAAAAGACGGAGCTTATGGGACGTTATTGTAAAACTTAGGAGGTAGAAAAATGAAAATAATAGTGTATTTAGTGTTGGCATGTGCATGCATAGGGGCATCGGGTTGTAAAGCAAAAGCGGTGACACCAGCAAGAATAATTCAAGAGTCTAATCCACAAGCTGCTGGTTACGACAATTCAGATAAATCTTAGATAAGTTTTTCTTCTTGAGTCGATAAAACTTTTCGACGGTGGTTCCAGTAGATACCACCGTGGTCGTGTTATTGAAAAGACAGAGATTGTAGAACATTATAATAAAATTTAAAAAGAGGGGAAAAGATGAAAGTCGTTGTATATTTAATTTTAGGGTTTGCATGTATAGGTGCATGGGGTTGTAAAGCAAAAGCAGAGAAGAAGAAGCCGACCGAGCCATACCCAGACCAAGGGATATTAATAGAGAGCTATGGCTATGACGATTAGATGAATCATAATCAATCCGTTTGTTTTAGGAAGTTTTATTTAATTTTTTCTAGTTGAATTGACGAGACTTTTCGACGGTGGTTCCAGTAGATACCACCGTAGTCGTAGTTGAGTTCTTCTCCTACTTTGATTTCTCTTGTCGCCCGAAAGATGATATGAAAAAGGCCATCGTGGTAGACCGAGAGCGATTCGAGGTTGGGAGTGTCAGCATGGTTGACAAAACGGAGGAGGTTTCCCTCTGCTTGACTGTCGATTGCAAAGGCCTTCAGAGCAATCCATTCGCGAGGATACATAAAACAATAATCATTGATATTGCGAAAAACAAGGTTGCGGCGGCGGACAATTCCCCCATATTCCCCAATAAATTCCCATTTTTTGATCGGTTGATTGGTAAAAAGACCATAACCAATGTCAGGATGGATCCATTTGACCGTTACATCAGGGATATAACCTGCATCAAGTGCTTTGCCATGTAAAGTTCCAAGCCAAATAGTGAGTTTATCGATATAGCCCCGTTTGTAAGCCCATTGGCATTTATTCCGGAGCCATTGCTCTATTTTATAGTTATCACATTGAAGTTTTGGTAGATAACGAAATTGAAAAACTTCTTCAAGTCGTTTTACATCATATTTGCGGAGTTTATGGCCGTGGTCAACTTTAAAAATGGATCACTTCTCCAATTTGATCTTGTGGGGCAATAGAAATTGGCACGGCTCCATTGATTCTCTCTTTGACAGATGTAAGAGCGCGGTCGGGATTGTTGCACTCTTCAGAGAGGTGCGCAAGATGGATATGACGAAGACCGTCATGTAGTACATCAGCAACAAGATCAGCACACATCTCATTGGAAAGATGGCCACTTCGGCCAAGAACTCGTTGTTTATAAGTCATTGGGCGGCTACAAGCGTGTACCATTGCCGGCTCATGGTTTGCTTCAACATAGAGATAGTCACACTCTTTTAGGTGAGAACGAACAAGAGTTGTGGGAAAGCCAAGATCTGTGCAAATTCCGAGTTTTAGATTGTCGAATTTAAGGGTAAAGGCGACAGGATCAGCAGTATCATGTTGAATGCTAAAAGGGTGAATTTCAATATCTTGAAAGTTGAAGGTTTCACCTGTCTGAAAGATTGTGAATTGAGGACATTGGCCGAGTGTGGAGTAAATCCCCTTTGCTGTTTCCATATTGGCAAGGACAGGAATGCCTCGTTTGAGCGCTAGAACTTTCAATCCTTGGATATGGTCTGAGTGGTCGTGGGAGATGAGAATGGCGTCGATTTCTTCTATTTTGACACCAATTTGAGCCAGTTTCTTTTCCGTTGCCCGTCCACTTAGGCCAGCATCGATCAAGATTTTTGTCTTTTCTGTTCCTAAGAAAATGGAATTCCCTTTTGAGCCAGAAGCGAGAGGACAAAACCCAATCATGTGTTATCGGGGTAGTAGATTTTACGAGGTTTAGCTCCCTCTGAAGGGCCAATAACACCTCTATCTTCGAGTTGATCCATCAAGCCTGCAGCGCGCGCATATCCCACCTTCAATTTTCTTTGGATAAACGTTGTCGATGCCGTTCCTGTTTCAAGGACTAAGTTTTTGGCATCATCATAGAGAGCATCACGAGGAGAGCTATCGTCGAGGTCAGAATCGAGGGGATCGCGGTAAGTGTCGAAGTTGGGGATCAGGTAGTTTGTTGGAGCTTGTGAGCAGATGTAGTGGATCGTCTTGTTGATATCATCATCACGAATGAAGGCGCCTTGTGCGCGGAGAAGAGAGCTTGTTCCAGGTGGCATAAAGAGGAGATCTCCATTTCCGAGGAGTGATTCAGCACCATTTTCATCGATAATAATCTGGCTATTGACCCGGCTCGAGACTTTAAAAGCGATACGCGTTGGAAAATTAGCCTTAATAAGACCTGTAATCACTTCGCGAGAGGGGCGCTGAGTAGCTAGGATCAGGTGAATTCCAACGGCTCTAGCCATCTGTGCAATCCGTGCAATTGGAGTTTCAATATCACTTGAAGAGATCATCATCAAATCGGCAAGTTCATCGATAATCACGACGATAAAGGGCATTTTTTTGGGAATCTCTATATCGAGAGAAGTTTCGAGCTCTTCATTGATTTTGCGTGTATTAAAGCTGTGAATATTGCGGATTCCAAGCTGCCGAAACATTTCATACCGGCGATCCATCTCTTTGGTCAGCCAGTTGAGGGCAGCGACAGCACCTGCAGGTTCTGTAATCACAGGAGCTAACATGTGAGGAAGGTGTGTATAAGCAGTCAGCTCCACTTTTTTAGGATCGATCATCACAAGCTTGATCTCATCGGGGCGGGCAGTCATCATGATCGACATCACAATCGAATTGATGCAGACCGATTTTCCCGATCCTGTGGCCCCTGCAATAATGAGGTGGGGCATTTTGGCAAGATCAGTCACCACACTTTCCCCATTTACCATTTTACCAAGAAGGAGAGGGATATGTAATTTTCCCCGGTATTCTTCGAGTAGTTCGCGGAAGCTCACCTCTTGAGGGTAGAGGTTAGGGATCTCAATCCCAACAGCAGCTTTACCTGGAATAGGAGCGATAATACGGATCGAACGAGCCTGGAGGTTGAGAGCAAGGTCTTTTTCAAGAGCTTTGATTTTTTGCACTTTGACACCAAATGCAGGGTGCACCTCAAAAGAGGTGATCGTAGGGCCACAATGGATATCTCCCACTTTTGCATCGATTCCAAAACTAGAGAGAGTCTCTTCGAGCACCTCGGCCTGCCGTTTAAGGTCAGAGGTGAGTTGAGACTGGTCAACAGGAGCTATTTCAGTGAGGAGAGAAGAGGGAGGAATTTGATATCCCTCAAGGGAAGCTTTTATCGGTTGAGGAGGGGGAGGAGGAAGTTCTTTAGATTTTTTTTCTTCAAAGACGTGAACCTTTGCCCTCTTTTTCAAAGGATCTTCGCGCACAAGAGGAGGAGGCGAATGCACCTCTTCGACAGAAGCAAAAGGACGCTTATTCACCGCAACTGGAGCAAGTCTTGGACGTCGATTTTTCCACGCATTGTACACTTTGAGAAGAAGAGGTTTTAAAGAGAGGTTGGTAAAGAGAAGAAAAGAAGTGATAAAAAGAGAGAGAAAAATGCAGAGAGATCCAACTCCACCGAGTAGGCGTTGAAAATTGAGTGGAGTGTCACAGTATAGATGGTGGAAGGGAACACCACCTAAATAGTGGCGTAAAGTCGATGGGTCAAAAGCGTAGCGGTGTGGATAGTAGTTAGAATAGACATAGTCATCGAAAGTAGACGCAAAACCTGTATGGTGATTTGCCATCATCGAAAGAAGGATAGAGAGAGAGAAAAAGAGAAGAGAAAAAAAGAGAAGTTTTTTACGTGGATTTGGAATCGGTTTTTTAATCATTTGCCGAATCGCCCACCAGCCAATGAAAATCGGAAGTATAAGAGAAGAAAGGCCAAAGAGGTAGAGCGAAGACCAGCCGATAAGGTGACCAGCATAGCCGAGCCAGTTGTGAAGAGGGTCATCATTGACATAGGTGAGTAAACTGACAAAAAGGATCAGTGCACAAACAAGTTGAATAAATCCTCGAAGGATCGGAGAGGGAGGCTGTTTTTTCTTTACAGTTTTCTTCTTACGCATTTTCCCCGGAGTTTAACCGGAAATAAATTTTAAAGCCAAGCATACTCGGCATTTGAGCCAAGGCCTGTAACTACAAAAAATGTGCCGTTGATATTTTTTCCAATATAAAGGGGAGTTCCTGGCGTAAGAGTGAACTGCTTAAAGTCGATGTCCATTGTCAATGTTTGCCCATTGCTTATAAGGAGTTTGAGCGCATATTTAGGAAATGAAACGTATTCGTTATGACTACGACCGCAGTAGCAATAGGTTGAGACATATTCAGAGTAATATCCATTTTGGTAGATATCGATAATTTCAGAAACAGTCAAAGAGTGTTCTCCATAGTCAACAATCGTTGTACGGATCATTTCATTACGTGTTAGATTTTTTACAATGAACTGATGTTTAGCAGAACAGATCTTCACATAGATGTCGACAGATTCCCCAGGTTGCCACCTTGCGATTGTTTTCTGATCTTTTGGATGACTTTCCCATGAGCTCCCATCTTGTAGCGTCACAACAAGGCAGTCACTATAATTAGGGGAGGAGAATCCAATGATTGTTGACTCTCCGTATAGGAAGGGGGATAACGTTAAGAGGAGAAGTAAGAGTTTCATAAAACCCCTTGTTATAGATAAAGAGGGCGAATGACGGGTCTTGAACCCGCGACCTTCGGAATCACAATCCGACGCTCTAACCAACTGAGCTACATCCGCCATAAAATCGAGGACCATTCTCTACAATCCATGTGTTTGTCGTCAATATTAAAAAAAATAATTGCTATATAGGAAGGGGTGGTTTTGAAGTTTTTTTGGCCTAAAAGAAAAAAAGTTGAAAAAGCTGTTGTAGTTAAATCCGGGGATTGAGTATGTTGTTGGCTTCCTTCCGATTCGGGAGACCGAAAAAGAGGGAATAGCTTCACCGCTGAGTGGAGCAGATTGCCTTGACAGTGATAATGAGACAGAGTGCAAACTTATTTTTTATAAAGGTAAGTGTGTGGCTTTAAGCTAAGGTAACTTTAGGGTTACTTTAGCCGTTAATTTTTTTTTATTTTTTTAGCTGAGAATTTGATCTTGGTTCAGATTGAACGCTGACGGCGTGGATGAGGCATGCAAGTCGCACGAAGTTGCCATTTCGGTGGTAACTTAGTGGCGAAAGGGTTAGTAATACATAGGTAACCTACCTTCAACTTGGGAATAACGACTGGAAACGGTTGCTAATACCGAATGTGGTGGTTTCAGATAACTGAAATTCATTAAAGCAGGGGATCTTCGGACCTTGCGGTAGAAGAAGGGCCTATGCGATATCAGCTTGTTGGTGAGGTAAAAGCTCACCAAGGCTTAGACGTCTAGGCGGATTGAGAGGTCGACCGCCAACACTGGGACTGAGACACTGCCCAGACTCCTACGGGAGGCTGCAGTCGAGAATCTTTCGCAATGGGCGAAAGCCTGACGAAGCGACGCCGTGTGTGCGATGAAGGCCTTCGGGTTGTAAAGCACTTTCGCTTGGGAACAAGAGATGTTGGATAATACCCAACAAATTTGAGGGTACCAGGTAAAGAAGCACCGGCTAACTCCGTGCCAGCAGCTGCGGTAATACGGAGGGTGCAAGCGTTAATCGGATTTATTGGGCGTAAAGGGCGCGTAGGCGGAAAGGTAAGTTAGGTGTTAAATATCGGGGCTCAACCCCGCATCTGCATCTAAAACTGCCTATCTAGAGGATGAGCGGAGAAAAGGGAATTCCACGTGTAGCGGTGAAATGCGTAGATATGTGGAAGAACACCGGTGGCGAAGGCGCTTTTCTAGCTTTTTCCTGACGCTGAGGCGCGAAAGCAAGGGTAGCAAACAGGATTAGATACCCTGGTAGTCCTTGCCGTAAACGATGTATACTTGATGTAATTGGTCTCAACCCCAATTGTGTCGTAGCTAACGCGTTAAGTATACCGCCTGAGGAGTACGCTCGCAAGGGTAAAACTCAAAAGAATTGACGGGGGCCCGCACAAGCAGTGGAGCATGCGGTTTAATTCGATGCAACGCGAAGAACCTTACCCAGACTTGACATGTACCGGACAGTGGCAGAGATGTCATCTTCCGAAAGGACTGGTACACAGGTGCTGCATGGCTGTCGTCAGCTCGTGCCGTGAGGTGTTGGGTTAAGTCCCGCAACGAGCGCAACCCTTATCATTAGTTGCCAGCATTTCGGATGGGAACTCTAATGAGACTGCCTGGGTTAACCAGGAGGAAGGTGAGGATGACGTCAAGTCAGCATGGCCCTTATGTCTGGGGCTACACGCGTGCTACAATGGCCAGTACAGAAGGCGGCAATACCGCAAGGTGGAGCAAATCCCAAAAACTGGCCCCAGTTCGGATTGTAGTCTGCAACTCGACTACATGAAGCCGGAATTGCTAGTAATGGCGAGTCAGCAATATCGCCGTGAATACGTTCCCGGGCCTTGTACACACCGCCCGTCACATCATGGAAGTTGGTTTTGCCCGAAGTCGCCGACTCAACCGCAAGGAGAGAGGCGCCGAAGGTGAGGCTGATGACTAGGATGAAGTCGTAACAAGGTAGCCCTACCGGAAGGTGGGGCTGGATCACCTCCTTTTAAGGACAAGTATGACCAATTTATTTGGTCGTAACTAGGTTGGGGTCACACACTGTACTTTGTCTCATTATCACTGTTAAGACGATAAGATCTTGATAGTTTTGTGATAGAAAATCGGCAGTCCATTTTATCTCAGGACTGCCGTGTTCAAGCTACGAACTCGTAAGAGGACGTAGTTTGAAGGTAAATATACAATTTTACTGACAATAAATGGCGCTTGAAGAAGCAATTCATTTTTGTCGTGAACTCAAAATGCCAAATTACAGCTTAAGTTGTAGTTTGTATTAATAGTCAGCTTGACAACAAATTTTTGTGGTCAAGCTACTAAGGGCTGCTGGTGGATGCCTTGGCATCAACAGGCGATGAAGGACGTGATTACCTGCGATAATCTTCGGGGAGCTGGCAAGAAGCTTTGATCCGGAGGTCTCCGAATGGGGCAACCCAGTGGGATTAATCTCTCACTATCTCATACTGAATACATAGGTATGGGAGGCGATACTCGCTGAACTGAAACATCTCAGTAAGCGAAGGAAAAGAAATCAAAGAGATTCCCTAAGTAGCGGCGAGCGAAAGGGGAATAGCCCAAACCGGAGTCTTTGACTCCGGGGTTGTAGGACCAGTCAAAGGACCAACGACCTCTAGCCGAACACTTTTGGAAAACTGGACGACACAGGGTGATAGTCCTGTAGGCGAAAGAGGAAATTGGCAAGATTGGCACCTGAGTAGGGCCGGACACGTGAAACCCGGTCTGAATCTGGGGAGACCACTCTCCAAGGCTAAATACTCGTTGATGACCGATAGTGAACCAGTACTGTGAAGGAAAGGCGAAAAGAACCCCTGTTAGGGGAGTGAAATAGAACCTGAAACCAGCAGCTTACAAACGGTCGAAGGCCTATGCCCTTTTTAAGGGAATGGCTGACGGCGTGCCTTTTGCATGATGAGCCAGGGAGTTACGTTATATGGCAAGGTTAAAGGACTCCGTTCTGAAGCCGAAGCGAAAGCGAGTCTTAATAGGGCGTCTAGTCATATGGCGTAGACACGAAACCAAGTGAGCTATCCATGACCAGGTTGAAGCAGCGGTAACACGCTGTGGAGGACCGAACCAGTATCTGTTGAAATAGATTTGGATGAGTTGTGGATAGGGGTGAAAGGCCAATCAAACTTGGAAATATCTTGTTCTCTCCGAAATAACTTTAGGGTTAGCCTCGAAATTAAGTCTCTGGGGGTAGAGCACTGGATTCCTGAGGGGGCCTACCGGCCTACCAATGGAAACCAAACTCCGAATACCAGAGATGAGTTCGGGAGATAGACAGTGGGGGATAAGCTTCATTGTCGAGAGGGGAACAGCCCAGACCGTCGATTAAGGTCCCTAATTCTATGCTAAGTGGGTAAGGTAGTGAAGTTTCTAAGACAGTTGGAATGTTGGCTTAGAGGCAGCAATCATTTAAAGAGTGCGTAACAGCTCACCAATCGAGAGACTTTGCGCCGATAATATTCGGGACTAAAGCATAGAACCGAAATCACGGGTGCATCGCGTAAGCGATGCGCGGTAGGAGAGCGTAGTATGCTGCACTGAAGGTGTACCGTAAGGAGCACTGGAGCGCATACTAGTGAAAATCCATGGCATGAGTACACGATAAAGGAGGTGAAAATCCTCCTCGCCGAAAACCTAAGGTTTCCAGGGTAAAGCTCGTCTTCCCTGGGTTAGTCGGCCCCTAAGTCAAGGCGGAAACGCGTAGACGATGGGAAACAGGTTAAATATTCCTGTACCACCTAAAACTATGGTGATGGGATGACGGAGTATGTGAAGCACGCGGACGATTGGAAGTGTCCGTAGCACAGTGAGGCCGGTTGGCAGGCAAATCCACCAACATAAAGCTAGGCTGTGATCAAAGGGAATCTTCGGAGGAACTGATGGTGTGGAGCTAGGCTTCCAGGAAATAGTCTCTAACCGTTGATGGTGACCGTACCAAAACCGACACAGGTAGGTGAGATGAATATTCTCAGGCGCGCGAGTTAACTCTCGTTAAGGAACTCGGCAAATTAACCCCGTAACTTCGGGATAAGGGGAGCCATTTGGTGTGATTGTACTTGCTACATGAGCACTAGGTGGTCGCAGAGAAATGGCCCAGGCGACTGTTTACCAAAAACACAGCACTATGCAAACCCGCGTAAGGGGAAGTATATGGTGTGACGCCTGCCCAATGCCAAAAGGTCAAAGGGAGGTGTTAGCTTTCGGGCGAAGCACTGAACTCAAGCCCTGGTGAATGGCGGCCGTAACTATAACGGTCCTAAGGTTAATAGCTAGCCTTAGTAAAACCAAACTATATGCGGGAAAGCCCTTAAGCTTTTCGGTACTAGCCACGTCTGTGGCAGTAAAAATCTGAAAAGATTGGGTAATCCGCAGGAAAGATCAGAAATTACTTCTGAAATCCTCAGAGACTACACGTTTGGAGTTTGCTATGAATCTACAAAGTGAATGGATTGTTGGATTCGTAGACGGAGAAGGTTGTTTCCACGTGGCGATTAATCGTCATCAGGAAATGACTCTCGGATATCAGGTTCTGCCTGAATTCACCGTCGTCCAACATGAAAGAGATGTTCAAATCTTGTACGCCTTGAAAAAGCACTTCGGTTGCGGAGTGGTTCGAGTGAATCACGGTGACCGAATGGCCTATCGAGTAAGAGGATTTGAACACTTAATGGAACGCATTGTTCCATTTTTTGAAAAACACCAGCTTAAAACAAAAAAGCGGGTTGATTTTCAAAAGTTTAGAAGAGTCCTTCTCATGGTTGAGAAGGGCAAACATCTGACTCCGGAAGGACTCGAAGAAATTCGAAGAGTGAAAGAGCAGATGAATAGAAGCAGACTATGATATAGTCCGACCTTCCAGGAAACTGGTAGGAGTGATCGAGCGAAATTCCTTGTCGGGTAAGTTCCGACCTGCACGAATGGTGTAACGATCTGGGCGCTGTCTCAACGAGAGTCTCGGTGAAATTGTAGTAGCAGTGAAGATGCTGTTTACCCACAAAAGGACGGAAAGACCCCGTGAACCTTTACTGTAGTTTGGTATTGGCTTCTGATTTGTCATGTGTAGGATAACCGGGAGACTTTGAAACCCCTTCGTCAGGGGGGGTGGAGTTACCCTTGAAATACCGGTCTTGACAAGTTGGGAATCTAACACGACCTCCATGAATCTGGAGCGTGGACAATGCCAGATGGGCAGTTTTACTGGGGCGGTATCCTCCTAAACAGTAACGGAGGAGTCCAAAGCTTACCTCATCATGGTCGGTAATCATGAGTAGAGCGTAAAGGTATAAGGTAAGTTGACTGTGAGACCTACAAGTCGATCAGAGACGAAAGTCGGGCTTAGTGATCCGGCGGTTGAAAGTGGAATCGCCGTCGCTTAACGGATAAAAGGTACTCCGGGGATAACAGGCTTATCGCCACCAAGAGTTCATATCGACGTGGCGGTTTGGCACCTCGATGTCGGCTCATCGCATCCTGGGGCTGTAGAAGGTCCCAAGGGTTTGGCTGTTCGCCAATTAAAGCGGTACGCGAGCTGGGTTCAAAACGTCGTGAGACAGTTTGGTCCCTATCCTTTGTGGGCGCAGGATATTTGAGAGGAGCTGCTCCTAGTACGAGAGGACCGGAGTGGACATACCAATGGTGTTCCGGTTGTCCTGCCAAGGGCATAGCCGGGTAGCTACGTATGGAAAGGATAAGCGTTGAAAGCATCTAAACGCCAAGCCTCCCTCAAGATCAGATATCCCTAGAGACAACATGAAGAACACGTGTTTAATAGGTTGGGTGTGTAAGCACAGCAATGTGTTTAGCTAACCAATACTAATCTGTCCAACGGCTTGACCATTTTTATCATCACTGGTTGCCTTACAGGCAATCGAGGTGAAAAAATGTACAGAGCTGACTATTATTACGATAAGAATGAAAAGCTCTTTGAGCGTCATTTCTTGTGAGTAAGATTGATCTATCACAAAACTATTTTCTTGGTGGCTATGGAGAAGGGGGTATACCTGATTCCATTCCGAACTCAGAAGTCAAGCCCTTCATCGCCGATGGTACTATACACAAGAGTATGGGAGAGTAGGTCGCTGCCAAGTTTTTCTTACGCCTCGTTGGACATCCGTTCAACGAGGCTTTTTTTTGCCTTCATCAGGTGACACACTCTAAAGACTATATTTTACACCGGGGATCCGCCGGATGAGATCTGTAAGACCAAAGCAAATCACAGATGTTAGAGAAAAAGAGATCAAAAACTTGAGAACAATTGGGATCTCTAAGGGAATCAATTTATATTGGATCAGAGCTAAGAAGAAAATATGCATCAAATATGCCCCATAGGAGTCGAGAGAAAGTTTTTTGACCCAAGGGGTATTTTCATTAAATAGATCGCGGAAAAGGATTAAGAAACCAAGGCAAAGCGAAGGTGTTTCTATTGATGACCAAAGCTGTAAAAACCAAATATGATCTGTCAGGTCATAGCTATAAAAGACAAACATAAGCGCAGCTGAAACTAATCCTATCGCTAAGTAAGAGAGTCCAAAATAGGTGGAAACTGTTTCAATCCATTTGGTTTGAAAGGCGTGCATACCGATAAGAAAAAGAGTGAAGTATTGAGGGAGATGATAATACTCAAAGATATGAAAAGTTGACCACCGGTTCTGTGGAAAGTTCCAGTCACGAGTGAATAACATTTGTATGGCAAAAAGAAAAACAAAGTACGAAAGCATGTGGTAATTTTCGAGCGTAAAAGGCTTTGCTGTAGCTGGTTTTTTTCTGATAAGCCGGTAGATAAGGTAAATAAACATATAGCAAAAAAGCTGAATGAGAAACCATGTGTGATCAAATGTAAAATGTTTCCGTGTGAAGAAAATCGTTGTGACATACTCCCATAGATTGAGCTGTGGAGTGGGATTTTTTGAAAGATAGCCAATATAAAAAGCGAGAGGAATCACAGTGAGCGCTGTAACAGCTGTAGGAAGGATCAAGCGTAAGACTTTCTTCCATAAATAATTCAGTGGTGTCGATTTATCGTAGGAAGATGGAACAAAATAACCCGAAATAAAAAAGAGTAAACCCATAAAAAAGGTGGTGTCGATTGCTAAAAAAACAGTGAGCCATTTGATTTGAATAGGATTGGAGATAATGGCTCCTCCCTCTCCAAAGGTATAACTTACAAGGGAGTGGTGGGCAATCACAAGCAGGATAAGGAAAAGGCGAAGTGGATAGAAAAAATGTGTTTTCATACTTTTTTTATTTTTTAACCTCCCTCCATCGAGGAGAGAGGTTAAAGTTATTAGCTAAGACCTGGAATCACTCCTTTAAGTATTCCTACTGCAAAGGTAATGATAAAGAGAGCAAAACCGACAACAATTGCACCAAGGACAATTGTTGCAACTCCTCTCCACGCTCCAAATCGATGCGATTCAGCAACAGTCTTTATTAGGATAATAAGACCCCAAATAAAGGCAATGGAGCTCCCAAGACCTAAAGCTTTTTGTAGCCCGGGTGCAAATGCGACGTAATAGGAGGCAAGCCCAAGAAGTCCTGCAACAATCGATGGATAGTAACTCCAACCAACTGCACATTTCACTTCGGTATAGTGCCCTTTCCCTCCAATCCAGTGGCCACAAAATTTGTAGACCCAAGACATAAGATAAAAGGTTCCAATTGACGTAGCAATTGCTCCTAAAATAGTTAAAATATAAACAAGGCCGATATGAAGGCCTGGGTATTCTGCCTGGACTGCATCAATCCAGTAGAAACTTGAAACAATCCCCTGACACACGGCGAGCCAAAGAACTGTTTTGTGCGGATCCCTCTCAATTTGAGCGCGGATCGTTTTACGGGGCTTTGTCCAAAGTGACCCCCAAGGATAGAGCTGTTTTTCTTGTGGTGTTTCCATGCCTGTTACCGAGCAAATATGATGCCAATCTTAACTGGAGAAGAAATATTCGGTTTGATGATAGGTTGTTTTAGTAAGGGTTAAATGAAAAAAATCACAATTTATACACATTTGAATACCGATATGGGAGAACGGACTCATGCACAGAAGTGTGCCAAACTCTTGGGTGTGGAAAAAATTGTCGATATTCCAACACATATTGGTGAAAGATATGAAGAGCTTGTCATGATAAACTCAGCTTTAGCTGAGGGAGGCTATTCACCTATTTCTCCACAGTCAACACAAAATGAATGGAGCCTCTCATTGACATGGAGCGCGGGGCTGGCTGCCCTTTTAGCAAAGGGGATCAAACCTAATATTACTAAACTCTATGTGCATCAGAAAGATGAAAAGATATTAAAGCTGCTTTATAAGGAGATTGATCTATTGATAACAGAGTCTTTGCTCGGAAATGAGCGGGCAGCGGCTTATGGGCTTGAACGTGTTCTCTACCTCCCTCACCACTTTACAAAGAGACCTAAGCCTCTTAAAAAAAAGAGCAAAAAAATTCTCATAGGGTGTGTTTGTCGACTTGAATATTGGAAAAATGTGGAATTTGCGTTAGAAATGGGAAGAGAAGTTGCAAAGCACCACCCGATTGCGTTTTATCTCAAGGGAGATTTTCCAAAAGAACGTGTCTACTCTTCTTATGATAAACACCTTGCTGAAAAACTTGCTATTTATGAAAAAGAACCATGGCTTATTTGGGATAGGTCTTATACACCTTATCCAGAGGTACTTAAACTTTATTCCTCTTTTGATTTTTGTGTCCAACCCTCTGGAGCTGAAGGGGGAAGCAACGTTGTTGTTGAATTGATGTCTTTGGGAAAACCAGTGATCGTCTTGGATGAGAGTACAAACCCTTATCTTTTTAAAGGAGGAGCTCTTTTTGCCAAGCCAAACCCTTCTATTGTGAAGACCCAGCTCGCTTTTTACCAACCACAGCTTCAATCGCTCATTGAGCTTGCCCTTCGACTGTGTGATGAAAAAGAGCGAAAGTTGTGGTCGCAAAGGGCTGAGCAAATCGCGTTTGAACGTTTTCATCCCTCTATTGCAAAAAGGCGTTTAGCTGTTATGCTTGATCCCAAGCTCGACAACTCGACATTAAAAAAACTCTATGATCAAGATCGCACCCTCTATCGGCTCTAATGGGATAGGCATTTTGCCTGAGCGAACCCATATCGATCATATTGTTCCTCTCTGTCAACTCATTGGAATCCCTGTTTTGGTTATGGATCGAGAGGTGAAGGAGTGTATTGAACTCTATTACCCTCCTATGGAGATCATAGAGTACTCTCCTGATGACTATTGCCTTGATGAACCACTTGCTGGATACGATTTCTTTGTCTATACCGAACCTTCTCGGAAAGCAACGGGCCATTTCCAATTTAAGCGGTACTATACAACGGAGCGGAAGCGGTCGATTTTTACCCATCATGGCAATTCTGAAAAGTGTTTTGGATTTTATTGGTTTGAAAGACTTATCGACGAAGATATTTTGCTTGTCTATGGCGATCACATGTTGGAACACTTTCAGAAGATTGGATTTACAAAACCGATGGTGAAGTGTGGGAACTACCGTCTTGCTTATGTAGAGCAACACAGAGAATTTTTCCAAGAGAGGGTCAAGCCTCATCTTTTTGAAAATATGGAGAGAAAAACAGTGCTTTATGCTCCAACCTGGGGAGCTTTGGATCGAAGAATTGAATGGCGTTTTGAATATTCAACAACACTTGAAATGCACCGTTGGATTTTAGAGACAATTCCACAAGGGTACCAAGTGCTTGTTAAGCTCCACCCCAACCACTTTATCCGAATGCCAGCTGAAAT
The DNA here is from genome assembly GCA_022601535.1 of Chlamydiales bacterium. Lineage (GTDB taxonomy): Bacteria > Chlamydiota > Chlamydiia > Chlamydiales > JAAKFR01 > JAJACK01. The sequence continues at coordinate 763,067 of JAJACK010000001.1, forward strand.
CGAGGCTCTTATTTCAGCTTACCGAGATCATCCACACATCCGCTTTATTCATGAGCTCCCTTTGATTTATCCCCTTTTAGAACATATTGATCTCTATGTGGGAGATTTTTCTTCTGTTGGTTACGATTTCCTCTACTTCAATCGGCCGATGTTTTTTCTAAGTGATGAAAGGGAGAGGGAAATTCATCAATGTGGTGTTGTCGTGAGGGAAGATTGCTTTTGGAAAAAAGTGGAAGAGGATCAATCACATCTATCTCCAATCCGCAAAAAAAGCTACAACCACGCTTTTGGGGAGGGGATATGCACATCGATATCATAACTCGTAACCGGTGGGTTTACACGTATGAAAATTATGCGACAAGACAGCTTTTGCCGGAGCTTAGAGAACTAGGGGTCTCTACCCGTTACCTTCCTATTTCTGATGGGGATCTCTTTCAAACCCTTTTAAATGACCCTCCTGATTGGATTCTTTGTTTCAATAATGCAACTGAATTTCCTAAACCAATCGGTGATTTTATCCGCCTTCCCACCTTCCATTGGGAATCACAAGAGCTTGGACTTGCTGCAACGATTTTGGAAAGCTCGCACGGAAGGTTGGGATACTTTGACCCTGCAGTAGACTATCCCAATGTCTCTTTCCTTCCTCACGGTGTTGATGAGAAATTGAAAGGAGAGAAGGTACGTCCATTTGATGTGAGCCATTTTGGAGATTTTATCGACTTGCAAAACCAATCTGTGACGTGGCGGCAGCTCTTTGAAAAGGATGCAATAGATGCAATTTTAGATGAAACATTGCCAAGACCAGAATCGATCTCTTTGGGAGATCTCATGATTGCGCGGGAGATGATGCAAAAAGCAAAAATGGTTCAAGGACTCATTTCAAAGACTTCTTTTCCCCTTCATCTATTTGGAGAGCATGTGGGGCAAAATCTTTTTTCCCGTCTCCCTTCAACGGTTTCTCTTCACGCTCCACACTGCTACCTTGAATCTCTCTACCTTCTGGGCCAGAGCAAAATATATGTTTCCGATCAAAGGGGTGAAGGTGTTGACCGCTGGTTCCTCCCAGCAATTTTTTCAGATTGCCTTGTATTAACCAATAAAACACCTCTTCTAGAGCAAATGATTGGCAATCAATTCGACATCTTCTATCCTAAACACGATTGGGAGGCTCTCGATGAGAGAGTCACGTATTTTCTCGACCACCCAAAAGAGAGAGAAAAGGTTGTTTGTGGGTTGAAAAAGAAACTTGCAAAGAGCCATAACTGGGAAATACGAGCAAAACAACTGATTCAACTGATGGAGCAGACTTGATGAAAGTGAGTCTCATTACACCGACAAAAGAGCGAGATCCTTTTCTCCATCTTCTTTTAGACCTCATTTTGAATCAAACGCATACAGATTGGGAGTGGTTGATTCATGATAGCTCTAAATTCCCTTCGGAAAAATTGAGCTCTCCTATAGACAAACGGATTGCCTATATCTACTCAAAAAAGGATTTGAGCATTGGAGAAAAACGGAATCAGCTTGTCGATCTTGCCAAAGGGGATGTGATCTTTCATTTTGATGATGATGATTACTATTCGACCAACTACATTGAAAAAGTCCTCTCTTTGATGGAGGGATTCCATTTTTTCTCTGCGCACTCTTGGTTCTCTTACGATGCAAAAAGTGCTGAACACTTCTATTTTACAAGCAATCATCCCGCTCAAACTCACTTTGTCCTCGACGCAGTGAGTGGAGCTCGGATCAGAGAGATCGACTTTGGCCCTCAGATGCGACAGAAAAAAGGAGATGAACTTTCTAGGATGGGACACGGTTTTACATTTGCCTACCAAAAAGAGGTTTTCGAAAAATGTCGCTTCCCAAACCTTGATATAGGAGAAGATAGAGTCTTTTTTGAACAGGTTGAATCACAAGGATTTAAGACATTTTCTTATGCCGATCAAGAGGGGATTGCGGTGAAGATGGTGCACGGGGAAAATATCGGTAAGATTTATCCGCAGTACCGCCTTCCTTCCTTTGTCGCCAAACAGCAACTCCCTCATTTTACATCGTATGTTGATCGATTTTCTTGTCGCGGATAACCGCTATGACACAACAGAGCACTTCTCCCGCTCATTTTGCAAAGCTTTGACGGGAGCAGGGGCGACAGTCCGTTCTCATAAGGTCTCTCCAGATTCTTTCTCCCATGTGATTTCATCAATGGCAAAAGAGCTTCCTGATTGGACTCTATCTTTCTCTGATATCACCTTAGGAGAAGGGTGCTCTATTGGAAATGTTCTTCAAATTCCTCATTTTTCCTATTTGATCGATCCAGCAATCTATTTTCTCCACCATTTTCAAGGTGATTACTCTCGCGTCTCTTGTGTAGATGAAGGGGAGTGTGAGTTTGTCAAGAATCTTGGCTTTACAAAGGTTGACTTTCTCCCTCACGCTGTTGATCGAACCCTTTTTTCAACAGCTTCGGAAAAAAGTTTTGAGACAGTGTTTTTTGGCTCTTGTATTGATTACGAGGAATTAGAGTTAACAGATCAGCTTAAAGAGGCTGCAAATAAAGTTCTTACAACTCCATGCTCGATTCTAGAAGCTCTAGTAGAGATGGGAATTGAGCAAGAAGAGCTGATCTCTTCTCACCACTTAGTCGACCTCTACACAAGGGGAAAAGAGAGAGTAGAGGCACTTCGTCTATTGCCAGAGGTTACAATTTGGGGAGCAGGTCCTTGGGAAAAATTTGTTCCTCATGCAAAGGTTTACTCTCCCCTTCCTTTTCATGAGGTGGTCGAGGTGATGCGGCGTGCGAAGTTTGTTTTAAATAGCTCTCCTCGATTTAAACGGGGGTATCATGAGCGGATCTTTACAGCTCTTGCATCTGGAGCTGGTGTGATCACAGCTCATACACCTTTTCTTGAAGGTTTTGATGGGGTGTTGACCTATCCTCCTGGAGAGTGGGATAAAATTCCCGATCTTCTTTTGCAGCAGACATCGGTCGATTCAGGAGCCAATCGGGTTTTAGAAGAGCACACATGGGATCATCGAGCCTGCTCGTTGTTGAAACATTTACACTGAGGACAACACGAGACGGGCTTATCGGCCAATGTTAAGTAGGCATGGTTGCAATACTCACATGTAACTAGTTTATTGAGAGGGGGAAGGGGGGAGTTTTTTCGCTGTTTAAAATGGGAAAACATCCATGCGGTGAAGCAAATACTCAAGAAGAGAGCGAGGTAGAGAATTAAGGCTGTGGATGTTTCAATCTCGATCATCTTCAAAGTCAATGTCTAAAGCTTCATAATCAATGGTTTCTATCGCAGAAAAGTCGGGCTCTTGGCAAGAGAATTCAAATGTTGTCTCAGTCAGTGGGAGTTGTTGCATCGGTGTTGTATATTGAGGAGAGTCGTCTCTTGCAAAGGGGGGAGCTGCCGTTTTGAGCGCAGTGCGGGAGTGACTTTGATCCACCTCAACTTGGATGGGATTGTGTGTAAAGTGCTTTTCAAAAGGGAGGGTAGTGATTTTAAAGAGGGAAAAACCGATGAGGTGGATGACAACAGCGATCGAAAGGCCGAAGAGGAAATCGACTCCAAATCGTCTCTCTTTTTCACGGAAGATAAAGGAAAGTTTCCCTCGTATTGATTTAACGTGCAACATCGTTATACATCAGCCTCAATTTAACACCTGCCTCTTGCGCTAGAGAGAAGAGGCGCAAAAAATCTCCATATTCAACACTACGATCGATACTGAGGACCACAGTGGTGTCACCTCCTTGGTGGAGCTGTTGATTTTGTTTCACCTCTTTGATCAAGCTTGGTTTAAATGTTTCTAGATCGACGATCTCTTTTTTGCTTCCAACATAGATCACATTATGGGCATCCATTACAACGAGCACTTGTGTCGTAAGAGCAGAGGTTGGAAGGTCTAGTTCAGGAGGATCAATATTGAGGGATTTAAGGGGGAGGATGTCGGAGGTGAGAAGAAAAAAGATAAGCATGAGCAAAATCACATCGACAAGCGGTGTCAAGTCGATCAAAGAGAGTGCGGGTTTGAGCTCTGTTTTAAATTTCATGTGTCAATAAATCCACCACTTCAGAAGAGACTGTTTGTATTTCTAATACAATGCCTTTGATCCGACTGACGATGTAATTGTAGGCAATTGTTGCTGGAATTGCGACGACAAGACCTGCAGCTGTTGTGACAAGGGCGTATTCCATCGCTTCTCCAACGCGGGAGGTAGAGATGTCCATCATTCCGGAAATGCGCATTTCACCAAATGCTTGGATAAAGCCGAGCACCGTTCCTAAAAGGCCGATGAGTGGGGCGATGTGAGCGATGATCGATAAGATCCGTGCATTTTTTTCTAACTTTGCAATTTCATTTAAACCAGAGACTTCCATGCTCCGAATGATATCTTCTTTTGTTCGTGCATGTTGAGTCAATCCACTTCTGACAATGGCTGCAACAGAGCCTCCTGTTGTTTCACAGATTTGCACCCCTTCGATGATATTTCTTTCTTCGATTACTTTTCTGATAGAGATGAGAAATTGATTGGTATCCACTTCTGATTTTCTCAAAAAGAAAATCCGTTCAAAGAAAATGGCCATCGCAATCAATGAACAACCAACTAGAATGAACAAGACGCTATTGAATTCCATAAACCTCCCTCAATTTTTTCTGTGCAATCTCTCCCCACTCTCCTCCTTTTTTTGTGATCGCTTCGAGTTGTCGAATCACAAGCTCAGGACGCTCTTGCATCTCATAGATTTCGGCTCTTAGGTACATTGCTTTAATACGCATAGGAGAGGCGACATCGGCATTGATCACTTTAGAGAGCATCCGCATTGCATTGGTCTCATCTTTGAGTTTTCGGAAGCAGGTGCTTTTGAGGAGCCAAAGAGAGAGCTTTTGTTCATCGGCAAGGAAGTATTCTCCCGCTTCATCGGCAAAATTAAAACAGTTAAGCGCTGTTTCAAAATCGAGGCATTCCATGGCAAGTTTCCCCTGTTCACGCCATGTAAGGGCGAGGTAAAGCCCTTCGGCAATGCCACTTTCACGGTAGTGGGTCAACATGGAAAGAAAAATTTGCTCAGCTTTTGTTTGGGCGTGTTGTTGCAAGTACGCTTTTGCAAGAGAGTAGCGAGCTTGCTCGTAGAGGATTTTTTCATCGAGTAGAGAGGTGAGTGGATGTTCTTTCTCCTCAAAATCAGAGATCACTTGCTTTAGGAGATGGATTGCACGATTGCATTTTTTGTCTTCTTTTAAATATAACACAGCCAATTTATGCAATGTTTCATAGTAATAATGAATGGTGGTTGTATCGGGAAGATTCCCCTCTTCGAATGATCGGTGAAAAAGAGTGATCACTTGCTTGAAGGAGAGCTCTGCTTTTTCAAAGTCGCTCTCACGCATGGCAAGTAAATAGTGAGCAGGGATGGCGAGGATAGAGTTTTCAAATTTATGAGGAAGCTCTTTTAAATGGTTAAGTGCCTCTTGTTTTCCATCGACATAATCGTGATAGGAGTAGCGTCGAAAATACGCTTTAGCAGCAATAGGAGCTGTTGGATCATTTAGGTAGACATTTTCTCGATAGGTGGCGATCTTTTTGGGATCTCCTCCCCTTTTTTCAACAGCTTCTGCAGCCCAAAACCACCCAGCAGCAGCATGGGGCGAATGGGGATATTCATTTGCAAGATGGAGAAATGTCTCTTTTGCTTCTCGATACATCGCTTGTTGAAAGTAGAGAGTTCCAAGTGCGTGAAGAGCATCATCGACATAGTGTCCGTTTGGGTAGAGTTCAATGACCTGTTTGTATGACGCTTCGGCTAGAGAAAAATAGGCAAGATCGGTCAATTTGGATGCAACAAGGCCTCGTAGATAGAGCGTTTCTTCATGCTCTTCACACGATTCTATAAATTCATTTAGAAGTGTTTCTAAAAGTTCGAGAGATGAGAGGGGAGAGCCGCAATAGAAATTTGCTTTTGCTTCGAGTTTTAAAATTTCCATCGCCCGTTTTGAATCGGTTTTTTCGCAAAGAGGGAAGGCTCGTTCAAAGGCGAGGGTTGCCCGTTCAAAATAGAGTGCTCCCTCTTCTTGGTTTAAAAGTCCGTGTTGAAATTCGGTGAGTCCCAAAGCGTACCACGCATCGAGATAGCTTAAGAGGTGTTCAAACACTTGAGAGGTCGCTTTTAGATAGAGAGCACGCCGTTTTTCGTAATCTTGGGTTGATTCAGCACGCAATAAAAGGGCTTCATGCTGTTTTTCCGTCGAGAGGAGACGGTTTGTGAAAAGTGTTGTGATCTTTTTTTCTCGATCGACATCTTCACGTAAAAGGTAGAGACGGGCTAAGGCGAAGGCTGCAGCCTCATTTTCATCTGATGAGAGGAGCGTTTCAAAAATTCCCTCTCCTTTATCAAACTGGCCCAATTTAACATAACACAATCCCAATTTGAAACGGGCTTGCCTTCCCCATTCACACCCCATGGTTGTCGGCAAAGAGCGGAGATAAAATTCTTTTGCACTCTCTAATTCATCTTTCAAAAAAGAGGCTTCTCCCAGCAGATAAAAAAGCTCATATTTCAGAGGATTATCTTTCAAGGAATTTGGATTAAATGTGTTGAGGAGCTCAATCACTTGATCAGGAGTCCTCTCTTGCAATAAGATGCGGCTGAGATAAAGAGCTCCGACGAGTTTGGGTTTTCCTCCATTATCGAGCTGTTGCAACATTTCAAAATAGTGACGTGCTTTTTTGAAATTTTCATGCCGGTAGGCATCAAAACCTATTTCAAAAAGGGCGTGGTCGTAGTGAGGGCCGGGGTTTCCCTCGCTTGCATATTTTTGGAAGAATTCGATCGATTTTTCATACTCTTTCTGTTCACGGAAGCAAAGAGCCATCAAATAGATCATTTCTCGATCGATTTTCCCTTTCCCATCGGAGTTGATCAGCGAAAGGGTTTTGTCATACTCAGCCATGGAGTAGTGACACTCGGCTAAACAAAAGCGCACCTTTTTCTCTAATAGCTCTTGATTCAAAAAAGCCTTGGGAAAATATCCGCCACAGATCGCCTCGAGCACCTCTTCATAGATCACTTTTGCTTCTTCAAAATACCCTGTGACGAAATACCGTTTGGCTTTTTTCAACAAGACATCAAAGTGTTCATCGAGCGAATAGCAAAGCGCATGGAAAAAAGAGAGATCTTCTTTTGTCCACCTCTCCATGGGTAAAAAAGTTGCCAGCCGAGACATTTCTAAATACGCTTTTTCAGGAGAATTTTTGTCTGCGATCAAACGGGTTTGAGTGAGCCGGATACGGGGAAGATAGGTATCAGGAGGGTGTTGTTGTAACAGGGAAGATAAAATGTCTTGCGCCTCACGCCTTTCACCCAACACTTCCAAGACATGGATATAGCTTAAGTAATATTCAACATACTCTTTCCATAAGAGCATCCCCCGCTCACCTTTAGAACGTTTTAAAAAAGCTTGAAAAGCTTCTTTTGCTAAATCAAAATTTTCGGCACGCATTGAGCTTAGACCGCTCTTTGCAAGTGATCGAATCTCTTTTTCATCGTCTTCCCAAAAAAACGAACAACAGATGATTAAAATGAAAAAGTAGCGCATCGGATACAGTATACATAACAAACCCTTTTCTTTTTTTAAAAAAAATCTTGCACAAATAGAAAGAAGAGACTTATGAACAAAGAAAGACATATTTCTCAATGAGGAGGAGGAAAAACGATGGGTCTAAAAGAAACAGTCAAAAGTATGAGAACACTACTTCACACAATTGAAGGAGATCTCGATAAAGTGGAAGCGGGAAATAAAGCGGCAGGCCAAAGAGCGCGCAAACTCACGATTCAATTTCAAAAAGTTGCAAAAGTCTTTAGAAAAGAATCTGTAAAAAGTTCTGAGATGAAGAAGATTAAAGCAACGAAGAAAAAAACAGCAGCAAAAAGAAAGCCTGCAGCTAAGAAGAAGGTCGTTGCTAAGAAGAAAGTGGCTAAGAAGAAAGCAGTAGCAACGAAAAGAAAGGCTCCAGCTAAGCGAAAAACAGCGACAAAGAGAAAAGCTCCAGTCAAGAAGAAAGTGGCTAAGAAAAAAGCGGTAGCAACGAAAAGAAAGGCTCCAGCTAAGCGAAAAACAGCGACAAAAAGAAAAGCTCCAGCAAAGAGAGCAGCTACAAAAAAGCGTTCAACGAAAAGAAAAACAGTGACGAAAAAAAGAGCACCTGTACGTAAAAAGACAACAACACGTGCAAAAACTGCTCGACCTAAAAAACGAAGTGCTGCTAAAGTGCAGCGTAAGAAAAGATAACTGGCTTAGCCAGTGGCACTGTTTTTTTAAGGGAGGTTAATCGCCAGATATGCCTCCCTTTTTTTTTGCAAGTTTGTGGAGGCAAACAAAATAAATGGACAATGAATTAGATCTGTTGCGTAAGATCGATAAGATAGATCTCAAACTCCTCTTTAAATACCAAGAGCACTTTATTCCTCACATTGAGGAGGTGGTCGATGAGTTTTTGGAGTGGTTTTCAAAAAATACAACGTGGCTAGCCTATTTTAGAGATAAGGATCTCTTCTCATTTAGAACACGAATTCTTGAATACTGGAAGGCATTTTTTACTCTTCTAAATACCCCCGATTTCATTTCATCTCGCCATAGGGTTGGAGATTTGCATGCAACAAACCAAGTTCCTGCAGATGACTACATCTGTGCTTACAATCATATCCTAAACCGTTTTCTTGAGATTGCTCAAAAGAATAAGGCGATTGCAAAGGAAGATAAAGACCTCCTTTTTCTCTCAATACATAATCGTGGGATCGCTGATATTTGTATCATCTTGAAAAAATTTGCCCAGTCAGATCGGCGAATGCATAGCCAAATACGGGATCAGCATAGAGAAACCTTAATGGGGATTTTTACACTGACAATCTCAGATGAATTTCTAAACCCAATGACTGCTCTGCTCAATAATATTCAACTGACTAAAGAGCTTGTAATGGAAAATGAAAGAGCGGTCAGCCGCCTTGAGAACTCTGAAAAAATCGTCATGGATTGTGTTCATGTAATCACAACATTACGTCTATTTGCAAAGCAAGATGTCAGTGTTGAAAAATCGATCGCCTCGACCAATTGCATCGATGTGCTCGATCAAGTGCTTTTCTTTCTTGAAACGACGTCTAAGGCAGAGGATATCACCATTATAAGAGATTTCGACCCCTCTTCTCCAGCAGTTGAAATGAAAGTGGCAGACATCCGTTATACCTTTTTAACGCTTTTTGTTTTTGTCATATCACTTGTTGTTCATTGTCCTGTTAGAGAAATCATTGTTTCGGTTAAACCTGCCGATGGTGATCTTGAAATTGTCATTAAGGATAGTGGGCAAGGGCTTTCTAAAGAAGATAAAGATCTGGTCTTTACTCCATATTTTTCAAAAGTGAAATCTAAAATTAAGGGGGCCGATTTGCTTTTTTGTCGGGAAGTAATTGAGGAAAACGGTGGAAAAATCTCCCTTGAAAGTGTAGAAGGGAATGGAACAACATTTACAATCCGTTTCCCTGGGCAAAAGAAATGAGCAAAATGATTTTAACAATTGACGATGATCGCGATGTGCAAGAGGTCTTTTCTGCAGTGTTGGCTCAAGCAGGCTACAGTGTTTGTCAAGCATTGAGCGGTGAAGAAGGTTTAGAAACGTTAAAAACAAACTCGATTGACCTTATTCTTCTCGATCTTCATATGCCAGGAATGAATGGAATTGACACATTTATTAAAATTAGAGAGATGAATTTAGAGGCACCTGTTTGTATCATCAGTGCTTATGTTGACGGATATCAAGAGGAGTTACAAAAGCTTACAGAGAGTGGATACCACTTTTCTACTCTAGACAAACCTGTTGGGATGAAGCAACTTCTGTCTAAAGCAGAGACATTAGTAAATGGTACAACAACATAGCTTAATGAAAAAAATCGATTCAGCCAATTCAGTGTTTCATTTTTTTCTGGAAGATTGTGAAAAAGTGTGGTAAGAGAAAAGCAAGTGCATAGTTGGCCGACGAATTTTATCCTAAAAAAAGGAGAGCTATAATGACAAAGATATTCCCGATTTTGATTGCAGACGATGACCTCGGCGATTGTCAATTGGTACAGAAAGCTCTGCAACAAAACAAGGTTTTAAACCCTCTGTTTGTCGTGCATGATGGTATTGAGTTACTCGATTTTCTAAATCAGAGAGGAGAGTATAGTGATGCAGAAAAATTTCCACCCCCCGGTTTACTTCTTCTAGATCTCAATATGCCGAAGAAGGATGGGCGTGAGGCTTTGAGTGAAATCAAGTCAAACCCCAAGCTACGCTCCATCCCTGTTGTGATTATGACAAATTCTAGGCAAGAAACAGATATAGCAATCTCGTATGAGCTTGGAGTCAATTCTTATATTGAAAAGCCCCTGACGTTTGAGTCTTTAGTGGATTTAGTTAAGGCATTAAATGTCTATTGGTTTGAAATTGTAACTCTCCCGAATCATGAGTAAAAAAATAATTGTTATCGATGATGATGAAGATGTCTCTTTGCTTCTTTCTTTCCGCTTAAATAATGAGGGATATACTGTTATCACTGCAAGCACTGGGAAGAAAGGTTTGGAAAAATTGGCAGATGACTCATTTAGCCTTATTTTATTAGACAAGAATCTCCCTGATATAAATGGTCTTGAGCTTGCAAAAACAATTAAATCAGATCCAAAAATCTCTAATCTTCCGATCATCATTATTTCGGGTTTTAGAAAACAGCCCGAAGATGAAATTGCAGAAGCTTTTTTACTCAAGCCGTACGAGTGGAATGAGCTGTCAAGCTTGATAAAAGAACTTATTTCGGAAAAGAAAAGTTAAAAGCAGTCCCTTCTCCAAGTTCACTTTGAACATTGAGCGTCCCATGATGAAGTTCGATCAACTCTTTTGCAATGGCAAGTCCTAAGCCAGAACCTTTGACCCCCGTTTGCATAGATTTTTTTCCAAACTGTTTAAACGATTCAAATAGGTGGGGAAGGTCATCAGGAGCAATCCCCGGCCCTGTATCAGCAACAGAACACTCAATACGATCTTTTTGGTCTGAAACATTAATTGTCACTTCTCCTGTTTCGGTAAATTTAAGAGCATTGCCGAGAAGATTCGTGAAAATTTGAATGATTCTTAAACGGTCGCAGTTGAGTTGTACACGTTCTGAATTTACAACTAATTTAATTCCTTTTTTAGCAAAAGGGCTTTCATACGCTTTTGCAAGCTCTGCAATCAACTCTTCAAGTTCAACAACTTCAAAATTGAGCTCCATTTGTCCCGCTTCAATTTTAGTCACATCAAGCAAGTCATCGAGAAGTATTCTCAGTCGATCAATCCCATTTTGTGAAATAGAGAGCATGTTTTTTTGCTGGTCATTCAAAGCTCCAGCACTTCCATCTAAAACACACATGATCCCTTCTTTTATATAGGTCAATGGAGATCGAATTTCATGGGAAACCATCGAAACAAAATCGGATTTTATTTTACTCAAATGTTGGAGAGCAAGTTCTTGTTGCTTTCGATCAATTGCGTAGTGGATCACTCGTTTGATCAATCCAGGAGAAATTTCATCTTTTGTGAGAAATCCGTGAACCCCTAAATCAGAAAGTTTGGAAATAATTAAATCGTCTTCAAGGCCTGTTAGGATAATCACAGGAAGTTCAGGCTTTAACGCTTTTATCTTCAGAACAACTTCTGTCTCTTTTGCATCGGGGAGATTTAAATCTGTAAGAATGATATCTAAATCATTCTCTTTAACAATTTTGACAGCCTCTTCTAAGCTTTCAGCTGTCTTGATCGAGTAGAGATTTGTGATCAAAGAGAACTGTTTTTTTATCAAAAAAAGATCGCTTGGATCGTCCTCTATCAGGAGTAGGGTTATTTTTTTGCTATTATTTGTCATTTTCCCCAAAAAAATGAATGTAAAAAATTTTAAGTAATATGTAAATTCATTTTCATAGCAAAAGGTGTTTTATGGCGGATATGGAAAATAAATCAGATTTTTTAACAATGTTCAACGCAGTTCCAGCTTTGGTCTTACTCTTAGACTCTCAAGGAAATATTATCTCTATCAGTCAAAAGGTCATTGATTTTTTAGGATATACGTTAGAAGAAGTGCTTGGGAAAAACTTGAGCAGCTTGTTTTCAGGAGATGATAAAGGTTATAGCTTTGAAAAAATAGTGGGGAATAACCAGCAAAATCAGCAGTACAGTTGTTCGGATAAAAAGGGCAACAATAAGCTTGTAAAGATGGAATTGTCTTCAATTGAATTAGAAGGAGAGGGGCGGTTTATTGCGTCACTTTCCACTGCTGATGAACCTTTTGAGGATAAGTTAACATTTGTCAAAATACTCAACGCGGCGCCAAATGCAATGGTATTGGTCGATGAGAAAGGGGAGATTGTTTTTGCAAATGACAAGCTAGAAGAGCTTTTTGGCTATACAAAAGAAGAGATGATTGGCAAAAAGGTTGAAGTTCTCCTCCCCGAAAATATTCGAGAGAAGCATGTTGGATTGAGAGATGCATATATTTCTCAAAATCCAACCACACGGATGATGGGAGAAGGGAGAGAGCTTTTTGGGAAAAGTAAAACAGGAAAACAGATTCCAGTAGAAATTGGGCTTGGCCCGACAACCATCAATGATAAGCCTTATGTCATTGCAACAATCGTAGATATCACTGAGCGTAAGCAGCGGCAAGAACTTTTTCAAAAAGCAATTGAAGCTTCTCCAACAGCGATGTTGATGGTCAATCAAAGTGGAGTTATTGTGTTTAGCAATGCAAGGGTGACACAGATGTTTGGTTACGATCGTTCAGAGCTTATTGGACAACCAATTGAAATGCTTCTTCCCGAGAGCTTAAAGAAAAAACATGTTGGATTAAGAGATGGTTACATTGCACGGCCAGAGCCACGTCAAATGGGGATGGGGCGAGATCTTTTTGGAATACATAAGTTTGGATACGATGTTCCAGTTGAAATTGGCTTGAACCCGCTAAAAATCGGTGATGAAATGCATGTGATTGCGGGAATTATAGATATTTCCCAACGAAAACAGCAAAATCAAAAAATAGACTCGATGATCAAAGAGTTAGAACGTTCGAATAAAGAGTTAGAAGAGTTTGCTTATGTCGCTTCTCACGATCTCCAAGAGCCGATTCGGAAAGTTCAATCTTTTGGAGATCTTTTACTCAAAGAGTATGGAGATAGGCTTGACGGTGAAGCAAAAGAGTATATAAAACATATGAGCAGTTCGATTTTAAGGATGCGTAGATTGATCAATGATCTTCTTGCCTTTTCTCGTTTATCAACACAGACAAAGGAATTTACCTCTACAGACCTCAATTTAGTGCTCACCAATGTGTTGTCTGATTTAGAAGAGAAAATCAAAACAGCACACGCAGAGATCGAAGCAGATCAATTGATCACAATTGATGCGGATGAAACACAGATGCATCAACTCTTCCAAAACTTCATAACCAATGCACTCAAATTTCATAAGGCCGATGTAAATCCAGTGATAAAAATTCGTGGCCGTGTCGAAGATGAATATTACGTGATCGACTTTAAAGATAATGGGATTGGCTTTGAAATGGAGTTTGTGAAAAAAATATTTACGATTTTTCAACGCCTCAATTCAAAAGAAGCGTACGAAGGGACTGGGATTGGCCTTGCCATGTGTAAAAAAATTGTTGAGAGACATGAAGGGCAAATTACAGTATTGAGTGAAGTGGGTGAGGGAATAATCTTTACCTTGAAATTGCCGATCAAACAAAGAGCTGAAAACAACTCTTAAACATTTAGAATCTTTTTTCCAATAGCATCAAAGTCTCTAATCCCGTTATGCTTTCTCAATATTTCTATTTAAACAAGTGAGTGCTCTATGGTTTGTCAACACTTTACTGTTTGCGGAGGGTGTCGGTTCCAAAATATGGAATACGACGATCAACTCGAACAAAAAGAACAACTTGTCCGTGAGTTGTTTGGAGATGTAAAGCCGATTATTGGATGTGAAAGTCCTTGGCATTGGCGGAATAAGATGGAATTTTCTTTCTCCCAAAATAAAGCAGGAGATCGATTCTTAGGATTGATGATGCGAGGAAAGCGAGGACGCGTTGTCACACTCGACGAGTGTTTATTGACAAGCCACTGGTTTGTCAATACGTTAAAAGATGTGCTCGCATGGTGGGAAGAGACCGAGTTAGAAGCGTATTTCCCTCCAGCAAACCGGGGAGAGCTTCGCACCCTCATGTTGCGAGAAGGGATTCAAACAGGGGAAAAAATGGTCGTCTTGGGGGTGATGGGAGACGCTGAAATCGAAGGGTTTGAAGAGGCTGTTGGTGAAGTTGAATCCGTGATGATCCGGAGGCAGTATGCACAAAAAGGAGTTCCAACCCGATTTGAGGAAGAGCTCATTTTCGGGCGTGACCACATCTTTGAAGAGCTTTTTGACTACCGTTTTAAGGTGAGGGCAGCCTCTTTTTTTCAACCAAATACGAAGCAAGCAGAGATCCTTTACGAAACAGCTCTAGCTGAGCTCGAAGAGGTTGATCTCCTCTTAGACCTCTACTGCGGGATTGGCTCAATTGGGATTGTGGCCTCTGAGAAGGCGAAGAGAGTGATTGGAGTAGAAATTGTTCCCGAGGCAGTGGAGGCTGCAAGAGAAAATGTCGCCCTCAATGGGGTCAATATGGAGATTATTGAGGGGGATGTTGAGAAGTGTTTAGAGGAGATTGGGTCGCCTGATTGTGTCATTTTAGACCCTCCGCGCTGTGGTCTTTCCAAAAAATGTGTTGAAAAAGTCCTCTCTCTAGGGGCTAAAAAAATTATTTACATTTCATGTAATCCAAAGTCTCAAAAAAAGAATATAGACCAAATGGAGGGGTACCGAGTGGAATGGGTGCAGCCAGTAGACCAATTTCCTCATACAGCCCATATTGAGAATATCGTTTGCCTAGAGAGAGATTTTTTGATATAATATATATAGTTCTTAACCAGAGGTTATTATTATGAAGAATATTCTTTCAAAATTTTTATTGCTGCCTATAGCCTTTTTCTCTGCATCGCCTCTTATGGCAGATGAAGGGGGAGCTAGATCTGGATCGATGATGCAAACATTGATTATGATCGGTATTGCAATTGTCTTTTTCTATTTCATTCTATGGCGTCCAGAAAACAAGCGTCGTAAGGCTCTTGAACAGAAGCGAAGCGGAATGAAAAAAGGGGACAAAGTAACAGCGATGGGAATCATCGGTGTCATTGATAGTGTCAAAGAAACGACAGTTGTTCTCAAGATGATTGACGGCTCAAAGGTTGAATTTGTCAAAGCGGCAGTTTCAGAAGTCGCTCAAGAAGAAGTTAAAGAGGCCAAAAAAGAGGCCAAAGAAGCAACTTCTTAATTCATGAGTTTCTCGAGGAGCTCAGTGCTTCGTGTGACGAAGTCATTGAGTTTCTCGGGGGCCATCTCTTTTTGTGATAAACAGGTTAAATCGTACACTTGCTGAACCATCTCTTCAGCTAACTTCGGGTCCTTACTTTGAATTCCAAAGATTGCATTGATCAACTTGTTGTTGGTATTGACGACAAAAGTTGGTTTTAAGAAGGCGTGTGAAACAGCAGCATTTTGGTACGCCATTTGGTCACGCATCCGTCGCTCTTCTTCTTTCATCATCAACAACGCTGGCAGAGAGCTGCTTGAAAGGCTTTTTGCTTCCACTTCAAGGTCGAGTTGCTTACTAAAGAGTTGAGCAATTTTCCCAGCCTCTGTTTTTCCTTCACTATCGAGAAGTTTTTTCTCTTTTTCTGGGTCTAAGATTGTTTCATCGAGGTGAGCATCGATCCGCTTGAATTTAGCTTCTGTCTTCATCTCTAGAAATTGAATCATCGCTGTCTCAATGGGAGTTGAGCGGACGACAAGCACTTCACGCTCTTTGTATAGCTCTAGAAGGTGAGACTTGTTTGCAGGAGCGTAGTAGACCGTCTTATCTTGGTGTCGCTCGATATACTCTTCAAGCGTAGTCCACTCTTCTTTATTGTTTTTCCAAACAAGAAGGGGTTTGATTCGTTCATAGAATTTGTCATCTTGAAGCACTCCAAATTTGACGATGAGTTCGATATCTTCCCAATATTCGAGGAATTTTTCTCGCTCAGAGTTGTAAAGTGTTGAGAGCTTATCGGAGATTTTTTTAGAGATATGGGTTCCTAGTTGCCTCACCGTGCGGTCCATCTGCAGATAGCTGCGAGAAACGTTGAGGGGGATATCAGGGGAGTCGATCGCACCACGTAAAATCATCAAATAATCGGGAAGGAGATCTTTACAGTTGTCCGAGACAAATACCCGATTGCAGTAGAGCTGCATTGCCTCTTTTTTAAGGTCGCTCTCTTGAGAAACTTTGGGGAAGTAGAGGATTCCTTTGAGGTTAAATGGATAATCGATGTTGAGATGGATCCAAAAGAGGGGAGGAAGGTCTGTTGGGAACAATTTCTGGTAGAAATCGAGATACTCTTTATCGGTACACTCTGAAGGAGCTTTAAGCCAAAGGGGAGGGGTTTCATTCACTTGAGATCCATTGAGGTAGATGGCGTGAGGGAGGAAAGAGCAATACCTGTGGAGAATTTGGCGTAGTTTTGTTGGGTTTAAAAATTCCACCTCTTCGTCAGAAAGAGAGAGAATGATGTCTGTTCCACGGCTTTCTCGCTCTCCTTTCTCAATCGTGTAGGTAGATGAACCGTCACATTTCCAGTAAACAGCTTCTCCCTCATCTGATTTGGTTTGAATTTCAACCAATTTTGCAACCATGTAAGAGGAGTAGAAGCCAAGACCAAAGTGGCCGATCACTTGATCACCCTCTTTCTCGGTTTGGTATTTTTTGATAAATTCTTCGGCACCTGAGAAGGCGATTTGCGCAATGTAGTTTTCAACTTCATCGCTATTCATCCCAATTCCATTATCTGAAAAGGTCAACGTTTTTTTCTCTTCGTCAATCTTAAGGTCGATCCGGTAGTCATCCTCTTTTCCAGAGAGTCGCTTCTGTTTATAGATGGCATCGCATGCGTTGGAGATCAACTCGCGGATAAAAATATCTTTATCAGAATAGAGCCACTTTTTGATGATGGGTAAAATATTTTCACTATGGATCTTTAACTTACCTTCGGCCATATCTCTTCTCCTTATATTTGGGAAACATAATACCCAATTTTATTCTCTCGATCAATCATAATCTTTCCTTGGAAATAAAATTTATATATGCTAGAAAGCGGTCATGCTCATAGCGCAATTTCTTGAAGGTATGGCCGTTACTCTCATCGCAATCATTGCATTTGTAGTGATAGGCTTATTCCTCACGCTTCTAATCCTCTACACTCAAAAAAAGCTTGTTCGTACCGCTCCTTGTCGCATTCGAATCAACAAAGAGGAGGATTTGACGAAAACTGTTGCAGGGGGGCAAACACTTCTTGCAGCTCTTTCCAATGAGGGGATTCCAGTTCCCTCCCCTTGTGGAGGGAAAGCGACATGCAAACAGTGTCGCCTACAAATCCTCGACGGTGCAGGAGATCCTCTTGAAACCGATAAAGCGACCTTTAATAAGAAAGAGCTAACAGAAGGGTGGCGTCTTTCGTGCCAATTCAAGGTGAAACACGACCTTGAAGTGCATGTAGAGGAGCGATTTTTAGAAGTGAAAGAGTGGAAAGCGAAGGTCGTGAGCAATGACAATGTCGCAACCTTTATCAAAGAGCTGGTTGTTGAATTGCCTGAAGGAGAAGAAGTCCCTTATAAATCAGGAGGGTATCTCCAATTCCATGTTCCCCCTTTCAAAACAAATACGGCAGAGTGGAAAAAAACGATGGATCCCAAGTTTTATGCAGATTGGGAAGCATTTGGATTGTTTAATAGAGAGATCGATTTTTCCCATTTAGGTGTTGGAGAGGTGATTCGAGCCTACTCAATGGCGTCGTATCCTGCGGAGGGGAGGTTGTTGAGGTTTAATATTCGGATTGCAACCCCTCCATTTATCAAAGGAGAACTTATTGAAAAAATTCCTTGGGGGATTTGCTCTACCTACACCTTTGGCCTCAAGCCAGGTGACGAAGTGCAACTCTCAGGCCCTTATGGTGAATCATTTATGATTCAAGATGCCCGCCCACTTGTCTTTCTCATCGGAGGGGCAGGCTCTTCATTTGGAAGAAGCCATACACTCCACCTTTTCTTGACAGAGAACACAGATCGACAGGTTGATTTTTGGTATGGAGCTCGCTCTTTAAAAGAAAACATCTACCAAGAAGAGTATGAAAAGTTGGATAGTGCGCACGATAATTTCCGCTACCACCTTGTTCTTTCAGAACCGTTGGATGAGGACAACTGGCCAAAAGACGACCCTTTGAAAACAAACTTTTTGTTCCGTGCATTTGAAGTGGGTCAGCTCAAAAAAATGGAAGAGCCTGAAGAGTGTCTCTACTATGTTTGTGGTCCTCCTTTGCACAATAGCTCTGTCTTAAAGCTTCTCGACGATTACGGCGTTCCACGAGAAAATATTGTCCTCGATGATTTTGGTAGCTGATGAAACTTGCTCTTGCTCAACTCAATCCAATTATTGGCGCACTCAAAGAGAACACCGATAAAATCATTGAGATGGTAGAAAAAGCGAGGGAAAAAGGGAGCGACATGGTCCTTTTTTCAGAACTTGTTATTTGTGGCTATCCTCCTCAAGATCTCCTGTTACTCCCTTCTTTTGAAAAAGAGATGGAAGCTCAATTGGTGCGAATCATCGAAGCTTCTGCTGATATAATTCTGTTTGTTGGAACAATTCGAAAGAATGTGGGAAAGGGAAAAAAAACATTTTTCAATAGCTGCGCAATCATTGAAGATCAATCTCTTGTGGGGTATCAAGATAAGGCTCTTCTTCCCGATTACGATGTCTTTTTTGAGAGACGTTATTTCGAACCTGTTGCTGAAAATAAAGTGTGGAAATTTGGAGGAAAACGGGTTGCTGTGACGATCTGCGAAGACATTTGGCAAGATGAAGCTTCAAATTACATCTACGACCCAATCAAAGCACTTGGAAAGGAGTCGATCGATCTTGTTGTTAATCTCTCTGCCTCCCCCTTCTACGCACACCGGATAGATGCAAGGAGGCGGATTTGCCATCGGGTGACAACCCTTTTAAAAGCGCCGATCGCCTACTGCAATCAGGTGGGAGGAAACGATCAACTCATCTTCGATGGCTATAGCTTTTTTATGGATAGCAAAGGGGAGATCACCCACGCTGCGAAAGGGTTTGCAGAAGACCTCTTGATGGTCGATTTAGAAGAGAAGCGGCAACCTCTTCCTATGGCTATTCAACCTGTAGCAGATCTCATGTCAGCACTTGTCCTTGGCTTGAGAGATTACTTCAAAAAACAAGGATTTACAAAAGCGGCTCTCGGTCTTTCAGGAGGGATTGATTCAGCAGTGACAGCGTGTATCGCAGCAGAAGCACTTGGAAAAGAAAATGTATTGGCCATCGGGATGCCCTCTCGTTTTACATCAGACGAGACAATGGTTGATTCAAAAGAGCTGTCGAAGCGCTTAGGAGTGTCTTATAAGGTGATTTCGATAGAAGAACCTTTTTCTGCTCTACTCAAGGTTTTAAATCCACATTTCAACGGGAAGAGTCCCGATACAACCGAAGAGAATCTCCAAGCACGTATCCGAGGATTGATTCTCATGGCGTTTTCAAACAAGTTTGGGCACATCATCTTGGGGCCTGGAAATAAAAGTGAAATGGCAATGGGATACGCAACCCTCTATGGGGATATGTGCGGTGGGATTGGAGTTCTCTCAGATGTGACAAAGCAAGGGGTGTATGAGCTTGCCAATTGGATCAATCGAGACGAAGAGATGATCCCTTCCAATATTTTGACGAAAGCTCCTACAGCTGAATTGAAGCCGGGACAAAAAGATCAAGATACCCTCCCAGAATATGCGATTGTTGATGCAGTTTTAGAAGATTATATCGAAGAACATCTCGAACCTGAAGAGATTGCCAAAGAGCGTAACTTTCCACTTGAACTAGTTGAAGAGCTCATCTGTAAAATCCATTTCAATGAGTATAAAAGAAGGCAAGCGCCTCCAGGGTTGAAGGTGACTAAAAAAGCATTTTCAGCAGGTCGCCACTTTCCCATTGTCCAAAAATGGGTTAAATCTGGGCTTTGAGTAAAGTTGCAAGCCGCTTTGCATCAGCGATGCAATTGTTTACACCACTTCCACGAAAACTATTTCCAATATGGTAGTGGTGAGGAGGGAGATTTTTTTCAAATGCATCGACCCAGTTGTGGTGTCCGATTTGGTATTGAGGGATCGCTTTAAAAGCTCTGTGGATATGCATTGCATCGGGCTCACTTGTTATTCCCACATATTTAGCGACACTCTTCTTTGCAATTTCTTCTAATGTTTCATCGGTTCCATCTTCTTTGATCATCACACAAACACGACTCTTCCCCTCTTGCTCTGGGAAGATCATCGAATCCCACGTCATTCCTAAAAAGGGTTCAGGCTCAGTTGAAGGGACAAGAAATCCAAATCCTTTTTTCTCTAAAAGATTATCGTGCCATCCCATGCTCACTGTCATAATATCGGCACGAACAGGTGCACAAGGGGTGGTCCAAATAACTATATCACCCTCGATATCATCAACTTGATGATTCAAAATGATTTCTGCATCTACCTTTTCAGCCAACGCTTTAACAAGTGTTTCCATTCCCCCTTGGAAGGAATATAGAGCCGCTTTACACTTCTCTTTTTTAGAGCGGCCACGGATCAATGACCCTTTTGTTTGATCGATTTCCCAAAGAGAAGGGAAGCAGGAGCGAGCGGATAATTGTCGATAATCTCCACCATAAATTCCCCGAGTGAAAGGGTCGATAAGAGCGGCAGCAAACCGGTGGTTGAAATGGCGGGAAAAGAAGGCTTCAATGGTTTCATCTTCTCGCTTGAGTGGAGATGTGAAGAGGTCTCGCATAGCTCCTGAGAGGAGTCCATTTTTCAGGAGATAGCCGATTGAAAAGGGGGTGAGTTTTCCATCGCGGCAAACATACCTTTTTTGAGCCGCTTTACATGCAG
Source organism: Chlamydiales bacterium (assembly GCA_022601535.1). GTDB lineage: Bacteria > Chlamydiota > Chlamydiia > Chlamydiales > JAAKFR01 > JAJACK01. The sequence continues at coordinate 784,196 of JAJACK010000001.1, forward strand.
GAAGTAGTGTCAAATCAAGAGAATTACAAAGTGCAACACTCTCTTTTCCAGGGCCGACAGGACGGAAGCCACGTGGCCCTGTTTCAAAGCAAAATCCCTCTTTATGAATGGTACGGATCCATCCACCGACCCGGTTGCTTTTTTCATAGAGGGTCACTTTCCCCAATTTTTGCAAATACCATGCGGCGGCAAGTCCTGAGATGCCACCTCCAATAATTTTAATTTCCATAATGAAGAGAATAATAGGTAAAAGAAAGGATTTGGGCAATATGGAAAAATGGAGTTGAAAACTCCAAAAATAGAGTAAAAATGGAGTTTCCAACTCCAAAAATCACAAATTAATGGACTTTTTAACTCCATTTTTCTATATTTAGGGGATGTTCAAGCGGCTTTTACAGATCCCTCAAAAAAAGAGTTTTTTTCTCTTTGGCCCTAGAGGGACAGGAAAAACCTGGTGGATGCGTAAGCACTTTCCTCAAGGGATTTATATTGATCTGCTCAAAACAGAGGTTTACACTTCACTTATTTCAAACCCTTCACGCCTAGAAGATTATATACCTCCATCCTTTGATGACTGGATTTTAATTGATGAGGTTCAACGTATTCCTCAACTTTTAAATGAAGTGCATCGCCTCATTGAAGAGAAAGGCTATCTGTTTGTACTTACGGGTTCTAGTACTCGCAGCTTAAGGAAAAGAGGAACAAATCTCTTAGCTGGCCGAGCTTTGACCTATCACATGTATCCCCTAACTGTACCAGAGCTTGGAGAGCGGTTTCACCTTGAACAGGGGTTGAATTTTGGGCATCTCCCTTCTATTTTTAATGAATCAAATCCTTCTCTTTACCTCAAGTCATATATAGATACATATTTAAGGGAAGAAGTTCTCCAGGAAGGACTGACTCGCAATATCAGTGTATTCACACGGTTTTTAGAAGTTGCAAGTTTTTCTCAAGGCTCAGTTGTGAATATGTCAGCTATAGCGCGTGAGTGCCATGCTCACCGTAAGGTTGTGGAGAGCTATTTTCAAATTGTAGAAGATTTACTTTTGGGTGTTCGTCTCCCTCTTTTTAATAAGCGGGCGAAACGGAAGCTGATTTCACATCCCAAATTTTATTTTTTTGATGTTGGGGTTTACCGGTTTTTAAGACCTAAAGGGCCAATGGATTTTACAGAAAGTATCGATGGAGTAGCTATTGAAACACTGATTTTTCAAGAGCTTAGAGCGATCAATGATTATTTCCAACTCGACTATACCCTTTATTACTGGAGAACACAGAGCGGTCTTGAAGTAGATTTTGTTCTCTATGGTCCAAAAGGAATGGTTGCAATAGAGGTCAAAAGAACGACAAATGTTTCCCAAAAAGATATGAAACCACTTTTAGAATTTGGAAAAGATTATCCGGGGAGTCATTTATTCATTTTTTATGGTGGTAAAGAGAAGATGTATCGAAATAACATCCATTTTATTCCTTTAACAATGGCTCTTCAAACCCTTCTTGAAATCATACAGATTGAGAGTAAATAGGTTTAGTCGACGAAAAGGAATAAGCATCAAATGCTGTTGCAACAAGGCGAATTAAAAGTTCTCCAAGCTTTGTAACAGAAAGCTTTTCTGCCGTATTGATGACAAGCCCCTCTTTTTCAAGCGTCCCAATCCCTACATCGGCAAAATAGGTGTCAAAAGAGTGTTGGTACCGGTCGAAAAATGCTTGTTTGTCGAGCTCAAATTGACACATCAATGTATGAATCACCCATTTGCGTAGATGGTCATCATATGTCAGCACTTTGCCACGGGCAACGGGGATTTCATTACGGTCAAGGGAAGCGTAATAGTTGGGGAGATCCTTGATATTTTGAGCATAACACCCTCCTGCAAAACCGATTGCAGTGACACCAAATCCAATCATTTGCTCGGCAAGTTTTGCGCTATATCCTTGGAAATTTCGTTGCAATCTTTTTTGTTTATAACAAAGAGCCAACTCATCTTCACTTTTGGCAAAATGGTCCATTCCAATAGCAACATAGCCTGCTTTAACAAACGCTTCGCGCGCCTCTTGATAGATTTGAAATTTTGCCTCTGTACTTGGCAATGTCTCTTCGCGGATTGCATTTTGATGCTTTTTTAGCCATGGCACTTTTGCGTAGGAAAAAAGAGAAATTCGATCAGGAGCCATTTCAATCATATGTTCTACAGTGAGTCGAAATGTCTCCACTGTTTGGTAGGGAAGTCCATAGATGAGATCGATGTTGATTCCACGGAAGGAAATTTTTCGAGCCAATTCAAATGTCAGCTTAGTCATTGCGTAACTCTGTCGTCGTTTAACCGCTTCTTGCACTTTCTCATTTGTATCTTGTACACCAAAACTGACCCGATTGAATCCCAGTTCTCGATAGAAGCGGAGCTTTTCTTCATCAATTGTTCGAGGATCTATCTCAAGGGCAATCTCTCCATCAAAGTCGAGATCAAAGGCAAGGGTGATTTTTTCGAAGAGTTTTCGAAAAAGAGGCATTGTCAGTTTTGTCGGTGTCCCTCCTCCAAAATGGAGTTGCGACACTTTTTTTCGTCCTCCTAGTTCAGCTGTAACAAGGTCGATCTCTTTGCACAGGTAGTCAACATAGAGCTCTTCATTTTCTTGTTTTCGATTTAAAACGACACTACATCCACAGTAGAGACACATCGTTTTACAAAAGGGGATATGGAAATAGAGGGAGAGAGGTCCATTGAGGTTGTGTAACTTTTCTTGGTAGGTTGATGGATCGAGATTTTCCCAAGCAGGGGCTGTTGGGTAGCTTGTATAACGGGGGGATGGTCGGTTAAATTTTTCGAGATCGAACATAGTTTACCAGGAATTTAACATTTTCAAATGGGATATCTGGCAAAATTCCATGTCCTAAATTGAAGATGTAGCCAGGGTCACCTTCCATCGCATTTAAAATTCTTGAAGCTCTCTCTTCAATCATCGTTTGATCTCCGTAGAGGATCGTTGGATCTAAGTTTCCCTGCAACGCAATAGATCGGTCGATCCTTTTTCGCATTTTAGGTAGATCGTAGCTCCAATCTAAACTGATTGCAGAAGGGGCAATTTTTGCAATATCCATTGCATGCATCCCTCGAGCAAAAACAATCACAGGAACTTTTGGTTTGATCGCTTTTACAATTTGTTCAAGGTAGGGGAGTGAAAAGCGTCTAAATTCATCGGGACCGATGTGGTTGGCCCAAGAATCAAAGAGCTGAATTGCATCGACACCTGCATCGATTTGGAGATTGAGGTAGGTGATGGTCTCTTCTGTCACCTGGTCGAGCATTTTTTCAAACTCTTTGGGCTTAGTAAAAAGCATCCGTTTCATTTTGAGGAACGTTTTCGTCGTCTCCCCTTCAATCAGGTAGCTTGCAATTGTAAAAGGAGCTCCAGCAAAACCAAGAAGAGGAACAGAGAGCTCTTGTTTCAACTGCTCGATTGCAATTTTGATGTGTGGATACGCATTTTTTTTAGGTTTAAAGTGGGAGAAATCGATCTTTGGACCTGGATCAAACGTATAAGAGACGCCAAGACCATTGAGAACTGTGAGGATATCGCTGAATAAAATAGCTCCATCAAGAGGGAAAGAGGCAAAAGGGAGTTTTGTCACTTCCACAATGGTTTTAGGGTCGTGAAACATTTCGAGGAGGGATTGCCTTTTTTTAAAAGCAGCGTAGTCGGGTAGGTAGCGACCAGCTTGCCGCATCAACCAAATAGGAGCGCGATTTTTGTTCTTGCAGGTGAGAGCATCTAGAAGTGGCATGGAGAGAAGAGTAAGTTTTGTGGGAGCTTTTATTCAAGATATTTGAATTTAAACTCAGAAATAGTTATCTCTTGAGGAATGGAAGGAGAAAAAAGGGGAAATCGTTCATTTTGGATGTGGCTTGTTACTGCATTCATCATCTTTTGTGGGTGTAGCTATTTCATCTACTGGTTTTTTTATGCCCGAACAATAGAGACGACAAAAGATGCGTACGTGCAGGGAAACCTCTCCCAAATTTCGGCACAAGTGTCAGCCCCCATCTCTTCGGTCTATGCAAAGCGGAGCGATCTTGTAGAAGAGGGGCAGCTCCTTATTGAGCTCGATCCTTCCGACTATCTCGTCAGTTATGAAAATGCCAAAGCTGGAATTGATTTGGCTGTTCGCCATGTCATGGAACTCTTTGAGCGAGCTGATGAGGCAAGACTTAGCTACCTTTTACGTGTCGAACAAGAGAAACAGGCGCTTTCAAACTATCTTCATAGAAAAAATCTTGAAAGGACAGGTGCATTGGCGCAAGAGCAGATCGAAGATGCGGAAACGAATTTTCAAGTGGCTTGTCTGCAAACAGAAATTGCAAAAATACAGCTAGAAGAGGCGCAATCTCAGGTTGAAGGAACGACTGTGGAAACACACCCTTCTGTGGAACAAGCAAAAGCAACGTTTTTTCAAGCTGCTCTCAATCTAAAACGGACAAAAATCTACAGCCCTATTCGTGGCATTATTGCAGAACGTGGAGCTCAAGTGGGATCGATTGCCTCACCTGGACAAAATTTGTTTTCGATCACTTCCCTCTCAGATATCTGGGTTGAAGCGAACTTTAAGGAGACTCAACTCAGCTCAATTGGAGCAGGAGAGAGGGTTAAACTTAAAGCTGACCTCTACGGAGGAGGCGTCACGTTTGAAGGAACGGTTTATGGCGTTGCTCCAGGGACAGGAGCGAGTTTCAGTCTTCTACCTCCTCAAAATGCAACAGGGAATTGGATCAAAGTTGTCCAACGTGTTCCTGTGATTATTCAGCTCGATCAAAGAGATCTTGAAAAAAATCCCCTCATCTTAGGGCTTTCGATGGAAGCTAAAGTAAAGCTGAGTGGGAGAGAAGGTTCTCTTGTTACGGAAAAACCTGTCTCTGGCTTATTTAGCAATACACAGCTATTTAAAGATGAATTGAAAGAAGCAAAAGAGATCGCAGATCAGATCATCCGGGAGAGGATGAATGGAGAAGAGTGAGACATTAACCCCTTTTCACTATCTCCTTCTATTGGGTATCACCTCAGCCACCTTCATGGAAGTTTTAGATATTTCGATCACCAATGTTTCCATTCCAACAATTGCAGGGGAATTGGGAGTGACACCCTTTGTCGGGGTTTGGGTGATCTCGAGCTATGCACTTGGAAACTCGTGTATGATTTTGCTCTCTGGTTTTTTAGCTAAACGGTTTGGCTTGGTTCGCACCTATATCGCATCGATTTTTTTCTTCATCGTCTTTTCAACGCTCTGTGGACTTGCATTCAATTTTCACATGCTTGTGATCAGCCGGGTGTTACAAGGGATGAGCGCGGGGCCGATTGTTCCTCTTTCTCAAACACTCTTGCTAACACGGTTCCCTTCGAAAAAGAAGGGGACGGTTTTGGGGATTTGGACGGTGGCCAATGTTGTCGCTCCATTGATGGGACCGATTTTAGGAGGGTTTATCACCGAATTTATCGGGTGGCGGTGGATTTTTTGGATCAATATTCCAATTGGAACCCTCAGTCTCCTGATCTGTTTTGGCCTCCTCCGAAAGCAGCTTGAAAAGATGAAGCTTATCCCAGTTGATGTGATTGGAGTGGCCTTACTCATTGGAGTAGTTGCATCTATTCAAATCGCCGTTGACAAAGGAAATGAACTAGGGTGGTTCAACTCTCCTACAATTATCGCCCTTGTTGTGATTGCAGTCATTTGCCTCTGTTTTTTTATCCCTTGGGTTCTCACATCAAAGCATCCTGTTGTAGACCTCCACCTCTTTCGGCATAGAAATTTTGCCTTGGCAACCTCGTGTGTTTTATTTTCCACTCTCCTCTCAAGTGGTGCCCTTGTTGTCTATCCACTTTGGCTTGAAACTGTTATGGGTTACACCCCGATTTGGGCAGGATATGCAATGATGTTTTTTCTCCTCCTCATCTTTGTCACCGTTCCAATTGTCGATATCTTGATGCATCGATTTAAAGTTGATTTAAGGATCATCTGTGCAGGAGCCTTCCTCACCTTTGCCATTTTTGGATGGTATGCCTCGCTCTACACCACTCAAGCAAGCTTTGTCTCTCTTATTTATCCACGACTCATCGCTGGCATTGGGCTTGGAGGTTATTTTACAACAATCACACTCATCGCACTCTCAAAATTGAGCGAAAAAGATCTTCCAGGAGCAGCAAGCATCGGGAGTTTTATGCGGATTTTTAGTGTTGGAATGGGAGCTTCTTTGGGAGCTGCAATTGTGCAAGTGAGAGAAAAAGTTCACTACGATCATCTCTTGTCAGCGGTGACCAATGAAAACCGTGCTATCGACACCATTATGGGAGCGCTGCAGTCGCAGGGCTTTAGTAAAGAAGGAAGCTTTGAATGGATTGCAACACAAGTGAAGGAACAATCCACGATGTTAGCGAATAACGATTATTACATATTAGGAATTTATGTCTTCATCGTTCTCGCTGTATTGATTTTATTAACCCGTCCACCTTTTTCAAACCATCAAACAGAGGGGGCGCACTAAATGCGTGCAATTCTTTTTCTTTTACTTCTCTCAAGTTGTACATTTGGACCTCATTTCAGGCGACCTTGTTTAGAATCTCCAGTGGAATTTGAGAATGCAACATGTGCACAAATGGAGCAAGAACCCTACATTCTTTGGTGGGAAATTTTTGATGACCCTCTTCTCAATAATCTCATCGCCTGTGCAGTGGATCAAAACTTTGATGTTGCGATTGCAGAGAAAAAAATTCTTCAAGCAAGAGGAGAGCTGCTCGCAACTCGCTCTGTTCTCTATCCAACCTTGATCACAGCATTTAATGCTGCCCGTTATGTTGTGAGCAACAGTTTTCCTCTTCTTACCTTAGCAACACAGTTCAATTCATTTAACCTCGGTTTCGATGCATTTTGGGAGCTCGATCTGTTTGGAAGCTTAAGAAAAACAGCAGAAGCTTCCAAATGGAGCATGGAGAGTAAAATTGAGAAGAAACGTCACGTCACGGTGACACTGATTGCAGAATTGGCACGAGCATACATTGAACTACGCAATTTTCAAGGGCAACTCAACGCTTCAAAAAAGAAACAACAGCTCAAAACCAACCTAGTTGAGCTGATGGAGCTCAAGCGGAGTCAAAATTTAGCTAATACCACTGAAATAGCAGGACTGAAGCAAGATGTTTTAGTGACTAAAACAGAAATTTCATCGTTAGAAGAGGCAATTTCAAAGACGATGAACCAAATTGAGATGATGCTCGGTCAACTCCCAGGATCGATCCACGAACAATTAGCTGCACCAGCACCTGTTCCCTCTGTTCCTTCTATTCCAGAGGTGGGGCTTCCAAGTGAATTACTCTGTAGACGGCCTGACGTCCGTTTTGCTGAGAAAAAACTTGCACAAGCGATGGCAAGTAGTGGTGCTGCAGTTGCAAATTTCTTCCCTAAATTCGATCTTCTTGGAACAGCCGGGTTTGTCGCCTCAGCAATCAGAGATCTTTTTGCTGATGGAAGTCGCAATTCGATGGGAACAGGGATTACCTATTGGCCACTTTTTGATGCAGGTCGCTCGATTGGAGCGTATAAGACATCAAAAGCACAAGAAGCCGAAGCGTTATGTGAATATGCAAAAATCGTTTTAACTTCTTTCCATGATGTAGAAAATGCACTCAAAGCGTACAACGAAGAGAAGAAAAGATACACCTACTATCAGGAGATAACAGAGAAGAATGGAGTGATTGTACAAAATATGTCCCAACTCTCTACCGAAGGACTTTTAGCTAAAGAAGAAGTTTACAAAAAACAACTTGGCCAAGTTGAAGCAGAGAAAAATCAAAAGATTTCTCAGGCCCATTTAATTGAGGATGTGATTGCTATTTATAAAGCACTCGGAGGAGGTTGGGAGGCTTTTTGCGATTAATTGAATTGAATTATATATTTATTTTTTAAATAAAGGAGAGAAGCATGAAAATGATGATGAATATAGCGTTATTTTTATCGCTGGTATGTGTCAGTTGCAATAAAGGGGAGTCAATGGATACGGATACTTCCAAGAAATACGAAGAAGGGCCGCATTCACCCTATACTCTTGACTGACCTACGTTCAATTTAATGCTTTAACCAAGGAGAGAAGCATGAAAATGATGATGAATATAGTGTTATTTTTATCACTGGTATGTGTCAGCTGCAATAAAGGAGAGGCGAGTGATTATGCTCAGGAAATAGAGCAGCAAGAAGAGGTGAGACGTTCATTAGAAGAATATAAACAAGAGCATCCAGATTCACCCTATATTAAGAAGAGTTGAAAATTTCAACTGAGGAGAATAGATGAAATTTCTGCAAAACCCAGAAGAGGTCGAGGCATTCTTGGATCGGTGGTAAAGGGCAGAATAAATAAGTATTTTTTAATTAGGAGAAAAAATGAAAAACATAATGAATTTGGTACTATTTGCATCCCTTGTATGCGGATGTACAGGTTGTAATAAGGGGCGAGCTATGAGCTTTAGTCAAGAGGCTATCGATGATATGGAAGCTCATGAAAAGAGGCTAAGGGATTTTGATAAAAAACAGATGGAAGCTCTTATTGAAGAGGCAGAAACCCCCGAGCAAACAAGGAATAGACACAACTATGAGAGAACCCACTAAAAGCTGGCCAGGGTTGATTCAACAGATCCAATGAGAAGCTACTAAGTAGAGGGGATAGACCTTTATTCCTCTCTACTTCAATTTCCTTTACAAAGTCGACTTCTGCTATTTTTTCCTGCCAGCAATAGATTTGATGGCATTGAGTCTTTTATTGATTGCTTGTATTTTTGATGAAGCTGTCAAATTGCATGAAGAGCAGGAGGCGACGGTATAACGATGGCTATTATCATTCAATTAGACCTCCTTTTAGCGAAAAAAAAGAAACGATCAAAAGATCTTGCAAAAGAAATTGGAATTTCGGAAAAAAATCTTTCTATTTTGAAGACAGAAAAGGAAAAGGCGTTAAGGTTCAGTACTCTAAAAAAATCTGTCGAGCGCTTGAGTGTCAACCAGGGGAATTATTAACCCTTCTCAACTGCCAGGAAGATAAAAGTTCTCCTTGAGTATTTGAAGAAGCTCTTTTTCAAGTTCCTCCGGTGTTGCGGGAAGCTTGAAAAGGAGTTTTTTAGTGATTTTTTTCTTCTTCCCATGTGTTTGCTCTGCATGGAGGAATGTCTTGGTGAGTTTGATCAATGTAAAGGCATTTTGATGGGCAAAGACACGGATGCGGGAGAGGGTTTGAAGCCATTTAACTTCTTTTGGTAAAGTTCCAAATCGATCGGAAATTTCCTCGATTAAATCATCTACTTCTTGGGTTGAATCGGAATCTCCTAACCGTTGATAGAGCTCCATCCGGAGTGAGACATCATTGATATAATGGTTTGGAAGGCGTGCATCAAAGGGAAACTCAATTTTTGTGTCTGTAAAGAGATGGGGCGACTGTTTGTTTTTGAGCGCATTGACGGCTTTTTTGAGCAGTTTGCAATAAAAATGGAAACCAATTGCCTGCACATGTCCGGACTGCTCAGTCCCAAGGATGTTACCAGCTCCACGGATTTCAAGATCGTGCATCGCAATTTTCATCCCTCCTCCTTGTCCAGATGAGCTGGCAAGTGCAGCAAGTCTTTTCCGTGCCGTTTCTTGAAGCGTCGCAGGATTGTTGACTAAAAAATAGCAGAACGCTTTCCGGTTCCATCGGCCAACACGTCCACGCATTTGGTAGAGGTCGGAGATGCCAAACATATCGGAGCGGTCGATTAAAATTGTATTGGCATTGGGGATGTCGATTCCATTTTCAATGATGGAGGTGGCGATGAGAATATCGGCTTCTCCTGATTTAAAGGTGTGGAAGATTTTATCGAGATCATTGGCGTGCATTTGACCATGTGCGATGACAATTTTTGCCGTTGGAACAAGTTCTCGGATTTGCCCAGCGAGTTTGGTGATCGTTTCAACGCGGTTATGAATCACATAGATTTGTCCATCACGGGCAAGTTCGCGCATGATTGCATTTTTGAGAACATCATCTGTTCTTTGGCACACAACTGATTGAATTGGAAGGCGGTCTTCAGGAGGTGTATTGATCACTGAGAGGTCGCGTGCTCCAACAAGAGACATGTAAAGTGTACGGGGAATCGGTGTAGCTGAAAGGGAGAGACAGTCAACTTCACTCTTCAGTTTTTTTAGGCTCTCTTTGGTCCGAACTCCAAACCGTTGCTCTTCATCGATGATCATGAGTCCGAGATCTTTGAATTCAACATCTTTACTCACCATTCGGTGGGTTCCGACGATGATATCAATCTCTCCTTTTGCAATCTTATCAAGTGTTTGTTTGATCTCTTTGGGTTTTTGAAACCGAGAGAGGATCCCAATATTGACAGGGAAGTTTGCCATACGAGCAGAAAATGAGTCATAGTGTTGCATGGCAAGGACAGTGGTTGGAACTAAAATAGCCACCTGTTTTCCACCGAGCGCAGCTTTAAATGCCGCACGCATCGCAACTTCTGTCTTCCCATACCCAACATCACCACAGATGAGTCGGTCCATCGATTGGTCTGATTCCATATCTTTTTTGATATTTTGGATCGCAAGGGTTTGATCGGCTGTTTCAATATAGGGAAACTCTTTGGAAAACTGCTCTCCTAGTTCTCCATCAGGAGGGTAGATATGCCCTCCTTTCATGATTCGGTCTGCTTGGAGTTCTAGGAGATCTTGGGCGTATCCTAGAATTGCTTGCTCACTTTTAAGGCGGCTTCGTTGCCATTTACTGCTACCAAGTGTATGGAGTTCAGGTTTTGTCTCAGAGCTTCCAATGTATTTGGAGACGAGGTTTGCTTGCTCCATTGGCACGTAGAGTTTTGCCCCTTCAGCATATTCGAGAAGGAGATATTCAGTCTCTTGACCGAGGTGATTAGGTCGTTTTTCAATCCCAAGGTAGCGGCCAATTCCGTTATTCATATGGACAATCGATTCACCAGGTGTGAGCGAAAGCATTTCGACCGGAAGGGTGTGGTAGTGACTCCTTTGTTTTTGTCGACGCACTTGGTACCGGTGAGTGAGCTCTGTCATCGGGATAAGAGCGTAAGATGGTTCAGGAAGATAGAGACCGGAGCTGAGGTAACCTCGCTCTATTTCTCCTTCAATCTCTTTTTCTTCAGATTTTGTGGAGCAGACAAAGGTCGCTTCGGTTTTTGTCTCAAGAAGGATATTTTGCACATCTTTGATGGTGAGATCTTCAATCTCTTGGTCTGGAGGACAAAGCGAGGGGAGAAGGGGGAGGAAAGGAGGGCGCCACCGTTTTGCACTGAGTTGATGCTCAAAGATATCGAATAGAATCTCCTCTTTGACAATTTTAATCTCGGAGAGTTTTTCAATGCTATCGTGAGTAAAATAGACTTTTTGGTGCCGGTCAAGTCGCTTCAAAAGCTCTTCAAAAGGGAGAAAAGTGCGCACTTGTTTTTTAAGCATGCTTTTTAGGGCGACATATTTATCTTCAAGTGCTTCTAAATCATCAAAAATAACTAGGGTGTGCGGGCCAAGGTAGTCGAAGAGGGTGGAGAGTTGCTCTGATTGACCAATCATTTCGTACTCTTCAGCTGGAGTGATGAGAATCGAATCGATTTTTTTCACAGAGGTTTGTCCAACAGGGTCGTAGTGTCGTATGGAGACAATCTCATCTTCCCAAAATTCGATTCGGCACGGGTCGGGGGAAGAGACGGGATAGATGTCGATAATTCCTCCCCGTACGGCAAACTCTCCTTTGTCAGAAGCAACGGCTTTTTTGTGATAACCCATTGAGGCAAAATGGTCGGGAAGATCTGTAAAAGGGAGTTCATCGCCTTGCTTGATTTCAATGTAAAGTGGCTTGAGTTTTTCAGGAGGGAGCACTTTTTGTAAGACAGCTTGAAGCGATGTACAGATCAATTGTGGATTGTTTTGATCCGCAATTGTTTGTAACACATGGTACCGCTCTCCGACGATATCGGGGCTGGGAGGCACTTCTTCAGAGGGGAGGTTTTCCCAAGCGGGAAACTCAAGAGGTTTTAGACCAAAATAGGGGAAGTCAGCAAGTACCTTTTCAGAAGTTGTAAAGAAAACAACGTGTTGTCCTGTCATTTTCATCACAAGGGCAGCTAAGAGTGCTTTGGGACAATCCCATAGCCCTTCGACAAGAAGGGTTTCACCCTCCTCGATTTGTTTTGCAAATGAGGCGATACTTGGATTTTTTAAGAAGCGTTCGATGCGATCCATTTCCGGGCGTGTTCAAGGGCGTTTTCGATCTGTTCAGGTTTTGTCCCTCCTCCTTGCGCAAAATCGGGCTTCCCACCCCCTTTTCCTCCAACAATGGGCGCAATTTCTTTGATCAAAGCTCCTGCTGAAATGCCACATTTAGGAGAGATACGTGCAACCATGGCACATTTCCCTTCAAAAGAGGAGAGGAGGAGAAGGACACCTTCATCCACTTTTTCAAGGAGAAGGTCGGCAAGTTCTTTCAGTTCTTTTGGAGAAAGGGAGAGCTTTACACCGATAAAAGGAACCGACCCAATCTGCTGAGAGGTTTTTGCAAGTTTTTCGACATAAGAGAGAAGAGCTTGAGATTTTGCTTTTTGTGCATTTTTTTGATGGACGCGGTTTTCTTCGAGGAGGGTATCGATCCGTGCCTTTAGCTTAGAAGCTTCTTCTTCAACCCATATTTCTGCATCGGAGCCTGTCACTGCTTCAATCCGTCTCACTCCAGCAGAAATACTTCCCTCTTTGGCGATACGGAAATAGCCAATGGTTCCAACAGCTGTTGTGTGTGTCCCTCCACATAGCTCTTTTGAAAAATCAATGTCGACAACACGTACCATCGTGCCATATTTCTCTCCAAAAATTTGTTGGATCTCTTTTTTCTTTTGTGCTTCTGCAAAAGTGAGTTCGTAGGAGAGAACGGGGAGGTTTTCCCGAATTTTTCCATTTACAAGAGATTCAATCTCTTTGATCTCCTCGTCTGTCAAAGCTTTGTGGTGGTTAAAGTCGAAGCGGAGACGTGTTGGTTCAACGATCGATCCAGCCTGCTTAATATGAGGGCCGAGTTTTTGTCCAAGTGCCCAATGGAGGAGGTGTGTTGCAGTGTGGTTATTGGCAATTTTTTGTCGTCGTTTGTCATCAACCGTTGCAGTGAGACGATCTCCCACTTTGACATCGCCTTTTTTGACAACACCGTGGTGAGAGATCACAGTCGCATAGGGAGAGGAGGTGTTTGTCACCTCGAAAAGGAGGTCTTCTGTTGAAAGGGAACCTTGATCTCCCACTTGTCCCCCCATTTCGGCATAAAAAGGTGTTTGATCGAGGAGAACTGTCCCCTCTTCCCCTCTAGAGAGGGAAGAGACAAGCTTCCCTTCTCTCATCAATCCTAAAACAACCGCTTCAGAGGTGAGTTGTTTGTAGCCTAAAAAAGAGCAATCTCCATGGGTTTGAACATACCCTTCATAGACAGATTCGGAAGCCACTTGTTCCGTCACCTTCCTAGCTCCTCGGGATCGATTTTTTGCATCGTGCTCAAGCTCTTCAAATCGGTTGATATCGACACCTAGGTTGACATCTTTTGCAAGAAGTAAAATCTCCTCGAGGGGGAGGCCGTAGGTATCTTTCAATTTGAAGGCATCTTCCCCACAAATTTGCCCTTTAGAGTGTTCCACAATTTGGTTTAAGAGGTTGCCACCTCTCTTTAAGGTGCGCAAAAATGCCTCTTCTTCATTCATCAAGATTTCGCAGATCCGATTTTCAGATGCCTTAAGTTCTGGGAAATCGGCTCCCATCATTTCGAGAAGTGTGGGAAACATCTCACCTAAAAAGGGGCGATCAAGCCCCAATTGTCTTCCGTAACGGACCGCACGTCTCAATACTTTCCGAAGGACATACCCCCGTTCAATATTGCTAGGTTGAACCCCATCTGCAATGGCAAAGCAAAGAGTGCGAAGGTGGTCGGCGACCACATGAAAAGCGGGGTTGCTTTTGTATGGTTTTCTTGCAATCACCTCAAGTCGCATGATCAGCGCACGTAACACATCTGTTTCAAATAGAGAGTCAACGCCCATTTTGATCGAAGCGACTCGCTCTAATCCAGCTCCAGTATCGACGCCTGTTTTTGTCAATGGATTGAGATTGCCAGATCCATCTCGGTTGTATTGCATAAAGACGAGGTTCCAAAATTCGAGAAAGCGGGTCCCTTCAATATCTTCGGCAGGTGATCTGGCAGAGCCAAAGCTCTCCCCTTTATCGTAATAAAGTTCGGCACATGGGCCACAAGGTCCAACATCACCCATTGCCCAAAAATTGTCTTTTTCACCCATTCGGACAATCCGCTTTTCTGGAACGATCTCTTTCCAAAGTTCAAAAGATTCTTCGTCATCATGAAAGACAGAGACCCAAATTTTGTCGGTGTCAAATCCAAAGACCTCACACGTCACTTCCCATGCAAATGCATTTGCCTCTTTTTTAAAATAATCTCCAAAGGAAAAATTGCCGAGCATCTCAAAAAAGGTGAGATGACGGTCGGTGTGCCCCACATTTTCTAAATCGTTATGTTTTCCTCCCACACGGACACATTTTTGGGTGGAGGTCGCTTTTGTGTAATCGCGCACCGTTTGGCCCAAAAAAACATCTTTAAATTGATTCATTCCCGCATTGATGAAGAGGAGAGAGGGGTCGTCATGAGGGATGACAGAGGAGGAGGGGACGATCACATGTTTTTTCTTTTCAAAGTATTGGAGGAACTTCTTCCGGATATCTTGGCTAATCATAGGTGAAGATCGTAGCTGATTCTTGTTTTTTATTGTAGCTCTACATAAACTCGTTTCTACATTTTTGAGGTATGTATGGAAAAATTAGATGAAAAGCTCCTAGAAAAAATTGCCAATACGATTCGAGGTCTTTCGATGGATGCGGTGCAAAAAGCAAATTCAGGTCATCCAGGTTTACCCCTTGGGTGCGCTGAAATTGGAGCTTATCTCTATGGTCATGCACTTCGGCATAATCCTGACAATCCGAAGTGGCTTAACCGAGATCGGTTTGTCCTCTCAGCAGGGCACGGTTCAATGTTGCTCTACTCTTGCCTCCATCTTGCTGGCTTTGATCTCTCTTTGGAAGAGGTCAAAAACTTCCGTCAACTTCACTCTAAAACACCTGGTCATCCCGAGTATGGAGAGACGGCGGGTGTAGAGGCGACCACAGGGCCGCTTGGTCAGGGGACGGGGAATGCTGTTGGAATGGCGCTTGGAAAAAAGATTCTTGCAACCAAATTCAATACCAAAGATCACACGCTTTTCGATGCCAAAACCTTTTGTCTCTGTAGTGATGGCGAAATGATGGAGGGGATTTCTCATGAAGCGTGCGCTTTAGCTGGCCACCTCAAACTCGATAATCTTATTTTTGTCTACGATTCCAACCACATCTGTCTCGATGGGCCAACGAGTGAATGTTTCTCAGAAGATGTGTTGGGACGTTTCCGCGCCTATGGTTGGGATACCTTCGAAGTAGACGGCTATGATTTCAAAGCGCTCAATGAGATCATTTCCAAGGCGCGTGAAGAGCAACATCGCCCTATCTTTATCTTAGCACGAACAACCATTGGAAAAGGGTCTCCCAATAAAGCGAACTCTTCTGCAGCACACGGCTCTCCTTTAGGACCCGATGAAGTGGCACTAGCGAAAAAGAACCTCGGAATTCCCGAAGAAGATTTTTATATTCCCAAGTCGGTGGAGAGTTATTTCTACGACAAGCTTAAAAGAGATGAAAAAATAGAAGAAGAGTGGAATGAAACTTTCCGCCTTTGGGCCAAATCCAATCCTGAGCTTCACAAAGAGTTTGAAGCGATGGAGAGCCATCATCTTCCCGACCATTTAGAAGATGAGTTATGGAACCTCGAGATTAAATCTCCTATAGCTGGTCGTGCAGCCTCTCATAGTGTGATCAATTACCTTGCAAAAGAGCTTCCTCAGCTTTACGGAGGATCAGCAGATCTCTCGGGTTCTGACAAAACAATGCTAAAAGAGTATCCACTCATTGCTCCAGGTAATTTTGTGGGACGGAACATGAAATATGGAGTGCGTGAATTTGGGATGGGGACAATTGCAAATGGACTTGCTCTCTCTCAATTGATCACTCCTTTTGTGGGAACATTTCTCACTTTTTCCGACTACATGCGTAATTCCATACGATTGGCAGCCCTTTCAAATATTCGAACGATCTATCAATTCACACACGACTCTATCTTCCTTGGTGAAGATGGGCCGACGCATCAATCGGTTGAACACTACGCAGCACTCCGCGCAATCCCTCACCTCCATGTTTTTCGTCCAGGAGATAGCAATGAGGTGAAGATGTCTTGGCTTGCAATGCTCAATTACACAGGACCTTCTGTTATTGTTCTTTCTCGGCAATCGATGCCCCTTCTTGATGAAACCAAAGTGGCTTATAAAGACGGAGTTGGCCGTGGTGGTTATCTCATTAAAAAAGAGAAATCAAAGCCTGATTACACCCTCTTTGCAACAGGATCGGAGCTTGCGCTTGCAAAAGATGTTGCAATTGAGCTTGAAAAGCGAGGGAAAGATGTTCGTGTGATCTCAATGCCTTGCTTTGAACTTTTCGAAGCACAAGATGAAGCATACCGAGAAAGTATCATCGGCGGTGATCTTGGGAAACGAGTCAGTCTTGAGGCAGGTGTCGATCAAGGATGGCATAAATATATTGGACTTGAAGGAGTTGCTATTTGTATGGAAGGGTTTGGTCTTTCAGCGCCAGCAAGTGCTCTTGCCACAGAATTTGGTTTTACAGTGGATGCAGTTCTCGAACGTATCTTTGATTAAGGAGTGTCATCTTTAGAATCTAAATTGCGTGTTGATATTTAGAGCTATTTCACTTGCAAAGCTTCCTTCTGCAGAGCAGCTCCACTTTTTAGCACCAATTAAACTAAAACCTACTGCATAGCCCCAAGTGCGATCGCTAACAAGGTTTGGCAAGGTGTAGTTTGAACCGACAGATGTGTTGAAAAAGGTCTTATTCCCCATGTTAACCCATGTATTTCCCCAGCTCAAACCCGCATAAGGGATGAAATGGAGATCGCTTAATTGGGAGATAATGTCGTAAGAGGCTCCCACACCCACCTGCCACTCTTGGTATTTCATCCGGTCATTTTGATTGAAGTAGAAAGGAGAGGATCCCTCTTGTACAAGGCGATTGAGTCTTGGGCATGTATAGGCGTATTCTCCTTCAGCTCCAAGGTTAAAAGAACCCCACTCCCAAATGGTTCCTCTCAGACCAACACTATAGGAAAAGGCGGAAGCACTTTGAAGAATACAGACAAGGTTAGAGCTATTTTTTAAAACTTTTGAATTGAGATTCAAGGTGAGCTTTGAAACTCCAAGCGTTGCAAAGAGGTCTAAACGGTTGCGAAAATTCAATGTGATGAGCCCAGCATTGGTCAACATTTCAGATTGATGAATGACAGAGGGGTCATCACTTTGATTCACTTGCAAATCTAAATCATAGGTGTAGCTTCCATAAAATCCCATTCGGATGGAAAGAGGTGAAACCCCTTCTTTGTAATGGGAAGGGTCACTTGGATTACCAAGAGGTAGGGCAATAAGAGAGGGGAGAAAAAAAAGAGGGAGAAGCCATCTCATTCTAATCCTCGGTACGCCCCTTTCTCTTTTCTCTCAAGCATGACAGAAACTTCTTTCAATGATTGGATTCCAAGATCGATATGTTGCTTAGTGTAAGTGCTAAAAATCTTTTTAGAGCTCTCTTTTGTTTTAATTCCATCTCGGGTTAGGGGGAGATCGGAGATCAAAAGAAGCGCTCCGAGGGGAAGACGTCGCCTATAGCTTGCAGAAAAAAGAGTTGCGCACTCCATTTCATACGCTTGAGCATGGGTTTCAGCCAATTTCTCTTTGAAAAGTTCATTGAATTCCCAAAAACGGATGTTTGCAGTGTAGGTGATTCCAATATGGTAGGGGACGTCGAGCTTTTCTAATACATTGGTGACCGCTTTCTGAGTGAGAAAGTTTGCAAGAGCAGGAACTTGAGGAGGAAAATAGAAGTCAGATGCTCCTTCAGCTCGAATTCCTGCAACTGGAAGAAGATAATCTCCAACACGGTAGTGGGAGCGTAACCCACCACACATTCCAAGCATAAGAGCTGATTTTATTTGAGGGACAAAAGAACAAAGGTCAACTGTGAGAGCAGCAGCTGCAGAACCAAGTTTGAAATCGAGAATGCTCACATTGAGATCAGGAGCGTGAGCACAGGTGAACATCGAGCCATTGAGAAGGGGGACTTGGTAGGTTTCTGCAAACGTCGTGATATAGCGATGGAAATTGGTGATCAGTAAAAAAGGGCAGAAGTGTTTCACTTTCGAGCCACAATAGCGCTCTAAGGTATCGGAGGCTATTTCTGCTTCATGTGGATTTTCTTCGGAAAAGTAACTCAAACCATTTCCTCTTTTTCTTTTTAGACGGGGGAAGATGCTTGCTTACACCCCATCCATTTGTTTCATGCATTTCGCAGCCAACAATTCCTCTCCCCGGTTCGACCAGGTTTTTTTTAAAGGAATGATCCTCTGGGTAGTCTTTGAATCTGTTGCGCCACATATGTGAACTTTGGTACACTATCCATTTGTAATTGACAAGGAATAATTATGGGACAAGTCTCTACAAATGAATTTCGTGCAGGATTAAAAGTTGAAATGGAAGGGCAGCCATATATCATGGTGAGCAATCAATTTGTCAAACCTGGAAAAGGACAAGCTTTCAATCGAGTCCGGCTTAGGCATTTGATGAGTGGACGTGTGATTGAAAAAACCTTCAAATCAGGAGAATCACTTCTCGAAGCAGATGTGGAAGAGTCAAAAATGCGCCTTCTCTATACCGATCATGAAGGGGCAACGTTTATGGATGATGAGAGCTTTGAACAGACAACGATTCCCCTTTCCAAAGTGGAAGAGATGAAACAGTGGCTCTTAGATGATACAGTCTACGATCTTATCTTCTATAAAGGGGAGCCTGTTATGATTGAACCGCCTCTTTTTATGGAGCTTGAAATTGTAGAAACAGCCCCAGGAGCACGTGGAGATACCGCTTCAGGTCGCGTTTTAAAACCAGCGCACACCAACACAGGCGCAGAAGTTCAAGTTCCTATTTTTATCGAAGAGGGAGAGGTGATTAAAGTGGACACACGAACAGGGGAATATGTCTCTCGCGCAGCAAGCAAATAAAATTGAGAGGTTACGTGAGCGCGCTCAGATGATGGGATCGGTCCGCTCCTTCTTTTCTCAAAGAGATGTTCTAGAAGTCGATGTTCCTATGCTCTCAAAAAGTGGGCCAATCGATGCCCACATCGATCTTGTTACAGGAAGTTGTTGCGGTACAAGAAGTTATTTGCACTCTTCTCCTGAGTATGGAATGAAAAGATTGCTTGCACAAGGGGTTGGTGATTGCTACCAGCTCGGTCATGTCTTTCGAGATTTTGAATCGGGAGAGCGACACAACCCCGAATTTACGATGGTAGAGTGGTATCGGTGTGGCTTTACATTAGAAGAGTTGATCGAAGAGAGTGCGCAATTGATCTCTCTTTTTCTAGGAGAGAAAACGTATCGCATTCTCCCATATGAAGAGGCGTTTTATACATATGCAAAGCATTTTCCCTCATCCATCGATAAGCGAGATACTCTCTTTGCTGATGAGGTAGAGCCAAAACTCGAAGGGCTTGTCTTTCTTATTGATTATCCACCTGAGCAAGCGTGTCTTGCAAAAACATGTGTGAAAGAAGAAGAGGTTGTTGCCGAGCGATTCGAAGTATTTTATAACGGAGTTGAACTTGGTAATGGTTACCATGAACTTGCAAATCGGTTAGAGCTAAAAGAACGGTTGATGGTTGCAAATGAACAACGGCTGAGACTTGGTAAAGAGCGGTATCCTTTAGACGAGTATTTCCTAGAAGCTTCTATTCCTGATTGTTGTGGTGTTGCAATTGGCTTTGATCGATTGATGATGCTCAAAACAGCAGCTTTACATATTGAAGAGGTGATCCCATTTCACTGGGATGAGACATGATATTCTTTTCAAAAAAAGAAGACTTAGCTATCTTGCGAGATGAGATGGAAACAGATAAAATAGATACAATCGGTAAGTTGACCAAGCTCAAGGGGATCGAAAAAACACCTTCTCTTGATCGGATTGCTTTTTCAAATGAAGCAGAGAAGATTGAGCATTTTGTCGAAATGCTCAAACAGATGCCTGAGATTCGAGATGAAGCGTTAGGTTGCTCTGCCACCCCAGACCCTAAGAAGATTGCAAATGCGCTTCTTGGTACAGTTTAATGATTGCAAGTTCCTGTACATAAAGCCAGTTAAGGGTGTATTTCCCTTTTTTTGTATGGCTTTTATCATACCCTTCAGGAATTTGTTTGAAATACTCATAAAGGGGGGTATCCATCCCATGTGTTTGCATCGAACGCTGTCTAACACCAAAGGTGGTAATTGGGACAGTAAGTCTTTCAACATTTGCCAAATAGACCATCCCCTCTGCTGTCTCGTAAAATAGGTAGAGGAGACTTTTATCTTTTGACGGGTAGATCTTAGCCATCACATCTCCATAGAGAGGGGTATTAAGATTCATTTCCTTTTTAATTGTAAAATCTGGCCATAAGTCTTTATTTTCAGGCATTTTAATCGATTTTGGATCAGGAGGACAAGGAATAATAGCATCACCTTTTATCACAAACTTATGCTTAGAGGATAAATTCATTTGAACACTTGTTTGAGCAGTCACTTCTTCTTGAAATGCAAAGTCTTTTGAATTAACCCTATTGACTAATTGTATCAAGCTAGGGAAAAATTGCTCTTTAGTCAAATCGGTTTTCTCTAGTTGGTCTAATCCAGTTGTTAAAGCGATAGGAAGTTGTACTGTTCTCTCTCCCAAACCTTTGGAGAGCCACCCAAAGCCTCCAAGTTCATTTAGATGAGCTGCAGGTAGACAACGCCAAACTCCTTGTGATCCACTTGTATAAAAGAGGCGAGGGAAAACACGGTTATCGATTTCTACAAATGCAAGGGTGTAGTAGTGTTTAGGTTGTTTAAAAGGAGGTGAGCAATAGTAGTTAACATCTCCTATAGACATCTTGTACTTTGGCAATAATCCATTTTGTTGGATACTTTTTAGATCAACTAACCCAAACTCAGTCGTTCTCTCTATACGACCCTGAAGAGCCAACACAGTTGCTTCATCCACATCTTCCATTTGGGGCATTGCCTCTAATGTGTAGCACGCCTTACCTGTTGGTTTTATCTGTTCACTCCAAACTCTAGCGGCATAGATAACAAGAGGGATCCCCACAATTGTAAGGCTTAAAAGAGTTGCTAAGACAACGGCTGTAATTTTCCCATAGCGTGCTTTTGTTAGCCATTTTATCCCCTTTTCCATAGAAGAGGGTGCTTTGTAGTGCATGATTGATTTAGTTTCCATGTCACGATTTTACATAAGTTTTTGATAAAAAACAAGATAAATTTTTAAAAAATTAAGAAAGTGTTAAGAATTCGTAGTGCTTTTGTAGGTCGATCGACCA
Source organism: Chlamydiales bacterium (assembly GCA_022601535.1). GTDB lineage: Bacteria > Chlamydiota > Chlamydiia > Chlamydiales > JAAKFR01 > JAJACK01. The sequence continues at coordinate 805,824 of JAJACK010000001.1, forward strand.
AAAAAGCTCATCGTTCTTTTTCGTAAAGAGTAAGCGTTCGACAAGGCAAGACTCTCTTTCTAGCTCGATCAGATAGAAGGTGCCATCGGGCTGATGGGCACAACTTCCTGCATTGAGAACAAGGGGGTGTCCTTCATTTTGATGGTCGATGATATAAGGCTCATGGTCGTGTCCGTGCAAATAGAGAACAACATTCGGATATTTCTTAAGAACCTCTTGCAACGCTTCTCCACGCTCTGTGTCATGGCTTGCTCTTCCAGAAGGAAAAAGGGGGAAATGGTTTGCAATGATCACCCGATCTGTTGCTGGAATGGAGCGAAGTGTTTGATCTAAAACAGCATCCATTTCTGGGGTGAAGACTCCATTTGAAAGAAGAAGGGAGTTTGCCCGAGCGCAGTCGAGTCCAACGAGCCACCACCCTTCTTTGAGAAGTTTTTTTTCAACACGGGTAGTTTGAAGTGCTTTTGAGGGGAAGTAGTTGTAATAGGTTTGTTCTTTCTCAGATCTCTTCGTATACATGTCGTGGTTGCCAGGTAAGGTATACACCTCTTCTTTAAAGGAATGAGCAAAGGAGGCTCCTTTCTGAAATTCTTCATCTAGAGAAGTTTGTGTAAAATCTCCTGTAATCATGACAAATTCTACATCGAGTTTGGTAAGAAGCTCAGGCAGCTTTTGGAGATGAGTGGTTTGGTATGCTTTGCTTCGGAAGAGGATAAGGTTGAGGTTTCCCAGCCATCTTTTGGACAAAAATTGGCTTGGGCTAAAGCTTACGCAAGAGAAGTGAGGATCTGAGAGGTGTGCGATACGAAGGGACATATGCTCTACTCTATCATTTTTAGAAATCCTCGCCAAGTGCGGCGTACAGTGAGAAGATGTTTCCACGACTTTTGCTTTAAACGAGCTCCAAAAAGGAGGCGAGGGGGGTGGATAACAAGCCCTTCTCCCCATCCTGGTCGCCACAATCTGGAGTAACTTTTTCGGGCAAAAAGAGAGATGGTAGGAATCCCGAGACAAGAGGCAAGATGTCCAAGCCCCGAGTCATTTCCAATCATCACTCCTGATTCGTAGATGTAGGTGGCAAGATCATCGAGAGTTGAAAAATGGGGAAGGAGAATCTCACTTCCTTGTAGCTCTCTTGCCCAGCTCTCTTTTTCTTTGGGGCTCATGCATAGAGCAGGTTCATAGCCGGAAGTGAGAAGGCGGTCACAAAGAGCGAAGAATTTTTTGGGGAGCCAGTTTTTTTTGTGGCTAGTGCTCATCGGATGGACGATGATACGGTCGCTGTTTTTTCTCTTTGTCAATCCTGTTGGGACGACAAGCCCATTCTCTTTTAAGCAGTAGGGGAGTTTGAGTTTTTCACGGCAAACCATCGCTAGGTTATCGACCATTGTTTGACTTCGATCAAACTCAGACTCTTTGAGAAAAATCATCTCATTATCAAAGTCGTGATGCTCGTTTAAAAGGGCATGGTCAGCAATGACAAGGGTATCGAATTTTGAAAATACAGAGTTAAACCCTTCCTCGATAGGGAAAGGTTTGATTCTCTTTTTCGGAAACCACCGTTTGAGTTCGCATAGGTGAGAGCTAAAAGTGGTGACATCGTGTCCTGAAAGGGCAAGATTATGGGATACGATCATGGAGAGAAGTCCATCACCTATCCCATCTGCACAAACAACGCCAATTTTACTCTTCGTCTTCAGGAGCATCTCCAATCAACGCTTCAGAAATAAGGACAATTCCTGCTGTCGAAGCAGCGTGAATCAATCCATTTTTGATCACTTTCACAGGGTCGATGACACCAGCTTTGAGAAGATCTTCCATCTGCTCTGTTGCAGCATTATACCCAGTTGTATTTGGGAGAGCTTTCAGCTCTGAGATGATGACAGAGCCATCTTTTCCTGTATTTTCAGCAATCTGCTTGGTTGGAGCTTCAGCGGCCTTGGCAACGAGCTTGGTTCCATACGCTTCGTCGCCTTCAAGATTGAGCTTTAAAGCAGCGGTACTTGCACGGAAAAGAGCAGTTCCTCCTCCTGCCACAACACCTTCTTCTAAAGCAGCTTTAGTTGAGCTCAAACTATCTTCAAACATCTGTTTTTTCTGCTTGAGCTCAGGCTCGGTTCCAGCTCCCACACGGATCACAGCAACACCGCCACTGAGTTTTGCTTTTCTCTCAAGAAGTTTTTCCTGGTCGTATGAGCTGCTTGCTAGGTCGTGCTCTGTCTCGATTTGACGAACGCGCCCTTCGATTTTCTCCTTTGATCCTTGCCCACCAACAAATATTGTTGTCTCTTTGGTGACAGAAATATGTTCGCAGCTTCCAAGTTGTTCAACGGTTGTATCTTTTAAGTTGATTCCCGCTTCTTCGGTGATCACAACACCCCCTGTAAGAACAGCGATATCTTCGAGCATCTCTTTCCGTCGATCTCCAAAACCAGGCGCTTTGATTGCAACGACTTTAAGCATTCCACGCACTTTGTTGATGACAAGTGTAGCAAGAGCTTCAGCTTCGACATCTTCTGCGATAATCAACATTTCACGTCCAGATGAGCCAACTGTTTGTAAAATGGGAATGATCTCTTGGATCGAACTGATTTTTTTATCTGTAATCAAGATGTAGGGATTTTCCATCTCAGTGGTCATTTTCTCTTGATTAGTCGCAAAATAGGGGCTGATGTAACCACGGTCAAATTGCATCCCTTCAACCATTTCAATTGTGGTTTCAGTTCCTTTTGCCTCTTCGATTGTGACAACTCCTTCTTTCCCTACTTTCTCAATTGCTTCAGCGATAAAGGTTCCAATCTCTTCATTTCCAGAAGCAGAGACAGTCGCAATATTTTTTGTGTCTTCAAAGCTCTTAATGGCAATAGCCTGGCTTTCTAACTCTTTGACGATCGCTTCAACAGCTTTGTCAATTCCACGCTTGATAGAAATAGGGGAAGCTCCCGATGCGATCGACTTCAACCCTTGTGTGACCAAAGAGTCTAAGAGGAGGGTTCCCGTTGTTGTTCCATCTCCACATTTGTCTTTCAGTTTAGAGGCGACTTCCTGGGCCATTGCAACACCCATATTTTCGAATTGATCGGGCAATTCCACTTCGCCGACGATGCTATTCCCATCATTTGTAATTGTAGGAGCGCCCCACCCTTTTTCTAGACCAACATTGCGCCCTTTTGGACCCAAAGTTCCCCGAATGGCATCTGCCAATTTCTTGATCCCAGTGGCTAGCTTATCACGTGCTTCTTCCTCAAAAATGATTTCCTTTCCGTCTGACATAAAATTGAACTCCTATTTTTAAAGTAAGGTGGCACCCAGATTCGAACTGGGGATAGAGGCTTTGCAGGCCCCGGCCTTACCACTTGGCTATGCCACCCTGAGTTGAGAAGGTTACCACTCTTCGCATTTTCCTTTAACTAAAAAATCTGATACCTTTTAGGGGATGAAGCCTCTCCCCCTTTCAACAATTGCAAAATTCTTGAAAATCCCCCATCGATCAAAGGTGATTATTCGAGGTGGGGCAATCGATAGTCGTCTCGTTGAAAAAGGGGACCTCTTTTTTGCAGTCAAAGGAAAACAGGTTGATGGTCACATTTTTTTAAAGGATGTCGCTCAAAAAGAAGGTGCAGCAGCAGTTGTCGATGCAACCTATTGTGGCGAAGATTTTGGTCTCCCTCTTCTCCGTGTTCCCGATGTGACACAAGCTCTTCAAATAGTTGGGCATCAACTTTTAAAAACAATGGATGCAACAGTTGTTGCGATCACAGGAACTCTTGGGAAAACAAGTACAAAGAACTTTGCAAAATGTCTTTTAGAGACAAAATATAAGGTGTTTGCCACACCACGTAGCTACAATTCACAGTTGACTCTCCCTTTAAGTCTTTTTTTGGCCGATGGAGATGAAGAGGTGCTCCTTCTTGAAATGGGGATGACCGAGCCGGGACAGATTCGGAAACTTGTTGAAGTCGCTCCCCCAGATATTGCACTCCTCACATCAGTTGCTCTTCAGCATGTAGACCATTTCCCCGATGGATTGAGAGGGATTGCAAGAGAAAAAGGGTCCATTTTTTCGCACGAAAAAACCACTCTTGCCCTTTTGCCAAAAGATCTCCCTTTTTTCGACGAGATTGTGAAAATAGGGACGTGTCACAAACTCCCTTTTACAATCGATCACCCCTTTGATCAACCGATTCCAGGTTTCAAGCAAAACCTTGCTGCAGCAATTGCTCTTGCCAAAGCGCTCGATGTTCCACAAGAGGAGATTGAAAAAGGTGCTCAACAGGTGAAATCTCCTCCCATGCGGTTTGAGAGAATGGAGCGAGAAGGTGTTGTCTTTATCAACGATGCCTATAATGCAAATCCCAATTCTGTATTAGCTGCATTTGCATCACTCCCTCTTCCTAAGCCAGGGGGCCAAACGATCGCCGTTCTAAGTGAAATGGATGCATTGGCCTCCTATACAGTTGAAGGACATCAGATGGTGGCAAAAGCTGCGCTTAAGGCCATTGATAGCTTGCTCTGTATAGGAGAGAGGTGCAAAATCATCGAAGAAATTTGGAAAAAAGAGGGACGATCGATCGAATGTTTTGCTTGTCGAAACGCGTTGAAAAAGCGGCTCTTTGAAATCGTCCACTCTGGCGATGTCGTCTTGCTCAAAGGGGCGCGTAGCTACTCTTTAGATGTTATTCTTGATTAGAAACCTTAGATGCATTGAGAGATGCAGCGACAGCATGTTCCACCTCTAATCGCATTTTCATCCCTTCTGTATACTTATACAAACTAGCCCCAATTGCTGCAAAAGTGAGACCTAAACCGACACCTAGACCACCACATGTAAAGACAATTGCAAGTGTTCCTCCAATCATCAAAATGATGCTTAAAGCGGTCATAATTCTCGCATTTTTAAGAGAATCTTCGATGGGTAAAAAATCAGTGCACTGTCCAGTTGTACTATCTACATAAGGTCCAAATAGCTTTAAGCAATCCATGGTTTTTCTATCTCCTTTAACACACCTTAACAAATGGGAGATATAAAGTCATTTTTATCTTTTGATTTACCCATCTTGGTGCTACTTTAGAAGAACATGTTCATCTTACTCATCCAGAAGTTTTTCAACTACCCAGTCTTCTCATACTATTCAACGCGTATGGCTTTGGCTGCACTCACATCACTATTATTTACGATTTTGTGTGGAAAACCATTTATCAAAAAATTGTACGAATTAAAGATTGGAGATCGTGTTAGAAGTGAAGACTGTCCCCTCTTAGGTGAGTTGCATCGGGATAAAAATAATACGCCAACGATGGGAGGGATTTTGATTTTGTCATCACTGCTCCTCTCTTTGATTTTGTGGATGGATCCAAAAAGCCCTTTTACATTGATTCTATTTTTAACGACGATTGTGATCGGCCTTTTAGGAGCGGTTGATGACTATTTAAAACTCCGTTACAAAAATAAAAAAGGGCTTTCGGCAAAGAAAAAATTGTTGATTCAGCTCGGTTTTTCCGCTCTCGTATCGCTCTACTTGTCTTGGCAGCCGGCAACGGAATTTATCCATCGAGGAGAGTGGTTTGCCCCTCCGATTGCAAAAGTGGAGTCGAAGCAATTGACGACCAAGGAGTATTCGCAACGGCTTTACATTCCCTTTGTTAAGCGCCCTCTCTCTCATATGAACACGATTTTGATGATTCTATTCTTCATGGTTGTGATCACAGGTTGTTCAAATGCAGTGAATTTAACAGATGGGCTCGATGGATTATCGACAGGAACAGTGATGCTCAGTTCAGCAGCATTTGCTGTAATTGCCTTTTTATCGAACAATATCGATTTCTCCAATTACCTGAATATTATGTATATAGAAGGAAGTGGAGAGATTGCTATCTATCTGTTGGCATTGGCGGGAGCGTGTTTGGGTTTTTTGTGGTACAACAGCTATCCAGCGCAAGTGTTTATGGGAGATACAGGTGCACTCACTTTAGGCGCAATTTTAGGTGTCTGTGCGGTGTTGTTGAAACGAGAAGTTTTGCTCGCTTTGATTGGGGGAATTTTTGTTGTTGAAGCGCTCTCTGTGATTTTACAAGTGGGAAGCTATAAATTGCGGCATAAAAAAAGGATCTTTCTCTGCGCTCCTCTCCATCACCATTTTGAGTATCAAGGTTGGCCTGAAACAAAAGTTGTGATCCGATTTTGGATCATTGGACTTCTTCTGTCGATTGTTGGGATTGCAACCCTCAAGTTTCAGTAGTCATCGGTAGCTTAAAGATAAAAGAGGTTCCTTCTCCTTCAGTTGATTCAGCCCAAATAGTGCCGTTGTGGCTGTGTAAAATTTCTTTACAGATCGCAAGGCCTAACCCTGATCCCGGTTTCCCCCGATTAAAACGGCTATAGTTCTTAAAGAGTTTGGGGATATTTTCTTCTGCAATACCTGGCCCTTCATCTTTCACTTTGACAATGAGAAACCCTTCCTTTTTTGAGGAGGAAATTGTGATAGTTCCTTGCTCAGAAAACTTAATCGCATTGTTGATCAGGTTTGTTAAGACTTCTGTGATTCGCACCTCATCAAAAAGGGTCTGTGGAAGATCGGGTTGAAGATCTACCTGCAGTTCTAATCCTTTCGTTTTAGCTGATATTTCAAACATGTTGACACACTCTTCAATCAGTGGATTGATCGAGTACATCTCCATCGAATAGTTCACTTTTCCCGATTCGATTTGCTGCAGGTTTAAGAGGTCATTGATGAAAAGAATGAGTTTATGTGCACTTTTAGATGAAGATTCAAGGATCTTCCGTTGAGCTTCTGAAATCTCTCCCACCTCTCCTTCTAAAATGAGATCGATTCCTTGGATAATGGGTGTAATCGGCCCTCGAAGTTCGTGAGAAGCCATCGAATAAAAAGCAGCTTTTGTCTCTTCTGCTTTTTTTCTCATCTCGATCTCTTTATTCAGTCGATCGATTGAAAAGATAGAGTCTTTAAGTTTGATGACTGTTTGGTCAAACACCCTTGAGAGATGGCCAAGTTCATTTTTCGTTTTAATCTCCGTTCGATGATCGAGGTCTCCTTCACCCACAATCCGAATATCTTTTTCAAGCTGAATGATCGGTCGAGAGATTGATCTAGAAATAAAATAGGCGCAAAAAATGACCAGGATTAGGAGTAAAACACCGATGAGAATCGTGATTTTTAAGAGCTTGTTGAGTGGGGCTAAGCTCTCTTTTAGGTCCATTTTGATCACGACTCCTGAGTGTAAGTAGGGAAAGGTATTCCACACACCAATAATGGATTCTCCCCGGTAATCTACTGAAACCCCTTTTCCGCTTATCCCTTGAGTCGCAGCTTTTATTGGAAAGGCAATGGGCTCATCAAATGGGACCGTGAATTTAAAAGCAGAGTTAGACTTATGTCTGATTTCGTTGATAAAGAGGATTTTATTCTCCTTTTTTATCCCAACTAAAATTTCTCCTGTCTCTTCCAAAGAGGTGTAATCTTCAAAGATCTGATTGATTGTTTCAAAAGGGATTTGAAAAGCAAAGACCCCAATCAGCTTCCCTTCCCGATAGACGGGAGATGAGATAAAAATTACAGGCTTTCCACTCGGTTCATAGTGTGTGTATTCGGAGGTATAGGTTCCTAAGAGTAAAAGCGTATTTCGAAATGCTTTGCTAAGAACACTCTCTTTATAGGGGCCTGTTAATAAATTGGTTCCAAAGTCAGCTTCTTCATTCAATGCATAAAGAAGCTCTCCTTCTTTTGAGATGAGATAGACATTGCTCAGTTGATTGAAGTTTTTAAAGCTAGAGATGAAAGGGACAAATGTTGGGTTAAGAGGTTTTTTCTCCTCAAGGTTTTGAAATGATCCGATCACATCTAAAGAACGTGTCATCACATTTGATTCGCCCTCTAGATCTTCAAAAAGTTTTGCAATGCTGTTGATCCGCCCTTTTGCAATTTCATTGAGCTTTTCAATTTCAAACCCGATGGTTTCATTATAGGCGATTCGATAACTTATAAAATAAAGGACGATGATAGGAATGATTGAAATAATTAGAAACCAGCAGAGTAATTTTGGAAAAATTTTCATTGTACAGGTTCCGGTAGTAAAGGGAATGGGCGTGGCCTAACTGGAGAATCAGACGTAAATAAAAGATCAGCTTCCCCCTCTGAATTGATCTTTCCAATACGGACATATTTCCACAAATGGTTATTAAATAAATCGACAAAAACCATCCCTTCTGGGGCAAGGAAAGAGGTGCCTTTGATTGTTTTTTTGATAAGAGCAATTTCATCTGTTTCGGCACGTTCAACAGCTTGTTGCCAAATGTGAACTCCGATATAAGCAGCCTCCATTGGATCATCCAGACCTTGATCTTTTCCAAACTCTTTGTGGAATTCTTCAATAAATGTTCGGTTTACCTCCGAGTCAATAGATTGAAAATAGTTCCAACACATATAGCTCCCCGCACACTCTTTGGTGATGTCATAGGTGGCGATCTCATTTGTTGTTAAGCTAGAAGAGAGGACGGGGGATGTCACTCCTTGCTTGTAAAGCTCCTTAAAAAAAGCTCGATTGGTATCTCCGTTGATGGTGTTTAAGATCACATCAGGGTTTGCTTTTCGGATTTTTTGAATAACATCCTCCACATTTTCCGTCCCTAAAGAGAGGTACTCTTCTCCAACAACTTTTCCTCCAGTTGCAAACAGGATTTGTTTGGCAATTTTATTGGCAGTTTTTGGGAAAATGTAATCGGAGCCGATGAGAAAAAAGTTCTTCCCAAGATGATCTAAACACCACTTTGTTCCTGGAATGATTTGTTGATTGGGAGCAGCTCCTGTGTAGATAATGCTTGAAGAATTTTCAAGACCTTCATATTGAATAGGATAAAAAAGAAGGTGTTGGTGTTTTTCGAAAATAGGTTTGACAGCCTTTCTAGAAGCAGATGTCCAACACCCAAAAACAACAGAGACTTTTTCATCGAGGATGAGTTTTTTAGCTCCTTTGGCAAATTCAGCTTCGGAAGAAGCTCCATCTACGACGACCGGTTCAATCTTTCTCCCTAAAACCCCTCCTACACTATTGAGTTGTTCGATTGCAAAAAGTGTTGCATCGACAACAGGTGTTTCACTCTCCTTCATCGTTCCGGTAAGGGAGTGCAAAATTCCCACTTTGATAGGAGGTTTGCCATGAAGAGTTCCAAAAAGAAGGAGGATGGTTAAGATTTTTTTCATCTATTTGTTTTTTTAGCAAAACTCTACAATAAATAGAATGAAACTTATCATGGGGTTTGGAAAAAGCGGTCAGGCTGTGGCCAACTACTTGAAAGACAAGGGAGAACCATTTCGCGTTGTAGAGGGTACAGAGGAGTGCGATTTTACAGGGATTGAGAGTGTGATTAAATCACCAGGGATCCCTCTTAGGCATCCGTGGGTGGTTGGTGCAAGAAAGAGACATTTAAAAGTGATTGGGGAGATCGATCTTGCACTGGAGGAGCTTAAAGAGAAAACCCTTTTAGGGGTGACCGGTTCTAATGGAAAGACAACAACCGTATCGGCAATTGCACATGTTTTAGGTGAGCGAGCTGTTGCGTGTGGAAATATTGGGACCCCCCTTTTGAGTGTGATCGATCATCCAGCCGAGATTTTTGTCATTGAATTGAGTTCATTTCAATTGGAGACGATCGAAGAGAAACCCTATTTTCATGCAGCAGCGCTTTTAAACTGCACCCCTAATCATCTTGACCATCACGCCTCTATGGAGGAGTATGAAGCTGCAAAATGGAGATTAAAAAAATGTGTGAAGCCAAGAGGAGAGTTTTTCACTCAAAAAACGATTGAAAAAGTTTCTCAAGAAGGGTATAGAGGAGAGGCAGCTGCCCATGATAGGGAGAATTTTGCCGCAGCTTTTTTACTTTGTCAGACAGTTGGAGTGACGCGGAAGGAATTTGATGAGAAGCTCAAAACCTTTCGGAAACCACCTCACCGTCTTGAATGGGTTAGAACTTTTTTGGGAGTCGATTTTATCAATGACAGCAAAGCGACGAGCGTAGATGCTGTATTAAAAGGGCTCTTAGCAATGACAAAACCGGTGGTTTTAATCGCAGGTGGTGTTGATAAAGGGGGGGATTTCACAAAGTGGATTCCCATCTTTCGTAAAAAAGTGCGAAAAGTGTTTGCAATTGGCTCTGCATCAGTGAGAATTGAAAAGGAGTTAACACCGATCATCCAAGTGGAGAGAGAGGAGTCTCTTGAAGCGGCGATGGAAAAAGCGTGCCAAATGGCAAAAGAGGGAGAGTGTATTCTTCTTTCTCCTGGCTGTTCAAGTTACGATCAGTTCAAGAGTTTTGAGGAGAGAGGAAATGCATTTAAGACATTTGTGAATAGGAAGTGAGCGATGAGTCGAAGAGATACAATTATTATTGCAGTATTGGTCAATGCAGGACTATTGATGGTTCTTTTTGCAACGGCATTGAAGTCAGATGATAAGAAAAAAGGGGAAGCGACCTCTTTTACGCAGCTTGCCCAAGCGCCTGTTGAGAAAGTGAAAGAAGAGGAAAGATTCAGCCCATATGTCGCAGCTCCAACCTCTGCGGTTCCAACTTTAGAGACTATCACCGAAGAGATCGCTTTTGAAGAGCTTAACATTCCTGAAGTTCAGCCAGTTGCTGTTGAGCCTAAAACTTCTGAGATCAATTATGTCAGCGTAACTGTAAAGAAAGGAGACTTTCTCGAGAGGATCGCAAAAGCAAATAACACCACTGTTTCTTCGATTATGACCGAAAATAAAATGACCTCCACTCAATTAAAAGTGGGTCAAGTGCTTCGGGTTCCCGTAAGACAGAGTCCACTTCGAGCTTCAACTCCCGCAGCTGCCGAGGAGTACTATGTTGTAAGAGATGGAGACAACCCTTGGACGATTGCTTCTAAAAATCAAATTTCTGTGAGTGAGCTTCTACGTAGAAACAACCTCGATGAACAAAAAGCGCGTCGCCTTCGTCCTGGAGATCGTCTTAAAATTCGATGAAAGCGCTCCTTCTTGTCACAACGGTTGTGATTTTTTCCATCGGCCTTTTGATGGTCTTTGACACCTCTTCGGCCGAGGTTCTTGACAAGCATCTTTCACGGAGTATTTACTACGCCTCTTCGAGACAAGTTGCCTATGCAGTCATTGGAATATTGATCGCTTTGCTTTGTTGGAGAGTGGGCTATGATCATTTATTGAAATTTTCTCCCTATTTTCTTTTGTGTGGCATTATTTTCTTAATCCTTGTCTTTGTTCCAGGGATTGCCCATCCAAGAAATGGAGCACATCGGTGGATTGGGATTGGAAACTTCACTTTTCAACCGTCAGAGCTGATCAAATTTCTTGTCCCTATGACATTCATTGAATGGGCTTTGTCGCATCACCTTGCGAAGAAACCAATCACATTTTTCGCCTTTTGTAAAATCATGGCTTTTTTATCGCTTCCCATTTTTCTTGTGATGATCGAGCCTGATAATGGAGCTGCAGCTGTCATTGGAGCAAATCTGATTCCTCTTTTTTTCCTCTGTAAAGTGAAGATGCGTTATTGGGCACTTCCCATTCTCCTCTTAGTTGCAGTCGGTGTATTTGCTGCATTTCAGCTCCCTTATGTCCGTGGACGAATCGATGTCTATCTCCACCCCGAAAAAGATTTGAAGGGAAAGGGGCACCAAGCGTACCAAGCAAAAATTGCTGCCGGTTCTGGGTATTTGTTTGGGAGAGGGCCAGGAGGAAGCTTGCAAAAACTCACTTATCTTCCTGAGGCTCAAAATGATTATATAGCAGCTATCTATGCAGAAGAGTTTGGTTTTGTCGGCATGGTTGGTTTGATTTTTCTCTACATGCTTTTTGCTTTTGCAGGGTTTTCCATTGCAATGCGTTCTACCAGTTTAGCGGGGTGTTACCTGGCCATGACGATCACCTTCTTGATCTCCATGCAAGCGTTTTTAAATTTAGGTGTTGTTTCAGGTCTTCTTCCTAGCAAAGGGGTGAATCTACCTTTTTTCAGCCAAGGGGGCACTTCTCTTGTGACCAATATTATTGGACTTGTTATCCTGATGAATATTACCCATGAGAAAAAAAGTCATCTTCAGCGCAGGAGGGACGGGAGGTCACCTCTTTCCAGCAATAACCGTTGCAAAGCAGTTAAGCAAAGATTGTGACATCCTCTTTGTTGCTGGAGGATTGTCTTCTTGCCCCTATTTTGATCAAACCCTCCCTTATCGAGAGATCGATGTGGCAACCTTCTCTTTTTTCAAGCCACTGCAACTCTTCTTAGGTGGGATCAAAATTGCTGGAGGTGTGCAACAGTCGAGAAAAATTTTGCGCGAATTTAAGCCAGATCTCGTCGTTGGTTTTGGCAGTTTTTATACGCTCCCTCTCCTTGTTGCAGCAAAACTTGAAAAGATTCCCTTTCTTTTGCACGAACAAAATGCCCTTCCTGGAAAAGTGAACCGTCTCTTTTCCCGGTTTGCTGTGCAAACTGCAATCACATTTCCCAACTCTAAGCACTATTTGAAGGGGAAAACCACACCTGTTGCTTTTCCTCTTCGTAAAAATGAGGGAGGGGGAGCTTGGGAGTACTTTGGTTTGGAGAAAAAACCAACATTGCTAGTCTTTGGAGGTTCACAAGGAGCACGAATCTTAAATGAAGAGATCTTCAAGCTTGCTCCTTTTTTAACACAGTTTCAGCTCCTCCATTTCATCGGTAAACAGGGGGAGGAAGTGCTATTTAAAAAACGGTACAAAGAATTGGGGATCTCGCATGTTGTCAAACGGTTTGAAAAACGGTTTGATCTAGCAATGGAGGTGGCTGATTTTGCGATCTGTCGAGGAGGTGCTTCGACAATTGCAGAGCTGACAAAATATGAACTACCCGCTATTTTAATTCCTTTTCCTTATGCGAGTGAGGATCATCAAGTTGAAAACAGTCGCTATTTTGTCGAAACCATTGGAGGAGGAAAAATGCTTCTTGAAAGTGAAATTGGAGCACTTGGAAAAGAGATCCCTCTTAACTTGGAAAAATATCGCCAAAATATGCGGCTTTATAAGGGAAAACATGTCTTTAAAGAATTTGCTGAACTGATTGGGGCTGTATGAAAAAATACCATTTTATCGGAATTGGAGGGATTGGAATGAGTGCTTTGGCACACATCCTTTTGGAGGAAAAACAGAGTGTTTCAGGGAGTGACCTCAACCTTGGAAAGATGGTGGCAAAGCTTGAAAAAAAAGGGGCTCAGATTGCTCAGGGGGGGATTGCTGAAGATGCAACGGTTGTCTACAGCTCAGCTGTGATCGATTCGAATCCCGACTATAGAGCTGCAAAACAAGCAGGTTTAAAAATGTTGCACCGCTCAGAGCTTTTAGCGGAGCTAATCGAGGGTAAAACAAGTTGTGCAGTGGCAGGAACACATGGGAAGACAACAGTCTCTTCTCTACTTGTGCACGTTTTAATGGAGGCTAAACGGAGTCCAAGTTTTGCCCTTGGAGGTCTTTTAGGAGGGGATAATGGAAGGAGTGGGAAATCAGACCTCTTTGTTTTCGAAGCCGATGAGAGTGACGGCTCTTTTTTAAGCTACCACCCAACCCATGCGATTATTACCAATATTGAAGCGGAGCATCTCGATCACTTTGGAGATGAAAAAAGGTTGAGAGAAGCATTTGAACAGTTCTCTTCACAAGTGGGTGGGGAGTCTCTTGTGTGTGGAATTGATTACGGTTTTGAAGAACATTGTCCCTTCCGTATTTTAATGTGGGAGCAAAAAGGTTGGCAGTTGCAATTTGATCTTCATTATGAAGGTAAAATTTATTCCGAGATCAAAGTGCCGCTCATAGGAGAACACAACGTCTTGAATGCAACAGCTGTATTTGCCATGGCTTTGAAGCTCGGTGTTGAAGAGGAAAAAATACGTGAAGCTCTTTCCACATTTCCTGGTGTGACAAGACGGTGTGAACAAAAGAAAGAAGAGCTTGAAATCCTCTTTATCGATGATTATGCACACCACCCCACCGAGGTGAAAACAACACTCAATGCTCTGCGCGCTGCAGCTGCTGAACGGCGAATTGTCGCTCTCTATCAACCACACCGTTTTTCTCGTACAAGAGATCAAATAGAGGCGTATAAAGAGGCGTTTGATGGAGCAGATCACACCTTTATCACAGATATTTATAGCGCAGGAGAAACACCAATTGAAGGTGTGTCTGGAGAGGTCTTAGCAAAAAAGGTGGGAGGAACTTACCTTCCAAAAGAGAAGTGGCAAGAGCTTGAAAATTTCTTACGCCCGCACGACATCTTTATCTCGATGGGAGCGGGAGATGTGACAGATTTAGAGCTTCATCCACGCACTAAATACCGGTTAGGGGTTGTTTATGGAGGGAAATCGTTTGAACACGATATCTCAGTGACAACAGCAAAGTGTGTCATGGATGCGCTCGATACAACTCTCTACGATGTTGAGACCTATTTCATCGACAAGGGAGGGAAATGGAATGGAAAAAATCTCTCTTCTATCATAGAGGAATTAAATCAGTGTGATGTTCTCCTTCCTATTCTCCATGGAACTTATGGAGAAGATGGAAGAGTACAAAGTCTTTTTGAGCTGCTGGAAAAACCGTATATTGGCCCCAATTGGGAGGCGTCAGCTCTTTGTATGCATAAGATGCACAGTAAAATAATTGCCAAAGCAGCTGGTGTTTTGACGCCAAAGGGATTCTCTTTTCGAAGAGGAGAGGAGTGGAAATCTAATGTCGATGGTTTGACATTTCCACTTTTTGTAAAGCCGAATCATATGGGATCGAGTGTAGGGATTAGCAAGGTGGAACGGTTTGAGGATCTGGAAGATGCAGTCGAAAATGCCTTTTTACATGATGATGAAGTCTTGATTGAAGAGGGGATGCAAAATTGCCGTGAAATTGAATTTCCTGTGATAGGGAATCAACACGTTGTCGTTCCAAAACCTGGTGAGAAATTGGCAAATGGCGCTTTTGTCGACTATAGAATGAAATATACCAAGGGGGTATTGGAGGCGACAACAGAACCCGATTTAGATCCAGAAGTCTTAGCAAAGGGGAGATGGTATGCAGAGCTTGTGTATCGAAAAATTGGTTGCAGTGGATTTGCTCGGGTCGATTTTTTCTTAGATCAAAAAAACCAGTGGTGGTTTTTTGAAATCAACCCGATTCCAGGGATGCAGCAGCTCTCCCTTTTCCCAAAAGTTTGGAACCGGGAAGGGGTGAGTTATCAGAAAATGTTAGATCGAATGATTATTCTGGGTTTAGAGCGGGAGCGACAATGCATCTACTAAAGCCAGGACCACACTACTCTTGGAAGAGGGTGATTTTCACTCTTTTTCTCTCTTTTCTTCCATTGACAACTCTCTTTTTTCTACAAAAAAAAACAGATCCTTCGTTCATCACCCGTATCATTCAAACAGGAGAACTTCCAACAGAATATTTAGCTGAAGTTTTAGAGCTCTCTTGTGACAAACCAACCCTTCTTTCAGAGTTTGATTTGGCCTGGGGGCGAGAAAAATTGTTAGCAACAGCCCTTGTCTCTGAAGTATCGATAAAAAAAAAGGCTCCTGATCTTCTCTCTATCGACTACACTATTCGGAAACCTATTGCAGTGATTGGAAACATACAAAACACAGGCATTGATAAGGAAGGGGTTTTGATTCCTCTTCTTCCCATTCATTTCCCCAAGCGCCTCATACAAGTCATTCTCCCCCCCAAAAAAAGGGTTTGGGGAGAGCAGGTTGCTTTTGATCCAAATTTTCTAAATCCCTGTTTTACCCACCTAGATCTATCACATCCAAGGGAAATTGTTGCACATACAATCCATGGAGACCTTCTCCGGTTAGAAAAAAGTACACAACAACTTCCCCTTTATTATAAACTTCGAGCTGAGGTATTGAAGGGACCTTCGATTGTCGACCTTCGACTGCCCGATTGCGCTTTTATTCAGGAGTTTTGTGGATCACTATATTCAAATTCACTGGACGTGCGGTAGCATCGACGAAGCTCGAGCTGTTGCAAAGTTACTCGTTGAAAAACAGCTTGTTGCTTGTGCAAACATTATCCCTTGGGTGGAATCGATCTATTCTTGGGATGACCAAATCGATGTGACTCAAGAATCAAAAGTCATTTTTAAAACCCGTCAAAATCTTTTTGAAAAAGTTAAAACATTCATTTTACAACACGCAAAATATGAAGTCCCAGAGATTTTAGAGCTCCCCATCACAAGTGGAAATGAAAGCTATCTCCGTTGGCTTGACGAGAGCCTTGAAAAAAAAGTCTAGGTTTGCTTTAATCGTTCTTATTTTGCTTAACTAACAGGATTTAGTACCATGGAAGAATTTGTAGCTTATATTGTAAAAAATTTAGTCAGTGTCCCAGAAGAGGTTAAAGTCTCTTCTCGCGATGAAGGGGAATATCTTCGAATAGAAATGCGCGTTGCCCAAGAAGATGTAGGGAAGATTATTGGACGTAAGGGGAATACAATCAATGCATTGAGAGCGATTGTCCGAACGGTGGCAACACGTCTTGGACGGCGTGTCCAGGTGGAGCTCCTCCAAGATGATAAACCTCGCAAGGTAGTGGCAGAAGAGGCAGAACCAGAAGCAGTTTCTACTGAAGAAACGGCGGCAAAAGAAGATGTCGTTGCTGAAGAGACTGCAGCTCCTCAAGAGGAAGCTGTTGCAGAAGAAGCAACTGTTTAATAACGTTCTTGCTCTTTTTCTTTGATTGTTCATAATAATGTTTATGGAATTTGAAGTTGAAGAGAAAGGTGAGATTGTTGTGATTCGTGTGAGAGGGCGGCTCGATGCAGCCTCCTCTCCTCAGTTAGAAGCAAAAATCAATGAGATTGTAGATAAAGGACACTTTAAACTCGTTTTAAACCTCAGTAGTGTCGATTATCTTAGTAGCGCTGGAATGCGACTGATGTTATCGGTCTCAAAAAAACTCAAACATCTTGAAGGAAAGCTCGTAGCTTGTAGCTTAAGCGATGAGGTGGATGAAGTGATCAAGATGGCTGGTTTTCATAAAGTGATCGAGTTTTATCCAAATGAAGATGAAAGCTTAACGCATCTCGTAAGCGTGTGATACCTACAACACCAAAATCCCAGCAAACGTCTACACCTCGTGGCACTCTGCTACCCCTTGAAAACAAGCTCAAGGAATTTCCTAAAACAAAGCCTAAAAAAGTAATTCTTCTCTCCGGCCCAACGGCTTGTGGGAAATCAGCGCTTGCAATTCTCCTAGCAGAACTCCTTGGGGGGGAGATTATTTCAGCTGATTCGATGCAGGTTTACCGCGGCATGGATATTGGGACAGCAAAAGTTTCAAAAGAGGAACAAGAGCATATTCCACACCATCTCATCGATATACGAGATGTTCAAGAAGATTTTAATGTCGTAGATTTCTACTATGAAGCGCGGCAGTGTTGTGAGTCGATTCTTGCACGAGACAAAGTTCCGATCATCTGCGGAGGAACCGGTTTTTATTTTCACACATTTCTCTATGGCCCTCCAAGCGGTCCTCCTTCAGTTCCTGAAATTCGGCATGAGATCGAGATGGAAATGCAAGTACGGGGGTCACAATCTCTTTATGAAGAGTTGAAGCGAGCTGATCCTGAATATGCGGAGACGATCACTCCAAATGATAAACATAAAATTATTCGAGCTCTTGAAATCATTCATTTAACCGGAGAAAAGGTGAGTGCACTTGAATGGAAAGAGAAAGCTCTTCTCAAAGATTACGCTTGCCACTGCTGGTTTATCTACCGCCCTCGCTCCCTTCTCTATCCAATCATCGATGCTCGTTGTGAACAGATGTTAGAACTTGGGCTGATCGATGAGGTGAAAGAGCTCGATAAGAAAGGGCTTAAAAACAACCTCTCTGCTGCTCAGGCGATAGGGTATAGGCAGTGTTTAGACTACCTTGAGACTTCTCAAACAGAAGAAGAGTATGCAAGGTTTGTCACACAGTTTAAAACAGCTTCGCGAAAACTTGCAAAGCGTCAATTCACCTGGTTCCGGAAGGAACAAATTTTCAAATGGATCAATGTTGATATCCATGATCCAGAGACGGTTGCAGAGATCATCGCTCAAGAGTATAGTCGACTTAACTGAAGGATTTTACGGACAACAACCGGTTGGTCTTGCTGACCTGCTTGACGTCAACATTGTTTTCTAAATACTGTTATCGGTAAAAATCTTTTGTCCAGTCTGTAAAATTTTCAACTGAGACGATACGACCGACCGATCTCGAAGATGCATCTAAATGCAACAGTGTTAGATTCCTAAGGTTTTTTAACAATGGCTAGCTCTTCAGGGATCATAGATTTATCAAGCTGCTCACAAGTCTTCAGGTCGCGTAGTTTAGGGGTATGTTCTAGATGTTTCAATCCATCTGAGTCAAGTTGATGGCAGCCTATCGCGCTAAGAGATTGAAGATCAGGCACATGTTGTAGATGTTTCAATCCATCTGAAAAACTAGCACAACTGTCTATGATAAGAGATTGAAGATCAGGCACATGTTCTAGATGTTTCAATGCATCTGAGTCAAGTTGATGGCAGCTTTTTATGTTAAGATATTGAAGCTTACGCACATATTCTAGATATTTTAGAGAATCTCGCTCAAGCGTATGACAATATGCTATGTTAAGAGATTGAAGCTTACGTACACATTTTAGATATTTTAGTGCCTTTGGCTCAAGCTTAGTGCAGTATGATATGTCCAGAGATTGAAGATCAGGCACATGTTGTAGATGTTTTAATGTGTCTTCCCCAAGGTTATTAGAAAGTGACATATTAAGAAATCGAAGCTTACGTACATGTTGTAGATATCTTAATACATCTCTCTCGAATTTCTCACAATATGGTATGTCCAGAGATCGAAGCTCAGGTACATGTTGTAGATGTTTTAATGCATCTCGTTCAAGTAGGTAGCAATTTGATATGTTTAGAGATTGAAGATCAGGCACATGTCGTAGATGTTTTAATGCATCTTGTTCAAACTGGACGCAATCTCCTATGCTCAGAAATTGAAGCTTACATACATGTTGTAGATGTTTTAATCCATCTCGCTCAAGTGCACTACAAGATTTTATATTAAGATATTGAAGGTCAGGTACATGTTGTAGATGTTTTAATGCATCTCGCTCAAGTTGAGTACAAAATGTTGTGTTTAGATATTGAAGGTCAGACACATGTTGTAGATGTTTTAATGAATCTCGCTCAAATTGATCGCAGCCTGTTATGTTTAGAGATTGAAGATCAGGTACATGTTGTAGATGTTTTAATGAATCTCGCTCAAGCTCATCGCAATTTGATATATCTAGAAATTGGAGCTTAGGAGTCTTTTCTAGGTGCTCTAGCACACCACCTGTAACCGTACTACCTTCAACAGATCGAGATAAAGACAAATGCAACATATTTGGGCATTTGTCTAAGATTTTTATAAAGCCTTCATTATCAAAAAATTTGATACCTTTAATATCAACATACTCTAAAAGCTGAGTAGACCCTCCTAAGAGGTCTAAAAAATTTAAAAGCTGAAAGATATTTTCCCCAAAAGAAGATAGAGGAAGTTTTTGCTTATTAACCACAGGAACAATTAGCTCACCGATCGATACGCTCCAGCCTTCTCCCTTAATTTGGCTAATACCCCCAAACTGCTCAACTATGCAAGAAACGTCGAACTCTTTTTGATCCTCTTCTGGGATCTTTTGCAGATAGTGGTATAGAGCTATAAAAGGATCTTTATCCATCTGATGAACAACATCTCGAAGTAGATTTGTTGGGTAGCTTGCTAGAGGCAGAAAATCTTTTCCTTGCAATCCAGCAACAGCAATTTCTCTGCAAACATCTTCCCTTAAATCTTTTGCTCCAAAATAGTCGAAAACAAGAGCGAGCCCAACGTAATCCGTGAGCTCCATCTGTTGAGGGAAAGGGCTTCCTTGCAGACGTGCAATAGCAATTTTAAAAGCATTATTACAAGTAGTGAGGTGAGGGGAAAGTTCTAATTCAACTCTGCCTTGTTCTTTTTCGGCAAACCCTCCGGTAAAGAGCTTTTCAAACATCTTAGAAGATTGTATAAGGGGACGTCTATCAACGTAAAAAGATTCCCCTCCCAAAACAAGTTCTATCTTCTGTTCAATTTTTTTTTTAGAGGGTAAATGGTCATCTATATCGAGATTAGGAAGGGCTCTTTTGACAACCTCTAATACATGGCCTGGAGAGGCGTATGTGACTGTTTCAGGATCAGCTTTAGCTCTGACCCAGAGGTCTTCATCTTTCTCTTTAGAGGCAAAAGCAAAGGTTTGCTCAATCACCTCGTAGAGCTTAGCACGATCCCCCTCATCTATTTCCCCAACCTCTAGACGGTGATTTGCACCAATTTTTAATCCATCGAGAGAGTGATCTAATAGTAAAGTTAAATTTGATTGTACGATGATAGGATTCATAGTGAAACGATTGTATCATTCAGATAGAAAAAACGCTAATTTATTTAGCGTGTGTGACTTTTTAGAAAGGCTCTATGAGGATTTCATATCAAGTTCTAGGAGTTGGCTAAAGTCAAGAGTGCTCTGCAGATGTCGTTTTGCGATCTGCTTGACAGATCTGTGACTCCCAAAGGAGTGCTTCACTTAGTTGGGGTTTCCCCCTGATCGTCACCTAAATTTAGCATTATGATTTACCCTTTGCAGCAACTCTTCTCTTCGGCAAAAATTCCAAGTGGAGGAAGATTATCTTCTTCTTTGATCTTCTGCTCTTCAGGGATATCAACCGATTCGATCCCTTCGTAAGTACGGACTATGTTGTGCAAGGTATCTCGTTGAGCCGGTTCAAAACCTGCTCTACGGATCATCTGGAGCATGGTGTTGTGGTCTGCTCGATTGACCCATTTTGTGGCGCGATGGACATTCTCTTCCATAATTGTTCCACCAAAATCATCAGCTCCATAGTGAAGAGATTGAATGCCGATCTCTTTTCCTTCTCCAAACCAAGACGCTCCAATGTGGTCAAAGTTGTCGAGATAAAGGCGGGCAAAGGCGAGGATTCGGAAATAGTGATCACCCCCACTCCAATGTTTCACTTTTCGACGGAGTGCTGTCCGGTCTCGCTTGTAGCTCCATGGAATAAAAGAAGTGAAGCCTGGGATTTCATCTTGAGCAGCTCGAATTGTTTCTAGATGAGTCACAATATCTTCAGGCTCTTCGACATGACCGTACATCATGGTTGCAGTGGTTCGGAAGCCTATTTTGTGTGCTGCTCTGTGCGTGTTGATCCAACCGTTTGGTCCCATTTTTTTAGGAGAGATCTCTAAACGGACTTTTTCTGAGAGAATCTCTGCCCCTCCACCGGGAAGAGTGCGTTGCCCTGCATCCCAAAGTTTTTGAAGCACCTCTTCGATTGTGAGGTTGGAGATCTGAGCACATTGCCACAATTCAACAGCAGTGAAAAAATGAGGGTGAATATCGGGATAGTTTGCACGAGCCGCTTTGATGAGATCGACATAGTAGTCGATTTTAAGTTCTGGATTGACCCCTCCTTGAAGAAGAACAGTTGTCAGACCTGCTCTTTTGGCCCTTTCCATATGTTGCATCACCTCAGAAACAGATTTGGTGTAGGCGTCTTTTGCCCCTTTGTGCCTGTAGAAAGCGCAAAAAGTGCAATCAACATTGCACACATTGGTGTAATTGGGGTTAGAGTCGAGAACAAAGGTGACTCTATTCGGTGGATTTTTTTGATTGCGCACCTCTTGCGCTTTCATTTTGAGCGTTTCGAGGTCCCCATTTTTAAAAAGATAAACCCCTTCATCGTAGCTCAATCTATTCATTTCAACTCCTCATTGACTAAAAGTATCGAAGGAATTAAGATCACTTCTAAAACCTTTTCTGTCAATTCAATCATTGCTTTTCTATGGATCAACAGACAACACAGCACCAGCCTAAGCTCACACCGCTTCAAACCTTTGTTCAACAGTTTGAGCAGATTGAGCAGGTGGAAGAAAAACTCTCAACCTGTATCGAGTTCATGAGAGCTGCTCTTTCTAAAGAACAATCTCCCGATTTTAAAGGATTTTGGGAAGTGCGCAAAATCTGTTTTCCCCTATTTAAAGAACCGCTCTCTTCTCACATCCGATCTGAAATGTGGAATCAGTATATCGAATTGACACGGGAAGGGCGTCAACTCAAAAATATGCTCGATGAAGAGAGTTCGTTTGCAGTCGAACAAATCGATCTTGCCATTGCTGCTCTTGAAAAAGAGGTTGAAGACCCTCAATCGGTCTCTTTAAAAATGCCAAAACAGCCCAAAGCGCTCGATGGCCGCTTCTCCCTGTATGAAAATCTTCAAAAAGAGCTCGCTGGACTCAATGTTTTTGCAACACGGATCAACGCTCTGCGCAAAGAGTTGATCAAAACAGAAATGCGCATCCGACATAAGAATAAATTTTTTCAACGTCTCTCCGTATTGGGAGATCGAATTTTCCCCCGTCGAAAGGAATTGATCAAAGAGCTGAGTGAAACATTTACAGGTGATGTTGAAACCTTTATGGAAGCCCATTTCTCTGAAAAGAACTTTTGCGAGGAAAATGCTCGTCGCTCAGTCTTTTTCTTTCGTGAAGAGATTAAATCACTGCAAGCTTTGGCAAAACATCTGACGATCAATACACAAGCCTTCACATCGACTCGGCACCAGCTAAGTGAATGTTGGGATATGTTACGCGGACTGGAAAAAGAGTTGAAAAAAGAGCATGTTCACCTCAAACAAAAGTCTCATGAAAATACGACAGAAGCGCTCGAACAGATCAAAAAGATTACAGATCGATTTACAGAAGGGGAGCTCCCCTATTCAGAAGGTCTAAATGAGCTCAAAGAAGTAGCCCATTGGATGCGTAAAGTTGAATTGACAAAAGGAGATGTTCATCAACTAAAAGAGGCGTTGAAAGAGGCGCGTGCGCCGATGGAAGCTCTGCTAGATGAAGAGTTGCGTGAGCAAAAAGAGAGAGCAGATGAGGTTGAGCGAGAAAGGAAAGAGAAAGTCGAAGCGTTCAAAAACAAACTGACAGCTTTACAAGAAGAGATCAAGACTGAAACCATCGAAGCTTTGCAAGGCAAGCTAGAAGCTATCAAGAGCGCTTTCATAACCTTATCCATGACCAAGGCCGAAAGGCAGATCTTCGACCGAATGATCAAAGATCTTCGAGAGCAAATGATAGACAAAGAAGAGGCAGCAATCTTAGCTCTTCCCGATGATGCAAAGGAGCAATTAGATGCCCTACAAGCAATGCTTGTGCAGCGGCTCGAGAAACGGAAAGAAGTTAAGAAACAAATTGAAGAATTCCGGCAGGTCATCGGAGGATCAAATCTTGACTTTGAGAGTGCAATGAAGTATAATGAACTGATGGTACTTGAGAAGAAAAGTCTTGAAAAAACAGATCTCAGTATCATGGAAATTGAGAAAAAAATCAAAGACATCAAGAATCAAAATTAAAAATACAACCTCTCCATCAGTTGTTGCATTCGATTTGGACGGAACCCTCCTAAAAGGGAATAGTAGCTTCGCGCTTGCACGCTATCTCTACCAAAAAGGGGTGTTTACCTTTGCAGATTTTCTCTGTTGCTTTAAGACATACATCACTTCCTGGTATCAACATCTTCCTTTAATCGACCTCCATAAGAAGGCATTTTCTAGGTTTTTTAAAGGAAAGACATTAGAAGAGTATTCGAATCACGCTTCAAACTTTGTAGCGGCAAAAGTGAGCCACATGCTCTATGCCCCTGCAATGGCTGAACTCCAGAAGTGGAAAGATGCAGGCGCAAAAATCGTCCTTCTCTCGAGCTCTCCCGATTTTTTGGTTCAAGCCATTGCAAAGGTTCTTGGAATTACCAATGTATTTGGCACCCCTTATCTCGTAGATAGCCAGGGAATATTGACTGATATTGACTATCTCCTAGATGGAAGAATGAAAGCACACCTCCTCAATAATGAGGTGAATTCAGATGATGTAACAATGGCCTATTCCGACCATTTCCATGATCTTGCCTTTCTTGAATCTGTCTCCTGTCCTGTTGTTGTCAATCCAGAGAGACGTTTGAAGAGAATTGCGAGGAAACGGGGATGGAAGATCCTTTAATCGGTCTATTTGGGGGAACCTTTGACCCGATCCATTTTGGCCATCTCAACCTTGCCCTTGAAATCAAAGAAAAATGTGGTTTGAGCGAAGTGTGGTTTATCCCAAGTCACACCTCTCCCTTCAAACAAGACAAAAATGGACAAAATGCCCCTCTTGACCGTCTAGAGATGGTAAAAAGAGCTCTTGAAGAGGTTCCCGGTTGCTTTTGTCTCGATATTGAGGTCAAACGACCACCCCCTTCCTATACGATTGAGACGATTGAAGAGTTGGAAAAAGAGTATCCCAATAAAAAATTTGCCCTTATTTTGAGCGATGAGACCTATGCTCATTTCTCCTCCTGGAAAGAGGGAGAGAAAATCAAGAAAAAAGTAAAAATTTTAGTGGGAAATCGAACAGCGACTAAAGGGGCAGTTTCGACAGCAGTGATGGAAATTTCATCGACAGAAATTCGGCACCGGCTCAAAAAAAAGCTTTATTGCGGCCACTTGGTCCCTGGAAAAGTGCTCGACTTTATAGATGAAAATAACTTATACTTCATTCCTTGAATAATGAAAGATAACGATTCTCTAAAGCTCTTAAACCACATTGCCCAAATCCTTTTCGACAAAAAAGGGTTTAATATTTTGGGCTTAGATGTGCGAGAAGTCTCAACATTGACAGACTATTTCGTGATTGCAGAAGGGAATGTCGATAAGCATGTCACCGCCCTTGCAAAAGAGGTGATGGAACTCTTAAAAAAGAAAGATGGGATGACACCAATTCACGTTGAAGGACTGGGTTCTGGCGATTGGGTTGTCATCGACTATATGAATATTGTCGTCCACCTTTTCATGCCAGGGATTCGAGAGAGATACCAACTCGAAAAGCTGTGGCACGAAGGAGAGGTGGTTGATCTCGAGATAGAGGTGATCAATGGATAAGAAAAAGCGGATTGTTGTCACTGGAATGGGAGTTGTTTCCTGTTTTGGAAATGATGTAGATACCTTTTATAACACTCTTTTAGAGGGGAAATCTGGTGTGACCACACTTGATTTCGCTCTCGATGAATATCCCACACGGATTGGTGCGCCTGTTCCCGATTTTGATGTGGGGGATTATCTCGATAAGAAATTGAACCGCCGTGTTGATCCTTGTATCCGTTTTGCTCTAGTTGCTGGAAAAAAAGCGCTTGAAAATGCCAACCTCTACGACAAGCTCGATACTTTAGATAAAGATCGATGTGGAATTATCATTGGTTCAGGAATGGGGGGATTATCCACCTTCTATGAAGGAACAAAAGCTTTAATCACGCAGGGACACCGTCGCCTCTCTCCTTTCTTTATCCCATTTATCATCACAAATATGGCTGGCGGGCTTCTTGCAATTGACGTGGGATTTAAAGGGCCAAACTATTCTATATCTACAGCTTGTGCAACAGGGAACTATAGTATTGCAGCTGCTGCTAATCACATTCGGATGGGGCACGCTGATCTTATGGTTTGTGGTGGCGCAGAAGCAGCTGTTTCGCCGATTGGTCTTGTTGGATTTATTGCAAATAAAGCGTTATCGACACGCAATGATGAGCCGGCAAAAGCGTGTCGTCCATGGGATCGTGGGCGAGATGGTTTTGTCATAGGAGAGGGTGCTGGGACATTGATCTTAGAAAGTTTAGAGCATGCTGAAAAGAGGGGAGCTCCAATTCTTGCTGAATACCTAGGTGGTGCGATCAATTGTGATGCATATCATATGACAGCTCCTCATGCTGAAGGGATTGGAATTTCTGACTGTATTGAACTTGCTCTTAAAGATGCAGGAGTTAACAAGAGTGAAGTGAATTACGTCAATGCACATGCGACATCAACTCCGATGGGAGACATGTCTGAACCAAGAGCATTATCAACTGTTTTTGGAAAAGATGTTTCAAAGCTCAAAATGAATTCAACCAAATCGATGATTGGCCACGCATTGGGCGCAGCTGGAGGAATTGAAGCGATTGCAACGATTATGGCGATTCGGACAGGAAAACTCCATCCGACGATCAATAGTGACGATCCAGAGCCTGATCTAAACGGGATTGACATTGTTCCAAACAAAGCACAAGATTATAAGGTGAATGTCGCTCTATCCAACTCATTTGGATTTGGTGGCCACAACTCAGTTCTTGTCTTCAAAGCATTTGAATAGAAAGTCAGCTCTATATGTTTCTTCATCTTTGGGTCTTATCGACATTAAGCGGCCTTCCGAGTCGCTTTTCGGTTGTTTCTCTAAGGGCTGCTGTAGCAATGGCTACGACTAAACCGACAAAGACTAGGCCAATAAATCCGATCCCAATAGAGAAGATTTTACCAATCATCGATTGGGGTGTGAGGTCTCCATAGCCGATGGTAAGAGCTGTGATAAGGCACATGTAGAGTGTTTCAAAATAGCTCATCGCCTCAAAAGGGTAGATGATGACCGAGCAGATAAGGAGAATAAGAAGAAGGGTTAACATCACTCCTCTTACAATCCAAAATGCTTTTGCAAATCCAATAACAAAATACTTAAAATCCCTCATAAATATCAATTCATACAAAAAAAAGAATTTTTGTTATAGGGAAGAGATGAGAATATGTCTTTTTCTTTTATTATTGGTCAGTTGTGTAAGTGAGGTAAAATCACCGGTGATCCGTCCTATTAGGGCGATGCAACTTGAAGAGAAGAGTGTAGCAAGACTTCACCTTTTCCCTGGAAGAACGCGTGCTGTAGGAAGAGTGAACCTTTCATTTCGTGTTTCAGGTCCTCTTGTGAAACGACCAGTTAAGGTTGGAGATGAGGTTGTCAAAGGGCAGCTACTTGCACAGATCGATCCTAGAGATTTTCAAGTAAAAGTTGAAAATGCTGTCGGCAAGGTAGATCAGGCGATGGCAAACCTTCGTTTTGCTGAAAGTGATTATCAACGATCGATGAATATCTACCGTGAAGATCCAGGGGCAATTAGCGAAAGTTTTTTAGACCGTAAAAAAGAAGATGTGGGAAAATTAAAGGGTGAGGTGAGGTTTCTTGAAGCCGATTTAGAAGCTGCATACGATGAGCTTGGCTACACCTATATGCGCTCTCCTTTTAAAGGGATTGTTGTTGCAACATTTGTGGAAAATTACGAGTATGTTGAAGCTAAACAGCCGATTATCAGGCTTTTGAATCAGTCACAAATTGAAATGCTCATCGATGTGCCAGAAGGGTTGATTGCACAGATTCCTTCGGTAGAAGAGCTCTATGTTGAGATTGATGCCTATCCGGGGAAAAAATTTCCAGCACAGGTGAAAGAGATTGGAACTGAAGCTTCCATCACAACACGCACCTATCCTGTCACCCTTATCATTGATCAGCCCGATGAGGAGACGATTTTTTCTGGAATGGCGGGACGTGCCACTTTGATCGATTCAAAAGATAAGAGATTTAGCGAAAAAGGGTACTTAGTTCCTTCATCGGCGATCTTGACAGACCCCTCTCTTGACCAATCATTTGTTTGGATCTTTGAAGGAGACCGTGTGACAAAAAGAGAGGTGGAAGTTGGGCAGTTGAGCTCGGATGGAATCCTTCTAACCGATGGCGTTTCAACAGGAGAGTGGGTCGTCATTTCGGGGGTCAATTCTCTGCAAGAAGGAGAAGAGGTCACACTATTTGACGAGGATACTCCATGAAATCGATCGTAGCCTATGCTCTTTCGCATCGGACGGTGATCTATTTTTTTGCGCTTCTTTTATTGATCGGAGGGGTTGTAAGTTTTGGTACGCTTGGCCAACTTGAAGATCCGGTCTTTACAGTGAAAAAAGCTGTGATTATCACCAAGTATCCAGGGGCGAGTCCAAAAGAGGTGGAGCTTGAAGTTACCGACCGGATTGAAACAGCGCTTCAAGAGTTGCCCCAGCTCAAACACCTCTATTCGATTTCAAGAGCTGGGGAATCGATCATTGAAGTGGATATCAAAGAGCAATTTTGGTCAGACCGCCTCCCCCAAGTTTGGGATGAGGTGAGAAGAAAAGTGAATGATGTAGCACCAAAACTTCCTCCTGGAGCGGGAAAACCTTTGGTTGGGGATGATTTTGGCTTTGTCTATGGATTTCTGCTCGCATTGACAGGTGATGGTTACTCCTACGGGGAGCTTGAAGAGTATGGGAAGATTGTTAAAAAAGAGCTCAGCCTCGTTAAAGATGTCTCGCGTGTTGAACTTTGGGGTGTGCAGCCTAAAGTGGTCTATCTCGATATTTCAGAGTCTCAATTGGCTGCATTGAAATTAACGGCAGAGACGATCAGCCACACATTGCAAAAACAGAATATGGTGGTCAACTCTGGATTTGTTGATGATGACACCAACCGTTTTCGGATTGAACCAACAGGAGAATTTAAGAGCCCTGAAGAGATTGGAGAGTTGATCTTGCGCCCCTCTCCTAATGATATGATCACCAATATTCTCAATGTATCGCAAGAAAAACCGATTGATCTTGAGGGGTTTGAACGAGCTCTTGAAGCAGAGAGTACAAATGTTATTCAAGTGAAAGATATTGCAACTGTTCGTCCAGGCTATCTCGATCCTCCCATGACAATGATGCGGTTTGATGGGAAGCCTGCAATTGGAATTCAAATCGCAGGTTCTGATGAAGCAAATATTGTAACTGTGGGGGGAGACCTCTATGAACGTCTCTCTTATTTAGTAGAACACCTTCCTATTGGGTTGGATCTTCATAAAGTTGCTTGGCAAGCAGATCTCGTTGACGATGCGGTCAATGGTTTTTTATGGAGTCTTTTGCTCGCTGTGATCATCGTCCTGGTTGTTTTGATTATTCCAAGTGGGTTGCGGATGGGAACTATCATTGGAAGTAACTTATTTCTTACGATTTTAGGAACCTTCATCTATATGTCTATCTACAATATCCCTCTTCAAAGAATGTCACTTGGAGCATTGATCATTGCTCTTGGGATGATGGTAGATAATTCGATTGTGGTTGCTGATGCAATTGCTGTGAAGATCCGTTTAGGGTTAGATCGAAAACGGGCTGCAATTGAAGGGGCTTGTTCAAATGCGTGGCCTCTTCTCTCCGCCACATTGATTGCAACCTTTGCTTTCTATCCTATTTTTGCCTCTTCAGAAGATGCGGGAGAGTATTGTCGGACTCTCTATATTGTCGTTGCTGTCTCCTTGATCCTCAGTTGGATCATTGCGATGCTCGTCACACCTTTGCAGTGCATTGATTTTCTTCCCGAGGGTAAAGGGAGTGGGGAAGAAGAGTTTCAAACACCCCTTTTCCAATTTTTCAGAAAGGTGATTGGCAAACTGATCCGCGTGCGAGGTTTAACGATGATTGTCCTTATTGGACTGCTTGTTTTATCTGGTGTTGGTTTTCAATTTGTGAGGCAGCTCTTTTTCCCAGATTCTACCCGCCCTCAGTTGATGATCGACTATTGGGGGCCTGAAGGGGGGCGAATTCAAGATGTCTCTGCAGTTGCAAGTGTTTTAGAAAAAGAGGCAATGAAACAAGCCGGTGTGGAGAGTGTCACAAGCTTTATTGGAGCTGGGCCTCCCCGTTTTTATCTCCCAGTTGATCCTGAAAAACAGTATCAAAGCTATGCGCAATTGATCATCAATTTCGAAAATTTTAAGGAAGTAGACTCTTTCATTGCGACTTTCAAACCGTGGGTTGAAGAAACCGTGACAGATGGAATGGTGCGCTTCCGTAAATATGGTGTTGGTCCAGGGGATGCGTGGAAATTTGAGTTGAGGATCAGTGGTCCAGGAGAAGCAGATCTCACGACGCTTAGAGAACTTGGAGAGCAGGTGATGGCTATTGGAGAGAGATCGGAGTATGGCACCGATTGGAGGCTTGATATGCGGAATCCTGTTTTGAAGGTGATTCCACAGTTTGATCAAAAGCGGGGGCGGTGGTCAAGTGTGACAAGAGAAGATTTAGCCAATGCGACCCTTCGTGCTTATGAAGGACGAGAAGTTGGGCTTTACCGCGAAGGAGATACCCTCTATCCAATTGTATTGAGAAATATTGAAAGTGAGCGGGAAGATTTACTCTCAAGCATGGATATGTTGCAGATCAAACCGACAGAATCGACTAAAACAGTCCCGCTTGCCCAAGTTGCAAACAAAGTCTCTACAAAATGGGAAGATCCGCTGATCACTCGCTGGGATCGAAGAAGAGCAGTCGCTGTGCAAGCATCTCCTAAACTTGGAGCAACATTTCCAGAGTTAAAAAAGAGTATTAAAAAGGAGATCGAAGCGGTAGATCTCCCTCCGGGATACGAATTTTTCTGGGATGGAGAGGAGGATAGCTCCACTTCAGCCCAAAAATCACTTATTCCAGGAATTATTCCCGCAATCGTACTCATCCTTTTCTTGCTCATCTCTGTTTTCAATGCCTCTCGCCCTGTGATCATCATTCTTTTGACAATTCCTTTTGCAATAATTGGTGTGACAGCCGGCTTATTGATTTTCAATATTCCCTTTGGGTTTATGGCACTTCTCGGTGCAATGAGCCTAGCTGGTATGATGAACAAAAATATCGTTGTTTTGCTCGATGCAGCAGCCTTAAATGTTTCTCAAGGGATGAGCCGCCATAGAGCAATCACAGAAGCGGCCGTCTGTCGAGCACGCCCAGTATTGCTTGCAGCTGGCACAACGATTTTAGGAGTGATTCCTCTTCTCCCCGACGTATTTTGGGTCTCTATGGCTGTGACAATTATGGCGGGATTGGCATTTGGCTCATTACTCACTTTGATCGCAGTTCCTGTGCTCTATTCAATCTTCTACAAGGATGTTTCAGAGAAATGAAAAAACTTCTTATTTTGACCCTTTTTTTGACAGGCTGTCTCAAGGTTGGACCCAACTACAAACCCCCTGAGGCTCCAATTCAAACCGCTTGGAAAGGAGGGGAAGTTGAAGAGCCACTCGACCAATGGTGGACTGTTTTTAAAGATACACAGCTAGAGGAGCTAATCTATTTTGCTCGTAAACAAAACCTCTCCCTTAAGATTGCAGCATGGCGTGTGATTCAAGCTCGCGCTTTACTGGGCATTGCCGTGGGAGAATTTTTCCCGCAAACACAGGAGATTGTAGGAGATGTTGATCGGGTTAAAATCAGTAAAAATGCTCCCAATAGTCGAGTGATCGACCGTCTTTATTGGAACTTCGATTTAGCTTTAGACATCGCATGGGAGCTCGATTTTTGGGGAAAATTTCGTCGTGTGATTGAGTCGGCAGAAGAAGACCTTCTTGTCACCGAAGCTGATTACAACGACGCACTTGTCATTTTATTAGGAGATGTCGCTTCAACTTATATTGAGATTCGAACCATTGAGGAGAGAATCGCTATTTTAGAGAGAAATGTCGCTGTTCAAAAACGGAGTTTGGAAATTGTTCAAGCACGTTTTAGAGCAGGAATGGTGACAGAACTCGATGTACAGCAAGCAAAAACCTTGCTTTTTACAACAAGAGCCCGCCTTCCAATACTCTTAGCTGAGCTCGAAGTTGGGAAAAATGCCCTCGCCACACTCCTCGGAGTGACTCCGAGTGAAACAGAGCACTATCTCACACGATCAGGAGCGATTCCCCAAGCACCGACAACCATTGCTGTTGGTATTCCTTGCACACTACTTTGCAGGCGCCCTGATATTCGTGCAGCGTATCATCGCGCTGGAGCGCAAAGTGCACGTATTGGGGTGGCCGTCGCAGAGCTACTTCCAAGTATTTCACTTACAGGATTTTTTGGTCTTGAAACCACAGGAGATACGACAAGCGATAAAGTTGCTGGTAACAAAAAAATGTTCTCATCTGATAGTTGGACTTACACCTATGGAGGAGGGTTTCGTTGGCCTATCCTCAATTACGGTCGGTTGACAAGTCGGGTGAAGGCTGAAAAGGCTCTTTTCTACCAATCTGTTTTTGCCTATCAAAATGCCATTTTATTTGCTTATCAAGAAGTAGAAGATGCTCTGGCTAACTACACTCAATCGCTGAAACAGACAGAGGAGTTGGAAAAAAGTGCAAAGGCCGCGAGGAGAGCGACCCAACTATCTCGCACACAGTATGTCGAAGGAATTGCCGACTACACAAGAGTGCTCAATACAGAAGAAGCCGTTGTTGAACAAGAAGAGAGGCTCGCAATTGCCCGCGGAAACATTGCATTGAGTTTAGTTGCAACCTACCGAGCTTTAGGTGGGGGGTGGTACTGTGATTTATCCGCTACGCCGAAAAACCCCGTCCTTCAGGCCGGAGATGTAGGAGCGTGAGATAAGTTGCTAGTTAGAAGTTTGTTGTCTCTGAATATATTGTCGGATCATATCTACAGGAGCTCCGCCGCAGCTGCCTGCAAAGTAACTTGGTGACCAAAGGCTTTTGCCCCAAAAAAACTGTTGTAAATATTTGTTGTGTTTGTTTCATAGCACCCGACTTGAAGCACCCTTTAGGCTATTTACAAGTTTAGAAATGGCCATTTTGGGAGGATATGTCACTAATACATGCACATGTTCCTTTAGGGAAAGGAGGATGTCAAGAGATATAGTCGATTACATTTTGATAAAGAGATCTACAGAGCTATTTGGATTGATAATCTTGATCGAATAAGCAAATAGATCTGCGATGATCTCTCCTAATCCACAAAATCCTGCAACTGCAGTGATATTTGCCTTTTCCCAATGGCCAAGTGTGGCAAAAGATCCGATCAAAGCTCCAAGGGCAATAATCCCATCAAAAAGGCGAGCGATTAAACTTGCGACTAAAGCGACCATATAGGTGAGTCGTGAGGCGATCTCTTTTTTGGAAGAGGTGAAATTTTTAGCGTGAGCTAAAAGAGGTGGCAAGACTTTGTGGTGCACGATTTGATCGGAATGTATGAGCTTATCAATTTCAAGTTCGTCTTCAGGATTGCTTTTGGGATTTAAAAACTCGATAAGGCAGTTGATAGGGGCACCGAAAAGTGCCTGGGAAGAGATTCTTAACGTCTCAGTATTTTCCTTTGGGTTGAAACATCTTCTGCTCAGTGAGCCACCGGTCAAAAGAGAGCCTAAGGTGGGGATGATCAAACAGGCAATGCCACCTGCACCGACAATCCCTGCAACTGGAGCTAAAAGAATATTCCTTGTTCGTGTAACAATTTGTGTATGGCAGTTAAGTTCCATAAGTGAGATGGTTTTATCAGATCTTAATAGTATTGCGCCATAGAAGATTTTTTTTTATAATCGCAGGAATGATTCACTGTTTTGGTATTATTCCTCTCCGCAACAAGGAGAGCGAAACGCTTTTAGTCCTTCATAAGAAGGGGCATTGGGCTTTTCCAAAGGGACATCCCAATGGAAATGAATCGGAAAAAGAGACAGCTAAGCGGGAGTTTGAAGAGGAGACAGGGCTCCATGTTGTTCATTTTTATGAGAAAAAACCGCTTGTTGAGCGGTATAAAGTAGATGGAGAGGAAAAAACAGTGACCTATTTCATCGCTGAGGTAGATGGTGTTTTCGACTTGCAAGAAGAAGAAATCGAAGCGTGTCAGTGGCTCACTCTAGATGAAGCTTTGGAATATGCAACATTTGAAGAGACAAAAAACATGATCACTTGTCTGAAAAAGTGCTTTTGAGGAAGTCCCTGATCCCTGAGAAATGGTCTTGATAATCTTGTTGACCAAGCTTAATCACTTCAAGCGCCTCTTTTCTATCGTAGACCGCATCGATCTCAAGCCGTCTCTCTTCCCCACCGAGGTCGGCTGGAGATTCCTTATAGGTTAAGAAGTAGTGTTGAAGACGGTCGATCAAGTTTGCTGGACAATCTTTGAGATTTTTGATGTCTCCGTAGATCAGATCTCCTTTCAGAACCGCGATGATTTTGTCATCGGCCTCATTTTTATCGATCGCTCTAAATCCTCCAATCGGGATCGCTGTGACTAAGAGATCTCCACGCAAGAAAGGTTTTTCAGTCAAAATACAGATGTCAAGAGGATCATCATCTCCCTGAATATCTTTTCGCTTTGACTTTTTAGAGCAGTACTCTCCCACACGTTTGCCTGCATGTGTTTGAGGGATTAAACCGTAGAGAGCAGGACAGTAATTAGAATACTTTTGAGGACGGTCAGCTTTGAGAAGTCCTGTCGATTTATCAAGTTCAAATTTTACAGTGTCCGTCGGAACAATTTCAACGTAACAGTGGATCTCTTCAGGGGCGTTCTCCCCAATATCAACACCGTGCCAAGGATGGGCGCGGCAAAAGAGATTCATTAAATTCCAAATAGGTTGATCTTTCATGCCCCTTAGCATAACGGATTCTTTGACTTCTATCAACAAATATGAGAAAATACCTGATAAATTTTTGGAGGATTTGCAGGATGGGACATTCATCAATCGTTTTTAACGAGCTTTCAATTGAAGGATACGAGCGTGTAGTTGAAGTGACAGAGGAAAAGTCAAACCTCCATGCACTTATCGCTATTCACGATACACGGTTAGGACCTGCTTTAGGGGGCATCCGTGCTTATTGCTACGACACTTTTGAACAAGGATTGAACGATGTCCTTCGTCTCTCACGTGGAATGAGCTATAAATCAGCTGCAACACAGGTTGGAACAGGAGGAGGGAAAAGTGTGATTCTCTTAAAGCCTGGCCAATCAAAAACACGCGAGCTTCTACACGCTTTTGGAGAAGCTGTTGAGCTTTTAGAAGGAAGCTACATCTGCGCAGAAGATTTGGGTGTCACGCAAGAAGATCTCACCGCCATCGGTGAGAAAACTCGTTACATCGTTGGAACACCTCAAACATCAGGAAATCCTTCATGTTTTACAGCTTGGGGAGTTTTTCGTGGCATTGAAGCTGTTTGTCAATATCTTTGGGGTACACCTTCTGTTGAAGATCGAGTCATTGCTATTCAGGGGCTTGGAGCCGCCGGATGGTTGTTGTCTCACCATCTTTTTTGGAATGGTGCTAGACTGATTGTCACAGATATCGATAAGGAGCAATGCCGACTTGCTGAGCAAGCATTTGGAGCTAAGGTCGTCTCTCCTGAAGAGATTTTGTCTACAGAGTGTGATATTTTAGCTCCATGTGCATTAGGAGCGGTCATCAATGAGAAAAGTATTCCCACTCTTAAATGTAAAGCGATTGCAGGGATTGCCAATAACCAGCTTCTCAAGCCTGAAGATGGAGAGGCTCTTTTAGAGCGTGGAATTGCCTATGCACCAGACTACGTCCTCAATTCAGGGGGATTAATCAATGTGTCTATCGAATTTGAAGAGGGGGGATATGACGCTATTTCTGCGCGGAAAAATGTCGATCGAATTTACAGTTTAATCTTGACGATTTTTGAAACAGCTGAGGAAAAGAAAGAGTCTACCTATCGTATCGCGGAGCAGATTGCTAGAGATAATCTTGAAAAAGGGATTGGAAGGCGGACAAAACCACCACAGTTTACTTTCCATCAATAAAACTTTTTTGGTATAGTTCCTACTGTCATGAAAAAGATCATCGCGTGCTTTTGGGTCTATTTTTTTAAAGCAGCAATTTGGTTGCGCTATCGACTTAAAGTTAAAGGGTATAAGGAAGTTATTTCAGAGGTTTTAAGCCATCCGGAAGGGACGATTTTCCTCTCCAACCACACCTCGATGCTCGATGCTATCCTTCTACTCAGTGTTCTATGGCCTCGGCTGAAGACACGGCCAATTGGA
This sequence comes from Chlamydiales bacterium, assembly GCA_022601535.1. Classification (GTDB taxonomy): domain Bacteria; phylum Chlamydiota; class Chlamydiia; order Chlamydiales; family JAAKFR01; genus JAJACK01. Next base: position 841,637 of record JAJACK010000001.1, read on the forward strand.
GCAGATTTCATCCAACGCTCTTCGATTCTCCGCTATTTTGTCGAACAGTATAAAATATTTTATATCCCAAGCTTTGATAGTGCGACCAACAGTTATAAACGTCTACTCTACGAAGAAACTTTCTCTGAAATTGTTTCGTGTTTAAAAAACAAAGAGAGTCTTTTGATCTATCCCTCAGGGATGCTCAAGGTAGATGCTTCTGAGAGCATTGGAGGAAATTCTGGTGTACACGATCTTCTTGCTCGTGCACCAAACTCCAATGTCGTTTTAGTTCGTATGACAGGGCTTTGGGGGTCAAATTTTTCAAAAGCATTGACTGGAAAATCCCCTGATATTGTCCCCACTTTTCTAAATGGTATCTCGATTCTCCTCAAAAATCTGATTTTCTTCACACCGAGACGAGAGGTGGAGATTGAGCTTGAGACAGCGCCAAAGGATTTCCCTCGCAAAGCAGATAGGCTGACATTAAATCGTTATCTAGAAGAGTGGTTTAACCGCAACGGCCCTGAACCGTTAAAGCTCATTTCTTTTAGCCGTTGGGGAGTGCATCTTCCAATTGTCTACCAAAGGCCTAAAGAGAAGGGGGTGAATCTCGATACGATCCCCCAGGCGATTAAAGAGCAAGTGATCAAAGAAGTGGCTGAAATTGCCCATATTGCTGAAGAAGAAGTCACACCTGAAAAAGATTTTGCCTTTGATTTAGGGCTCGATTCACTCGACCGCTCTCAACTTGTTTTGATTTTGAAAGAGCAGTTTGGAGTTTCCCATGTGACAGCGACAGACTTAACAACAGTTGCAAGTATGATGGCATACGCCGCACACCTTCGAGAGGGGAGTGAAGAAGAAGAGGTTGAAGAGCTTCCCATCTCAAAGTGGTTTCACACGGAACATAGACCCCCTCCCTCCTATCCAAAAGAAGCTTCGACTTTAATCGAAGCCTTTTTACAAACTGCCACCAACCTAGATGGTCAAGCCGCAGCAACAGATCAGATGGTGGGAGAAATCTCCTACTCTCGACTTAAGCTCGGAATCATTCTTTTCGCTCGCTATATCAAGAGATTGCCAGATAAGTCTATCGGCATTATGTTACCCGCTTCTATCGCTGCGAACATGTTGACTCTTGCTGTCCAATTGGGAGGTAAAGTTCCAGTTATGATCAACTGGACACTGGGATCGCGCAATCTCGATGCAATTTTACAGCAAACTAAATTAGAAACAGTGATCAGCTCTTGGAAGTTTCTAGACCGTCTTGATAACGCTGAATTTGGGAAAGTCAATGAAACAATCCTCTTAGTTGAAAAGATTAAAAACACGTTCACCCTTCGAGAGAAACTTTCAGCAAAATTACTTGCAAGAAAGTCACCCAAAGCAATTTTGAAAGCACTTGAAGCGGAGACGATCAAGAGTGACGACGAAGCTGTTATTTTATTTACAAGTGGAACAGAGAGTTTGCCAAAAGGGGTTCCTCTTTCGCACCGCAACCTGATGGAAAATCAACGAGGAGCATTCAACCTCTTTGAGATGAAGAAAAATGATGTCATGCTCGGTTTTCTTCCCCCATTTCATTCATTTGGTTTTTCTATCACAGGTCTTTTCCCCTTAATTATTGGAATGCGTGTAGCCTATTACGCCGATCCAACAAACGGGAGACAAATAGCCAATCAAATCCATCGTTGGAAAGTGACACTCATCTGCTCCCCTCCAACCTTCTTAAAATTCCTCTTTCGCGCCTCAATGGGAGAGAAACTCAGCTCTATCAGGGGGATTATCTCAGGAGCTGAGAAAGCGAGCGATGATTTAATTGAAAAGATCTACTCTCTCAACTCAGAGATTCAATTTTTAGAAGGGTATGGAATTACCGAATGTGCTCCCATTTTAACAATCAACCAACGAAATCTCAATCACATTGGTGTGGGAAAACCTCTTTCTCAAGTCGATCTAACCATAGTCAAACCAGACACCTTAGAGCCACTTCCCCCTGGAGAACCAGGTTTGATTTTGGCAAGAGGGCCAAATATTTTTTCCGGCTATTTGGAAAAAACCGCTAAATCCCCTTTTGTTGAAGTAGATGGAAAGACATGGTACAACACAGGCGATCTAGGTTCTATCGATAAGGAAGGGTGTTTAACGCTCACCGGCCGCTTAAAACGGTTTATTAAAATCGGTGGAGAGATGGTGAGTCTTGGAGCTATTGAGACAGTTCTATTAGAAGAAGCAAAAGAGCGGGGATGGGAAGTCAACCCCGATATTTCACCTTTAGCTGTCATTGCGCTTGAAGAAGAGGGAAAAAAGGGGGAGCTCCACTTTTTTTCCACCTTTGAAGCAGATAAAAATGAGCTCAACTCAATTCTAAAAGAGAAAGGAATGAGTAATCTCATTCGTCTCCATACTGTTCACAAAGTGCATGTGATCCCTAAGCTTGGAACTGGAAAGATCGATTACCGCTCACTGACAAAAAAATTGCAGGAACAAGATGGTTGATAAAAACCTTCCTCTCCGTTTTTACAACACAGAGAAACGGGAAAAAGAACTCTTTCAACCCTCCGATACGAAGAATGTTAAAATATATACATGTGGCCCTACAGTCTATCACTTTGCCCATATTGGAAATTTCCGCACCTATGTATTTGAAGACCTTCTCAGGCGCACCTTAAAATTCTTCGATTACCAAGTGACGCAAGTGATGAACATCACCGATGTTGACGACAAAACGATTCGGGGGGCGACCGAATCCAACGTCTCTTTAGCCGACTATATTCAGCCTTACAAAAATGCCTTTTTTGTCGATCTCAATGACCTTGGGATTGAGAAAGTTGAACACTACCCATGCGCTACAGATTACATTCATCATATGATCGATTTTATCCAAAAATTGATCGATAAAGGGCACGCCTATCAAAGCTCAAAAGATAAAAGCGTCTATTTTGCCATCGACAAATGTCCTCGTTACGGTCGTCTCTCACACCTCAAACTGTCAGAATTAAAGATAGGAGCGAGTGATGCAGATGAGTATGACAAAGAAAATATAGGCGATTTTGTCCTTTGGAAAGCGTACAACGAAGAGCGGGATGGATCTGTTTATTGGGAAAGTCCTTTTGGCCCTGGCCGTCCAGGCTGGCACCTTGAGTGTTCTGCCATGGCGATGAACCTACTTGGTGAAACCATCGATCTTCATTGCGGTGCTGTCGACAATATTTTTCCCCACCACGAAAACGAAATAGCGCAATCAGAGTGCCTCTCTGGTCAATGTTTTGTCCGCCACTGGCTCCACTCTGAACACCTCATTGTAAATGGAAAGAAGATGTCCAAAAGTCTTGGCAACTTCTATACACTCCGCGACCTTCTTAAAAAAGGATATAGCGGAACCGAAGTGCGCTACATGCTTTTGCACACACACTACCGCACCCAGCTCAACTTCACATTTGAAGGGATGGAAGGGGCAAAACATTCACTTGAGAGGCTCAACGGCTTTACAAAAAGAGTACAAGAGATCGCCGATAGCAAAATCGTCCCCTCTCACTCCATTTCGACAGAGGAAGCCCACTCCAAATTTTGCCAAGCACTTGCCGATGATCTCAATATCTCAGTTGCCCTGTCTGTTATTTTTGATTTGATGCGCGAGGTGAATGTTGGGCTAGACAAAGGGAATCTCAACGGGGGGGATGCATACGAAGTGCTCTGCCTACTTGAGCAATTCAACAGAGTGCTCGGAGTGCTCAATTTTGAACAAGAAGAAGGACCACCTCGCTACCTTATAGAGATGTTAGAGAAAAGAGAACAAGCACGAAAAGATAAAGATTGGGAACTCTCTGACAAGCTCCGCAACGAGATCCACGCCTCAGGCTACCTCATCGAAGATACCCCCCAAGGGGTACGCCTCAAGAAGCATTGAAAGACCTATATTCAAGCTCGTCTTCGATACAATTCTGACAAGTTGCCAAAACTGTGCCGCCAACAATTCCACCTCCCAACCCTAAAAAGACGTATTTTGTTATAACAGGTAAATGGAGATGACCGTGCATTGCTAAAGCCCCACAAATGAGCATTGCAACCGCTCCGATTAAGATAATTGCAAGAGCTATACTAGAACAGCAAGCAATCTCTGATTGCATCCTTTCATAAGCCTGGAAACTATCTTCTGTTTGACTACTTCTAGAACTTTCTATATCACTGTTTCTCATAACAAACATTGTATCATTATTATATTAATAAAATATTAAATATTTATTAAAATAGAGCTGTTTATGTGTTAAGTTTTTTTAATGAATATGATAGGTGAGGGCTATGGCAAAGCAATCGCGTAGCTCAGCTTCAGGAAGGGGATCTTTTTCTGAAAAGATGATTGCTCGGTTCCCCTCATAAGTGAATAAAGAGCCAAACTTAGCTTTGAATTGGCCAATCAGAGTTGTTCTGCAGTTGAAATAGATCGCGTACACTTTAGGATTAGATTTTTTCCAATCGATACGAATTGTGCTGCCACTTTTTGTTTTCACTGTGAGGTAACTCGGCTCTCCCCACTTGAGTGTCTCTTTCAGGGGGCCGGCAGAAGAGATCTCTTCTGCTGTCTGAAAAATCAACTCCCGTATTTTAAGAAGCTTGGTTTTAAATGGCTCAGGGTATGAGTCAAATTTATTTTTTACTTTTTTATCTTTAATGCTTTTCACAATCTACTCAAAAATAGAAAGAAACCTATCAAACCCCTTTACTGAGATGGTTTTTTGGGAAAAAAAAGGCATTGGCGACAGATAAGGTCGATCCAATTAAAATGCCTCCTCCTAACCCTAAAAGAGCGGCTTGTCCAATCGGCCCAACCGGTAATCTCCCCATCATTCCTAGGACCCCGCAACATAACATTGTCACCGCTCCAACCGAAAGAACTGAAATCAGTATGACGTCTCGTAAAGTAAAATTTTTATTTTGATCAATTGATAGCGTCATAATTTAAACCTTTGGTTTTTAGTATAAATTATAAACTAAATAGGGCTTATTATTCAATATTGTTTGATTTTCTCATAATAGGGAAATAAATTACATCACGGATCGAAGAGGCGTTGGTAAAGAGCATTGCCAACCGGTCGAGCCCAATGCCAATCCCCGAAGCAGGTGGCATTCCTTGGCAGATTGATTCGACAAATTCTTCATCAAGTGGATGCGCTTCTTCATCGCCTGCTTCTAATTTTGCAGCTTGCTCTTCGAGCAGTGTTCGTTGGATGATGGGGTCATTGAGCTCTGTATAGGCGTTGCACAGTTCGCGACCGAGGAAAAAGCTTTCAAATCGTTCGACAAACCCTTCTTCCCGCAGTTTCGGGTCTCGATGTGGTTTGCAAAGAGGAGTCGTTTCGATGGGGTGGTCTGTAATATGGTGGGGTTGGACCAGTTTTGTTGAGACGAGCTCGTCAAAAAGAAGGGCGATGAGTCCTCCTCTTGGGGCTTTGTTGATAAAGGCGTGGTCCACCTCTGTTTGATCCATCAAGATTTTGCGCATCTGAGCATCACTCAGTTGATCGGGGTCATGGTTGGCATATGTTTTGATGCTCTCGGTCATCGTCATTCGCTTCCAAGGTGCTGTGACATCGACCATGACATCTTCATAAGGAATTTTAGTGGTGCCTAGGAGTTCTTGTGCAATTTTCTCAATCAGTTTTTCCACAAATTCCATCATGTCGTTGTAGTCCCAATAGGCAGCATACGCCTCGAGCATCGTGAATTCAGGGTTGTGTGTTCGGTCAATTCCTTCATTGCGAAAGACTTTTCCAATTTCATAGATCCGTTCAACGCCACCGACCAGGATTTTTTTGAGCGCAATTTCAAGAGAGATCCGCAAAAAGACATCTTGTTCAACGGCGTGGATATGAGTGGTGAAGGGGCGCGCTTCAGCTCCACCGTAAATATTTTGAAGAACAGGGGTCTCCACTTCGAGGAAATGGTACTCTTGAAGAAAGTTGCGGATCACTTGCATCATCTGGCTTCGGATAGCAAATGTTTCATATACTTCATTGTGGGAGATGAGATCGAGCCACCGTTTCCGGTAGCGCACCTCTTTATCTGTCAAGCCGCTGTGCTTCTCGGGAAGGGGGAGGAGACTTTTACAAAGAAGGGTCAGCTTTTTGACAAAGAGGGTAAGCTCCCCCTTTTGTGTTCTAAAAAGATGTCCTTCAACGCCGATGAGATCACCAAGGTCGAGTTTTTTCTCGATGAATTTGAGGGGCTTGACCTCAGAATCATCCTCAAGTCCTTCTACTTTTGAGAGATCACGATTGAACATAAGTTGGATTTTATCATTTCCTTCTCGCACATGAGCAAAGGCATTTTTCCCCATTGCACGGAAAAGAATGAGTCGGCCTGCTAAAGAGATGAGGTCTGTTTTTCCCGCTGCAGCCTCTTCACTATTGCCGACGGTTTCTTTATCGTAGTCAGTTAAGATCTTTTTTGCTGAATGTGTCGGTGTAAATTTATGTGGATAAGGTTCTACGCCAAGATCGGTGATCTCTCTCAATTTTTGAGAACGGTTTTTATACTCTTCACTCTTTTGATAACTTGGCTTCATTGACTCTCCTGTTTGGTAAATCCACTCCGATTTTGAGTCAGCCATAGGTAGGGGTAGAGGGATAAGACAAGGGTGACAGCTCCTACCAAGATGACTGCAATCAAAAATATTTTTGTGTGCGAAGTCGACCTCATAGGGAGGAGTTTACCAACCTTCAAAAAAAAGTGGAAATAGAATCGATGTCTAGGTGGAGTTTCACTTGAGTAGGGTAGGGAACTTTCCGGATTGCTCGGGTGATTTTCACAATAGGACCTCGAATGAGGAATTGAAAGCGGAATTGATCACGCACTTTGGGGTGGCCTGAGGGGACAAGAGGATGGATGATGCACCCAGAGAGTTCTTTTGAGAGGTTGTTTCGAAATTGATTTCCAACTTGCTCTGTCAGGAGGGAATTGGGATTGGAAAATGTTAGCTTTACAAGATGAGTGTAAGGGGGAAATCCAAAGGTTTCACGGATCTCTATCTCTTGTTTGTAAAAAGAGACATAGTCTTGTTTTGAAGCGAGTTCGATGGTGGGGTTGGTTGGTAGTTGGGTTTGAATCACCACTTCTCCAGGAAGTTCTCCCCGTCCTGCTCGCCCGGCCACTTGGGTGATGAGTTGAAATGTTTGCTCTGAAGCGCGGAAATCGGGAATATTGAGCGCGCTGTCGCTATTTAGAATGGCTACGAGCGTGACAAGGGGGAAATGAAGCCCTTTTGCAATCATTTGAGTGCCGATCATCACATCTGCTTTCCCTGTCCGAAATTGGCGAAATAGCCGTTCATGACTCCCTTTATGACGGGTTGTATCTCCATCGACACGTAGTGTGCGCACCTCTGGTAGAACAGCGTGTATTGCCCGTTCAACTTGTTCTGTCCCCACCCCTTTATAGGAAAAATCTTGTGTCTCCTGGCAAGAGGGACAGGTCGTTGGAGGGGGGGTGATTCGGTAGTCACATAGGTGGCAAGCGAGAGTCTTTTGGTTGGAGTGAAAGGTGAGTGAAAGGTCGCAGTGAGGACATTTAAAGATGTGTCCACAAAGGCACCGCATGCTTGTGTGATACCCTCGTCTATTGAGAAAGAGGATTGTTTGTTCTCCTTTTTCTACTCGTGTTTTGATCTTTCCAATGAGCAGTTCTGAAAAAGAGGTGTACCCTTTTGCCTTTTCAAATTCCCGTTTCATATCGACGATTGTGACTGAAGGGAGTTTTGCATGGGTTGGACGAGTTAAGAGAGTGGAGAGGTGGTACTTTCCAGACAGAGCGTTGTGATAGCTCTCTAAACTCGGTGTGGCAGACCCTAAGATGACCACACTATTTGTCAATTTTCCTCGCATCACAGCCATATCTCGTCCGTGATAGGTGGGTCGTTCATCTTGCTGTTTATAGGCTGAATCGTGCTCTTCATCGACGATGATAAGGCCTAGATTGGGAACGGGAGAAAAAAGTGCTGAGCGAGCTCCAATTACAATTTTTGCTTCCCCTTTTTGAATCCGAAACCATTCGTCCCGCCGCTGCCCTTTAGAGAGTCTGTGGTGTAAGATTGCAATTTCATTTTCAAAACGGCTCCGAAATCTCTCGATGGTTTGTGGTGTCAGTGAGATTTCAGGAACAAGCATAATGACACCTTTGCCGAGTTTAAGCGCTTGATCAATGGCACAGAGGTAAACTTCTGTTTTTCCACTTCCTGTGACACCGTGGACAAGGTGAGTTTCAAATTTTTGTGCAATCAGTCCGTTGTTGATTTTATCAAGCGCTTTTTTTTGCTCTTCGATCAACTTTTTGGGTTTCGATTTAAAATAGTTCTCTCCTACCAATGGAGAGCGGTCGATTGCAACTTGTTTTAATGAGATCGCGCCTAGTTTGACAAGTGAATCGATCGGGCTTTTTGAAACGCCTGTTTTTTCGAGAAGCTCTGTGAGAAGTAAACCCGATTTTCTTAGCAAAAGAAAATCGAGGACTTTTGCTTGGGGAGCAGAGCGGGTACGCACTTTTGTGCAAAGGGTGCGTAATTTATCATGAGAGAGTTTTCGGGAGACAAAATATTGTTTTTTTTCAGCCGTTTCACTTCGAATACTGGAGGGAATCATCAGCTTGAGAATTTGACGCAAGGGAGTTAAATAGTACTCTTGCATCCAAAGAGCTAATTGATAGAGGTCCTTTGGAAGGGCGTGATTATCAAGCACTTCAGATATAGGAAGAAGAGAGGGGAACTCAGATTTATCTTTAAGAGCAAGGATAGTTCCGAGCCTTAAATGTCCTTTAAGAGGAACTTTAACCCGCATTCCTCTGCAAAGAGTGAGCCCTTCTGGAATGCGGTAGTCAAGAGTTTTGTCAATGCCAACATCTAGGAGGACAGAGGCAACTGTTTCAGCTTTTCCCACAGCTCCCTTTTTTTAGATTCATCATGGAGATAGAGTTCTATCTTCTCAAGAGGAAAGAGGTTGGCTTCTAATTTATAAAGTGTTGGAGAGGGGAGGCGAGAGCGGAGTATTGGAACCGTTTGAATGTGGTCGATCGGAAGGAGAAGGATTTGAAAAAGAGGGTTTTTAAAAAGGGTACTCCATCCCATTTGTTCGATCTTTTCCAAGGAAAAAAGAGAAGAGGCAGCGATGTATTTGGTCAAAGCATCGGAAATTTTTATCAAAAAAGGATGCACATCAAGACAGATGATCGGCGTGATCGGTGTTGTTAGAGAAAATTGTTCAGCCGCCCATTTTTGCATTTCACTCAAAGGTTCTGGTTCTTTTTTGGGAGGAGGAGAAGGGGGTGGTGATTTAGGAGTTTTCACTTCTTTGATTTTTTCAAGAGCAAAGGGGTGCTCCTTTTCTTGGATATACCGTCTCAGATCGTGGGCGAGTTTACTTTTCATATTGTCCAACTATGTCGAGGTGTTTGTTGATAGTGGGAAGGAGGTGACTAAATCCTCTCTTTGAAAAACAGTGTGTTAAAAATTGCGATGCCTCTTTCACTCCATTTGAAAAAAAAGAGAGCACTTTTTTTGCTGTTGTCCCTTTTCCATAGATACGGTCGATTGCTGTTTGTTTCCGGAGAAGGAAAAAAAGCAAAGGGCCATTTTTTTCATAAAAATGTATCTGCTCAAGAAGTTTTGCTGTGAAGATGAGCATCTCTTTTTTTAGTCTCTCAAACGAAGCTTTAGGACACACCTCCTCTTTGTGTAGAGCGTATTGGCACTCTTTTGCTGCAAGAAGAGCTTCATCTAGAGGTGTTTCAATTGTATGTATCGATGAAGCAGGTGGGATAAGTGAACAGTAGAAGCGCAATTTCCTAAGATGTCCAATCGGCCTCCCTAAGCCACATACACCTCGCCAATGAGTGGAGGGATCTTCTTTTTCGCCAATAAGGTCTTGGAGCGATCCTTTGCTAGGAGACTTGGAAAGAACGTCTTGCGCAATTAGACATTCGTTTAGAAGAAATTGGAGGAGAAGTGTTTCATCACACTTGTCACAATTTTGCATGGGACAAGTTTAACAAACTCGTATGATTTTTTTCCAAAAAAGGTTCCTTCCAATAGTAATAATCGAGCAAATGCTCGTATGGCCTTCCCAAAATGAGATGAGCGACATAGAGAGCTTCGATAGAAGCAAGCCCTCCGGCTACATCTTGTTTTCTCGGATACGCTGTCTTTATCGTAGAGGGCAAACTCCTAGGGGTGAGGGGAAGAGAGAGAGAGTCGTCCATTTTTTTTGCCAACCGCCATGTTCCATCTAATAAGAGAAGTCCAAAGTCGCGATCTTCTGAGGTTAGAACAGGAGCATCCACTTTGAGGAGCAAATATCCTTCAAAAGAGGGAGGTTTTTGCAAAGGGTAGCGTAAAAAATGGAGGGAGGGGTCTTCCTCTAAGTGACGAAGACTACATTTTTTAAGGTTTTCTTTTCTGTGACGGATAATGATTGACTTCATAAAACTATTGTAGAAAACAAAGTGTAACACATATATTCACAGAAATGAAGCAAACAAGAGGTTCTAAATGAAACTTTTTTCTACTCTACTCATTCTAGCGATCACAACGGTAAATTTACATGCTCAAGAGGAGCAATCTCCACAGATGCAGACTCAAGGCAGCTCAATCCAATGGTTTACCGACTATCAGTCAGCTATGCAGATGGCACAAAAAGAGCGAAAGCCTTTAATCCTATACTTTACAGGCTCTGATTGGTGTGGCTGGTGCAAGAAAATGGATAGCGAAATTTTCTCCTCACCAGAATTTACATCAGCTGTCGGGTCAAAATTTATTTTTGTCAAACTCGACTTCCCAATGAACCAGAAGCTTCCTCAAGAGGAAATACAGCAAAATGCACAGTTAAAGCAACGTTACGGTGTGACTGGGTATCCAACGATTGTGATTGTCGATGCGTCAGGAGGATTTTTGGGGCAGACAGGCTATCGTTCTGGAGGTGGAAAGGCTTACGCCAACTATCTCGACAGTTTTTTAGGAAAGTAGTGACTTAGGAGAAAGTGATGCTCTATCGGGTGATCTTGTTCATAGCAGCAGTCTTGTTTTTGCCATGCCATGCTGATTTTCAGGTGGATTATGCAAAAGCTTTAGAGCAAGGGTGTAAGGAGAAAAAACCGCTCCTTCTTTTCTTCAATGGCTCTGATTGGTCAGGGCTTGGAATGAAGATGAAAAATGAGATTTTCCTCTCTTCTGAGTTCAAAAAAGAACTTGGAGACCGTTTGATTTGTGTCGAACTCGACTTTCCCAAGCATCATGAGATCGATTCGGCCAAACAGCTACAAAATCGAAAACTAAAAGAGCAGTACCAGATCCGAGAGTTTCCCTCTCTTGTCATGATTGATTCATCAGAAAGGGTGATTCTACAGTTTGGTTATCTACCTGAAAGTGGAACGCAGTTTGCTCAAGACCTCCTCCGGTTCATCGATCAAGATCGTCAGCTCATCGCTCTTCTCGAACAAATCGACTCCCTCAAGGAGAGCGGGCTTCAACAAGGGTATGGATTGGCAGTGGAGCTACAGCAAGAGAGCGCAATCGATGCATTTTTAGTCGCAGGGAGCAAATGTGAGAGCCCCGCATTTTTTCTTATCCAACACTACCGCCGACTTGTTGAGGAAGGAAGAGAGAAAGAGCTCTATACCATGGGTGTAAAGGACCGCCTTTTGCAACTCGATCCCAATAATAGCCAAGGCTACCTCTTCTCTCTTGCACTTATCGATTTTCAGTCCCGTTCCCGTTTTGATAGCACTCTTTCTGTTGAAGAGGTGATCAAGCCTTTAAAAGAGTACTTGGCGATGTTTGGTGAGAAGGATCAAGAAAATCGATGGCGGGTTGAAATGATGATTGCTCAATTCTACCTCGAGCATGATGAGTTAAACTCAGCACTGAAACATGCGGAGATCGCCTACAAACTTGCCCCAACAGAGAAGCAGGGAGAGATGAACCACTCCCTCCGCTACATCAAAGAGCAAGCCAGTCAGCTTGTCAACGCTCGGTAAGCGAGAGAAGCTCTTCTTTGATCTCCTTAAAAGTTGCCGAAAGAGCATTTTTTTGAGGTGTGATATTGATCTGGATATTGGGAAGAGAAGACGTTCGAAATGCCTCCCGAACCAGACGTTTAAAACGATTCCGAAGATTAGATTTTCCAAAACGACGAGAAACCGTCAGCCCAAGCTTTGGGTGTCTAGAAGGCAAGATATGAGCTTGAAGGTAATACCCAGACCGTCTCTTCCCATTTTTGGCAAGATAGCGGAACTCGGATCGCTTGAGAATACGAGCGGTTTTAGAGAAGGTCATACAGCTGTGAGGCGATGACGACCATGCCGGCGACGGCGGTTTAAAATTTTTCTACCACTTGCTGTCTTCATACGTGCACGAAATCCAACTGAAGATTTACGCTTTCGTTTACTCGGTTGATACGTTCTTTTCATCTAAATTCTCCTAATTTGCATTCGATCCTACCATCTTTTGGGGATTAAAACAAGAGGGTTGCATAGAAATCTCTATTTCTGTAAAGTGTCCACAAAACAAGGTAGAAATATGAAGGTAAAAGCATCGATCAAAGCCGATCCCTCCAAAGGAGATAAACTTGTCCGTAGGAGAGGTCGACTCTATATCATCAACAAAAAAGACCCAAATCGTAAACAAAGACAAAAAGGACCCGCTCGAAAGAAGTAGACTATTATGGCTAAAAAATCTTCTATTGCAAAACAACATCGACGAGAAAAGCTCGTCAAACTCAATAGGGACCGTCGTGATTCCCTTCGAGAAAAGAGTAAAAACATGAATTTATCTGAGGAAGAGCGTGAAGAAGCGCGTGTCTCTCTTAATAAGATGCGTCGCGACACCTCTCCTTCAAGACTGAAAAACCGGTGTAAGCTAACCGGCCGTCCCCACGCTTATTTGCGTAAATTTGGGGTCTCTAGAATTTGTTTTAGAGAGTTGGCCTCTATGGGAATGATCCCTGGTATTACCAAAGCTTCTTGGTAAGTCTACATTTAGTTTCTAGACAGCCACTAAAAATAACAGAACCACCGTTCTGTTATTTTTTTTTATGATAAAATAAAGGGTATGTCACCAATTACGACAGCTCTACGGCTTAAGAGATTTTTAAGGAAAAACTGCTCATCTACACCCCTGGGAAGGGGGCTCAGCTAGCTTTTAACGATACACTCTAGATTTTGTTGAATTCTTTTTTGAGATCGGGTAGGTCGTGGAGATGCTTCCACTCTTTCATCCCTTCTCCCCAAACTAGTGTTTTGTCTGTCAACGTTTTGTCTTGCCAGTTTTTCGCTATATGAGGAAATTCAAAAGGGCCACACTGCTCCTTGCTATGAGGATCTAAGTAGTACCACATCTTTAGCCAAGCCTCGCTCCTCTGTAGTTGAGGTGCTTTAGGAGCCGCTTTTGCCACAAATGGACGGCGAGGAAGGACAAAGAGCAAGATGACTCCAAAAATGCCTAAAAATAAGCCTATGAAGAACCAAAGAAAAGGCCTTCTCCCACGTCTTTTTGCAAAATGAGCAGAGAAGACACCGAAGAAGATCCAAAATAAAATAATATTCAAAAGTTGCATTATTCCCATAACTTCACTATATTTTAGCACATAGAGGGAATTTTTATGAATGAAAAAGTAGACACAAAAGAATTTGAGCTTCCAAAAACGACCTTCAGTCACGATATTGAAACACGGGTTATTCAAATCATTATTTTAAATGCTTTGAATAAAGTTGGAGGGGTCACTCTCCTCGGTGGGAATTTGATAGATACCCTTTTAGGGCGTGAGATTGAGAGTGTAAAAGGGATTGTTGTTGAGCAAGATAGCAAGAATCATGTCGTTAAAGTGAAAGTTGAAGTGAACATGCACTACGGCGTTTCTATCCCCGATAAATCGGATGAGGTACAGAGCATTGTGGTGGAAGAGATCACTAAACTAACCGGACTTCATGTTGCAACTGTGCATTTAGTCATCAAAGGGTTGGTTGCACCTGAATCGAAAGAAAAAGAAGAGGAAGAGATTTTCCCCGCCTCTTTGATTCAGGATGAAGAACTAGAAGAATTGAAAAATAGTTAATCGACGATGCGCTTAGAGAGCACTTTGATCTCATTGATTGCCCTTCTTCTTGGGACCCTCCTTTTCTTTACAGGACTCTTTTTAGTCATCCCCTTTTTTCAACTCAATCTGGTCTCTTATTTAGGAGGCCACCTTGTTTCGTTAGGCGTTTTGCTGATTTTTTTCTCAATGATTTTATTGAGCTGTTTCACTCTTCTTTGTAAGAGGCGGTATCTACTTGTTAAGATGGGTGGTGTTTCGATTCAGGATCGGGTATTTGCCGAAGTTGCACGGATGAGTATTGCCCCTTTTTTTCCTGGGAAAGAGGTGAATTGCCGTTCGGTGATCCATGGAAAACGAAAGGTTGAAATTCTTGCCAATTTGCCGTATGTCAAGATAGAAGAGCAAGAGATGACTTTAGAGAAGATTGAAAAGACATTGGCCCTCACTCTTGCTCGTAGGTGTGGTTTAACGAGTGAATTTCTTTTAAATGTTAGTTTCCAAGAAAAAATACCCACGGCTTGACTCTTTTTTTCAGCTAGAAGAGCGTAAAACAACGGTTTCGCGTGAAGTGATCGGTGGTCTCACCACATTCCTTACAATGGCGTATGCCTTTGTGATCATCAGTGCAATGCTCGGGGAAAGCGGTCTTGATAAAGGTGGGGTGATGACAGCAACCCTGTTAACCGCTATTTTTGGAACTTTTTATGTCGCTCTTTTTTCCAACTACCCAATTGCTGTCGCCCCAGGCCTGATCCTTGTCGCGTATGTCTCTCATAATTTAATTGGAAAAAATGGGTTGAATTGGGAAGTCGCTCTTGGAATTGTCTTTCTTGAAGGGTTTATTCTACTTTGTCTCAATATTTTAAAAATTCGAGAGTGGATTATTCACACTATTCCAGAGCCTCTTCGGTTGGGAACAACAGCTGGCTTAGGTCTTTTTCTTGCGCTCATTGGATTTAAACATGTGGTCGAAGCAACCCCGCTTATTTATGGCCTTGCCGGCTTAGGGTTGATTGTCACAGCTCTTTTGATGTTCTACCGCATTCCAGGAGCTTTTTTTCTCGGAATTTTACTCATTTGGTTTCTCGGTTTTTTGACAGGAATTGTTGATTGGGGAGGGATTGTTTCTTTCCCTCACTCTTTAGCTCCCACTCTTTTTAAACTCAAGATTCAGTCTGCTTTCCATCTCGACTATTTAGGTTTGATCATCTCGATTGTCTTGATGTCGCTGTTTGAATCGACAGGTGCTGTTCTTGCCCTTGGAGAAAAAGCAGGCTTAGTGGAAGAGCGGGGAAAGACGTGTTATCTCCCTTCAGTCTCTCGCCTCTTTTACTGCGATTCAACAAGCTCGATGATGGCCTCTTTTTTAGGGACGACATCGGCAAAATTTTACCTTGAGTCAGCTGCAGGAATTGGAGCTGGGGGAAGAACAGGTTTAACAGCGCTTGTAACAGCTATCGCATTTTGCTCCCTTTTCTTCTTTTTTCCTCTGCTCACGTCGATTCCTCTTTTTGCAACAACACCTGCTTTAGTGATTATTGGGGGATCGATGGTCGTGATGATCAAAGGGTTGAAATGGAGCGATCCCACCGATTGGATTCCAGCGGTATTAACCCTAATCTTTATTCCCGCAACATTGAATATTGCAGCAGGAATTGGAGTGGGATATGTGACATACTCTGTTTTGAAATTGGTCACCAAAAAACAAAATCAAGTGCATGGATTTTCTTGGATCATTGCAGCTCTTTTCTTTGTTTGGTTTCTATTTTCTTTAAATTTTCGAGGTCTCGCTTGGTGATTCCTGGAATTTTTTTCCACTCCTCTTCACCCGCCTCTAAAATTCTTTTTACACTTCCAAAATGGGTGAGAAGGCGTTGTTTTTTCACCGGTCCAATCCCTTCAACTTGATCAAGAGCAGAGGTGAAGAGCCGTTTTTTTCTCCGCTGTTTATGGAAGGTGATTGCAAAACGGTGTGCTTCATCTCGGATTTGTTGAAGCAAAAAAAGTACTTTAGAGTTTGATTTGAGTAAAATAGGCTCTTTTTTCCCGGGAAGAAAAATTTGCTCTTGGGTCATCCCTTTGTCGTGTCTTCCTCGCTCTTTTGCAACCCCGATCACATCGACGGTGCTAATGTCTAAATCAGACAAGACCTCCAAAGCTGCATTGAGATGCCCTCGCCCTCCATCGATGATGACAAGGTCTGGCAATTTTTCAGTCCGTTTGAACCGGCGGGTGAGAACCTCGCGCATCGCTTGGTAATCATCGAGGGTCGACACTTTATATTTCCGATACTCTTTAGGATCCCGTCGCCCATCTGTGAAGACAATTTTTCCACTAACAGGTTCTAGTCCAGATAGATGTGAATTGTCAAAGCATTCGATCCGTTCGGGAAAATGGGTTAGCGAGAGCTTTTCTTCCATCTCGATCAACACTTGCTCGGGCTCTTCTTTAGGAGCTTTTTTAAGCTTCTCTTTTGCATTGGCTTTCGCCATTTCGATCAATTCAAGCTTATTTCCCCGCTTTGGAACATGGAGGTGGAATCCCAATATTTTTTCAAGTATCTCTCTTTCTTTGAGTTCAAATGGCAATACAAGTTCTGCAGGTCGCTCATCAACCCCTTCATAGTGTTGGAGAAGAAAAGAGCACAAAATTGCATTTTCATCTTGAACACACTGGATAAAAAGATGGACATGAGAAGAGGTAAGCTTTCCATCACGAAATTGCATTACAGTGAGTGCGACTCGATCGGCCACTCTTTCAACTCCAATGACATCGAGATCTTTTCGTCCTGCTTTTTCAACTTGTTGCTCTTCTAAGGTTGCTTTGATCGCCTGAATAATCTTGTAAAGCCGATCTGCTTTTTCAAATTCAAGTGCCTTGCTTGCACACGCCATCTCTTTTTTTAGATCGCGGAGAATGGTTTTATCCCGCCCTTTTAAAAAAGCAATCACCCGTTCGACAAGTGCGTCGTACGTCTCTTTTGTACATTTATTGACGCAAGGGGCAAGACACCGCCCCATGGGGTGGAGAATACAGGGGCGGGTGCGAGCTGCAAGCTCATGGTTCGAGCACTGTCTTAGGGGAAAAAGGGTTCGAAGAAGATCTAAGGTTTGTTTTGCGGCATGCCCTTTGGTGTAGGGGCCGAAATAGAGATTTCCTTTTGGAGGTTTCCCCTTATAGCGGGTGATCTTCAACATCGGCCATTTATGCTTATGGTTGATCATCAAGCTGAAGAAGGTTTTATCATCTTTTAAAAGGGCGTTATATTTGGGTTGATACCGTTTGATAAGGGTATTTTCTAAAAGGAGTGCCTCTTTTTCTGAACGGACAACAATAGTTTCAATTTCAGTCACTTGCTTGGTCAAATAGGGGACCATTGATCGACCATCTCGTCCTGGAACAAAGTATTGACGGACGCGATTTCTCAACTGTTTTGCTTTACCGACGTAAAGCACTTTACCGAGCCGATTTTTCATCAGATAGACGCCCGGTTGCAGTGGAAGATCAGAATAAAGAGAGTTGTTCGGAGGAGTGCTCATTTTTTTTAGCTCTTTTTGCTTCAAGCTTTTCTAAAATTTCAGATGAGCGGCAGATCACATCAAGGGGGAGGCCTGCAAGCTTTGCCACATGGATCCCATAGCTTCTGTTAGCACTCCCTTTTTTGATCTTATGTAAAAAGAGGATCTCTCCTTCCGATTCATCGACAGCAGCGTGGTAGTTGACAGCTTCTGGAAAAGAGCGTTCAATCTCTGTCAGCTCTCCATAGTGAGTGGCAAAGAGCGTTTTCCCCTTTTTTTTCTCTTTTATCAAGAGATATTCGACAACAGCCCATGCGATCGAAAGTCCATCATAGGTACTTGTCCCTCGTCCAATTTCATCAAGAATAACAAGGGATTTATCTGTCACATTATTGAGGATATTGGCAGTCTCACTCATTTCGACCATAAATGTTGATTGCCCACGAGAGAGGTCATCACTCGCTCCAATGCGAGTGAAGATTTTATCGATCACACCGATGTGTGCTTTTTTTGCCGGAACAAAACTTCCCATCTGCGCCAAGATGACAATGAGAGCTACTTGACGGATATAGGTTGATTTTCCAGCCATATTAGGCCCAGTGATCAACATCAACCGCCCCTTATTTCCACCTAGCTCTGTCTCATTGGGGATAAATTTTTCTCCTAAAAGAGCTTCAACAGCGGGGTGGCGTCCTTCGATGATTTCAAGGTTATCGCTCTCATCTACAATAGGCCGACTATAAAACTGTTTATTTGCCACTTCTGCTAAGCCGGCAATCACATCGACAAATGCAATTGCTTTGGCAATTTGGAACACAGTATCTCGGTACTTAAGAATGGTTTCGCGTAGCTCTTTGAAAAGCTCAGCTTCGATCGCTTGAATTTTTCCCTCAGCAGAGAGCACTTTCTCTTCATACTCTTTCAACTCAGGAGAGATAAAACGTTCAGAATTCACAAGTGTTTGCCGTCTTTGAAAAGAGTCGGGCATCAGATGCGCTTGACCTCTTGCCACTTCGATATAATAGCCAAAAACCTTATTGAAACTCACTTTCAAATTTTTGATCCCCGTTTCCCCTTTCACTTCGGTTTGGTAGCGGGCGAGCCATCCTTTTGCATTTGTTGTCAGCTCTCTTAATTCATCGATCTCTTCATTGTATCCATCTTTAAAAACCTTTCCATCGCTCAGCCGAATCGGAGGCTCTTCTACAAGTGCTCGCTCAATTAAAGAGGCTGGTTTGCTCACATCGACAAGCATTGTTTTTGCTAACACAAGCGCTTCTGTATCATATGTTTCAAGTAGCTCTCGTACTGGAGGAATGGCTTTGAGGGAGAGGCCTAGAGCAACAAAATCTTTGGGTGATCCCATTGAGGCAGAGATTTTCATCATCAATCGTTCGAGATCACGCACACCTTTGAGTTTCTCTCTTAAGCCTGAATGGCGGTCGTGGTAGATCCTTTCAATGGCATCTTGCCGTTTAGTGATTTTTTCGACCGATAGAAGCGGTTTTTTCAACCATTGGGAGAGCAACCTTCCTCCCATTGGAGTGACGGTTTTATCGAGAATGGGCAACACCTCTTCCATCAATTCCAAATTGCGCAAACAGGTGCGATCGAGCGCCAAAGATTCAGAAGTTGTATAGGGGACAATCCGTGAGATGTGGTCGACACACATCGAGAGCTCTTCATGTACATAGCTTAAAAGAGCGCCGGCAGAATTGATCGCAGCGACCATTCCTTTCAATCCAAATCCGTCTAGATTAGAGAGGGCAAAATGCTCGGTCAAATAGCGAGAGGCATTTTGATGCTCAAATTGCCACTCTTCTACAAACGTGATCAGCTCTTTATCAAATAGGTCATGATGTTTTCCTTTGAATTTCTTTGTCATCACAACTTCAGTTGCTTGCACCCGAAAGAGTTCATCGACCATTTCTTTTGCAGTTTCAAATTCAGCGACCTTAAATTCACCTGTGGTCACTTCGAGAAGAGAGAGGCCGAAAAGAGATCCAACACGAGAGACGCTTGCGATATAATTTGAGGCTTTATCTGGAAGAGCGGTGACAGCAGTGCCTGGTGTGACAACTCTGACAATTTCTCGTCGAACAAGCCCTTTTGTCTCTTTGGGATCTTCCACCTGCTCGGCGATCGCCACCTTATGTCCGCGAGCGACAAGACGATTGATGTAGGTTTCAATTGTTTGCCAAGGAACGCCACTCATCGGGATTCCTTGCCTCTTGGTCAATGTGAGTTCAAGCTCTTCAGACATCAGCTGGGCATCTTCGTAAAATGCCTCATAGAAGTCGCCCATTCTAAAAAAGAGGAGCATATCTTTGGCTCGACTCTTGCAGCTTTTCCACTGCTCCATCATCGGTGTTGTTTTTTCTCCTATCATGGCAAAAAAACATAGCTGACTCTCACTTTTCTTGGAACTTTCTTTTTTCTCCGTAGAATGGGTATAATTGGCAACTATGTTTACCAATGAGAGTTTGCAACGTCTCCGAGAGAAAGTGGATCTAGTCGAAGTGCTCACCGGCTATATCGAGCTCAAGCGGGCCGGTGCTTCTTACAAGGCGATCTGCCCTTTTCACCAAGAAAAATCTCCCTCGTTCCACATGAAACAAGGGGATACCCACTACCACTGCTTTGGGTGTGGTGCACACGGAGATGCAATCCAATTTTTAATGAATTATCTCCATGTCTCTTTTAGAGAGGCTGTAGAGACATTGGCCGAACGGTTTCATGTCATTTTAGAAGAGGTTGAAAAAGAAGAGGAGAAGGGTGTTTCTAGAGAAAAATTGAAAGAAGCGCTCGAACTGAGCAGTGAGTTTTACAATTTCTTTCTCCTTCACGCCGAAGAGGCGCGCGAACCGCTCAATTATCTTTTCAAACGGGGGCTCTCTCTTGATTTTATCAGACGGTTCCAGCTGGGCTATGCTCCTGCTGGAGGCGATTTTTTCCACAAACGGATGAAAGATAAGAAGATCGACCGAGAAGTGCTTACTGAAGCGGGACTTCTCAACGCTTCTGGGCGTGAATTTTTCAAAGAGAGGATCACCTTTCCCATCTTCAACGCGCGGGGAACCATTGTTGGTTTCTCAGCTCGCAAAACACGTGAAGAGGTGTTTGGGGGAAAATATATCAATACTCCTGAGACGAAACTCTTTAAAAAATCAAAATTGCTCTATGGCCTAAATTATTGCCGTCGAAGAATTGCAAAAGAGCGGCGTGCAATTATTGTCGAAGGGCAAATCGACTGTTTACGTTTGATCGATGTGGGACTTGATTATGCCGTTGCAGCGCTTGGAACAGCATTTGGAAAAGGACATGTGCAAGAGCTAAAACAGCTCGGCGTCTTAGAGGTGAAGCTTCTTTTTGATGGAGATAACGCTGGCCAAGCAGCTCTTTCAAAGGTAGGCGATCTCTTTCAAAAAGCGGGGATTGGAGTCTATGTGATTCGGATGCCCGACGGATACGATCCCGACTCTTTTTTACGTGAACATGGAAAAGAAGCATTGGAAATACTTCTTGGTAAAGGGGAGGAGTATCTCGCATTTCAGGTGCGTCACTTAAGCTCAAAGCTTCCTCAAACAGCGGCGGGAAAGACGGCGCTTATCGGAGAGCTCTCCAAGCAGATCAAAGGGTGGGATGAACCTGTAATGATTCATGAAAGTTTACGTAAATTGGCGCAGCTGACAAATGTTCCTGAGCACATGGTGGGGCAGGTGAATCCACCTCGCTCTCAAAAAGTGGAGTCTTTTCAGATCAATCCCAACCGAATTTTAGAGCTCGATCTCCTCCGATGGCTTGTCCTCTTGCAGCGGGAAGATTTTTTAGAGACAGCTCGACACTATTTAGATTTGTCCTATTTTTTTGTCCCCTCATGTCAGAAGATCTACAAAGCGCTTTTAGAAGGAGCAAACGACCTTCTAGCTCTAGCTCCTGAGATTGAAGATGAGTCATTGATTGAAGAAATTATGGACAAAAAAATCAACAGAGAGCGAGCCGAGCAACAATTTGTGGAAACAGTGCAAAAGTTGAGCGATCGGTATTGGTTAAAAAAACGGGAAGCAATTCAACAAAAAATTCATAGTGGCAAAGAGAGTGAAGAAAAAGTACTTGAGCTTGTGCGGGAGTTTGATCTTCTTGGCAAAAATCGAACCGAAGTGAAGCTCCAATCGGTGTAAAAATTATCCAGTTTGAAGTCTCTCTAGGACAGCAGAAATTTGTTCACGCTCTACCCTAAAATGAGCCATTCCGTGAATTTTGCGCAGCTCTTTCAAGGTGAGAGCTCTTCCTTTCCAATCTTCAATCCTCTTTTGTGCTAACCCGATGCTTTCTAGAATTTTTCTTCGTTCATGAATCGCAGTTATTTTTTGAGTCTGTTTCAGAGCTTCTTCTAAAGTCGCAGATGCTTCACCCTTTTTTTGATCTGAAGAGATGGTAACTAAGGCATTGATCACTGTGGTAAGGGTGTGATCTCTTTTGCGTGAGCTGCTTAGCATCTGAGCTAATTCCCCTCCTTTAGTGATGGTGCTCTTTGCCTCCTCAACTTGTCCACACTCAGCTTGTATTAAGGCTAAATTTTTAAGAAGGGCACATTTATCTTCAACGCATGGGACTGCTTCAATTTCATCTTCTAATTGACGTAAACTCTCACTTGGATTTATGTCATTTTCTGCTTGAGCCTTTGCAAGTATTGCCCAACCATCTCTTTGCTGCTCAGGGCGGGACATTTGGCGAATAATATCTGGAAGCTGATCTAATTTCTCTGAAGCAGTTTTAGTGATACGTTTTATAAGGTCAAGAAAAGCGGCACCTCGTGTAAAAGAGGGGGGCTGAGATTGAAGATCTACAAGCACCTCTTCAAAGGACTGAACAGGGGAAGGGGAGATTGCCATGATAATACTCTTGGTTAAGAGAGTTTACTAAAATCAGCGAGCTCTTCACAAAGGTCATACACCTCTTGGAGAAGAGCTAAGCGGTTGGTTCGAATTGCTTCGTCATCATCGATCACTTTCACTTCATCAAACAGTTTGGCAACCGGTTTTTGTAGCAAAGTGAGCTGTGTAAATGCTTCTGGGTAATTTCGGTTGGAAAAATCGCGCCTGTCGATCAATATTTTTTGAAAACGGTTTTTGAGCTGTTGCGTGCATAAGAAAAGCTCTTTTTCACACGCTTGATGGAGGAGCTTCTCTTCGACTGGAGGGAACCGTTTGGTGTGGAGTGCTTCTTTTAATTTCCAGCTTGGGACAAGACGTTTGTTTTGGGAGAGTAAAATCTTTTTGGTGCGCACCTCAACTTCGATGAGCGCTTCAAATCCACTTTTTTTACGGAAAGCATGGAGCGCTTCGAGACGGAGATAGAGGTCGTAGACACTTTGAAGATCAAAGACAAGGACTGCTTCAATTTCATCTTTCCCAAATCCATAGTCGAGAAGAACCGTTCGTAGTCGGTTGATAAGAAATGCTTTGAGGTCTGTAAGGACCGCTTCTTTATCGACGTCGAGTTTGGGGAAAAGGTCGAATGCTTGTTCGAAGATGGTTTCAAGCGGGAGATGGAGCTGATTCTCGATCAAGATTTTCATGATACCAAGCGCTTGCCGACGTAGTGCAAAGGGATCGGAAGAGGAGGTGGGTTTTTGATTTAAAATGAAACAGCTGAGTAAGTTATCTATTTTATCAGCGAGCGCTAGAAGGATTCCGGCACCACTTTTAGGAAGGGGAGCTTTTTCACGACGAGGCATCCAGTGTTCATCGATCGCTGTTGCAATCTCCTCTTTCTCACCAGATTTTTCGGCGTAGAGCTTACCAATCAAACCTTGTAATTCGGGGAACTCTCCCACAAGTGTTGTGGCTAAATCGGCTTTACAAAGAGTCGTTGCTTGTACAACCTCTTCTAGAGGGGCAAGGGGGAGGTGTTGATGCAGCAACTTTCCATGGGCGATCAGCCGTTGAACTTTATCCCAAAGAGAGCCGAGTTTTGCTTGGTAGGTCATCTTCTTCAATTTTTCATTGAAGTGACTCAAAGGTGTTTTGAGATCTTCCTCATAGAGAAAAACTCCATCGGCAAGGCGGGGAGAGAGCGCGCGTTCATGTCCGTGGCAGATCAGTTTGCTCTCTCGATTATTGGAGACAACAACAAATGAGGGGAGGAGTTTCCCCTCTCGCATCATGGGAAAATATTTCTGATGCTCAACCATCTCAGAGATCAGTACTTCTTTCGGGGCACGCAAGAAAGTTTGATCAAATGTGCCGATAAAGGGGAAGGGGTATTCAACGAGATGAATGACATGTGGCAACACTTTTTCGACTTCGATCGCTTCATCAGGAAGAGCTTTACAGATTATTTCCTCTCGCTCTCTTGGATCGGCGATCACCCCTTTTTCCCGTAGAAGTTTGAGATAGTCACTTGGGTTTGAAATTGAGAAAGAAGTGGGAGCAAGCTGTCGATGTCCAAATGAATCTTGTCCTGAAAGGAGATTTCCAAGAGCAAAGGGGATCACCTCTTTGCCGTATAGAGCGACGATCCAACGAAGGGGGCGGGCGTATTCGATAGAAAGATCACCCCACCGCATTTTTTTAGGGAACTCAAGCGAGAGAATCAATTTGGGAAGTGCTCTTGCAAGAAGGGCTGTCGTTGATTTTCCAGGAGATTGGAGATGGGCAAAGATATAGCCATCGCGCACTTCAATGTGCTCTTGCTCCAAAGAAGGGGGGAGGCCGATCGACTGAAAAAAACCTTGTCCCGCTTTTGTTGGATTTCCTTCTCCATCGAAAGCGGCTTTGACACTCGGCCCTTTTCGCTCTTTTTGTAAAGCCTCTGTTCCTCCTGCAAGGTCTTTGACTAAAACAGCCAACCGTCTAGGCGTTCCATAGACGTGGATCTCTCCATGCTCAAACTCTTTAAGCTCTTTTTCAATCGCTTCCTTTAGGTTTTGCATTCCGATAGGGACAAAGGTTGCAGGGAGCTCTTCAGATCCAATTTCAAGAAGAAAATCGGCTCTTTTTTTTGGCTCCACCCTCACCTCCACTTTTGGAGCAGCAATTGGGGAAGCCTCTTGTTTCTCCTTTAAGAGGGGAAAGGCTTGCGCTTCACGTGATTTTAAATAGCAGTCAGCCAAACCACGAGCAAGGGTTCTAATTCGTCCAATATAGCGAGCTCTTTCTGTGACAGAGAGCGCACCCCTTGCATCCATCATGTTGAAAGCGTGTGAGGCCTTCATGACGAAATCATAGGCAGGAATAGGATAGTGTTGTTCGGTAAGGCGGAGAGCCTCTTTTTCAAAATCTTCAAAATGGCGGTGCCACAGCGTTGTATCGGCTTGTTCAAAATTGTAGTGACTCCACTCGAGTTCATTCCGTTTGTAGATGTCTCCATAGAAGAGTGTATCGTTCCATTTTAAATCAAAAATTGAATCGACATTTTGGATGTACATTGCCAAACGTTCTAGTCCATAGGTGAGCTCTCCACTCACCGGTGAAACAGGAGACCCTCCTACAGCTTGGAAATAGGTGTATTGAGTCACCTCCATTCCATCGATCCACACTTCCCACCCAAGTCCCCACGCTCCGATTGTAGGATTTTCCCAGTCATCATGGACAAAACGAATATCGTGCTTCGAAAGATCGAGACCGATTGCGGCAAGTGAATTGAGATAGAGCTCTTGCATATCGGGAGGAGAAGGTTTTAAAATCACCTGCATCTGGTGGAAAAGTTGCACCCGATTGGGGTTTTTACCATACCGCCCATCTTGAGGCCTTCGAGAAGGTTCGACGTAGACTGCCGCATACGGTTCAGGCCCTAAACAACGGAGAAATGTTGTGGGATTAAATGTCCCAGCCCCCACTTCCAAGTCGTATCCTTGAGCAACGAGACACCCTTGATCAGCCCAGTAGTGGGTTAGACGGAAGATCATTTCTTGAAAAGTCATCATCAGATAGTGCATGGTACAAGAGATGGATCATTTAGTCGATAAAATTGTCCGCCGATTTGACCTAACCAAGGGAGAAGAGAGTCCTCCTCTGTCGGTCATTCTTCCAACCTATAATTGCGCTGAGAAAGTAGGGACGACCCTTGAGAGCATTGCTAATCAAGGGTACAAAGCTCTTGAAGTGATTGTCATCGATGGGGGATCGACCGACCACACCCTCAATATTGTCAATCAATACACGCCTCTTGTCAATCGGGTTTACACAGTTGCCACCTCTCATGTCCCCGAGATGCTCAACCGAGGGATTGCTCTTGCAACCTCCCGCTATCTCACATTTATCTATCCAGGCTCAACATACTTATCAAAATGTACTTATGATACTTTTGCCAAACAAGTGGTCAAGTCAAATTTCCCCGATATTGTTTACGCAGGAACTGTGCAAAGAGAACTTTTTAAAGAGCCGATCCAAATCAACCATCCTCTATCACAGAGGGGGCTTCAAAAAGGGATTTTACCAACGCGTATGTTGGCGTGTTGGTACCGAGCCGATTTTTTTGATGTTGTCGGGGGGATCAATCTCAATTATTCCCTCCATTTTGCGCTCGATTATTTCTGTCGTATTGCACAGATCAAAGAAAAGAGAGTTGAGAGGATCGATCGTATTCTTGTCGATTTTGACAGTGGAACCTTCACCTACCGAAAAGGACTCACCTATGCCTGTGAAACGTGGTCTATTTTGAGTTCAAATTATGGATTTAAAACAGCTTTTCGGTGGTTGATCTCTCTAAATCATTTAGAGTTAATCCGTTTCTCTCTTCGTTATCTCAAACACCAAATCTTCGAATAGCGTTCTGAATACGGATACCTTGAATTATAATTCTTTCAATTGTACGATGGTCCAAAACCTTTAAGGATCTCTATTGGGTCTAGCTAATTATCTAACGTTTACGAGAATTTTTATCAGTCCGATCTTCATGTTCCTCTATTTGGCGCATGGCTTTTTAGGTATTCCGTTTGTTGCTCTTCCCTATATTCTTCTTTTTCTCTTATGTGTTTCAGAGCTTTCAGATGCCTTTGATGGATATTTTGCGAGGAAATTTGATCAGGTGACCGATTTTGGAAAGCTTCTCGATCCAATGGCAGATAGCATCTACAGAATCTCGGTCTTCTTCACATTCACACAGCCTCCGGTTCGTTTACCTCTTCTCCTTGTATTTGTCTTTCTCTATCGCGATTCAGTGATCAGCACTCTTCGCACCATCTGTGCTCTTAAAGGGTTTGCTCTGGCAGCTCGGTCGACGGGGAAAATCAAAGCGGTGTTACAAGCAGCTTCAATGATTCTCATCGTGGTTCTTCTTATTCCCTATTCAGTTGGAATGCTCTCAGAATACGCATTGAGGGTTACATCAATTGTAGTTGTGTCGATTTCAGCAGCTTACGCCTTGTACGCCGGTGTTGAGTATGTGTGGGCCAATCGGGAGTATGTGATCCGCTTACTTGTAAAAAAAGCTAAAGATTAAGTTTTCAGGTACTCTTCTAAAGAGCCGGCAAACACTTCGATTTGATCCTCTTTGAAGGCAATAATCTTTGTTGCAAAATGGTCGAGGAGGTCTCTGTCATGACTAACAACAATGGCTGTTCCTTCATAATCTTTCAGCCCCCACCCAAGTGCCGAAACAGCTTCGAGGTCGAGATGGTTATTTGGTTCATCGAGGATGATGAAATTGTGAGGTTCGAGCATCATCCCACCTAAAATAAGACGAGCGGTCTCTCCTCCTGACAGGGCAGACACTTTTTTAAAGGCATCCTCACCGGCAAAAAGGAGTTTTCCAAGAACACCCCGAACATCTTGATCATAGAGCCCTTTTTTCCGCGTTTGAAGCCACTCAAATGCATTTCCATCCTCTTGCTTTGAAATTAAATCGGTGTGGTCTTGAGGGAAATAACTGCTCACAACTTGGTGGCCGTATTCAATGTCACCAGTATCCGGTTGCAATTGCTTGGCAAGCATTTTGAGTAGTGTTGTTTTTCCAAGTCCATTGTTTCCAATGACACCAATTTTATCTCCACGATGGATTTCAAGAGAGAAGTCGTCGATCACTTTTTGATCGTAACTCTTTGAGAGGTGATCGAGCTTACAAACAACTTTTCCAGGCTGTGTCTCAACTTTTGGAAAACGGATATAGGGGCGTTGAATATTGGATTTTTTCAACTCACTTGGTTGAAGCCGCTCAATTTCTCGCATTCGAGATTGCACTTGAGAGGCGCGTGTTCCTGCGCTAAATTTTGAAACAAATTCCTTCAATTGTTTCACTTTTTTCTCTTTCGATTTGATATCGGCTTGCTCTCTTGAACGAACTTGAGATTTTGTATTGGCCATTTCATCGTAGTTTCCAGGATAAATGATAACCGTATCATAGTCGATGTCAGCGATATGTGTTGTAACAGAGTTGAGAAAGTGGCGGTCGTGGGAGACGACAACAAGTGTCCCTTTGTAACTATGTAAAAATTCTTCTAACCACCCAATCGACCCCATATCGAGGTGGTTTGTTGGCTCATCGAGGAGCAAAGCTTGTGGATTTCCAAAGAGTGCTTGGCATAGCAAGGCTCGAAACTGCATGTCGCTTGGCACACCATTCATCGTCAATTCGTGGTACTCTATCGGAATACCCGATCCAACAAGAAGTTCTTCAGCCATTGCCTCAGCGCTATATCCATCTTCTTCAGAGACAATTTCTTCAAGTGTTCCAAGGCGCATTCCCACCTCATCGGTGATCTCTCCCTCATAGAGGCGGTCTCGCTCTTGTAGGGCTTCCCATAGACGTTGGTTCCCCATGATCACCACATCGAGCACCTTCATCTCCCGAAAATCCTCAATATTTTGCCGTAAAATACCCACTTTTGGGGGGAGAGTGATCGAGCCTGAGTTTGGTTTGATCATTCCCATGACAATCTTGAGGAGAGTGGATTTTCCCGCACCATTGGGACCTGTCAAGCCGTACCGATTGCCCGGATTGAAAGTGACGGAGACATCGTCGAAGAGGATACGGCTTCCAAAGCTCTTTGAGATACGATCTAAAGTGATAGACATGGGGAGAGAGGATAGCACATTTTAGATTCTCCGTCTACCCCTTGAGAAGACTTTTTTCAAGGCGAGTAAAATAACTGCCAAAAACCCCATGATTGCAAAGAAGAGCATCGACACCTTCACCATTCCACTTGCAAGGAGACCAAACCCCAACCCTGCCAATGCTTCTGTCAAAAAATTAAGAGATTGGTTCACCCCCATTACCCGCCCTTGCTCATCTTCATTTGCAAGAAGTGAAACTAAGCTCGAGCTCATCGGAAGGGTGATTGCCGTAAAGAGTCCTGCAACGATCAGTAGAATCCAAAAGGGGCCGGCGCTCCCAGGGAGTAACATGACCAACATTGTTGCACTTAATCCAAAAACCATAAAAATCAATACATTAACAGGTTTAAATCGTTTTGCAATGTAATCGATGAGAAGGAGATTGACGACTAGAAAAGGAATATCTGTCCATGTGATCATCAATGAGAGTTGTCCTACTTCTACCTGATACCGAGCAACCAAGTAGATTGGATATCCCTGCAAGAAACCAAAAACAGCCATATAGATCAAAAAATTCACCAAAAACCAAAACCTAAACCGTTTCATGACAAAGAGGTTTTTGATATTTGTCACCCCTTTCCAATAGGGAAGGTAGACCGGTTTTTTCAATGTTTCTTTAAACGTCATCCATGTCCAAACAAACGTTGCAAGAAGCATTGCAGCGACCAAAAAAAAGGGCAATTCGTAAGAAAAACCGTTCCATAGCTTCACATTTGCAAGCCATCCTCCCAAGATCGGGCCGACCAAGTAGGAGCAAGCTGCAGCAAAATAGATATAGCCAAACAGTCTGTGCCTTGAGGCTTTATCAGAGACATCGGCAACGGCGCTTTGAGCGATTGTGATATTTCCTTCTGAGATTCCCGCGACAAAAAGTGCAACATAGACCAACCAGATCCATTGGAATGTGAGGGCGATTCCAACAGCGATGTAGGCAAAAGCGGTGACAAGAAGGGAGTAGAGCAAAATGGGCCGCCTTCCTGCTCGATCGGAAATGGCTCCCAAGATGGGAGAGCTCAAAAACTGTCCAAAGGGGTAGAGGGAAATGAGGATGCCGAGCATGATGACACGGGTATTTTTAGGTGCATCGATAAAGTCGCTATTTAGGAAAATAGGGGCAAAAATCGTCAGGAAGAGGCTATAGCCGATATAGCCCAAAAAAACGACAAAGTAGACGGGGAGGACACGTTTAACAGAGTTCATAAGATGTTGATCATATCTACTTCACTAATTATTTAAAAACACCCTCTCTAAGCTCTAGGGTGTGCTTTGTCGTATACCTCTTTTTTAAGGCGGGTAGAGACGTGGGTATAGAGCGTTGTCGTTGTAAGAGAGCTGTGCCCCAAGAGAAGTTGGATCGTTTTGAGATCCATTCCATTTTCCAGC
Organism: Chlamydiales bacterium; assembly: GCA_022601535.1. Classification (GTDB taxonomy): domain Bacteria; phylum Chlamydiota; class Chlamydiia; order Chlamydiales; family JAAKFR01; genus JAJACK01. The sequence goes on from JAJACK010000001.1 coordinate 871,652, forward strand.
CAGTGTGTGGCAATCGTGTGTCGGATAGTATGGGGGGTCACTTTGCCAGCAAGTCCACTTGCTGTAAGGTATTTGTCAAATTTCCGATCGACAGATCTTGGTGAAAGGCGAGTGCCATTCCGGTTGAGAAAAATAGCTTGTGGGTCGGCTTCAGCTAAATGCCCTGCATGGTTTTTATGTCGCTCGGCATGGTCGAGGTAAGTGGAGATCCACTCAGCAGCATTTTTAGTAATTGGTACGATCCGCTCTTTTTTCCCTTTCCCCTTAAGGCGAAGGAGGAGCCCTCTTTGATCAAAATCGGTGCGGTTGAGTTGCACAAGTTCACTCACTCGCAAACCAGAGCTGTAAAAGAGCTCCATAATACACCGGTCGCGGCAGCCAAGATAGGTTTTGGTATCGGGTTGATCGAAAAGGTGTTTGATCTGCTCAAAGGAGAGAGAAGAGGGGAGTCGTTTGTCGAGTTTAGGGCTCTCAATCTGTTCGAGTGGATTGTGAGAAATCCACTCTTCATTTTGGCAAAATTTGAAAAAAGAGCGTAGGGAAGAGAGGCGTCTTACAATGGTCCGTTTATTTACATTGAGTTCAGCTAAAAAAGCACGGATCACTTTTCGATCGACCAAAGAGAAGGCAATCTCTTGCTTATTCTCTCTTTGAGAGTACTCTTCCATATAGTTGATTTTTTCAAGGTGGGGTTCTAGAAAATTGAGAAGGGAATTGATGTCGATCGCATAGTTGCGCACGGTATGCTCAGAGCTGTTTTTTACAGAGCGGAGGTAGTCGAGAAATTTGTACGCAGCCGAAACAAGCATCTCTCCTAGATAGCAGAAAAAAAAATTCTTGGCTAGAGGTGGCTCTGGAATAGTTGATCAATGGTAGACGACAGTTTTGGGTTGTTATTCGCTGCTATCTTCAAATGTGTGAATAAAATATCGTTATTGACCTCTTTTCCTTGTTTTATTTTTTCAATTAAAGGATGGACGATTGTATTGAAATAGTAGTTTTCAGTAAATAAGTGCTCGATTTCTCTGATCTTTTCTTGAGAGATGGGAGTATTTTGTTTGGCGGAAGGAGCCACTGTTGCCATCATTTTTTTTTCTCATTTTTTGGGAAAGGGATCACTTTGAGGTCGTGCGCAATCTCAACATTTTTAAAGACTGTTTCAGCCTCTTGTTTGAAAGGAGCTGTGTGGAGATAACGGGCTGAGAAGTGGGTGAGAATGAGTTTTTCTACACCAGCTCTCTTTGCAATAGAAGCAGCTTGTTTTGCTGTGAGATGGTAGTGTTTTTTCGCCAGATTTTCGTGTTCGTCCAAATAAGTGCTTTCACAAAGGAGGATTTTGGCCCCACATGAGATGTCAACCGCACTTTGACAGAGGCGAGTGTCACTTACAATGGCAACAGCATCTCCATTGCGGATCCAGCTCACATCGTCTAGCCGAGTCGTTTTTCCTTCAACGGTGAGCTCTCCTTTTGCAATGAGATCCCGGACAAGAGGGCCGCGGATGTTTGCTTCAAGAAGTTTTGCTTGATCAAATTTAATCTGATCGGGTTCTGTGATTCTCCAGGCAATATTGTCAATCCCATGGTCTAAAAATGTCGCTTCAATCTTAAATTTCCCATCGTCATGGACCACTCCAGCTCGGCTGACAGGGTGCTCTACAACATGGATCATTTCATGGTACGCTGTTCCGTAGCGGAGACGGTCAAAATATTTTTTTCCACTCGCCGGATAGTAGCAGTGGATGGGATGGGTCACTTTATCGAGATTAAGGCGCATCAACATCGAGCCGAGTCCGAGGCAGTGATCTCCATGGAAATGGCTCACAAAAATGCGGGTGACAACGGTCGGAGCAACATTTGCAAAAATAAATTGTCGCTGGGTCCCCTCTCCTGGATCGAAGAGAAGCCCTTCATCATTCCAGCGAAGAAGATAAGCTCCATGGTTTCTCTTCCGGGTTGGTTGCTGGCTCGAACAGCCTAAAATAGTAAGATCACGTACGCTCATAGGGTGAACATGATAGGGGATTTGGGAATGAAGGTCAATCTTCGGTTAGGGGTGGTGGCACTGGGAGGATGCAGAGAAAGGTGATCGGAATCACCATGCTAGAAAGGAAGATTGTTCCTGTCAGCGGGTGGATCGAAGGATTTGAGCTAAGTCCAATAAAAACAAGTCCTAAAACAAATAGAGTGCCAGCTGCAATGACGCAGATCCGTCTCATTGCATCATCACATTTTTCTTGGGGGGAGAGGGTCTCATTACAAAATCCACAGATTCTCATTCTTTAGCAGCTCCATCTTTAATCGCAAAAATACGACGCATTCGGCCAAACAGGTAACCAATTATTCCTCCTGTGAGGTGCGCTGTGTTGGCAATGCCAACAGATAGTTGGAAAGTGCCAAAAATTTGCATGAAAAAGAAGATGAGAGAGAGAACGAACATTCCTATCACAAAAATTCCGAGAAAAATGAGTGTAAAGCGGTTGAGTAAATACCCTTCCCATGGGGCAATTTGCTGTCTTGCCCAAATAAAAGCTGCCATTCCACACACAATGCCTGAGAGGCCCATAAAGAAAGGGCCGCTCATCAGGTATTGAGCAACATTGGAGCCAACGCCAAGGAGAAGTACTAATCCACCAAAACGGAGGGTTCCTAAGCGGTATTCGATTTGATTTCCCAAAAGAATAAACCAGAGGATATTGAAAAAGATATGGAGAAAATCAAAGTGAAGAAGAGCTGGGGTAAAGAGGCGCCACACTTCTCCTTTTGCAACATCACCGAAAAGAGGTCCTGTATAGTTGAGCGGAGCGGTCTTTCCTTGAAAAAAGAAGACAACAAGGTCGTAAAACCCCATCCAAACAGGGGTTTTTTGCATTTGACCGATAAGAGCTGTCGCCTCAGGTGAAGGAGGGGTTTGCTCTTCGATATCTTGTGCGGTATAGAGGGTGAGGAGTTTGTCTCGCATTGTAAAATAGGGGGGATAGTCGAAGACAAGCGTTTTTTCAACAGGAGCTAAAACAGGGGCTGCAATCACTCCAGGGATTGCGGGAGGGATCACCTCTGTGCGGGCAAATTGAGACCAAAAGAAAAGAGCTATGGTACCAATTAAAATACAGATAGAGATCGGGCCATAAGGGGCAGCTGAGAGAAACCCTCGTCGTCGCTTTGGTGCCTCTACTTCGGTTAATTCAACTTTTTCTTCTTCTATTTCAGCTGCTTGTGTAAGCTTTTGAAACTCGGCTCGAAAGTTTGGGTCTTTGGGGTTTTTTTGGTAGTCGGTGTAGATTTTCTCCGCTTTTTCAACAAGATCTTCATCATACACCCAGATGCGGTAGTTAGGTGCCGTTTCAGCTGAAAATTCCTCACACTCATTTTCAATTCCCTGTCCTGCCAGGAAAAAGGAAAATTCAAATGGATTCTCATCTGATCTTTCCGGTGCAATAGTGCAGATTAAACGCATGCTTTTATCCTCTTGATGATGTTGGATGTTGCAAGCGTTGGAAGTCTTTTGACAAGATGGATTCGCCCACCTATTTGCTTAACAACATTGGCTTCAATACAGTCGTGACCATACTCAGCTCCATTGACATGGACATCGGGCTTGATCAGGCGGATGAGATCTCTGGGATCATCCTCTTCAAACCAAGTGACATAATCAACAAACTCTAAAGCCGTTAACATCTCAAGTCTCTCTTCTAGAGGGATGATTGGACGGTTTTTGCCTTTATACCGTTTAATCGAGTTATCGGTATTGAGGGCTAAGATCAACGTATCGGCATTTTGAGCAGCTTCATAAATCATGTACAGATGTCCTGCATGGAGTAGGTCAAACGATCCATTTAGAGTAGCAATGCTCTTGCCAATTGAACGAAGACCTTCACATTTCTTTTCAAGGTCTTCAGGTTGAATGATTTTTTTTTGGCTAAAGGTTTTCCAACTGCTCATTTAAGCAAGCTCCGGAAAGGCGATACGGAAGACTTCTTCATACTGTTCCACAAAGTGCACTTCGAGTCCTTTTTTCAAGAAATCGGGGAGCTCTTCATAGTCGCGAAGATTTTCCTTTGGAAAGATCAAAACCTCAAGGCCACTTCGCTTTGCTGCAATCAACTTTTCTCGGATTCCTCCAATTCCCAACACTCGTCCTGTCAGTGTAATCTCGCCGGTCATTGCTAGATTGTCTAGCACCTCAATATTGAGGAGTAAAGAGAGAAGGGCTGTCACAATTGCAATCCCAGCAGAAGGGCCATCTTTAGGAGTTGCCCCTTCTGGGAGGTGGATGTGCACTTGAGATTGCTCGAAGAAAGTGTGTCCAGGAGCGAATTTATGGACAGCGCTGTGGAGGTAGTTCCACGCAATCTGTGACGACTCTTTCATCACATCGCCGAGTTGTCCAGTCAGCGTCATTTCCGTCTTATCGCTTGCCACTTTGATTGTTTCAATGTAGAGCGTTGCCCCTCCCATCGAAGTCCAAGCAAGGCCAGTTGCAACACCAACAGGTGTTCTTTTATAGAAACGGTCGCTCAAAAAGATTGGTTTCCCAATGAAATCTTCCAAAGTTTTTTTGTTGATATGCCAAACTTTTGTCCGTCTGCGCCCTTTATCTTTTTCTCGAACAAGCTCAAGAGCGACCCTTCGGTACACTTTCTTGATATTGTTTTCCAACGTTCGAACACCCGCTTCACGGGCATACCCATTGATGATACATTTCAGCGCTTCTGTCGTGAATTTTACATCTGTCGCTTTCAATCCCATCTCTTTCCGTGTACGTGGGATAAAATACTTTTTTGCGATCTTTACTTTCTCTTCCATCACATAGCCCGAGAGGCGTAAAATCTCCATCCGGTCGAGAAGGGGCTCGGGAATTGTATCGAGCACATTTGCCGTCACAATAAAGAGGACATTTGAAAGGTCGACTCGCACGTCGAGGTAGTGGTCGAGGAAGTCTTTGTTTTGTTCAGGATCGAGAACTTCTAAAAGGGCAGAAGCGGGATCCCCTTGGTAGCTTGCTCCCATTTTATCCACTTCATCGATCATAATCACAGGATTCATCGACTGTGTCTGTTTCAATGCTTGAACAATTTTTCCAGGCATTGCTCCAACATATGTACGTCTATGTCCTTTGATTTCAGCTTCATCACGCATTCCCCCAACAGAGAAGCGGTAAAAGCTTCGGTTGAGAGAGCGTGCGATACTCCGCCCTACACTTGTCTTTCCCACACCTGGAGGACCAACAAGGCAGATAATACTCCCTTTCAATCCTTTTGTTAGTTTTCCAACAGAGATCAACTCCAAGATCCGCTCTTTAATCTCTTCCAATCCGTAGTGATCTTTATTCAAAACTTCTTCTGCTTTGGCTAAATCGTGTCGCTCTTTGCTTGCCAGTCCCCATGGAATGATTGTCAACCAATCGAGGTAGTTGCGGCAAACAGAGTATTCAGCAGACATTGAATCAAGAGAGCCGAGTTTATCCATTTCATCTTGAATCGTCTCCATCACAGAGTCTTCGACATCCAATTTTTTGAGACGCTCTTCAAATTTATCGAGGTCGATCGCCCGCTCTTCTTTCTCAATTCCCAGCTCTTTTTTAATCGTCTTCAGCTGTTCGCGGAGAAAATAATCTTTTTGGCTTTGTGTGATTGTCGTCTCGATTTTTTGATTGATACTACTTTGAAGATGACTTAAATCGAGCTCCTTTTTAAGGAGGTTGAGGGCAAGGCCAATCCGTTTTTGTAAATCGAACGCCTCGAGCACTTTTTGTAGCTCCACACGGGTTGCTGTGGTCAATGCAACTGCAAAGTCAGCAAGCTTTCCTGGTTCTGTGAAATCGGAGTGACCTAAAAAGATTTGGAGCTCTTCTTTAAATAAAGGATTGAGTTTAAGGAGTTCTTTGATCACTGAGATCACATTGATCGAGTACGCTTTCAACTCATCGGTGATCTCCCGCTCATCGGGGTGGAAACTCACTTTTGCTTTTAAAAATTTTGATTTAAGGGGTTTTTCAATCTTCACCCGCTCTTCCATGTTGAGGACAACTTGCGCTCCTCCCTCATCCATTGGAATGATCCGCAGGATACGTCCTAAAACACCCACTTTATGAAGGCCACTGAATCCCACTTTCGAGATATTGACACCTTCTTTCTTCGTCAAAACAAGCGCCACATATTTTTGCTCTTGTTTTGAAATATTTTTTAAGACTTCATAAAAAGGGCCAGGTTCGATGAGAATTGGGGCTGCCATACCGGGGAAAAAAGGGCGACGGTTTAAAGGGAGGACAAACAGGTCTGTTGGCGCCTTAATTTCATCGATAGGAGTGGTCTCTTCTGAGCTATCTTCCAAAGCCTCTTGGAGATGCTCTTCTAATGTTTCGGGAGGCTGAAAATGATGCTGTTCTTGGTGTTCCACACTGATTCCTTCAAAATTGTATCAAACTCAGCAAGTCTATCAAAATTGCTCCAAAAGATGCAAGGCGTACAATCTCTTATTTACCTTATTACTACAATATCATATAATTGATTATTATTATTCTTAATTTTAATCGTATGACAATACTTATAATTGATTCTAGTACAGAGAGATCCCAGGTTATTATGGCTAAGGATTTTGAAAATTTTGAAGTGAAACGGCTTCCGCCAGGATTGAAAAATTCACACCTTTTAACCTCTCTTATAGAAGAGTTTGATGCTCCTCCTGATAAAATTGCAGTTACCACAGAACCAGGGTCTTACACGGGAATTCGCCTTGGGCTTGCCATAGCCAAAGGGCTCGCCTTTCTACGCACCCTTCCAATTACTGAACTCAACACCCTTTCAGGCTTTATCCCTCCCCGAGATGGTCGCTTCCTCTCCCTCATCGATGCGAGAGGGGCAGGTGTCTACACCCTTCTTCAAGAGAGGCTAGGAGATGAGGTCAAAGAGCTAGGCTCTCCGGAGCTCACACCTCTAGAAGAGCTTCCCACCCGCCTTCTGGCATGTGAAGGGGTTGTGGGTCCCAATTTGAGTCGATTTGATCTTCTCAAAGGGCATGAGACTTATGCTGATCCAAAACATCTCATAAGTAAAACATTAACTAAAAACAGGAGTTTATAAATGTCAATTAGTCGAAATAGTTCAGGAAGTCAAATTAATCATCCTATTACGCATGATCCTAGAGGATTGCCGTGGGAAGGGAGTCAACGGTTACAATTTGCGCAAGTATTGATCGCTGTGGTAGCTGAATCAATGGAAAAGAAAGCTTCTGAAAAGGCTGCGAATGCTAAATTAGATAAAAATTCGTGAGATCAGAATTTACAATTAAACAAGCCGAGGAATACAATGTCAGCAATATCTGGAACAACGAACCTAACTTATGTGCAATTACAGGGAGGGGAGGAGTTGGATGTTGAAAGTGAAGAAGAAGACCTAGGCTATGTGTCTGGAGATCAAAATTATGGGCGAGATGGGTATGAAAGTGGAGAAGTCCCTGAATAGAACTAAAAAGAGAGGAGTGTGTTATGGCTGTTGCATCTACTAAACCATATTCAGTTACCGAAGTTTTTTTTCTAAATGTATCTCAAGAAGGATTTTCTAATTTAGATAAGACTGTAGGGTGTCTTTTTAGGAAACGAAAAGAAGAGATTAAATGTGCAGGAAGAGGTACCGATTCAGAGTGTTGGTTTTATGACGTGTATCGCCATCTTGAAAGCCAGAGAAAGGGTCTTTTTGCTGCCTCAGTTGCTGTCGGAGTCACTCAAAAATTTTTTGAAACATATGGAGACAATTTGGAGAAGCTATTAGAGGGTTTTCCTATTCGTGTGACAGTTTCAGTGGTAAAGGATGTCGAGAGCTCAGAGCCTTTGATCTTTGCTAAATTTGTGCAATTTATGCCAGATATTCCCCCTCTTATGGGCCTCGGCTCGGCTGGTTAATGTCCTCTCGGGTTTTCTCTGTTGCCTTTTTAGGAAATTCTTGCTATACTAATAGCCTAATCATTTAATTTGAAAAAGGAGATCTATGACCCTCATTAAAGTGCGTATTGGCGAATCAATCGAAAAATCACTTCGTATATTAAAGAAAAAACTTGATAAGGAAGGTGTCATGAAGGCTGCTAAGGCTCATCGCTACCGTGTAAAGCCATCGGTCATGAAGCGAGAGAAGTCAAAAGCTGCTGCAAAATACCGGCACAAATCATAAGATGCAGACAATGGATTTCTACCAAATTTTAGGCATTTCCAAGACGGCTTCTCCCGATGAGATCAAAAAGGGTTATCGGAAGATGGCTGTGAAGTATCACCCCGACAAAAATCAGGGAGATGCGGAGGCTGAAGCGAAGTTTAAAGAGATTTCTGAAGCATATGAAGTGCTCTCGGATCCTCAAAAACGGGAGATGTACGACCGTTATGGAAAAGAGGGTGTCTCTGGTGGAGCAGCTGGAGGAGCTCAAGGATTTGGTTCGATGGACGATGCGCTACGGACGTTTATGGATGCTTTTGGCGGCGGTGGAGGTGGAGGAGGCTCTATCTTCGATTCTCTATTTGGTGGAATGGGTGGTGGCCAAGGGGGAGGCAGTTATGCTTCTCAAGGGGCGAGCAAAAAAGCGACGATCACCATTTCATTTGATGAAGCTGCAAAGGGCATTGAAAAAGAGTTGATGGTGACCAACTATAAAGCATGCCAAACATGCCACGGACAAGGAGCTGAATCGAGCTCTGATATACAACAATGTTCCCGTTGTGGGGGTGCTGGACAGGTCTACCAGACGCGCGGGTTTTTCAGTATGTCTTCGAGTTGTCCACAGTGTAGTGGGACAGGGCAGATGATCAAAAACCCGTGCAAGACATGTCGAGGAGAAGGGCGTGTCAAAGAGAAGCAACATGTAAAGATTCCGATACCACCTGGTGTCGACAATGGAATGCGTTTAAAGATGAGTGGTTATGGAGATGCTGGACAAGGAGGAGGACCTGCGGGCGATCTTTTTGTTTTCATCAACGTGAAGGGACATCCACTTTTTGAGCGTGAAGGAGATGATATTACTTTTGATCTTCCTCTTGGTTTTGCAGAAGCAGCGCTTGGGATCAAAAAGAAGATTCCAACGATGGGAGAACACTGCCTATTGACCATTCCTGAAGGGACGCAAAGTGGAAAAGTGTTCCGGATGCGTGGAAAAGGATTTCCCAACGTTCACGGACGGGGAAGAGGAGATCTTTTGATCAGGGCGGTTGTTGAAACACCAACCCATTTAACAGATGATCAGAAGAAAATGTTGAAACAATTTGGAGATACAGAAGGAGTCGATAACTTACCGGGGAAGAAAGGATTTCTCGATAAGATGAAAGGTTTTTTCGGGGGATAAACCATGCGTGATACAAATCTTACACTCTCATCAAAACGAGCATTAGAAGCATTTGAAAAGATGGTTCTTGCCCGCTTCACCGATGAGAAAATGCATAAACTTGTGAAGCAAAATAAAGGGGGGACCTTTCAACTTGCGGCATCTGGCCATGAGATGATTGGGGCAGTTTGCGCTCTAGCTTTAGAGTCTGGTAAAGACTGGAGTTGCCCTTACTACCGGGATCAACCATTTGCTATTGCTCTTGGATCAGATCTCACTGAGCTTTTCGGTGTCTTTTTAGGACGTGCGACCAAAAATCATTCAGGTGGGCGGATGATGCCGTACCACTTCTCTCATCAAGATCTTCGTATTATTTGCCAATCGAGTGTTGTAGGAAGTCAATTTCTCCATGCTGTTGGACGGGCGTGGGCGATCAAAAATCTTGGGAAAGATGAAGTTGTCTATGTTTCGGCAGGGGATGGGGCGACGTCTCAAGGAGATTTCCATGAAGCGCTTAATTTTGCAACGATCCACGCTCTTCCTGTGATTTTTGTGATCCAAGATAATGGAATGGCAATTTCTGTCCCTCAATCAGAGCAAACATCTGGCGGCTCTGTTGCAAAAATGGCACAAGGGTATGAAGGGCTCACCATTCACGATGTGGATGGAACCGATTACGAAAAGCTTCAGGTTGCAATGAACAGCGCTGTTGAAAAAGGGCGTAAAAATCAAGGGGCGAGCCTGATTGTGGCACATGTTCCCCGTTTAGCAGCGCACAGCAACAGTGATGATCCACGGAAATACCAAGAGAGTTTCGATGAGCAAACACTTCCCGATCCAATCATCCGCTTTGAAAAATGGCTTGTAGAGCAAGAGCTTGCAACAGAAGATCAGCTTGAAAAGTTACGTCGCAAAGCATTTGCAACTGTTGAAGAGGCCGCTAAAGCTGCAGAAGAACTCCCTTATCCTCAAAAGGGGAGCGCCTCACAACATGTTTTTGCTCCTTTTTCACCTCCTATTTCAACCCTCGAAACAATTTCTGATGAAAAGATTACGATGATGGATGGCCTTAACCACGCTCTTATTGAAGAGATGGAAAATGATCCTTATGTCGTTGTCTTTGGGCAAGATGTTGCACATGGAAAAGGAGGCGTTTTTGGTGTAACCCGAGGATTGACCGATAAATTTGGGGATGAACGGTGCTTTAATACCCCTCTTGCTGAATCGACGATTATTGGAACGGCAATTGGAATGGCGATGGATGGCCTTCACAAACCAGTTGTAGAGATTCAATTTGCCGATTACCTTTGGACGGCGATCAATCAACTTTTCAACGAAGCTTCAAGCATTCATTACCGCTCTAACGGTGAATTTGATGTGCCAATCACTGTTCGGATGCCATGTGGAGGTTACATCCAAGGAGGACCCTACCACTCTCAAAGTATCGAAGGGTTTTTAGCTCACTGCCCAGGTTTAAAAGTGGTGATTCCGAGTAATGCTGCTGATGCCAAAGGGCTTCTTAAAACTGCAATTCGCGACCCCAATCCTGTGATCTTTCTCGAACACAAAGGGCTTTACCGGCAACAAAAATTTGCAGCTCGCCCAGAGCCAACTAAAGAAGGATTGATTCCTTTTGGTGAAGCATCGATTATCCGTGAAGGGGAAGACCTTACCCTTGTCACCTATGGAATGACAGTTCTTATGGCAAAAGAGATTGCAGAAAAGCTCAGCTATGAAGGGATCTCTGTTGAAGTGATCGACCTTCGAACGATTGTTCCTCTCGATATCAACACAGTTTTAACCTCGGTTAAAAAGACTGGGAAATTGATTGTTGCGCATGAAGCTTCGCTCAACTGTGGCTTTGGCGCTGAAGTTGTCGCTCGCATAGCACAAGATGGGTTTGATTATCTCGATGCACCAATCAAACGGATTGGAGCACTCGACTGCGCGGTTCCTTATAGCAAGCCTTTAGAAACAGAAATGTTACCTCAGGCAAGCGAACTTGAAGCTGAAATCCGCTCCCTTGCTCGTTATTGATAAAAAAAAAGTTAAAAAATGATTCCTTCCTGTAGATGTAATTGCTTTTCAAGTCTATTTTCAATGGATTCTAATGATGCATCTTCTATTAAGGTTTCTGTAATTGCACTGCTAATTATAGGAGCTGGAATTGGGCTGTTTATAGTGGGAAATAGTGGGTATTTGGGGAACCTTCCCTCCCTATCAAAGGGGGGATCAGTTGGGCTGATAATCTTAGGTTCAGCTTGTTTTTTGGTCGGTTTGAGTCCTCTCTTTTATTATCTATATCAAGAAGAGAAAGTTCAGGAAAAAGAACAGGAAAAGATAGAGGAAAAGGCTAAGAATTCTTATGAAATCTTAGGAATTTCAAAGGATGCTTCTGAGTCAGAGATAAAGAAGGCTTATTTCCAACTAGCACGTCAGTATCACCCCGACAAAAACCAGGGAGATGCAGAGGCTGAAGCGAAGTTTAAAGAGGTTTTATCCGCTTATCAAACTCTTGTAGGGTAAGGCCAACAGCTCCGATCAATGTCACACAAACCACCATTAGCCAAAGAGGCATCTCTTCGATGTAGATGCCGCCGTAGTTGTGCGTTGTCAATTTGAGCATCCAATGTGTCAATAGATCTGTAATTGGATAGAGAGGCAAAAGAGAGAGTGCAATGGCTGTTAGGAAAGGGAAGAAGAGATTGAAAAGGAGGCCAATTGGATGAAAGAGATGAAAATGGTAGAGAAGGAGAGGTAAGATGGTGAGATTAACAGCTAAGGTGAGTGCAGAGAGTTCGCGAAAAAATGCAGTGAATAGATAACCGATTTGCCAAAAAAAAGAGTGGCAACTCGCTTCATAGAGGGTTGGTTTGGGAAAGAAAATTTGTAAGAGGCGATCGATTGGGCGGTAGAAGAGAAGAAGTCCTCCTGTCGCGAGAAAAGAGAGTTGAAATCCGATTGACAAGCAACTGAAAGGGTCGAGTAGAAGGCCGATCCAAAGAGCTGCACCCAACGTATTGAGAGCATAGGTTTTCTTTTCTAGAAATTCACCTCCCAGATAAATCATCATAAAGATCCAAGCTCGTTGCACAGAGGGGCTATTGCCGATAAAAAGGGCAAAGAGCGTCATGAGAAGAGCTGTGACAATGGTTTCTATTTTAGGAGGAAGGATTTTATTGAGTAAGAAATGGAGAAGGAAAACAAGAAGACCAAAATGGAAACCTGAAATAGCAAGAAGATGGAGAAGCCCCAATTGACTAAATTCTTTTTTCATCTCCAAATCATTGAGCTCCCCGGTAAGAAGAGCTGAAATAAAGGTCGCAGACCGTTGGTAGCGAAACAGTTTTTGGACTGTTTGCTTGATCCTTTTTTTTGAATCATATCGCCATTTTGCTAGAGAAAACGTGTGCATAAGAGGAGAGATTTCTTCTGCTTTAAAGGTTTTATCTGTTGTCCACTTCCCTTTTACAATGTGATGGTGTCTTCCATCGAGCGGTTTTTTTGTTGTGATATAGCAAGGGACATGGTTGAGTTTACCCGAGTAGGTCCAACTAAAATTGTGTTTGATCGAAGAGATTTTAAAGGTACCTTCTTCTTGCTTTTGAAATCCATTTTGGATAAGTGGTAGAGGTAAGAGAAATAGAAAAACAAGATGAGGGAGTTTTTTAGGAATTGTTCCAATCAAAAAAGGAAGAGGGAAGAGAGCCCATGGGGAGCAGAGGGCGAAGAGAGTTCCTAAGAGATAGGTGAGACCATAAAGAAGAGCAGGAGTTTTGTGCCAAAGAAAAAAGGTTTTCATAGAAATAAAATAATTTTATTCTAACCCTTCTTTTTTTACATCCTTTGACATAGGTTTAAATAATGAGTGAAAGTCAATACCCCGGTGATCGGGAAAATGAGCTCTTTTATAAAGTGATCTGCCTTTCGAAAGAAAAAGAGCTTGGGTGGGAAGAGATTTCTCATAAAATTCCCCGCCTCCCCCGTGGTTGGTATGAACTGAGTCGACTCCCTTTAGAAGATCGAATTGAATTTACCCGTGCATTTTGGCTTTCTAAGCTTCCATTTCGAGGAACAGAAGGGCACCTAGAAGAGAGGCTCGAGGCCTTTTTCGAGGAGCTAGAAGAAGTAGAGGTGTATGCAACACAAGCGGAGCAAAATCATCCTTTTGAAGTGCACATGGTCTACTCACTCAAAGAAGCACTCGGTTTTTTCCAAGGAGGGCCTCCTGCCCCTCCTGAAAATATCGACAACTTGAGAACACAATTTTCTCAATTCAACCTTCCTCCCGACTACCTAGCCTTTTTTGAGATCCACGATGGTTTCAGTAAATACACCGACATAGGTTTGATCAAATCGCGAGATCTCCCACAAACATATAGTCGATTACAAGATATCCTAAGAGGAGAAGTGCTTGTCCGTCCTGATGCTCAGGTGATTAAGCCGGAGAGTTTAATCCCTTTTTATGAATCTTTTGGCCTCCACTGTTATCAATGTTTTTATGCAGATTGGTATATTGAGGATGAGATGGGGAATGTCTATTTTTCAGAGCACGATCGAACGATCAGTAATTTTCTAGATACATCTCGCCTCAAAGAGAACCTTGCTTTTTCCACATTCCTCAACTGGCTCATCTTCTATCTAGAAGATATTTGGCATCTTTAAGATAACCTAATATAGATCCATTGACAAGATTGCACCTCTTTCTTAGTGTTATCTTTACATTCTTTGATTTTGAGAGATCTTATGAGGCTAAATTTTAGAATAATTCAGTACCCTTGGTTAAGTATCCTTTGCTTACTTTTCCATATTTCTGCTTCTGCTGTAGAGAAAACAGGAGAGTTTTTGAAATATGCTGAAGATCACCCTGCTCTTTTTACTCCAGACCCACTTGCAACACTGATCAATGGCTCTGACCAATTCATCGGCGGTGTCGTCAGTCCGCTCAGTGGTAACCTTTGTTTTCAACAAACAGATAGCACAATTGTTGGAGCACAGAGCATTAGGCTAAATCGTACATATATAGAAACGTATATGCCTAATGTGTTTCATAAGCATTTAGATAGAGATCATTCTTACCGAAGAACTTATCTCCGGAAAAATTATGTAGGGTGGAAGTTTTTCCCCCACACACAGCTGTGGTTTGATGCAAAAAAACAAGAAGGTCAATTCATTTTGCCCAGTGGGGCAATGTACAATTTTACACTTTCAAATGGAAAAACTTCTTTGGTGTTTCCTTATGCAATCAACAATATTGGAAAGGAGGAAATTCCAAGTGGAAAATATGACCCTAGAAATACACGTTTTTCTCAAGCAGATTCCTGTATAACTGTATTCTCTTCAGATGGATTCAGAAGGTATTACAAACTCAAAGAGCGACATCTTTATTTACTTGATAAGGAAAAGCTTCCAAATGGGAAGGTCTATAAATATCATTATACAGGCTCTGGTGAGCTTTCCCGTATAGAGAGCTTAGATCCAGAAGAGAGGCATACTTATGCTTCTTTACAGATAAAAGGGATACCAGGAAATGGTCAATGTCGAATCACATCATCAACAGGGCTGGATGCTACCTATATATTTGAAAATAGAAATGTAGAGGGCAGTTTCCATAGTAATCAGGCACCTAAGAGGATTTCATATTCCTATAGGATGCCTCCTCTTTTGGTTAAGGTAAGCTCTCCTCAATACCGCAATGAAAAGATCACGCATACAAATGTTTCTCTTCTTATCGACTCCTTTTCAGGAAAAAACAAATTTTTTTCCCTAAGTAAAAAGCCATTTGGAAAAGGAGATAAAAGCCACCTTCGAGTAGATAAGCTGCTATATCCTGTAGGACCAAATGATGAACTAATTCCAGTTTATGAAATGACATATGACCTTCCCATTGCTGGGGAAAAAGAAGGGAAAACAACAGTCTATAATCAAAATGGAACATCTACGGTTTATCATTTCTCTAGAAACTTATTAACAACCTGTATCCAATATTTTGGAGAAGATAAAAGCCTTAAAAAAGAGAAGGTTTTCTCTTGGGATGATAACAATTGGCTAAGCAGTGTTGAATTGAGGGGTGGAGATAAAAATCTCTTATTTAGAAAGAGTTATAAATATGACAAGTTTGGCAATCCTACTTTTGAAACTTTTTTTGGCGATCTTCAAGGCAGAGGTGATGAAGAGAGCTATAGTATCAAAAGAGAATTTTCTCAAGATGGGCAAAATCTACTCTTAAGTGAAGAGACTGAAGATGGAAAAATCACGACATTTGAATACCTTCCCGAAACCAATCTCGTGACCGAAAAGTGTATAAAAGGAGAAGGCTATGTCTTAATTCGAGAATCTTATCAGTATGACAAATGTCATAATTTGATTCGAAAAACTATTGGCGATGACACTTCTTATGAAAAGATCACAGTCTATTCCCTACGTCAACAAGCACCTTTTCTCCATATGCCAGAGTATATAGAGGAAAAGTATAAGGAAGAGGGAAGAGAGAAGCTTTTAAAACTCACTTATCTCACATATGATCAGTGGGGTAATATCATTGAGGAAAAAGTACATGATGCAAATGGCACTTATGCCTATTCGATTTTAAAAGAATATGATGAACAGGGAAATCTTCTCTCTGAAACAAACCGATTGGGGCAAAGACATACCTTTACTTATGATGACAAAGGACGTTGTCTTGAAGAGACAAATTTTTCACAAAACATTAGAAAAGAGATGTGTTACGATCTGAAAGGACGGCTTCGAAAATATAAAGACACTGGAAAAGATGGATCTGTTCACACTGCTGCATACGAGTACGATCTCAATGATAATCTCACCCAAAAAATCGATACTTATGGAAATAGTTTTTCATATACCTATGATCCCCTAACACAAAAAGTTATAAGAACAGATTCTCCCTCCATAATGACAAGTGATGGATTGGTAAATATGGTTTCAACCTCTTCTACATACGATCCTCTTGGAAGAGAGATATCAAAGACAGATGCAAATGGGAACACAACAATTTATCGGTACAATGCTTATGGCTCTTTAACCGAGATTAATTATCCCAATGAGAGTAAAGAGCTCTACCGCTATACAAAAAGTGGGAAGCTTGCAAGTCATACTGATCAAGAAGGATTGACAATACGTTATCGTTACGATGTTTTGGGAAGAGTTATTTCCAAGCAATATGGGAATGCTCTTGGAGAAGAAACATTCATTTATGACAGCTTCCATCTGTTGAAAGAGATAGATTTGGATGGCAATACAACCTGTTATCATCATGATGCAGCAGGAAGGAAAGTTCAGAAAGAGAAATGTGGGCGTCTGATTGGATACACTTATGACAGTTTAGGAAGGCTTTCAACCATAAGTCAAGGAGATCTCAGAACGCATTTCAAGCGAGATCTTGAAGGACGAGTAATCGAAAAGTATAAAACAAATACGAAAGGAGAGCTCCTTTACAAGATTTGTTATTGTTACAATGGAGATGGTGACTTAAGTCGTATTACACGTTATGTCGATGGCAAAGAAGCTGTAGAGATGTATCGATATGACTCTTTCAGACGTCAGCTTGAGGCTCAAGATCCCTATGGTAGCAAAACAACGACAGCTTATGATGAGAACCATGTCAACAACTTGGGACAAAGAGTCCTTCAAGTGACAACGACAGATCCACATGGTATTGCAATCATTGAGACAAAAGATCCATTTCTAAGAGTGATCAAAGAAAGAAAACTCAATTCTCAAGGAGTGACAATTGCTTTTTGGGAGAAGTTTTATGATCCAAACGGGAATGTAACTGATTGGAATGAACATGTGTATATTGACGGTCGTTTTCAAAACACACAAAAGACCCATTTTACCCATACAAGCAACAACAATATTGAGAGTTTAACACGTGCTTTTAAGACATCGGACTCCAGAACGACCCACTATACATATACTCCAAGTGGAAAAGTCTCTACTAAGGCATTGCCAGATGGTACAATGCTTTCTTATACCTATGGTCCACTTGGATTTATTTCCCTCTTAACTTCTTCAGATGGAATAATTAAACATCATTTTGAACACAACAAAAATGGCAAACTTATTTTTGCTTGTGACGATGTCGAAGACATTCAAGTTTTAAGGGAGGTTGACCCATTCGGTAACGTTGAAAAAGAAACCTTTTCTAATGGTATTTCAATTGAGAAAACCTACGATACATTTGATCGAACAACAACCCTTAAGACACCTGCAGGTAGTGTAACTTATCATTATGGTCCTTTATTTTTAAGAAGTGTGACGCGTTTTGACGAGAAGCTCAAACCAAGATACAGACATGATTATGAAAGCTATGATTTAAGTGGTCATCTTCTCTCAGAGAAAATGATAGAGGGTGCTGGAAAGGTAAAGTATAACTATGATCTCAAAGGGCGTAGATTAGAGGTTGACTCTCCTTATTTTTCTCAAAAATGTCTTTATGATGAGTGTGATAATCTCCTTCAAAGCACCATTGATCATAAGACTATTCCCTATACATATGATGATCTTTCTCAACTGACTTCAGAAAATGAAAGTATTTACGGTTATGACTCTCTCTATAACCGAATTAAAAAAGATGATGATCATTTCCAAATGAATCCTTTAAATGAATCAGTTAGTCAAGATTATGATCTGAATGGCAATCGAATTCAAAAAGGGGATAATCGCTACATTTATGATCCTTTAAATCGTTTAAAAGAAGTTGTTTTTGGGAGTAGAAAGATCTGTTTTCTATACGATCCTTTGGGGCGGTGTTTAACAAAAATCACCTTGAAAAGAAAATCGAATACTTGGCAAGAGATTGATCGAGAAAACTATCTCTATGATGGACAATACGACATTGGAACATTGATGCCAGGTGGTACTCTTAAGCATTTTCGAGTTTTAGGAAGAAGAGCACATGCTAATCTTCCTATAACAATTGCTATTGAGCTTGGTAAGAAGGCTTTTGTTCCTCTCATGGACACTCATGGAAATATTTGCCGCCTAGTCGATGCGCCCTCTAAAAAGCTTGTAAGCAGTTATGAATTTAGAGCATTTGGAGAGGAAAAGACCACAGTAGTTGACCCAAATCCATGGCGCTATGCATCCAAGCGGTTTCATTCCGAGATAAACCTGATTGATTTTGGAAAACGTTACTATGACCCAGAAGAAGGGAGATGGCTAACCAAAGACCCTGCAGGTTTCATCGATAGTCTAAATCTTTATCAATATGCTTTAAATAACCCTTTTCGTTACTCCGATCCAACAGGGGAATTTATTTTTTCAGCAGTGATTCCTTTTGCTCTAGTGTTTACTCCTGCAGTGGTTAAGATTTGCATTGATGCTGTAGCACTGGGGATAGGATCATCTGTTGTTTACCAAGGGGTGAAACATGCTGCTGCAAATTTGGGGAGCCCCTATACAGTATCTGAGAGAACATGTTATGGTCTTTTAGGACAAACATTTAACCGTTATGATTATGATTTTGAAAGAGAGCTTTTTAGTACAGTTTGGAAAAAAGCACCTCCATATGATGGAAAAGAGCTAGGGAATGATCCTACAAAAAAGCCAGGAGAGGGATTTGAATGGAGGGGTAAAGGAAAACAAGGAAGCAAAGAAGGAAGCTGGTATAATCCAGAAACAGGAGAACAGTTGTACCCTGATTTGAGTCATCCTGCCCCTATTAAACCTCATTGGGATTATTATGGCCCTAATTTTCCAAATGGAGCAAGATTAAATATAGATGGCACATGGAGTTCAAAATAATGAAGCCTTTAATTAGATACAAATTGGAGTACGATTGTGTATGGGATTTTTTGCAAAATAATTTGGATCAAACAAATACACTGTCATCTGAATTATTGAATTTAGCAGATTTTTCCAAAGGAAGTTTTTTTACTTTACTACCAAATAATTTAGATAGAAAAAACATTAATGAGTTTGAATGTGGCATTTGCAAAAAAACTGCTCTTCTATCCATAACAAACTGTATTAGGAAGGGGGTGTGTGAGTTAATTTATAAAAAAATTAATTCAGAAAGCAAATCAAGTTGTCTTTTTGATGATGTACTACGTTCTCCAACTGATAAGTATTGTCCTGATTTGTTTTTTTCACATGGACTATCCTATGAAAATGAAATGTACTATTTATTGGAGAAAAGTCCTATTTCAGAGGAGCTCATTTTAGCATGCTTGAGATTATCAAATGCTTGCTGGCATTCTTTATGTATTTTAACGGATAATTTTTCAAATAGATTAAAAGAAAAAAAAATAACTCTAAATGAAATAAAAAAAATGTGTTCGAATACCAGTTTGGTCATTATAGGGGCTTACGATGGTCAGGGGTATATCTTTTGGGAAAAGAATTTCTGAGGTAATCAGATAAAAAGGGGATAATCGCTACATTTATGATCCTTTAAATCGTTTAAAAGAAGTTATTTTTGGAAGTAGAAATGACCAAAAGAGCTATACATAGGTATAAATTAGTTTTTGATAAGACCTTCTTATATTTCATGAGTTATATTAATTGCGGTAAGACTTTATCAAAAAAAGTAGTTAAAAAGATAAATTTTCAAGAAGGTAGTTTTTTTACAGATTTACCAGCTAATGCGGATCTGACTAGACTTTATGAATTTAGTTCGGGGGGCATACTTCCATTGATTCCATATGGTAGAAAGGTTTTTGGGATAAAAAGTTATCCTGAGGGTTTTCAACCACAGAAGATTAAAACATTAGATCGAGAATGTAGTGAATTTATTGCTGATTTTTTGAAAGGAGAAGGTAAAAATTATGCCATAGTAGGGAATTATATGTTAAAGCCAGATAGCCCCTATGTAGACATTAAAAATGTATTAATGGCTCCATTTCAAGATGAAGTTTATTATTTTTTGAATAAAGAAAATTCAATAGAACAAATTCATACAACGATCAAAAGATCTGAAGAAGTTTGGCATTCCCTTATTATTTTGACTAAGATTGATAAATCTATTCCTGAGTTATTAAAAAACAGTTTTTTAAATCAAATCTGTGAAGGCGTAGAGGTTGTAATTACTGGGGCTTATGATGGTGAAGGGTATATTTTTTGGGAATTAACAAGAAAAAAAAACTACTCTGGGAACCTTGGTAATTTAGAAAAAAAATCCTGAATGGAAAGAGACAACTCATCTTGGACAAGAAAAGGAAAATATCCTCAAGCTAGGGAATTTGATGAAAATGGTGAACCTGTTCGAGATATAGATTTTACTGACCATGGACGACCAAAAAACCATCCCAACCCGCATGAGCATAAATGGGAGCCAAATCCAACGGGAGGAACACCTCAAAGATCTCCTGAAGCTGAACCATTAACAAAATAAAGAGGTTAAGGATAATGTTTGGGCCAAAATATTTAATCCGCTTGGATAAAAAAGCATTTTCTCGGGATCAATTCGTTTGTCTGGGCTCACAATTAAAAGCTATTATCAAAACCCTTAGCGAACTAATAGAACCACATGTTTGGTTTGGTGCAGATATCGATGCCATTTCTCCTATGCCAAAAAAGTTAGGTATTGATTCATTTCAATTAAGAAAAATAGGAGATAGTTACTCTCTGATAAATTTATGTGAAAATATAAACCAGTTTCTATCGGGTGTTTTTATTGCTGTTAAAGAAAAAAAACGTAATTTCGAATATTCAGAGTTACGTGTTGGAACTGAGGATGAGCGATTTCGCTCCTTAAACCTTGATGGAGTTTTAATAGAAATTAGAGCGTTTGACACGTCTTATTATGAATTATATTCTGATAATTTAATTTTAATAGAAAAGTTATCAAAAATATATGAAATTAAAATTGATCATTTATGATGAAGGTAATATTTCTCATTTTGAGATTGCTAAAGGCAAAATGGTATTACAAGCAAGTTGGGAGAACTACTTTCCGAAATTTCCTGAAGAAACCGATGTCTTTAAAATTGAAATAGAAGCAGAAAAAATCTATTGGGAAAATATTCCGACTTTATTTGACGAATCTTGGGATTCTCCAGACTCCCCATAAGGTCCTTTCAGCCGACTATCACTACCCTTTTGATTATGTTTGTCAACCACACGTCCAAGATGTGGTGCTCTTGCCGCTAGGCACCACAGACTTCAAATCAACAAAATTACGATAGAAGGTGTCGTCAGACGACTCTCAATAAGGTTTAGGAATCTCCGGAAGAAACTGAGCAAATATTTGAGGAAAAGAGGTTGCATCTGGCAATTTCCAATCCGTATACATCACGCTTTGATCTTTATTTAGAAACCATTTGAAGGGATGCTCCGGCATACTGCGCTGCGCTTCTAAACGAACAAGACGTAGCTCTCTTATGGAAAAAATATTATCGAGGTTTTTAAACTCTCTTCTTGAGGAGAGCAAGGTTAGAGTGATGTTTTCAGGAATGTCTTCGCGAACAAGGCTTAATGCACGAGATGACATAAATGGAACAATCACATATAGATGGAGGTTGGGACGAGAGGATTTTTCTGCGATAGAAGAGATATATAACTTAAGTTGCGCTCCACTGTAGGCACAATCATCGATAAAAAGCATAACATCTGTGTCCACTTTCAACTCAGGACAATTTCTATATGAAAGGGGGCAGCTGTCATCAGGCGTTTTCAAGTGAGAATAAGCCAATCTAGCCATCCATTCAGAGCTTTTTTTAGATTCAAAGCCTATAGTGTAAGGGCTATTTTCTATTTTCTCATTAAATTCCTGACAAAGCATTTGCAATTCTCTCTGCAACTCTTCAAATGTGATATGTTCTAATGCTTTAAATCCTCGTTCTAACAATATCTTTGTTGCTGGAGCATTGACATCTTCAAGATATTTTTCAAACAATGATCGATCAGGCGGATACGTCGAGCTTGGTGTTCTAGGAAAAGAGGTATCTAATTTTAGTATAGGAGAAGGCCTCGTAGAAGAAGGTATAGGAGAAGGTCCCACAGGAGAAGGTATAGGAGAGGGTCTCGTAGAAGAAGGTATAGGAGAAGGTATAGGAGAAGGTCCCAGAGGAGAAGGTATAGGAGAGGGTCTCGTAGAAGAAGGTATAGGAGAAGGTTCCACAGGAGAAGGGCGTGAGAGAAGTGGAAGGTATTTCGCAAGCGCAGCTGCTTGTACCAGGAAAACCCCTCCCCCTAATACAGCTCCAATTGAATAATAAGGAACATTGGTGTGGAGGCAAAGATAGAGGCAGATGCAAGCGGTCGAAAAAGCAATAACTGCGATTGCATAGTCAGCAACACGTTTACTGAGACAAATAAACTCCCTTTTACCTGATAAATTTATGTCCTTATTGCCATAAATTGTACTAATCATGAAATATATTTTAACATTAATTCATATTAATAATCAATCTTCAAACTCAGTCCTTTTGTACAATCTTATTTTTATTTTCGAATCCTCGTACCAAGAAATTTCTGAAATATTTTCTCCAACAAAGGCAATCTTGAAGATCAACTTGATAACAGGGTTCCATCTGTTTAGGGAAAGCAAGTTCTCAGGTCTTATGCAATGTCTTGATGCTGTAGCACTGGGAGTCAGATCATCTGTTGTTTACCAAGGGGTGAAACATGCTGCTGCGAATTTGGGGAGCCCCTATACAGTATCTGAGAGAACGTGTTACAATGTGCTTTTAGCTCATAAGGCCACAGATGTGGTGCTCTCACCGCTAGGCACCACAGACCTCAAATCAATAAAATTATAAATCCCATCTTGCATTTCGGAGTCCTAAATTTTAATCTGTTGGTGTGAAGGTTAAAAAACTCTATAAAGCTAATCGGGAAACTCTTAAATTCGAAATCTTAACTGGTGAACAAGGTTTTGATCGTGAAATAAAAATACCTGAGGTTCAACGTCCTGGATTGGTCTTGTCTGGATATCTTAAGGGATATATTGGTTCTCGGATCCTGGTCTTTGGAAAAATCGAGTTATTCTACTTGAAAGACCTCTCTTCAGATGAAAGAAGTTTGCGGCTTGAAACAATTTTACCTGAAGAGATCCCTGCTGTCATTGTCGCAGGAAGTTATGACCCTCCTGATGAGCTGATCGTTCTCTGTCGTACAAAGAGCATTCCTTTGATCTGTTCATCATTGGAAACGGACTTTTTGATTTCACGCCTTTATCATATCCTTGTGGAAGCGTTTGCCCCTTCAATAACGTGCCATGGAACTTTTGTAGAAGTGCATGGAATCGGTGTATTGATGCAAGGAGATTCTGCGATAGGAAAGAGTGAGGCGGCATTGAGTTTGATCGATCGGGGACACCGCCTTATTTCTGATGATATCACCCGTGTGTTGAAAAAAAAGGGGGGGATCTTATTGGGAAGTGGCTTGGAATTGTCCAAAAGTCATATCGAAGTACGGGGGATTGGGATTTTAAATGTCGCCCATCTGTATGGAATTAAGTCGATTCGAGAAGAGAAAAAACTTGATCTTGTCGTGAAGCTAGAAGTGTGGGATGATGCCCACTTCTACGATCGATCGGGCCTTTTTGATGAGTCGACTGAAATATTGGGAGTAGAACTTCCTTTTCATGTGATGCCAGTGAAGCCGGGGAGGGATATCGCCCTTTTGGTTGAAACATTGGCGCTCAACCACCGTCTGAAAAGGCAGGGGGTCGATTCGGCAAAAGAGCTTGAAGCAAAATTAGTGCAGTTGATGAATGGATGAAATTGTTAAAAAAATGCGTGTGAAAAATGAACTGGGTCTACATACTCGACCCGCAACGACAATTGTAAAGTTGTTGCAAGATTCAAAAAGTGAAGTGCTTTTTACTTATAGGAAAGAGACTGTTAGTGCAAAGAGTATTTTGAGTATTTTGATGCTTGCTGTACAAAAAAATGGTCTGTTGACGATTACGATAAAAGGTATGGACGCTAAAGAGACGATGAGCCGTTTGGAAAAAGCTTTTGACGAGCGGTTTGGTGAACAGAGTCGGTAATGAGTGAAAAAGAGCGCTATTTCCGAGGATATCCTATCTGCCCTGGCATTGCCATTGGCAAGCCTTTCTTCTTTTCTGTTGTAGATGAAAAAGTTCCCGAATTTTCTGTTTCAAAAGATGAGGTTGAAGAGGAGGTTGCTCGCTACTATGTTGCTTTAAAAAACTCTCGAAAAGATCTTCTTGTCATGCAACATCGGCTGCAAAAAGAGGGGGGGTCTGAAGCTGTTGCCATTCTACACTCTCACCTTGAAATGATGCGTGATCCTTTGATGACTGAGAGCATTGAAAAGGAGATTCGGGAGAAGAAAAAGAACACTGAATATGTCTTTAAAATGGTGATGGGAGAGTATGAGAAGAAATTTGCAAAGATCACCGATACATTTTTTCAGGAACGTCTTAAAGATGTACAAGATATTTCTCGTCGGATTTTTACCCATTTAAGAAGGGATCAAACTCCCACTCTTGCCAATATTGGTTCATCATCGATCATTTTTGCCCATGAGCTCGCCCCTTCTGATACGGCTGAAGCAAATGCTGAGCAGATCGTTGCTTTTGTCACCCGAAGTGGTTCTGAAACATCACATGTCGCTATTATGGCTCGTGCAAAGGGAATCCCTTTTGTTTCAAAGGTTGATTTTCCTGATTTGTCAACCATGCTTCCAAAGGAAGTGATTGTCGATGGATCAACAGGAGATATCATTCTCAACCCAACTCCTCAAACATTGGAGCATTTTCGGAAAAAGAAAAAGAAGCTCAAGGTTGAAGCAAAGGGGTTGCGGAAGAGTGGATTTTTTGAAGCGGAAACAATTGATGGACATAAGGTTCATCTCTCTGCAAATATTGAGGCGTTTAGTGAGGTTGAAACGCTTTTACAAAATGGAGGAGAGGGTGTTGGGCTATTTCGGTCGGAATATCTTTTTTTGGCTCGTGACTCTTTTCCTTCAGAAGAGGAACAATTTGAAGGTTATCGCCTCCTTGTAGAAAAGGTGCATGGACACCCTTCTGTCATCCGTACTTTTGATATTGGAGGGGATAAGCTTGGGAATTTCTATCCTACTCCTTATGAAAAAAATCCTAACCTGGGATGTCGAGCAATTCGGTTGATGCTCAAAGAGCGGGGGGTTTTTAAAGCGCAACTTCGTGCAATTTTGCGTGCAAGTGCTTTTGGTGAAGTGCGTATTCTTTTCCCTATGATTTCAGGTGTTTTAGAGCTGCGCGAGGCAAAAGAAGTTGTAGAAGAGGCAAAAGCAGAGCTTCATAGTGAAGGGATTCCTTTTGAAAGAAATATCCCAATCGGTTGTATGATCGAAACGCCATCTGCTGCGATGACAACGGATATTTTGGCTAAAGAGTGTGATTTTCTCTCTATCGGTACCAACGACCTTGTCCAATATGCATTGGCTGTAGACCGGGGGAATCCAGAGATGAGCTATCTCTACAAGCCCACTCATCCAAGTATCATTCGGATGATTAAAATGATTGCTCAAGAGGGAAGTCGAGCAAAAATCCCCGTCACAGTTTGTGGTGAGATTGCTGCAAATCCCCGCTTTACACCGCTTCTTTTAGGTTTGGGAGTGCAAGAACTTTCTGTTTCATCTGTCTTACTTCCTGTTATTAAAGATGTCGTTCGCCACCTTTCAATCGTGGAAGCTACAGAGTTTGCCGATCACATTCTCTCTCTTTCTACAGCTCTTGAGGTTGAAGAGGCGTTAGAAACCAGGGAGTAAGCCTCCCATCCCTCCCATATCGGGCATTTTATCTTCGAGCTTTTTTGCTGCATCATTGTAGGCGACACGAATAAGGTCTTCTAACCCTTCGATATCATCTGAGTCAACGCATTCTGGTTTGAGTACAATCTTTGTCATCTGATGATCGCCATTAAGTGTGATCGAAACGAGACCTCCACCAGATGTTCCTTCGACAGTTTCACTTTTCATCTTCTCTTGCATTTGAGAAAACTTTTCTTGAAGTTGTTTTGCTTCTTTTTTCTTTCTGGCGTATCCGCTGCCCATATGATGAATCCTATTTTAATGTTCCGCCGAGCTCTTTGGCTGCAAAACGGGTTAATGTATCGAGCTGTTTACTCGGAATTTCTGAGAGTTTTTGTTTCGGTTGCACCTTTGGTGTAGGATTTGGTCTTGGAGGGGGTGGTTGTGTAGGCGTAGATCGAGGTTTTATAGGTGGTGGTGAGGAGGGGGAGTGCTCTCCTCCTTCTAACTGTTCAAGCCGCTTGACTAAGCTTTCAAAAGAGACTCTTTCATGAGAGCGGAGCACCTGAAGGAGGAGCATTTCGAGATGGACACGCTCTGATGGAGCTGTCTTAATGGTTTGTGTTCCTGTGCCAATCAGTTCTAAAAGATCGAGGAGTTGTTCTTGGTGGTAGAGATCTTGAGAGGGGTGTGACCCAACTCCACGTTTTGCTAGAAGAAGGTGGCGGAAATGGGCGATAAGTTCTTGTAGAAAATAGCCGATATGTTTTCCTGAGGAAAAGATCTCCTCGGCTATTTCAAATGCAATTTGGTATTCCCCTTTGCCATGATCTAAGCGGATGAAGAGCTCTTCTGAAGGTAATCCAAATACGTCTCGCACTTGCTTCTCTTCAATCTTCTCATCGCTATAGGCAATCACTTGATCAAATAGAGACTCTGCATCTCGAAGACTTCCTGATGCAAGGCGTGCAATGAGCTCAAGCGCCTGCTTTTCTAATTTCAACTCAAGTGTTTTTCCAATCTCATCGAGTTTCTGTACAATCTTTCCACTTTCAATTCGACTCAAATTGAGCCGTTGGCAACGGCTCAAAATTGTGTGTGGGATTTTATGCGCTTCAGTTGTTGCAAAGAAAAATTTGACGTGCGGTGGGGGTTCTTCAATCGTCTTTAGAAGGGCATTGAACGCCTCTTTTGTCAACATATGCACTTCATCGATCAGATAAATTTTAAATTGACCTTGGGAGGGGGCAAAATGGACCGCTTCATTGATCTGTCTAATATCTTCAATTCCTCGGTGAGAGGCTCCATCGATTTCAATCACATCAAGTGAAGTTCCTGCCGCAATATCTCGACATGAAGGGCATCCATTACACGGCTCTCCCTCTTTTGAACGCTCTTTGCAGTTGAGCGCTTTGGCAAAAAGGCGGGCTAAAGTGGTTTTACCTGTCCCACGAGAGCCACAGAAGAGATAGGCCTGAGCAATTCTGTCTAGGTGAAGGGCTCCTCTTAAGGTGGCAACAACACCTTCTTGCCCAACAACTTCTTTGAAACACTTGGGGCGGAAACGTCTTGCAATCACTTGATAACTCATGGGTATACAGATTAGGGAACCTCATCTTTTTTTTCAAAGGTCAAATTTAAAAAATTTTTTACATTTACTCTTAACTTTCAGCATATTACAATTTTAACATGGAAGTTTCTATTGTTAATGAATGGAACACAATTAATGTTCCAGAAGCTACGCGCAATTATAATAAGCAAAGATCTCTTGCCACAACACTTGTTGCTATTGGGATTATTTTGAGTTTAGCTTCTTTAGTTGCAGCGGGCTTTACCGCGGGAATCCACCCTGCTTATCCTGTTTTGTTTGTGTGTACAGCAATTGGGGGGATTGTGATTGCTCTCAGTCCTCTTCGTCTTGATTGGACTCCTTACCATACAGAAGCATTTCATGATCAAGTGGCGGAAGGTTTTAAAACCTTTAACACCTCAGAGGAGTACTTTAAGTTCATAAAAACATTTGATTTTTCAAAGCTCGAAGGCTACGGGTACATTGCAAATACAGTGACTGAAAAAATTAGAACAGCAAGTGAAGGAGATGCTTCTGATGAAACTTTTTGTGTTACTCAGCTAGGCATTTGGAATGGACAGTTTTCAGAAAAAGCATGATTCGACTATAGTTAAGATATGAGTGAGGCCAAGTTTACAGATGACAACTCTTTGGTCGAAGATCTCAATGAACTCAAGTTCTCCCGAACCCAAAGTTACTTTGACAAAAGTTTGACGATTCGTTGCATCATTGCTCTGTTTTTTGCAGCGACACTCTTTTTTTTCCTCCACTATAGAGAAGTGTATGTAGAGACTTTAGAGCTTGGGACAAATGCAAAGAAATATGTTGTTTCTCAAGTTGATTTTGATTTTCCTGATGAAGAGGCGACGGTTATTTTAAGGCAGGAGGCTGCTTTTGAAATTGGAGCGATTTATCGACTAAATGAGCAGCAGATCAAAGAGAGGGTCACTGATTTCCAAAAATATATCACCCAGCAGCCTGAAGGGAAACAGAGATGGGCGGAGCTCAATAAAAAGAGTGGTTTTGAAGATGTTGCCCTCGCTTTGAGTATTTTAACAGATGGGCTTTACGACAGCCGGTTTACCGACTCGAGAACGGTTCAAAGAATTGGGGGATTAAAAGCAGACGATCTCCCTCTTCCTGCAAAGGATTTCTTTGTTTTTTCCCCTTCTTCCGATTTACCTGAGCAAGAGCTTCGTCTCTCTTCAAACTATTGGAAGCTGTTTGAAAAACGGTTTTTTATCGATCGAGGAGTGCCGGGATCTATCGTCTATTTCATCTTTGACTACTTTGAAAATAAAGGGTGGAAAGTTGGAGAAGATCAAGCCCTTGTATACTCTTTGCGCAAACTGACACAACGTGCAATTCCCCAGAAAACAACCCATGTGCGTGCCGGTGAGACGGTGATAGATCAGGGGGAAAAGGTGGGGATACGTCATGTGACGATGATGCAGGCGATGAAAGAGAAATTAAGGGTTAATCGGAACCTTCACAATGTACAGACAATTTTAGGGACGAGTTTCCTCGTCTTGATCTTTCTGTTTATGGGGGCTTTCTATCTCTATCGAAGTCACTACGAGATTTTGCAATCGAATCGAAAGCTGGCACTACTAGTTGCTATTTTAATCTTGAGTATTTTTCTTGCAAAAGCGATAGAGCTCTTGTTACTCCGCAGCTCTAACAATCTTTTTGCTCTGGTCCGTTTCCCTCTGTTTGTTCCTATTGCAGCGATTCTTTTGACCAACCTGCTCAACGCTCGCATTGCAGCTATGGGAACGATTTTTTTAAGCTTGGTTTTTGTGATTGCTCTGGCTGTGGCGACGGTTCCTTTTTTAGCAATCAACTTGCTCGCATCGGTGATTGCGATTTTAACGGGGCAAAAGATTCGTCGCCGCAAAGAGGTGTTCTCTATTTGCGCAAAAGCTTGGCTCGCGGCTTTTTGTGTTATTTTAGCTTTTGATCTCTATCAAAATGCTCTTCTACAAGTCGCATTTTTTATAGATGTAGTGAGTTCTCTTATCTTTATGATGGTCACAGCAATTATCGTTGTGGGGCTTCTCCCTATTTTCGAAACATTTTTCCGTATCATGACAGATATCACTTTGATGGAGTTCATGGATCCGAGCAATGAGCTGCTCAGACGGTTGACAATTGAAGCTCCAGGTACCTATCAACATTCGATGGTGGTGGGAAATCTTGCTGAGTCTGCGGCAACCTCAATTGGAGCCAATGGTCTTTTTTGCCGGGTTGCAACGCAGTACCATGATGTTGGGAAACTCGCAAATCCGCAGTACTTTACAGAAAATCAGCTCGGCGCTATGGACATGCACCAGCTCCTTACACCTCAAGAATCAACGCAGGTGATCATGGCTCATGTAAGTGAAGGGGTTGCGCTTGCACGCAAAGTTGGGCTTCCCGAACAGTTTATCGATGTGATCAAAGAGCACCATGGAACGACGCTTGTCTACTACTTCTATCACAAACAGATCGAGCTTACAGGGGGAGATAAGAGCGAAGTGGATGAAAAAGAATTTCGTTACAGCGGGCCAAAGCCGAGGACAAAAGAGTCTACGGTGATTATGATTGCCGACACCTTAGAGGCTGCTTCCCGCTCTCTTGACAGCTTCACCGAAGAGACGGTGACAGAACTTGTCGACACCCTTATCGCACAAAAGATGGAAGATGGACAGTTCGATGACTCGATGCTCACGTTTGAGGAGCTTGGTATTGTCAAAAATGTTCTTATCAAAACATTGCTTGCAGCATCTCACCCACGGATCAAATACCCAGCTCACAGTCCGGGAGAGGAGGGGTGAGAAAAGCGGTTGTGACAGGGGGAAGCTCAGGGATTGGTGAGCAAATAGTCTCCCTATTAAAGAGCAAAGGGTATAAAGTCTTCTCCTTTGGAAGTTGTGATGGCGACCTACGTTACGATCGAGCGCCGATTTTAAAAGCTATCGATGACCATCTTCCAGATCTTGTTGTCAACTGCGCTGGCATAGGACTTTATGGTAACGCTGTTGATCTCAGCTATAGAGAGCAACATGATGTATTAGAAGTGAACGGCACTGCTGTCATGGAGATCACCCTTCATGCTGCACGTCAATTCAAAAACCATGATAAACAAGGAATTATCCTCAATGTTTCATCTATTGCAGGAGAGATGCCCACACCAGGAATGAGTATTTACGGAGCTTCTAAAGCGTTTGTTTCCCGCCTTTCGCAGGCACTTGATTATGAACTCAAGCCATTTGGCATTCGAGTCTTGGTCTCTGCTCCTGGAATGGTCCGCACTCCCTTTATGCACCGAGCAGCCAAAAAAGAGGTGACAGCTTGCCGTGGTATGTCGATTGATCCGAAAAAAGCAGCAAAATTGATTGTCGATCAAATTGAGCGGAAAATTTCTTTCCGCGTCATTGATAACCGCTTTCGGATTCTCTCTTGGCTCTATCCCTTTCTTCCCAAAAAAACCTTAATGAAAACCATTTACCAAAGCATTTTTGCACGATTATGACATTTGATACCTATTCTTTAGATCCCGATGTGCTCACAGCCCTCGATAAAATGGGGTATACAAGCCCCACCCCCATCCAAGAAAAAACGCTTTCTTATATCTTAGAAAAAAAAGATTTGATTGCCCTTGCAGAGACAGGCTCAGGAAAAACAGCGGCATGTGCCATCCCTGTTTGTTCAAGAGTTTCGATTGATTCAAAAGAGATCCAAGCGCTTGTTGTTGTTCCAACACGAGAGCTTGCACTTCAATATGCAACAGAAGTTCAAAAGATTGGGAAAGTAAAGCAAGTTTCAGCCTTTGCTCTTTTTGGAGGTGAAGACATGGATCTACAGCTTGCCAAACTCAAAGCGGGAGTGCAGGTATTGATTGCAACGCCGGGGAGGCTGATCGATCTTATCTACAGACAAGCGATCGACCTCAACCATGTTAAAACGCTTATTCTTGATGAAGCAGATCAAATGCTTTCACTCGGCTTTTATGAAGATCTCGATTTTATCATGGATTGTCTTGTACAAGAGCATCAAACCCTCCTATTTTCAGCGACGATGCCCCCTTCGATCAAAAAAATTGCACAAGGGCACATGAAGACGCCTGAAGAGATCACATTGATCAGCAAGAGAAAGACACCAACAACCCTCTCTCTTGAGTTTGTTTATTGTAAGAATCCTCATGCCAAAAAAGAAGAGCTGCTCTACATTTTGCGAAATATCAAAAGTGAGCAGTGTCTGATTTTTGCCAATGCTCGGCATGAAGTTGAAAAGCTCTACCACCATCTCAAACCACACTTTCATCCGATCGATTTTCTCCATGGGGGGCTTGCGCAAAAAACACGCACATCGATCATTGGGAAATTTGCACGTGGCAAAACACGTTATCTCGTCGCCTCTGATGTTGCCTCTCGAGGGCTCGACTTTTCTGCGGTGAGTCATGTGATCAATATGCACTTTCCTCGAGATCAAGACACATACCTCCATCGGGCAGGGAGAACAGGTCGTATTGGAGCTGCAGGAGTTTGTATTACTCTTGTTACAAAGCGGGAGCTTACCCCTCTCGATAAGTTGATGAAAACGATAAAAAGAGAGCCCAAATGGATCGGACTCCCTCCGCAACGGTGAGAAAATGAAAGAAGATATCATCTGTATTCACAAAGTGTATGATTCTATAGAGGCTGAATTGATCAAGATTGTATTGAGAAGAGCTGGAATTTCTTCTTTTTTAAAAACAGATGATGCAGGAGGAGAACTTCCTCAGCTGACGATGACAAGCGGGATTTGCCTGATGATTCAACGAGAAGATGAAGCAAAAGCGATAGAAGCGATTCAAAATTGGATCAAATCGAAGGAACAATAAATATGAAGCCACATGAAAAAAAACATCTAGTTGTCTTGGTGGGGAGTGCCAGACCTAAAAATTACACCTTCAAAGCAGTGCGCATTCTTGAACAGCAACTGAAAAAAGAGGATTCGATCACCTATGAAATCATCGATCCTGCACAGCTTTCTCTTCCTCTTCCAGGAACAGCGTACAAAGATTCATCTCATGAGGCGTTGCAAAAAAGTGTTAAGCAAGCAACAGGGGTAATCATCGCTTCACCTGAATACCATGGAGGAATCTCAAGTGTGATGAAGCTTCTCATCGACCATCTCGGTTTTCCTTCAGCCTTAGCAGGGAAACCCATTGCACTTTTAGGAGTGGCAGCAGGGATGATTGGAGCGATTAAATCTTTGGAACAAATCCGCAGTATCTGCTCCCATGTTGGTGCAATTGTTCTCCCTCGTCCCATTTCGATTGCCAATGTGCAGCAAGTATTTGATGAAGAAGGAAACTGCCTTGATCAAAAAATCCAAAAGCAGATTTACACTGTAGCAACAACTCTCATCAACTACATCGATCAACACATTTGTCCTAAGATCGCACTAGAGCATCTAATCCGGAGAGAGAAAAAAGGGATTTAAAGCTGACTCAATTCTTGCATAGCAAGAAGAAGCTTTTGAAGGCGGCTGTCACAGTCGGCAATACTCTTTTCGATATGTGTATGATGGGGATCGTACACTGCGCAGTAGAGCTTGATCTTTGGCTCAGTTCCCGAAGGGCGCACCACAATTTTTGTTCCATCGGCAAGCCAAAGGCGGAGGACATTTGATTTCGGTAAAGTGAGAGTCTCTTTCCGGTTGGATGTCAAATGGATTGCCGTATGAGATTGATAATCTTCAATGGTCTCAACAGCTACCCCACCGATCTCTTTAGGTGGGGTGTTGCGTAAGTTTTGCATGATACAAGCCATCTGCTCAGCTCCCGCTTTCCCTTCAAAACTAAGCGAGTGGAGCCTCTCTCGGTAGACACCATAGGTGTGGTAGATTTCATAGAGTAGATCGATCAATGACTTTCCTTGTCGCTTCATCTGAAGGGTCATCTCGGCGATCAAGGTGGCTGAGATGATAGCGTCTTTGTCACGTGCGTGTGTTCCAAATAGATAGCCATACGACTCTTCTCCCCCAAAGAGGTAGTGGTGTTTCCCATCAACCTCCCACTCAGTCATTTTCTCGCCGATATACTTAAAGCCTGTCAGCACGTCGAGGCAGCTGATTCCGTTTTTTTCTGCAATCGCTTTGAAGAGCTCAGAGGTGACAATCGTTTTTACAAACATAGGCTTTGGAGGGACCAAATGCCCCTCTTTCAAAGAGCGGCAGATATACTCAGCAAGAAGGCATGCTACCTCATTTCCATTCAGTAATTGAGGTTTGTCTCGATGCATGCAAACCACACCGATACGGTCGGTATCGGGATCTGTAGCAATCAAAAGATCACCTTTCACTTTTTGCAATGTTTCAATCCCCATCTGAAGGGCTGCTTGCTCCTCGGGATTGGGAGATTTAATCGTAGGGAAATTTCCATCTGGCTTCTCTTGCGCCTCAACAAGGGTGACATTTGAAAAGCCCCAGCTTGCAAGAGCTTTTGGTACCATGGTGATTCCCGCACCGTGGAGAGAGGTGTAGACAACCGAAAGCTCTTCCCCTTTGGAGTGATTGTCTCCTGGGTGGAGTTGAAGAGAGTGGATGGTTTTTAGATACGCCTCCTCTATCTCTCCATCTATTTCTTCAATAAAAGGAGAAGAGAGTTCTTCCCCCCTCACCTCAGTCACTTGGTTTACTTCACTGATGATCCCTTGATCGTGGGGAGGAAGCACTTGACACCCGTCACTCCAATACACCTTATAGCCATTGTACTGTGGAGGGTTGTGAGAAGCGGTGATCATAATTCCAGCGGTACATTTTTTATGGCGCACCCCAAAAGAGACGAGTGGGACCGGGCGAAGCTCTTTAAAGAGATGGACACGGATATTGTTAGCAGCAAGCACTTTGGCAGCTTCTTTTGCAAATAGACGGGAGTTGTGGCGGCAATCGTATCCAATGACCACAGAGCCTTCATCTGTCAGTCGTTGAATATAATTTGCAAGTCCCTGTGTTGCAGATCTTACAGTATATATATTGAGGCGGTTGGTTCCAACGCCCATGATCCCACGTAGCCCACCTGTTCCAAAGTCGAGATTTTTATAGAAGGCATTTTGCAGCTCTTCTACATCTTCTTTTTGAAGGCGACGAATCTCTTCTTTTGTTTCGTGATCGTACGGTCCACTGAGCCATTTTTTGACATTTGCTTCAGTTGTTTCATCAAGAGAACTATTCTTCATCACGTCTCCGCAACACATCACGGACACCTGCAACAGCAAAGAGGATGAGAAAAACAGAGCAGATGATAAAGATGACGACTGCCTCTCGGTCGATTGCAGCAGTCAATAATGGGGTAAAATCAGTCATTCAAACACTTTTAATAAACAAAAAAATATACCACCCCTTTTTCCCTTTGTAAAGAGGTTTCAAACCATCCAAGCAGGTAGGAATAAGATGCGATTTTCTCCATCAAATTTCAAAGGCCCTCGATAGATGATTCGCTGCCTTTGCTTTCATTCATTTCTCTTAGGACGTACATAGTCCTAATGACACTATTTTTATGAAATATCGTCAAGGGCTTGATCAAATTTCAGGTTAATCGTAGCGGTAAACGGTAGGGTGCGATTGGTCGTTGAGGTATCTTGAGGTGAAGACTAAGATGAGATACGATTCCTCTTCTCCTCTGTAGAGGGATTTTGAAGTGTAGATCGCATTACCTGTTTCAAGAGAGAGAAATAGGGCGCACTCTTGTTCATTTAGAGGAGGTTCATTCCCGATAAAAGTGTTTGCGATACGGAGTGGCTTTTGACCGGTCAGTTCAAAAGCAATTTGAGCAAGCTGATGTTTTCGGACATAGGTGAGAAGAGAGGGGGAGCTGCAGCTTAATTTTTTTTTCAATTTTTCAAGAGATTCAACAGAAGCAACTTGCTCAAATTCAATGAGCGTATTTTTTTGAAAATAAGAGCGTTGCTGAGGGGAAATTGTAATCCGCATGGGAGCAGTATACCAACATAAACAATTGTTCCACAACAAATCATGGAAAACCTTTGCCCCTTTCAAATTTGATCTAATCGATGGGAATGCTTGGTAAAGGGCGGTTTTTGGGCTCTTTCATCTCAATGACCATATAGTCGCCACTCTCGGGGATAATATCGCTAAAGGCGTAAGTTTTATGTGTCTTTAGGTCAATCAAGACATGATTGGACTGCACTTTCGACGGTAAATTTGTCTTCCAAAGGCGTAATTTGTCATTTTCAAATTGCGGCTCATTTAAATTTCCCATATGATCTTCTTCATAATCGATAAGGATTAATTAAATGAAGGATTTTTTTCCTTTCTTAACAGAAATTGAAAAAAAATTAGGATACAGTTTTCAAGATCCTAATATTATTGCTCTTGCATTTTCTCATCGTTCCTTTTGGAATGAGCAAAAAGAGGAGGGGCTTGGGCATAATGAGAGATTGGAGTTTTTAGGGGACTCGGTGCTAGGACTATTAGTTGCGCAGCATCTCTACCTCAACTGTCCTCAAGTGGATGAGGGAGAACTTTCTAGGATGAAATCTCAACTGGTTGATGCAACGGCTTGCGCAAGTTATGTGCAAAAACTTGGGATTGAAACATATTTGCTCTTGGGAAAAGGGGAGCAGATGAACCGAGGAAAAGGGCGAGAATCGATTTTGGCCGATCTATTCGAAGCCGTGATTGGAGCGCTCTTTCTCGACTCCGATTATGAGAGAGTGAAGGCATTTTTCTTTTCTCATTTTGAGAAAGAGGTTCAAGAGAAAATTGAAAGGCCAGCGCACAATTGGAAGGCAGAGCTACAAGATTATACGCAAAAAAACTATCAAAAAACACCTATTTATGAGGTCGTTGAACAGATAGGTCCTGAGCATGAAAAGCACTTTAAAGTGGCTGTTTTAATCGAAGGTCAAAAGCTTGGAGAAGGTGTTGGAAGTTCAAAAAAAGAGGCTCAGGTGATGGCTGCTAAAGATGCTTTGGAGAAATTATGACAAAAACAGTTTGGTCTTGTTCTGAATGTGGCACTCAAACGGCGAAATGGGTGGGACAGTGTAACAAGTGTAGCAGCTGGAACTGCGTACATAAAGAGGAAAGTTTTGAGGTGCGTTATGAAAAAGAGGCTTCAAAAGCTGTTCGTCTCAAAGATGTATCGACACAAGAGACTCCTCGTATTGCGACAAAAATTGGGGAACTCGACCGTCTTTTGTCTGGAGGAATTGTAAGAGGATCTCTCACCCTTGTGGGTGGTGATCCTGGAATTGGAAAATCAACCCTTCTTTTGCAAACATCTGAAGCTTTGGGGAAGCAAGGGCTTGTTATCCTCTATGTGTGCGGTGAAGAGTCGGTGGCGCAAACATCGCTTCGAGCAAAGCGGCTTGGAATTAGCAGTGATAATATTCTCTTTTTATGTGAAACAAACTTGTCTGTGATCAAGCAGCAGATCGATGAAGTGAGTCCCGATCTGCTCATCATCGATTCGATTCAGATCGTCTATAAAGACGCTATCTCTTCGGCTCCTGGCTCTGTGTCGCAAGTGCGTGAGTGTGCAACAGAGTTTATGCACTTGGCAAAAGGGCGAAATATCGCAACATTTTTGATCGGGCATGTGACGAAGTCAGGTGAAATTGCAGGGCCCCGTATCTTAGAACACCTCGTCGACACTGTTCTCTATTTCGAAGGAGAAAAACAACACTATTACCGGATTTTAAGGGCGATTAAAAACCGCTTTGGATCGGTCGATGAGGTGGCTGTCTTTCAAATGGGATCAGCGGGATTATCAGAGGTTCCTAATCCATCACAAGTATTTTTAGAAGAGCGTGTTGTAGGTAATACAGGGTCGGTGATTGTGCCAACAATTGAGGGCTCAAGACCGATTTTAATTGAATTACAAGCACTTGTAACAGACGCTGTTTACAGCGCACCATCGAGAAGGTGTACCGGCTTTGATTCCAATCGCCTTGCTCTTCTTTTAGCCATTTTAGAAAAGCGCGTTGGATACCAATTCCATAAGCGTGATGTGTTGCTCTCTATTGCTGGAGGAATGAAAATTGTTGAGCCAGCAATGGATCTTCCAGCAGTGATTGCAATGAGCTCTTCTCTTACCAACCGTCCTGTTGATCCAAAAACAGTGGTTGTGGGGGAGGTGGGTCTTGGAGGAGAAGTGCGCACAGTTTCCCGCATTGAAACACGGGTGAAAGAGGCGATTAACCTCGGTTTTAGCCGTGTCATTTTACCGGCGCGTAATGTCAAGGGGCTTGGGAAAAAGATCGAAATTATCGGAGTGAATCATGTTGAAGAAGCGATCAGTCTCTGTTGCAGCTAGAGACTCTAAACTCTCTTGTATGCAAGTGAAGGAGGTAGAAGCTCTCTATCCAATGTTTTCATTTGAGAAAAGACTTGTTAAAACCAGGGGAGACCACGACCAAAAAACATCGCTTCGAGAAATGGATAAAACCGATTTTTTTACCCGTGAAATTGATCAAATGCTCTTAAAAAGAGAGTGTGACCTGGCGATTCACTCAGCAAAAGATCTTCCAGATCCTCTACCAGATGGGCTTGAAGTCCTTGTGTTAACAGAAGGGGTCGACTCTTCAGATTCCCTTGTTGTAAGAGGAGAGCTTAAAAAAGGAATGGTGATCGCCACGTCTTCACAGAGGAGGGAAGAGGCGGTGAAAATGCTTTGCCCTTCTGTCAACTTTGTCGATATTCGAGGGACAATTGAGATGCGACTTGCAAAATGGGAAAGAGGAGAGGTAGATGGAGTGGTGCTTGCCGAAGCGGCTCTGATTCGTCTCGGTTTGACCCACCTCCCTCGGGTCACACTTCCAGGTCCTGTTGCCAAGCACCAAGGTCGTTTGGCAATTGTGGGAAGGCGAGGGGAGAATCCGCTTTCATGAGTGGAACCCTCTATGTAGGTCTCGATCCGAGCCGGTATCCTAAAAAAGTTGTCCATCTCCCTTTGATTGAAATCGTTCCAATCTCCTTTGAAGTGAAGGCAATAGAACAGTTTTCGCACGTATTATTTACAAGTCGGACAGCCGTCACTCTTTTTTGCAACTATTGCACGCGAGATAAAACCTACATTGTCGTGGGCCCTGCAACTGCCGAAAAACTCGAAGAGATCGGATGCCATGCTTCTTATATTGCAGATCCACATACAGGAGAAGGGGTGAGAGATCTTTTGGAAAAACTGACAATCCCTCGCCTTATTTTCCCCCATGCAAAGAAAGCACGTTCCATCCTACCCACCTATTTAAAAGAGAGAGGACACCTCTCCCTTCCAATTTATGACACCGTTTTTATCCATTACAACCATCCCCCTAAATTAGAAGATTTCGATGAAATCGTCTTTACAAGTCCATCGACTGTCGATGCTTTTCTCTCCCTTTACGGGAATATTCCAGATCGGTTAAGCTGCACCTCAATTGGACCAATAACCGAGGCTAGAGTGTGTTTGGCACGATCTTTACACTCCTTTTCTTAATCCATGCGGGGGATGCAGAATTCACCTACGACAAAGCATATCCAGATTATGCGGAGCTGAAACTGTCTGATGTAAGCCATTGCGTCACCTTTGTAAATGATCAAGAAAAAATACAAGCGGGGACCATGCCCCTTGAAGAGTTTTTGCAAAACTTGATCTCGAAAGAATTTCATCCCGTTCCCCCAACAATCAGATTGCTTACCGAATCAGGTGTTGAACTCCCAATTGAAGTGAGAAATCCATCTTATAACGCGATCGATGATACATTGACATTTCAAGTCTATTTGCTCACTCCATTTGATCAAAATTTGGTCGAAAATGTAACGCTTTTTGTCGACGGAAATAATTTATTGCTTTAGGCTTGGTGAAAAACAAAAAAAAGAGGTAGACGATGAAAGTTACACTCCCCGATCTTCCCTATGACTACGACGCTCTTCAGCCCGCGATCAGTGGTGAGATTATGCAAATCCACCACCAAAAGCACCACCAGGCGTATGTAAACAACTTGAATATTGCCCTTGAAGGCTACCACGATGCAATGGCACAAAAAGACCTCAACAATATGATCGCCTTCCAATCGGCCCTCCGTTTCAATGGAGGAGGACATCTCAATCACTCCCTTTTTTGGGAAAATCTCGCCCCCGAAGGGACGTCTAAAGGGCCTGAAGGCTCTCTAGCCAAAGCGATCGATCAACGGTGGGGTTCGCTTAAAAATTTTATTGACACATTCAATGCTCAGGTGGCTCCACTCCAAGGATCTGGATGGGGATGGCTTTGTTATTGCGTTGGATCTAAGTCTGTTATGATATGGAATACCTCAAACCAAGATCCCCTCTTTGGGACGACAGGGCTTATCCCTCTCCTAGGGATCGACGTTTGGGAACACGCCTACTACCTTCAATATAAGAATGTCCGTCCAGAGTACCTAAAAAATATTTGGAAAGTGATCAATTGGAAAGTTGTCTCTCAGAGGTACGAAAAAGCCGTGGCTCCGTAAAGGAAAATGAGGTATAATAGTCTCTTATGCGACTCTTTTCAAGGGATAAACCCAAGATAAAAATTGAGACAGAGAAGGCCGATGGCTTTAGTG
The DNA here is from genome assembly GCA_022601535.1 of Chlamydiales bacterium. Taxonomy (GTDB): domain Bacteria; phylum Chlamydiota; class Chlamydiia; order Chlamydiales; family JAAKFR01; genus JAJACK01. The sequence goes on from JAJACK010000001.1 coordinate 911,746, forward strand.
GATGGCTCAAGTGCACCAGTTGCCAGGAGATGATCCACACCAACGAGCTCACTTTGAATAACAACTGTTGTCCTAAGTGTGACTACCACTATCGGATTTCGGTGAGAAGAAGGATCGAGATGCTTTCTGACAAGGAAACATTTCAAGAACTCTTCGATGAGATCCGTTCAGTGGATCCTCTGAAATTCCAGGATAGCAAGCCGTACTCTAAGCGCCTAAAACAGGCCACAGAGAAGTCGGGGGAATCCGAGGCGATCATTACAGGGGAGTGTCGAATTGGAGGAACACGGGCTGCTTTGGGGGTCTTTGACTTCAATTTTATGGCTGGCTCGATGGGCTCTGTTGTTGGAGAGCGGCTCACCCGTTTGATCGAATACGCTTTAAATGAAAAAATTCCTTTAGTGACTGTCTCGGCATCTGGTGGGGCTAGGATGCAAGAGTCAACTCTTTCCTTAATGCAAATGGCCAAAACATCTGCAGCTCTTGCAAAGCTTCACGATGCAAAAATTCCTTACCTCTCCATTCTGACCAATCCCACATCAGGAGGGGTGACAGCCTCTTTTGCCTCACTTGGAGACCTCATTATTGCTGAACCAAAAGCACTGATCTGCTTTGCAGGTCCACGTGTTGTTGAGCAGACAATCCGGCAAAAGCTTCCAGCTGGAGCGCAGAAATCAGAATTTCTTCTCAAACATGGAATGATCGATGCCATTGTGACACGTCATGAAATAAAAGAGAGGGTCTCTCTTCTCCTAGAATATTTGACAGAGAACACAAGATCGTTCTCTTCAAAAGAAGAACTCTCTAAAAATTTGCACGAATTGTTTTTGTTGACAGATGATCCCGATTGAGAGATGATCGCCTCCCGATGAACAAAGTATCTATCCCCACTATTTCAGAACATGAAGACCTTCCAAGCTATGCAACAGAAGGATCTGCAGGAGCAGATGTCTATGCAAATGTGTCAGAGCCATTTGTAATCAATCCAGCTGATTCAGCGCTTATTCCCACAGGATTGAGTTGTGAGATACCACAAGGGTATGAGATCCAAGTTCGTCCGCGGAGTGGACATGCTCTTAAAGCTCAAGTCACCATTTTAAATGGACCAGGCACAATCGATTCTGACTATCGTGGTGAGATCAAGGTGATTTTGATCAATCATGGAAAAAAACCCTTTGTAGTTGAACCGAAGATGCGAATTGCCCAGTTTGTTGTTGCAAAAGTTGAGCAAGCACACTTTGTTAAAGTGGAAGAGGCACTTACTACGACAAGTCGTGGAAGTGGTGGTTTTGGACATACAGGGGTGGACTAGTTACATGTTTCCCGAAAAACAAGGAAAGCAGAGTGATAAACCGTCAAACGTGATTTCAAAATATCTAAGCTCTAAGTTAGTGACTTTCCTTCACTCTGACGATCGGAATGGAGCTTTAGAAGAGCTCATCGACTTACTCGATCAACAAAAATATCTCGAAGATAAGGCTGCCTTTCACAAAGCAATTTTAGAGAGAGAGAAACTCGTTTCAACAGGGATTGGGATGGGAGTGGCTCTTCCTCATGCAAAACTTCCAGAGTATGAGAAATTTTTTATCGCAATTGGCATACACCAAAAAGGGATTCCTTGGGATGCTTTAGATGGGATGCCTGTACGCCTTGTTTTTATCATCGGTGGGCCTGATGATAGACAGACAGAATACCTACAACTTCTTTCTCATTTGACACTTGCAATAAAAGACAATGAACGTCGAAAAAAAATGTTGCAATTGAACCATCCAAAAGAGATTATAGCCCTTTTTAAAGGGGTTTAATTGGATTTAGAACTTAAAGATGTATCAGATCTGCTCAATGTTTCAGAATCAACGATTCACCGTTGGATTTCTGAGGGAAAGATTCCTGCTTATCAAATCGATAAGCAGTACCGCTTCTCCCGTTCGGAAATTGAAGATTGGCTTATCACTCAAAAAGTGGATCTTCCTGACCATGAAGCTGTGAAGAGTCATATGCAGTTTAGTCTTTATCGAGGGCTTTACCGTGGAGATGTTCTCACAGATGTTCCAGGAGAAACTAAAGAAGAAATTTTTGCAGCAGTGCTACACACCGTTGCAAAGCGGTTTGATTTAGATAGTGAGGTTCTCCAAGAATTTTTTCTCGATCGGGAGCAAATGATGCCTACTGGCCTCGGTCATGGAGTGGCGGTCCCTCATACGAGAGATTTTTTCTTAAGTACCCATTATGATATGATGGTTGTCGCCTATCCAAAGCAGCCGATTGATTACGGTTCCCTCGATTCTGAGCCGGTCCATACGCTTTTTTTCCTCTTTGCACAAGAAGATCGGACACATCTCAACCTTCTTTCCAAAATTGCACACCTCAGTGCCAATGAAAAGACACGCGCTTTCTATCGCACCAGACCTTCCAAACAACGTCTCTTAGATTTCATCAAGCACTGGGAGAGCGCTCTCTCATAGAGAGAGTAAATTTATCTATTGTCGGGAGAGTGAGATATGATTTTTTTTAGATGGAGTTTACTGTTTCTATGCATAGGAATTTTGGCTGTCGGGTGTGATGGAGGATGGTTAACAAAACAATCGATAGAGGTCAATGCAGATACCGGCGAGATCATAGAGGATTAAACTCTTTTCTACTGTTGCCTAAATCGAGCCTTCTCGTTTAAAATTTATGGCCTATGAAAAAAACAGTTGTCGTAGGCATGTCTGGAGGGGTTGACTCCTCTGTTGCAGCTCTTCTCTGTAAAGAGAAGGGGTATCATGTCATTGGACTTTTTATGCGTAATTGGGAGGATGATGAGGGGTGTACGGCGGGCAAAGACTATGAAGATGCTCAGGCCGTTGCTGCAGCCCTCGATATCCCTTGCTACCCAATTAACTTCACCAAAGAGTATTGGGACGGTGTCTTTGCCCGCTGTTTGAAAGAATATGCAGTGGGTCTTACTCCCAACCCAGATGTCCTTTGTAACCGGGAGATTAAATTTAATATTTTCCTTGATAAGGCAATGGAGCTCGGTGCTGACTATTTAGCAACAGGTCATTACAGCCGTGTTTTGAAGAAAGGGAAGGGGCTCTGTTTGGGAAGAGGGATCGATCACAATAAAGATCAGAGCTATTTTCTCTACACATTGAAAGAAGAAACATTAAAAAAAGTCCTTTTCCCCATCGGCGATCTAACCAAAGATGAAGTGCGTTCTTTAGCACTCAATGCCAATTTAGTTACAGCAAATAAGCGTGATAGCACGGGGATCTGCTTTGTAGGCAAACGGAATTTTAAAGATTTTCTCTCTCAGTTTCTCCCTCCACAAGAAGGGAATCTCGAAACACTCTCTGGCGAGCAGGTAGGGCGGCATGAGGGGATTGCCTATTATACAATTGGACAAAGGAAAGGCCTTGGGATTGGGGGAGAAGGAAAGCCGTGGTATGTGGTGGGAAAAGATGTGGAGCGGAATGTCGTTGTTGTTGAGCAAGGAGATGACCACCCCGCCCTTTATCACACGAGTTTAAATGCCACTGAAATGAGCTGGGTTGGCAAGCCTAAAAAGCTTCCCTTAAAGTGCACTGCAAAAGTGCGCTACCGGAGTGCTGATGTTCCTTGTACAGTGATCTCTCAAAATCTCGATGAAATTCATGTTGAATTTGAAACGGCTCAGAAGGCAATCACACCACGCCAATCGATTGTTTTTTATGATGGTGAGGTTTGCCTCGGCGGCGCCATGATAAAATGATCGGTGATGTAGTCTGCGAAGGGAAAGGCACAGGTGAAGGCGGGTGACACCGCATTCAAAATATGAGTGCTTTTGTTATCTCCTTCTACGACAAAATCTTGGATGAGTTTAGAACTCTTTTTATCAAGAAGCTGGGCGCGGATGCCTGGCTTTGTAAATTCTGTAAAACCAGAGGGATCGATCGATTGAACCATTTGCTGCGCAAGAGCAATAAAATGCGATTTCCGATACTTCTTCATCTCTTCAAAGGCAAGTGAGCGGAAATTGAATGCATTGGTGGAGAAAAGTTTCGCTTCATGAGATAAGATCGAGATCATCTCTTTGAGGCTCCACTGTTTGATCCCTTGATAATTTTCACGCCAAAAGGCGGGGATTGCTGTAGGACCGATTTTGATTTCATTTGTCGCTGTCTTTGTAAAATGGACTCCGAGGAAGGGATTTTTGAGATTAGGAACGGGGTAGATATTGGTTTTGATATCTGTTTTGTTTTTTGTGTATTTGAGATAGAGCCCTTTGAAAGGAATGATTGTATAACGGTGGCCAAAGCCGTATGTTTTGGCAATTTGATCGGCGTAAAGCCCTGCACAATTGATCACTTGTTTAGCAAGACCTCTATGGTGCGACTCAAAAGGGGTTTCAAAAGAGAAACGAACTCCGTCCCTTTCAAGATCGGTACGGAGCATGGCACAGACAAGCTTGGGGTTGACACTTGCAGTATCAGGGGAGTAGAGCGCTTGTTTATAGGTGCGTACATTTGGCTCGATTTCAAGCGCCCTTTGTTCATCGATCAATTCAACATTAGAGCCGTTTTTCAACCCTCGCTTGTAGAGTTCTTGCAAGCTGGCGAGCTCTTCAGAATTTTGGGCGACAACAAGCTTGCCGCACTGGTTGATCGGGATCCCTTTTTTAAGGCAGTAGAGCTTGAGTTGCCGGTTTCCCTCCACTGTAAAGCGTGCTTTTAGGCTGTCTGCTGTATAGTAAAATCCTGCATGGAGGACACCACTATTGCGGCCTGAAGCGTGCTCAGCTTCTTGTTTTTCTTTCTCAATGATATGGATCGAAGCGTCTGGATTACGCTGTTTTAAGGCACGAGCAATTGCAAGCCCTATCACCCCCGCACCAATGATGAGGAAGTCATCCATCAGCTTTGTTGTACTTCAACCCTATTTTGCACTTCTTCAAAATCGAGCTTTCCATCTGTCAGTTTGATAAGATATTTCTGCGGCTCAGGTCCGTGTTGGATGAGACGTTCGGCAAGAGGATCTTCGATGTACTGCTCAATCACTCGACGGAGTGGTCTCGCTCCCATCTCAGGTTCATAACCAAGGTCGACGAGGTAGTGAACTGCTTCTTCGGTTAGATCAACAACAATTTGATGTTGTGCCAGCCGGTTTCTCACTTTATTGATTTCGAGGTGAACAATGTCGTGTAATGCCTCTTTATCTAAAGGTTTGAAGATGACAGTTCCATCCAATCGGTTGACAAATTCAGGTTTGAAATGCTTTTTCATCGCCCCCTCAATCTTCTCTTGGATCACCTTGTAATCTGGTGCTCCCGATTTGTGAGCAAAGCCGATGTCTGTTGTCCTTCTGATTAAATCAGCTCCCAAATTCGATGTCATGATCACAATCGCATGACGGAAATCTATTTTCCGGCCAAATGAATCGGTGAGCCGCCCCTCTTCTAAGATTTGAAGGAGGAGATCCATCACATCGGGATGCGCCTTCTCAATTTCATCAAAGAGAACAACGCAGTAGGGGCGTTGTCGGATTTGTTCGGTGAGCTGCCCTCCATCTTCATGTCCAACATAACCTGGAGGAGACCCTGTCATCCGGCTGACAGCGAATTTTTCCATGTATTCTGACATGTCAACCTGGATTAGTGCATCTTCTCCACCAAAGAGTTGTGTTGCTAAAAGCTTAGCCAGTAATGTTTTTCCCACGCCTGTTGGTCCTAAAAAGAGGAAGGAGCCAGTCGGTCTGTTGGGATCTTTGATCCCTGTGCGCGCTCTGCGAATTGCTTTGCAAATCACTGTCACAGCATCTTTTTGGCCAATGATTTCTGAAGAAAGATGGCTCTCCATTTTCAACAGTTTCTTTGTCTCTTCTTCTGTCAATTGAGTCACAGGAATTCCCGTTGATGAGGCAACAACGGCCGCAACCGCCTCATCGTCGACTGGAACTTGGTGCTCCTCTTTGTGGTTTTCCCATTCATTGCGAACTGATTGAAGATTTTCTCGCATCTTCTTCTCTTCATCACGCAATCTCGCTGCTTTTTCATACTCCTGTGTGCTGATCGACTTCTCTTTTGCCCGCCGAATCTCTTCAATTTGGGTTTCAAGCTTTGATAGATCAGATGGTTGGTTCATCATTGAGACACGCATCCGAGCTCCCGCCTCATCGAGCAAATCGATCGCTTTATCGGGCAAAAAACGTCCATGGACATATCTTTCTGAAAGAACAGCAGCAGCTTCAACAGCAGAGTCTGTGATCGTCACATTGTGGTGCTCCTCATATTTCTTCTTAAGTCCACTTAAAATCTGGATCGTATCCTCAACACTAGGAGGTTGAACAACGACCTTTTGGAATCGACGCTCTAAAGCAGCATCTTTTTCGATATGTTTCCGGTATTCATCGATTGTTGTGGCGCCAATACATTGAATCTCTCCTCGAGAAAGTGCCGGTTTAAGGATGTTAGAAGCATCGATCGCCCCTTCAGCAGCTCCTGCACCAACAATTGTATGTAACTCATCGATAAAGAGAAGCACATTTCCGTGCTTTTTGATCTCTTCCATTGCCGCTTTGATCCGCTCTTCAAATTGGCCTCGGTATTTCGTTCCAGCAATCATCAAAGCAAGATCGAGGGTGATCAATTTTTTGTTGCGGAGATTGTCGGGAACTTCCCCTTTGACAATCATCTGTGCAAGTCCTTCGACGATCGCTGTTTTTCCAACTCCTGCTTCACCGATCAAAACCGGATTGTTTTTTCGACGGCGGCAAAGAATTAAGATGAGTCGTTCAACTTCTTTTTCCCTTCCAATAACGGGATCGAGTTTTCCCTCTCGTGACATCTCCGTTAAATCGTAACCGTAAGCGCGTAGTGCAGGGAGTTTATCCGATCCCGCTTTTTCATTTTTAGCACCACCATTTGCTCCCGATGCAGGGAGTTGAAGATTGAATGTTTCAAGTTCTTTCAATACCTCTTTACGGATTTCACTTAGATCGACATTGAGATTTTCTAAAACCTGTGCCGCAACTCCGTCTGTCTGCTTGAGAAGGCCTAAAAGAAGATGTTCTGTTCCGACGTAGTTGTGCCCGAGGTTGGCCGCTTCTTCGTTTGAAAATTCAAAAACTTTTTTTACACGCCCTGTAAGCGCTGGGTCGCCATAAACCTGAATTTCAGGTCCATAACCGACGAGTCGTTCCACCTCTTGCTTCACTGTTTCAAAGTCGAGGCCAAGGTTTCGAAGGACATTGACAGCCACCCCTTGGCCGAGTTTGAGGAGGCCGAGCAGAAGATGCTCTGTCCCTAAATAATTATGGTTGAGTCGCTGCGCCTCTTTCTTGGCCAGCTTAATCACTTGCTTTGCTCGGTTGGTAAACTTATCAAACATGTTTCATCACTCTCGGTTGTCGCTTTAAAATTCGATTTTATCTGGAATCATCACACCTTGCAAGTAATTATTGTGATTGTTTTTTTATTAAAAAAACATTAAGCTTCTTCCAGGTTAAAATTATGAAATGGACTATTTTAGATACAGGAATGCACCTTGCAGCAGAGAATATGGCATTAGATAGTGCTCTGCTTGAGGATCTTGCTATTGATAAAATGCCGATTGTTCACTTTTATGAATGGGAACAAAATGCGGTCACATATGGCCATTTTGTTGATCCTAAAAAATTTTTGAAAAAGAGAGATGCACTCGACCTTGCAAAAAGACCGACGGGAGGGGGAATGTTGTTTCATCTAGCCGATTTTGCCTTCTCAGTGATTGTTCCCGCCGATCATCCGAGTTATTCAAATGATCCTTTGGAGAGTTACGCTTTTATCAATAAGAAGGTGTCGAGAGCAGCGTCTCATCTCGGCGCTCCTGCCTTGCTCAAAGAGACACCAAAAGAGGGTGTTGAAGGGTTTTGTATGGCAAAACCGACAAAATACGATGTGATGGTAGGAGGGCAGAAGATGGGAGGAGCGGCACAGAGACGAACCCGCAATGGCTATCTCCATCAAGGGACGATTAGCCTAGGTCTTTTGTCAAAGGAATTTTTAGAAACCTTTTTAAAAGAAGAGGTTGTCGAAGCGATGCACAACACCACTTTTGCTCCTCTTGGATCAAAATGGACCCAAAAAGAGCTAGAAGAGGCGCGAGCTTTGGTCAAGCACCGGTTGCAGGAGGAATTTTTATGCGAAAATTAATTTTAGTCCTATGTCTTTTATTTGGTGTTCTCAAAGGTGAGGACGTAAAGATTATCGCGTGCGACAACAGCTTAGAGATGGTTGATTGGGGGCTTGAATTTATCCAACACGCCGAGCAGTCGATCGATTTTGCCGCTTGTTTTTTTGGTGGAGAGGTGTTGCAGACCTATTTAAAGAGTATCGAAGAGCAGATGCGAAAACATCCCAAGCTCAAAGTGAATATTTTGATGATGCCAACCTTTCTAGAGCCGAGGGATAAAGAGTTTCTCTTTAGGCTTGAACGTGAATTTACAAGACAGTTGCACGTCACTCAAACCTCGAGTGTAATCCATGTGGGGAAAGAGCTTTTTGCAATCGACAATCATGTAAAGATGTTAGTTGTTGATGAAACGTATTTTACAATGGGTGGAACAAATCTTGATGATGCTCTATGTGCGGAAGGAACTTTCCCAAAAGAGCGGAGAAAAAAAGAGGTCCTCATTGGAGATAAGCTCCCCTCTGGAGCACGTGATCAAGATGTTGTTGGAAGAAGTGCATTGATTGCAAAAGAGATGAGACAAAAATTCCACAAATTGACAACAGTTTGGGATGAGTATAATAAATACAAACGCTTTGCATCGACAAACCCCGATGATTTTGAGGGAAAAACAAGATACGAGGAGATCGATAAAGGGAGACGCCCTTTTGTCGAGAAGTTTGAATGTGCAGATGAACCGATTACGATCGATTCGAGTCAAATCAAAATGATTTTGAGCGGTTCTATGCACAACCCCAATTGGATTACTCAAGAGTATTGCCATTTGATTGAAAACGCAAAAAAAGAGATTGTGATTGGTAATCTCCACTTTGCCCCTGCAGAACCGATGATGGACAAACTGATCAACGCCTCAAAAAGGGGAGTGAAGACAACGGTGATCACCAATGGAATTCACGATAGAGCTCCTTCGTGCAACGCGTATATGTCTTGGCCTAATCGGATGAATTACCTTCCACTTCTCTACGGAAAAAAATTCTCTTTTTGGGAAAAGAGCAGATGTAAAAATACTCCCAAATGCGACGCCCATTTCTATGAATACTACGTCAAAGATATCTTGTATCATAAAAAAGTGATGGTGGTCGATCGGCGGTATTTTGTCATTGGAAGCTACAACCTTGGATTGAGAAGTGATCAAGCCGATTACGAATATGTCTTTGTGATCGACTCTCCACAAGTTGCAGAAGAGGCTTTGAAGGTTTTAGATAAAGACATCAAATTTAGCCTTCCTGTTTCAGAAAAGAAAATACAAGAATGGTACTTCAAGCCGATGATTTCGTATCAAGCAGAAGTACAAAAACAATTTAACGTGTTTATGTAATCATGAAATTTTTTTTTCTTATCCTTTTTTTCTCCTTTGGTCTTCTTAGAGCTGAAGAAGTGAAGATCATTGCTTGTGATAACGGTGTTGAGATGGTTGAGTACGGGCTTGAGATGATCAAGCAGGCTGAACGATCAATTGAATTTGCCCCTTGCTTTTTCGGTGGTGAACTTCTCCATCAATACCTAGATGCCATTGAAAAACAGATGCAAAAACACCGCTCTTTAACGGTCTATTTATTGACGGGGACTGCCTATTTAGAGAAAAAAGATATCCAGCATCTCACCGCTCTTGAAAAGAAATACCAAAGACAATTGAAAGTGGTTAAAACAACAAGTATTGTTGATTTTTCATCAGAACTCTCTGCCATTGATAACCATATCAAAATGCTTGTCGTTGATGAATACTATTTCGCAATGGGAGGAACAAACTACGACTGGGTTCTTTGTTCAGAAGGAACAGAGCCTGTCGTTCGTGAAAAAAAATCGATCTACATAGGAGAGCAGCTCCCATCTGGTGCGCGCGATCAAGATGTTGTTGGAAGATCACCCCTTATTGCCAAGGAATTGAGGCAAAAATTTCATAGATTATTTGCCCTTTGGGTGAGTTTTGATAAAACCAAACGTTTCAACTCGAAAAACCCCGAAGACTTTGAAGAGTTGTCTGCTTATGTAGAGATCGATTGTAGTGAGACTCCTTTTATCAAACGATTTGAAGAAGCTCCTACAGCAACAACTCTCGACACCTCTAAGATGAAGCTTGTCATAGGAGGAGCGTGGGAACAGACCAATTCAATTACCAAAGAGTATTGCCGCTTAATCGATGAAGCAAAAGAAGAAATTTTGATTGGTAACCTCTACTTTTGCCCCGCCAGCTCTCTGTATACTGCATTGATGAATGCAGCAAACCGAGGGGTAAAAATCACCGTGATCACCAACGGAGTCAACCAAGTTTCACCACCGTACAACAGCTTATTTTGTTGGGCAAATCGGATTAACTACCTTCCAATCCTAATGGGGCGTGGCTATTTCATCTGGGAAAAGACAAAATGTAAAAATGATCCAATGAATGCCGTTCAATTTTACGAATACTATGTTGAAGACACGCTCTACCATAAAAAAATCATGATCGTCGATAAACAAACATTTGTTATCGGAAGCTACAACCTTGGGAAACGAAGTGACCTCTCCGATTACGAGATGGTGAGCGTCATCGATTCTGTTGAAGTGGCAAAACACGCCTTAAAAATTTACCAAAAAGATCTCGATCACAGCAAAAAACTGACAATTGATGAAATCAGAGATTGGTATTTCGATCCCCTGATCTCTTACAAAGCAAAAGTTCAAAATACACTCCACCCATTTATCTGATCCCTTATGAAATATCTCTTACTCTTCCTTCTTTTTCTCATTCCACCTCTCAAAAGTGAAGAGGCGAAGCTGATTATTTGTGAAAAAAGAGAAGAATTCATCGACTATACAATCGAGATGATCGAAAAAGCTCAGCAATCGATTGAGTTCTCTTCCTGTTTTTCAGGGGGTGCTCTTTTTCAAAACTATTTGGATCGGATAGAGAGGCAGATGAAAAAACATCGCTCTTTGCAAGTCTATTTCTTACTTTCAGCCACACACTTTGAAAAAGAAGATGCCGATCTCCTTCTACGTCTTGAAAAAGAGTATAAGAGGCAGTTTCACCTTGTCAGAAGTGGGAGCGTCGTCGATTTTTCTCAAGATCTCAATTTGATTGATAACCATATCAAGGTGTTGATTGTCGATGAGAGATATTTTACAATCGGTAGCACAAAATATGATGAATCCATATCTTGTGACCAAGATATTATTGGAAAATCTCCCATAATTGCCAAAGAGATGCGGCAAAAATTCCATACACTCTTTGCCTTTTGGACCGACTTTGAAAAGAAAAAACGGTTTACATCGAAAAATCCCCTCTTCTACGAAGAAAAATCTGCATATAAAGAAATTAATCCGTACAAACGCCCCTTTGTTAAACGGTTTGAAGAAGCTTCTACCCCACTTATAGTTGACACCTCTGAGATCAAATTACTTGCTGGAGGCCCCTTTTCAAAACCCAATCCCATTACAGAAGAGTATTGCCGTTTAATAGAGAGGGCAGAAAAAGAAATTTTGATTGGAAATCTCCATTTCTATCCCACAAGTCCCATTTTTGACGCATTAAAAAATGCAGCAAACCGCGGTGTTGAGATCACCATCCTCACAAATGGAATGAATCGTAGCTCTCCTCTTTGCACAACACACTTTTGTTGGGCAAATCGGATCAACTATTTGCCGATTTTAATGGGGCGGAGCTATCTCATCTGGGAAAAGAAAAAATGCGAGGGAGACCTTCCACAAAAGGGCCATATTTACGAATATTTTGCCAAACAGTGCCTTTACCGTAAAAAAATCATGCTTGTCGACCAAAAAGAACTCCTCATTGGAAGCTACAATCTTGGGACACGGAGCGCAACTGAAGATTTTGAGATGGTCATAGTCATTGATTCCCCCAAACTTGCCGCTGAAGCAGTTGAACGTTATAGAAAAGATCTTCTAAAGAGCATTGAAATCACACCCAAAGAGATGAGAGATTGGTATTTCGATCCCTTGATTTCTTACAAAGCAGAGGTACAAAAAACATTCCACGCCTTCTTTTAATCCTATTTTTTCTAGCGACACTCTCTCCCTTAAAAGGGGAAGAGAAAATGATTGCATGTGATAACAGCATCGAGATGTTTGATTGGGCATTTGAGTTTATCTCTCATGCTGAGCAATCGATTGAGTTTGCTCCCTGTTATTTTGGTGGAGAGCTTTGCCAACAAATTTTGCACGCCTTTGAAAAACAGATGGAAGCACATCCCAAGCTACAGATCTACCTGATGTTTGAAGGAACCTTCTTAGAAGAAGAAGACAAAATACTTTTAACCCGGTTAGAGAAAAAATACTCACGCCAGTTTCACACCCTTCTTTTAGGAAGAGTTGTCCACTTTGATCAAGAGATCATGGGGATTAGCAATCACTTGAAAATGCTTGTTGTCGATGAGAGCTATTACACCTTTGGAGGGTCAAATTACGATTATGTCATCTCATCTGAAGGAACCCACCCAGAGCCAAAACGGATTAAACCAGGTGTTTCTGTTGCAAAAATGCTCCCTTCAGGATCGCGTGATCAAGACCTTGCAGGACGGGGGGCAATTGCCAAAAAAATGCGAGAGACTTTCTATAAAAGTTATGCCCTTTGGACTGACTACAAACGTGCTTACCGCTTTACATCAAAAGATCCCGAAGCATTTGCAACGGATAACGCCTATAGAGAGCTCAGAAAAGAGCGCCCTTTTATTACAAAGTTTGAAAATGCTCAAGAAGCTGTCTTAGTTGACTCTTCAAATGTCTCTCTCATCTTTGGAGGGCCGTGGAGACGCCCAAATCGAATCACCGAGGCGTATCGGACGTTGATTGACAACGCCAAAGAAGAGATTTTGATTGGAAATCTCTATTTTTCTCCAGCAGAGGTGTTGATCAACAGCTTGGCAAATGCCTCCGATCGAGGGTTAAAACTCACTGTTGTGACAAATGGAATCAACGATCGAGCACCACCCTATACAAAGAATTTTTCCTACGCCAACCGCGTCTATTTTATCCCCCTTCTTTATGGTCGAAATTACACTCTTTGGGAGAAGAAAAAATGTGAAAAAGCTCCCTTAAAGAGTGCTGCAGTGTACGAATACTTTGTAGAGGACATTGTCTACCACAAAAAAGTGATGGTGGTCGATCGACGTTATTTTGTGATAGGGTGTTATAACCTTAATAAACATAGTGATTTTTGTGATTATGAGCTTGTGATGGTGATCGATTCCAAAGAGCTTGCTCAAAAAGCGGTCAAAATTTTTGAGCGAGATGTAGAGCACAGCATTAAGGTCACCCCAGAGACGATCAAAAAGTGGCATTTTGATCCCATTGTCAACTACCTCTCAAATCTGCAAAGGGCAGCCCACACCCTTATTTGACAGTTTTTTTAAAGGTTTGTCTTAAATAGACTATAAATTTTAGTGGAGAGGAATAGTCCTTTTCTCCTATACTCGACCCCTTATGTTACAGTTTTTACGCAAGCACCAAAAAATCTTCTTTCTACTCACGACCATTGTTGTGATTTTCAGCTTCACCTTCTATGGAGCGTATTCAGCCTTTACCCCAAGTCAGAGTAAAGGGAAAGATTACCGAGAGCTCTTCCACCAATTTTTGAAATATGAAGGGGCTGGAAAAGATTTTGCTTCGACCAATTTTCTAAACGACTTTGTTGTCACAGGTGAGTTTATCGATGCCGGCCTTGCCCCTTTGATCTTTGAAAAAGATCCCGAAGTTTTCAGGGCTGATCTAGAAAATTGTGCCAAAAGGGAGAGAGCATTCTCCCCTTATGTCCACCCATTTGCTAAGCAATTGAGCGCTGAGATGGTTTGGAGCATTTTTGCCCCCGAACTCAAAGAGAAACTAGAGCTTGTCAAAGGGGCTGAAGATCCATGCAACGTTGAAAATTTTCAAGCACGTGTCGATCTCTTTATGGCCGAACGTCGTTTCCCTGCCCAAGTGCTTGCCAATATGCTTCGGATGCAAGAGCGAGATATGAAAATGGGTGTTGGTTCCGATCCAAAATTGATGCGTGGAGACGTTTCTGTTTTTGGTTACACCAATCTAGAAGATTGGTTTGGTCCCACATTCATTGAAAAAGTGGCCGATGTCTTGATCGAGACGGCTCATATAGCAAAGAAAAAAGGGTATAAAGTTTCTAGAGCCGAGGTGATGAGCGATCTCCTCTATCGGAGCCAGAAAACCTACGATGCGATGAAAGAACAGGTGAGACTTCCCGTCTCTGATGGAGCTGGCCTCTTGCAACTATTTATGCAGCAAAGCGGTTTTGATGAGACAAATCTTGTGAAAATTTGGGAAACAATCACCCTCTATAAGCGGTTGATCCACGATGTGGGAAATGGAGCGCTTGTCGATACCCTTCCCCTCGAAGAATTTTATCAATATGCAGGCGAATCGATCGTCGTTGAAGTGACTCAGATGCCAACACCTCTCCGCTTCAATTCACGTGAAGATCTACGACAATTTGAACTCTATCTCGCAGCAAAGAACTCTCAAGAGCTGCAAGGAAAACGTTACTCTCTCTATGTAGGAGAGTTGAAGAAAGAGTGTTTAGCTGCAAAAGTGAGTGTTCAAGAGACGTGGAATTGGGAAGAAAAACACCTTCCACTTTTGGAGGAACGCTTCTCTCAACTCAAAGAAAAGAGCTTGGACGAATTGAGCCAAAAACAACGGGCTCCGATCGATGCGTATGCTCGACAACAGATCGTCAACACCCATCCAGAATGGATCGAAGAAGGGATTAAAACGGTTGAGATGAAAGAGAAAGAGCTCTTTTTCTCCCATGTTTCGACAAAAGAACTTCTCAAAGGTGTTTCAAACAATCGAGCATTGCAAATGGCTCTTGATGAAAAAGAAGAGCTTGTTGGTTACACGCAAGATGAAGAGCACTTCTACCGCATTTTAGTGCGTGAGCGTTCCGAAGAGTATACATTGACCTTTGCTGAGACGAGAAAAGAGGGGTTGATCCACGAGCTTGAAACCAAATTCTCTATCGATATCGACCCAATTATCGATCGTCTTGCCGCTCTACACGGAGTGTCTAAAGAAGAGGCGATCTCTTACCGCTTTTTTGATGATGTCCAAGGGAAAAGTGATGAAGCGCAGTTTAAGCCAACGACGAAAGAGCTCACCCTTACACGAACGTCTCCTTCCTTTATCCCGTTTGAAGTCGCTTCTGTACAAGAAGAGGGAAGAGGTGGTGCTCCAGGAGAAGGGGCTTACCACTACCGCGTTGTTGACCGGAAATTTGACACCTCATTACCGATCGACAAAATGCTCAAAGCGCAGCAGCTCCTTTCAAAAGAGGTGCAATTTCAGTTTATGAGAGATATTTTATGCTCGACGAACTCGTCCCATTAACACCGGTCCACTTCTTTGCCATCTCACACCCGTGCTACAGCGTGAAAAGGCGCAAGCTTGAAAAAATTCACCTTCTCCCTTCTCTTTTTGAACTCAACCGGAAAAG
Source organism: Chlamydiales bacterium (assembly GCA_022601535.1). GTDB lineage: Bacteria > Chlamydiota > Chlamydiia > Chlamydiales > JAAKFR01 > JAJACK01. Next base: position 927,376 of record JAJACK010000001.1, read on the forward strand.
AGCTAAAAGTGAAGTTTCAATTGGCTGGCACAAAGAGGGGATTGCGATCAAAGTGGAAGGAAATGTACAGGAAATGGAGCTTTTTTTCGACACGCGTGATCAGAAAAAAACAAGCTATCCCACTCGCTTTTGCCACCACTTCTACTTCAACCTTGAGGAAGAAGAAGGGAGTGAGGTGACCCGCTTTCGAACCGATGATGCACATGAGCTTTGCAATCCAGAGCTTTTGCAGATCACAGCCGAAGGGTGTTGGATTCCCAAAGAGTGTCTCTTTGGATACGAACCTTCTCAGTTCAATCGACTCGGTTTCACCTACCGCCTCAATGGAGGAGAGCAAATCTTCTCGATATCTGACGAAGATTTTTCAATCGAAAAACACCCTGCCTTCTGGGCTAGCTTAATTTTGGAGGAAAAAAAATGAACGAATGGATCGACCTAGATGGAGAGATTGCAACGGTAGGAATCACCAATAAAGCTCAAAAAGAGCTGGGAGAGATCGTCTTTGTGGAACTTCCAAAGGAAGGGTATAAGCTACAAAAAGGGGACCCTGTTGCTGTCTTAGAATCGACAAAAGCGGCGATCGATATCTATTCTCCACTTTCTGGTGAAATCATTGAGACAAATAAAAATTTGAAAGAATTTCCAGGAAAGCTCAATGATTCTCCCGAGAAAGAGGGGTGGATTTTCAAAATAAAAATCAACAAAGATTAATACTTTATTGTTAATTGTATTTATTGTATAATATCATTGTTAATAATGGAGGTTTATTATGGATAACGTAAATACAAAAGATGGAGTTTCCCCAGAGCTGCGTTATGCTTCTTATGGAGTGTATTGTGCTGGGGGGAGTGTTGTTGTAGGAACAGCTCGTATTTTAACGGCGATCTACTACATCGTAAAAAACGCGATTTTCCAGCAAATTGCAAAGCATTATGAGAGTGTCGAGCAAGAGAAAAATATCGGGGAGAGGCTCTATGGTCATGCAACCGGTTCTACAGAGCGACAAGATGCTGGTTATAAACAATCAGGTCTCTACGGGATGCGGTGTGAATGGTGGGCAAAGCAACAACTTGTAAGAGGTTTAAAAGAGATCTCTGTGATTGGCGCTTGGGTCATCACTGCTCAAGAAGCGACCCAATTTGGAAAAATTTCAACTTGGGGGCATACAGAAATAGAAGAAGGCCTTAAAGTTGAAGGATTTCACAAGTTTTGGAGCGGCGTCAGCTGTTGCTAACTTGCTTTAGGCAATCGGAGTTTCTCCTGTTTGTCTAAACGGTTGTTCCTCTTGAATGGGAAGGTCTTGTCCGGAGGGTCGGGCAAGATCAATCCCAAGTAGCCCCATAAAGGCCATCGCCATCAACCCTGTCATAATAAATGTAATTCCCATTCCCTGCAGCCCTTTTGGAATATTTGAATACTTGAGTTTTTCTCGTATGGCAGCGATGAGTGTGATTGCAAGCCACCACCCTAAGCCTGCTCCAAATGAGAAGATGAGGTTAGGGAAAAAGGGATACTCTCGTGTCACACCAAAGAGCACTCCTCCTAAAATGGCACAGTTCACTGTAATCAGCGGTAGAAACATTCCAAGCGAGTGGTAGAGAGCGGGCGAGAACCGTTCGATCACAATTTCTAAGATTTGAACAAAGGCGGCGATAACGGAGATAAAGACGATAAGGCCGAGGAAGCTGAGGTCGATCGCTCCACCGTCGATTCCGATGAAGCTGAGCCAAGCAAGCGCCCCTTTCCCCGTGATAAATTGATTGACAAACCAGTTGAGTGAGCCAGCACACGTGAGGACGACTGTGACGGCCATGCCAAGTCCATTGGCTGTGGGAACGCGGTTAGAACAGGCAAGATAGCTACACATACCGAGGAAGTAAGAGAGAAGGATATTTTGGATAAAGACCGATTGGATGAGTAGTCCAAGTAGGTTGAGTAAGTTGTAATCTCCCATCCACATCGTTTAAGCCTGGGTCTCGGGTTTAGAAATGCTATTGGCTATCCAGATGAAAAAGCCGATGATAAAAAAGGCGGCTGGGGCGAGGACCATAATACCGAAGTTTTGGTAGCGTGCTGGATGCTCAGGGGTGGCGTACCATGTTTCGGGAATAAGCTGGAAGCCGAAGAGTTGTCCAAAGCCAAAAAATTCGCGTAAGATTGCAACGGCAATGAGGACAATGGAGTAGCCAAGCCCGGCGGAGAGCCCATCTAAAAAGGCGGGGATAGGAGGAACATTTCGGGCCATGCTCTCTGTCCGTCCCATAACGATGCAGTTGGTGATGATAAGGCCGACGAAGACGGAGAGGGTTTTTGAGATGTTGAAGAAGTAGGCGCGTAAAAATTGGTCGACGATGATGACAAAAGAAGAGATGATGGCGAGCTGGGCGATCATCCGTACGCTATCTGGGGTGAATTTGCGCATAAGAGAGACAAAGAGGCAAGAAAAGGCGGTGACAAAACTGACGGCAATTCCCATGGTGATGGCGGTTGTCAAAGTGGTTGTCACAGCAAGGGCAGAACAGATCCCTAAAATGGCAACGAGAATTTGATTGTTCTTCCAGAGGGGATCGATAAAGTAGTGGCTAAGGGGCAGTGTCTTTTGAGTCATTGCTCTTCTTCTCTCCATGTAACTTTATTAAAAAAGCGCGGTAGGGGGTGAGTGAATCTTGGTAGGCGGCTGTGACACCATTTCCCGTTAAGGTGGCTCCTGAAACTCCATCGACAGCGCTTTTTGCTTTGGGTGTTTCTCCGAAAACATCTTTCACTTTTCCCTTTACAACGATGATTCCCATTTCGGCTGTTTGGAAATCGGTCTTTCCTCCTCCATCTTCGTGGAAGATGAGCTTTCCACGGAATTGGCTCTGCCACCACGATTCGGCGATATTTGCTCCAAGGCCTGGCGTCTCTGCCATATCATACCAGGTGGTTCCAATGATGGTGTCTCCATTTGGCTCGATTGCCAAATAGCCGTAGATAGGGGCCCAAAGTCCAAAGCCTGAAACAGGGATGACAATGGCTTGAGCTTTACTGAAATCTTTTGGGTCTTCTTTTTCATTGGGCATGATGACATAGAAGAGTTTGAGGGGAAGGTTTGCATACCCTTGTTTCTGGTTGTTATCAAGGTATTCAGTGAGGGTGAGTTTTTTTTCTTCTAAAGTGTACACCTCTCCTTTGCTGTCGGTGACAAAGGGGTGAATTCTTGTCTCTGCAATGGTTTTAATCTCTTCAGCAGAAGCATTTTGATCGATGATATCTGCGGCAATCAACATCTGTTTGCTCTGATCAAACTCTTTCGCTTCTTTTTGAGGGATGCGGAGGCTATAGGCGACGACGGCGAGGAGAAATCCACATGAAAAGCAGAGAATGATGATAAAGAGAAGGACACGAGAATCTCTAGGCTTTGCCAATTGTGTACCTCCTCCGGTAGTGGCGCACGACGTAATAATCAAAGAGGGGAGCGAAGACGTTGGCAAAGAGGATGGCAAGCATTACCCCTTCGGGGAAGGCGGGGTTGATCACACGGATCAAGATGGTGATCATCCCTATCATAAAGCCGTAGATCCACTTGGAGAGGTTCATGCCAGGAGAACTCACCGGATCAGTTGCCATATAGACAAGTCCAAAAGCGATTCCTCCCATCATAAAGTGGCGGTAGGCGGGCAAGACAAATTTGGCAGAATTCCATGCCCCTCCGTCGATGCCGAGTGAGGAGAAGAGTTTAAAGGCTGTTGCTGTAACAAATACACCAAGTCCAAAGGAGAGCATGGTACGCCACGCTCCAATTCCAAAGAGGATGAGTAGAAAAGCGCCTAAAAGACACGCTAGAGTGGAGGTCTCTCCCATGCTACCGGGGATATTGCCAAAAAAGAGGTTGCCATCGCTAAATTTGTCGTATCCATAGAGCGTTTCACCGTAGTTGGCAGCCGAAATGAAATTGCCAGGCAAAAGACCGAGTCCTCCCTCTTGTAAAGGGGAGGTAACAAAGGCGCGCATCTGATCCCAACTGAGGCTACCAACATCTCCTTCAATGGAATGCCCTTGGCTCCACTGCAAAAAGTGCTTTTGGATCACATCGAAAGTGGAGACTTTATCCCCAAGAAATTTGGTGGCGATCGCATCAACATGAACCCGTTTGATATCGGTGATGCACGCGTTGAGCCCTTGCAACGCACTTGCTTGAGAATAGCCATCCACTTCTGTCAGCTTGGCAGCTCCGTTGATCGTTGCTAAGCTTTTAGAGACGGCTTGTGAGTTGGTTCCAACCCAAATATCTCCTGTCATATTTCCGGGAAAGGTGAAAAAGAGAAAAGCGCGCGCAGTTAGAGCGGGATTTAAGATATTCATCCCAGTGCCGCCGAAGATCTCTTTTCCAACAACCACTCCAAAGATCACACCACAGGCGACGATCCAAAGGGGAACAGTTGGGGGAAGGACAAGGGGATAGAGCATTCCTGTAACGAGAAATCCTTCATTGATTTCATGGCCACGGATACAGGCGATGATCCCTTCACACAAAATTCCAACACCGTAGCTTACGATCAAAATGGGAAGAAAAGCAAAGGCTCCTAGAGAGAAAATTTTTCCAAAATGGGAGAAGGTGTAGGTGAAATAGCCGGAAAGAGTTTTTGATGCATCTAAGTAGGCTTGCATGGTATCGAGATCGCCACTTGTATAGACAAACTGTTGGACACCTGTGTTCCACATTGCCATAAGAACGGTGGGTAAAAGAGCAAAAATGACAAGGACCATCCACCGTTTAACATCAACGGCATCTCGAACAAAAGGGCGACGACGGACGTTGATTGCAGGCTCATAGCAAAATGTGTCTAATGCTGACACCAAGGGGCGAAGGGGAGAGAGAGGTTTCCCTTTTTCAAAAAAGGAGAGTTGGAAGTCTAAAAAACGTCTTAGCATACTTTTTTGAAGTTAGCAAAATGGGTGCAAAAAGAGAAGAGAAAAAGTAAGCTGTCAGTATGTGGAAACGGACACTTTTCATTCTTTCTTTTTTCGCGCTTTTATTTGTTGCCCTTTTTCCCCTCGAACTCTTTTTAAAAACAGTTGAGTGGAAGACAAGAGGGGAGTTTAAAAAGCGGTTTGGAGCCGATTTTACTTTCGAAGATTTGGCGTGGCATAATGGAAAAGTACGTTTTATCCATGGAAAAATTTCTAAGGCTGGAACGTTTGAAGCTTCTTTTGAAGAGGCGACCTTTTCTCCCTATGTCCATCTCTTTAAAAGAGAGATTGGGGGGACATTGAAGATTCACCATCCGAAGCTTCTTCACCAAAAAGAGGGGTCTCTTTCTCTACTTTCTAAGAAGAAAAAATTTTTCCCTTTTTTGACCTTTAATTTGAAGATGATCGTGAATGATGGTCTTCTCTTTTTGGAGTCGTTTAATGAGCCGATCGGTCTCAATCTCAAGCAAGAGATGCTTGGTAAAAAAATGGTGGGTCGATTGATTCTCGATTGGCAAGAGAAACCTTTTGAAACATTTTTCTCTCTAGAAGGGGAAGAGATGGAGGTTGCAGCCTGTTTTCGAGAGCACGATTTTCCCAAAGTTTCACAAGTGATGACCTATTTCTTTGGAGAGAAGATCCCTACGCATTTTAAAGAGTGGAAAATTTTAGATGGGCGGATCGATGGGAAAGTGACGGCTCAATTAAGTAAGGGGAAACCTTCTTATTTAGAAGGCTCTCTACATCTTTGGGATGTAAAAGCTTCGAATGACCCTCTCTCGATTTGCGGCCTTTTCAATACATGTGACGCCCTTTTTGATATTAATCCACAGAAAGCAGGTCAGTGGAATGGGGAGTTCTCTTTGCAAGGGGGGAATGTTGCGCTTAAAGAAGAGTATTTGAGTGGCATTTGGGATATCGACTCTCTCTCATCGATGATTTGCGTGAAAGAAGGGCAGGTTGAATCGTCCTTTTTACAGGGAAGTTTTCTCGGAATGGAAGGGGAGATCGATTTTGATTGGCTCTCTAAAGAGACATTGATGCAGCTTAAATTCACCGGTTCATCCAAAGAGGTGGTGCCCCTTATTCCTGAAAAATTTCAACCCCAATTTTCTCTAAGCTTTCCCGATGATCACCTAGAGCTAGAAGCGACCCTCTCCCACCATCTCAATGGATTGGAACTCGATGGGAAGCTTCATTTCAATGAGGAGGATGTGCTCAATTTTGGATGTCAATTTGGAGGAGGCGTTGACAAATCGTTTGAACTGCCAGAAGGAGATCTATTAGAACAGCTTAAATCCCAGTTTTGCCTTTCAAAAAAACGGCTTGGATGGTTTGAAGCGAGCCAGTTGCCTCTTGAAAAGTATTTTACACCCTTTTTCTTTGGAGATGTTCCAGTAGAGCTTTCAGGTGTTGTCAATGTGAAGGGAAATTTCGATGAGCGGTATCTCGTCATGTTCTATGATGGAGAGAAGGTCAATTTTGAAACATCTTCCTTTGCTCTCACTGTTGATGAGATTTCAAATAGCCTTCACTACATCGACCTGATGACAGGTGACCATATCGGTTATCTTCCCCTTAAAAATGGAAAACATGTACAGAAAAATTATGGGCTTACCTTCGATCACGTCGATACCTCTGTCCAATTTGAAAATCAGATGATCCATCTCAAGGAGATCGAAACGAATTGGAAAGGGTTGCCCTTTACAGGAAAAATAGATATCCACCTTGAATCATTGACCGATTTTGATCTTGAGATGGCAGGGGAAATGAAGCAGGGGTCTCTGATGGTAGGAAGGGAGCTCCTCTCCCATTTCAACACCTCTTTTTTGTCCAACCTCCCCCTTTTAGGGACATTCTCTTCAGACGGTTTTTCTTTTAAATTCCACAATGGAACGTTGGTTGATGGAACACTTGGAGGAAAGTGTTATTTCGAAATGGATCCTCTCTATGATACAACAGCGACATTTGACTACAATCTTTTGCAACACCGCTTTACATTGAAGGAGAGTTGTGGTCATCTCCATGTTAAAGGGTTTCCTCTCGACTTTAAGCTTCCAACCTTAAGCTTTGATCGTGAGAAGATTGAAGGAGAACTTCTCCTCTTTTCAACCGATCGAACACTCCTCGATGTAAAAGGGAGCTTTGATCGATTGAAAGAAGAGATTTTGATCACGGGTGAAGATGTTTTGATCAAAGGGTTTGGAGAGGAAGGACATTACTATTTTCCAAAGATCACATGTGGCAATTGGATCGCCGATATTCAGACAAAAAATAGATCTGATTCGATTGAAATTGAAGAATTAAAGGTGACACACCCAGAAAAAGGAGAGCTCTACTTTTCAGGTTTATATAACAAAGAGCAAAAGCGATTGAGAGGAGAAGTTGAAAAACTCGAAATCGAACTCTCTCCCTTGATTTCTCGTTCGCTCTGGTCACCTAAAGGGCACCTTTCGGCAAGTGGAGAGCTCGACTGGACAATGGAAGAGGTGAAGGGTAATCTTCTAGCCTCATCGACCGATCTTGAATTTGGAAGTATCCCTTTTAAAGAGGGGAGAGATCTTAAGTTCTCATTTTCATCAGCTGAAGGACTCACTGTTGAAGGGTTGGAATTACTCGGAGAATACCGACTTGAAAAACTTCATTATGATTTTGATTATCAAAAGCTTGTATTAGATAACTTCGACTTTACTCTTCTTCCTGACCGCCTTCCTAAGGTTGCGGAGTTAGCAAAAAGTTTGTTTCCTGGAAAGATCCACGACTCTTTTTTTGAAGCGATCAAAGAGTTGAAGGAAGAAGATCTTTTGGAAGGGAAGTTGATGGTTGAAGTTTATCCCCAAAACCTCTTTTTCTCTCTCCACCTCAAAGACGGCCTCTACCATTTTTTGGATCAAAGCTGGGATTTGAAAAACTTCACCCTCTCTTACGATCCGATGGAACTCAACTTGAAAACAGAAACTTCTTGTTGTGGAAAAGAGTGTGCTATTCACCTGAAGACCGACAGCTTAACCTTGATGGAAGGGGAGTTATCGATCACAGATGAGAAGGATACATTGACAGCACTTTGGCAACGTTTTCCCAATCATGAATGGACGATCAAACAGATTGAAGGAGCATTTTTTGGATTTGCAGCAAACCTTGTCAATGAAAATCCAGACGGTTCAGACCTGCTTGAAATGAAAGGGAGTGTAGAAGTTGATCCTCAATTTCTCCCTCAACTTGGAGGGGTCTATCTCCTCACAGGAAATTTTGATCTACTGAAGAGTGATTTAGCAAACTCCACGTTTTATGGATCGATAAAAGGGAGTCATTGCACCTACGAATCGGTAGAAGTGGAGTCTCTTATCGGAGAGTGTTATCTCTCACAAGCTCTTTTTGAGTTGCGAGACCTCTGTATCGATGATTGGTCGGGAAGGCTTTTCCTCGATCGGGCTGTTTTCTTCAAACAAGAAGATTGGCAGTTTCACCTCTCCCATTTAGCCCTTCAAGATTTTCGACTCTCTCGTCTCACCAGCAGATGGACGACAAGAGAGAGAGGAAAACGTCCTCTCTACCGCTCTTTTTTTATTCCCACATTTGAGCTCAATGATTTTAGTGGGACACTTTCTAATCACCTCAGTTACCAAGGTGGAGGAGAGCTCCATTTCACCAATTATCCCCGTAAAACTCTCTTCAGCCATCTCATGCTCGTTCCGACAGAGATCTCAGCGCGGATTGGCCTCGATTTAACAAATTTGATCCCAGCTCGTGGAACGATTGTATATACCATTGAAGAGGGGAAAATACATCTCAACGATTTCCAAGACGTTTTTAGCGATGGAAAACACTCCCGCTTCTATTTAGCAGAAAATAGTCCTGCAACGATTGGATTTGATGGAGAGATGAATATCAGTATTAAGATGAAACAGTACAACCTTTTGTTGAAATTAGCAGAGCTTTTCACCATTTCGGTTAAAGGATCTGTTTTCCAGCCATCCTATGTTTTTACAAACAGCAGTGAATTGGTCAAAGCTCCAGGTTGAGAGAGAGCTCTTTTGAAACAGCATTTTCCGCTTCTATAAGAAGGTGTTGCCAGTTTTTAATGATCTCTTCCCGCTTTCCACGAGTCACAGAAGTGGGAGGATCAATCGAAAGGTGGAACGTGTCGGGATCCTCACGCTCTCCATCGGTGATAAGGATCACACCAGGCTCAACAATGAAAGACTCATAGAGATCTTTGAGCATTTGAAGATTTTCACGCAGCTCTTGAAGCTTTTTGAGATTTTCTTCAATAACAGGAATCTTATCTTTGTCGATTGTATTCCAATTGTTTTTATAGATGAAGATCGCATCATCTGCAGACGCAATTTTATTCTCTGCAATATCGAGGTTTGCGTCGAGAATTTCACACATTTTGTCCATCTGTCCAGGGTAGTTTGTATAAGCCCCAGCCTCTGTTGGATGGACGAGAAATGAAGAAAAATTGAGTTGATTTGGCTGTATAGCCAGCTCAATTTGCCTCGCTTCAAGTTTTCGATTGATCTCTTCTAAAGCCGTCATAGACTTAATTATACCTCAAAGCTAACATTTCTTCCATGTTTCAGCTTCTCTATCCACAAATTTGTTGCCACTGCGAATCTAAAACACTTAAAAATAATCACTTTTGCGATTTCTGCCTCTCCTTTTTTGAATTGATCCCATTATGGGAATTTTCTTCTGACTGCGGTCTAAAAATCGCGTCTACCTGTGATCATACAGGATCAATTAAGACTGCAGTTCAATGGCTTAAGAGAGGAAAGCTCACAAAGCTCATCGTCTCTCTTATGTTGATGCAGTTTGAAAAGCTTGGATGGGAGCTTCCCGATTTAATTGTTCCTATCCCGAGTCGAGGGAAGTCTCATTTTATCGAAGTTTTTGCAAAGAAATTGCAACGACCTATTTACAAAGGGCTTATTAGAAAGCCAGGCCTTTTACCTCAGATGAGACTGCCCAAAAAAGAGCGTTATCTCCTTTCCTATGAGAGCTTTATTTTAAAGGAAGAGGTGGGAAGCAAGACAATTTTACTGATGGATGATCTGATTGGAACAGGGGCAACGATCAGAGCAGCAGCGAGGCATTTTTACGGAGCAAAGGCAATTTACGCTTTCACCTTTAGTCGCCAATTTCTTTAGATAGATTTTTTACTATATCTAGCGTTATTATCTTTTCTTTCTATGATAGATGTACTTTGTATAAAACAAAATTTAGACTTATTATTCACAACTGACCCTAGTCAACTTGCTGTTGAAGAAAGTGGTATAAAATTAAGAGTTAGAGCACCAAATGAGAAAGATCAAGCCAAGCTTCGTGAGGTGATCGAGGAAACCTTTGCTTTTGCTTCGAAAGATGAAGATGCAGACCATCGCCTTTGGGTCAAAGTTAGAGCTGATGATACAACAGTCACATACGCCTCTCCAGGTCACGTCTTAGAGGTTGTAAAAAGAACCTTTCCTGATCTCCGTGTAGAAAGGGCGCTGCTACTAGAGGAAGAAACCGAAGAGAAAGTGGAGCTTATTCTGGCAGGGGAATCCTTTTATGCTGATAAGCGCGCTTTGATAGAATCTTCTGAGATGCTTGAAAAGCTTTTCACTGGAGGGTTTGCTGAAGAAGCAAAAAAGAGTATTGAACTGCAGCCTCCTGATTATCTTACTGATTTTGTTAATGGTAAGAACTTTAAGGTTGCTGTGGCATCTCTGCAAGGAGAGCCTCTTCCCGAAGGTGTCGATGTTAATGATTACATCGAACTTGCTCTTATTTTTGATTATTTTGAAGCAAAAGATTTAAGGGAAGGTAGTTGCAGAATAATTGCCAATGCTAAATTAGAACCAGAAGAGCTCCTTACTTTATTAAGATATCCAACAAATCTATTTTTAGATGTTGTATGCGAGATAGAAAAAGAGTCTTTTAAAGCTCTGTATTTCTATCTGCAAATGTCTTCAGTTGAAGATTTAAAAAATCTAGGAGTTACGGAGATTGTTAAAACTCCTCTTGAAAAAGTTTGTCGGATTACATCTGTGGATTGGGATGTATCCATTAGTGATCTGGTCGTTTCTATGATTAATAGGAAAAAACTTCCCTTATCTTTCTTTGGAATTCAAGAATTTTCACGTTTTGTAGACCTTGTAGGGGACTCTATTGCTTCATTAGAGCACTTTGATTTTAGATCTGGTGTAGTGATCTATACTACAGGATTTAAAAGTGATGATTTGCGCATGCTAGCTGAGAAGTGTCCAGATCTTCGATCTTTGGTTCTTCCTGCTAATATCTCTGGTGATATACTGAAGCATCTCAAGTCTTTTCCAAAGCTCACACATTTGAATTTAGCATATTGCGATCGGTTAAGACCTGGCGCACTAGAATCTTTAGAGTACACCCCTTTGCTTGAGTTTTTGGATCTCTTCCATTGCTCTAGCTTAGCACGAGATGAGCTGAAGCACCTTGTACATACACCTAAACTCACACATTTAAACTTAGGAAATTGCGATAACTTAGGGCCTGGTGCACTAGAACCTTTAAAGTACACCCCTTTGCTTGAGTTTTTGGATCTCTTCCGTTGCTCTAACTTAGCACCAGACGAGCTGAATCACCTTGTACATACACCTGAACTCACACATTTAGATATATCAGAGTGTGGCCAGCTTGATCGAAATGCAGTCCCTGAAAATCTGCGTCACTTACTTCCGCAAGACGGAGAGTAAATCGTTAGAAGGTGGTGTCGGGATTGGCTGAGATCTGCATCACACCAATGATCTCAACACCTTCATCAACTGAAAGAAGCTTTGCTTTGATATCTCCTTTGATCGATGCTTCACCCCGTAATTCAAGTTTCTCTTGGACTGTGACATTTCCTTCTACCGATCCTTCAATAATCGCTTCTCGTAAATTGAGGTCAGCTTTCACTTTTCCTGTTGGGCCGATGACAACTTTTCCTTGAGAGAGGAGCTCTCCTTCAAAGGTTCCATCGATTCGGAGCAGTTTGTCGAAACTGAGCTCTCCGCGGAAAGTGACTCCCTCACCAAGCGTAGTTTCAGGATCATCCTCTTTGACCATTCCTTGGAAATGGTGGGGGAGTGTCGATGCCTTCTCTTCATGGGACATGGGAGTTGCAAGAGGTTGGTTGTGTTGATGAGGAGTATCGAAGATGCGCGGTGGCACATCTGATGGCTCATATTTATTGTTATAGGTGGTATTTTCTTCTTTGTAATCCTCTAAAGGATTTTTTCCAGGACGTCGAAACATATTTTCCTCACTTATCGATGTGTCTTCTACATAGGGCAATCTGACGTCTTAGAGCTTCGTCTTTTTTTACTTTATTTTCAATAGTCTTACACGCATGCAAGATCGTTGAATGGGTTTTGCCAAAAGAAGCTCCAATCATCATGAGCGATTCATTCATCAGCTCTTTAGCTAAATACATTGCCACTTGGCGAGCAAGCGCAATCTCTTTGGTTCGCGATGTCCCCTTTAGATCGGTGGCACGCACTCCAAAAACTGTTGCAACGCTTTTTAAAATGTTTTCAACCGAAACTTTGTGTTTAGGCCCCATTTGAAAGAGTTCGGAAAGGGTTTCTTCCACAAGACCTTCTGTTACCTCTTGATTGAGAAGGCGGCAGTGTGCTGTCAGCCGGTTGATCGCACCTTCGAGTTGCCGTACATTGCTATAGATATTTTCGGCGATATAAAAAGCGACTTGGTTGGGGATTTTCAGCCCTTTTTGCTCTGCTTTATGTTGTAAAATGGCAACGCGGGTCTCAAGGTCTGGCATTCCAACGTGTGCGACAAGCCCCCATTCCATCCGTGCAACAATCCGCTCGGAAAGTTTGAGCTGCCCTGGAGGTTTATCCGAAGTGATCACGATCTGCTTGTTTTGGTTGATCAAGCTCTCAAACGTATTGCAAAACTCCTCTTCAAAGTTGAGGCGGTTTTGAAGAAATTGGATATCATCGACAAGTAGGACATCAAGGGTGCGGTAAAAACGTTTCATTCGATCGACCGATTTGTTCCGCAAGCTATCGACTAAATCATTGATAAATGCTTCTGTTGTAATGCATTGAATGCGCAATTTCTTATGATGCTCTTTGACATGATGCCCTATCGCATGAAGAAGATGTGTTTTTCCAAGTCCAACCCCTCCATGGATGAAGAGGGGATTATAAGAGCGGGATGGACGTGTTGCAATTCCCATCGCTGCTGACTTGACAAATTGATTTGAAGGGCCCTCGATGAAGTTATCAAAGCGATAAAACTGGTTGAGTTTCATCTGATACTCTTCTTGTTGGGTTGGAGTTGTTACAACAGTTTGTGGCTTAGGAGTGAATTGTTTTTTTTCTTCAGATTCTGCGATGAGAAAGCGGATCGAAGGCTCTCCTTCCTGTGTCACAGGCAAGAACGAACACAAATCGGTTTTGTAGTTGTCGATAAGATACGCCTTCACAAAAATATTTGGGACTTCCAAACAGATCTCTTCATTTGTCGAAGAGTCGTGCACTTTGATCGGAGCAAGCCAATTTTCAAATGCGGTTAAGGAGCAACGCTTCTTTACATATTCAAGAAATTGTTGCCAGGTTTCCCGTGTGTCACATGTCAGCATAGTGTCGTCTCGATTCATCTTTTTTGTATTGATTGAAGACGAAATTTAGCATGCTCAGCAAAGGTGTGCAATCACTTTTTATTCAAAAAGTTTTATCGGTTACGAACAGATTTATGAACCAATGAGTTGTGAACAGAAAAAAGTTATGAACACCTAAATTGTTGAAAACTAAGACGATCTACAGGAATTGTCGATAGCAAGAATTTAGTTATGAACAGGTTATGCAAGTTCAACTGTGTGCCATAATCAACGCTTGAGCATCACCTGCGATATAAGGGTCCGCGCTTTTTTGGAGCAGTTTGGCAATTTCAATTGCCTCTTTCCGTCTTCCCAACATAACGAGTGCTTTTGTTTTATTCAGAAGTGTCGTCTCATCTTTTCCTGCAAGGGCGAGGGCTTTGTCAAAGTGGTGGAGTGCTTTTTCATTTTTATTGATCTGAAGATAAAGAGCTCCAAGTGTTTGTCTATCAAAAACATTATTGGGGTTGAGCAAGACAAGCGCTTCGAAAAAAGTGATCGCTTGCTTATACCGTCCATCTCTTAGAAAAGTGAAACCTGAAAAGCGCATTTCATTGAGCTGATCCTCTTTCCAGCCAAGAAGTTTTGTCCAATCTACTTTTTTCATCTTTAGCCCTGTAGGAATTGACCAATGCGAGAGTGCACATAGTCGATCATTTCGTTGGTATCGCGTACTGTCATCAATAAGTCGAGAAGGATTTCACCTTCGGTGGGCTGATCACCTTCTTCTTGTCCATCTCCCTCCTCTTCTTCGGTGGGCTGATCGCCTTCTTCTTGTCCATCTCCCTCCTCTTCTAAAATCGCGCGAATCCGTGCAATATCAGCGTCTTGTTTCTCAATAGGTCCTAGACTAGGTACGATGAATTGAGATGCATAGCTTTGATTATAAAAGTTTTGTGGAGATTTAAACTGCGCCCATGATTTCCTTTTCTGGGTTTGCATCAACAGTTCAAGAGCAGGCTGTTTGGGGACAAGGTCGAGAATTTTTGTTTGGCCGGCGATATAACGAGCACCAGCTGGAGGCATGTGATACTGCTCTTGGAACTTCTCGACCATCTCCTGATCTTGAGCGTACCGTTCGTGTTGACCGATCCCGATATTAAAAACTTCAACCATCTTGATTTAATTCTACACTAATGAATTATTTGCCTTCAATTTCTATTCGGTTTAAGGTTTCCCCATGCCTCTTAGTCTCAGAGTAACACCCCCTCAAATTGAGGTCCCATTCACCTTCGGTTACGACCTCATACCACAAGGGCTCAAATTAGCTCAAGACATTGGTGAACAATGTATTATCACAACAGAGTCCCTTCTTCCCCACCTGCCGCCTTTGCTAGATCCTATCGTGCTTCCCAACAAAGAAACAATCAAAAATCGTGCCATGAAAGAGTGGATTGAAGAGATTCTTTATGAGAGAGGGGCGAATAAGAGTACAGTGTTTGTTGCAATTGGAGGAGGAGCACTTCTTGATTTAGTCGGTTTTGTCGCTGCAACCTTTATGCGTGGAGCCCCATTGATCTCTTTCCCTACAACGCTCCTTGCGATGACCGATGCATCGATCGGAGGAAAAAATGGGGTGAACCTCAAAAAGGCTAAAAATTGGATTGGGACCTATCACCATCCAGCACATATCTTTTTTGATTTCCATTTTCTAGAATCACTTCCCCAAAACACTTGGATCGATGGCCTTGCCGAAACAATCAAGCACGCCATCATCTGGGATGAGATGCTTTTTTCCTTTTTAGAAGAGAATCACACTTCAATCATCAACCGCAATCCACACATAATCAAAGAGATGATAGAAAAAAGTGTGGCAGTCAAGTGTGCTATTGTTACAAAAGATCCTTTTGAATTCAAAGGGTTACGTCATATCCTTAACTTTGGACATACAGTGGGGCATGCACTTGAAGCGCATTTCAACTACGCCCTCTCTCATGGGGAAGCAGTTGCAATGGGGATGATCGTTGAAGCGGCAATCTCCGTCGAATTAGGTCTTCTCAATCGAGGTGACTATGAACGGATATTTCAGCTGATCACCTCATTTCCTTTTAAGTTCCCTTTTCCCGATCATCTCTCCTATGCGCTTTTACAAAGGGACAAAAAGGAAGGGCGGATGATTGCTATAACATCTTTAGGTGGAGAGTGTTGTATGGTCAACCTGACACAGAAACTTTTTATACAAGGATGGACAGATGCTTTGCTCCACATTAAAGAGGGACTCTCCCCTTGCACTCATTGATGCAAATGAATCGGCAGATCTCGTAGAGTTTCGTCTAGACCTTTCTCCTTCGCTCAAACGGTTGCGAAAAAGAGCGCACATTCCAGTGATTTTCACTTGCCACGAGGTGAGTGATGAGTTAGTTGCCCTCAAGCCCGACTATATCGACCTTCCCTTTTCAGCATCGAAGGAGCAATTTCAGGCAATTCCCCCCTCGATCAAACGGATTTGTTCATTCCATGATTTTGAGAAAACTCCCGATGATCTCGATGCGATCTATGAGCAGATGCGAGAAAAGCGAGCCGATTATTACAAGGTTGCTACTTTTGCAAACACAACGCTCGATGCGCTTCGGATGTTAAACTTTATCAGACGAACAAACGTCATAGGCGTCGCGATGGGAGAGCTAGGGCAAATCACTCGGATTCTCGCTCCCATTTTGGGTTCTCCTTGGACCTATGCTCCCACTTCGTTGGATCAAAAGACTGCAAAAGGGCAGATGAGCATTGCCGAGCTCAAGGGGATTTACCACACTCACCTCCATACATCGCAAACGGCTCTTTATGGATTGATTGGAGATCCTGTTTTACAGAGCCTTAGCCATCGAACACACAACTTTGTATTCGAGCATTTTGGAATAGATGCTGTTTACGTAAAGATGTTGATTGAGAAAGGGGAGTTAACGGAGGCGCTTCCTCTCTTAGAAAAAATTGGATTTCGTGGTCTTTCGATAACGATGCCTCACAAAGAGGCGATTTTCCCCTCACCAACCAACACACTTACATTTTCCAAAGGGGCAGTTGGCTCGAACACAGATGGATTAGGAGCGCTTGATGCACTAGAGCGGAAAATCTCAGTGAGGGGAAAAGAGATTGCGATTTTGGGAGCTGGCGGATCGGCCAAAGCGATTGTTTCTGAGGCTCAGAAGCGGGGGGCTAAAGCTCATTTATACCACCGCTGTTTTCCTAAAACCACTAGCTACGACATTTTGATCAACGCAACGCCTGCCGATCTAAAACTTGACCCACCCTCTTCAGCGCTTGTGATGGACCTTCGTGTGAGTGAGGAGAAATCTCCTTTTCTCATGAGAGCAGAGGAGAAGGGGTGTGTGACGATTGAGGGGGTAGAGATGTTCAAACACCAAGCGATTTATCAATTTGAACAGTGGTTTAGTTGAGATTTATGCGCGCGCTCTCTAAGTTTTTTTCCAACCTTCTTTGGCCGTATAAGTATACTCTTCTCGTGATGCTGGATGGGGACCTAAAATTCTCTTCCATTCGTGGTTGATCTTTGTCCATCCCATAATGTAGGGGTGGTTGCTAGACTCTCTTTGCAGATTGCTTCTTCTCAAAGCAACTTTTTGGGCCTGTTTGTCTTGGGAAATAGTTTGTGAACCATCTGTGATGTTAAGCATTCTATGATCACCAGGTGGCTGGTACTTGTGGTGGTGATAGGCAACAGAGTGAACATATTTATAGCCTTTTCGTGCAAGCTCCCAAAGTTCAACATTTATTACTCGTTTACTATCTCCTCTCATTTGCATGACGCAACCTTCATTTCTGCTCAAGT
This sequence comes from Chlamydiales bacterium, assembly GCA_022601535.1. Taxonomy (GTDB): domain Bacteria; phylum Chlamydiota; class Chlamydiia; order Chlamydiales; family JAAKFR01; genus JAJACK01. The sequence continues at coordinate 944,742 of JAJACK010000001.1, forward strand.
CTAGATCACACTGGTGGAGATCTTTATCTATGCTTGCCGTCATCTCTTCCACTTCTCTTTCCCATCTTTGGTGTCGAGCTTTAACATCTTGTCGATTCTGGTCTAAATTTTGGCTCTCTTTTCCAAGTTTGGTCATAAGATTTTTAGCAAAATCAAGATCCATTACAACCATTTTTAAAAGTGTTTCATTCTCTTGTTCAAGCCTTTTGATATCGGCTCTTAATTGGGCAATAGAGGCAAGAGGATTCATACGCTCCCTTTTGTCGTTGTTTGTGCTCCAAAAAAGTGCATATGCTCCCGATTTAAGTCATCACGCACGTTGCGAAAGGCTTCCATATATTCTTCGGCGGAAAGCTGTAAAACATTTTTTGGATTAGAGAGCTTTTTGATAGCTCTTTCGAGAGATGCAATCCGCCTAGAAAGGGAAGTTATTTGCTCTTCATACGCCTTTTTTTTGGCAAGATGGGCAACTTTCCGCTTCTTTAGATACCCCTCAAACTCCAATACTTCTTTTTCTAGCACTCCATTTCCTTCAATGAGCTGGCTAACAATTGCATGTAGCTTTTCAATCACAGCTAAAACTGCAACTTCTTGCTGTCTCACGGTTGCTTGCATCGTTGGTTGTATTGCAAAGTGACTCATTCTATCCACGCCTTCCCAAGATAACTAAAATCAGCCTTGCTTGTTTGGATGTTTCCAATTGTATGTGTATGGTTTGCAAGTTCATCTAGTGCTCTATCTATTTCATCGATGTATTGCTGCAGCAAGCTTTTTGTAAGGTCTGTTTGTTGTACAGTAAGCCTATGAATTTTTCCTTGTAGTTGAGCTATTTTTCCTTTTAAATTGCCAAGCTCAGCTTTTTCATTTCCTATTTCTCTTTCTAGATCTCTTAAAACAGTGGCCCGCCTAGTTTCCAATGTCGCTCTTTCAGAAAGCGCCTTTTGAGCTTCTTCAATAGCTGACTTGATGAGATTGGAGATAGCGGAAGATGCTCTGTTTAAAGCTTGCTGGGTTTGAAGTGTACTTTCTAAAGCTGCTCGTCCTTGTGGTAGTGCTACTGTCATTGATATCCTTTTTTTATAAAATGACACACAATGCAGGTGAATAATTTTGGAGTTCCCAAGCAAGTTGAGCTACCTTGGCTTTGGCTTCAGCAAGTTGCACTCGTAGTTCTTCTAGCTGCTCAGAATTTTCAGCGTTTGAGCTCTTTGCTGCTACGAGGAGCTTTTCCACTTGCTCAGCTTCTTTTTCCCTTAGCTCGAGCTCTTTTGCTTGCTTAGAAGTGATACTTGTATGTGCTTTTGCAAGTGCTTCCACTTTAGCTTCAACAATGGCATGATGCTTCTCAACTCTTCGACGCGCTCGCTCAATTTCTTTCTTTTTCTCTTCTGTGAGGAATTCTACAGTGTTTTCAAATGTTCGGGCAGCCTCATGTGCAGCTTTTTCCACTTCTCTAAATTGCGCTATCTGCGCCGCATTCATAGCGATTTGCAGATAGCCAAATGTTCTGAGCTGGCTCTCTTTTTCAGAGTCGCCTTCAGCTTTAAATGGTACAAGTTTCTGTGAAGTAAGGTATTGAAAAGATTGTTGCATCCAGGCCAACATTGCTTTGGCAAAAAGATGCTCTTTTTCTTCTGCTTCAAAAGGCTTTCCATCATGAGGAGAGAGCAGACTGAGCTTTTTGTAATTATCTAAATCTGTTTTTTCCCATGTCCAAGAACGATCTAAAATGGGGTGATGGAGAGGAGAACCATCCATCTGGTTAGAAAGAATTTCTTTCAAGCGATCAATGGCCGCTTGTGCAACCTCTTCAGTCCTTTCCGAAGAAGAAATATCTTCAATAGCTTCACCGACCCAGGTATGAATTCTTATCGAAAGAGGATCATCCCATTGTTCATATCCTCTTTGAATAGCACTCAGCTCTCTTACAAAATCGACTGGAGTATTCAATTGTTGTAGGAGTAAAGTTGATGGTAGAGTCTCTGTTGTTGTTTTGGTTGCCATTTGTCCAAAATATTAACATAGATCTATGGATTTTAGCAATATAGTGAAAAATATTTGCAAAATATTAAGAGATAGATCTAAGCTTCTCCTCTCATGAGCTCAATAACGATTACAGAGACACACTCTACACAAGAAAACTGCACGCTCAACCCCTCTTGGCAAGAGAAAGTACACGACCTCATTTTGAAGATTCAAGGGAGTGGTTTTTTTGCTCACCAAACCTCCCTGTTGGATCGTTTAGAGAGGGGGGAAACCTCTCTTCTGACGCTTGCTCATCTCTATTTTCGCATCCTCTCTTCTGTAGAAGATGCTCCCTTTGTAGAAGAGGTGGCGCAGTTGATGCGCTCTTTATTGCCAGAGGGTGAGGAGATTAAAACATTTTTTGAGCAAAGATACCATCAGGAATGGGCAAGGCAAATTATTGGATCATTGAGAGAACTCGGTCAAGATGAGAACTTACTTGCTCATTTTGAGAAAAAATTGGCCAACGCATCTCTTGCTACGGATGATGAGCGGGAAGATGTTTCACTCTCTATCTGCTTTCTCCTTTTTGAAATGGAGATGATGGAAGAAGAGCTTATTGCTTTACTTGCAATAACTGTTCCTTCGAATGAAAGTGTTGAGGAGTTTAGAGAGACGTACAATCGAGGGAAATGGGAACATGAACTTGCTCAAGAGGCAAAACAGTTAGAAGCAAGGATTGATAAGGTCAGAGAGAGCTCTTTAGGAGTCTTGAATCAAAGTCTTGGGGAAGGAGCTAAACGTATACAAGCGGTGCAAAAAGCAGAAGAGGGGCTTGGTAGGAAGGTCTTAGATCATCAAGAAAGATTGGCTGCTCTTGCAGAGGAGATGCTTGCCTTATGAGTCCAGTTGAAGCAGAAGCTCGTATCGCTTTTATCAAGGAGCGTCGCCATGGGAAGTTACTCCCTGCTATTGACTTTCCTGGACGGATCAACGCTTCTTCAGAAGCAATCAATGCAAGGCGAGCTGAGTTAGTCGATAAGATGAATAGAACAGTGTGTGATGAGACAAATAGAGGGGATTTAGAAGGGGAGCTTGAAAGGAGCCGTTGCTATTGCGAAGCTCTTGAAGCGGTACATCAACAGTCGATGAAAAGACTTCAGGAAGCAAGAGGTGAGCGAGAGCTTCTCGTAAACCAACTGCAAGCACATCAAGAAAATTCTTGGAATGGACAAACTCCAGAAGCAAAACTTCTCTCTCATACTGGAGTTGTCTCTTTCTCTTTTGGGGGTGGCAAATGAGTCTTTCTGTGACAGAGGTTGCTAAAGAGAGGGGGATTATCTCCGAGTTCTCTCTTAATCAATCGGCTCGGTGGCAAATCTCAAACCTTTTCGAAGCGATCAGCGCATCATTACAAAGGGATGCAACGACAGAAACTTTAAGAAAAGTTGTAGGTTCTTTTCATGAGAAGATAAAGGGAATAGAGCGTGTAAATAGCGAAGTTTGGCGAGATAAGCTTATCGGATTTTTACATCGAATTATTGAAGGTCAGTCAGATCCTTTTTTAGGGAGTGATGGATATCCTTATGATGGGAAAGAATTGGCAGTTTATTATTCTCATTGCCCTGAGAAGAAATTAGAGTGCTCCCCTTCCACAGGTAAAAGCGGTTTTTTTGTCGAGCCTCATCAAGCTCTCTCCTCTTGTTTACGATGGTTAGAAGATCGGGGAGTTTCAATTGAAAACCCTTGTGAAGCTGAGTACCAATGGTTACATCAAAGAGGACTTATTCTTCCTTTGCCAACCAAGGCAAATCATGCAATGCGGGCAATATTTTGGAAACAGATAGAAAGAGCTAAGCGCGCTGCAGAAGGAGCAAGATTTGCGCAAGCAGTTGCTGAAGCACATGTGGCTGTAGCTGAGCATGAGAGAGCGAGTGAAATTGTTATTCAAGAAGCTGAAGAGAGTGAAAGGAAAATTGCTGATTTAACACAAGCAGTAGAAGCTGCTCATGCAGCATTTATGGATAAGAGCGCGTCACTTCATAAGCAAAATGCTGAAATAGGACAAAGGTGTGAAAGATTAGAACAAGCAACTATTTGCTTGGGTCAGGAAATTTTTGCAACAAAGCATGAAATAGCTCAACTACAAGCCATTTTAAAGGAGTGTGAGGAAGCTTTAGAGGCATTAAAAGAGCAGCAAAGTGGTATACAGATGGTCCGTATTTTTTGTACTGCTTTGAGTATTACCATGTCCATGGCAACAGGAATGCCTTGGTTGACAGCTATAGCTATTCAGGTGAAGCGGGCTGTGGTGAGTATAGCTGTATCTGAGGTGGTCAAAGACCCAACAATTTCTGCAATCATTTGCGGAGGGGTCAATGGAGCTACTGAAGCTTCTTTTGCAAAAGAGACCATTGCTGCGGCAACAATTAAGGGATCGACCCTTCCAATGGTACGTGGGGTTGCGACAGCTGCTGGGGCAAGCTCTCCACTTGCCGGTGCAATCACAAGTACTGTAGGAACGACCTTCAACGGTGGAGTTTCAGTAGCTGATTATGCCACAGGAGCAGGATTTGGAGGAATGTCTGGAGCGATTTCTGATATGACAGGGGTTGCTGTCGATGTCTCTAAAGACGGTAAAAAACTGAGTGTTAATATAAAAATTTAAAGATAAGAGGAAAGAGGAATGAGACTCATTGAAACAGACAACCCAAATGATCCAAGAAGAAAAATGGTTCTTCATCTTCCAAATGGCACCAAAACTTTTGTGGAAGGCAAAGGAGATTTAAATGGCATTAAAGTGGGTGTTGGAGGTCAAGCGGGAGCACTATCTCAGGAGCATGCAGATCGTATTGAAGCTGTCACAGGTGCAACATTGACTTTTTCAACAGCTGTTGCTCATCCTGGAGAGATCAATTTTAAAGCAGCTCCCTTTGATATAAGTGGAGGGGCTCAGATGCCTGGATATATAAAACCAGAAGGGGTCGCAGCGACACTTGGGCCACCGCCGATGAAGGCATTTGCAAATGCACATCCACCTTGTGAGCCTAGTGAGCCTCTACTCACTCCTCAAAATTTAAGGAAAGCTGCTTATGATAGCATTGTAGTACCGGCTGGCCGGCGGCAGCTTGCACGCCACATGGGTCCAAAAGATTTAGAGGATATCCCACAGCGCGATGAGTTTTTTAGAGGCAATGCTGTATTTTCAGACAGCCCTATGGATTATGGAGAGTTTAGCCGATTGATGCCTTTGGTAGAAAAAGAGCCTCTTTCAGCAAGTTTTGTGTACTTAATGGGCAGGAGTGGAACCGTCTTTACAAAGATAGGGGATTTGTCTGATAGATATCCGATAGATTGGGAAAAACGTGCCACAGGTTTTACGTTGTGTAATTCTGTGACGTTGGCCAAAACAAAGAGGGATCCAGTTGTCTATAAGCCAATAGATGCTGTTGTATTTACAATAGAAAAAAAGGCAGAGATTCCAGAAGATGTGTGCTTAACTTTAACCACTTATTTGATGCACAAAAGGATACAAAGGTTACAAGGTGATTGAGACAGAAGATTTAAGAAAAAAAGAGATTTTTTTTCTAGAGAGTGAGAGAAAAACCACAGAAGAAGGATCCGGAGATTTAAATGGTATTAAAGTAGAAGCAGCAAGCCAAGATTTTGTCTTGCCTCAAGAGCGTGCAGAGCGCATTGAAGCCGTCACAGGTGCAACACTTACTTTCCAAACAACCATCACCCCTTCTGGGGAAGTGGATGTTAAAGCAGCCCCCTTTGATATAAGTGAAGGGACTCAGATGCCTGGATATATAAAACCAGAGGGGGTCGTTACATCACTTGGACCACCGCCGATGAAGTCGTTTCCAAATATACATACCCCTCGCAAATCTATTTCCCCACGGAAGGAGAGTGAGTCTCCAAGTGTGACAAAGCGTGCTCTTAATGGGATCCATTGGGGGGCACAGGCTTTTCGACCGATTGAAGAGTTTGTTGTCAAAGGAACAAAAAACATGGTTAAAGCAGGCTGCCGAACTAGGATCGGTGGCCACATCTGTCGAGAAACAGTAGATCTTGTGGATTTCGTTGCTCAAAGGGCATCTCTCCCACTGCAGCCTGGAGCTGCTCTTCTTGCTGTTGCTTTTAAAGGGAGGGTGTCAAAACTATCTGTCTCTTGCTTGGAGGCTCTTGGAGTGTCTAAGGCCGATGTTTCAGAGGGGATTCATGATACACTTACAATTGCAGGAATTGGTTTCCCTCTAACAAGTGGAGTGAAGGGATTTGGTAAGGGCTTGGTAGGTGCAGTAGAAGAGATTGTGTTAGTGGGGCAAAGAGAAGTTCTTACATCGGAAGTTGTCGATACGGTAGCAACGGTTGTAAAAAGTGAAGGGAATGATTGGTGGGCGCGTCTACCTAACAAAGAGATAAGAGAACCATCCTCTTATGGAAGAGGAGCTGAGCATGCAGAAAAAATAAGGAAAGGGGCGACTGAAGGAGTGGCGCTGCTGAGAGAAGAAAAGAGACTGTTAGAAGAGATTGTAACTCCGCAAATTGCTCAAAACTCTGCTGAGTTTGCTAAGCTTATGCCTAAGATGTCTTTGCATGAGTTCAAGGTTCCTGTCGGGAAAAAGAGCTCTATTGAAGGGAGCGTGCTCTATCATATGGAGGAAGGGCATATCACGATTGTTGCTGCACGGCAACTCAGTTCATCCACTGTTATAAAAAGACTGGGTTCAAAAAAATTGGTAAATGTTCCTTCAGGAGTTAAAATCAAGCAGTTTATGGAGTGTTATGTTGAAGTATTGGAACAAATGGTAAAAGATCTGGGAGGAAAGGAAGCAACGGTGCTTTATAGCAAAGAGGCCTTTCCTCTTCTCACGCAACTTAAAAATCAGCCGACAATATTTCGTTTTAAGGGGGTTTCAGATTATGACGCTTTGGGACGTCCAGGCCGATTTAAGCGTGCACAATTCACGGTTGGAAAAAATAAGAAACCAGCTGTATTAAAAAAAGTGGATCCAACTCCTCCTCGTAAAAAACCACTGACTAGTCATGGAAAAGTTCTTCATGAAGAGGCAAAGTTGTGGGAGGAGGCTCTTGCTTCTGCTCCAGAAAGTTTCTCGCTACCTAGAAAATATCCATTTAATATACAACACTTTTTAACAAGTGCACAAAGTTTTTCTGTTCGTCACACAGAGGGATATTCCAAATTGCACTATTCTGGTGTTGGAGATAACGCTGGGTTTATAGTTGTCGATTGTGCAAAGGCTCCTGTTCAAGGGGGAGTTAAGGCTCTTCAGGCTCATTATGAGAGAGAGATTCGAAAGATTGTGACAGATTCTAAAATGCTTGTAGATATAGGCCATTTGAAGCGGATCTATTATGCAAGTCCTCCTGATGTGCCGCTATTATCTACCTTTAGTCAACTGCAAGGGGAATTGAATATCCTCAATGTAAGTAAGCTTCCTTTTGATACTGCGCAGTTCCCCAAGTTGTACAGCGTGATTGAAGTGAGCTTTAAGAAATAGTCAGCGAGCATCTGGGTTGAGTGCTTTTTCAATGAGCTCTTTTGCTCTAGAAACTCTTTTTGCACAATCGATGTTAGGGTTTAAGATGCTGTAAGAAAAGGGGTAGGTGGAGTTTTTTGTCTCAACCCATCCCACAAACCACCCAACTTGGTTTTCGCCATCGGCTTTGATTGTCGAGCCACTCCAACCTGTTTTTCCATACAGTTGCCACCCTTCACCGAGATTGTCTACATAGAGGAGTTTTTTTGTTGTTTTGATGGCATCATCAGAGATGGGGAGCTCTTTGCAAACCATTTTTCGGATAAATTCAACTTGCTCTTTTGGAGAAATTTTTAAAGAGGAAGTGATCCAGACACTTGAGAGTCCATCGGAGATATCTTGATTGCCGTAGTCAAGATGGGCCAGATAAGTTTGGAAGCTCTCTTCTCCTAATTGCATCACAAGAAGGTTTGAAAACCAGACGCAGGAGGTCTTAATCCAAGAATAAGGGTTTTGAGGAAGTCTCCATACAGCTAAAAAATCGTCGTACCCTTCTTGAAAATGCCAAATAGGCGCTTGTTCATTTTCCAAAATGCCTGTATCAAATCCAATCAAACTGAGTGCAATTTTAAAGGTTGAGGTAGGAGTGATTCGATCATCGAGACGAGATCCCATTTCAAATAAGGGGGCTTTTGAGGAGCTCTCTATGAGAAGAAAATTTTCTTCTGCACAAAGAGAAGAAAACAAGAGTGTGATAGCAAGGATGCATTTGTCCATAGATTGTCCTTTTTAAGAGGGGGAGCGTATTGTATAAGGGCTATTTTTACAAGAATGATTCTTAATTATGAGCTCTACTCAAACAAATGCATTTAGCAAGATGAAAATCTGCCTATTTGATGTTTTTTTCGACAAGGAGTAGGCTTCTTTGCAATGGTTAAGGTTCCTCCTTCAAAATCTCATACGATGCGCGCTCTTCTCTTCGCCCTCCTTGCAAAGGGGCGTTCGAGAATTGAAAACCTCCTCCTCTCTCCCGATACCGATGCGATGATTGCTGCCTGCTGTCAATTTGGGGCAACCATTGAGCGGGATGGAGAGAACATCGAGGTTGAAGGGGGTGTTTTCAAACCTTGTGGAACGGTGGATGTGGGAAACTCTGGTATCGCTTACCGTTTTCTCACAGCCCTTGCTGCTCTTGGAGATCAACCGGTGTATGTCACTGGTGACCACTCGATTCAGATGCAGCGCCCCATTTTGCCTCTTCATCAAGCTCTTCAACAACTCGGTGTAGAGATCAATCCGATTAGAGGTCCTATCAATCCCGGAAAAGTGGTTGTGGAAGGGGGGGATTCACAATTTGTCTCTGCCCTTTTGATCGCTCTCTCTTTTGCCTCTGGCCCAAGCGAAATCATTGTACGCAATCCAGGTGAAAAGCCGTGGATAGATCTGACGCTCCATTGGCTCAATCGGTTCAATATCGGTGTGGAAGCAAAAGACTACACCCACTACGCTCTTGAGGGGAGAGCTGAGATTGCCCCTTTTACCTATGTGGTTGGAGGTGATTATAGTTCGGCTGCTTTTCCCGCTGTTGCAGCGTTGCTGACAAAATCAGAGTTGATCTTAGATAATCTTGATCCTGAAGATTGTCAGGGAGATAAGAAGCTATTTGTCCATCTAAAGAAGATGGGGGCTCAGATTGAAAGGGAGGGGCGGAAGTTGGTTATTTTGCCAAGTTCCGAGCTGCTTGGATGTGAAATCGATGTGAATGAGATTATCGATGCAGTTCCTATTTTGGCCGTCATTGGTTGTTTTGCCAAGGGGGTGACTCGTTTGAAAAATGCGAAGGTGGCGCGGACCAAAGAGTGTGATAGATTAAGTGTGATGACAACCGAGCTTAGAAAGATGGGAGCCGACATTGAAGAGGATGAAGAGGGATTGACAATTCGTCCTTCTCCCCTTCGAGGAGCACATCTTCATTCGCATAAGGATCATCGGGTTGCAATGGCACTTTCGGTCGCTTCTCTCGGTGCGCAGGGGGAAAGTGTGATTGATGAAATGGATTGCATTGCAAAAACTTACCCAAATTTTGAAGTACAATTAAATCGGTTTAGATGAATTTATTTATTCTCTTATTTACCACTTCTTTCATCTATATTGAGATTGGTCTAATTCTTCCTGTGATTTTCCCATTGATCATTGATCCTTCGACAGGATTTCTTCCGTTGGAAGTTTCAAAGGAGGTAAGGGGATTTTACATGGGGGGCTTGATTGGTGCGACAGCTTTGGCAAGGTTTTTTTCTCTTCCACTTTTAGGGGCTTGGTCTGATCGGATTGGAAGAAAAAAAGCACTTCAAGGAGCTCTTTTAATTCTCATAATGGGAACACTTTTGGGATTGGGTGCGATCATCATGAGAAGTGTTTCGCTTCTACTTCTTTCCCGTATTTTAGATGGGATTGGAGCAGCTAATTATGCAATTGCACAAGGTTCAATTGCAGATACCTATCAAGATGCTCGAAAAACAAAGAATTTTGCTCTTCTCAATAGTAGCTGTGGTATTGGGTTTGTTTTAGGTCCTCTCATTGGTTCTAGGATTAGTTTATTTGCAAACTATGTTCCCTATGTTGTGGCATTCATTCTCTCATCGATTAACCTTCTCCTTGTTCTTTGTTTCTTTAAGGAGAGTCGATTGAGTTTTAAAGGTAGAAAAATCGATCCTTTGTCTGCTTTGAGAAAATGTCTAAATGCATTTCGATTGCCACAAATGCGGATGTTTTTTGTGATGATTTTGAGTTTTTGTCTTGGTTGGGGGTTTTTCTGTGAATGTATGCCACTTTTTCTGATGAACCGATTTCAGTTTGGCTCTTTGGAGCTTGGGCGTTATTATATTTATTCTGGAATAATGATAACTTTTTGCCAAGGGATTGGAATTCGCCCTTTTGCAAATAGATTTTCTTCTAAACAGCTTGTTATCGGAGGGTTGAGTGCTCTTGTTTGCACAGTTCCTTGTCTCCTATTAATGCATTCGACTTCTCTTTTTTACATGATGCTCTTTCCCATTATTTTGTTTCAAACTCTTGTCTTTCCAAGTGCTGCGACATTTTTGTCTGATATGAGTGAAAAAGGGGAGCAGGGGGAGGTCTTGGGTTTTTATCAATCTCTCCAAGCAATGGGAATGGCACTTGGCCCTCTGTTTTTAGGCTCTTTAACAGCATCTATTCCTGCTCTTCCTATCCTTGGGGGTGCAATTGCTCCAGCGATTGCTTTGGGGTTTGCTTTTATTTATAAGCCTCTTGCGACAAATCGTCTTTAATGTATACTTATAAAGATATGGAAGAAGAGACAGAATTATTGGTATCTCTTGAAGAGAGTTACGAAAATATGATTCGTGAAATTGGTGAAGACCCTTTACGAGAAGGGCTTTTAAAGACACCTGCTCGAGCGGCTAAGGCCTTTCGGTATCTTACAAAAGGGTATCAAGAAGATGTTGACATTGTCATCAACGGGGCTGTTTTTGAGTCACAGATCAATGAAATGGTCGTTGTCAAAGATATTGAATTCTACTCTCTTTGCGAACACCATCTTCTCCCATTTTTTGGAAAATGTCATATCGGCTACTTACCTGATGGAAAGGTTTTAGGCCTTTCTAAATTAGCCCGTTTAGTAGAGATGTTTGCAAGACGTTTACAGATTCAAGAAGAGCTCACTCATCAAATAGCCCATTCTATTTTAGAGTCTATCGATGCTAAGGGAGTGGGGGTCGTGATTGAAGCATCTCACCTCTGTATGTTAATGAGAGGGGTGGAAAAGCAAACTGCTTCGATGAAAACATCTGTGATGCTTGACCATTTTAAAACAAATCCAAGTACAAGATTAGAATTTCTAGAGCTCATCAAATCGTAATTGAAATAGCGCATGGCAACGCTCACAGTCGTATAAGAGTGCTTCTTTGTGCTTTGATTGTAGAACAACCATGCCGGACGAGCCGATAAGATCTGCTGTAGGCGTCACCCGATTACCTAATTTAACATTCAGGTTCATTTCTTTATAAGTTGGAAGTTTTTTGATTTCTTCAACACCTTCGATCGTTTTGATTGTTCCTGATTTTGTGTTTCTTAGATAGACGACAATCATATATTTATCGATGGAATAGAGTGGTTTAAACGTAAATTCTAATCCTAGAAATGCTTTGATATGTGCAAGTTCGGTCTCTTGATGTGTAACAGTTGTGGCTCGTCTTGCCAAGCTTCCTCCACTAATACGGGCTCCAACTTCAATGACTTTTGGTTCGCCCTTTGAATTGACCTTTACTTCAACATGGGAGCATCCATGCATGATTTTTAATGCAGAGGCAGCCTTTAAAGAGATGTCAGCAAGTATTTTGATCAAACTTGGATTGTCTTTAGGGTTAAGAAGGTCTACAGAATAGTAACCTGTATATCCTGAGACAAATTCTCTACGGTCATATCTCCATATATCTGTGATAAAAAGCTCTTTTCCATTTCCTATAAGATTGATTGCATACTCTTCTCCATCGATATACTCTTCGACTAAATAGTGGGTGTTATCGACTCCATAGGGGGAGAGATCTTGGGTATTTAAAAGCTTTGAGGCGTGAGATAGGTCCGAGTTATTTTTGCAGGTGATTACATTAATCGATCCAAAAGCTAAGGCAGGTTTTAAAACAACAGGGAAGTGTTGTTGCTGCTTTTCCATCCATTTTTGAATCAAATCTGGAGTAAGCTTGGGAAAGGAGATAAACTTTGCACTAGGAACTTGGTGTGTGCTTAGTACTTTTTTCATCTCATTTTTATCTCTTCGAGCAAGTGAAAGATCTTTACCATTTGAAATGAGATTTAAGGTAGAGGAGAGTGTATCGGCGAGTAAAACACCATTTTCGCACCCTGCAAAGACTGCTTTGATAGGGAGTTTTTTCAAAGAATGAATGAGAGGGTTAAGTTCTTTTACCTCATCTGACCGGATGGTAACAACTCCGTAGCCCATCTCTTCAGCTAAGTTGGGGAAGTTAGCTCCTGAAAAAAAAGGGTCGACAATAGCAATTTGGGGCTTCATGGATCGAATGAATAATGAACAGTTTGAAAGTTCTTTGTCAAATGGAGAACTTCTTTTTGAACATTTGTCTTTAGGGCTTTTTTCATCAACAAGGCGATTTCTTCCATCTCGGCTTCTTTCATTCCTCTTCGGGTCACTTCTTGAACTCCAATCCGAATCACTTCTTGCCCAAACCCATGTCTTGAATTTGTTGCAATCGACGATTCATAAAATTTGCGACAAGCTTCGGTATGCCCTCCAACAGAGTCTCCTTTGACGAGAAGTGTATTGCTCTTTGTAAAGCCAAGATCTGGAGCAAGTACTTCTATTCCAACCTCTGTCAGTGCTTTTGCTAATCTTTGTCCATTCCGTACCATTTGTTTTGCATACTCTTTTCCAAATTGCTCTATTTCTAGAAGTGTGAGGTAGAGAGCTAAACAGTGGTGTGTATGTGATGAAGAGATCAATCCTGTAGATAGAAGGTCCATCCCATACTCTGCAATAGATGGATCTTTAAAGCAAAACATCCCTTTTTGTGGCCCGGGAAAGGTTTTATGTGTATTCCCCTGTAAGATATCAGCACCTTCTTGTAGAGGAGATTGAAACAGCTCTCCAGCAATCAGACCAAATGTATGTGAAGCATCATAGATAATCAAAACATCAGGTCCGACAATGGACCGAATCTCTTGAAGGGGAAGAGGAAAAAGAGCGCATCCAACATCTAAATAGACTGCCTTTGGAGGGTTTTTTTTGACGGCATCACTCAAGGCGTTTAGATTGACAGTAAAGTTCTTATCATCAATGGGGATAAGAGCAGAAGAGCGCCCCAAACATTTGAGAACGTGGTGCGTTGCAAAATGTCCTCCATAACCACAATCGATAGAATAGACAGTATCATTATGTTTTGTAAAGGTAATGAGCGAGGTGATCATTGCATGCATTCCAGAGAGAGGACGAAAATCACATTGATGGGCGGAAAACATTTTTGTAGCAGCACGGTGCGCTTCATATTCGAATTGATCTACATGCAAAAGCCCTTTTAGAAGAAATTCTCCCATAGCAACAGGATCTGTTTTTTCTCGAGATTTGAGTGTTCCTAATTGATACCGTTGAGAAAGCTCAGAGGAGAGGAGTTTTCGAGCCCTTTTAGACAAGCAGTTGTCATAGGAGGTGAGATGGAGAATCTCTAGATCTTCTTGCTCTTGTTTTTCAATTCCGGTGAGTAATTTTTCAATCAGTTCATTCATGACAATATTCAGCCCAGTTATTATCCGTCTCACTCACTTTGACAGAATAAAGAGAGCCGTGGGTGATTTTTTCAATTTCAGGTTGAAGACGGAGAAAAAAACACTCAGCAAGATTTTCAACGGTGGGATTGATTTCTTTTAAAAAGGGGACTTGGTGGTTGAGGTGTTTGTGGTCACAAGGAAAAATAATGAGTGTATTGATTAGCTCTTTTAGTCGCTTTAGATCGATGATATACCCAGTCTCTTTGTCTGGAGTTCCGTGGATAGTGACTTCCAAAGTGTAGTTATGTCCATGTCCATGGGGATTATTGCAAAGGCCGAAGATTTCATTATTCTTCTCATCACTAAAAGAGGGGTTAAAAAGGCGGTGAGAGGCGCTAAATTTTGCAACTCTAGTGACTTTATTCATGAAGATTCTTATGCTTACAGCGATGTTATTTAGTTCTGAAAAAGTTTTCCGTTTATTAAAACTCTATTTTCCTGAATTTTCAGTTCCACATTTTTGTAAATCGGCAAGTCGATTGGAGCAAGCTCAGTGGTTGTACCAGCTAGTATATCAGGCTCGCTTTGAATTTGTCTCTCATTTTCTTTTTGGTCCCTTTACAAATTATATCAAGAGTGGAGAGGAGTTTCTAGAAGGGCTTTTCGTCGGCCAGGGAGGTGTTTGTCTAGAAAGAGTCATGGCCCTCCGTTTTTTGATAGAACTTTTTGATATTGGAGAGTGCTCTTATGTTCTTGGGGGAAGCCTTCCTGGGACAAATCAACCCATTGATATTGAAGCTGTAAAAGCAAGTTTACTAGACCCCCAAAAGGTGTCTCTTTCCCCCTATGCACATCATGCGGCGCTTGTTGTTAAAATCGACAATAAAGAGTGGTTACTAGATGCAAATGCAGGGCGGTTGGGACAGATTTTCCTCAACCCATCTTTGACTGAGCAGATATTGACAGAAGATGTGGAGAGAAAACTCGGTGTCCATGCAAGTTTTGGACAGATGTTTTACACAAGAGCGCCTGAAGAACTCTTCCATTTAACTGTTGCTTATAGAAGGGGAACAGATCTCGAAGCATTTAATCTTCTCTGCCTTTTAGGTATTCTTGTAGGCCCCAACTATGATGTCTTTATTATTCCAAAAGAAGAGGTGAATCATCGAGTTCCAAAACTTTATCCTCACCGCGTTCAAACCATGTGCTGGCAGATTGAGGGAAATCTTCTCGAAGGACTTAGTAGACATCAACTCATCTTTGCAAATACTCCTGGAAAAGATCATTTTTTTGAGAAAATGGATTCCGTCTTAGATCGGCTCAATCGTATTGCTCAAGACTTAAATCATTCAGAATTAAAGCTTGTATTAAGAATAGCAACAAAGCCTTGGGGCTACTTTACGGAGGTTGCAAAAGCTCTTCCCAAAGAAATGATGATGCATTGATAAGAATATTTAACAACTATAGGTCATATGACAACCTCTATTACAGATAGTAGAGCTCCTCTTTTATCGACACAAACTGTTGAAGGTCAAGTCGATTATCTTGGGAGAAGAGTTGTCTATATCATGGAGGGTGCAGATCATCAATTTGCCGATCCCCATAGGGTAGCAAGAGGAGTTTTTACAGGTGGGATCGTTGTTTTTTCCCTACTTGGGAAGGTTCCTAGTTGGCCTATCAGTCTTAAACTCGGCCCTGTCATTGGACCTATTTGCGCCAGTGCAAATACCATCACCTATTTTATGCTCGATTATTGGGCTGGAAGAAAAACCGTGACACACATTTTTTATAAAAGAACTAACGAAGAAGGTTTTGGTGATCCATCCTCTTGTTCTGCAAAAGTAAAAGCGACTTTAGCTTTAATAGGTGCATTAGCTCTCTCTATTTCATCTCAATTGCCTACTATTCTAGCTGTTGTGAAGTACAATAGTTCTGAGTGGAAAATACCTTCGGCGGTGATCAAAGCTGTTGCAGGATCAATTTTACCCCTCTATTCGATCCATAGCTCTCTTCTTGCCCTACAACATCTATCTACTTCCTTTGATCGAAGGCTTGCAGCAATGAAAGGAGGAGTTGTAAGCCGGATCAGAGAAAAACTGTTTTTATTAGAAGGAGAGTTAAACCTTCCAACAACAGAGGGGGAATTTGAAGGGAGAAAAGTGGCGTATTGGTCGACAATCCTTCAAAAGGGGCAACAAACTGTAGTTAATAAAGGGAGAGAAGTTGCTCGAAAAATTGGGATGTTTTTAGGCTTTTGTTCACTTGGTGTTTTGGAGTATTCACTTGTTAGATTCACCTCTGAGTCAACTAAAGAAGAGATTTCAGAAGATGTGGGTATACGTGCTTTTTTTGCAGTAGCAACGACGGTTGCAACCTTTTATTTAGCATGCTTTTCTATTGTAAAAACTGCAGGAAGAGGATTTGCTTTGGGCTATTCCTCTTTGAGTTGTCGTAAACAAGTTTCTTTAGCCGAAAGATTGAGCCCTAAATTATCACGTCTTATGCAGGTTTTGACGATAGTTCTCGATATTTTGGGTACTGGAGCACCTTTCAAAATTTGGCTCGATTTTTACAAAGATAAGAGAGGTGAACAGATTGGTTTTACTTCAGTGATTTGCTCTGCCCTCTTTTTAATGGTTATGATGGCAATGAGCGATATTGCTTCTGATATTACACGGTGGATTATTTCAAAAAATGGATCTGTTAGTGAAAAAGAATTAGTTAAACTCTATAATAAAATTCGAGAGGTTGCTGAATCTGTTGAAAAATCATCTTCAAAGGGTTTTGTCCTCTTTGTACTTAACTTACCGGAAGAAGTTAGAGGCAACTTTCTTAGAGATTATAAGTTGTCTTACAAGGAACTTAAAAGTTTTGCTGCAAAGAACAGCTCAGCCTCAAGAGAAGACGTAGGGAGTGTTTGATTCATATGAAACTTATTTTTATTGGTTTTTTCTGCGCAGGAAAAAGTACAGTTGGGAAATCATTTGCCCAAAGGATGCAACTCCCTTTTGTCGATACCGATCACCTCATCGAAAAACGGTTTAATAAACCGATTTGGAATGTCTTCTCTACCCTCGGTGAATCTTCTTTTAGAGAACTCGAGCACGAAATATTGCGCTCAATCAAAGAGGAGTGGGCCATTGTATCCACCGGTGGAGGAACTCCCCTTTCAAAGGAAAATCAACACCTCCTTAAAGAAATGGGAACAGTGGTTTATCTTAAAGCAACATTCCCTACTCTCTATAAACGGATTGAAAAAAGAGGGGTCCCTTCTTTTATCCGTCAAGAAGACCCTTTGGAACACTGTAGAGAATTATTTGAATCTCGAGATCCTATCTACCAATCGATCTGTGAGAAAGTGATCGATGCTGAAAATTTGGAAGAGATCTACGATGGGCAGTAATAGCTTTGGAACCCTTTTTCAAATCACTACGTGGGGAGAATCCCACGGCAAGGCTGTCGGTGTTGTTATCGACGGATGTCCTCCAAACCTCCCTCTTTGTGAGGAGGAGGTGACAGAAGAGTTGCAAAGGCGGGCACCAGGCCGTTCTCCTTTGAGTTCTCCTCGTAAAGAGCCTGATCGAGCCGAAATTTTCTCAGGGGTATTTGAAGGAAAAACAACAGGTGCTCCTATCTCTATTGTGATCTTTAATAAGGATGCTGATTCATCTAAGTATGAGCCGATTAAAGATCAGCTGCGGCCTGGACATGCGACGTATACGTATCACCAAAAATATGGGATTTTTGACTACCGGGGGGGAGGACGCGCTTCTGCAAGGGAGACGGTATGCCGTGTTGCTGCAGGTGTTGTAGCAAGGAAGGTGATTGAAAAGGAAGAGATTCGTATCCGTTCAAAAGTTGTTGAGGTGGGCGGGGTCAGTGACAATTTTGAGAAGGTGATTTTGGCTGCAAAAGAGGTGGGAGATTCTCTTGGAGGTGTGATCGAAATTGAGGTGAAGGGGGTGCCTGTTGGATTGGGAGAACCGATCTATCAGAAAATGGAAGCGTTATTGGCTCTGGCGATGTTGTCTCTTCCGGCGGCAAAGGGATTTGAAATTGGAGAGGGGTTTGCAGCTGCTGCTATGCGAGGATCAGAGCACAATGATTTATTTGTGATGGAAGAGGAAGAGGTGAGAACCGAGACAAATCACGCAGGAGGAACGCTTGCGGGGATTACGACGGGAATGCCGCTTGTTTTCCGTGTTCCATTTAAACCAACAGCAAGTGTGAAGAGGGCTCAAAAGAGTTTGACTATAGGGGGTGACCGGTGTTTATTTGAATTGCCGGAAGGATCGAGACATGATCCTTGTGTGATATTCCGTGCTCAGCCTATTGTAGAGGCTATGACTGCCTTGGTTTTGGCAGATACCCTGTTATTGAAAAATGCATCAACCAGTTCTTCTTGAAGAGATTCTTTCCTTTTTTAAAGCGTGTCACCTAAAGACATTTGTCGATGGGACCGTTGGCTTTGGAGGGCACGCGGAAGCAATTTTGCGGGCACATCCAGAAATTGAGACGTTTTATGCAGTCGATCGGGATGAGAGTGCTCTTGAATTGACTCAAGAGAGATTGAAAGAATTTCCTGCTGTGGAGCTTGTCCATGCAAATTTTGCAGACCTTGAAATTGAAGGGATCGATGGAATGTTGCTCGATTTAGGAGTCTCATCGATGCAGCTTGATCAAAAGGAGCGGGGATTTAGCTTTTCAAAAGAGGGGCCTCTTGATATGCGGATGGACCAATCTCAGAGGCTCAATGCTAAAACAGTGGTCAATAGGTATACTGAAAAAGAGCTTGGGCGGATCTTTCGTGATTATGGAGAGGAGCGGAAGTGGAGAGCGGTTGCTGCAGAAATCGTAAGGGCGAGGAAGAGAAAGAAAATTGAAACAACAACGGAGCTTGTCGAGGTGTTGAAGCCCGTTTTGGGATGGCAGCGGAAACATTTCAATCCAATGACGTTGGTCTTTCAAGCGCTTCGGATCGAGGTGAATCAAGAATTATCAAAGCTTGAAGGAGCACTCGATCTTGCGATTTCTCATCTCAGCCCAAAGGGGCGGCTTGCTGTGATCTCTTTTCATAGCTTAGAAGATCGAATCGTGAAACACAATTTTCGTAAAAATGAGGTGGTTGTATTAACCAAAAAGCCAATTATTGCTAGAGATGAAGAGATTAAACGTAATGCACGGTCTAGAAGTGCAAAATTACGGGTGGTGGAAAAAGAGTGATAGTCCGCCTCCTTTTTTGTATTTTTGTCTTTGGCTTCTGCCTCTACGCTTATGTAGATCGACAAAATCAGATCACGAAACTCCGGTTGCAAATCCCTCGTCAATTGGCTGATTTGGAAAGAGTTGAGCAGGAAAATATGTCTCTCCAGTTTGAGATTGATCGATTTGAAAGTCCCACGCACTTGCTAGAAATTGCACAAAAACCAGAGTATCGCCATCTAAAACACCCTGCACAAGACGAGGTGATTGTATTAAAAAAAGAGTCTTGATCATTGCAATGGGGATGTTTGCCCTTTTTTCACTATTGATCGCGCAATATTTTAAGATACAAGTGCTCGAGAGTGAAAAATGGTCACAAAAAGCTGATGCGCAACATAAATTGGTTGTGAAAGAACCTTTTAAACGAGGCGCTTTTTATACAAATAGTCATGGAAAATGGCAGCCGCTTGTCTTTGATGTTACCCGTTTCCACCTCTATATAGACCCTAAATCTATCCCTCAAAATCATAGAGAGGTTGTTGCAGATCAGTTGATTGAATTTGCTTCTCTTCCTGAGAGTATCCGTTTGGAGTTTGAGAGAAAAAGTCGTTCTCGCCGGTTGACATTGGATTTGGAAAGGGGAGAAAAAGAGAGGATTTTACAGTGGTGGATCCCTTACGCAAGGAGGTATAAAATCCCTTCAAATGCGATCTATTTTTTAACTGATTACAAACGGTCGTATCCTTGTGGGAAGTTACTTGGTCAAGTGCTTCATACGATTCGAGAAATGAAAGATGAGGAGACAGGAGAGGGGTTACCAACGGGGGGATTGGAGAGCTATTTCAACGATTTGTTGAAGGGGCAGTTGGGGGAGCGACGCCTTTTGCGCTCTCCTTTGAATCATTTAGAAGTGGATGAGGTGATTAAAAATCCCGAAAATGGTGCAGATATCTATTTGACAATCGATCACACCGTGCAAGCGATTGTGGAAGAGGAGTTGGCAAAAGCAGTGAGCTCTTCAGGGGCAAAAGGGGGATGGGCCATTTTGATGGAGGCGAAGAGGGGATCGATTCTTGCGATGGCTCAGGTTCCCACATTTGATCCAACAAAGTACCGCGATTATTTTAATGATCCAACTTTGATCGAAGAAACGAAGGCTAAGGCAATTACTGACCCATTTGAGATTGGTTCGATTATGAAACCGATTACGGTGGGCATTGCACTCAATGCAAATCAAGCACTTTTGCGTGAAAATCGGCCCAAGCTCTTTGATCCAGAAGAAAAAATCGATGTTACTCGGTCGATTTTCCCCGGTCGACGGAAAAAACCGCTCCGAGATCTTCCAAGGCACAAGGCGGTCAATATGTATATGGCGCTACAAAAATCATCGAACGTGTACATGGCGCAATTGGCAGAGCGTATTGTGGATCAACTAGGAGCTGAGTGGTACCGAAATCAATTGGTTGAAAATTTTGGTTTTGAGCAAAGGACAGGAGTTGAGCTACCAGCTGAAACACTCGGACTTGTTCCCTCTTCTAAAAGGCGACATCCCAACGGCGCTCCCGAATGGTCTGTTCCCACCCCATTTTCTCTATCAATTGGGTACAATCTCCTGGCGACTTCTCTTCAGATGTTGCGGGCAGTCGCTGTCTTTCCAAGTGGAGGGTATCTTGTTCAACCCACATTGATTCGAAAAATTGTAAAAGATGAAGAGGTTGTCTATTCTCAGGTGATTCGGCGAAAAAAAGTGATGGAAAAAGAGGATGCATACGCAGTGGGTCGAGCGATGAAATACTCGACAAAACCGGGAGGAACGGGACGGCTTGCTTCTGTCAGTGGTTACACAGAAGCAGGAAAAACAGGGTCTGCCGAAAAAATTGTTGGTGGCATTTATTCCAAAAAAAAGCATATATCTTCATTTATCGGGTTTGCGCCTGCTAGATTTGATGAGACGGCAAATCCTCTTGTCCTCATTGTTTCGATCGATGAACCTGCGCCGATTATTTTGGAAAATGGGATCAAAACCTACTTAGGTGGTCGGTGTGCGGCTCCTGTTTTTCAACAGGTGATGCGTCGAACTTTGGAGTATTTGGGTGTCCCTCGAGATGATCCGTTTGGCTACCCTGTTGGTGATCCACGCTACCATAGTGAGAAAGGAGATTGGTTTGTCGAGGTGCGTGCTTTAAAAGAGCTCTATGAGCAGTGGAACAAAAAATGAAGTTAAAAAAACTGATTGCTGATCTCCCAATTAAAGTCGCCTCCGGTTCTAAAGAGGTCGATGTAACAGGTCTTTGCGCTCATTCAAAATTTGTCGCTCCAGGAGACCTTTTTATCGCCAAAACACCTCACTATATCCCTGAGGCTGTTTCAAGTGGCGCAGCAGCTATTTTGACCGATTTCTATGACCCTTTTCTCAAAAATGAGGTGGTGCAGTTGATCACCGATCAAGTTGAGGAGATCCAAGCATCGATCGCCTCCCGCTTTTTCAACCAGCCAATCAGTTCTCTATTTGCCATTGGAGTGACTGGAACAAATGGGAAAACAACAACCTCCTATCTGATCAAACATTTGCTCGACCAAATCGAGTCCAATAGGTGTGGTCTTATCGGAACTATTGAATACATCGTTGGAGATTTTCACTTTGAATCGGAATTGACTACCCCCGATGTGATCACTATTCACAAACTGTTATCCGAAATGGTTAAACAAAAATGCAGTTCTGTTGTGATGGAAGCCTCCTCTCACGGTTTAAAACAAGGGAGAGTAAATGGAATTGACTTTAGTGCTGCAATTTTCACAAACTTGAGCCAAGATCATCTCGACTACCACGGCTCTATTGAAGCGTATGCTGAAGCAAAAGCACTTCTCTTTCAAAATCTTAAGCCAACTGGTGTTGCAATTGTAAACAAAGAGTCGTACTGGTCTGCAAAAATGCTCGAACAGTGTAGAGCAAAAACTCTTTCCTACGGATTGACAGAAGATGCTGATATTTATGCGCATGAGATTAATTTTTACGCTGATCACACCGATTTTATGGTCACCTATAAAGGAGAGAGTGTTCCATTTTCCTGGAGTGTAATAGGCCGTTTTAATATCCTCAACGCATTGGCAGCGATCACACTCTGCATTTCTAAGGGGATTGAATTGAAAACACTTCCACCTCATTTTCTCACCTTCCCCCCTATTCCTGGTCGACTAGAGAGGGTTGAAAATAACCTCGGCCTTCACCTCTATGTCGATTTTGCTCACACTCCAGATGCCCTTGAAAATGTTCTCAAGTCGCTTCGAGAGTTTATAACGGGGAAAATCATTGTTCTCTTTGGTGCTGGAGGAGACCGTGATCGAGATAAACGGCCCAAGATGGGATTGGTTGCTGATACATACAGTGATTTTGCCTTGATCACTTCTGATAATCCCCGTTCAGAAGATCCCACTTTGATCTGTGATCAAGTCGCTTCTGGGTTTAAATCTGACCACTATTTCATCGAAACAGACCGGAAAAAAGCGATTAAGCAGGCAATTGAAATGGCTCAAAAAGAAGATGCGATCCTCTTTGCTGGAAAAGGGCACGAGCCGTATCAAGTTTTTTCCCACCAAACACTCCCTTTTGATGATAGCCAAATCGTCAGTGAAACTTTAAATGAGGTGCGTTGTTCATGAAACGGTTTTTTTGTTTAGGGCTTCTTTTAGTTGCAACGTCTTGTGGTGTGAGAAAGATGCCACCTGAAATTGCGGCAATCAAAGATGAAAAAGTTTTGATCATTCCCAAGCGAGAAGAAGTGATTGTGATCGATGCAGGACACGGAGGGCACGACCCAGGCTCTAACTCTAAGTGGGAAGAGTATGAAGAAAAAAAACTCACCCTTTCAACCGCATTCTTGGTGCAAGAACATTTGGAAAAACTTGGTTACCAAGTTGTTTTAACTCGGAATCACGACACCTATGTTCCTCTTAAAAAGCGAGCAGAGATCGCTAATCATCTCCATGCCAATCTCTTTGTCAGCATTCACTATAATTACTCACAGAGTGATGATGTTCAGGGGGTTGAAGTGTATTATTATAGGCAAGATGGCAATTCGGAGCGGATTGCACAGTCAAAAGAGTTAGCAAGACGGGTTCTTACATCGACAATTGATTGGACCCATGCAAAATCACGGGGGGTCAAGCAAGCCAATTTTGCAGTGATTCGGGAAACGGAGATGCCAGCGATTTTGATTGAAGCGGGATTTTTATCCAACTCCGAGGAACGGAAGCGTCTCAAAGACCCTCATTATCAACGTCAACTCTCTTGGGCAATTGCAAGAGGGATCGATCGGTACTTCCATTAGAACTTGAGGTTGATACCAGCTTTAACACTTTGAACGTGAATTTTGTGGTTCCAGGTGAATTCGGCGTTGGCAACATTTGAAACTTCTCTGATCCCAGAGATTTTGATCTCAGGAAAGCCCATATAGAGATATTCGATCTTGCCAATGATGCAACGGGTGAGAAAACATTCCACTCCACCACCTGCTGTCCAACCATCATTTCGGCTTTTCCGCTCTGTCGCAATAAGAGTGGTTCCCCCTGTGTCATCTTCCATTCCAAGTTTGGGGATGAAATAAGCATAGCCACCTTTAGAGTATAGAAGCCAGCGGCAACATGCAATTCCAAGACGGCCTGTGACAGTTCCATACACTCCACCACTACTGACAAGATCTGTTTCAGCACCAAAAGGAGATGCTTTGTCTCCATGGAAACTTAAGTAGCCTAATTCTGCTTCAACACCTGGGATAAGCCAAGAAAGTTGAAGGTTATAGCCAACGAGAACACCTCCCATTCCCCCCTTTGGATAAGCTTTAAATCGTTCAGCAGCATTGTTAAATGCAGACCCTTCTTGCCGATAAGCCCTCACTTTATGCTCGCCCCAGTCAAATCCCCCAAAAGCTCCAAAATAGAAGCCGGCCCAGCAACAATTATCTAGATTTTCATATCGGGCAAAAGAGGAGTGCATCGCACTTAAAGAGGTTGTGCATGCAAAAAAAAGAATCAATATATATTTCATCATCTGACTACCTACTTACTAATTAAGTAGCCATAGGTGATTTGATCAATGGATGTCAATTATTTTTTAGAAATGTTCTCGGCGCGATTCGAACGCGCGACCTATCGCTTAGGAGGCGATCGCTCTATCCTGCTGAGCTACGAGAACGTCCTTAAAAGATTAAAGAAAGCTGAAAAGAAATTCTAGACTAAACTTAAAGCCCATGTTACGTTGAAAACATTACAGGAGGATTTTCTATGAGTGAAGCAGATATTGGATTGGTTGGACTGGCCGTAATGGGACAAAATCTCGTTCTTAATATGAACGATCACGGTTATACAGTCGCTGTTTTTAACCGCTCCGTCAATAAAGTCGACACCTTTATGGAAGGGCCTGCTAAGGGAACAAAGGTGATCGGATGTCACACTCTACAAGAATTTGTACAAAAATTAAAAAGACCCCGTCGTGTCATGTTGATGGTTAAAGCGGGTGATCCAGTCGACGATTTTATCCGTCTGCTCGAACCTTTATTAGAGCCAGGAGACATCATTATCGATGGAGGAAATAGCCACTACCCCGACACGATCCGTCGGTGTCAGGAATTGAAAGCAAAAGGACTCCTCTTCATTGGAACAGGGATTTCCGGAGGAGAAGAAGGAGCTCGCCATGGTCCATCGATTATGCCAGGAGGGCACCCAGAAGCGTGGCCTCATGTGAAGCCAATTTTTCAAGGGATTGCTGCTAAAGTAGATAATGGTGTTCCTTGTTGTGATTGGGTAGGGGATGAAGGTGCTGGTCACTACGTGAAGATGGTCCATAACGGAATTGAGTATGGAGATATTCAACTCATTTGCGAAGCATTTTCACTGATGAAACATGTCTTGAAGATGAGCTATGAAGAGATGGCCGATACCTTCACTGAATGGAATAAAAGAGAGCTAGACAGCTATCTCATCGAAATCACAGCAGATGTGTTTCGAGCTAAAGATGATGATGGGAAGCCGATGATCGATAAGATTTTGGACTGCGCAGGTCAAAAAGGGACGGGAAAATGGACGGCGATCAATTCTGTCGATATGGGAATGCCCGTCACATTGATTGGAGAAGCGGTCTTTGCTCGTTGTCTCTCAGCATTAAAAGATGAACGGGTTGAAGCGAGCAAAAAACTCAAAGGGCCATCGATCTCTTTTACAGGAGATAAAAAAGCCTTTTTGGAAGATATTTTCCACGCCCTTTACGCCTCTAAAATCATCAGCTACGCCCAAGGGTATATGTTGATGAGAGAAGCTTCAAATGACTACAAGTGGAAGCTCAATTATGGCGGCATCGCACTGATGTGGCGAGGAGGATGTATCATCCGAAGTGTTTTCTTAGGGAAAATCAAGCAAGCCTTCGATAATAAGCCTGATCTCAATAATCTTCTTGTCGATGATTTCTTTATGGGAGAGATGGAGAAATGCCAGAAAGGATGGCGCAATGTGGTGGCAGTCTCTGCCCAAAATGGCATTCCAATTCCTTGCTTTTCAACAGCTCTTTCTTTCTTTGATGGGTATCGATCCAAAGAGTTACCTGCGAATCTTCTCCAGGGGATCCGCGACTACTTTGGAGCACATACCTACGAACGGATTGACAAACCACGCGGTGAGTTTTTCCATACAAACTGGACAGGGACTGGAGGGGCAGTTAGCGCTTCTTCATACTCTATCTAAGGTTATTACGTCTTATTGCAGACGGGGCTAAAGCTGGTAACGGCTTTAGCCCCATCTTTTTATCAATATCTCTAAACTTAAACTCATAAAGTAGGTTATGCTCTAGACATGAATCGAAAGCAGATCCGCAATTTTTCAATTATAGCCCATATCGATCATGGGAAATCCACACTGGCCGACCGCCTTCTAGAAGAGACAAAAACTGTCGCTCGAAGGGAAATGCAAGAGCAACTCTTAGATTCGATGGACCTTGAACGTGAGAGGGGAATCACGATCAAAGCGCACCCAGTGACTATGGATTATATTGCCAAAGATGGAACGGTGTACCAACTCAACTTGATCGATACCCCTGGGCATGTCGATTTCACCTATGAGGTCTCTCGCTCTCTCTCTGCGTGTGAAGGCGCTCTTCTCATCGTTGATGCAGCGCAAGGAGTGCAAGCTCAAAGCCTTGCAAATGTCTATCTCGCCCTTGATCGAGACCTTGAAATCCTTCCTGTCATCAATAAGATCGATCTGCCAGCTGCTGATGTTGAAGAAGCTCGTCGTCAAATTGAAGAGTACATCGGGCTTGATACAACCCATGCAATCGCTTGTTCTGCAAAATCAGGGAAGGGGATTGCAGAGATTTTGGAAAAAATTGTTGAATTGATTCCTCCGCCAAAGGAGCCAGAAGATGAAGAGCTTAGGGCTCTTGTCTTTGATTCTCATTATGATGCATTTAGAGGAGTGATGATCTACATCCGTGTGATCAGTGGAGAGGTGAAAACTGGTCAACAGATCAAATTGATGGTGACAAACAAGAGCTACGAAGTGCTAGAAGTGGGAGTTTTCAAACCCAAAGCGACAAAATGCTCCTCTCTTAAAGTGGGAGAAGTAGGCTATTTGATCGGCAATATCAAAACCGTTTCAGATGTGAAAATCGGCGATACGCTCACCGACTATAAGCGACCTGCTTCCGAACCTCTCCCCGGATTTAAAGAGATCAAACCTGTGGTTTTTGCCGGCATTTACCCGGTCGATACAACAGATTTTGAGAACCTACGCGATGCAATTGTAAAACTGCAACTCAACGATTCAGCACTTTTTGTTGAGCAAGAGAGCTCGACAGCACTTGGGTTTGGCTTTCGGTGTGGATTTTTAGGGCTTCTCCACCTTGAAATCATCTTTGAAAGGATTTCAAGAGAATACAATGTCGATGTGATTACAACAGCTCCTTCTGTTGTCTATAAATTAACCCTCAATGATGGAACAAAACTCGATATTGATAACCCCGTTTATTATCCCGACCCAGTCTTGATCTCCTCTATTGAAGAGCCATGGGTTGTCACACACATCATGATTCCTTCGGAGTTTCTAGGAGCTGTGATGAACCTTGGAATGGAGAAACGGGGTAATTGCATCAAAACAGACTCTTTAGATGACCGTCGTTTGGTCTTGACCTACCGTTTTCCTCTCAATGAAATTATTGTCGATTTCAATGATAAACTCAAGTCAGTCACTAGAGGATACGGCTCCTTTGACTATGAATTTGACTCCTATGAAGAGGGAGAGATCGTCAAACTCGAAATAAAAGTGCACGATGAATCTGTCGATGCCTTCTCCTCACTTGTCCATAAAACTAAAGCAGAAGCCAAAGGGCGGGCGATTTGCAAAAAACTCCTTGATGTCATCCCACGGCAACTTTTTAAAGTGCCGATCCAGGCAGCGATTGGAGGAAAGATTATAGCACGCGAAACCTTAGGCGCTTTGGGTAAAAATGTGACAGCCAAATGTTATGGAGGGGATATCACTCGCAAGAGGAAATTGTGGGAGAAACAGAAGAAAGGGAAGAAGAAAATGAAGGAGATTGGGAAGGTAACAATCCCCCAAAGTGCTTTTATGGCTGTATTAAAAGCGAATGAGTAGTATAATAGCCTCCCAAGATGAGCGAGACTTCTTGGATCCAAAAGCTTTGGCCAGTCAAACGATTTGAACTAAAGAAAGTTATTCCGCTTCTCGTATTAAAATTTTTAGCCTCCCTGATCTACTCTCTTCTAACCTGCATGAAAGACACACTGGTCGTCACTGCTAAGCATTCTGGTGCTGAAGTGATTCCCATTTTAAAAGGGTGGATCGTCTTTCCACTCACCATTATCACTGCGATCGTCTATTCGAAATTAAGCAATTATTTGAAACCTTCGACCCTCTTTTACTCGATGATCTCCTTCTTTATGGTGGTTATTTTGCTCTACGGCTTTGTCCTCTACCCAAATTTTGATACCTTATCCCCTCACGCTTCAGCCGACTGGCTAACCGCTCGTTTAGGGGAAAACTATAGCCATTGGGTCGCCGTTTACCGGAATTGGGTCCACTCGATCTTCTTTGTCACAGCAGAGCTCTGGGCCCAGGTCGTGATTTTCCTCCTCTTCTGGGGCTTTACCAACCTCATCTGCCGAGTGAGTGAAGCAAAGCGGATCTATACCCTTTGTATCGCATCAGGTGACTTAGCAGCGCTTCTTGCAGGTCCCATTATCCTCTACTGTCTAAAACAATTTTCAGGAGCTGACTTTACTCCTACACTCCAAACTGTGATCACCTATGTGGTGATCTGTGGAGCGCTTATGATTGCAACCTATTGGTGGCTGAATCACTATGTCCTAAGAGATAAACGGTATTACGACCCTTCCGTTACAAAACAATCGATCAACCAAAAAACAAAACTTTCTTTAAGACAGAGTATCAAGCACATTTTTTCATCCAAATATCTCCTTAGCATTGCAGTCCTCGTGATTGGTTGTGCACTGACCATCAATATGGTAGAAGTGACGTGGAAAGCACGTCTTAAAGAGCTCTATCCCAATCCGATTGATTACCAAGCTTATATTGCCAAAGTTGTCTTCTTTGTTGGATCTATAGGGTTTATCACAGCCCTCTTCTTAGGAGGAAACTGGCTCCGTCGCTTTGGGTGGAATTTCAGTGCTCAGATAGCTCCTATTGTCATCGGATTGTCTGGAAGTCTTTTCTTTCTCTTCTCTTATTTTCAAAATGCTCTTACACCGATCACAGCTCTTTTTGGTATCACCCCTCTCGCCTTTGTTGTTTTCTTTGGAGCTTTTCAAAATATGTTGAGCAAGGTAGTAAAATATTCATTTTTTGATTCGACGAAAGAAATTGCTTACATTCCCCTAGATCAAGAATCTAAGGTAAAGGGGAAAGCAGCAATAGACATGGTTGGATCTAGATTTGGCAAGTCGAGTTCTTCTTGGGTCCAGCTTGTAATTATGGCCCTTGCAGGGACGGGTTCTGTACTTGTGATCACCCCATATCTGATTCCTATTGTGATTGGAATGGCTCTTTTTTGGTGTAATTCAGTCCGTTACATTGCAAAAGAGCTTGAGAAGCATGAAGAAGAGAGACAACCTGAGTCTGAGCCTGCAGAGCAACCTGTCAATGCTTAAAGCATAAAAAAAATTCTAAAGAAAGAGTGTTATCTGTAATCTCTTTTAGGTGAAGCTAGACTTAACCCCTTTTTTACATTTAGAACACCATTTTCTTGAAAGACAGCACAACCATCCCTGGGTAAGTGCCTGTATTTGTGGGAATATTCAAAAATTTCCTTTTCGATTAGCTTCAAATAAAACGGGATCTATTAAACAAGATTATAATTATTTGCCACAGAATTTGCCTCAAGGCTGGCCCAGTTGTACAGGGCAACAAACACCAACCTATCTGCTCAATATTCCTTCTACAGGTGAAGTTTCTAAAATTCTAAATCTCTTAAAAACAGAAGGTTTTGCATATTCTTCTGAAGCATCAAAGAAGGAAATGAAAGAACGTGTTTGTGTTGTGATTGGTCTCAACCGCCCCTATTCATTAGATCGATGTCGGAATGTATCCTTTTTACAGATGATTTATACGCTTCCAATCATAGAAGGAATTGCTTACCGAGTGTTTGGTTTTTTTTGGGGCCCTATTTGGGAAATCCATAGTTGCAAGGGAAAACACCTCTACGATGTTAAGAAAGCGTATCGTTTGTTAAAAGCTCTTTCTAAAACACACGCTTTAGATGTACTTAAATTGATGGAAAATGGGGCAGCATTGAGATCTCAAGTTCCTTATCAAAAGGTTCGAGAGAGGATTAAAGATAATGTTGCTTCTTCTGCATTTGCCACCTATTTAGAGAATAAAGCACCAAAATCACCGATCTACTTTGGAGTGATGGACAGTGATAGTCAAGGTCTCCGGAGTGAAGAGGTAGGTCTTTTCTCTCGGATTGATGGAGCTATTATAGGGCAAGGAACTCCTTCTGTTGTGACATGTGGTTACCGTGTGAATGAACCTGGAAGACCCCTCTTAGAAATAGGAGTGAAACTTGACATGGCTGTCCGTGCTGCAATGAATCAGATCATTCCCTACTCTCCTTATTTTCCCGAGCCCGGCTCTTTTTTTTGTGTCCGTCGTCCCCCTGGTTCTCACTTCTTAAAGCAACTCTCATTTTCAGGAAGTGGGGCAGGTTTAGAGTGTCGTCGGCTTATTCAAAATGGTAGAGACCAGAAATTATTTGATGACCAAGCTGTTTTTCTTCCTTCCGGTGGCCCCCTTACAACAACTCCTGATAGGATGAAAACAAAAACAAGTCAGTCCCCACCGAGTAAAGGTAAACAAAAAGGTTTTCTGCGGGCTTTACGAGGAATCTCTCAGACACATATCCTACCTAAGCAGTGGGCAGAGAATCTCTATGTTGTGCTCGAACTTAAATGTGAGCGAATAACAGATGCAACAACTCCAATAATGAAGATATTCACCCTCTTTGATCCCATCTCTCGCATGTTGGGAATGTCTGGGAGATATTATTCTGGATACTTCGATACCGTGATAAAAGAGTATGGTAGGCCTCTAACTAAAGCAGAAGCTGAAATGCTTGAGAAAGAATCAAATAAGCTTTTAGATTTAGGGATGGCTAATGCTGAACTCCAGCTTGTTGTCAAAGCTGCTTCTGCATCCGGTGAAGCGATCTTCGAGATTCTTTCAAAGTCAGAAGATTCTTTACAAAATTAGAGAAATGTTTTTAGTTGGAAGAAAGTATTCGCTTTTAAAAAAAGGAGGGAGAAGTGAAATATTTATTAATGTTTTTAGGACTGATGGTTTGTACATGTGGATGTAATAACCAAGTGGATGATTCTTATTATGATGAAGACTCTCAATACCGAGCACCACACGGTGTTTTAGAAGATGAAGGGCAGGCGCATCGCGGCCACCGTCATGGAAGAAGAACACTATTGAGAAATACTAGAAATACTAGACATTAAAATTTACCAGAATCTCTCCGTAAGGGAGAGATTCTGGTATTATAGTAGAGATTAGGTTGCTGGTTCAGCAGCAGGCTCTTCTTGTACCGCTTTCTTCTCTTCTTCTTTCGAAGTTGTAAGCGCTTTGAATCGCTTTCCAAGAGAGAGGGTAGAGAAGATCCAAGCTCCAATCACCGCAAAGATGATGATCGCCAAGAATGGTGTGATCGCTGCAAGTGATCCAAAGGTCACGATAAGACCTTGTTGAATCAATGCTCCACCCGACTTTCCAAGACGAGCTCCCACAACATCAATCGCTGCTTTCCCTTTAACCTTTTGTTCTTGGTCAAGAGGGATATAAGCCATCTCTTTTGTTGGATCAAATAGAGAGTATTTACACGATTTACTCATGATATTTTGAACCATTCCCACAATCACAGCAAGTGCAAGGGGTGTAGTTCCCATCATGGCAATGATACCTCCAAGGTTCTCTTTAAAGACCACAATTCCAAAGAAGAATGTTCCTGTTATTAAAAGAACTAGAGGTGTGACAACCGCTGCAAAAGTCCACCCTTTACGACGGATGATATTCCCTCCAATAAAGAGCATCATGAAGACTGTAACCGCTCCTGTAATCGTCGAGAAGAGCCCCATAAAGTGGCTATACTCATTCGCATTGGGGAAACGGAGTTTCAGCTGACTCTTCCAAGTCACTTCAACGATATTGATTGCAACTCCATAACCGATAACGAGGAGGGCTAAGCAGCCAATGTAAGGAGACTTGATCAAGTAGAGGAAACTCTCTTTTAGACCAAGCTTTGGCTTGTCCTTCTTCTTTTTAAGATCGCTCGGATCATAGAAACGGGGATCTGAAAGAACATTTTTATTCATCCACCAGTAGGTTCCAATAAGAATCACTCCAGCAATCACAACCATACTCATGAGAAGGTTGAGAGAAACTCCCCAAGGATCTACACCTTCTGGGACTTTGCTGCGGATGTTTGAAACCGCCATAATTGCAGGACCAGAACAGAGTAGAGCAACGTTTGCTCCAATTCCGAAAAGAGAGTAGAAACGCTTCGCTTCTCCTACACGGGTGATGTCATTTGCAAAACCCCAGAACATAAGTGAAAGCATGACACTTCCCCAAAGCTCAGCGAGCACGTAGAACATCGCATATGTCCAGTTGCGGAAAATCGCAATCATTCCCATGCATCCTTCAGGAAGGGCTGCTTGTAGCTTATCGGCTAAAAGGGTTGGGTGAAGAACATCCTTTGCAGGGTAGAGAACCGTTGCAAAAAGAGCGAAGAAAATCAAAAAAGGAATTGTCACAGCATAAAAGAGATTTTGCTTACTCAAAATATTACTGAGTTTTGCGTAGATAATCATAAAGACAATCGCACAAGGGACAACAAGCCAAACTTTGATAAAAGGAATCGCTTCGGCACCTGATCCTGGAGCTGTTACAATCAAAGTATCTTTTGTATCTCTTAGAATCGTATAATTGAATGAGATACAGAAAAATAACAGCAACATAGGGATAACTTTTTTGAGTTCATAAGCGTGGATGGGCCACAGAAACGAACGCCATTTCCCAAATTCTTTTGTTTCGCCTGACATAGTAGAAATACTCCTTTTTTTTACTTAGATAAGGGGAGAATTATAGAGAAAAAGGGAAAGAAAGACAAGGAAAAAGACAGCCCCGAGTGGGACTGTCTTTGTAAAGGAAAAATTACACTTCAGCGTTAAAGTGTTCTTCAGTGTGCTGGAGGGTTTGAATTGCATCTACGTAAGAGCACCAAAGTTCTTCATTGATTCGTCCTTCTCGGATTGAGCGGATCAATTCTCTTTTTAGGGCGGGGAGAGAACGTTTGGGGCTAAAGCGTGCCATGAGGTCTTCATCACCCACTTGTCTAGCAAGATCGATCACTTTTTCGATATCAGTCCGTGTAAAGCTGATGAAATCACGCCGTTTTCGTGATCCTCTTGGAGCGCGAGGCTTGGGGTCAAGCGCTTTAGGCGTTGCTGTTTTAATAATGTGTTCTTGGAGAAGCTCAAAGAGTTGAGCAGGTTCTGAATTTTTTATTTTGCGCATAGTGAAATGGTGCATGTATCCTCCAGAGGGTCCGGGGATGTATTTGCAAAGGTCGTTCTCTTTTGTGCCTGAGACTTTCTTGATTGCTTTTTGTATAACTGTTTCAAGTTCTTCTTTACTAAACTTCGCGGTGGGCATGTATTTTCTCCTATATTTTCGGCTGTTCTAAATTCTTGACTATATTAATTAACTAATCGCTTCTTTTTTTTCATTAACTTTTTTTCTCAAACTTCATTTTTTTCTGAGGAAAAAAAAGAGTAGAGGTGATTATATTTTTAATCTTATGGATTTTTTTGCGATTGCCGCCGGTAAAGGGGGGGTTGGAAAATCGACTGTAGCTGTTCAGCTTGCCTTGGCGAAGAAAAAAGGGGGTGAGCGAGTGGCGCTTCTAGATGCCGACCTCTATGGCCCTTCGATTCCCTATCTGCTTCCTGAAGATCACCCTCCTAAAAAAGTGGATGATCGGTGGTTGCCTGCATATGCCAATGGAATTGCAACCCTCTCTTTAGACCATTTCCAGAAAAGTGCTGCTGTGCGGGCTCCAATGGCAAATCAACTCATCTCATACTTGATCCGCCAGGTTAACTGGGGAGAGGTTGACTCCTTTTTTATCGATTTTCCCCCTGGAACAGGCGATATCCATCTCACCCTGTGTCAACAGCTTCCTTTGAGTGGGGTTGTCTTGGTGACACTCCCAAATGAGCTCGCCCTTCTCGACGTTCGGAAGTCGGCTGCAGTGTTTCAAAAGATGGGAGTGCCGATCATTGGGGTGATTGAAAATATGAGTTTTTTATCAGACGCTCCTGAGACCTCTCCTTTTGGAAAGGGGGGTGGAAGGAGATTAGCACACGAATTGAATGCCCCTTTTTTAGGGGAAATCCCAATCGATTCAAGATTGGGAGAGGGAGGATTTTATTTTCCTCTATTCGATGAGATTGCAAGTCGGCTTGTCGGAAAAGAAGAAAAAGGAACAATTGTAGAATTAAAAGGGGAAATCCTTATCATTGATGGTGAAAAGATAGAAGTTTCGGCTCTTCAGCAGAAGTGTCCTTGCGCCGCTTGCAGGGAAGAGTGTTTAATCGATAGGTCTGTTCGGGTTTTAAGCTTTCAAAAAGTTGGACTTTACGCCTACCGTTTCACCTTCTCTTCAGGGTGTTCGAGTGGAATTTATGAAAATGAGTTGTTGAAATCATGCGTGCATGTATCTGTTTAGTACTTTGTTTTTTAGCTAGTTGCTCCAAGGTTGACCGTCATCAACAGTGGTGGGAGAGCAATGGAAAAGTGAAAGTTCTCTCAACAATTGCAATGATCGATGACTTTGTTGCTGAAATTGGAGGGGAGCATGTTGATACAATGTCTTTGATCCGAGGAGAGCTCGATCCACATTCGTATGAACTTGTGAAGGGAGATGATGAGAAGTTTATGTACGCCGATCTCATCTTTTACAACGGGCTTGGGTTAGAGCACGCACGGAGCTTGCGAGGAAATCTAGAGGGGAATCCCAAAGCTATCGCTGTTGGAGATCCTATTTTGAAGGAAAATCCGTCGTTGATTTTGAAAATTGAAGGGGAGTGTGATCCTCACATTTGGATGGATATCACGCTGTGGATGAAGACCATTCGCACAATTGTCCACTCGCTTTCTGCTGTCGATCCTATTCATACAAGTGACTATGTTGCTGCCGGAGAAAAACTCTATACCAAAATGGAAGATGCTGACCGGACTGTCTATCGGACGATGCAATCGATCCCGCCAGAACGACGCTATCTTGTGACAAGCCACGACGCTTTCCACTACTTTGCCCGTCGCTATCTTGCCCTACCAGGAGAGGTGAATTGGCGGAGGCGGTGTGCAGCGCCAGAGGGGCTTGCTCCCGATGCGCAGCTCTCCGTTTCCGATATCTATAAGATCATTCGCCACATCGAGAAATACCACGTCTCTATCCTTTTTCCAGAATCCAATCTCAGCCGTGATTCACTCCGAAAAATTCTAAGAGCAGGGCGGGAGCGAGGAGTTGAGATCATGTTGGCTAAAGAGCCCCTTTTTGGTGACGCAATTGGAAGCGCAGAAAATTATTTGGAGATGATCTCACACAACGTGGATGTCATCTCCCGTGAATTGACAAGAGAGAGATGAAAGAAGCGCTACGTATTGATCAGTTAACCGTTGACTATGAAAAAATTTCAGCTCTTTGGGAAATTTCTCTTGATATTCCTTCTGCTCAATTGGTTGCAATTGTTGGTCCCAATGGAGCAGGTAAAAGTACACTTGTAAAGACGATCTTGGGATTGATCAAACCGGTGTGTGGCACCATCTCTTTGCAAAAGGGGAAGCAGGTGAGTTATGTGCCTCAGCGGCAATCAGTCGACTGGGATTTTCCAATTACGGTCTACGATCTTGTCATGATGGGGCGGTATTGTAAGCTCCGTTTTTATGAAAGACCATCTCGCATTGATCGAAAAATTGTGGAAGAGTGTTTAGATCGCGTTGGATTGAGTGGTGTTAAACACCAGCAGATCAGTCAACTCTCTGGGGGTCAGCAAGGAAGAGCCTTTATTGCAAGAGCACTTGTTTCGGAGGCCGATCTCTATTTTCTCGATGAACCGTTTGCCGGTATTGACGAAGCTTCTTCACAGGTAATCAATGAGATTTTAGTTGAGTTGAAGGGGGAGGGAAAAACGCTTTTTGTCGTTCACCACGATCTTGAAGAGGTGAAGCAGAGGTTTGATTATGCTATTTTGCTCAACAGGCGACTTGTTGCTTCAGGAGTTATCGATCAGGTGATGACAAAAGAGAATTTAAAGCGCGCCTTTGGAAAAGAGAACCTTCTCTTTGACCGGCTCACCAAGTTGACCGAGCAAAAAGCGATGGGATTTACCGCATGATTTTAGATCCTGTTTTACGTGCCCCTCTTTTAGGTTCAATGCTCATGGCGCTCATCGCCTCATTGATTGGCGTTCTTCTCTTTGTTCGGAAAAGAACATTGATTGGAGAAGCTCTCTCTCATGCGAGCTATCCAGGGGTAACTCTTGCCATTTTAATCTCAGGGTGGATTTCAGCAGAGTGGGTGATTCTCCTCGCAGCATTTATCTCGAGTCTTCTCGGTTTTGGATTGATCAACTTTCTTAAAAAACGTCTAAAAGTGAAAGAAGATGCCGCTCTTAGCTTTGTTTTAGCGACCTTTTTTGGAATGGGAACACTTGTTGCAAGCATTGTTTCTCGCACACATTCATTTCAATTTAGACAGATCCAAGTTTTTCTCTATGGTCAAGCTGCGACAATGGGTGATGGGCATGTTCTTTTCTATGCTCTCTTTGCTCTTTTTGTCATCGCCTTGCTCGTTGTTTTCTATCGATCTTTTCTAGTCTGCTCTTTTGACCCCCATTTTGCCAAGATCAGTCAGCTCGGCTCAAAAGTTATCGAATCTCTTTTTCTTGCAACTGTTGCAGCATCTGTTGTGATTGGAATTCGGAGTGTTGGAGTGATCATGATGGCAGCGTTGTTTATCGCCCCTCCTATTGCAGCGCGGCAATTTACAAATACATTTTCAAAGATGTTTTGGCTCTCTGCTCTCTTTGGTGTCACAAGTGGGTTTCTTGGGACTTTTCTCTCCCTTTCAGGATTGCCCACCGGCCCTATGATTGTGCTGGTTGCTTCACTGATCGCTCTTTTTTCTCTTCTTTTTGCACCAAAGCGGGGAGTGGTGATCCGCTATCTTCGAGTCCTCCGTTTCCGCATGGTTTGTGTTGAAGAGAATCTTCTAAAAGCTCTTTGGCATCAAAAACTAGTGAAACTCTCTCCTTTGAATCACTTCCTCTTCCGATGGAGAGGGTGGATCGATCAAGAGGGGCATCTCACAGAACTTGGAAAAAGTTTGGGAGCACGTGTAGTTCGTGCCCACCGCCTTTGGGAAGCGTATCTCGTCTATTCCCTTGGAATGGGGATTTCACAAGTGCACCATAATGCCGAGGAAATGGAGCATCTTCTCACTCCAGAGCTTGAAGAAGAACTGACAAAACTACTCGATGATCCAAAACAAGATCCACATGCACAACCTATTCCACCACGTGAGGTGTTTGCATGAGCCCCTATACAGGAGCAAATCTGTTCACCTTTTTCTGGGTCTTTTTCAAACGGTTTATCACCGGCACAATGACACCTCTTGCAACAGATGAACTGCAGTTATTTGTGTTGATTGGCATTGCACTTTCGTGCAGTTTGATCGGAACCTTCTTAATGCTGCGGAAAATGACGATGCTTGCCAATGCACTTTCTCACACAATCTTACTTGGCATCGTGATCACCTACCTCTTTTTCTCTGCAACGATGGGGATGACCTCTATGCTAATCGCCTCCTTTATCACTGCTATTGCAACCACATTTTTAACCCAATTTCTCACCAAATGGACGCACCTTCAAGAAGATGCAAGTATCGGGCTCATCTTTACCCTTCTCTTTGCTCTCGGTCTTTTCCTCATCACCCTCTACACCCGGAACCTCCACATTGGAACCGAGCTGATTATGGGAAATGTCGATGCATTGCAACAGGGCGACCTTTTTCTTGTTTGGTCGACACTCCTCCTTAACACCACCCTTTTCTTCCTCTTTTTTCGCGGATTTCTCCTCACAACATTCGATCCTACCCTCGCCCGTTCTTTCGGCTTTTCCTCTACCCTTTTCTACTACCTCTTGATGGTTCAAACAGCTTTGACAACGATCACCGCCTTCCGTTCGATCGGCATCTTTATGGTGCTCGCCTTTTTGATTGTTCCTCCAATGACAGCCCACCTTTTTTCCAAAACATTGAAAGGGCTTCTCTTCACCTCTTGCACAATCTCAGTGCTCGCCGTTTTTATCGGTGTCGCCCTCTCCCGTCATTTCTACACCCTTTTGGGGATTGGACTCTCAACAGGGGGCGTTGTTGTGACCCTTCTCTTTATCCAATTTTTCGGTGTTGCTATTGTTAGAAAACCCATGGTAAAACTGTTCACATGAAAATCGCTCTTCTAGGAAGTACTGGCTCAATTGGAAAGACGACACTCCGTGTTGCAGACCATTTAGGTTATGAAGTTGTTGCGCTTGCAGCTCACTCCAATGACACTCTTTTGGGGGAACAAATCACCCGTTTTAAACCTAAAATTGTTGCCCTCTACGACTCAGCAGCAGCAGCTAGAGTGCGTAACCGTTTTCCTAGTCTCCAAGTATTAGAAGGGGAAGAGGGGATGGAAGAGATCGCCTCTTTTGAAGAAGCCAGCTACGTGATCATGGCAATTGTTGGAATGGCAGCCCTCCGTCCAACCCTTGCCGCTATTTTAGCAGGTAAGACAATTGGCCTTGCAAATAAGGAAGTGCTCGTCTCTGCTGGAGAACTTGTCACCACCCTTGCAAAAGAGAAAAATGTACCCCTTATCCCGATCGACAGTGAGCATAGCGCTATTTTTCAATGCCTTCAAAAGATGGAGAAAAGCGCTGTCCGTCGCATCATTTTGACCGCTTCTGGAGGGCCATTTCGGAACTATAGTGAAAAACAGCTCGCCTCGATCACAAAAAAAGAAGCGCTCAGCCATCCCACCTGGAACATGGGACCAAAAGTGACGATCGATTCATCCACCCTTATGAACAAAGGGCTTGAAATGATCGAAGCGTACTGGCTTTTCAAACACCTTCCCGAGGTTGTCGTTCACCCACAGAGCTTAGTCCACAGTTTTGTCGAAGCGATCGACGGCTCCATCTTTGCCCAAATCAGCGAACCCGATATGAGCTTTCCCATCCAATACGCTCTCACTTATCCCAAGAGAGCTCCTGGGCTTTTTCCCCCCTTTGATTTTACCAAAAATAGCCGCTTTGAATTCTATTCCCCAGATGTAGAAAAATTTCCAGCCCTCACGTTTGCAAAAGAAGCCCTCAAACTTGGTAAAAGTCTTCCTTGCTATTTGAATGCAGCAAATGAGATACTTGTCGCAAAGTTTCTACAAGAAAAAATCGGGTGGTTGGAGATTGGGCGAAAACTCGAATACTTACTTGAATCTCATCAACCGATTGAAGTGAAAACTTTAGAGAATGTGCTTGCCGTTGATGCAATGGCACGAGAGGAGGCAGAAAGAGTATGACGATTCTTTACTTTATCATGGCTGGGTTAGCGCTCGGAATTTTGGTTTTTTTCCACGAGCTTGGTCACTACTTTGTCGCAAAAAAAACCGGGATGACCGTAGAAGTATTTAGCATCGGGTTTGGCCGCCCCATCCTCAAATGGCGGTGGCAAAATGTTGACTGGCAAGTAGGCTGGCTCCCCTTTGGAGGTTACGTTAAAATTTTAGGCATGGAAGTGTCTAAAAAAGATAATCGAGAACCGTACGAGATTCCAAACGGCTTTTTTGCACAAGCCCCAATCAAAAGAATCGCTGTTGCAGGAGCAGGTCCCCTTGCTAACTTCATCTTAGCCCTTTTAATCTTCACCGCGATCTGGGCGATGGGAGGGCGTGAAAAGCCATTTAACGAATACACTCAAATTATCGGCTATGTTGAGCCAGAATCGCAAGCGTATGAAGCTGGAATCAGACCGGGAGATCAGCTCACCGAATACAACGGAAAACCATTTACTAACTCAAAAGACCTTCTCTATGCTGCAATGCTTGGAGGAGAAGAAGTTGAACTTAAAGGGTTTCATATTGATTACGCAACAAAAGATAAAACCCCTTTCTTCTACACTATCAACACCTATCCCGCACCAGGCGTCATCGAAGATATCCAAACAACAGGGATCACTTCGATGGGAAGCTACCTCATCTACGATCAAAT
Source organism: Chlamydiales bacterium (assembly GCA_022601535.1). GTDB lineage: Bacteria > Chlamydiota > Chlamydiia > Chlamydiales > JAAKFR01 > JAJACK01. The sequence goes on from JAJACK010000001.1 coordinate 984,587, forward strand.
TCCTGGAGCAGAGCCCAATCCTCTTCCAGAAGGATCGCCTATGGAGGGAAGTGGCTTGGAATATGGAGATCGCCTCATCTGGGCTGATGGAGAGCTTCTTTTTTCAATGGATCAACTCAGCGCCTTGATGAACGACAATTTTGCCCTTCTGACTGTTAAAAGAGGGGAGGAGACCTTCCTCACAAGACAACCTCGCGTTTTAGCGGGTGATATGTCACTTCCCCGCTACTTAGGAGATGAACTCTCCGACTGGCAATACGAAGTGGGATTGAAAGGAAGGTGGCAAGATCTCTCTATCCTTCCTTTTGTTATCAACAGCGAAGGATATGTTGAACGTCCCTTAAGATTTATCGATACACAAACCTTCTCCCATTCAAAAGTTCCCCTTGAAGCAGGAGACCGTATTATTGCTGTTGATGGGATTACAGTCAGCAAAGGGTTTGAGATTTTGAACTTACTCCAAGCCCACCACCTCCAGCTTATTGTCCAAAAAGGGGTGTCAGCTTTCAAAAAAGGGTCTTGGAAGACCGAAGATGCCCTCTTCGATGAATCGATCAAATATAATCAAATCCATTCTATTGCAACGACGATTGGAACTGAAAAACCTCTTGAACAATTTGACGAGTATCAGCTACTCAAACCTGTTGAACCGATCAAGTTGGATCAATTTTCCCTCTCTGCAGAAGCGCGCGAGCGGATGAAGCTTGAAATGCTCAAACAGCAAGAGCAAGTCTTGACCATCAAAGATCGAGAAAAAAGAGATGCAGCACTCGCTTATCTTGCCCAATCGCGTGAAAAACGTCTCTTAGGACTCTACCTACAAGATCGAAAGGTGGACTTTAACCCCAATCCCTTTGCCCTTTTTGGACAAGTCTTTGTCGAAACATGGCAAACTCTCAAAGCACTTGTGATGGGTTATCTCCATCCAAAGTGGCTCAGTGGCCCTATCGGGATTGTCCGTGTGATCCACCACGGCTGGCGGACAGGGATTGCCGAAGCGCTCTTTTGGATCGGCGCTATCAGCGTCAACCTCGGCTTTTTAAACCTTCTTCCTATCCCTGTTTTGGATGGGGGATATATTTGCCTCTCCCTTTGGGAACTGATCACCCGTCGGAGGCTAAAGGCAAAAACGATGGAAAGAATTGTCATCCCCTTTGTCGTTCTTCTCATCGCCCTTTTGGTATTTCTCACCTTTCAGGATATCTCAAGGCTCTTTTCAACCCTATTTTTAGGCTAGATGACACTTTTAGCGACACCGATCACAGATATCGAATACATGAGACCAGGTGAGTTTTCAATCGCCTTCTTAGATGGAAAAATGCTTTTCCAATTCAAGAAAAACCATGAGCTCATCTATACGATTGAAATTCCCAAGGCCCCACCAAAAAGAGAGGAAAAAGAGGTCTATTATCTCCATTGCAAAAAAACAAAAAGTGTTTATATTTCTTATTTAAAAGGAGATAGATTAAAATCTACTCTGATTTATGATGGTAAGGAATATTTTCATACAAACCTTATCGATCAGTTTGTTAAACAACAATTTTAGGGAGGAAAGATGCCATTGAAATTTAGCCTAGTCACTAATCCCCAACTTCTACCTAACAATTCATTTGGTTTTTTCTCTGATAAAGGCAACCTTCAGTGTTGGATAAATAAAGGAGGGGAAAAGATGTTTATACAAGCACAAGCTTCGCATCAGGTGGCTAAAAATTCCCTCCCACTAGGAGAGTATGTTTTAGGCTTTAAAATGATTAAAAGAGAGTGTGTTATCACCTTTTCAAGAGAGTTTGATTCCGGAAAATTTTTTTGTCGCTCCTGTACCTATTTCGCTTATACGAGGATTATCTTTTGCCCTGAGCTGCGGACTAAGCTCAATCGCATTGTGACAACGATGGTTAATGCTGAATTGTTTAATTGAATTCAATTCAACTGATAAAAAAAAGGCTGCTCCTTTTGGAGCAGCCTTTTGCTTTATTTTTCGTTTTTCTCATCGTCGAGAACTTCAACTTCAGCCTCTTCGATGTCATCACCTTTCTTTTCAGGTTCCGGAGGAGTTCCGCTAGCCGCTTGAGCTTGTGGATCACCACCAGCTTGCTGCATTGCCTCTCCAATCTTCTGCATCGTTTGGTTTAGTGCATCAGATGCTGCTTGAATCTGCTCTGTTTGACCTGATTCGACAGCTTTTTTGACATCTTCGACCTTCCCTTGGATCTCGGTTGCAACCTCTCCTGGGATTTTGTCTTTGTAGTCAGTAAGCGCTTTTTCAGCTCTAAAGATAAGAGCATCGGCTTCATTTTTTACCTCAGTCTCTTTCTTCCGTTTCTCGTCTTCTTCTTTATGAGATTCAGCATCTTTGACCATCCGTTCAATCTCGTCATCTTTCAAACCAGATTGCGCTTCAATCCGAATCTTTTGCTCTTTGCCCGACTGCTTATCTTTGGCAGAGACGTGCAAAATTCCATTCGCATCGACATCAAAAGCAACCTCAATTTGAGGAACACCACGTGGCGCTGGAGGAATCTCAGTCAGATCAAAACGACCAATCTCTCTGTTATCTTTTGCCATTGGACGCTCCCCTTGCAGTACCACAATGGTCACCGCAGGTTGGTTGTCGCCAGCTGTTGAAAACACTTGCTTCTTCTGCGTTGGAATCGTTGTATTGCGCTCAACTAGAGGAGTCATCACTCCGCCGAGCGTTTCAATTCCAAGCGTTAGAGGAATCACATCGAGAAGTAAAACATCCTTCACATCTCCAGCAAGCACTCCACCTTGGATCGCCGCACCAATTGCCACAACTTCATCGGGGTTCACACCCTTATGAGGATCCCGGCCAAAGATCTCTTTTGTCACCGCTTGCACACTTGGCATCCGTGACATTCCACCGACCAAGATCACTTCATCGATCTGAGATGAAGAGAGCCCTGCATCTTTCAAAGCGTCAATACAAGGTTGACGTGTTCTTTCTACAAGGTTGTGTGTCAACTCCTCGAGCTTTGAACGTGTTAAGGTTAAGGCTAAGTGCTTAGGACCAGAAGCATCCATTGTGATAAACGGCTGGTTGATCTCCGTTGAAGGAACACCTGAAAGCTCGATTTTTGCTTTCTCAGCCGCATCGCGTAGACGTTGTAACGCCATTTTATCTTCATGAAGATCGATCCCTTGATCCTTCTTAAATTCATCTAACATCCAGTTGATGATTGCATTATCAAAGTCATCCCCACCAAGATGAGTGTCTCCATTTGTTGCAAGTACTTCAAAGACACCATCTCCAATCTCAAGGATTGAAATATCAAAGGTTCCACCTCCCAAATCAAAGACGGCAATTTTTTTATCACCTTCTTTGTCAAGACCATAAGCCAATGCCGCTGCAGTAGGCTCAGGAATAATTCGCTTCACTTCAAGACCCGCAATTCGTCCAGCATCACGTGTTGAAGCGCGTTGGGAATCGTTGAAGTAGGCAGGAACTGTAATGACAGCTTCAGAGACTTCTTCACCGAGGTATGCTTCAGCAGTCTCTTTCATTTTCACTAAAACCTGGGCACCCGCCTCTTCAGGAGTGAGGTGTTTTCCATCCACTTCAAAGACCACATCTCCTTTATCATTTGATGTGACCTTGAAAGGAACGGTTTTAATTTCGGATTCAACTTCACTGAATTGACGCCCAATAAAGCGTTTTGTAGAGTTAAGGGTGCGGTCAGGGTTTGTCACTGCCTGCCGTTTTGCAGGGACACCGACCAATCTCTCATCTCCTTTAAAGGCGATGACAGAAGGTGTTGTCCGTGTTCCCTCAGCTGAGGTGATCACTTTTGCTTGACCCCCTTCCATGACAGCAACACAAGAGTTTGTTGTCCCTAGGTCAATCCCAATAATTTTTGATGAACGTTTTTTCTCACTCATTTTCTTCTCCTTCTTTTTTCTCACTTTCTTCTACCGGGGCTTTAGCTACTTTCACACGAGCAACACGGATTGCTCGATCACCTTTTTTATAGCCAGAGACAAGCTCTTCCACGATGATTCCCGGTTTATGGTCTGCTGTTTCAACCATTTCAACAGCCTCATGGAAATGAGGGTCAAAATGTTTTCCAGCAGACGAATATTCTTCAATTCCATGTCCTGAGAGGACCTGTTTAAACTGTCCAATGATCATTTCAAAACCGACAGCCCAGTTTTTCACCTCTTCCGAACTCCCTTCGGCAAAATCCAATGCCTGACGAAAATTATCGATCGGCTGAATCACCTCAGAGAGTGCATTTTCAATTGCATACTGCGTCAACTCATGCTTCTCTTTTTGCATCCGCTTTCGGGCATTTTCCGACTCAGCAAGGAGGCGAAGATATTTCTCTTCACACGCGTCCAACTTATCTTGCAGCTCTTGACTAGGATCAGCTGTTTGTTCATTTTCACTCATATTTTACCTCTAACAATTTGTTGCTCGTTTGATCGACAATGTCCTCGTGCTGCCTAATAGAGGTGTGCGAGCGAGGTTGTCGGAAAGAGAGTTTAAACTTCGACAGACTTTTTGTAAGTGATTGACTGAGCAGATTGGAAAAAAATCTCAATGTTCCAAACACCTTGTCGTACGGCATTCGGCAAGGCCCCAAAATTCCAATTGCTCCCACCTTCGTATTTCCAATCGAATAGGGGATTGTCACAACAGAACATCCCTTAGCAGCTGTTGCATAAGGAGCCAAATCACTTCCAATCCAATAGTTGAGCCCATCTTCCCTCACACAATCATTGAGAAGAAGACGCATGTGCGCTCCATTTTCAAAAAGAGAAAGACCTGTACTAAGTGCTACAGCTTCGTTGAATTCAGGATAGGCCAAAAGGCGAGAAAATCCCGTTTTAAACAATTCATCTTCCGAAAAATTGGAGTAGCGGACCAAGTAGCGAACCATGATCTCATTGTAGAGTTTTTTTGCCATCACCTCTTCAGAATCACTTAGCTCGACAGGCTTTGTTCCTCCACGGATGTGCCACTGTAAAATCGATTCGATCCGTTTTAAAGCAAAAGAGCTCAGTTTTTTTGAAGTTGGTAAAACCTCGGTCAAAATTTGTCCAAAATCGGTCAAAATCACGCAAAGAAGCCTCTCAGCATCGATTCCCACCAATTTCACCTCCATGATAAAGTCGTGATCAAACCTCACGGAGGAGAGGAATGTCGCATATCCCGTCACTTCAGAGAGCTTTTCAGCTACATTTTGCAGATAAGAATGGATCTCTTTTTTATCTAATTGCCCCAAGTTGGGTAATCCATCGAAATGCGCTTCAGATTCAAAAACTTCCTTTGCATAGACTCGAAACGCTTCATTTGTTGGAGTCCGTCCTCCAGAAGAGTGGAGTTGAGTCAAAAGACCCCTCTCCTCAAGACTAGAGAAGTAGTTACGAATTGTCGCAGAGCTCAATTTCTTGAAGCCATTTTCTCTAAGAGTGTTGGATCCAATTGGCTTTCCACTCTCCAAATAGAGCTCTACTAGGCCGATCAAAACCTCGTATTCTCGCGCTTCTTTCTTTGATTTTCCAAACATGCCCCCGATTATACAGATTCCCCCTCGATAGGTCAAGCGTTTTTAGCACTCAAGCCTTAAGAGTGCTATCTTGACCAAAAAGCCTATTTAAGGTAAAATTAAGGGATGATACATGCTGTTTCTCCCACATTACCAAGCCTTTTCTCTCCAATAAGGAGCAAAGATATTCAAATGGCTGTGGCGATTTTCATCACCCAAATAGTGATCCATTCCCTCAGAGAGTGGGGAGATGATATCCGACTTGAGGGGGCAGAGGCAACTAGACGGGAAAAAGCGCTCCGCCAGAGGCGATCTGGAGAGGTGCAGCACGTGCGTGAGGCTTTATATCGTCGACTTGAGCAAGTGACAAAAACAGGAGAATCTCTTTCTCCATCAAATTACCTACAGCCCAAAAAAAATAATTTATGACATCTCTATCTGTTGACCAACTAGCAGCTAACTACAATCAAGGTGGTAGGATTAGAAATCCGGACAACCAGACCCCTTATACCTGTAGTCAAGTAGTCGAGCTTTTTTCTCAAGCTAATTTGTCACAAGTAAAGGCATCAACTACCTTTAACAACGCAATTATAAAACTCAAGGGACGCATTCAAAGCCATTATTATAGTGGTTTTTGTGGAAAAATTCGCCTTTGTTTATTTCATTTATTTGGATGGTTTTCTTTTAAAAACCACCCTTTTGCAAAGCAGCTTGATGGAATATCAATTTCTTTAGTCGATACTATTCTTCCAAAAAAACCAGCAAATATTCCTGTTGATGCCCAAGTTTTTATATCAGAAAATTTTTCTTCTGAGAATACAATTGGATATTTGGGCGAAGGTTACCATAAGTATTCTATAACAATGGTAGACCCAAAAGAGTACTTATCTAAAACAACATTTATTGGAACAAATAACAAGGTAGATAATTCTGTAATCGAGAATAAATTGACCTCTATCTTATTATCTGAAGAAAATTCTAGCACAGAAGATAGTCAGATGCGGTGGACCATTGAGAGGATGGTACAGAGCATAGAAAAGAAGAGTGAACGTAGATTTTTACCTCTCTACCGTATTGGAGATTCTTACAAAAGCGATTTAGATCGCGCATTAGCAGCCGCCTATCTTGGAATAAAAGAAATTCCCGTCTTTGCTTAAATTGTGAGAGGATAGAATGAGAAATGGACTTGAGCGTTTCCTTTCATTCCTGTTTTCATATGAAGAACATCATCAGCATCGATGTCAAATTGATAAGTGCCAGCTAGCTCCCATCCACCCTCAGCTTTTTCCTCTTCGATCTCTTCAACTTGAAGTCTTTTTAGCTCACCCGGAGAAAAATTGGGGTTTTGAAGCTGATTGAACATCGCATGGAAGATTTCACCACTCTCTTCATTGATTCCGAGGTGGACTACTCCGGAGTATATTTTTTTCCCATTTTTCATTGAAGCAAAGAATTTTCTTCCTGTTTGCTCAACCCCAGCTTTATTCACATGGCTAGAGGGGTAGCTATAG
>JAJACK010000002.1 GCA_022601535.1 Chlamydiales bacterium
GGGAAGAGCAGAAAGATTTGAGTTACGATCAACTTGAAGTGTCCCAAGAACACTTAGATCTCCTATTGCATTGGGAAAGGTAGTTAACCGGTTAGAGCGCACATCAAGCTCAGTTAGGTTTGTCAATTGTGCTATGGTATCGGGAAGGGCAGTTAACTGGTTATTGCCCACATCAAGCAGAGTTAGGTTTGTCAATTGTCCTATGGTATCAGGAAGGGTAGTTAATTGGTTCTCGTATGTATAAAGGTGAGTTAGGTTTGTCAATTGTCCTATGGTATCAGGAAGGGTAGTTAATTGGTTCTTGTATGTATAAAGGTGAGTTAGGTTTGTCAATTGTCCTATGGTATCAGGAAGGACAGCTAACTGGTTCTTGTTTACATTAAGGTGAGTTAGGTTTGTCAATTGTCCTATGGTATCGGGAAGGACAGCTAACTGGTTATTGTACACATCAAGCTCAGTTAGGTTTGTTAGATGCCTTAAGGAGTTTGGAAGCTGTGTAAGCCCTTTGGAGGATAAATATAACTCTGTTTGCTCGAGTAAAGAGCCTTCTTTAATCGCTTTACTCATTTTAGGAGAATGGGCCTGTAAAAAAGTGACAAGCTCCCTAAACTCCGCACTAGGAATATGGGTAGCCTTATTTTTTTTCTGTAATGCTTCTAACTGAGATTCTGCAGGTTTTTCCTGTATTTTTGTGGCGATAAGGTCAACAGCTAAAATTGAAAGAAGTCCTAATCCAGGACCGGCAAGCACCCAGCCACTTACGCTCCCAAGGTTAAGTAGGAGTCCAAGTTGGAAGCCTCCTAAAGCCGTTAGAGCCACTCCGGTTACTAAAAGGGCTAACTTAGGTAGAGACTCCTTATAAGGGATTAAAGAATTGTTGCATGAATCAACCGATTTCATGTCATATATTATAGTAAAATTAAATTAAAAGTGAATATTCTAAATATTTTATATAATAAATTGGTATTAGAATCCAGAGTTAAGAGGTCAGAGCAATAATTTGTTGAGTCAACTGCAAAATAGCTTCTTGCTCTTGAGTCTGCAGCTTTTTATCTCGACTTTGATATTCTCCACCCTTAATCTCATCATTCTCCAGTGAGGTTAGAAGAGTGTCTCGAGCTTCTTGGATCTTATCCTTAATCTCAGAGAACTCTGAAGCGTGATGCTCCTTGAGATAGTTCTCCCAGTAGCCAAATTCTACAACCAATTCAGCATCAGAAATTGTTTCAATATGTTGAGCAAATACTTCAATGTCACTATCTGATACACGTCCAATCTGGGGATTAAGCATAGATGTGACTGCAGTGACAAGACCGAGCCTTTCTTTTAGCCCAACTTCAACACGAAGAACCTTTTCAACATTTTCATAATGTTCACTGCCTGGGTATTGATTTAATACAAGGTGCCTTAATTTTAGAGTTCGACCACACCCAACAAGAAGTTTAACTTTTTCTGAAAGAGAAGCCTCAGCTGGAAGAGTGTGCAACCTCCAATCTGTATAGACGAGATTGAGAGACATCGCAGCTCTATCTCCGCAAGCTATGAGATCAGATGCAATCAAGTTAAAGAAGGTTTCTCTAAACTTAGCATCTGTATGAACGGTTTTTAGGATGGCACATGTTGTTTCTACCAGTTCTTTTTGATTCGTTTTAAAATCACTGGCTTTCTCTAAACGGAGAAGCCACTCATATAGATTTCCTTTCTGCTCTGTAGTGAATTCCGGATCTGGCCATTTCTCAATAATATCTGCAAGCCCTTTCCACAGCTTGATCTTATGAGGAAGTTTTTCAACGGCTTCTAAGTTCCGCATATTCCGACATGCGGCAAGTATTTCGTTGCAATTAGATTGGGAAATAAGGGTTCCTTTGATGCTAAAATATGTTAATTGAGAGCAATTTCCTAAAGAAATTGGAAGAATGGAAAGATTTGGGTTGCCATAGATTTGAAATATGGCAAGCAAGCTTAGATCTCCTATGGAAGGTGGAAGCTCAGTTAACTGGTTATTGTCTGCACTAAGCTGAGTTAGGTTTGTCAATCGTCCTATCGTATCGGGAAGGGCAGCTAACTGGTTACTGTATACATTAAGCTGAGTTAGGTTTGTCAATTGTCCTATCGTATCGGGAAGGGCAGTTAACTGGTTATTATATACATCAAGCTGAGTTAGTTTTGTCAATCGTCTTATCGTAGCAGGAAGGGCAGCTAACTGGTTATTGTATACATCAAGCTGAGTTAGGTTTGTCAATTGTCCTATTGCATCGGGAAGGGCAGTTAACTGGTTATTGTATACATTAAGGTGAGTTAGGTTTGTCAATTGTCCTATCGTATCGGGAAGGGCAGCTAACTGGTTACTGTATACATTAAGCTGAGTTAGGTTTGTCAATTGTCGTATTGTATCGGGAAGGGCAGTTAACTGGTTATTGTATACATCAAGCTGAGTTAGTTTTGTCAATTCTCCTATCGTATCGGGAAGGGTAGTTAACCGATTAGAGGATACACCAAGCTGAGTTAGGTTCGTCAATTGTCGTATTGCATCGGGAAGGAGAGTTAACCGATTAGAGGATACATCAAGCTGAGTTAGTTTTGTCAATTGTCCTATCGTATCGGGAAGGGTAGTTAACCGGTTGCCGATTACATAAAGGCGAGTTAGATTTGTCAATTGTCCTATCGTATCGGGAAGGGTAGTTAACTGGTTACCAGCTACATCAAGCTGAGTTAGGTTTGTCAATTGTCCTATTGCATCGGGAAGGGCAGTTAACCGATTAGAGGATACATCAAGCTGAGTTAGGTTCGTCAATTGTTCTATCGTATCGGGAAGGGCAGCTAAATCGTTATTGTATACATTAAGCTGAGTTAGATTTGTCAATCGTCCTATCGTATCGGGAAGGGCAGCTAACTGGTTATTATATACATCAAGCTGAGTTAGGTTCGTCAATTGTCCTATCGTATCGGGAAGGGCAGCTAAATCGTTATCGGTTACATTAAGCTCAGTTAGGTTTATTAAATACCCCAAGGAGTTTGGAAGCTCTGTAAGTCTTTTGTAGGATAAATCTAACTCTGTTTGCTTGAGTAAAGAGCCTTCTTCAATAGCTGTTTCCATTTCAGGAGAATGGGTCTGTAAAAAAGTGACAAGCTCCTTAAACTTTTCAAAAGGAATATTGGCAGCGTTGTTTCTATCTCGTAGCTCCGTCCAGGTTGGAGGAGGAGGGGTTGGAGGAGAAGGGGAATAGCATCTTGTCAGAGGGGGGATCGAGGACATAGGAGATATCATAGTAAATTTAGATTAAATGTAAACCTTTCTGTTTACTAGAAGATGCATATTGAAAGAAAAAGGCCGGAAAGTGCTGAACCACTTAAGACTGCAAAGGTTAAGCAGGTCTTCACGTTGGAGGTCTCCTAAGACCATACATTCATGGCGTGATTACAATTAATTTGAGTTAAAAAATTAATAATATTAATTTTATTTTAATAAAAATTACATTTAATCTTAATATAAAATAGTTTATAATACTATTATTATGGAAATAATGTCACAGTTAACAGGAATGTTTGATAAGGTCTACGCCCCTTTTCGTTGGGTCGACCGTGCTGATCCAGGGCGACAGAAGGTATTTCGTGTCGCAATGGTCGGTTTGGGAATGATTGCGATTGGAGCAGTGGTGATGTCAGCCATGCTGTTTTCGGCCCATGTCATTGGGCCAGGAGGGAGTCCTGAGAATTTCTCATTTAGTACTTTGATTCCCTTTTTAATAGGGACTGGCTTAATGGGGGCTGGTCTTGGTTTTATGATGAGTATGGGTATCGATCAACTTGAGGTGAGAAAGCGTAAGATAATTCAAAGCTTTTTCAAGGTTATAGGACTTACAGCTGTGTCAGCTTTAGCTATTGTGGTGTGTGCGATTGTTTTTAGGCATGGGTTTGCAAAAGGATTCTTCAACATGGGTGGAGTGATGGCTTCGATTTTTGCTGTTGGAACAGCTTCTGCAGTCTATGTTTCTCTTAGAAAATCTGAGGATAGTAAGGTGATAGATGAAATCAATGGGACCTATTCAAATAGAAAGATTTTGGCAGAAAATAGCCTAGAAGCACGTCGAGCTAGGCGCAAGCGTGAATATGGATCAGTCTAATTTCTTTTTCAGGAGTTTGTTGACAAGGGGAGGCGGTGCTTTCCCTTTTGTTGCTTTCATCACTTGTCCAACAAGATAGGCAAATGCTTTGGCTTTTCCTGCTTTAAAATCTGCAACTGATTGGGCATTATCATTCACGACTTGGTCGACGATTTTCTCGATCTCTTCGGTATCAGAAACAGGTTGAAATGCGGGGTTTTCTTTGACGATTTTCTCGCATGATTTCTCAGGTGTTTTGACCATCTCATCAGCGACACTTTTGGCAATTTTTCCGGTGATTATTCCCTTGTCGATTAGATTGACAAGTTGGCCGATGTTTTCTGGTGCAATTCCACTTGTCCAAACATTTTTCCCATTCTCTTTGAACCGTCCTCCAAATTCGATTGTGATCCAGTTGGCGAGTTTTTTCGCATTTGAACAAATGGCAAGCCCTTCTTCAAAATAGTCGGCAAGCTGCTTCTCATTGACAAGGAGGTAGGCAGTTTCTTGGGAAAGCCCAAGTTCTTTTATGTACCGTTTTTCCCGTGCATAGGGGAGTTCAGGAATGGAATTTCGTAGTGTCTCGATATACTCTTGCTCAAGGATAAGGGGAGGGAGATCGGGTTCGAGGAAATAGAGGTAGTCTTCGGCACTCTCTTTTTTTCGCATTAAAACGGTCTGTTTTCGTATTGAATCGAAGCGGTAGGTTGCAGGTGAGATCACATCGGAAGGATCTTTTGTGGGGTTTGTTACATATTCTCGCACTTGCCGTTTGATCTCAGATTCGATCGCCATTCCAAGGTAGTTAAATGAGTTCATGTTTTTGATCTCAATCTTGTTGCGAAGTGTTTTTTCTCCCTTGGGGCGGACGGAGATATTTGCATCGATCCGAAGGGATCCTTCTTCCATATTGCAATCAGAAACATCGAGGTATTGCAAAATAGCTTTGATCGCTTGTGCATAGGCGACAGCTTGCTTAGAGGAGAAGAGGCACGGTTTTGAGACAATCTCGATGAGAGGAACACCTGCTCTATTGTAGTCAACGCCAGCGAATTGATTGAAATGCTTGAGCATTCCCGCATCATCTTCAAGATGGGCCCTATCGATCTCAAATGTCATCGGCTCGCCTTCTACATCAGTGGTGATTTGTCCACCGATGACAAGAGGCATTTCAAATTGGGTGATTTGGAAGTTACGAGGGGAGTCGGGGTAGAAGTACGATTTTCGATCAAAACGGCTATATTGGGCAATGGTGGCATCGATAGCACATCCAAAGAGAACTCCTTTACGGACAGCTTCTTTGTTGAGGATAGGGAGAGCTCCTGGCTGGCCAGTGCAGACGTTGGAGATATTGGTGTTGGGTTCATCGCCAAATCGATTGGGAGCGGTGCTAAAGAGTTTTGACTTGGTGTTGAGCTCAACGTGAATTTCAAGGCCAATCACGGTTTCCCATTGGGCCAAGGTTGCATGATCTATCATGGTGCCTCCCGGTCAAATTCAGGGGGGATCTCGGCGGCAAAAGGAGCTATTTGCTCGTAGGCGTGTGCCATCCGGCAGATAAGGGGGTCTCCTCGTCTCTGTCCAATGAATTGGAGGCCAAAGGGCTTTTTCTTTGGATTGAAGCCGCATGGGACTGAAATACCTGGAAGGTGGGCAAGATTCACTCCAATGGTGTAGATATCTTGAAGGTACATTTCAAGGGGATCTCGTATGGCTCCTTTGGGGAAGGCTGGAATAGGAGAGACTGGGGTGGCGATCACATCACACGATTGGAAGGCGGTTTGGAATGCTTCATCGATTTTTGCTCGCACTCTTCCCGCTTGCTTGTAGTATGCATTTTGGTGGCCAGAGGAGAGAACGTAGGAGCCGAGTAAAATTCTTTTCTTTACCTCGGGGCCAAACCCTTCTGTTCGAGAGAGGTCGTAAATTTCATCGAGGGTCTTTGCTGATTTTGCTCTCACTCCATACCGCACGCCATCAAACCGCGCAAGGTTGGATGATGCTTCTGCTGTTGCGATGATGTAGTAGGTGGAAACAGAGTATTTAAGAACACTCAAATCAATATCGACAATTTCACATCCAAGCTCTTTCATCACTTCGATTGCTTGGTTGAAGCTGTTGCGTGGCTCTTCTTGGAGATCTTCTAAAAAGCTTCGTGGAATTCCAATTTTTTTGTTTCGTACTCCATTGAAGAGGTCGAGGTAGTCATCAGGAGGGCTTTGCAGTGAGGTGGCGTCGTGTGGGTCGTGTTGACCTAACACTTCCATCACCATTCCAATATCCCGTGTTGTCGTTGCAAAAGGGCCGATTTGATCAAGAGAAGAGCCAAAAGCGACAAGGCCGTAGCGAGAAACCCGTCCATAGGTCGGTTTTAAACCTACAATTCCACAGAAAGCAGCGGGTTGTCGGACTGATCCCCCGGTATCGCTTCCAAGGGTGATCGGGGCAAGGCGCGCAGCACAAGCTGCTGATGAGCCTCCAGAAGAGCCACCAGGAACACTGTCGAGGCACCACGGATTGCTCACGGGATAGAAAGCAGAGTGTTCATTAGATGAGCCCATGGCAAATTCGTCGAGATTGGTCTTCCCAATCAAAATAGCATCTTCTTCTTCTAGGAGACGGGTTGCTGTCGAATCAAAAGGTGCGGTGTAATTTTCCAAAAATTTAGAGGCGCATGTTGTGAGATCTCCTTTCACATGGATATTATCCTTCACTCCAATCGGGACAGCGGCTAGGCGACCCACTTTTTCCCCACACCTTTTCTTCTCATCAAGGGCTTTTGCTTTTTCCAAAGCGCGCTCTGGGTAGCTGCGCAAAAAAGAACCGAGTTTTCCATCAAAAGCTTCGATCCGTTTGAGAAAATAAGAGGTGATCTCTGTAGCTGAAAGTTCTCCTTTTACAAAGGCTTGGTTAAGTTCATACGCCGATTTTCTATACATCTTTGATCACCGTTGGGACACGGATCATGCCGCCGACACAATCGGGAGAATTTTTCAAGAATGTCTCCCTCGGCATGGTCTCTTCTGTTTTGTCTTCACGTAGAGCATCAATCCCTTGCTCATCCATATGGGCGTAAGGGGTGAGATCACTCACATCTAGTTCATTCAGTTTTTCAATATGGTCTACAACCCGTTTTAGGTCACAGAAAAGCTGTTTTGCCTCTTCGTCAGTGACAGAGATGCGGCTGAGTTTGCAGAGGGTTTTGATGGTCTCTTTATTTAGATCAGACATAGCTCGCCCATCATATAGACTTGAAGGAAAAATCGCAACAAAGCTAAAACAGTGAATATGAAAATAATTATTGCAGGGGGGCGTGGCTTTATCGGTTCTCATCTCGCCTCCTTTTTCAAGCAGCACGAGCTTGTGATCCTCACAAGAGAGCCGAACCATGAACATTTTTGGGATCCACTCCGGCAGCAGATCGCCCCTCAACTGATGGAAGGGGTTGATGTTGTGATCAATTTGGCGGGGGAGTCAATCGCTGGACGGTGGACTCAACAGAAGATGGATGCGATCCGTCAGAGCCGCTTTTTGGCAACCGAATTTCTCACCAAATTGATGGGAAAGCACACTCCTAAGCTCTACATTGGCGCATCGGGGATGGGGTATTATGGAACCCAAAGGGATGAGGAATTGACAGAGGAGAGCGCCTCAGGACACGGTTATCTCGCTGAGGTTTGCCGTGTTTGGGAGGAGATTCCGAAAAAACTCACTCACATACGACAGATCAATATGCGTCTTGGGCTTGTCTTAGGGGCAGATGGAGGGGCACTGAGGAGAATGGTGCTTGCTTTTCGATTAGGTCTTGGAGGGGTTTTGGGAAATGGCTCGCAGATGGTGAGTTGGATCACCGTTGAAGATGTGTGTCGTGCTATCGCTCACTTGATCAAACGTGAAGAGATTTCAGGTCCTGTAAATTTTGTGGCAAAAGAGGCGGTGACTAACCGAGAGCTTACAAAGACATTGGGAATGCTTCTCCATAGGCCAGCCATGCTTCCTCTTCCTAAATGGGCGCTAAAGCTTCTCTTTAAAGGGGGAGCTAATGTCTTTTTAGCCGATCTAAACCTCAAGCCAGCTGTTTTAGAGAGTAGTGGATTTAGTTTTCACGACCCTAAACTTTTAGGAGCTCTTAGGAGGATGCTCAGCTAATGCTCTTGAGGCACGGGCGATGATGAGTTTGACAATTCCAGTCGCAAGTAGTGGAGCTGACACTCCCATAATTACTCGGCTGATACAACACGGGATGTGTATTTGTGTTGGGATTGCTGAAGCGGTCACTCCAAAGGTGAGGAAAAGAGCAGCTGCAAAGATTGCAATAGGCCAGATTTTTTCCTCTTTCTCATACCCTTTGACCCAAATAATTCCAATGATCGAGAGAGTAAAGAAAGGTGTTCCCATTCCGATCAAAGCTTTACCAGTCACCGATGGAAGGGAAGGGAGTGCTGTGAAGGTAAGGCCAAGTGCAAGTAGGGCGGCTGTGGCAACAGCTGTGACGATTAAACCTTTTTGAAGTTCCCATTTAGATTCGGGGGTTTTACATAGAGCTTCGAGTTTTATTGTTAAAGATGTCGAGCTTACAAGTGTTGCCATTGCTTCCCCCTAAATTCAATTATTTATTCTTATATACCTAATATTATACCATAGTTTAGGATTAAAAAATGGTTTAAATTAAAAACTTAACACGCTGTTAAATCCACCATAGAAGGAGGGGCGAAACTTGTAGTGGGTGCCGTGTTTATCGTCACTCCTAGCAATCCTCAAATCACCTCCAAATGTCGATCCAGCAAAGCCACGTATAAGAAATCTTTTAAATGGCTTGTATTGGAGGTCATATTCTCCTCCCCATGTTTGGTATTGGAAGATCGAACGAGGGAGTGGCTCGTCGTTTTTCACCCGGTGCCGGTTGCGGAGGATGCGGATCGCTCCAGCCATCATCCATTTCTCTCGGAAATCGTATTCAATGACCATATCGATTGGGTAGACGGCATGGATTCGTAGATTGTCCGATGGGCGGTAGATAAAGCCGAAAATGGGCCAAATTTTGTCTTTATTCAGGCCAGCTTCGAGGAGGAATCCAAAATCAAGTTCGAGGAAAGAACAGAGTTCATATTTTCCCCATAGGAGCGCTTGGTAGAGGGCGTAGTCGACAAAGGAGAATTCAGCGGTATCTAACCAGATCGACCCGTTTAACGTCCACGTCCAGCGGGTAAAGGCTTTGGAGAATCCTCCAAGAGAGAGAATGGCATAATTGAAGTCGGTTTCATTGAAATCGGGATTCTCTGGCCAATTCACTTCAGTGCCAACCCAGCCTGCTCCAAAGATCATTCCACAGACGGGGCTAAAGGGCATGGTGTAATTGAAGTTGGCGTCGTATTGCTCATATTTCAGTTTTGTTCCCTCAAAGCCTGCTGTTCTGATATCCGCTTTTGCAGCATTGAGATAACTTCCTCCAAAGGAAAACGGATAGAATGGAGGAGGTTCTGGAAGGGGCTCTTGATCACCCCATTCAACAGCTTCTGCAAAAAGGGTAAAGGGAAAAAGAAGAATTAACAACCATTTCATTTTAAGATCTCCTCCGTTGTTCTAAAGTGGAGCTTCCCCACTTTTTTCAAGATGTCGCGGCCATGTTTTGCCACTAGTTTTTTTCCAATAGAAATCACTGAAGCATTCGCCCCTTTGGGAAGCTTCAGTTCGACCTCTTTTCCAAGTCGTTCAATGCCTCGGACAAAAGCGGCTCTTGCTAAAATGGAGGCAGCAGCAACTACAAGGTCTTCTTCCCCTTTTGTCCTTTGGATCAATTCACACTGTTTCTTTTTCTTTTTCAAAGCCGTTTCAACAACATGTTCTGCTGCAAATTGGTCGATGATCACACGGTTACACATTGTTTTTTCAATCAGCTCACAAATTGCTGTTGCATGTCCCCATCCGAGGAGTGAGTTGAGATTGGCAAACTTTTTGTAGAGATCGTTATACCGCTCAGGGCCGATCCGAACCAATGCGTAGGGGTAGCTTTGTTCAATTTTTGCAGCAATTTTGAGAATTGCACCATCTTGGAGCTTTTTCGAATCTTTCACTCCAATAGATTTAAGTCCCTCAGGTTTTTCAGCAAAGACAGCAGCAATGCAGAGCGGTCCAAAAAAATCCCCTTTGCCTGATTCATCTACACCGATGTGTGGAGTTTGATCGCTTTTATCGTATCCATAACTGAATGTTTCTAGTACATTTGGTTCGAGGTGGTAGGTGATAAACTCTTCCATCTCTTTTCCTTGCACCATCAATTTTCCAGAACTGTAGAGGGTGACACTCACGCCTCTTTTCTTTGCTTGGAAAAGTGTGTGAGCAGGTTGATTAAATTCAAAGCTTTGCTCCTCTAACATGGCACGTAGCTTGCTTGTCTTTTCTAGATCGAATTGGACAATAAATGGAGATGGCATGCGAATCAGTGTAGCGAAATGGGGGATTTTAGGCATCGCCTTAAATCTTGTTGGCTGTTTTTCTGCGAGGTCTTGCTCCGATTGTTTTGAACTTTCAAGGACCGATCTTTGTGAAAATGTTGAGCAATCACTTGCATCTTCTTCCTTTATTGAAGGGGATTATCCCAACCGTAGTTGGTGGGAGATATTTTGTGATCCACAGCTCAACTGCTTGGTTGAAATAGGTTTAAAAGAAAGCCCAAACATTAAGGTTGCACAAGCACGGATTAATCTTGCTTACGAAGAGGCGATTGAAACACGAGCAAAACTCCTCCCTTATTTCGATCTACTTACAAGTTATTCTAGACAGAGAGAGTCGCTCTACGATATTGGAATTCCCGCGTTTGTTTCTCTTGTGGAGGGAGACAATCTCTTCTTTAACACAGCAACTACGCTGCTGCGCGGTTCCTATGAAGTGGATATTTGGTCGAAAAATCGGAATCAATACTACTCAGATTTAAGCCTTTTGCAAGCACGTATGACTGAGAAAGCAGAGGCCGAGTTGATTTTAGCTTCAGCGATTTCCAAAACCTATTTCAATCTTCAAAATCATCTCACTCAACGGGAGATTTTAGCAAAACAGCTCAAAGCAAAAAAAGAGGCGTATGACCTTTTAAATGAACGGTTTTATCGAGGGATGGGAGACGAATTTTTTGTCTATATTTTTGATCGAGAGGTTGCTCTTATTCAAGATGATCTTATTCAAATGGAGGGGATGATTGAAATGGATCACCACGCACTGGCAGCGCTAGTTGGGCAGAGCGTAGAGATCGACACACCAACAGCCCATTTTGAAAAACGGTTACAACTCCCATCTACGATTCCCTTTGATCTTTTAAGCAGACGGCCAGATGTCAAATCCTCTCTTTGGATGATTCAATCAAAAGGGTATGATGTGAAAGTTGCCAAAGCACGTTTCTTTCCCAACCTCGATCTTTCTGCATTCGTAGGAAGTACAGCTTTTTTAGTCTCGAAGTTTTTTTCTCCCTCTGCTCTTAAACTCTTTGGAGATGCAGCAAGTGTTTTGCCCCTCTACACCGGAGGGGAGCTTCGGGCCAAATTAGGTCAATCACAAGCATCACTTGATCTCTCTGTCGATCAATATAATCAAACCGTTCTTCTCGCTGTGCAAGAAGTTTCTGATGCGATGACAAAACTTCGTACATCGGATCAACGGCTTATAAAAGTTGACAGGTCTGTCGCAGATAGTGAAGCGCTCTATGATTTGAGTCGTCAAAAATACACACATGGGATCGATACCAATATTCGTGTCTTAAATGCCCTTTCCAACGTTTATATCCAGCAGCTGCTCCAATCCGAGATACAGCTCAATCGAATGATTTCTATTGTCGAAGTAATCCGTTCAATTGGAGGGGGTTATGGAGCCTAAAGAAGAGTGTATCCACAGACGCAGGCGAAATATTTTCTTAGGCTCTGTCTTAGGGTTTGCCTTTTTTATCGTCATTGTTTGGTTCCTCTACTGGCTTATTTACGGACAATTCCATGTCAAAACAGACGATGCTTATGTGCATGGAAACAAACTTTCCCTCACTCCACAAATTTCGAGTGGAGTTGCGGCCATCTTTGCCGAAGAGACCAATTTTGTTGAACAAGGGCAGCTTGTCGTTAAACTCTCGACAGAAGAGTCTTTGATTACCTTCAACAAACTAAAAGAAGAGCTTGGAAGCACAGTGAGACAGGTGTCTGGCTATTTTCATGATGCAGAGGCAAAACAGGCGGAGCTCGAATTAACACGTGCCAACCTTCGACAAGCAGAGCTTGATCTCCTCCATAGAGAAGGGCTTGCCCAAACAGGGGCGATCTCAAAGGAAGAATACGAACAATACCAAACCAACGTCATTGTGCGAGAAGCTGAGGTAGAAGCTGCTCAAAAAGAGCTTGAAAAAGCAGAGGCACTGATCGTCGATGTCACTGTTGAGACCCACCCCGAAGTGCTTACCATGGTCACAAAGCTTCGTCAGGCGTACTACAATATCATCCGTTGCAATATTTTAGCCCCTATGAGTGGATATATTGCCAAACGATCAGTGCAAGTTGGAGATTACATCCGAGAAGGGGAGACAATGCTTGAGATTGTACCGCTCAACTATCTCTGGGTGGAGGCTAACTTTAGAGAGAACCGCCTCAAACGGATTCGGATTGATCAGCCAGTCACATTTACAGCAGACATGCACGGCCGTGGCGTGAAATACCATGGAAGAGTGGTGGGATTAACAGCAGGATCGGGCAATGCCTTTGCCCTTCTTCCTCCAGAAAATGCATCGGGCAATTGGATTAAAGTGATTCAAAGAGTGCCGGTGCGCATTTCAATAGATCCCGCTGAAATTTTACAAAATCCCCTTGTGCTCGGTGTTTCGATCCACATCAATGTAGATGCGCATGATACGAAAGGATCGATGATTGCTCAGACGGCAACCCAATTTCCTCTCTATACGACAGATATTTACAAAGAGCAATACGAGAAGATCAATGAGATTATGCCAATTCTCGACCAAATCATCCAAGAGAATCAATACTAAATCAATTAGCAGATAGGATCATATCTTTTCAAATGATCAGCTGTTCCAATAGAATAGAGGTAGCGGTTGACCAGATAGGCTGAAAAACCCGCACCAGCTACAAGCAAAGCAGAGCCAGCAGAGATTGGGATAGCACTTACACCTGTTACACCGATAATTCCTATAACGAGCATCGTAATTGCAACTATTGCTAAACCTGCGGCAAATTTTCTCTCATGCATAAGCTTGAAAGTGGGAGGAAGAGGATCTCGACGATTAATCGCTCCCTTAACATTTATATAATCTTGAGTAGGGTTGCTTGGGCAAGAGATTGTACAAAAACGTCTCCAAACATTGTTGCTAGTATCAAGGATGTACCTATGAGGGCGGTTTCCTTCTACTCCTTGAACATATAAAAATGGAATGTTGTTAAGATGTTGAGAGATATCTTTACCATTTTCATATCGGATAAATTAAATATTTTTTATTATGTATTTTTTTGTTATAAATGCTTCATGGAGCAGCTGCGCGCTTTGTCAATAAAACATATTAATAATTAGTCCTTAAGGGGGAGAGCAGAAGCATTGCCAGCTAGCCACCCTGTGGTCCAGGCGTTTTGAAAGTTAAAGCCTCCTGTGATACCATCGATGTCCAAAATCTCTCCACAAAAAAAGAGGTTTTTGCAACAACGGCTTTCCATCGTTTTGAAAGAAACTTCTGACAGTTTTATTCCTCCACATGTCACAAATTCTGCTTTATTTGTTGTTTTTCCCGACATCTCGTAGTGGTCACATTTTAATGTTGCAATCAGCTTTTTAAGCTCTTTTTTGCTACGTTCATTTAAAGGGGTATCTCCAGCACAGAATTTTTTCCAAAGGCTTTTGGGAAGTGCTCTTTGGGGATGCTTTTTTTGCATCTCATCGAAAAGCTCTTCTTCACTGAAGTGGGGGAGCCAATCGACCAAGAGTGAGGCGTTGTAGTTTTTTGTTGCCAAGTCTCGTGCAGCAAAGGCTGAGAGCTTTAGAGCTGCAGGTCCACTGAACCCAAAGTGGGTGATTAGAAGAGGCCCCTCTTCGGAAAATTTACTCCCTTTGATCGAAACTTTAGCAGGATTTACAGCAACTCCAGAAAGGTCTTGCAAAGAGAAATTTGGGATATTGAAAGTGAAAAGGGAGGGGATGGGTGGCACGATTGTATGGCCAAGCTCTTTTGCAATCTTCCATCCAAGTTGTGAGCTTCCACTTGCTAGAATCACTTTGTCAGCAGTAAATTCTGAATCAATGTGGAAGCGATGCCCCTTTTTTTTGATAAAGTTTATTTTTGATCTGAGATGGATTGTCACACCCAGTTTTTTGGCTTCATCTAAAAAACAGGCGATAATTGTTTCAGAGGAGTTAGAGAGGGGAAACATTCGTCCATCACTCTCTTCTTTTAGCGCAATTCCACGTTGTTCAAACCACTTGATTGTCTCTTTAGGGGAAAATGTGTGGAAGGGGCCTAAAAGCTCTTTTTTTCCTCGAGGATAATTTTCAATAAGTTCTTTTGGATCGAAGCAGGCGTGTGTCACATTGCACCGTCCTCCCCCTGAAATGCGCACTTTACTGAGTAGTTTTGCTGAACTTTCAAAAATATGGACGTCAGCTTCTGGATCTGCTTCTTTTACAGCTAATGCCGCAAAAAAACCTGCAGCTCCTCCACCTACAATTGCAATTTTCAACGAGGTCCCCTATACCATTCTATACCACCCGCTTGTCTTATATCTCTTTCTTTTTCCCACTCTTCCATTTCTTCGGGAGTGAGTCTTATTTGGCTATAGGGTCTAGGGGCATCATCAGCCGAGGATTTGCATCCACATAGACCCATTAGCAATCCAACCATCATGTATTTCATCTTTTGCTCCATAAAAATCACCTTGCTCCTCACGCAATCCGCTGCGGGGTTTTCTTTGTGACAAGTTGATTTTAGCAAAGAAAATTTGAGATGCCTAGACTTTTTTAACAAAGCCGGCCTTGGGAAGAGGTTATAGTATAACTCCACAATCAAATAAGATTTCTACTGAAATTATGCACGTATCTATTTCTGGATCAAAGCTCTGGGTATAGAGCCTAGATTGTCAATGATTTTTTGAGTCAACCTCAAAAGATCTCTTTGCTCTTGATCCTGAAGCTCTTTATCTTGACTAAGATATTCTCCTTCCTGAATCGTCTCTTTCTCAAATAAGGCTAGAAGATCTTTTCGAGGTGTTTGGATCGTAGAGAGCTCCGATTCATAATGCTCCTTAAGATAGTTCTCCCAATACCTAAATTCCACGAGCAATTCAGCAGGAGGAATTGCTTCAATACCTTGAGCAAACAATTCAAGATCGGCCTTTTGTACACGTCCAATCTGTCCATAAATCATAAATCGAATGGCTGTGACAAGACCCAGTCTTTTTCTTAGTTGAGCCTCAACATAAAGAACTTTTTCAACATTCTCATAACCTGGATATTTTTCTAATACAGCGCGTCTTAATTTTAGAACGCGACCACAGCCAGTGAGAAGGCTAATTTTTTCTGCAAGAGGTGCATCAGCCAGAAGGGTGTGTAATTTCCAATCTGTATAGACGATATTGAGAGACATAGCAGCTCTATCACCACAAGCGGTGAGATCAGCGGCAATCAAGTTGAAAAAGGTCTCCCTAAACTCAGCATCTGTATGTATGGTTTTTAAAATAGCACATGTTGCTTTTGCAAGTTCTGTTTGATTCCTTTCAAAATCTTTGGCTTTCTCTAAACGTATAAGCCATTCATATAGGCTTCTTTTCTGATCTAGAGTGAATTCCGGGCCTGACCACTCCTCAATAGTACCTGTACGTTCTTTCCAATGCTTGATCTTGTGAGGAAGTTTTTCAGAGGCTTCTAAGCCACGTGTTGCCTGACATACAGCGAGTATTTGATCGCGATTAGATTGAAAACGATGATGATAGGATTGTCCGAGGCTGATGTATGTTAATTGAGAGCAATTCCCTAAAGAAATTGGAAGACGGGAAAGAGTTGGGTTGCCAGTGAGGTAAAGCTCTCTAAGCAAACTTAGATTTCCTATGGAAGATGGGAGAGCTGCTAATTGGTTATAGCCCACATTAAGCTGAGTTAGATTTGTCAATTCTCCTATCGTATCGGGAAGGGCTGCTAACTGGTTATTGTTCACATCAAGCTTGGTTAGATTTGTCAATTGTCCTATCGCATCGGGAAGAGCTGCTAACTGGTTATTGTTCACATCAAGCTCAGTTAGGTTTGTCAATCGTCCTATTACATCGGGAAGGGCTGCTAACTGGTTACAGCCCAGATGAAGCTCAGTTAGGTTTGTCAATCGTCCTATCGCATCGGGAAGGGTTATTAAACAATTCTCCCCCACCTCAAGCTTAGTTAGGTTTGTCAATCGTCCTATCGCATCGGGAAGGGTTATTAAATGGTTATAGACCACCTCAAGCTCAGTTAGGTTTGTCAATCGCCCTATCACATTGGGAAGGGGTGCTAACTGGTTACAGCCCAGATGAAGCTTAGTTAGGTTTGTCAATTGTCCTATCGCATCGGGAAGAGCTGCTAACTGGTTACAGACCAGATGAAGCTCAGTTAGGTTTGTCAATCGCCCTATCACATTGGGAAGGGGTGCTAACTGGTTACAGTCCAGATGAAGCTTAGTTAGGTTTGTCAATTGTCCTATCGCATCGGGAAGAGCTGCTAACTGGTTAGAGCTCACATCAAGCTCAGTTAAGCTTGTCAATTGTCCTATGGTGTCAGGGAGGATTGTCAACTCGTTGCCGGACACCTCAAGCTTAGTTAGGTTTGTTAAATGCCTTAAGGAGGTTGGAAGCTCTGTAAGTTTTATGGGAGAGAAACCTACGGAAGCTAAATCTAACCTTGTTTGCTCTAATAAAGAGCCTTGTTCAATAGCTTCCCTCATTTCGGAAGAGCGTCTCTGTAAAAAACCGACAAGCTCTTGAAACTCTTCAAAAGGAATATGGGTGGCTTTATTTTTTTTCTGCGGTGTTTCTACCTCTACTTCTAATTGATCTTCTGTCTCCTTCATATAAGTAGTAATGCGATCAATAACTGAAATTGAAAAAAGTCCTAGTCCAGAGCCAGCAAGCATCCAGCCGCTAACACCTCTAAGACGACTAAGCAGGCCTATAAGTTGAGGGGCTCTTAAGGTCATTAGAACCACTCCAGCTACTAAAATAACTAACTTGGATAAAGATTTAAAAGATTTATTATAATAGATTAAAGATCTTTCAGATGGATTGATCGGATGCATGTTAATATTATAAATAAGTTCAATTAAAAGGCAATTATTTAATTAGGATTGTGAAATAATCCCTAGTTCCACGGGGCTTTGGTATATTCAAGCTTGGTGTAAAATAGGAACTTTTTTGCTTCCAAGAAAACCGAGGTAAAATCCTAAAAAGCAAAATAGACTTCCAATAACAAGGGCAGTAGAAGAGCCTAATCTAGCACAGAGGATTCCCCCAAGGATTGGGCCGATACAGCCTCTGATTCCAACAAGAATTACATTAACACTTGTGTAGCTTGAGCTGTCGTGTTTTGGAGAAAAAATGGGGCCACCAAGTTGCCAGCTTAATTGGCTACCCGCTTGCATGATACCATATAGAATAAATGCAGCGTAAATTCCAAAAGTTAGATATTTAGAGAGTAAGATTAAGATAATTGAGCAAGCTGCAAAAAGAGTGACAATCGAACAATATTTAAAAATATTTGTTTTGTGCAACCTTGATGTCCAAATAGGCATTGCTGCGACAAAACCAATTCCTTTGCAAAGAGCAACTGCAGTTGCAATTTCGGTATAGGAGAGTTTGAGATTGCTTTGAATGATTTTAGGTAAACAGGGCTGCATAATCATTAATCCTAAGCCACCACAAAAGAAAATTGATTGATAATAGGCAAAATCAGGCCGTTCAAAGAGGAGTTTCCATCCTTTTTTTAATGGAGTAATAATTGAAGGAGTTTTGAAATGGATTTCTTTTTGTTTTATTTTGAAGGAGTTAAAAAGAGGTAAAAGGATAGAAAGTCGCATTAAGCTTATAGTGCCCAGCAAGGGAAAAATCCATCTCCAAGCTTGAGGAGATTTATCTAGCCATGGACAGATCATTAGAGGGAATATGGCTGATGCAATAAACATAATCAATGATCCATAAGCAACTATGCTCGACTGTTGCGATTGGGGAAAAGAAATTTTAATCAATTCCATCCATGTAGGAATCACAGCCCGCTCGGCAAAAAAATAGAGGCTAAATGCAATGATTAGAAGCCATCCATTATTAAAAAAGGGGAAGAAAAAAGTGGGAAAGAGACCAAGAAGCATCGCTCCAATAATATTTATTTTGATGCGGCCGTCTCTCGTAGAGAAGTAATCGCTCCAGTAGGATGACAAGACTGCGGCTATAGGTTTGATTGCTACAAGAGTTGTAATTTGAAAAACGGATGCATTTAGGTCTTTATAAAGAATAAATGCCATCAAGCTATAAATAGCAAAAAGAGGAGCATTTAGTGCGTAGCAAAGCAAGTAGGATGTTTTAAAAAGATGCGCTTGATTGGGTTGTTGTAGCATGTTATTGACTAGTCAAACGGTATTCTACATCTTTTACAATTTCTTTTGGGACAAAATGGTCGAGAGGTCGCCCTCCTCGACCTATTTCTTGAATAAGTGTTGAGCTAAGATCTCGGTATTCAGGTGCTGCACTGATCCAAAATGTCTCTACTCCGCTCATTTGCCTATTGAGGGAAGCTTGAGCTATTTCAAAATCTAGATCACCTGAAGTTCGCACAGATCTGATAATAGTTGCAATCGAGTGTAATTGAACAAAATCAATAAGTAGGTTTTCAAAAGCAACAACTTCTATTTTAGGGTCATTATAGAAGACGCGGCGGAGTAGCTCAATGCGCTCTTTTTGGGAGAAAGTGGGTTGTTGTTTCGATGAATTAATGCCAATACCGATATAGATCTTGTCAAAAAAAAGTGCACATCGACGGGCAATATCAACGTGGCCAACTGTTGGAGGATCAAATGTTCCAGGATATATCGCTGTGGTTGTCTTATCTTTTTTCATAAAGCTTATTCAGTAAGTTTGCAAGTCGATAGCCGGCTAGTGCTATTTGTCTTTTTGCGACTTCTTGTCCTCTTTTAATATATTCACTAGATGGAGTTATATCTGGTTCAATACCATCATATACACATGAGACAGCAATATCATAGCTTTCTTGACTCCAATTTGTAATGCTCATATCTAAATGTTCAGGAAGAGCTTCAGGGGGATAGCAATTGATAATATCTTCTGCAAAAGATGTTAGCCAAGCTTCATTTTTTTCATCAAGGGGGCGTGTCATTTGTAGGCTCCCAAGTCCAAGCATCGAATCCCAAAGGGTATGAAGATTTTTGAATTTTGAGTCTTTTAAATGGAAACGATGTCCAGCCATATCTCCATCAGGAAATTGGTTAGAATACAATTGGATGCAATGCAGAGGTTGATGAATATCACTGACACAGTGAAGCAAAAAACAGAGCATGAAAGATTGTTCCCACTCACTTGCATTTGGATTTTTTAAAGTCTTAAGTGATTGGTTAATCGCAGAGTGTAAATTATTAGTTGAAACAAGGGTTTCAATGATATTTATCTCTCGTTCAGACAGTATGTTATCGGGGTCATAAGGCTTAAGTACTCCGTGCCATACCTTAAAGCCCGAAAGGCCCAAGCTGGTCATGTCATCAGGAAAACAAGATGCTGTTAAGAGCGTGTTACAATTAGGAAAGTCCTCTTCAAAATAGCTAATGACATCCTGTATTTTCTTCTGCACAGGAGGCGTCAATTGGGATTTTGCAACCTGGACTGTAAGCATATGTGCGGTATCCCACCACGTAAATCCAGTTTGCGAAAGGGTGATAATGAGAAAAATTCCCATGCATATAGATCTAAAAATAATAATAAACTCCCTATATTTTGGAAGGAGTGTATAAAGAAGTGATATAGAGTGTCAATCAAATTACCTTAAGGAAGAATATTCCAAAAAAAATATAGAAGAAAATGCTATTGATATCAATAATGCGGAGTATGCAAGAAGATTTGCAAATATTCGGACAACGGTTTAGGCAGCGGCGTGAAGAGAGAAATCTCTCTCTTAAAGAGGTTGAAAATTCAACTTCAATAAGAATGGGTCATCTAGAAGCGATTGAAGAGGGGCGGTTTAGCAATCTAATCTCTCCCGTCTATGCTCAAGGATTTATTAAAAAGTACGCCTCTTTTCTAGAGCTCGATGGTGATCAGATGATGATCGAACACCCCCAAGTTGAGGAGTATCTCAATCAAAAAAAGAATGGGGAGTACACATTTTTGGGATCAATCGAGGTGCGGGGCTCTCCTGCTGCCGATGTTAAATGGGTCTCAAGTGTTCTGTGGGTTGGCGGCTCGATGTTTGCTATTTTAACCTTGTGGTTTTTAGCTCGTAGTTTAGGTTTCTTTTGATTTTACTCTTTTTCATCGGAATGGTGATGGGAATCGCTGATCTCATTCCTGGGATTTCTGGGGGGACTGTCGCTTTTTTATTCGGTATCTATGACGATTTGGTCGAAGGGTTGAAGTCGTTAAAGTTCTCTACCCTCAAAGAGGTTCACTGGTCTTTTCTTCTCCCCCTTGGAGGAGGAATTGCAACGTCTCTTCTGATCTTCTCAAAGCTCATGGCTTATTTCCTCACCTCACACCAAATCACTCTTTTTGCCTTTTTATTTGGTGTCGTCTCTGCAGCTTCAGTTAAAAGTTACTCGAGCTTAGAGAAAAAAAGCCCTCTTTGGATGCTCCTTGGTGTCGCTATTGCCTTTTTTCTATGTGGAATTTCAACTCTTTCTCTTGTCGAGCTCTCTCCACTTTGGTTGATAGCAGCTGGTGCAATCGCTGCGATGGCAATGCTTCTTCCTGGGCTTTCAGGGAGTTACCTTCTCCATCTTTTTGGCGTCTATCCTCTCATTATTTTTGCCCTCTCGACTCCTTTCCAAAAAAATGCTTTGATCACTCTCTCTCTTACGGGATTGGGTGTGACATGTGGGGTTTTCTGTTTTTCTAGGCTGATTGTTGTTCTTCTTCAAAGGTTTAGGGTTCAAATGCTCTCTTTGCTTATCGGCTTGATGGCGGGGGGATTGCGTTCTATTTGGCCTTTTTCAGCAGACCACCTTGGATCAACCATTGCAATTGCTTTTTCTGGATTTATCTTGTTTAACCTTATTGAGTTAAAATCAATAAAAGCCGTTGTTTAAATTTTTCTTTTAATCGTGTAGAATGAAGTTATATGTCACATCGTCCCCAATACACGAACCGCCTTATCCATGAAAAATCTCCTTATTTGCTTCAACACGCACACAATCCGATCGATTGGTATCCTTGGGGAGAAGAAGCGTTTAACGCAGCTAGAGAACAAGATAAGCCGATCTTTCTTTCGATAGGCTACGCAACATGCCACTGGTGTCATGTGATGGATCAAGAGTCTTTTTCCAACGTGGAATTGGCGCAGATGATGAATGAAACATTCATCAATATCAATGTTGATCGGGAAGAAATGCCCGAGGTAGATAGCCTTTATATGGAATTTGCACAGGCGATCATGTCTGGAGGTGCTGGATGGCCACTCAATTTGATCCTTACTCCAGAATTAGAGCCATTTTTTGCCGCGACATACCTTCCTTCTGATGCGATGCACGGCTTTTTGGGAATGAAGCAGTTAATTATGAGAGTGCGTCAAATTTGGGAAGATCGTGAAGAGCGTGAGAATGTTGCATCACAGGCAAGCAAGATTGTCGATGTCTTTGCAGAGCAAATAGAGGAGCCTTCTTCTGTTTTGCCAGGTCCACAAGAGATTCAAAAAGCATCTGAGCTTCTATTTAAGACAGCTGATCCGATTTATGGAGGAACAAAAGGGGCTCCTAAATTCCCCATTGGTTTTCAAGCGTGTTTTTTGCTTCGTCAATCGATTTCTTCAAGTGATTCTCGTTCACTATTTTATGTCGAAAAAACCCTTGATATGATGTATCGAGGGGGAATTTATGACCATGTGGGCGGGGGATTTTCTCGCTACTGTATCGATGAGCAGTGGATGATTCCTCATTTTGAGAAGATGTTATACGACAACGCGATTTTGTCACGTGTCTATCTAGAAGCGTGGGAGTATACAAAGCAGCCAAATTATCGAGAAGTATCAGAGCAACTCTTCAATTATCTTGTCAGGGAAATGCAAGGAGAGGAAGGGGGATTTTATTCTGCTGAAGATGCTGATTCAGATGGAGATGAAGGAAAATTTTATTCCTGGACATGGGAAGAAATTCATCAGGTATTGGCCGACAAAGCTCCTCTTTTTTGTGAATATTATGGCGTGACACCTGCAGGAAATTTCAAAGGAAATAATATCTTGCACATGCCTTTCTCGATCAGGGAATTTTCCGATTTTAGACGGATAGAGCCTTCAGAGCTTCTAAATGAGATGAAAGGGTTAAAAGAGCAGTTGTGGAATGTGCGTGAAAAACGGAACCGCCCTCTGAAAGATGATAAAATATTGACGGCGTGGAATGGTCTTGCCATCCACGCTTTTGTCGAAGGGGGACGAGCACTTCTCAATCCAACCTATCTTGAAGTGGCTGAAAAAGCGGCAAGATTTATTCGAAAGAATCTTTGGGAAGAGGGGACTCTTAAGCGAAGATGGAGAGATGGAGAGGCAAAACATGAAGGAATTTTAGATGATTACGCCTTTATGATTCATGGTCTTCTCTCTCTTTTTGAAGCCGATTGTGGTGTCAATTGGTTGGAATTTGCCCTTGAACTTTCTCAAGTTCTCGATACAGATTTTCTCTCTGATCAAGGAGCTTACTACCTGACAAATGGAAAAGATCCCAACCTGCTTCTTCGTCGGTGTGAATTTTATGATGGAGCTGAACCTTCAGGAAATGCACTGCATGCAGAAAATTTACTCCGTCTCTACCAGATCACAGGAATAAGAGAGTACCGTGCCCGTGCTGAGAAGCTTTTCTTAGCTGCAAAGGAGCATATCGATCTCTACCCTCCAGGAACGTGTTACCACCTGATGGCACTGCAGCGGATGCTCGATGTAAAGGCCCCGACAATTACCATCTCCCTCAATGAAAAAGAGGAGTATAAAGATGAAATTAGCAAGATGATTGCAGCACACTACCTTCCTCACAAAGTTGTCATTTGGCGGCGGGAGAGTGATGAGGTGCTGCGCGATCTTGTCCCACCGAGCCGAGTGATGCAACCTATTGAAGGGAAAACAACTCTCTATATTTGTTACCAAGATCACTGTTTAGAGCCGATTATTGAGCTCCCCAAAATGTGGGAAGCATTTGATAAGTTGTAGAATTAAATAGTCGATTTCTATACTCTCTTGGGAGATGTTAAAAAAAATCTTTCCCGTTCTAATCTCTTGTAGCTTGTTTGCCGCCCCTTCAATGACTCCGGGTGTCGATTTTTCGTTGAGTAACTCGATGCCCGACTATGTCGAGGTGAACAACCGCGTCTTGCTCAAAATCGGAGGAAAGCCAGTCACTGTAATGGATGTGGTACGGAAGATGGATCTTGTTTTCTATCAACAGTTTCCCGATCTAGTCTCATCGCCAGGAGCGCGTTATGAGTTTTACACGGCAAGTTGGCGGGGGATGCTCGCCAATGTGATCGATGATAAATTGATCTGTACAGATGCAGAGGAGAAAAAAGTAGAGGTATCTGACGGAGAAATTCGAGGGGAGATGGAAAAATATTTTGGTCCCAATGTTGTATTTACAATTGATCGATTGGGGATTGGCTTTGATGAGGCGTGGGAGCTTGTCAAAACAGAATTGACCGTGCAGCAAATGTCGGGAATGATGGTTTATAGTAAAGCGCTTGCCGATGTCCACCCACGTGAGGTGAAGAGGCGGTATGAGAAGATGCTTGCCGACAATCCTCCTGAAAATCGGTGGATCTACCAAGTGGTTTCTCTCCGTGGAGAAGATGATGTTGAAACATTGGATGTTGCACATAAAGCACACAACCTTCTTGCTATGGGGCAAGTTCCTCTTGAGTTGATCAAGGGGAATGTGGAAGAGAAAAATGTGAAAGTGACGTTGTCAGCTGAATATACCCGCACACCAAAAGAAATTTCAGGTAGCCACCGAGCTGCCCTTGAAACATTGGATGTAGGGAGTTTTAGCAAACCGATTTCTAAAAGAGGTGTTGCCTACATCTTCCACTTAAAAGAATTTCAAAAAGGGGAGCCAATCCCCTTTAATGAAGTGGCTCAAAAGCTGAAGCAAGAAGTGATTCAAGAGAAAATCGAAAAATATAATGCGGAATATAGGTTGAAGCTTCGAAAACATTACGGTTTGACAGACAGCTACCTCTCCGAGCTTATCCCAGAAGAGACACAACCTTTTGCACTCCGGTAAAATCCCTCCTTTAAAAAGCCTTTCTCAAAACTTTCTTATCGATCGTCATGTTATAGAGAAATTCCTCGATATTGCAGAGGTGGGAGAAGAGACGATCTTCGAAATTGGTCCAGGAAAGGGAAGCGTGACAAAAGCGATGGAAAAGCGAGGTGCCAATGTCATTGCAGTTGAAAAAGATCACCGGTTGAGTGAAGCTTACGGTTGGATAGAAGGAGATATTCTCACCTATGACCTCGAGCAGCTTCCCAAATGTAAAGTGGTTTCCAATCTTCCTTACCACCTCACTTCACCTATTTTAGCTCGCCTTCTTCCTAGGAGAGATCTTTTCACAACACTCACTGTGATTGTACAAAAAGAGATGGGAGAGAGGATGGTTGCTTCTCCAGGGTCAAAAAGCTATGGAAGGTTTTCGATTTTTAATCAATTCTATGCAGATGTGAAGTATGCCTTCACAATTGGTCCCAACGCTTTTTCCCCCAAGCCAAAAGTTGAATCAGCAGTCATTCATTTAACATTGAAAGAGCCTCCTCAAGTGGATGAAGCACCTTTTTTCGAATTGGTGAAAAAGGCATTTCAGACAAGACGGAAGATGGTGGGAAAGACGATTGGAAAAACATTTGTTGTTCAAGCAGGAATCGATCCAACTCTTCGTCCTGAAATGCTCTCTTTAGATGATTTTCTGAAAATCAACCAATTTTATTCCGCACCTGACCAGACCAGTTGAGCTTAGTTCTAAGGGTAGAAAAATTATCGGTTCGGTGAAGTTTGATCATTTTGATCGTTCGCTTAGCGCGAGAAACGGTAAAAATCTCATTTGTGGCCATCGTATTTCGAGAAATTCCATCATAGGTGATTTCGACAGGATCATAGGGACTTTGGTATTGCACTTCGATTTGTTGGCTTGGCATAAGCACAATTGGTCTATTAGAAATCGTGTGAGGGCAGATAGGGGTGATGACAAATGCTTCAATTTCAGGCGATAAAATGGGGCCACCGGCCGCAAGCGAATAGGCCGTTGAACCGCTCGGGGTTGAGAGGATAATTCCATCTGCTGAGAAGGTGTTGAGGTAGGTGCCATCGACATGGATTGAGAGGTCGATAAGAGAGGGGTTTTTTGCTCGGTGGATCACCATTTCATTGATGGCAAAGCACCGCTTGTCATCTGGGCAGACTCCTTCCATGACAATCCGTTCTTGGATTGTATAACTCCCACCGATAAGGTCTTCCAAGCTTGGAATGAGGTCGGGAAGGGGAATATCGGCCATAAAGCCGAGGTGGCCAAGATTGATGCCGAGAATAGGAGCTGCGAGCTCAGGATGGTTGTGGAGGACACGCAAAATGGTGCCATCACCACCGATAGAGATGAGAAAATCAATTTTTTGGGGGTCAACTGTATTGATAGGTGGCAGGTCGAGCTCTTTGGCTCCATCTTCTCCAGTGACAAGATCGACTTTCTTTTCTTTGAAAAAATCGCGTACAACGACAGCAACATCGAAGGCAGCCCGTTTTTTCATATTGGCAAAGAGGGCTATTTTCATGCGGGCTCAAGCTCCTTTTTAAAAGAGAAAGTTTCGATGATTTTTTGGGCCATCTGCTTCGGTGTCATTCCAATTTTTTCGAGGAGTTCCTGATAATTGCCGTGGTCTAAAAACTGCTCGGGGACACCAAAATTCAATACGTTATGGTCGCTAAGAAGGGGTGCTATTTCGCTGGCAAGTCCTCCTTTTAGAGAGTGCTCTTCAATGGTGACAATATTTTTGTGGGTTTGAAAGAGCTTTGAGATGAGTTGAAGGTCCAGCGGTTTGAGAAAAATAGGATCGACAATCGTCGGTTTAATTGGAAGAAGCTCGGCGAGCTTGCAAGCACTCTCAACATGGTGACCTAAAGCGATGATCAAAACATCTTCTCCTTCGGAGATCACCTCCGCTCTGCCAAGAGGGCGGTAGTGGAGTGTTTCAGTTGCATCGGTCGTTGGAAGGTTGGGATAACGGATTGCAGTCGGCCGTTTCCATCCAAATGCCGACTGTGTAAGCTCTTTGAGAAGTTGTCCATTGCGAGGTTGACAGATCACCATATTGGGCATCGCTTTGAGAAAACTCATCTCGTAGATGCCATGGTGCGTAGCTCCATCTCCATAGGCAAGACCCGCTCTATCAACGGCAAAGACAACCGGGATCTTTTGTAAGCAGACATCTTGGAAGAGGTTGTCGAGTGCACGTTGGAAAAAAGTTGAGTAGATCGAACAGATCACATGGAGATTGCCTTGTTTTGCCAAGCCTCCGCAAAAAGTGACAGCATGCCCCTCAGCAATTCCCACATCAAAAGAGCGATCTGGAAATGCCTCAAAAAACGGATCGAGACAAGCGCCGAGCGACATGGCAGGTGTGACAACCGTGAGGGAGCGATCTTTTTTTCCCATTTCAACAAGGTGTTGTCCAAACAATTTCGGGAAAGTGGGTTGTTTAGAGGGAGAGGGGAGAAATTCGCACGTTTGAGGATCAAATGGCTTCACACCATGGAATGTGACAGGATCTTCTTCGGCAGGAGGAAGGCCAAATCCTTTGATTGTATTGGCATGGATGATAACCGGCATTTCAAGCTCTTTGACTGCTGTGAAGAGTTTGGCAAGTTTATTCACATCGTGTCCATCGACAGGGCCGATATAGGCAAGACCATACTGCTCAAAAAAAGGGGAGGTGCTGAAAAGTCCTTTGACCGAATCACCGATTTTCTGTTTCTGTTTGACAAGGGTGGAGCCGTAGAGAGGAACTTTTTCCAAAATTCGTTCAAATTCGTGAGAAAGCTTATTTGTCATTGGATTACTGAGCATCCGACTTAAAATAGTTGTGATCCCTCCCACGTTGTGGGAAATTGCCATCGCATTGTCATTGAGGATAATAATGAAATTTTTCAGCTTTTTTGGGATGTTATTGAGCGCTTCTAAAGTGAGACCACAGGTGAGTGTTGCATCACCGATAATCGGAATGATGTAGTTCTCTTCACCTGCAAGATCACGCGCTTTGGCCATTCCAAGGGCAAGGGAGAGAGCTGTGCCAGCATGACCCGCATAGAAATGGTCGTGGGGCGACTCTTCGGGATGGGCAAAACCGGAGAGACCTTCACTTTTTCGAATTTTGTCAAAGCGGTCATCATCTCTCTCTGTAAGGAGTTTATGTGCATAGGTTTGATGACTTACATCAAAGATAAACTTGTCTTCAGGAGAGTTGAAAACGTGGTGAAGAGCGACTGTGAGCTCAACACTTCCAAGGTTAGAGGCGAGATGACCTCCATTTTTGGCCATTACATCGATGATCCGCTGCCGCAGTCTATCGACAGTTTCATTCATGGATAAGGGGTGTTTGTTCAAGCTCTCCGTTCCGTTTTTTGACAAGAGTTTCAATTTTTTCTTCAGCCTCAGCCAAACGGCCAGAGCAACTTGTAATGAGCTTGTCTGCCTCTTCATAGAGCTTGAGGGACTCATCTAGAGGGACATTTCCAGAGTTCATTTTCTCTAAAATTTCTTCTAATCGACTAAATGCTTTTTCAAACTGCATAGGAAAGCCTCTCCATCTGATAGGCGGGCGCGCACAATTTTGCCCTCTGTTAATTCTTGTGTTGAAACTATAACTGAATCGTGATTTTGATCAAAGAGGATGGAGTAGCCACGCGATAAAACATTTTGAGGATCGAGTGCTTTAAGCTCACGAGCCACTTGTCGCAGCTGTTGTTTTTTCATCGTTGTCCTTGTTTGAACGGCTGAGTAGAGCTGTTTGTGGTAGGTTCTCAATTTTTGATTAAAATGGGAAATTTGGGTGGTTGGCCGTCTCGCTTCAGCCTCTTTTTTCCGTCCAACCAAAGCGAGTTTTTTACTTGCAAGAAGTTGTTTGATCACTCGGTCTAAAGCAGTTTGCATCTTGGTTAAGGTGTCTAGGGATTGCGCTGTCTCTTGAGAGACAATCTCGGCTGCGGCAGAAGGGGTGGGAGCGCGTACATCGGCTACAAAATCGGCGAGAGTGACGTCGCTTTCATGACCGACAGCTGAGATAATAGGAATCTCACTTTCATAGATTGCTTTTGCAACGATTTCCTCGTTAAAAGGCCAGAGATCTTCGAGAGATCCTCCTCCTCGTCCCACGATGAGAACATCGGCAAGGTTTTCCCGGTTAAAGGCGGCAATAGCTTCCGCAATTTCAGGAGCTGCGAGGCTCCCTTGCACGTGCACAGGGTAGAGAAGAAGGTGGAACCCTGGAGTGCGTCGCCTCAAAACATGGATGATATCGCGGATGACAGCGCCTGTTGGGCTTGTCACAACACCGATGGTTTTGGGGTAGGGAGGGAGCGGTTTTTTCTTCTCTTGATCGAACCACCCCCGCATTTGAAGCTCTTTTTTGAGAGCCTCTAGCTTGAGGAGCAATTCTCCAGCTCCAGCAAAGGAGAGAGAAGAAGCGATGAGCTGATATCGGCCGTGTGGGGGATAGACCGACACAGAGCCTGAAACAACCACTTGGTCTCCCTCTTTGGGGAGGCGCTCCAACCCCCTTTGATTCCCTTTGAAAAGAACTGCAGGGATTTTAGCCCCCTTATCTTTTAGGTCAAAATAGAGGTGGCCTGAGGAGTGTTTTTTGAAATTACTGATCTCCCCAGAGACACCAACAGCAGAAAAAGAGGACTCTAACTGAGTTTTAATTTTAAAAGTGAGTTCAGAAACAGTGTGCGTGGTTGACTTTTGAGACATTGTTATAGTATCCTGTTTTCCCTATGAAGCGAAGGCCTATCATGATTGTCGGCAATTGGAAGATGCATAAAACCATCGAAGAATCGCGCGCTTTTGTCAAGCACTTGACGTCCCTTTTGACAAAAAAAGAGGTGATGGTCGGTCTTGCCATCCCTTTTACAGCTCTTTATGCGGTAGGTGAGCTTGTTAAACAGCTTGGAAGCCCCCTTGAAATAGGTGCTCAAAATATGAATGAGATGGAAGAAGGGGCATTTACCGGTGAAATTTCAGCTTCGATGTTAAAAGAAGTGGGGGCACGATTTGTCCTTTTAGGCCACTCTGAGAGACGGCATCTCTACGGAGAGAGCAATGAGATGGTGAATCGAAAATTGAAGCGAGCTCTTGAAGAGGAACTTTCCCCCATCGTCTGTGTTGGAGAGACGATGGAAGAGAGAGCTGATAAAAAAGATGTTTTAAAAAAGCAGCTCTACGCCTCTTTAGACGGCTTAAATGCAAAAGAAGTAGGTAGAGTGAGCTTAGCCTATGAGCCTGTTTGGGCCGTAGGGACAGGAGTCGCTGCCCACCCCGATGATGCCGAAGAGGCGCACGGCTACCTCCGCTTGCTACTTCAAGAGAAGTGGGGAGAAGACATTGCTGAAAATTGTGTCATTCAGTATGGAGGTTCAGTGAAGCGTGGGAATGCAAAAGAACTTCTAAGGCAGAAAAATGTAGATGGACTTCTGATTGGGGGAGCCTCTCTTGCTGCCGACTCATTTAATGAAATTATTAACCAAGGTGTCGCATGACATTCATCTATTATCTTTTTCTTTTTCTCTTTCTTTTCCTCTCCATACTCCTCTGTTTTGTCATCTTGATTCAAGAGAGCAAAAGCTCAGGGCTTGGAGCCTCTTTTGGAGGTGATACCGGAGATTCTCTTTTCGGAACCTCCACGCCTGAAATCTTGAAAAAAGTGACAGCATGGCTAGCTGTAATGTTCCTCGGAGGGTGTGTTATCCTCTCTTTTTGGACCGGAGCGATGGGACGAGCAAAAAAAGATAAACCGACACCGACGGAGATCATCGAGCAGTGAGTTTACGTCTTCGGTACTATGGAGATCCCGTTTTACGTGAAAAAGCAAAACGTGTCGAAGAGGTGACAGATGAAGTTCGACAGATTGCAGCTGAAATGATCGAAATTATGACAGATCCCTCTCGCAATGCGATCGGTTTGGCTGCAACCCAAGTGGGGGTTTTGTTGCGGATGTTTGTCTCTATTGTCTACACCGATAAAGAAGGGGGAGAGCCTCACTACAAGCAGGGAGAGCCGATTGTCTTTATCAATCCTATCATCTCCAACCCAAGTGCTGAAATTGTAGAGATGGATGAAGGGTGTCTCTCTCTTCCCAAGATGTACGCTCCTGTTATCCGTCCCTATGCCGTAGACTTTGAGGCCACTGATTTAGAGGGGAACATAATCAAAGAGCGGATCAGCGGATTTTTGGCTCGCCATCGGATGCATGAAGTGGATCATCTCAACGGAGTTCTCTATATCGACCGGATCAAAGGGAAAAAACGGACGCTTCTCGACCCTTATTTAAGAAAAATCAAAAAAGATTGGAGTCGTTAAACGGTTTCTCCCCACCGTTTTTTTCGAGTCAGTTTGTAGAGTTTTCCCTCTTTTTTTGAGATCGTCTTCCACTCAACACCCCTTTCTGTACAGAGCTTCAGCTTCACATGTCCAGGATGCTTATCTGGTTTGATCAAAATGCGGGCATTCCCCTGATGTTTCTGCCGTGTTACAATAAGGTAGCTGAA
This sequence comes from Chlamydiales bacterium, assembly GCA_022601535.1. GTDB lineage: Bacteria > Chlamydiota > Chlamydiia > Chlamydiales > JAAKFR01 > JAJACK01. Next base: position 31,093 of record JAJACK010000002.1, read on the forward strand.
TTTCTCCTCCTCATAGCTCATCGACCCTTTTTTCAGCCGCCTATGGAGTTGGCTTCGAGGAACATTTACTCCAAAATGGCACCAGTCAGGTTTAATTAGAGGGCAACTGTTATTGTGAGGGCAAGGAGCTGCAACGTATCCACCGAGGGCAATCAGCTGATCACGCGCCTCCAAAATGGTCTGATACCCCCGAGGTGTCCCAGGTTCCACGATCACCAAAGCTTCTTTTGCAAGCTCCCAATAAGGTTTTAAAGAGAGAGGCCAAACTTCTCCCAATGAGTAAGAAAAAAGGAGAGCGTCGTGAGGTGTTAGAGATGCTTTGCGAAAATCTTCATTGATCCATGAACCTTGAGAATCCAATAGTTTAGAGAGCTTGATGAAATCGGGATCTTGCTCGACAGAGGTCACTTTGTCTCCAAATAGTAAAGAAGCTGTTCCTGGACCAGCACCGAGATCTAAAAGAGTTGAATAGTTGAGATGAAGACTTTCTAAAACAGCAAGTGTTGCAGGCATCCGACAGAGCACATAGGCAAGTTTTTGCTTGTAGGTGAGTTTCCATTTTCGATCCAAATAGTGGGCTGTGAGCTCTTCAGACGCTTTTTCCAGCTCCTTGAGATCCATTCCTTCAAGAGCTTCTGTTAACTTTTTAGGAAGTCGCATACAATGATGATATGAAAGAACCCCTTTTAGAGCGAGCAAATGACTTGTAAGCTTTGCCAACTTCCTCTACCGAGCCACCCAGTCCAAAGCCATTTTTGTTGTTCAGGGTGTCATCTTGTCTATCAAATTCTTAAAACCCAAAAGATCGATGAGATCAAAAAACACCCTATCTATACCCAAGCCGTTGCAAGTGGGGTGATTTCTCATCCACAGATCAAGCCAGCCACTCCTAAAGAAACAGATCGGCTTACCCTTGAGATTGAAGGGATGTGGTGTCAATCGTGCGCTCGTCTCATCGAACTTCTTCTTGCTAGAAAAAACATCTCGTGTGTTGTTGACTACACAACAGATCTTGCCCTTATTGATTATAATCCCAAAGAGATTGGAAAAGAGAAAATCTTCTCGCATCTCCAAAAATTGGGCTATAGAGCTCAATCCTTTGGATTTCCTGGAAAAAAAGAGGTCGCACGGGCACAGTGGCTCCGCTTTTCCATCGCCGCCTTTTGCGCTCTTAACCTGATGATGTTTGCCTATCCTCTCTACACCCAAAAAGTAGAAGGAGGATTTGGAGCACTCTTTGGGTGGATTTCATTTGCATTTTCAATCCCCCTTCTCACCTATGGAGCCGCTCCTATTTGGCGCCGTTTTTTCACAGCTCTCAAAGCCCTCCACCTCGGGATGGAAACACTTATTCTAATTGGTGTTTCAGCGGCTTTTTGTGCGTCAACCTACCAACTATTTTCTAAGAACTATACCGATCTCTACTACGACTCGATGGGGATGGTCCTCGCCTTTGTCCTTCTCGGTAATCTCCTTGAAAAAAAAGCAAAGTTTTCAGCCAAAGAGTCCCTTTTTCGGATCTTTCGAACACTACCTAGGCGAGGACGTCGGAAAGAAGGAGAGTGTTACGTAGATGTCCCCTTAAAAGAGCTTCAAATAGGAGATACTCTTCTTGTTAAAACAGGAGAAAAAATTGTTCTCGATGGAGTGATTATCGATGGGCATATTGCTGTCGATGAATCGATCTTAACCGGAGAAGCGGTGCCTCAAAACAAATTGAAAGGGGATAAGGTTGTTGGAGGAAGTGTTGTCAATACAGGCTACTGCCATTACAAAGTGACAGACAAAAATGGTGTGTTAGGACGTGTGATCAAAACGATTGAATCACAACTCACGGCCAAACGAGAAGAAAAATCCCTTTTAGACCACCTCCTTCTCTTCTTTGTTCCAACGGTTCTTCTCATCGCTCTCCTTGTTGGAGGAGTGAATGGAGTGACCGTCCTTCTCATCGCCTGCCCTTGTGCGATTGGCATCGCCATTCCCCTTGCTGAATCATCTCTGATCCATAGCCTTGCCAAACTTGGCATGATTGTAAGAAATAAAGCTGCTTTGCGCCATCTACGCAAATCCCCCTTCTATGTTTTTGACAAAACAGGAACGCTCACCGAGGGGAAATTCCAACTTCTAACTCCCTTTTCAGATCCCCATCTCACGACCCTTGCTAAAGCAAGCAGCCATCCCACCTGTATTCCCTTATCACATGGAGAAGGGCTCTCTTTTGACCACATAGAAGAGCGGATCGGGCTTGGGATGGTTGGAACCATCTCTCACAAACAGTATCTCCTCGGTTCAGCTCGTCTCCTTCAAGAAGAGGGGATTATCCCTCCACCTGTGATATCTGAACACACCCTCCTCTACTTTGTCGCAGATAAAAAAGTCATCCCCCTTCTCCTCGGCGATAAACTACGGAAAAATCTTCCAAAAGTGGAGGGGATGGTCCTCTCTGGTGATCGAAATGAAGTGGTCGAGCAGTTCTCCCCTTTTTCCCAATGGAAAGGGGAGTGTGATCCCTTTGAAAAGAAAAAAGAGATTGAAAAACTCAAAACAAAACGTCCCATCGTGATGGTAGGAGATGGAATCAATGATGCCCCTGCAATGGGAGCTGCTGATCTTGCGATCTCTATGCACTCTGGGTCTGAGATGGCATGCCAAGTCGCCGATATTTTAATTACCGACCTCTCCTCACTCGAAAAGTTAGCACCTCTTTGCCTCAAAGGGTACCATATCACCCTTCAAAATCTCTTTTGGGCTTTTATTTACAACGGGATAGGGATTGTTTTAGCAGCTCTAGGAGTTTTAACTCCTCTTCACGCAGCAGTAGCAATGGTTTTGAGTAGTCTTTCTGTCACGTTTAATTCTCTTCGTCTTAAACATATAAAATTTAATTGAATCTCAATAAGCCTTGAATAAAAAGAGCTTCTTTAGTACCTTTCTTCTTTCTAATTTACAAGGAGATAAGAATGTTAGAGTCAGTTCAATCTACAGGTAGAGCAATTGTTGGTGCTTTTGATTATAATTATGCTGAAATGCCGACCCAAATGAAAACTATCTATGCAGGAGCTCATTTAACAGCTTTTGCAGGAAGTACATATTTATTGGCAACGACACCTGAAAAAGCTTATGTTGCTATTGCTGCACTCCCAGCTTCTCTTCTAGGGATTGCACAGATTGCAAAGCATTATCTCTGTAGATAATGATAAATTTTAGATTTAGATGAGCACTTTTTTAGCTATTGCTTCTCTCTCTTTTTTAATTGCGGTAAGTCCTGGGCCAGATTTTGTTGTTGTAGTTAAAAATAGTCTCTCTTACTCGAGAAAGAAAGGGTTTCTTACAGGGCTAGGTGTTTCCCTAGCCCTTCTAGTCCATCTTGCTTATACAATTTTAGGAGTTGGATATCTTATTTCTAAAGGAAATATGCTCTATTTTTTTCTAAAATATGCTGGAGCGGGGTATCTTTTTTATCTTGGGTGTAAAGGATTGATTTCCTCTTTTAAGGGGCAAAAGTCATTGCTTGAGAGCTGCATTGACCAAAATACTCTTTCTGCTGCAGGAGCCTTTAGGCAAGGGTTTTTAACCAATTTGCTCAACCCAAAATGCGCTCTATTTTTTATGAGCTTTTTTTCACAATTTATTCTAGCAAGCACTTCTACATCTCTTAAAATTGGATATGCCTGTATCAATTGGTTGGTGACATTAGGGTGGTTTCTACTTTTAAGTTATTTGATTACAGGTAAATATATTACATCTAGGATCGCAAGCTTTCATAAATATATCGATAGGATAATGGGCTGCGCACTTATATTGCTTAGTTTATACGTCCTGTTTAGGCAGTAAAGGGCTCTGCATTTAGTGCTGCTAAGGTATAATCTACTTCATCAGGTGATTAGCAAATATTTTATTCCATCCCTGGTATGACACGTATGTAATAGCTGTCAGATCTCCAACAAATAGAGCTGAGCCAATAGCATAAGCAGCACAATCAAATATTTTTTTAGAAGAGCAGCGGTTTTTTTTAGTTACTCTATGACCTTCTCAGTTGAACAGAGCACAAGCGTATTCAACTGAGCGATCTTCATTATTTGAAGCACGTATTTCTTTTAATTTATCTAGGAATGCAGCAGTTCTTCTCCCTTTTTTAGGGAGAATTTCTTGGCTTTTTTGGAACAATTTGATCATCTGAGCTTGAATTGCAATCAATTCTGTATTGGTCTTAACAATCTTTCTTACATGCAATGAAAGTTTAAGTGTTAGGTAGAAAGAGTAAGCAGGAACCCAAGTGTCTGTTAACAAAATAAGAGCAGGCATATATAAAGCACCATCATTGTATGTGTAGGCTAGGTAGGCAAATGGAAGTTGCGCGATAGCTCCAACAATAACAGAAGAAACTGCTCCAGCAGTTGATGCACATGAAGTTTGAGTTCCTCTTTGGATTTTTTGTGCAGCTTTACTTCTAGGGTTGGTTTGATCATGGATGATATTTTGAAATGCCCAGGTGATCAATGCTGCATACGAACCAACATTCCCAGCAACTAACGCTCAGCCATAAGCTGGGCAAGAAGGGCCGGCAAGTTTGAGTGAAATTCGAGCAAGGGAGCTCTTCCACAAATCGCAATGGGAATACTCATTAATTCAAGTGTTCTACGCACAGCGAGATGACACTTTGTCTCCGTAGGATTTTTCCTTGCAACATATTGAACTTCAATATGTTGCAAGATCAAGCTTTCTGGAGTTCTATTTGTCGACAAGATTATAGCCTATTTTCAGCTCACCTTTCTGTTTTTTAATGCTTCTAATTTCAATTCCTTGTATCTCACCCAAATCTTTAACGTGTGTACCTCCACAAGGTTGTGAATCAAATCCATCGATTCCCATCTCTCTTGTTCCTTTATTGTCGGAGATGTTTACATCCTTTGCAGCTTGAATCAGCGCTTCTAGGCGAGGAGAGACTTTCTCTTTTATAGTATCTTTAGGGGGGATCTCAGCCCCATGGAAGACAACAAAAGCTTGCCCACCTGGGAAGTGGTTTCCCTTGTATCCAGTTAATTGTGGAAATTGTTCATGCACAACATCTGAAAGAAGATGACCAGCACTATGCAATCTTGCGTATAAAGCACGTTTAGCAAGATCTATGGTTAATTTAACTTCTCCTATTAAATCTTTTGGATTATCACATCCCTCGACATAGTGCTTGATAGTGCGATCTCTCTCTTCAAGTTTGATTACTTTAAATATCCGATCTCCAAAAATAGCAGACCCCTCATCAGCAGGTTGCCCTCCTCCTTGGGGGTGAAAGATGGTTTGAAGGGGGGTGAAATAAATTCCATTATCATCCTGTCCTGAAATGATAACTTTAGTTGAGAGCTCACCTAAGTAAGTGTCGTTATAATAAATGCGCTCTGTTTTAGGACCTCTTTCCATTGCTGCTGCCATACAATGCCTCGCTATTATTAAAGGTTGTTTTAAATATCTTAAGAATCTTCTTATCTATTCTATCTACTAATTTTTAGCTCCAAAAGCTTAGAGGTTTATGTGAAGCTCCAGAATACATTATAGAAGTTGAGATGCTGACTTCTTCTCCATCTTTTATCGGTGAGACTCCATGTAGATTTCTTGAGTTCCATATAATGAGATCTCCGGTGTTTGGAGCAATTTCTATCGCTGGCGGCTCAAGAGAATCAAATGGAATGCCTTCTTTTCCCTCACATAACTTGTTATATTTATCAGTCTCAAGAGAAGTATTCCAAAATACGAAAGAGCCTCCTTGATCAGGTTTCTGGAGGTAGATCTTTGCAGCCATTTGAGACGCATAACCATAAGGTTGCCTCCCATGTTCTCTCTCAATTTTATCTTCATGGGGAAGGACTTGGTCTGAAATCACATGAGGGGGGAGGCAGGAGAGCATCCTTCCTCCCTCTAGGTCCAATAGCTGGGCTCCACCAGCCCACACTTCATTGACGTGAAGATAGAGTTGATCTATAGGAGATATGTAGGGCGCAAATAATTGACGAGTATGCGCTTGTAATGCTGGAACCTGTTCGTAGTACATCTCTTTTAATTCTGGAGCTCCAATTGTCTCATGATAAGCAACGCTAATTTTACTAATTGGACGAGTTCTTCCTTTTTCAAATAAGTTTTTTGCAGAGGTTATACTTATATACCCTTCTTCGGATAAAACTTTTGCAGAGATTATTTTACAAAGCTCTTTAGGGTAATAATTGTGAATAACAAGCCCACCAATTTCCCCTCTTGCAACAGCACTGATTCTCTCTTTAGTCAGTTTATTTGGATTTAAAAAACGAGTGGGTGGAGCAGATGAGGCTAAAAAACGACACTGTCGAAGGGTCTTAGGAAGAGTAGATAAAAATTGAAAACTCATGTCTTTAAATTTAAATAAAATTTTCCGATCAAACCATTCTGAATGAATAATTTATTTAATACAATTTATATCTAAAATTTTGTTCCGCGTCTCTTTTAGCTTTTGAGGATCGATAGGTGAAGAGCGATCTATTATTGGAATAGATATTATGGACTCTAGCTCCAAAATCTTAGAGGTTTATGTGAAGCTCCAGAATATATTATAGAAGTTGAGACGCTGACTTCTTTTCCATCTTTTATCGGTGAGACTCCATGTAGATTTCTTGAGTTCCATATAATGAGATCTCCGGTGTTTGGAGCAATTTCTATCGCTGGCGGCTCAAGAGAATCAAATGGAATGCCTTCTTTTCCCTCACATAACTTGTTATATTCATCAGTCTCAAGAGAAGTATTCCAAAATACGAAAGAGCCTCCTTGATCAGGTTTCTGGAGGTAGATCTTTGCAGCCAATTGAGACACATAACCATAAGGTTGCTTCTCATTTTCTCTCTCAATTTTATCTTCATGGGGAAGGACTTGGTCTGAAATTACACGAGGAGGGAGGCAGGAGAGCATCCTTCCTCTCCCTAGATTCAATAGCTGGGCTCCACCAGGCCACACTTCATTGCAGTCAAGATAGAGTTGATCCATAGGAGGTATGTAAGGTGCAAATAGGCTACGCGTATATTTTTGTAAGCTTGGAGCCTGCTGGTAGTACAGCTCTCTTAATTCTGGAGCTCCTATTGTCTCACAATAAGCAACCGCAATTTTACTCATATACCCTTCTTTGGATAAAATTTTTGCAGAGGTTATTTTATTTATATACCCTTCTTTGGATAAAATTTTTGCAGAGGTTGTTTTACAAAGCTCTTTAGGGTAATAATTGTGAATAACAAGCCCACCAATTTCCCCCCTTGCAACAGCACTGATTCTCTCTTTAGTCAGTTTATTTGGATTTAAAAAACGAGTGGGTGGAGCAGATGAGGCTAAAAAACGACACTGTCGAAGGGTCTTAGGAAGAGTAGATAAAAATTGAAAACTCATGTCTTTAAATTTAAATAAGATTTTCCGATCAAACCATTCTGAATGAATAATTTATTTAATACAATTTATATCTAAAATTTTGTTCCGCGTCTCTTTTAGCTTTTGAGGATCGACAGGTGAAGAGCGATCTATTAAAGGAGTAGATTCCATGGCTATGACATATGTGTACTTCTTTCATTTATTTTAATTTTCCTTTAGAAGCGGGGGCAAAATTTTGCTTTTTTGGGAGGGCCAGGATCCATTCGGAGCGAGATGGAATAGCGGTTGTCTGACTCTCTTTTTTCATAGATGAAGTTAAATCTCCAGTGATCAAAAACAACAGCGCCCAATTCTCCGACCCATTCTAGGTAAGGTAGTTGCTTTGTTTTGGCTTTTCGATTCCACCCCTTCCGTATATCAAAGGAGACATCCCATTCGGGATTGAGTCTTAAAAAAGTGCGAAAGAGAAGAGTCGTTCGTCTATCTGAAAGAGCTGAATTGAGAAGTTCTGTTTCACTTCGGACATTTTCTAGGACAAAGTTGTAGAAATCAGCTTTTCGCCAGTAGTATTTATTTCGGTGGCGGCATTCGAGTGAAAAGGCGAGGTTTTCACTCGGGGTCCAGTCTACGCGAGGATTGGCAAAATCAAGCATGTGCTCAGAAAAATTCCACCCTCCAAAAAAGGCAAAAGCGAGATTTGGATAGGGGATATATTCAGCATTGAGATACCCCTTTTGGTCGGGAAAGGCTGAGTTTGATTTGAGAAAGAGGTTACCCCAGATGTCAAACCAAAATCGCCGGTTAACCGAGCAGTCATCTCGGAGAAAGAGGCTATTTCTCAAGCCAAAGCGGAAGCGGCTGACAGCTCCTAGTCCATCTTCTATAGAAAAGATGTAGTGATCATTATCGGAAACAGCTGGTACAGTGAGATAGTGGTAATGGATATAGGGTTGCGCTGCATGCTTAAACCGGTTTGCAAAGGTTTTATGGAAGACGGTTTCTAACTTAGCTCCAGTAAAAAGCTCAGCTTGCCCAATCGATGAGCCATTTTCATTCTCATTGTAGTAGATCCCTCTTCCTCCAAGTTCAGGAGTGAAAGTGAGCCAGGTCGCTTTGAAAGGGCGGTAGAGGAGAGGAGTGAGGGCAATGCGCGATGAATGAAAATTGTTATTGTCAGTGATCTGCTTGCCGAAAATGTAATGGAGATATTCAGCAGAAAATTTCCCCGACACAATCACACCTGTATGTGGCACTTCAAAGGAGCGCCAGTCGAGTTTAAAGCTTGGGAGTTGTTGGTTGACCGATTGAAAGTTATTGACCCGCACCCTTGTATAGAGATTCGCTATCCACCATGGATCTTGTCTTCGAAGCTCAAGCTCGGTTCGTCCTGCTGTTTTTAGTGCAAAGTCGTGATGGTTGTATTGAGCTGCCATTTGGGCATCGCTGACAAAGTCGTATTTTGCCTTGGCAGAAATTTTGAGCCGGCTAAATTTATCGGCATATGTTCCTTGGTAACGCCAACGGTTTTTCTGGTCAGGGGTTTGAAGGGGAAGATCGTGTGCATAGTAGTTACGGGTATAAAATTCAGTGCATCGGTGTTTGGGATTGTAAATGGTGTCAATCCCTCCACCAACACCGTATTTAAAAAAGCCATCAACACGGGCTAATGCTTCTAAATCGTTCCAATTAAGAAATTTATACAAAACACTAATATGGGAAGCGAGAAACCCTCCCCATCCAAATTGGAAAGCAAGAGGAGTTTGTTCGATCGTATTGAGGTCGACTTTTAGGGAAGGAACCCAAAGTAGAGGGATTTTTTTAACAAGGAGGGTGACGTCGTTTGCTGCAGCGATCTTATTTTTGGCAAGGCGGATGTGGGGAGAGCTGAGGCGGATATCGTGTCGAGGCCCTTCTGAGGTGGTGAGATAGCCACCACGGACAACGATTTCTCCATTTGCTAAAAGTTCCATTCGTTTGCTCCCAATATACCAAGGGGGAGCTGCGGTTTTTCCATCGAGGAGGTAGCCAGTTGATGTGACAAAATCATAGAAAAAAGCGGTTCCTGTAAGGGTCCACTCTTTGTAGTCGATGAGAAGATCTCCTTCACAATAGAGAGAGCATTGGGTTTCGTTTTGAAGGTAGTGGATTTTTTTTGCCTGAACGCGGAGATCTTGTCCGGTGATGATCCCTCCTTGGTCGGTGGTCAAGGCTCCTTGGGAATAGAGGGGATCGATAAGGTCGACTCGGACGTTCTCTTTAGAGAGTCGTCTATTGCAATATTCTGTCGGAACACAGGGGATGCAGATCGCTTCTCCAAGGGTAGGAAGGTCGGGCGTCAGGAGATCGGCAACCGGTTCTCCAGCAAAAAGAGGGGCAAATAGCAGCAAAAATAGTAAGGCAAACATCCGTTATTCAGTGGTGCGAATCAATAATCCTGCAAGAGCATAACGGTTTTGCTTATTTCCTTCAGCAATTGCGTGAATTAATGTCTCAATTCCTTGCCGATTTTGTGCTGCAGCAAGTGCTTCATAGCAATCGATGAGAAGGCGAGACTCTTCTTCAGGTGTAAGAAGATGTTTGGTTCGACGCTCAGATGAGGGTTCTTGTTTAAAGCGGATCATCAAGGTATGTTTCCTTTGGTCGACCCATTTGATAAGATTGGATTCGTAAGGCCCTTCTTCTCCAAGTTTATAAAGAGCTAAATCACAGTATGTTCTAACAAAGTCAGAGGAGGCTTGTTGCTGTTGTTGCTTGAGAAGAGCGATGGACTCTTTGCTTCTATGGTTGCTGAGGAGTTCGAGGGTAAGAGGGATGAGTTGTTTGAGTTTTTCTTCCGTGATGGTGGTGGCAAGATTTAGAAAACTCTCTTCATCGAGTTCAAGTGCCATCATGATGATACTGGAGCGTAATTGGAGGGTATCTTGTGAAATCGAGGGATAGATCTTCTGTTTATGGCTTGCTGAGGAGACGGTTTTCCAGATTTTAATTCCTCCACCTGGTGAGCTAGCGTGGATGTAGCCGATATCTTTTTTTTCTGAGAGGAGAAGTTCTTCGAGGTAGGGAAGGGCCCGTTTGTCCCTTTGCTGGAGAAGGGCAATGATGGCATTGAGTTTAATATCTCGTGTTCCTTCCCGAGCATATTTTGTGAGTTGATTGCTCGCTTCATCTGTTTGAATTTGGCCAAGAAGGGCGATGGCAAGAAGGTCTTCTCCTTCATTGAGGATGAGTTCTACAGCTTTTTTCTCGCCGAGTTGGTAGAGGGCGTAAGAGGCGGCTAACCGGACGCTTTTTTGCTTGCTTGTTGCAAGGGAGCGGAGGGTGTTGATCGAGGCTCGATCACGCAGCTCTCCAAGGGCGGTGGCGGCACACTCTTGTTGGACTACTTGAGTTTGTGTTGCTAAGGTACGGATTTGGGGGAGAAAATCATCTCTTTTTGCCCGTGCAACGGCCATAATTGATTCACACCTTGTGGCTAGATCGGAATCAGAGAGGAGCTGCCTCATCATCTGGTTGGCGCTATTGCTATCGAGATTGATAACAATTTGTGGGAAGAGGGGATGAATCGCTGGGGGAACTTTGACGATGAGTGATTGGAGGTGTTCTAAAACGGCGGGATGATTTTTCTTGGAGAGTTGAAAGCACGCTTCTAAGCGAACTAAGAGATAAGGGGAGGAGAGCGCTTCAAAGAGGAGTTTATCAGCTCCATCATCTTCGAGCATGGAAAGGAAGTTTAAAGAGACGAGTTGGGGTTGGATCTCTTTGGATTGGATCGCTTTTTCCAAAATAGGAAGGAGGGGAGGGCAGAGAGAGACTCCAGCTCCAAGTAGACACATGAGCTGTGTTTCGGTCTCTTTTTCACAAGAGCCTTGCATGAGTAAGTTGATCCCAGCTTGTTGTAAAAGAGCGTAGTCATGCTCTTTATCTCCAATTGTCTCAAGATAGCGGGAGAAGCCAGCATGGGTATCTCCGTGATGGATATGGTAGAGAATATGGGCTGAAGTGTCGGAGGGAAGTGTTCCGAGCAAAGGGAGAAAAGAGGTTAAGAAGAGTAACATTTTTCTGCGATAATAATGGTTGCAATTCCTCCCGCAAGGGGATGGGTTTGAACTGTTTTCAAACCGGCGACTTCAAGCTCAGCAGAGAGCGTTGAAGGAGAAATAAATTCTTGGATCGAATGAGAAAGGTAGCGGTATGCATTGCTATTTTTTGATAAAATCCGTCCGATTAGAGGGAGGAAGGTTGTTGTATAGAGGCGGTGGAAGGGGCGGATAAAGGGAGAGTGAGGACGTGTGAGTTCTAAAATTCCGAGCCGTCCTCCTGGTTTCATCAGCCGTTTTGCTTCTTGGAAACAAGCCATTCTGTTATTGACGTTCCGGATACCATAGGCGATGGTGATGACATCAAATGAGTTATCGGGAAGGGGAACTTCTTCAGCATTTGCAACAAGGGTGTTGAGCTCTTTTGATTTTTCTCTAGCCACTTCTAACATTTCAGGGCAAAAATCAAGAAGCGTCGCTTCCGCATCTGAGTAGGTTGCACAGTAACGGAGAGCAATCTCTCCTGTACCGGCACAGAGGTCGAGTAAATTTTTCGCAGGTCCAACAAGCTCGACGAGCTTCTGGTTCCATGTGTGGTGAAGACCGAGTGAATTGATTGAATTGGATCGGTCGTATCCTTTTGCAATTTCTGCAAAACACGCTTTGATACTACTGGGAGTTGATGAGCTGTACAAAAAGCTTGAGTCCTTCTTTTTCTTTTGATCCCAGATGATAGTGACATAGTTTAAAATAGTCATCTAAAAGTTCGTAGGGGAGTAAAAAACGTGCAGCCGCTTCATTTAAAAACTCTTTGCGGTGTGTTTTTGCCCATTCTAATCCTGTTTCGATTTCTTGTTTAACTTTCTTAGAGTTAAATTCTTCTTTGTGCAAGAAGACGGCAAAAACAAAAGGGAGAGCAGTCATTTCATACCAAGCTGTTGCAAGGTCGATGGTTTGATAGCCAGGAAGGGAAGGACATTTTAGGGCTGGATCTCCAATAAGAAGAAAGGCATCACTATCTTGTTCGACAAATTTTGGAGAGATTTTCCAGTGGTCGCGGAAAAGGATTTTTAAAAGAGCTGTCGAAGAGCCGCTTGCAGGATCGAGTTTGACTGTTGAAATTTCAGTAGGTGGAACTTTGGTGTAGAGAAAAACACTGCCAATCTTTCCTTCTCCTGCAACGCAAAAATCGGTTAGATAATCAAAGTCTAAAACTCCGATGGTGCTGCTGAGGAGGAGGTCAAATTCTCCAAGTTTAAAGAGGCGGGAGAGGGTGGTTGGTTTGGCAAATTTAGGGTTGTAGTGTTTAAGGCCAATGGACAGAGGATAAGCATTGCTATACTCTACAAAGCCTACTCTCATACAGCCTCAGAATTTGTTAGGCGAGGCACCCTTCCCTGACTTCGGATCAGGCGGCTCATTCCATCGACATCCATTTGAGCACGTGTTCCACCAGCCATTAAAATGACTCGCTCATCGAGATTTGTTGAGGAGAAATCATTTCCTCCATAATGCAAGAGTTCAAGTCCTTCTTCTACACCGAGGTAATTCCAGAGGATTTTTAAGTTGGGGATATTATCTAGCATGAGACGAGAAGTTGCATAGACAAGGGGGATCGATTTTTTGTTGAGGCGTTTTTTTCTCTTTCCAAGAGCGTTATCTTCTTCTCCAAACTTTAAGGGGACAAAGGTTTTAAACCCTCCGGTTTCATCTTGTAGGTCACGGACGGTCATGAGGTGGGTGATGATGTCTTCATTTTTTTCAATGTGGTTGAAAAGCATGGTGATATTGGTTCTAAGATCGAGTGAGTGGGCGAGTTTATGGATTGCCATAAATTCATCGCTTGTGATCTTTCCAGGGGCAAGCTTCTCTCTGATCTCTTCGACTAAAATCTCAGCTCCCCCTCCAGGAAGTGAGCCGAGCCCCCAGCTGATCATCCGTTTAAACACCTCTTCAATAGAAATATTGTGTAATTTCGCTAGAAAATCGTATTCGACAGGAGTGAGCGCTTTGATGTGGATCTTCGGATTAACCCCTTTGATTCGTGCAAAAAGATCTTCATAATAGTCGAGATTGCACTCCCTCCAAAGTCCTCCTACGATATGCACTTCGTTCAATCCTTTTTCGTGGTAGAAGCGGATCTTTTCTTCTGCTTGCTCAGGTGTGGTAAGCCACGCTTTGTCCCACCCTGGTTTTGCATAAAAAGAGCAAAATTGGCAGTTGAGTTCACATAAGTTTGTGGGATAGAACATGTAGGAGTTGGCAAATGTGACAACATCGCCAACACGCTCTTTGCGGACACTGTTGGCAAGTATTCCAACTGCTTCGATTTCTTTGGGATCAGTTCGTTCTAAAAGGTAGAGCCCTTCTTTAGGGGAGAGTCGCTTTCCCCCTTGAACTTTTTCAGCAATCGCCTTTAGGCTTAGGGTTGGCATCTGGTCTATCGTCATCGTCATTCTCGTCACACTTTTTTCTAGATCCACAGACGGAACAAGTTCCACTGGAACGAGTTCCATTTTTTTTAGGTGTCATGCCACACCTTTTTCTAAGACGATTTTTTCCAGAAAGGAGCCAACCAATCCCAAGGGCTACAACAACCAAGAGCATCAAAATAACGGCTCCGATGATTGTCAGCAATAGATTATTCATGGTCGACCCAGATTGGAGAGCTCCAACCGATGTGACCATCTTGCTGTGTAACGCGTAGGTAGTAGAAAACAAAGGGGATTTGCCCTTTTTTCTTGAGGGTGATTTTCGAGAGGTTTTCCATGTCATCATGGAAATAGTCGAAGTGGTATTCAGTTGGCTTGAAGGTGTGAATCACTTCTCCATTACGGATGACTTCAACAGTTTTGATCGGGCTTGTTGCTGCAATATAGCCTGAGATGTGTCGGTTAACAGCAAGTCCTGGCTTTTTTGCAGTGGTGAGCTCAGATCCCATTCGATATCCTGCTATAGAAAACCCAATGATGATTCTTGCTCCGGTTGTTGCATAACATGCGCGGTTGTAGAGGGCTTCAATGAGTCCTTCTCGTGTAAACTTTTCACTTGCAATTGCAGTGAGACCTGGAGAGTACTGTTTTTGTTTGGTATTGGGAAGAGCAGCATAGATTCCTCGCTCATCTAATCCTCCAGCGACAAAACCAAAACGGCAATTTTGCTTTAGAGCTGAAACAATTGAACCGTCGGCAACCTCTTCAATACTTCCTGTAATCGGAAGTGTATTCCCATTTTTCTTTGTCTGTTCACTCGATCCCCACGCATTATAAATTTCTACAACACGTTCAAATTCAGGATTAAAAGCCTTGAAATCAAAAGAGTGCCCCTTTCCCATTGTAAAGGTGGGAATGGAGACCATCTCTTTTGGATTAGATGTCTTATAAAGCTTATCAAGGGTGCTGCTTTTGTTATCTTTCCGCTTGAGAAGGGGTTTATTGTCTTTGGCGTAGAGAATTTGCCGGACACCTTCTTTTTTAGGATCTCCTTCATATTGAAAGCCCAAAAATGTGGTAAATCGATCTTCCTCATTGAAATCGGAGATGTTTTGAGAGATCAGCTTCCACGCTTCTAAAGAGACTTCTCCTTCTGATTCAAAGTTTGATGATCCCAAAAAGTTGAGAACTCGCTCATCACGGAAGTGGCGGAGACACGTTTCAATATTTTCAGTGGAATCTACTTTTTCCGATTCTCCATGGAGAAGTCCCCAGAAGAGGCTAGGCTCATTCTCTTGAAAGCATTTGATTGGGGAGGAGGTAAAGGTAGTTTCTGCTTTTAGGTTGCGGAGTTGAATCTTGTAGATCCCAGCTTCATTGAAATAGAGGTTGGGAAGGACCACAAAACCGGTCTCAGGAACAAACAGCTTCCAGTTGAGATTTTCTCTGATATGTTCATAGGAGAGGTCGATCAAGGTGTCTTCAGGAGCAAAACTTGTTAAATTGCCATACTCATCTTCAAAGCGGACGGTGATATCAAAACGTTTGTTTTTTGTCACAAACGAGGGAGTGAAGATTTTGATCGTATCGAGCTTATTTCCACGGATATCGATGGTAAAGACTTCAGGGTCGTCGTAATTTCCTTTTCCTTTGGGGTCGATATAGAGGTTAAAGGCACGTCTCCGTTTTAAAGAGAGTTGACATCCATTTCCAAGATTTTGGAAATCTTTCTCTTTTGCCTTAGGAGGAGCTCCAACGACGATAGAAAATTTCTGTCCTGTTTTAACAGGGGAGGGGAGTTGAAATTCATATTGGGGGATCTCCGAGCCGGGGGTTTCAACCTCTTTTGCTTCGAGAAGCTCTCCGTCTTCTAAAACAGCGTAGATGACATTGGATTTTTTCTTGAGATTTGCTGTGGGAACTTCCCAGTCGATCTCTCTCCCTGAAGAGCGGATATCAAACTTGAGCTTGGCTCCTTTGGGAAGGGAGCTTGCGGTGGTGTAGTGAAATCTCCAGGTGTCGACTTGTCCAGCGTGTGCTGAGGAGGGTTCGGTAATACAGAGGGAACGGCGCATAAGTGAGGAGGATACAAATTTATGGGTTTTTATTCAAGGCTTCGATTGCTTTCTCTTGCGTTTCAAAAATCTTGAAGTAGGGGAGAAAGCCTGTGATGTAGAGAACATTTTCGATCGATTTTGGAAGTGCGGCAAGTGCAATGCTTCCTTTTTCATGTTCAAGTTTTTTATGGCTATGGACTAAGACCCGAATTCCTGCACTTGAGATGTATTCAAGTGTTGAAAAATCGAGGACAATATGCTTTTGGCCAGAGGTGATAGCATCGAGAATTTTCCTTTCAACTTCAGGGGAAGTTGTGGTGTCAAGTCGTCCTTTCACTTGGAAAATGGTGGTATTTTCTTTTTTTGTTTCAAGTAGTTCCATATCGACCTCTTTTACGCAGCTCAGCTCGCATAGTCAACAATTTTTTTCTCTCGAATGACAGTCACTTTGATTTTACCCGAAAAGCTGAGCTCTTTCTCCAGTTTTTTAACAAGTGTCCGTGCAAGTGCTGCCGCCGCGTCATCATCGACTCGCTCAGGTTTGACAATCACACGCACTTCACGTCCCGCTTGCAAGGCGTATGCTTTTTCAACTTCATCGTGTTTCATACAGAGTATTTCCATCATTTCAAGTCGCTTGATATACCGCTGTATCGATTCTCTTCGAGCTCCTGGTCTCCCTCCTGATATGGCATCGGCAGCCCCCAAAAGGTGAGCTTCAACACTCATCGGAGTGATCTCACCGTGGTGCGCTCCAATTCCATTTGCCACTTCAACTTTTTCATGAAATTTCAAAGCAAGATCGTAACCAACGAGCGCATGAGATCGTCCCAATTGAGGTGGGGCTGCTTTTCCAATGTCGTGTAAAAACCCCATCCGTGTTGCAGCTTCTTCATCAAGATGGAGTTCAGCTGCGATCAATTTCATTAGGAAAGCAACTTCTACCGAATGATCTAGGAGGTTTTGTCCCAAGCTATGGCGAAAATGGAGTCCTCCTAAAAGAGCGATGAGCTCAGGGTGAAGGTCGATAACTCCGAGTTGCAAAGCGGCGTGCTCAGCAGCTTTAATTCCTTCCTTTTCAACCTCTTTTTCAGCACGTTCAACAGCTTCTTCAATCCGTGTCGCGTGAATTCTTCCATCGGCAATCAGTTTTTGGAGCGCCTGTTTGGCAATGGAGCGGCGGATTGGGTCGACAGAGGAGATGACAACGGCATTGGGGGACTCATCGAGGAGATAATTCACTCCAGTTAACTGCTCAAGAAGGCGGATATTGCGTCCTTCTCGTCCAATAATTCTTCGCTTCATTTCATCATTGGGAAGAGCGAGAGAAGTGATCGTCGCTTCTGCTGTAAAAGCGTGTGCAAGACGCCCTACTGCTGTTGTCAAAACTTTGGTCGCTTCTTGTTCAAAGTTTTTTTCAAGCTCTTCCTTGCGGAGTTGCAGATTTTTCCCCATTTCAGCTTCGATATTTTCCATGTAGAGCGCTTTTGCCTCTTCTTTTGAGAGAGAAGCACATTTTTCAAGCTCTTTAGAAACAGAAGATTTAAGAGAGGAGAGTTTCTTTCTTTCTAATTCGATTTTCTCCTTTTCCTTCTCCAGCTGTTTTCTTTCTCTTTCAACCTCTTGCCCCTCTTTTAGTTGTTTTTCAACCTCTTTCTCTTTTTCTTTGATGGAGGATAACTCTTTTTCAATTCTCTTTTGATGGAGGTGCTCTCTCTCTTTGAGCTTGAGTTCAAATTCAGTCCGCCTCGATTCACACTCCATCTCCGAACGGTGGATGATTGTATTTCCAAGTATTTGAAATCCGCCTAATTTAATCCGAAAACAGAGCCAGAAGAGAAATAGACCGGAGGTAAAGGCTAACAAGAGATAATAAATTATTTTGACTCCTCCCGTCGAGCTATTAACTTCACTTTGTCAACACTTCGTTCATTGGAGCTTAAGATTTCTAGTGTGAAATTTTCATGATGGATCTTTTGACCACTTTCGGGGATCGATCCCACTTCGTGGAAAATATACCCTCCAATCGTGTCATAATCACCCTCTTGAGGAATGTGGATATTGAAAGCATCTTCTGCATCAAGAATGCTCATTCTGGCATCGACGATCCACCCTCCTCCAGGAGAAGAGGTGTAGAGAGCATTTTCATCAAAGTCGTACTCATCGGCAATCTCACCTACAATTTCTTCTAAAATATCTTCCATTGTGACAACACCTTCGGTCCCTCCATATTCATCGACAACAATGGCCATATGCATCTGTTTTGCACGAAATTCTTGTAGAAGGTGAGATGCTTTTTTTGTCTCAGGTGTATAAAAGACCCTTTTTGTCAACGGAGCAATCGAAGAGTTTAAAAAGCTCAAATCACTTTTCCCCTCAACGACATCCATGTAAAGCTTGAGGAAATCTTTGAACATCAATACCCCTGTGATATTGTCAACACTCTCTTGATAGATGGGGATGCGGCTATACCCTTCTTCTAAGAAGTGGATCGCAGCTTCTTTCAATGTTGTTTCACATGGGAGAGAGAAAAGATCGACACGGGGAACCATCACTTCACGAACGATCCGATCTTTGAATTTCAC
The DNA here is from genome assembly GCA_022601535.1 of Chlamydiales bacterium. Classification (GTDB taxonomy): domain Bacteria; phylum Chlamydiota; class Chlamydiia; order Chlamydiales; family JAAKFR01; genus JAJACK01. The sequence continues at coordinate 49,581 of JAJACK010000002.1, forward strand.
AACCGATTCGATCAGTTTTTTATCAGACGCGCCTAGTTTGCCCACCATATTGGCATCTTGCAAAATACCGACGATGATCTCTTTTGTCTCCTCTACGGGATTGATACCCAAGTCATCGGGTTGTTTTTGTGAGATAGAGTCTCTAATTTTAAAAAAGAGGAATGTGAAAGGAAAAGAGATAAAAAGAAAAAAAGAGGTGAGCAAAATTGAGTGAGCAAGCGCTTTTTCAGGTCTATACTGAACAAGTAGACGGGGGAAAAGGTCTCCGATAAACAACATCAACCAAAGGGCGACGAGTAGAGTGATCGAAATGGCGAGCCATGAGATCTCTTGGAAGAGGAAAAGAGCGAAGATAATGACTCCTCCATAGGCGAGTCTAGCGAGTTGTTGAGAAAGAGTTGCAGTAAACAAAATGGAGTTAAAGCTCGGTTTTTTACAAACAAGAGAGTGGAAGGGGTAGTAGAAAAACCTACGAGGGTGTCGACCCATAGAAAGCGTTTTTCCCAGGCGAATCAACGCATAGGTTGAGGTTGCAACAAAGTGGGCCCACAGTAAAAAAAACAGGGCTAGAGTGATCGATAGAGCTAACATCTTATTTTATTTATGCGGTGAGAAGAAGGTCTTTGTCAATCAGTTGTTTCATCAGACGGTTTTCAGCTGCACGCATTTCGTCTCTTTCCTCGTCTTTAATATCATCATAGCCAAGTAGATGAAGTAATCCATGGACAACATAAAGAGATGTTTCTCGGTAGCATTCTTCATTGATTGCTTCGCTTTTTTTTAAGACAAAATCAACCGCAGCTTGAGGAGAGACAAAGATTTCTCCAAGAAGATGGTATCCTCCCTCTTTTTTATCATCATAGGGGAAAGAGATGCAGTCTGTAGGAGAAGGGTCACCAAAGAACTCCTTATGGAGGCGACAAATTTCTGGAACCGATATGAAATAGATAGCAACCTCGTCTGCATGGCATTTTTCTGCATGCAAAACGTGATGTACAAGAGGGGCAACGCTCCTCTTTGCAATGGCTAGATCGTCTTGTTGGTCAAAAGTGAGAATCTTCACATAACGGGCGTTTTAGGGAGACCAGTGACAGATTTATTCTTCTCTTTGCTCCATCGGCCCAATTTTTTGAGTACATCGACTCTTTCAAAACGTTTGAGAACGTTTCGTTTTTTAGTACCTTTGATTGCTTTTCCAAAACTCTTATGCCTTGACATTTCGAGACCTCACTTTGGGGATAAATTCGTTGATTTTTTCGCTAAGCGCATTTTCATGAGGCTTAAACCCTTTGGGAAGGTTGTCCTTCTTAGATCCTGTCTTAACGCTGGGTTTTTTATGTTTTCGAGGGCTCCGATTACGTCGCTCTTCTTGTTTGCTTGTTCGTGTCATAGATTAAAACCTTTTTTATAGCAGGATAAAGAGCTTAAGGTTTTTTTGCAAGGGGTTCTTGTTGATTTTCTGAGAGGACACCGCAAGAAATAATATATTTGACAGCATCTTCAACTTTCATATCGAGATAGACCACTTCATTATCTTCGTACATGATGAGGTAGCCCGAGGTTGGGTTTGGTGTTGTAGGAACAAAGACGGTGACGAGGTCTTTTCCGATAGTTTTTGTGCAAAGGGAGGGGGCAGGGCTACTGACAAGACCGATGCAATACCCTCCTTGGGTGGGAAAAGGAACCATAACAACCTGTTTAAAGGAGCGGGAGCTCGATCCAAAAAGAGTTTTGATTACCTGCTGGGAGGTTTTATAAATTGTTTTAATAATAGGAATCCGGTGGAGAAAATAGTCGTAGAGAGAGAGGAGCGATTTAAAGACGACAATACGAGCTAAAAAGCCCAATAGAACGGTAAAAACTGCCAAGGCGAAGAGGAAGAAAATTTGGAGGAGGAAATGGACAAATCCTTGGTAATTTTGGTAGAACTCTGTTCCTTCCAAGAAATGTTCAAAAAAACCGACAAAAGGGGCAGTGAGGATATTGATGAAAAAAGAGAGGATCACAATGGTCAAGGCGACCGGAAGGAGGATAATCAGACCTGTGACAAAGTAACGTTTTAGCATTAACAGTAGGTATACCAGATTTCGCTTTTCATATACATCACTTCTCGTATGACCAGCGTGTTTCTAGGGTGACGAGGTCGATCTCTTCGAGGTGGACAGAGATTTTGTCCCCTGTGTGAAGGGCGATCCGCTTCCCTTTTAACCTCCGGTTTTTTTCATCAAAAACAAGAAAATCTTTATTGGTGATTTCACTGATCGGGATAAATCCCTCGAGCAAACACTCAGTAAGTTCAAATCTAAAGCCGACAGGTTGGATCTTTGTAACAACAGCTTCAAATGATTTTTCAAGGTTTTTTCCAGCTTTTTTATCGATATAGCGAAGTTTTTTGATCAAAATCACGGCATTTTCCGCCTTCGATGAGAGGCGCTCTTTCTCTGAACAAACCGTGGCAATCTCTTCTAGATTTTCTTTTTCATCCACCTCATCGAAAAGCAATCGGTGGACGATAAGGTCGATATACCGTCGGATTGGGCTTGTAAAGTGTGTGTAATACTCTAGTCCAAGCCCATAATGTCCAATATTTTGTGTGGAATAAGAGGCGAGCTTCATGCTTCGGATAAAAGATGTGGCAATGAATTTTCCAAACGAGCTTCCACGCGCATCATCGAAAAGCTTTTGTAGCTCTTCTGCCAAAGGTTCCTCTGGAAGGGTGAAGCCAAGTGCATTGACAAGAGCTGAGAATTCTCGGATATTCTCTTCATTTGGTTCGTCATGTACCCGATAGGTGAGGGGTTTACCTTGTTTGCTCAAATGAGTTGCAACAATTTCATTTGCCTTGAGCATGAACTCTTCAACAAGCTGGTGAGTGATGTCATATTCGATCACATCAATCCCTTTTGTCATCCCTTTTTTATCGAGGCGAAGAGCAATATCAGGGAGAGCAAATTCAATGCTTCCCCGTTCCGCTCGTTTTTTCTTGAGGAGGTGGCAGAGCTCAACCATTAAATGAAGTGTTTTTTCATAGGGGCTTTTTAGCTTTCCATCGAGCACCTCTTTTGCCTCTTCATAGGAGAAACGTCTCTGGCTGTGGATCACAGATTTTGCGATTCGGTAGTCAGTCACCTCTCCATCTAGATCAAAAGAGACAAAGACAGTGATGGCAAGGCGATCGACGTCTGGCTTTAAAGAGCAGAGGTGGCTAGAGAGTTCGTGTGGAAGCATCGGAACGACCTCTTTTGGAAAATAGACCGAATTGCAGCGAGAAGAGGCGGTTTTATCAAGAGCAGATCCAGGGCGAACATAGTGAGAGACATCGGCAATATGGACTGCCAGCTGGAACCCTTTTCCATCTTTCGAAAGAGAAAGGGCATCGTCAAAATCTTTAGCACTTTCAGGGTCAATCGTAAACGTTTCAAGTTTTCGGAGATCTTCCCGCTCTTTGATTTCACTTTTCAGAACAGTTTTGCCAAATTTTTGAGCTTCTTCAATCACCTTTGGATCGAAATTATTTTCAATATCGTACTCTAAAAGAGCAGCTCTCACATCACACGAAGGGTCTTCAATATGTCCGATGATTTCGCTCACCTCTCCAAGTGGCTCTTTTTGTCTAGATCCCCAATGGACCACTTCGACAATGACACGATCCCCAAATTTTCCTTTAAAAGGGAGGAGGCGCATCTCTTGATCAGCTCCAAGAAGTGGGACAAAAGCGTAGGCGCCCTTTTTATTCACTTCAGAAACAACGGTCCCGGCGACATGAGTGTGGAATCGTTCTAAAATTTTATTAACACGCCCTTCAGGTCCTTTTTCAGAAAATGAGAGGAGGTTGACCTCCACTTCGACCAGATCACCGTCGACGGCTCCTTTAGTCATTCGTTTAGGGATAAAGACATCATCAGAGCCATCTTCAGGGATAAGAAAACCGAATCCTCTTGGGTGAACCCTTAGAGTTCCAGTTACATACTTTTTGTTTTTCTTAGGCATATTAATGAGATGATAGAATTATTTCAGTTTAAAAGACCAGCAAATAAAGAGTAGTGCGGATTTTGTGTTTTTTATCGCAAAAAGGGCGTGAATCAAATGGTTTGGATTTCATCAATGATTTTTTTAGTCAGTTCCAGGAGAGCATTTTCTTCTTGAGATTGAAGCCCTTTTTCTTGCTCTCTATACTCCCCATCTGTGATTTCTTCACATTCACTCCTTTTCAAAAGGCCCCCTAAAGCAGCTTGAGTTCTACTAACTATTCTAAAGAATTCAGAGGTATGGTGTTTTTTAAGATACCTTTTCCAATAGTCAAGATTTACAATCAGTTTAGCAGGAGGAATGGCTTGAATCTCTTGAGCAAGAGCTTCAATTTTATCGCTTGGGATCGCGCCAATCTCCCTATGATGCATGAATTTGACTGCTGTGACAAGATTCAATCTTTTTCTTAGCTCACCTTCAGTATAAAGAACCTTTTCAGTATTTTCAGGTCCTGGATATTTTGCTAATACAATGTTCCTTAAGATAGATGTTCGACAATAACCAACCAGAAACTTCAGTCTATCTACAAGAGGGGTATCAGCTCGAAGAGCATATAATTTCCATTCTGTATAGACAAGATTGAGAGACATGGCTGCTCTGTCTCCACAACTGGTGAGATCAGAGGCAATTAAGTTGAAAAAGATCTTTCTAAATTCGCCATCTTCATGGATCGTTTTTAAGATATCACAGACTGTTTTTGCAAGGTTTCCTTGGTCCTTTTCAAAGTCTTTTGCCTTTTCCAAACGGAGAAGCCATTCATATAAGCTTCCTTTCTGCTTCCTAGTGAATTTTGGGTCTATCCACTTTTCAGAAATAGCTGCAAATTGTCTCCATAGATCAATTTTGTGGGGAAGTTTGTCAGCGCTTTTTAAGTCGCGCATTTTCTGGCATACTGCGATTATTTGGTCATAATCAGAGGAATTGATCTTAGTCCCTTTAATATTAAAATATGTGAGATTACAACATTCTCCTAAAGAGAGCGGAAGAGTGGAAAGGCTTGGATTTTCATAAATATAAAGGTCGCTAAGTTGACCTAGATCTCCTATGAAAGGAGGAATGGCGGTTAATTGGTTATTATGCACCTCAAGATTCGTTAGATTTGTTAACTCTCCTATGGAAGGAGGAAGAGCTTCTAACTGGTTACTGCCTAGATAAAGCTTTGTTAGGCGTGTCAAGTTGCGGATTGTCTCGGGTAGGGCTGTTAATTGATTACTATGCACAGAAAGTGTCATTAGGCTTGTCAAAGCACCTATCTCATCGGGAAGAATCGTTAACTGATTATTGCCCAGATGAAGCTCTGTTAGGCTTACCAAACCACCTATTTCATTGGGAAGAATAGTTAGCTGGTTATTGCCCAGATGAAGCTCTGTTAGGCTTGCCAAACCACCTATTTCATTGGGAAGAATCGTTAACTGGTTATCGCGTACATCAAAGTGTGTTAGATTTGTTAGCTGGCTTACCGACGAAGGGAGGGACTCTAAGAGATTGGCAGACACATCAAGCGTAGTTAAGTTTGTCAATGTGTTGGGCAAGTCAGGAAGTTTGTTTAGGCTGTTAAAGCTTATATCAAGCACGGTGAGCTCTGTTAACTGACCTATCTCCTTGGGGAGGTTTTCTAAACCGTCAAGTTGCAAATTAAGTTTTATTAGCTTTGTGAGCTGAACCATCCACTTAGGAAAGATTTTTAACTGATACATGTTGTTTATACGAAATTCTCTTAGCTCTGTGAGCTGACCTATCGAATCAGGAAGGGCTTCAACCTGATGCATATATGTCATATTAAGTCGAGTTAGGTTTGCTAAATGGCGTAAGGAGTTTGGAAGAACAGAAAGTTGTAGGTTAGATAAATTCAACTCTGTTTGAGCAAGCAAAGAGCCTGCTTGAATCGCTTTATTCGTTTCAGGAGAGTATTTTTGTAAAAAAGTGACAAGACTCCTAAATTCTTCAGGAGGAATATGGGCAGCACTATTTTTGTCTTGTAGCTCTCCCCATGCTGTAGGTGAAATAGGGATCATAGGGAATTATTATAGTAAATTGATCTTAAATGTAAATGGTTTTGGATTGTAATAAATAAAACATTTGTTTGTTAGAGGTGTAGTGATAGATTTAATGCTTGTTGGAAAAATTGAGGTGGTGATGAATTTTCCAATGGATCACTTCGGTGATCGTATGATTGCCAAATTTTCCTTTAAAGGAGGGCACACTTCTAAAGAGTAGTACAGATTTTGTGTTTTTTATCGCAAAAAAGGGGGGCGTGAATCAAATGATTTAGGTTTCATCAATGATTTTTTTAGTCAGTTGCAGGAGAGCATTTTCTTCTTGAGATTGAAGCCCTTTTTCTTGCTCTCTATACTCCCCATCTGTGATTTCTCCACATTCACTCCTTTTCAAAAGGCCCCCTAAAGCAGCTTGAGTTCTACTAACTATTCTAAAGAATTCAGAGGTATGGTGTTTTTTAAGGTACCTTTTCCAATAGTCAAACCCTATAACCAACTCAGCAGTAGGGATCGATTTAATTTCTTGAGCAAGAGCTCTAAGCTGGTCCTCTGGCATAGGCTCAATAGTTAAATCAAAAACATAGGGAGATACTGTGATAAGGTCTAATTCTTCTTTGAGTCTATTTTCAATGTCAAGGATTTGCCCAACATCTTCGTCAGTTGGGTATTTAGTTAATATCTGGGTTCTCAATTGCCTTGTTCGGGCGCAACTAACCAGAAGCCTAAGCTGATCTGGAAGAGGAGCGCCAACAGGAAGAGTATGTAGCCTCCATTCTGTATAGATAAGGCCGAAAGATATGGAAGCTCTTTTTTGGGAATCGATGAAATCGGCAGCAATAGAGTTAAAAAAGATCTCTCTAAATTCATGATCTTCACAGATGGTTTTTAAGATGTTGCATATTCTTTCTCCAAGCTTTTTTGAGCCCCATTGATAGCATTCGTTCCCCTCTAAACGAGTCAGCCATCCATACAAGCTTCTTTCCTGCTCTTGAGTGAATTCAGGCATTGGCCAACTTTCAGAACCTCTGTCATCAGAGGTTTTCCACATGGTAATCTTGGCAAGAAGTTTCTCGGGGCTACTGTCTAAATGGCGTGCTCTTCGGCATTCAGCTACGATTTCATTGTAATCGTACTGAGCGATAGCAGTTCCTTCAATGTCAAGATGAGTTAATTGAGTACATTTTCCTAAAGAGAGGGGAAGGGTAGTAACCTTTGTATTCCAAGCAATTCCAAGCTTTTTTAGCGAGCTAAGGTCTCCCATAGATGTTGGGAGAGTTGTAAGCGAGTTATTGTTCACATAAAGATGGTTTAGCTTTTCTAAATGGCAGATTTCAGGGGGGAGGGTTGTGAGTTGGTTATGAGTTGCATTCATAGCCGATAGATTTTTCAATTGTCCGATCGTAGGGGGAAAGGTTTTTAGCTCGTTGCGCTGCAAAACAAGTGTTGTTAAATTTTCTAGGCGACCTACTGTTTCAGGAAGCATGACTAGCTGGTTAAAGCTTAGGTTTAATTCACATAGGCTTTCTAATCCGCCTATTGCATCAGGGGTAGTTGTTAAATTGTTGTTTTTCAAATCCATGGATCTCAGTTTCTTCAGCAGCTCAATGGTGTCTGGAAGGGTTTTGAGCTTATTATAACATACTATTAAAGAGGTTAAGTTTGGTAAATGTCCGATTTCTTCGGGGAGATTTTCTAACTTATTATAGCTCAATTCAAGTTTTTCTAACTTTGCCAGGCCTCCGATTGTATGTGGGAGAGTGGTTAGCTCGTTTTCTTTTAGCTTCAGTTGGAGTAGTTTTGTTAAATCTCCTACCGTCTTAGGAAGAGTTGAGAGTTGGTTGTCAGAAGCCTCAAGATAGGTGAGGTTTTTTAAAAGACCTACTGTATTAGGAAGAGTGGTTAATTGATTGCTCGAGAGATCAATCTTGGTAAGATTTGCTAACTCACCTATTGCATCAGGAAGAGTTGTAAATCGATTGCCCGAGAGATCCATATCGGTGAGGCTTGCCAATCTGTCTATTGTATCAGGGAGAGTCTCTAACAAGTTGTTGTCGAGATGAAATTTCGTGAGGTTTACCAATTCCCCTATACTCGTGGGAAGGGTTGTTAAGTTATTGGAGCCTATATCAAGCTCGGTGAGGTTTATCAATTGCCCTATACTTTCAGGAATGTTTATTAGTTCGTTGCCACATATATTAAGCTCGGTGAGGCTTATTAAATATCCCAAACTCCTTGGGAGCTCGGTAAGCCTTCTTTCAGATAAATCGAATTTTGTTTGAGTAAGCAAAGAGCCATTTTCAATTGCTTCATCCATTTTGGGAGAATAGAGCCGTGCAAAATTGACAAGATCTCTAAATTCACCAAAAGGAATGTGAGCAGCACCATTTTTGTCTTGTAGCTCTTCGTAATTAAAGGAATTTTGAAGTTGAGCAGGTGGTAAGGCAGGTGAAATTGGGGTCATGAGGAGACATTATAGTAAGCTTAGATTAAAGATCAATCTCTAGCAATCTTAATGATAAAATATTATTTTGTTAACTGTTAATTAATAATGTTTTATGTATAATTGTATTATAATTTTATTAAGAGGAGTGTAATTATGGATTTGAAACCTATTGGAGATATTAGCAAAAAATTTGAATTAGATAGGGCTCTAAGAGAGCAGACTGCAAAAAATGCAAAAATCACGACCTATGTGACAGGAGCTCTCGGAGCTCTTGCAGTAGTTTTGGGGGTCAGCTTATTGGCTACAGGTTACCACCTTTCAGGGGCACTTTTTGCTACAGGTGGCCTTGCGATGATTCCTTTAAATCGATTTTTGTTTGAGTAAGCAAAGAGCCATTTTCAATTGCTTCATTCATTTTGGGAGAATAGAGCCGTGCAAAATTGACAAGATCTCTAAATTCACCAAAAGGAATGTGAGCAGCACCATTTTTGTCTTGTAGCTCTTCGTAATTAAAGGAATTTTGAAGTTGAGCAGGTGGTAAGGCAGGTGAAATTGGGGTCATGAGGAGACATTATAGTAAGCTTAGATTAAAGATCAATCTCTAGCAATCTTAATGATAAAATATTATTTTGTTAACTGTTAATTAATAATGTTTTATGTATAATTGTATTATAATTTTATTAAGAGGAGTGTAATTATGGATTTGAAACCTATTGGAGATATTAGCAAAAAATTTGAATTAGATAGGGCTCTAAGAGAGCAGACTGCAAAAAATGCAAAAATCACGACCTATGTGACAGGAGTTCTCGGAGCTCTTGCAATAGTTTTGGGGGTCAGCTTATCGGCTACAGGTTACCACCTTTCAGGGGCACTTTTTGCTACAGGTGGCCTTGCGATGATTCCTTTTGCAATCCATTCTGCTAAAAAATCTACAGATTATAAAGAGGCTCTAGATGTGATCCCTTATCTAGAAGAGGTAAATCCAGAAGGTTTGGATAAGGATGGAATTGCTCAGTTAAAAACTCTTATAGCTCTAGTTAAAAATCAAAAAAAATATATTACACTTTGGGCGCGCTTTCCATCAGAGGTACTTGAAAATAAAGATTTAAGAGATTTGGTTGATGACCCTAAGATTGTTTTTTATGCTAGAGTAGGGGAGAAAAAATATGACGAAGTAGAGGAAAGTAAAGAGCGTCTGCCTGCTAAACAAAAGAAAGTTTATATTGAAGAATTGATCGTCGATCGACGTTTTGATCTACTTGCATTAAATGGACCATTTGATGCTGATCAAAAGAGGAGAATTTATGAGAGTTTGACCATAGATGATGTAAAGGGTAAAGCTGCATCTCTTCTCTCTAAAGTCATCCCTAAGACTATCGAGATAGACCCTTTTCTGAAGCTTTATGGGGCGATGGAGCAGGGGGAGAACAGAGACTCTGTTAGAGAGGCCTTCGGAGCACTTGTTGATGAAACAGGGAACCTCTCATGGAAGTTGATGGAACAGTACGAATCGGAGGATGTTTTTCTAGAGCTTTGCTCAAAACTCCCTAAAAAAGTTCATAAGGCCTTTTATGCGGTGAAAAATTCTCGTACCGAAGAAAAGAGAAAAGAGCTTTTGAGTAAGATCCTGAGTAAGGTAGACCGTAATGATCAAAAAACTTGGGAGGGTCTCTATCTAAAGGATAGGGGTTTTGTTCAAGCAACCTTTGCGGAACAAGTGAGTGCAGCATAGCTTGCATAAGTGGGGATGGTGTGCTATTTTAGCACACCATGAAATACGATCCTCATCTCATCGAAAAGAAATGGCAAGACCGTTGGCTTGCAGATAAAACCTACAAGGCGACGGAAGATTCAAAAAAAGAGAAGTATTACGTGTTAGACATGTTTCCCTACCCCTCTGGGGCAGGGCTTCATGTTGGCCATCTCGTTGGCTATACAGCAACGGATGTCATCGCCCGCTACAAATGGGCAAAGGGGTTTTCAGTCCTCCATCCGATGGGGTGGGATAGTTTTGGACTGCCTGCTGAGCAGTATGCGATTCGAACCGGAACTCATCCGAAGGTGACAACCTTAAGCAACATCAAAAATTTCAAAAAACAGCTTCAAGCCGTTGGCTACGCTTATGATTGGGATCGGGAGATCTTGACGAGTGAGCCATCGTATTACAAGTGGACGCAGTGGATTTTCACAAAGCTCTATGAGAAGGGGTTGGCGTATGAAGCAGAGATGCTTGTCAACTACTGCCCCGCTTTGAGCACGGTCCTCGCCAATGAGGAGATCGAAGAGGGGCGTTCGAAAGAAGGGGGACATCCGATTGAACGACGTCCACTTCGCCAGTGGGTGCTCAAAATCACAGAGTATGCTGACCGTCTTCTTGCCGATCTTGAAGATCTCGACTGGCCAGAGGGATTGAAAAAACTGCAGAGAAATTGGATTGGACGAAGTGTGGGCGTTGAGATTTGCTTCCCCATTGAGGGGAGGGATGAATGTGTCGAGATCTACACTCGTGAGCACGATACGATTTTTGGAGTGACTTATGTGGTCCTCTCTCCTGAACATCCCCTTGTTGAGAAGGTGACGACGGCTGAACATATCGAGGGAGTTGCTCAGTATAAAAGAGAGGTGGCGGCAAAGAGTGATTTAGAGCGCACCGAACTTGCCAAAGAGAAGAGTGGTGTTTTCACCGGTAGCTATGTGATCAATCCAGTCAATGGAGCTCACGTTCCTATTTGGATTGGGGATTATGTTTTGATGGGATATGGAACCGGTGCTGTAATGGGTGTTCCAGCACATGATGAGAGAGATGAGCAGTTTGTTGGGAAATATGGTCTAGATTCTATTGTTGTGATTGATGAGGGGAGGATGGTGAGGAGCTCTAATGAGACGCTTGCTCTCGACGGTTTGAGCCCTAAAGAGGCAAAAGAACGTGTCGCTCATTGGTTAGAGGAATCAAAAAATGGAAGGCGAAAGGTGAACTTCCGATTGCGTGATTGGCTCTTTTCAAGACAACGGTATTGGGGCGAACCGTTTCCCATCTTGCATTTTGAAGATGGATCGATGCGTCCTCTTGAGCTGGATGAACTTCCTCTTACACCCCCTGAAGTGACTGAATATAAACCAGCTGATACAGGAGAGAGTCCACTTGCAAAAGAACGGGACTGGGTAGAAGTTATCGATTCTAAAACAGGAAAGAAAGCACTTCGAGAGACCAATACAATGCCGCAATGGGCAGGATCTTGTTGGTACTATCTCCGTTTCTGTGATGCGCGGAATGAACAGGCTGCTTGGGGTCTTGAAAAGGAAAAATATTGGATGCCTGTTGATCTTTATGTCGGTGGAGCTGAGCATGCTGTGCTGCATCTCCTCTACTCTCGCTTTTGGCATAAGGTGCTTTTTGATTGTGGGCTTGTCAGCTCTAAAGAGCCATTTAAAAAGCTGTGTAATCAAGGGCTTGTTGTTGCGCGTGCATTTCAAAGGAAGGGGGGAGGCTATGTGAGCACCGATGAGGTTGTTGAAAAAGAGGGAAACTACACCCATTGGGAGAGTGGTGAAGAGCTTACTTCTGGGATTGAAAAGATGTCGAAATCAAAACTCAATGGGGTGAGCCCTGATGAGGTGATTGAGGAATTTGGCTCTGATGCGATGCGTCTCTATTCGATGTTTATGGGGCCGATTGATAAAGAGAAGGTTTGGAAAAACCATGCGGTGAGTGGATGTCGCCGGTTTTTGAACCGGTTTTTTGAGCTTGCCACTTCAGAGAAAGTGGTGGAGTGCGATGAGGGAATTGCGCTTGCACACCGCTTAGTCGATGGGGTTGCTCAAGATTTGGAGAAGCTTCTTTTCAATACAGCGATTTCAAAGATGATGGAGTTTTTAAATGAAGCTACTCGGCTTGATCGACTCTCAAAAGAAGCGATGACTATTGCGGTACAAGTGCTTGCCCCTTTTGCTCCCCATATTGCTGAAGAGCTTTGGGCTCATCTTGGAGGGGAGGAGAGTGTTGTAAAAGCGCCTTGGCCTTCGGTCGATCCAAACTATTTGGTCGATGAAAAAGTGACTTACGTTGTCCAAGTGAATGGAAAACTGCGTGGTCGATTTGAACTACCAATTGATAAGAGTAAGGAGGAGATTCTTGCCCTTGCCAAAGAAGAGGGGAATGTGGCAAAACATCTCCATGGGGAAATTATCAAAGTGATCTTTGTTCCCAATAAGCTGCTCAATATTGTGGTGAAATGAGATTTCTCTATACATGTGCTCTTCATCTCTACGCTTTAGCTTTTTTTCCAAAGGTAGTGCGGAAGTATGGCCGAGATTTTCTCTGCCGGCTTGGATACGGTTTTCCCAAGATTGAAAAAGATGAAAAGCCAATCTGCTGGATCCATGCCGTTTCTTTAGGAGAGACAAAAACAGTTGCTCCTTTAATCGATAAACTTAAAGAAGATTATCGCATCCTTCTCTCAACAGTGACTTTAACAGGACGGGCAGAAGGGCTCCGCTCATGTGCAGCCAATTGGTTTGCCTATCTGCCATTTGATCTCCCTTATCTGATCAAGCCTATTGTAAAAAGAGTGCATCCAAAGCTTTTGATCTTGGTCGAAACAGATTTTTGGTTCCATTTCGAAGATGCGGTGAAGCAGGGGGGTGGCAAAATCATCGTTGTCAATGGAAAGGTCTCTAAACGGTCTTTTGAAAGGCTTTCAAAGTTTCCTAAACTTGCCAAACTCCTTTTAGATCCAATCGATCGTTTCTGTGTGCAGGGAAAACTCTATGAGGAGCGGTTTTTAAAGTTGGGAATTCCGCGTGAAAAACTTCTTGTAACGGGAAATCTCAAACTCGATGCTACTTTAAAAGGGGAACGGATAGAGAGTGAGGAGACAATTTTAACGCTTGGTTCAACGCACGACCCTGAAGAAGCGTTGTGGCTTCCCATTCTTTCCGGTTTCCCCTCCCTTAAAACCTACATCGCTCCTCGCCATCCAGAGCGGTTTGATACGATTGCAAATCTACTCACTGCGCGGGGAGTAAAATTTGGTCGGCTGAGTAAAGGAGACGATTTTTCAAGCTGTTCAATCATTTTAGTCGATCAAATGGGAGCGCTAAAGAAGTGTTATAAACGGTCTACTCTTGCTTTTGTTGGGGGGAGTTTAACCGCAGGAGTTGGAGGGCATAACATCTTAGAGCCTTGCCTTTACGGTGTTCCCGTTCTTTTTGGCCCCCACATGGAAGGACAGCCTGATATGCTCGATTTAGTGCAACGGTACCATGCTGGAGTTGAGATAAATTCAACGACGATGGAGAAAACTCTAACCCATCTTTTAAACAGTATTGAAGAACGGAACCTTCTTTCTGATGGAGGAAAAAAGCTGATCGCAGAGGAGTCGAAAGCTTTTATAAAAACAGTTGATGCAATTTCTTGCATGAAATAACCCCTCTTGTTATGATCACCGCCTTAATCGCGGGATGGAGCAGTGGTCAGCTCGTTGGGCTCATAACCCAAAGGTCGCAGGTTCGAGTCCTGCTCCCGCTAATTTTTCCAAGAGCTATCTCTTTTTTGGCGGCATAGCTCAGTTGGTTAGAGCGACGGAATCATAATCCGTGTGTCGTGGGTTCGAGTCCCTCTGCCGCTACATTTTTCTTGCTTTATCTTTTCTTAATATAAAATTTTTATTAGTTGATTTTTCTAAGTCATTGTGATATAATACCTCTATGATTTCGGGGGAATATGGACAGATCCTACTAGGTTTAAGGCCGGGATACCGGCTTGCCTATAACAGTACAGAAAGGTCCTTTCGCGCTATTGAACAAAAAGAGCAAAAATACTCTGTTCCCGATGGTTTTGATACTGATCTGAAGAAGGTAACAGAAGCGACAAAAACCTTTTTTTCTCTTTTTCCTCAGATGAATAAAGACTTAGTTTTAAATAAAATAGAGAGGCGTATCGCCCCTTATAAAGGGGTGTGGGGTTGGTTTTTAACTCTCACTTTTAGGGGAGCTGTTTGCAATCAGATCGTCACCAATTTTGAGGCTCTGTCAAATGCTATTTTAACAGCTCCTATCCCTGAGCTTCCAGAGGTCCCTTCAAATGGTGTAAGAGCAGGAGTGAATCGAAGGGGAACAAATGCGTGCTGGTTTATTTCAACTTTAAAGCTTTTTTCTCAAGTTTCCTATTTCGATGAAGTATTTAAGCCAAAAGAGGGAGATACCACTTCAGTTGCTGAGCTAAAACAGCTCTACAGCTATGCGATCTATTTTCTTAGAAAAAGAGGGCAAGGGGTGTTAAGCCAAACAATTGTCGATGCTCTACAGCGAGCGATTGAAAAACAATTTCCTGAGCATAAATTTGCAAGACAGTGTGATGCAGATGAATACATACGGATTTTATTAGATTTTCTAGGTTGGCATGGAGCAGAAGACGGCACTGTTTTAGCTACAGCATGCTCTGTATATAAAGATCCTCTAAGATATGGAGAGAAAGCTCCTACGGTCCATTTTCCTGAAGAAATTACAATCATTGAGACCATTCCTGATAGATGTTTTGAAGAGGAGGCATCATTAAATCTCAATGAACTTGTCTCTTTTCCTGACAAACGACGTCTTAACGACGAGATGGGATTTGATCGAGAATTTACCTGTTCAAAGGCTTACTTAAATCTCCCTTCTCTGTTCATGGTCAAGCTCAAGCGGATTCAAGCATTGGACCCATTAGGAGAGAGAAAAAGAAAATGCAAAGCTCCAATTGAGATGGAAGGGGGGGAGAGACTTGTATTTGATCAATATCATATGAACAATGCGTACACCGATATTATCCCTCACACACAAGAGAGCTATCAGGTGAAAGGGGCTCTTATCCATATTGGAGGTGCTCATGGGGGGCACTACGTATTTGAATCAAAAAATCCAGATGGTTCGATCACACGCCATAACGATTCTGAAGTGACAGAAAAAGAAGAGTTTGATCCACAAGCGCTCTTTCTTATCCTTGAGAAAATCGAAGACCAATAAATTCCAGAGAGAAGAAGAGGAGTAAAAGGAAGTTATAGATAGAAAAAATTTAATTTGTCGTTAAATTTATGTAAATAACTGTCGACATTTTTCTCTAAAAGGGGTACCGTTTTCGTTATGACTGAAGTGAGAGAATGGATCAATATAGATAGTGGTGGACATAAGCTCTTTGGAGTTCTTCATCGGCCTGAAAATCAAAAAAATGTTCCCCTTGTGGTTGTTTTGCATGGGTTTGCAAGTAGCAAGCATGGGACAAATCGGTGTTATGTTACCTTTGCCCAAGAGTTGGCAAAACAGGGGATTGCAACACTTCGATTTGATTTCCGAGGGGCAGGTGATAGTGAAGGAGGCCTCTCTTCTATTACGTTAGAAGATCTTATTGAAGATGCCGTTGAAGTGTACGGTTTTGCAAAATCTCTAGAGGGGATTGATCAAAGTCGAGTAGGAATGCTAGGCTCCTCTTTAGGGGGAGCTATTGCCGTTTTGGCTTCTGAGCGTGTTGGCGATGTGAAGACACTTTCTCTTTGGTCTCCTGTTGCCAGTGGAGAGCTTTGGGTGCACGATTTTATGACCCAAAATCCCGAGCTTGCTAAATACGATCCAAAAGAGGTGCTCTCTTCTTATCGTGGAGTGACGCTTCATCCCGATTTTTGCTCCCAATTTGCCCGTATGACAGCGGTGCAAGCAATTGAAAAGCTTCCTTCTATTCCTCTTCTCCATCTACATGGAGAGGCAGATAAAACCGTCACATTGATGCATCAACGTGTGTTTAAATTGCATTGTGAAGGGAGAGATGCTCCAGCACGCTTTGTCTCTTACCCCGATATAGAGCACCATTTGGGAGTTGCAGAAATTTTCCCCGAGGTGTTATCTGAAACTGTTTCGTGGTTTAAAACGCACCTATAAAAGGTCAAAATGGAAAGTGCATTTCAAGAGGGGCGTGCTCAATTCAACCCTGAGCTTCCCAACCTCCTAAAAGGGATTAAAACCTTGAAGCTCTGTGAAGGGGAATCAACCTCCTCGAGAGGGGATTGTGAAGAAATCCACACCTTTTTCCCAAAAACATTTGGGCAGCCAAGTTACACATTTGAACTTGGAACAACTCCTCATCCAAGTGAGCCTCTCCATGTAGGGGTTGTCCTCTCAGGGGGGCAAGCTCCAGGAGGGCATAATGTGATCACCGCCCTTTTCGACGCCCTTCAAACACTTCATTCAGAAAGCACTTTGATAGGGTTTCTCGGAGGACCTTCTGGAATCATCGACGATAAGACCATTTTATTGACCGAGGAGAAAATTGCTCCTTTTCGCAATATGGGAGGTTTTGATTTGATCGGCTCTGGTCGAACAAAAATTGAAAGCGCCTCTCAGCTCGAAGCCTCTTTGAAGACTGTTTTGAAAAATAGACTCGATGGATTGGTCATTGTAGGTGGAGATGATTCAAATACCAATGCTGCTATTTTAGCCGAATATTTTTTGGAAAATGGGATAAAAACAAGGGTTGTGGGTGTTCCAAAGACGATTGATGGCGATTTGAAAAATAACTTCATTGAAACCTCTTTTGGATTTGATACAGCAGCAAAAATTTACTCAGAGCTGATCAGTAATATTGAGCGAGACGCCCTTTCAGCTAAAAAATACACCCATTTTATCAAACTGATGGGTCGATCAGCTTCTCATCTCACTTTAGAGTGTGCTTTACGCACACATCCAAATATCACGGTGATTGGCGAAGAAGTTGCAAAGAAAGGGCTGACTCTCTCACAGATTGTCCATCAAATTGCAGATGTGATAAGCCAGCGGGCAAATAGAGGGAAAAACTTCGGTGTCATTCTTCTTCCCGAAGGGCTTTTAGAATTTATTCCACAAATGAGCACGGTCATCGATGAGCTCAATAGTGGGACATTGAGTGCTGAAAGTGAAGCAGTTTTAAACTCTCTTCCCCAGTCGATTGTAGAGCAGCTCAAGATGGATCGTGATCCACATGGGAATATCCAACTCTCCCATATTCAGACTGAGCGCCTTTTGATCCACCTTGTCCGGGAAGAGTTGGCACAACGCTCAAACTTTAAAGGGAAATTTTCTGCTGTAAGCCATTTTTTTGGTTATGAAGGGCGTGCGGCCTTTCCCTCTAATTTTGATGCAAACTACACCTATGCATTGGGTATGACAGCCGCTGTTTTAATCGATCGGGGATTGACAGGTTATATGGCAATGGTGAATCAACTCACCAAACCCCCCTCTCTATGGGAAGTGGGTGGACTGCCTATCACAATGATGATGCATATGGAGAAGCGAAAAAGTGTTCGTAAACCCGTTATTCAAAAAGCGTTGGTCGATCTTGAGGCAGAGCCATTTCGTTATTTTGTCTCCCAAAGAGATAACTGGGCAATAGAAGATCTCTACCAATTCCAAGGGCCGATCCAATACTTTGGGCCAGAACAGATCACCGATGAAACAGCGCTGACACTCAAGCTAGAACATCATGTTCCAATAGAATTTACAAGCTAAAAGGAAAGACTAACTTACCGCCAATGCCCCAGTAATTTTTAGGGCCATTGAAAGCGACAACGTTGTAGAGACCACTCAGCTCAAACGACCCATAGATCGGGAATTCATATAACATTTTTGTCTCAACATTGAGGACATGGAAATCGATATTATGGTAGCCAAAGAAGCCCTCTTTAGTTGGAGGAAGATCGTTTGTTCCATATCCCGATTGGTAGTGGGTGTGGAGCTTCCAAATAAGGCAAGGAAGGATTCTTTGGTCGTATGCAAGGGTGGAGCGAAAAGAGCCTGGGGTATTTCGGTTATAGAAGAGGTATTCTCCGAAAAACCAAAGTCGTCTTCTCCAAAGAGGGTCACACCTTCGATAGAGCGCTTTTCCTACTGTCACAGAAAGACCTAAGCTGTAGTTGCTAGAGAGATAGGCATTGAGATTCTCTTCTAATTCACCCCGAATAAAAGACATCGACATTCCAGTTACAAGAGAGAGTGGTTCACCGATTGTATCATCAAGCCACTGGTAGCGAGCAATGATTTCAGCTCCACCAAAATTAAATGAGGTTCGATCAGAAGCGATAAAATCGAGCTGAACCTCTGCATCCCAGTAAGGATAAGGACTCACTTGAAGGGCAAGGTCAAACAAGTTTGAATAGTCATTGAGTGTATAGCCACTTTTAGGGATTTGAACGGTGCGGTTTTTAAAATAGTCGTTTTGAGCAATGGCTTGAAATTCCCAGAGGGGATTGAACCAAGGCTCCCGCTCTAATCCCAAAAGAGTAGATGAGAGAAAAAAAAGGGAAAGAAATACTTTTATTCGAAAGAAGCTAACCATCGTTCAACATCCATTGCAGCCATACAACCACTTCCAGCGGCAGTGATCGCTTGTCGGTAAATTGGATCTTGAACATCTCCACATGCAAAGATCCCTTCTTTGTTTGTATACGACGTTCCGGGTTTAACAATCAAATACCCTTGTGGATTTGTTTCAAGTTGCCCTGCTAAAAAATCGGTGTTGGGTTTATGGCCGATTGCAAAAAAGACACCGGCAGCTTCCCGTTTTTCTTCATTTTTTGTTTTAACATTTTGAACAGTGACAGAGCGAACAACTTTATCTCCTTCTATTTTAGTGATTTCACTATCCCAAAGTATTTCAATTTTGGGGTGGTTAAGAGCCCTTTTTTCCATGATCTTAGATGCACGCAATTCATCTCTCCTATGGACGATATACACTTTGCTTCCATATTTTGTTAAAAATGTCGCCTCTTCCACTGCTGAATCTCCTCCTCCAATCACATAGAGCTCTTTATCTCTAAAAATAGGCATTGCTCCATCACAAACAGCACACGCAGTGACTCCTTTTTGCCAAAAACCCTCTTCATCAGCTCCTTCAATCTCAAGTCTTTTTGCTGTTGCTCCTGTAGAAATGATCAATGCATCGGCCAACACCTCAGTTTTCTTTCCTTTCACTAAAAAAGGGCGCTTAGAAAGGTCAACACTCACCACATCTTCTTGTAAAAGATCGG
Organism: Chlamydiales bacterium; assembly: GCA_022601535.1. GTDB lineage: Bacteria > Chlamydiota > Chlamydiia > Chlamydiales > JAAKFR01 > JAJACK01. The sequence goes on from JAJACK010000002.1 coordinate 69,077, forward strand.
TTCCAAAGCGGGCACACTGCTTACGAAAGCTATCCATCAGATCAGGACCTGTGATTCCTTCAGGGAAGCCGGGAAAATTTTCCACATCTGTTGTAGTCATCAGCTGTCCACCGGCAGGGCCTGAGAAGAAACCTTCAAAAACAAGTGGAGAGAGATTTGCTCTAGAAGCATAGAGAGCGGCTGTATAGCCTGCAGGACCCGATCCAATGATAACGACTTTTCTTTTTTCCACTTTTATCCTCCAAACATGATTGCGGTTGCGGTTGCATACTCTTTGCAATGGCTGATAGAGATGCTGATTTGATATTTTGTAAATTGCTCTTTTAGTTTTCCTGTGAGGGTGACCTCAGGCTTTCCCTTTGAATCATTGAGAACTTCAATCTCTGTCCACTGACACTCTCCCACTCCAAGAGCTTTCACAACAGCCTCTTTTGCAGCAAATCGACCGGCAAGTCGGGGAGGCATGTCTCGATACTGGGCACAATATTTTTGTTCAGACGGAGTGAAAAGACGATTTAAAAAAGAGGAGCCATGTTTTGCATAAGCTGCACGGATCCGCTCAATTTCGATGATGTCTGTCCCTATATTCATCAAACTGCTTCTTTTTTAACCTTGTAGAAATTCAAAGATCCAATGATCAGAGCAAATCCAACAGCGATATCAATCGTTCCCCTCAACATAAGCGGGCAAAACCGGAGAAGGAAGCCAAGACACATCATGATTGCAAGAAGAAGGACATATCCTCTACTAAAAAGATCTTTAAGAGAAGCTTCTTTAAGGGTTGATAGACGGGAGAGTTGTCGCATCGCCGATTTTTTCATGATAAAGCGCCCCTTTGCATAACCGATAGGAAGCGCGAGCAAAATAAGAGGGAGCGCTCCAGCTCGGCTGAGAAAAATTGTACCGAGTATAGAGAGAGAGCAACCTACGATTGTCCAGATCATCCCCGAAATAAAAATTAACCTTGTCTTATTCATCGTGCATTTCCTTGTAACTTTTTTTAGAGAAGTATATAATTTAATCCTATTTAGCTGAAGGAGTAAAAACATATGTTGGGTTATTTGAGCTGGGATCCGAATCGAGTCTTTTTCACCGTTCCCTATATCAACTTTGAAATAGCGTGGTACGGCGTTTTTTTTGCCCTGGGTTTTTTTGTCGCTTATCTGTTCTCCCAGAAGGTTTTAAAAGCTCATCTTTATGATTCTTCTCTCTCTCTTGAAGAGAATCAGAAGCAGCTCTCCTACTTTTGTGACCGTTTTATGCTCTTGTTGATTATTTTTTCTGTTCTAGGAGCGCGTGTCGGCTACATCTTTTTTTATGGTTGGCCCTATTACCAAGCGCATCCCGAAGCGATTTTTAACCTCCGTGAAGGGGGGCTTGCAAGTCATGGAGGAGTGATTGGAGCTCTTCTTGCGCTTTTTATTTTAACTATTTGGTTTAGAAAGAAGTACACCAAGGCAACTTTTTTGATGTTTGTCGACTGCATCGCTGTTTCAGGAGCTTTTGCAGGAGGATGCATTCGAATTGGAAATTTTTTCAATCAAGAGATTACAGGAACACCGACAACCCTTCCTTGGGGAATTAATTTTCTCCATCCACTTGATGGAATGGGAGGAGTTGTCCATCCGGTTCAGCTCTATGAAGCGCTTTTTTACTTTATTCTTTCCGGTGTTATGGTCTCGGTTTGGATCAAGCGGGGGAAAAAGTTGGGAGATGGCTTTTTAACAGGGCTCTTTTTCACGCTACTCTTTTGCTTTCGTTTTTGCATAGAATTTGTCAAAACCCCTCAAGGGGAGGTGATTTCCGAGAATTCTCTTCTTAAAATGGGACAAATTTTAAGTCTTCCCTTCTTTTTTGTCGGAGTTTTCTTGTTGATCCGTTACTATTATCGCCATGCCAGATTATCTCACACCGAAACATAAGATTCTCATAGCTGGATGCCAAGGGATGGTGGGAAGTGCCATCACCCGAGAGCTTCATGCCCGAGGGTACTCCAAGCTTTTAACTCCCAAACGTTGCTCTCTTGATTATACCGATCAGCAAGCGGTTCGCTCTTACTTGAGAGAGCACCGTCCTGATGCCATTGTGATCGCTGCGGCGAAAGTGGGAGGGATCTATGCAAATATGACCTATCCAGCCAACTTCCTCTATGAAAATTTGATGATCGAGTGCAACCTCATCCATGAGGCGCACCTTGCGGGTGTCGATCGCCTTCTTTTTTTAGGAAGTACCTGCATTTATCCACGCCTGGCTCCTCAGCCGATGAAAGAAGAAGCGCTTCTATCAGGCCCTCTTGAGAGCACCAATGAAGCGTATGCTTTGGCAAAAATTTGTGGAATTAAGTTTTGCACCTTCTATAGGCAGCAGTATGGGCGAAACTATATCAGCGTTATGCCAACCAACCTCTATGGACCGGGAGATAACTACCATCTAGAAAATTCCCATGTGATTCCTGGTATGATCAGGCGTTTTCATGAAGCAAAAATGAGTGGACAGAGCGAAGTGGCGATTTGGGGAACGGGAAATGCAACACGGGAATTTCTCTATGTTGATGACCTTGCAGAAGGGTGTGTCTACCTCCTTGAGCACTACAATGAACCGCTCCACCTCAACTTAGGATCTCACCAAGAGATGACAATTAAAGATCTTGCAAGAAGTGTAGCTAAAGTGATTGGTTATGAGGGAGAAATTGTTCACGATCTCACCAAGCCAGATGGGACGCCACGGAAGAAAAGTGATATCAGCCGTGTAACAGCACTTGGCTGGAAACCTAAAATCAGTTTAGAAGAGGGGCTTAAGCTCGCTTATGCCGATTTTCTTACAAATCACGCCTTACTCGAGAAGGTTTAATACCCCTTTGACGGAGTTTGAGATTTCGTGATTCTTCCCTGCCATTCCCTTTTGGATTTGACGAACAGATGCCATGACAGTTGAGTGATCGCGAGCAAAAATATCTCCGATCTTCATATAAGGGAGCTGTAATTTATCACGGCACAGGTGCATCGCAATTTGTCTTGGCAAGGCGCATTCTCTTGCCTGTGACTTGCTTAAAATATCATCCATCCGAATACCATAGAATTCAGCAACTGTACGGATGATTTTACCGGGGGTAAGCTCAGACTTTTCTTCCTCATCGATTAGATCTGCAATTGAGTGTCTGACTCCATCGATTGTCAAAGGAGCTGCTTTCCCACCACTTTGATTGAGATGGGAACGAAGCATCAAAGCTTCAATTGCTCGGACCAATCCTTTCAAGTTGTTGGAGAAGGTTTCAAGAAGAAAATCGATAACAGAAGGTTCTAGAGGGAAGTCATTTTTTTCTATTTTTTGGATTAAAACCTCTCGCATATCTTCAGGCTTTAGCATCAAAAGGGGAACGACGATTCCCCATTCAAATCGGCTCACAAGGCGGGGTTCGATATATTTCAATTCTCCGGGGGGGCAGCTTGCTCCTAAAATAATTTGCTTTCCTTCGACATGCAGCGTATTGAATGTATGGAAAAATTCTTCTTGTGTTGCACTTTTACGTGAGAAAATTTCGATATCATCGATCAAAAGAGCATCGGCATTTCGATACGCTTTGCGAAAAGTTTGCATCTCGCCGGTTCGAATCGCCTTGACAACATGCTCTGTGAAGGTATCAGCACGGACATAGATTACCTTTAGCCCCTGTTCTTTTAAAGCTGCAGCAGCACTCATCATCAGATGGGTTTTTCCCGTTCCATTCCGCCCAAAGAGGTAGATTGGATTGAAGTGGAGCATCCCTTCTTTTGAAGAACAAGATTCTGTGAGCAATTTGTGAGCAAGGAGGTTGCTTTGCGAGGTGATAAAAGAGTTGAAAGTAGAAGAGGGATCGAGTTCATCGAAACTCAGCGAGAAAAGGGGAGTTTTTACCGCAAGGGGGTCGTTTTTCTTTCGTCGCTTTTTGGCTCCTTGATTCTCCTCATCGTGTGTCGCAATGGCAACATGCACTTTGATTTTTTTATTATTATTGTTGAAAAACTTCAGATTAACACGGTAGCGCATGTGCTCTTCAAACCAGATTACTTTGAAGGAATCAGACGCTTCTAGATAGAGATTGCACGCGTCAAACCGTACAATCTTAAGGGGACGAAGCCACTTGTCAACAGTCTCCTTTCCAAGCTCTTTTTCTTGCTGTGTTAAGAATTCTTCCCAGGCTCTCATAGATATTCCGTAATAGCCTTTTAAAGAGAAAAAAGGCTACTTATTTTTTGTCAGAATTTCAGGTTTTTTTTCTTTCTTATCCAAAATCTTGTTCGTACCCCATTGTTGGACAATTCCAAGGAGCATGGAAGAGAACCAATAGATGTTCAATCCCGAGGGGAAGTTATAGAACATCACTGTAAAGACGACAGACATAATGGTTCCCATCGCTTTTTGCTGTCTCTGTTGATCGGTCATTTTGCTAGGATCAGTGGTATTGCCAGCTGAAGAGATCTTCTGTTGCAAGAACATGACACCTCCGAGCATAAAGGGGAGGAGATGGAATTGTGTCCCAAAGAAGAAAATAGGTGTTTTCCAAGAGAAAAGCACGTCAGGAGCTGTCAAGTTGTTGATCCATCCTGGGATAAAACTAGCTCCGCGGAGTTGAAAAGATGATTTCAAAAGATCAAACATCGCGATCAAGAAAGGGAGTTGAATCAAGACAGGGAGACATCCCATGAGCGGATTCACTTTTTTCTCACGATAGAGGGTCATGATTTCCATTTGAGCCCGTTTAGGATCTTTTTTATGCTTCTTTTGGATCGCTTGAATTTGTGGAGAAACTTTTTGTAGACGGCGCATCGACTTGATCGACCATGCATTTAGAGGGTAGAGCATCAACCTTAAAACGACGGTGAGCAAGATGATAGATAATCCCCAAGAGTGGGTAATGAGGTGGAAAAACTGCATCACGACAAAGAGGATTTTTGCAAAAGGGCGGGAGATAAAGGAGAACCAACCGTGGAATGTACGAGCAGAAGAGTAGTGAGGGTTGCCACCAGTTGCAGGATCGGTAAAGATTTTATCGACAGTTTTCAATGTTTTCTCTTCAAAAGGGCCGCTATAGGCGCGGAAAGAGAAATTTCCTCCTTTGCTTGAAAGAGGGAGTAAAATTTCGTAGCCAGGATACTTGCTGACGGGAAAACGATCGTGCTTGGGATTGATGAGAGCAAGTCGTGTTGGAACAGCGGCTCCAGGAATACCGAGTGCCTTATATCCACTCTCAATTTCGGTCAAAGGGTCTAAAATAATGCCGAGATAGCCGTTGGAGTCGGTGACCCAATCGGGTTTAATGGTGCTAGAAGAGGTGATTTCACCTGCTTTTGGTAAGCTGATCTTTAAAACTTCTGCTTTCCCTTTGCGCATTGTCCGGTATTGTAGAACAGGGACAGAGTGATTTGACATGATTTCTACCTCAGGAACACCGGTTCCAATCCAAAGGCCTCGCGCATCTCCTTCAACTTGAACATCTAAATCAAAGCTATAGGGAGCATCTTTTGGTCCAATGGTATAACGCTTTGTAATCTTACGGTGTGGCTGTGTGGCGACAAAAACGATCTGCTCCTTTGTGAACTGAGTCACCTCAAACTCAAGCTCTGCCATTTCTGGGTAATCAGAGACGATATTCATCGCGTAGTATTGAGGAGCGACTTGACGTCTTAGAAGGGGATAATACCCTCCTACTGCTCCCATAGGATTGAGTTCTCCCTTACCAGGAAGGTAGTAGGGGTTTGCGGGGAAATGGGCACTCACTTCTCGGTCAGCCGCGATCTCATTGACGACACTTTGTTGATTGTCATCACTTGCAAGAGGTAAATTGATCTCAGCGAGAGAGCCACCTACATTTGTGAAAACGAGTTGAACCGTTTCATTTTCCAAAACGTAGTACTTCTGACTTTTCTCAGAGAGGGCCACAGGGACTGTTTTAATAGCTTGGGAGAATGAAGGGAGGTCGTAGAAAGGGATAAAGCGACGTTCTCGCCATTCATAGAAGCCAGCTGGGGACCAGCTCGAACCGGTTTGGTAGAGAACAATGGCGTTAGATCTCAAAGGGGCTTTAAAAAAATGGATCCCTTTTTCGCCCATCTCACCCAAAGTGACAGCAGCTTTTCCATCGACGAAGGTCACAAATTGAAGATCGACATTTCCTCCAGGAAGGGTCGCCACTTCCATCGCACCTTTTCCGTAGAGAATAGGGGCTCCTAGGACAGGATTTTCAGTCACAAGTTTGAATTGTTTGCCTTCAGAGGAGAGACTCTTTGGTTGTGATTTTTCCCATGCAAGGGTCAAGATATTTTCACCAATCTTCACCCCTTCTCTTCCATCTTCAAAGGAGACAATGGGAAGGTTGGAGATCGGAACGACTCGGCTGGAGAGCTCTTCATCGAGTTTGGCCTGAGTAACCTCTTTTTGCTGAAGAAGTTCACGATTTTTCTGATCGTTTTGGTGGCTAAAGAAAAAATTGAGTCCCAAAAAAATGGCTGAGACAACAACAAGGTAGAGTATGGATCGACTATTCATAGGAGGAGAGCGTATCAAAGGGATGAATATAATCCCAATAGAAATTAAAGATAAACAACGGAATCTGTCTCATGCTTAAGAACAAGCTTGAGGAAGTAGGAGGCCTCCTTCAAAAGGCGGTCTCTTTTGTTTTCTTTTTCCTCCAATCGTGAGAAGAGCCCTTCAATTTTTCGGAAGGTTTCATACATTTCCATAAAAGCTTCATCATCGCCTTGGATAGATGCAATCTTTAGTAAGAGAGAGTAAGGGGACTTCAATAGCTCAGCAGCTTTGAAGCTAGCATCATAAAATCCCAAACGTGCACAAACTTGAGCATGTTCTTCTAACAAGTTCTTTTTCGTTGCAGAGGATTGAATCGATACCAGATAAGAAAACTCATCTGAAAGAAGGGATTGAGCTTTTCCTTGATCAGCCTCTGCAATTTTACAAGCCGCTTTATGACTAGAGATAAAAGTTGAAGGGTATTTATTAAAAAGTTTGATTTCATCATAACACAGTAAAGCTTCGTCAATACAGCCATCTTTTGCGTATGCAATAGCGATGTTTGAAAAAGCTTCTGCTCGGAGGCTCACATGGTCAATTTTTTCAGCAATCTCTTTTGCTTCTTCATTTTTTTGAGATTTAATCAGAGAAGAGACAAGTAAACCTTTCACTTCATCTGTTTCATAACGAGTTGTTGCAAAAGAGTTGATTCTTTGAAGGGTTTGCCTCTTAACAACAGGGTCTTGAACTCTGCCAAAGGCATCTAAAATCATCACCAGAGCCTCTTTTTTTTCTCCACAATTGGATAGTTTTTTTGCCCATCTAAGAGACTCTTTAAAAGAAGTTTGAGTTAAAGATCGACTGAGCCGATCTTCGACTTTCTGTACTAGATCTTCTCTTTCTTCACAACGAGAGGGTCTGGCGGTTTCTTCCTCTTCACCAGAGGTGAAGCCCCAGCCATCTTTTTCTTGAGAAAGTTCGGCAGTTCCTTCACTAGAGTCTGAGCTCCAGCCATCTTTTTCTTGAGGAAGTTCGGTTTTGGAGATCTCATTCTCGTTAAAGAACTTGCTGATAATCCTATAAGGACCTGAGTCATTTGAAAGGAGAGGAGAGATATTCTTAAATAATTTTGTCAGAGTTGTTAATTTATCCCTTTTGCCGAACCAAGCACGCTCTGTTTTGTGATCAGCAATAGCTTCTTCGAAGAGGTTTGTTATTTCGTCAAGAGCAGGATCACTTGTCAAATTTTTAGCATTTGAAAGGGCTGCGGATAAGTTCTTGGGCCAAAAAAGAGGATTAGATGTTGCTTTTCGGATTGTAGAAACCACTAGGGCGGTGCAAAGAGAGGGATCCTTTAGGACCTCTCCCAAGGGATAGGCTGCTCCAGCGATTCCAGAGAAAGTTATTTGGGGGTAAATAGCAGCCATATTTGGCCAAAACTTTATGCTTTGAAGTTATTTCCATCAAGTTCTTTATGGAAAAAAATGCGCTTAAGGGATACGGTTGGCTGCGACCGGAAAAAAACTAAATGATCAAATATTTTTTTCTATTTGTTCTCTTTTGCTCTTATCAACACATTACAACGTGTGTTCCTCAGTCTATCCATCTTCTTGAGGTCGATCCTGCGATTTTTAAGATTATGCCAGCGAGGGCACTCGATAAGTGTGTAGGAAGGGAAACTGTTCTCTCTCTCTCATCTCGAAAAAATGCAACAGGTGGGGTTAATGGTGGTTTTTTCTCCTTTAATGGGTTTCCCAGTGGAATTTTAAAAATCGATGGAAAGTGGTACGGTTTACCAGTAAAGCCGAGAGGGGCAATTGGATGGACTGAGGGTGGAAAAAATGTTGTTTTTGACCAACTATTGACACATTTAGAAGGGGTTGATTTTCGAATAGATCCACAAATAGATTGTGCGACAGGAGATGAATGGGAAGCAATGGATCATATCGTGGGTGGTGCTCCGCTTCTCGTCCATAAAGGGAAAAGAGTTGTGGACTTTTCTTCTGAAGAGACGAGAGCTACTTTTTTGACAAATCGACACGCGCGAACGGCTGTTGGCCTTCTTTCTAATGGGAATTGGGTATTTGTCGTGGTCGATGGAAAGCAGCCTCATCTAAGTCTTGGTATGACGATGGATGAATTGGCTTGCTTTATGGAAGATTTAGGTTGTGTCGAGGCTCTTAATTTAGATGGAGGAGGCTCTTCAACATTTGTGTACCAAGGAGAAGTTATTAATCACCCTTTAGGAGATGGTTATGATCATGATAATAACCTTCAGGTTTTAAGGTCTGTCTCAGATGCCATACTTATCATGGAAAGATGAGGAGCTGTTTTGTCAATAAAAGGAGAGATCGGGTATAAGATTGTGTGATATGAAAAAAGCTCTTATTCTTTTCCTTTTTTTTCTAACTCCTCTTTTTTCTCTCTCTTTTGAAGAGGCTAAAGAGGAAATCACAACCTGTCAAAACCTCTTGCTGGAAAACCCCAATGAGAGCTCCCTCTATTTTCGCCTAGCCCTTGCCCATTTGGCAGATCAAGAACTCAATGCAGCTTTTAAAAACTTCCTGCGTGCTCTTGATACTGTTGAGTCAAAAGAGCCACTCTCTTTGGAGGCACACAAAGAGGTGGTCGATTTTTACCTGAAACAGGGAGAAGGAAACCCAATAGCCACAGCTAAAAAAATGCTCTCTCAGTATGAAAGTGGAACCTCAAAAGAACTCAACTTTATCTTGTCGATGGCATATGCTAATCTGGGTGATTACGAAACCTTTTTCCACTACTTCTACGAAGGGTATCCTCACTTAAAAGAGACATTTTTGGCAGCAAAAACACGGGGTATTTTATACCTCCGCTTGTCTCAACATGAAACAAGTGATGTGGGGCGGTGCGATTTTCGTGAAAAGGCTTTTCACTTTATGACAAAGGGTCTTGAATGTTACCCTCTTGACCCTTCCCTATATAAGGTCTTGATTTTTCTTGCAAAAGATGAGAAAAATGATGCCTTGATAGGGACATATTTGCATAAGATCGTTGAAAATCGTGTCACGATTCCACGTGCAGACATCTATCTATATGTGAGAGAGGCTGTTGCAATTTGTGAAGTGGAGCTGGGACAAAAATTGATCGATGAGGCACGAAAAAATTATACGTATAGTCGAGCTGTGGAAGCAGCTCAAGAATATTTAAATCAACATTTGGGAGGAATATGACCTCTATACCTGAACTTCTTGGTGATTACCGTGTTTTAAAGCAGATGGGACAAGGTCCTTTGGGAAAACTCTATCTTGCTGAACACAGGTTTATCAAACGGCAATACCTCCTTAAGGTCTTGCCAGAAGAATTGACACAAGATCGAACGTTTTTACAACAATTTGAGGAGGAGGTTTTAAAGCTTGCCACTTTGGACCACCCCCATTTGGTGAAAGTGCACAATGTCTCTTTTGCTGAAGGACACTATTTTTTGGTGACAGATTGTGTTGTCGACTCGATTGGAGAGACAACGAATTTAGCGCAGTATATGGCAGGAAGAAAAGAGCGGCTACGTGAAGAAGAGCTTCTATCGGTTCTAAAGCAGATTGCCACAGCATTGGATTACATTCATGAGAAAGGGGTTTCTCATCTTTCATTAAAATTGAATAATATTTTAGTGGGGAAAGGGAAGCCTGGAATTGATATTTTTCTCTCCGACATTGCTCTTGCTAAGATGATCAATCCTGCAGCTGTCGTCTCTCGGACATACAAAGTGACAGCTGATGCGCTTGAGGCGTTCCCTGTAGAGGTGATGAAAGGGGGAGAAGAGCGTTATCTTTCTCACCCGATCAAAGCGGAAAAAGTCACAAAGCTTACCACCTCTTTTTTGCAAAATTTTGCCTTTTTGGCTCCCGAGCAGAAACGGCATGAGAAACCGGGTCCTGCAGCAGATGTCTACGCCTTTGGTGTACTCGCTTATTACTTGATCTCAGGACAATTTCCCGAAGCAATTTTTCCAATGCCATCAAAAATTGCATCTGGCTACCAATATGATTGGGACAGTTTGGTCGATCAATGCCTTAAGTATGAGGCAGATTTAAGACCTTTGAAGGTGGGACCCTTACTTGAAAAAGAGAAAAAAGAAGCCCCTCTTCTCCGCCCTGTTGTTGAGGAGAAACGGGAAGAGACCCCTTCTCTCCGCCCCGTTGTTGAGGAGAAACGGGAAGAGACCCCTTCTCTTCGCCCTGTTGTTGAGGAGAAGCGGGAAGAGACTCCTCCTGTCCAGATCTTAAAAGAGAAGCTTATGACAAAGATCAAGCAGCCTGCACTTGCCCCTGTGATCAATCGAGGAAGTGTAGAGCCTCCTCCACAACCTGAAGCAGCGGTGTCCGTTGCTCCTTCATTTGTCGAGAAAAAAGACCTTTCAGAAGCAACAGCAGTCCCTTTTACTCCAGTGGAGAGTTCTGTGAGAGAGACGATGAAGGGGCGCGATCCTGTTGTCAAAGAGTATCGACCGGAGCATAGTGAACATCTTTCTATTGAGCCGATTGAAACAGAGATGGTTGCAATCTCAGGAGGGGCGTACATGCGTGGTTCAAATGAAGGGAACCGGGACGAGGCCCCTTGCCACCAGATTCAGATTGAGAATTTTGCCATAGATATCCATTCCGTTACAAATGAGCAGTTTGTCCGATTCTTGGAGTATATGGGAGGAGAGAAAGATCAAAATTATAACGATTTGATCCGTTTAAAAGACTCTCGAGTCACAAGAACAGCTGGAAAACTATCGATTGAATCGGGGTATGCCAAACATCCAGTTGTGGGTGTCACTTGGTATGGTGCCGTTGCGTATGCAAAATGGGTTGGGAAACGTCTTCCAACTGAAGCTGAGTGGGAAGTTGTTGCTGCGGGGGGAATGGAAAATCCACCTTACCCAACAGGGCAAACGATTGAGAAAAATCAAGCAAACTTCTTTAGCTCAGACACCACGCCTGTTATGAGCTATGCGGCTAATCCTTACGGTATTTATGACATTGTAGGAAACGTCTATGAGTGGTGTCAAGATTGGTATGGTTACAACTACTTTGAAACAACAGCGCAAGAGCCTTTAAACCCCAAGGGGCCGATTCAAGGAGTGTATCGTGTGCTCCGTGGAGGGTGTTGGAAGAGCTTGAAAGAAGATCTACGTTGTTCTCACCGCCACCGAAATAACCCGGGAACGGTGAATGGAACATGTGGCTTTAGGTGTGCCGCTGATGTCCAACAAGTGTGATTACCACAAGCTTTGTGATGCGATTTGGGAGCATAATGCCCGCTACTATGTGGAAAATGCTCCTTCAATCTCGGATCGCGCTTTTGATGCATTGCTCGAGCAGGTGATTGCCCTTGAAAAAGAACACCCAGATTGGATCTTCCCCGGCTCTCCAACGCAGCGAGTGGGTGAGATGCCCTCGGGCTCCTTTCCCCTTGCTAAACACACTGTTCCAATGCTTTCACTTGCCAATACCTATTCTCAAGAAGAGCTTGGTGATTTTATCAAGCGAATGGAGCGGATGCTTCATAAAAAGAACATCCCTTTTGAGTGTGAACTAAAGTTCGATGGGATTGCCATTTCTATTCGGTATGAAAAGGGGATTTTAGCCCGTGCAGTCACTCGGGGAAATGGAGCTGAAGGGGACGATATCACACCAAATATTCGAACGATCAAATCGCTTCCTTTAAAACTACAAGGAAACCCTCCTCCTCTCTTAGAGGTGCGAGGCGAGGTCTTTATGCCTAAAACTGTTTTTGCAAACTATCCACAGTTTGCCAATCCACGCAATGCTGCGGGAGGATCTCTGAAGCTTCTTGATCCAAAGGAAGTTGTAAAAAGAAATCTCGCAATCACGTGTTATGCCATTGTGGAAGGGGGGAGGAGCCAAACCCAATTTGAGACATTAGAAGAGCTCAAGGAGTATGCTCTGCCTACGCTGGGTGAATTTAGGCGGGCAAAAACTTTTAAAGAGATTTGGGCTTTTGCATCAAGTGTTGAAAAAAAACGGTCAAAACTCCCTTTTGAAATCGATGGTATTGTAATTAAAGTGGATGCATTAGCTTTTCAGAAAAAGCTTGGAGTGACGGGAAAAAATTATCGGTGGGCTGTTGCCTATAAATTTGCTCCAGAGCAAGCAGAGACGGTGGTCAAAGAGATCACAGTACAGGTAGGGCGAACGGGGGTTTTGACTCCTGTTGCCGAACTAGAACCTGTCTTTGTTTCTGGGAGCACTATTTCTAGAGCAACACTTCACAATAGTGAAGAGATTGAGCGAAAAGATATTCGGGTACACGATACTGTTGTGATCGAAAAAGGGGGAGATGTGATTCCCAAAGTGGTGCGAGTGATCGGGGGTCGACGACCCAAAGAGAGCCACCCCTTTAGGATGCCGACGAAATGTCCTGCGTGCCAAACAACTGTTGTGGGTGTAGAGGGGGAAGTGGCGATCCGTTGTCCCAATAAGCAGGGATGTCCTGAGCAAGGGCTACGCCGTTTGATCTATTTTGCTGGAAAATCGGGAATGGATATCGAAAATCTAGGAGAGAAGGTTATTGAAAAGCTTGCGGAACAAAAATTTGTCAAAGCGCTTTCCGATATCTACCGTCTCTCTGAAAAAGAACTCGTCCAACTCGAAGGATTTAAAGAGAAATCGATTCAAAACCTTCTCACAGCGATCGAGCAATCAAAAGATGTTTCTTTCGACCGTTTTCTTTTGGCTCTAGGAATTCCTTTTGTAGGAGCAGGTGTTGCAGAGCTTCTTGCCGATCGGGCAGGAGCATTGTCAAAGCTCCTTGAAATGACAGAAGGGGAATTGCTCGAGATTGAAGGGGTGGGGCCAAAAGTGGCTGAGTCTGTCGTCACCTATTTTTCTACCAAAGAGCATCTCGATGAGATCGATCAACTCCTTGAGCTTGGAGTGAAACCTCGTGTGCAAAAAGTGAAACAGTTCAAAGAGCATCCATTTGCTGGAAAAACATTTGTTTTGACCGGAGGATTAGAAGAGTATACACGTGATACCGCTTCTAAGTTGATCAAAGAGCGCGGAGGAAAAGTGACGAGTTCTGTGAGCAGAAAAACCGATTATATTCTTGCAGGATCAGACCCTGGGTCGAAGTATGAGAAGGGTAAGAAATTGGGAATCACAATCTTGGATGAAAAAAGCTTTAAGCAGCTACTTGTTCATTAGATGCCACTGGATATGTGATGCTATAGAATTGGACGGTTTGTCCTTTAAAATTAAAAAAGGGATTTTTAGAGTTGATGCAAAATCCCTTTCCCTCGTTGATTTCCTTAAATGTTTGTCTAAACATGTAATAGTCCCGCTGCTGCTTGATCACAGGTTTTAATTCTGGAAAAACAAAATTGCAATACGCAACGATCTTGCAAATAGTGCCCACGATTAAACCGGGTAGAAAGAGGATTCCCATCACAAGTTTGGTCACTTTTGGCATTGTTTTTATTGCCCATTCAAACTGAGAGAGGGTCGTTGTTGTGTCAAGTGTATTGTAGTTAAGTTTGCCGCCATTTTGGAGTTCGGCCGTATTATGGACGATTTTGACTGTTCTTCCTCCAAAGAAAAAACGGACAGGTGTGAGAGCAAATTCTCCCACTAGTTGAAAGAAGCATCGAGGAGCCCTGCTCTGAGTATTGAAAAAAACTTCTGCGGCATCTCTAATCATAACCATAAGAGTATTATATCATAAAGATCTTATTTTAAGGAAGCTATAAATGTGTTGTGAGTGTAGCTTTGTAAAGAAACTTTTTGAAGAGTTCCGATCAGAGAGTCATCTCCTTCAAAGATCACGTTCCGCCAGCAGCGGGAGAGCCCTTTGAGGTGCTTTTGGTCCCTATTCCGCCTCTCTACGAGGATTTCGACCTCTTTTCCGAGCATATCGGCCATCAGTTCTGAGGAGATCTGCTGATGGAGCTTTAAGAGCCTCTGATGCCTCTCCTCTTTCACCTTTTCAGGGATATCATCAATCCATCGTTTAGCTGGGGTTCCTTTACGAGGGCTGTAGGTATAGAGGAAGGCTGTCCCGTAGCGGATTTGTCGCATCGCCTCCATTGTCTCCTCAAATTCCTCTTCTGTCTCGGTCGGAAATCCAACGATCATATCTGTTCCGAGCACCACATTTGGGACAATTTCTCTTAGAAGTGCCACTTTTTCAAAGTATTGCTCTTTGGTGTAGATCCGATGCATCTTTTTAAGGATGCGAGAAGAGCCTGCCTGGAGGGGGAAGTGGACAAACTCACAAAGGGAGTCGAGGTCGCGAACCGCTTCCATCAGCTCTCTTGTGATGTCGACCGGATGAGATGTTAAAAAGCGGACACGTGAGAGTCCTTTGATCTTATCAAGGCGGTAGAGAAGATCGTGAAAAAGACAGCTCCACTCAGGACAATCCTTTCCATAGCTATTCACGTTTTGGCCGAGAAGGGTGATCTCTCTATAGCCTTGATCGACGAGTTTTTTACATTCATCGAGGATATTTTCAGGAGAGCGGGAGACCTCTTTTCCCCGTGTGTAGGGGACGACGCAATACGTGCAATATTTGTCACATCCACGGATAATAGAGACAAATGCTTTATGTTTGTCAGCTCGCTTAGCACCTGCATAGTCGAGCTCTTTGCTAAAGGTATCATCGGTTCTAAGAGTTTGCTGTTTGGTGAGGAGAACCTCATCTAGGACATTGTCTAAATCGTGAATATTATTGGTTCCAAGGACAAAATCAACATGGGGGAGCTTTCGAAAAAGACTCTCTTTTTTTGCATTTGCCATACAGCCGGTGACACCAATCACTCGTCCCCGTTTCTCCTTCCGTCCAATTTGGCCCAACTTTCCCATCACCTTCCGTTCAGCAAGATCACGTATCGAACAAGTATTGAAGATAATAAGGTCTGCTTCGGATTCTTCAGTCGTCTGGACAAGACCTCTTTTTACCAAAATGCCAGCCATCACCTCGGTGTCGAGCTCATTCATCTGGCAACCATAAGTGCGAAAATAAAAACTTTTCATAATATAGGGAGATATCCTATCGTAACTGGTCTTATGGCGCTACTCAAATTTTTTCATGTCTTTTTTGTCTTCATCTGGATGGGAACCTTGATCACCGTAGGAAGGTTTGTCGCTTCCCAAAAAGAAGAGAACCAAGAGCTGAGTCGAATTTCCAAACGGCTCTATCTCTTTAGCGATCTCCCCGCGATGTGTTTAGCAATCTTAACAGGTTTAACCCTCTTGCTGACAAAAGAAGGGATCAATTTTAAAGCTCCATGGCTCCATCTAAAATTAACCTTTGCCGTCATTTTGATCGGTTGCGACATTGTGACGGGGCGGATGATTATCAAAGGATGTTTTGGCTCAAAGTGGCTTAAGTCACTGCATTACATCGTTGTAACCTGCTTATTGTTCGTTTTGCTTGCCATCTACGTATTAAAAGAATATTTATAGTTGGCAAAAAAACTCAAGAAATCTATGATGTCTGCTCTATTACGAAAGGAAAGAGAATGAAACGAAAGAAAGAGACTTCCACCACTCTAGTTAGAAAAGAAGACGCCAAGCAAAAATGGTATGTTTTTGATGCTGCAGGTAAGACATTGGGCCGATTTTGCAGTGAAATTGCAAAGGTACTTCGTGGAAAGCATAAGACAGATTTTACCCCTTATATCGATAATGGAGATGGCGTGATTGTGATCAATGCCGAGAAGATTGAGGTGAGTGGGGCTAAGGAAGCTCAAAAGATTTATCGCTCTTATACAGGATTTATCGGGGGGTTGCGTGAAGTTGCCTACCGAACCATGAAAGAGAAGAAACCCGAGATGATCATCGAACGTGCCGTCAAAGGGATGATGCCTAAGAGTCGTCTAGGAAAACAGCAACTGCGCAAGCTAAGGATTTTCAAAGGGGAGAAACACACCTTTGAAGCTCAAAAACCCATCAGAGTAGACATATGAAAAAGCAAATAGAAGAGACCGTCGCAACAGGCAGAAGAAAACGTTCCGTATCGAGTGTTAGAGTTCGCCCAGGAACTGGAAAAATCGACGTTAACGGCCGTCCTTTTGACCGTTATTTCCCTTTAGAAATTCAACAAAAAACGATTCTCGATCCTCTTAAGATGATTGGATCGGAAAAGAACTTTGATCTTATCATCCGTGTCAACGGTGGCGGGGTTGAAGGACAAGTGATCGCAACGCGCCTTGGCATTGCTAGAGCTCTTGTTAAAGAAGATGAAGAGCGTCGCCAAGACCTCAAAGCGCGAGGTTTTTTAACCCGTGATCCCCGCAGAAAAGAACGAAAAAAATATGGCCGCAAGAAGGCGCGTAAAAGCTTTCAATTCTCCAAGCGTTAAGTACATGGACTTCCCCCTCCTCCTTTACCTTGGAGATATTGCCCCTGTTCTCTTCGGAGAACAGGGTTTTCTTTTTTAATACCCCTCAAATTAAAAGATTAGGCAGCTTCCTCTAGAAGGGGAAACTTCATTCCCTTTCACATTTAGAGATTGAGTCAAAAATTGAGATGTTGCTAAAGACTGCGCAAGATAGAGAGCTGCTTCAAGCTTTTAGTTTAGGGCTAAATCTTCGGGGATCATAGAGAGCGTGGCGTATTTGCCGCCCATTTCGCGCAGAAGGGTTTGCCATAGCTTTTCTGGGGGAACTTCAAAGATATTCTTGGCGCTCGCTTGGCAGATAAACCACTGTCCATCTAAAAACTCCCGCTCAAGCCGCCCTCCATCCCATCCTGAATAACCAAAGCAGAGGCGGATCCGAGGACCATCTTCTGAAAGAACAGCGTCTTGTAAAAATTGGAGATCTCCTCCTAAAAAGACATTGCTACAGATTTCAATGGTTTGCTCAGGAATTTTATCCGAAGAGTGGACAAGCATCATTTGATTTGTTTGGACAGGCCCTCCAGCTCGAATAGAGACGCGAGGGTTATTGAGTTGCTCAAGTGACATGATCTCTTCTGGGAGCTCTAAATCGAGATCTTTATTGATGATGATTCCAAATGAACCATTTGGGCTGTGCTCACACAGGAGAATAACACTGCGGAAAAAAATTCCTTTGTCAATATCTGGAGTGGCTATGAGAAAGGTTCCTTTCTCAAGATGGGAGTAGGGGATTGATTCCATCGTGAATCCTCAGTAGCATCTGTTACAATATTCTTTAAACATCATTTCATTATAATTTTGCAAGGAGCGTTGTAGGCACTCAACACGGCCAATGAGTTCGCGGAAACTTTCGGCAAAGCATGCATCTTGCTCTGGGCAATCAACAGTAGAGAGCATTCTCTCGACTCGGTCTAAAGTATTGGAGATTTCACACATCTCATTGTTGAAAAAATTGACAGCTGCTGTAGGAGTGCACATCTGCTTGAGTTGGTTTTCTTTAGCCAGTCGCTTCCGTTGCCAGCTCTTATCGTATTGAAAGAGTAATCCATAATTGCTGATGTCATTCATTACCGTTTCGATTTTACACATAAGTGCTTGCATCTGAAGATAGAATGAATCACTATTGAGGAGTTTGCCAAGTGTTCCTTCTCCTGATGACATTTTATCGATAAGTTTTGAATCATTGAGATCTTTTAGGAAGAGATCGGCTTGACCCATCGCATTTGTCACTGAGAGGAGTGTTGTATGGAATGGTTCCATATTGACATCTAGGAACTCACCCACTTGTTGCATGGTGCTTTCAATCACATCGGCGACATCTGTCATTTGAGCGAGTGTTTGTTCAAGTGAGTCACTCGAACGAGCGTAGAGAATATCATGGGTGATATTTGCTGGGGGAGGAGCTCCTGCTGGAGCTGCTTTTGGATTGATTGAGATCGATTTTTCTCCAAGAAGTCCTGCTGTTGAAAAGAGAATCTCATCATAGCTAAAGACTTGAACACTTGAATCAACTTCAAGCTCAAGCTGGTAGAAGTAGATGTCTCCATTTGAGGTGGCAGGAAGAGCGCGTGCATCGGGGATTTCAGAAATTTTAATCACCTCTCCAACAGGTTTTCCTGCAAAAGCGACTCGGGTTCCAATCGAAACATTTTGGATATTGACAAAGCGGACAGTCAAAACCTCACCCCCATCCCCAACTGTGGGACGTAAAAAAAGGAGAAGCCACGCTGCAATTGCAAGCGTGATAATGATAAAGACTCCCAACCAAAATGCTTTTATTCCATCACTCATCTCACTAGTCCATTTGGTATAGAGTTGTGCAAAAAACTCTGTATTAGCGGATCGTCAATCGTAACAAATTCTTCCTTTGTTGCGGTATAGACAATTTGCCCTTGATGATTCAAGGCAATCTTATCGGCAACATGGAATGCTGAGCAAAGATCATGTGTTACCACAATGCTTGTCGCTTTGAGCTCTCGTTGAATTTGTAGGATTAAATCATTGATTTGCATTGCTGTAATTGGATCTAAACCTGTTGTTGGTTCATCGTAGAGCAGTATTTTGGGGCGGTAGACAATCAACCTTGCAAGGGCGGCTCTTTTTTTCATTCCTCCTGAAAGATTGGCCGGCATTTCCTCTTCTGTTCCTTCAAGATCGACCATTTTTAACGCTTCTGCAACTCGTATGCGGATTTCTGACTCAGGGAGGCGATACCCTTCTTTTCTTCGGTGTTGTTTTAAATAGAAGGCAGTATTCTCGTAGACATTGAGTGAATCGAGTAGAGCCGCTCCTTGAAAGAGCATTCCCATCTCTTTGACTGCTTGGTAGAGCTTTATTCCAAAGAGTGTCGAGATGGGCACTCCATCGATTTCGACAGATCCGCTGTCGGGCTTTTGAAGACCGATAATCTGTTTGAGTAAAACACTCTTTCCTACACCAGAGCGACCCAAAATCACCATGGTCTCGCCGGAGTCGATTTGAAGATTGAGTCCTCGTAGAATTTCGTGTCCTCCAAATGACTTGTAGAGGTCTTTGACTCGTATCATTACCGCCACCCAAAATTTTCGACAAAATAGAGATGCAATGAGTTGAGTCCGATTGTAAGTAAGAAATTGATAATCAATATATAGGAGTAGCAAATCACAACGCTATTGGTGATTGATTTACCCACACCTGCAGCTCCCCCTTTTGTTCTAAGCCCTTTGTAGCAAGAGATGGTGCTGATCAGTATTCCAAAAACCAATGCTTTAATCATGCCGGTCCAAAAATCAAATCCTGTGATATGGACAGGCATTGGATCAAAATAGCTTTCAGAGGTCATTCCAAAGACGTTAACTGAGATGAGGTACCCTCCAAAGATTCCCATCACAGCGCTAAAGACTGTGAGGGCTGGAAGCATCAAAATTCCTCCGATGATTCTCGGAGCGATGAGATAGCGAAGGGGGTTGACTGCCATCGATTTTAGCGCATCGATCTGTTCTGTCACTCGCATTGATCCGATGACAGCTGTCATCGATGACCCCACTCTTCCCGTCACCATAAAGGCGGTTAAAACGGGGCCAATTTCGGTGAGCATCCCTTTTCCAACAAGAAGACCTGTTGCACTTGCAAGCCCTTTGTCTCCAAGTTGATAAAATGCTTGGGCTGCGAGAACAAGGCCTGTTGAGAATCCTGTGATTGCAACAACTGGCAAAGAGAGGACGCCCACTTGGTAGAATTGATCGAGTAAAAGGGTCCATGAAGGGGGGCGCCTGATCGAAGCCCAAGTGGTGCTTGCAAAGAGAGAGGCCCACCGTCCCACTCCAGAGAATGAGTCGTACAGTTTGAGGAAATAAAATTTCATTGAAACTGTTTATAACGGAAAAGGTTTACACCTTCAAGCCTGAAGGAGGGATTTTACCCTCTTCTTGAGGAGAATCGTTTCCAAGCTTTTCTTTCCACAACAACACTTTTGCGACAAATGCATCGATTAAAACATACAACTCAGCCGACTGGATGGTGGGATTAAACCGACGGTGAAGATAGATCACCTCTTCATCCACCTTGCATGAAAGGGTCTCTTCTTGGGTCGCATTTCCGTGCAAGGAGAGCTCTAAAACCTCTTCTATTTTTCCAGGAGGAATACCACAAATAGGGGAGGAGACCAAAACAGTATGGGGAGCCACTTTCTCATCATACTCAAAGAGAAGAGGAACTTCAGAGCCTTTCATGATAATGAGACACGCTCCATGTTTATCGGGCTTGAGTGTGTCAAATTCAAGAACGATGGCGAGCTGCTTTAGAAATGTTTTAAACGCTTTTTTCTGCATCCTTTTCTATTCGCTTTGGGTGATCACCTCTGCTCGCGCAAGAAGGAGGTGTTGTTCAACATTTTTCTCCTGCCCGTCATAGATTTCTGAAGAATACGAAATCGTTTTTCCATCAGGCAAAGTGGCAGTTGAGGTGAATTCTAGGTAAGTCGTCGGATCTTCATCTTCTAAGGCATGTTCCTTTTCAGTCAGTGCAACGGTTCCTTTGATAGATTCAAAGTTCGCTCTATAATAGAAAGAAACATCAGTGCTCTCTCCAACCTTTAGTTTTTCCACATTATCAACATCCTCAGAGGAGATTACGGTGGCTTCATTTTTAATCGTTGGAGCCCTAAAGGTGAGAGCAAGTGTTCCATCAGAGCGGACACAAATTGTTCCCGCTTCAATTTGATTTCTAAGTTTGGAAAGGGTTGTGGCGACACCTAAGTCGTGAGGAGTTTGAACAGATTTAATTGCCTTTTCCATCTCTTGTTCCCAAATCCTGTGTGCATCCACATTCTTGAGAAATAGGCCAATATTTTCCTCACCTTCTATAGAATCTGGGATAGAAGAGGTGATTCTTCTCGTCTCGCCATTAGGCTCTCGCACAAGAATGCGAACCTCTCGGTCTCCAATGGCTATTTTTTCTCTTTGAAACTCTAAAGAGACTCCTTTTAACTGGGCATCAGGGCTCCGTATAAGGCGGGGGCCGCTCTCTTTTTGGTACTCTTTATTTTCAAGGGTTGCGCTAAACGCTTGTTGGAAGATTTGGATGTTTTGAGTGTGTCTCCGTTGAGTGATCTGGGTTAGAAGAGGTTTGATTGTGGAATTGAAATCAATAGCAGCAGCAGGGGGTTGGCACCCGTTTAGACAATTTGCAACAGCCTCAAAACTTCCTTTTCCCATAATAAAAGCATCCAGAGCTTTGGCAAATTCTTTTAGACGTGCAGTTAATTGGTTGTTATTATCATTATTATCATCGATGAGAAGCTTTTGCATTAGATCTGCTTTGAGTCCATCTGGAAGTCCCAGTGGTCCAGAATGTTTATTTAGCTTTTCAATAACGTTTAAGACAATGTTTGGGTAGTTACATTTATCGATTGCATCGATTGCATCTGTTTTAGAAAGCGTTCCTACTGAGTGCAAGAATTGAACTGCTTTTAGCTGTCTAAGATCCATCTTGTTGAGAGTTTCTATTTTTTCTGGATTTTCTCCCAAAGCTTTGACAAGCTCTTTTCGTTCTGCTCTGCGGGAGAAATATCCTATTAGAGCAAAGATGGGGCGGAAAATAATCTGGATAAAGGCGTAAAACGTTGAGAGAAGTCCTCCATCACTTTGAGCAACCCTCGCTCTTGGAGAGACAGCTCCAACTGTGTGAACTCTGTTGTTATCCCCTGAGGGAGGTGGTCCGCCAACTGCTGCCATCTTTTTGTTCTCCATTAAAGGTTAAAGAAGAGGTGTACTCTTTCCAAGGGGTTAAAATCTCATTCCATTGCTGCCCGATTGAAATCAGTCGCTCGAGCAACTCCCAACTCTCCTGAGGGGTTACTCCAGATGTTGCTTGCCCTAGAAGAAAGAGTGTCCCCTCTCTAAGGGCAAAGGTGAAGCCTGCTGTGTTTAAGCCGAGAAAGTGGCCTCGCATCATCTCTAAAAGGTGCTCTTTTGTCAATTTACCCTCTATCTCTCCCATTCGAAGGGTGATTTGGATAGAGCCTGCTGTCGCTCCTTTAAAAAGGGAAATTTCACCCTCTTCTAGAAATAAATCGACAATGCCTTCCTCAATGTCTTCCTGTGGTAATGGAGAATTGAGTTTTTCGCTATAATAATTTATAAAGTCTTTAAAATTATAACTAGTCATTACTATTTATTGTAACATATATCTTAATTATGTGTAATTTCTATAGAGCTCTTTTTTTTGTCTTTATCCATTCTCCGATTTTAGGTACATTTAACTCCATATGAAAACGCGCGTTGTCAAAGTGGGTCATATCGGGGTTGGGGGAGATAATCCTGTGAGGATTCAGTCGATGACAACTTCTGATACAAGAGATATTAAAGCGACAGTCAATCAAATTTTAGAACTCTATGAGGCTGGATGTGAGATTGTTCGGGTCACCGTACAGGGGATTAAAGAGGCAGATGCGTGTGAAGAAATTAAGAATCAGCTTATTAGAAAAGGGTGTCCTATTCCACTTGCCGCTGACATCCATTTCTTTCCAAAGGCTGCGATGCGAGTTGTTGATTTTGCTGATAAAGTGCGGATCAACCCGGGTAATTTTGTCGATAAACGGGCTTCTTTCAAGATTCTTGAGTATGACGATGTAATGTATGCCTCAGAATTAGAGCGTCTTGAAGAGAAGTTTTCACCCCTTGTTGAGAAGTGCAAACGGCTTGGACGGGCGATGCGGATTGGAACCAACCACGGATCGCTTTCCGATCGGATTATGAATCGCTTTGGAGACACTCCTGTGGGGATGGTGGAAGCGGCTTTTGAATTTGCCCGTGTTTGCCGTTATTTGGATTTTCACGATTTGATCTTTTCGATGAAGGCGAGCAACCCTCTTGTCATGATCGAGGCGTACCGTCTTTTGGTCGCACGGATGGAGGAGCTTGGATGGGATTATCCTCTCCATTTAGGAGTGACTGAGGCGGGAGCTGGAGAAGATGGACGTGTTAAATCGGCAATCGGCATTGGAGCGCTTTTATTAGATGGGATTGGCGATACAATTCGGGTCTCTTTGACAGAAGATCCGGTGCATGAGGTGGAGCCGTGTCGTCAATTGATCCATTTTGCCAATGAGAAAAGGGAAGAGAGCGGTGTTGTGCAAAGGGCGCGGATTTCCTCATCATTGAAGCCACCAGTTGTCTTGGCGGTTTCAAAAGAGGAGATTGAGCATCCCGACTTTTTTTTGCATCTCGGCTGTGGAAGAGAGCTGGGACGTCCAGTTCTTACAGAAGAGAGCGTCGATTGCTTGATCACTAAAGAGGAGCATCCTCGGTTAGAGATGTTGAAGCAGGGGGGAATAGAGGTTAAAAAAGAAGGGGACTTTTTCACAGTTGAAACTCTTTCTTCTGCAAGGCAATTTTTCCAAACTGCACCCTCAAAGTCTGTTATTTTAAGGTATTGTGGTTCTGAAGATGTCGTGATTCGAGCTGCGGCTACAATTGGATCACTTCTCTGTGATGGGTGTGGAGAGGGGATTTTTCTCGATGTAGATCTCCCCCTTCCCAAAAGACGATCACTCTCCTTTGCAATTTTACAAGGAGCGCGGATTCGCTCGTCAAAAACAGAGTTTATCTCTTGCCCTTCTTGTGGAAGGACGCTCTTTGATCTTCAAACTGTGGCAGATAAGATAAGAGCAAAAACAGGACACTTGCCTGGCGTCAAAATTGCTATCATGGGATGTATTGTAAATGGCCCAGGCGAGATGGCTGATGCCGATTTTGGGTATGTTGGCTCAAGACCTGGAAAGATTGACCTTTACGTCGGCAAAGAGTGCGTTGAGAAAAATATCGACATGGACGAGGCGGAAGACCGTTTAGTTGAGTTGATCAAAGCGCATGGACGGTGGGTTGAGAAGGGGAAAACAGATGGTTGTACAAGTCAAAAATGAGAAAGTGATCTCATCGGTTCAAAGTTTTGTGATGTTTCTGCATCTTGCACAAAAAAACAAACAACTTTCACTTCAAGTTTCAAAATCGATGGAGAAAAAAGTTCTTAAAATCATAGAGCAACTTACGGCAAAATCGATCGACTCCGCAGCAGCCATTGCAACGATCAATAAGGTGATTGAAGAGACGAATCAACACCTAAAGCAGATTGTTTATCCTCTTCTTGTCAATCGGACCCCTTTTGATTTTATGCGGAATGAGGTGGTTGCTTTTGAAGTGTTTGTCAATCAACAGATGAATAGGGGAAACCTCAAGTTAGAAGAAGAGAAAGAGCTTTTCAATGGGGCTGTTGCAATTTGGGAAGATATTGGACATGTCGCACAAAGCGTCACGTTGAGCCAGTTTCAAGATCTTGTAAAAAAGGGAAATAAATACCTCTTGGAAGGGGATCACTATCCCACTCCTCATCCAAAAGAATTTCCAGTGATTGGAAAAGAGTTAGATAAAGAAGTTGTCGCTCCTCACATTACACGAAAAAAACATACTCCTCCTGGAGAAGCTAAATAGTTCTCTTGCCTACAATTTTCTCCTGATCTATTCTTGATAAATTATGACGATCATTGAGAAAAAAGAAGCAAAAATTCCCCTTAGACGACCGAAGAGTGAACATCTCTATACTGAAGCATCTACGGTGATGCCAACAGGAGTGAGTTCTCCTGTTCGCGCTTTCCCAGGTTTAGATCAAACACCACTTGTGGTAGAGGCGGGTTATCTCGATGAAATTCAAGATGTCGATGGCTATCGCTATATCGATTACTGTTGCTCATGGGGAGCTTTGATTCATGGACACGCTCCCTCTCTTGTTGTAGAGGCTGCTCAAAAGCAGATTGCAAAAGGGAGTAGCTTTGGAATTACAACACCGATCGAAGGGAAACTTGCTGCAAAAATTTGTGAACTTATCCCTTCTGTTGAAAAAGTGCGATTTGTATCCTCTGGAACAGAGGCGACAATGACAGCCCTTCGTCTTGCTCGAGGGTATACAGGAAGAGAGCTTCTGATCAAATTTACGGGAAATTACCACGGCCATGGAGATGCGTTTTTAGTCCAAGCAGGGTCTGGAGCGGCGACTTTTTCGACCTCCTCTTCGGCAGGTGTTCCGCACGACGTTGCAAAAAATACGATCACAATTCCCTATAACGATATTGAAGCGCTCCGTGCCGTTTTAAAGCGGCAAAATGTAGCTGCTGTGATTATCGAGCCCGTTGCAGCAAATATGGGAGTGATTCCTCCAAAAGAGGGATTTTTGCAAGCAGTACGAGAAGAGACGGCAAAAAATGGAGCTCTTTTAATTTTTGACGAGGTGATCACTGGATTTCGAGTCGGAATTGGCGGCGCTGAAAAGCTCTATGGAATTACCCCCGATCTCTCTTGTTTTGGAAAGATCATCGGTGGTGGATTTGCAGCAGCAGCTTTTGCAGGAAGAGCTGAGGTGATGGATCACCTCTCTCCTGCCGGAAATGTATATCACGCAGGAACGCTTTCTGGGAACCCTGTTGCAATGGAGGCAGGACTACAAACTCTTCGACTTCTAGAAGCTGAGAGCTTTTATCACACACTTGAAGCAAAGACACGCCTTATCACTGATCCCATCTGTGAAGAGATCGAAAAACGGCAGCTCAACTGCTGCCTTCACCAAGTGGGATCGCTCTTTACCCTCTTCTTTGGGCAACGTGAAGTTTCAAATTTAGAAGATGTCAAAGGATGTGATTTTGCTAAGTTCAATGATTACTTCAAATTTGCTTTCCAAAAAGGTGTCTATCTATCTCCGTCTCAATATGAAGCAAATTTTGTTTCGATGGCACATACAACTCCTCACCTAGAGTACACACGAGATGTGATTTTAGAGTATCTCAATGGCCCGAAATTTGCTCCTCATGAAATGGATGAAAATAGAGCAGCTTCTTGAGTCAGATCCTCCCCGCCGTTACTGGCTTCGCTACACGGTAGAGAAAGGTTTTTTTGTCACCCTAAAGGGGTGTCGAGATAAGAATAGCAATCGACAAACCCTTGCTCGTTTCTACGACTCATGTGTGGAAAAGTGTGGCTCTAACACCCAAGTGCGTCAAATTTGGACAAATTCGCTTCGCCAAAAGCTGAAAAAATCTCTTCCCAAAATTGTGCAGCAAGATGGATTTTTGCGTTACCACTCCCTCGGTTTGCCCCTTCGCCTTTCCTCTGTCATCCGTATTTGGAATGAGCTTAGCAATGCTTCAAAATCGACATCTTTGAACCCTATTCACATCTTTTGGAATCCGCAATCGAGTAAACTATACAATGTTGTGGGAGCTCCTCCCGGTTTTTTGTCCAAATTTATCCGTAAAGTGCGCTTTAGAAAAGATGAGACATTACTTGCGCGGATTGAGAGCGATCTTCGCTTTGTAGCTGAAATAGAAGATCATGAATTCCGCAAAATTCTAACCCTTGCAGTTTTAAGTTTTGCAGCTATTTACCGAGAGCTAGAGGGGAAGCAACTTGCGATTCCTTCTTTTACCAAATCACACCATTTGATTTGTTATCATTGCAAGCAACATCTCATTGAGCAAGGGGTAAAAACAGTGAGCATGGTTCCCCCTGAGAGCGAGGCTGAAGCGTGTGGTCTTTATCTCTGTCAAGGAACTGAAATTTGGCCTTCTCAACGGTCAGCTCTTGGATCAATTGCTGCAAATTTTGCAACGCATGGATCTGCAACGCAAGCATACGCTCATTCGTGGAGACGTATTCATAAACATCTAAAGGATTTAACTGAAAAAGGAAAACGCCCTCTTCCTCTCATTGCAGGTCATAGTATGGGAGGATCGCTTATTATTCAGACAGCACTTTATGCGCATGGTCTAGTACAAGAAGCACATGCTTTTAATCCACCTATGCCCAATGAGCGAGATTTCTCATTTTACAATAAGCTTCCCAAAAAGACGCAGAAAAAAGTGAATGTCCATGCAAATTTAGATGACTTTGCTTTTTGGAGGATAGGCTCAAAAGTGATCGGTCAGATCACTCTCTATTTTGGAAAGGTAAGACGACGGTACTACCCGATTACTCTTCTCGATACAATTCTTATTCTACCAGCGATTTTCAAGTTGACACTCAATTTAAAGCACGCTTTTCCTGCACACCAACTCATCTTTTCTTTTGATGAGCACTCTCTAAGAGTTCGCTTAAACCAAGAAGAGATTAGAATAGAGAATCAAAAACGGGGAAAACGGTTTGATTACCTAAGCTTTTTTCCCAAGCTCTACGATCCGATGCAAATTTTTCTCAAGATGATTAGAAATTTATTTGGTTGGTCACTGAAAGGGGAGTATTTGCGCAACGAGCTTGAAATAGTAATGTTGCATGAACAAGATCTCGCCTCGGCAATAACTCCTGAAAATGAAAAACAGATGAAAAAAGAGCTTGCCGAGCTTGGTCGTCAAAGAGAGCAGCTGCTTAAAAAAATCTCCAGATTAAAGAAGTGATTTCCACCCATAGAGTTGTTCTGGAGAAATTCCAAGCCCCACAATACGAACGGTGTCAATCTGTTTGAGGTCATCATAGAGATTTTCTAAAAAATGAGAGCGATCCCTCTCTTCTATCCACTCTTCTGTTTGCTTGTGGATGTATGCATCCATTTTCTTTCCTGTTAATTTTTGAGAGATCACTTCTCGAATAATTGCACGACGTTGGGATCGGTAGGTCACACGGATTCTGTCAAACCCTAGAGCCTCAATTGTTGCTGAGTAGAGTTCACAACTCCTCTCATAAGATGAGAGAAAAAGATCTAAAAGGGGAGTGATGTCATTCAACTCATAAATAGCGATGATAGAGGTGATATAGTGTTCTTTTTCAATAGCATTAAAGGATAGAGGAACAACATTTTTTTGGATTAGAGGAAGGTTTGCACATAAACGAGCTGTTCGTTTATTAACATCTATAAATCCTTGAAGATAAGAAAGGTGAACAAGCAGAAAAAAACTCTGTTCAAAGGGGCTGGTGATTTGAGATGCTTTTTGACAGATCTGCTGAAAGATCATTTGCAAATCACGGGGATTTTCATAAGGAATATAGGTAGAACCACCAATACGAACACCATGGTCTCTAATTTTTCCCGCATATTCATTGGAAACAAGTCCTTCTGACAAAAGGTAGTGCAAGGTTAAAATCGTTTTTTCGCAAATTGTAATTTTATCACCATTTTCAACCAAATAACGAATTGCTTCTTTATGATTTAAAATCATCACCTTTTCTTCATCCAATTTTCCTTCTGCACACTTTCCTTCAAGAAGCAAACGTTCTGTTTCGAGAAGGGAGTAGGTGTTTCCCTCAAGTCTTGAAGAGTTGTATGAAAGGTCGATCAGTAGTCGATGGTAAACATGGCGAGCATAAGTGCCAGCCGGAGCCTCTCTCCCTGCTCGTTCCCCCATTGTTTTTAATTCGTCTTGAGTTTGAGGGGGGAGGTAAGCGCTTTTATTGGGAATATAGCTCTCGAGCCAAGAGGGGTGATAGGCAGTTGGTTTTCGTTTTGATAGAGGCAGCTTGACATAGTTGATAGAAGACTGAGCTTCAATAGCTTCATAACGAGTCCCTCTTTTTTGCCCAACTTTTTTCACAAGCCCTTCATCACAGAGTTGAGAAAGCCATCGCCTATACGACCGCTCTGAAGAGTGTTCCTCCGATTGAAGGAGAATCTCGGAGGTGGTGAGGGGGAGCTTAGCTTGCCGTAAAATTTCTAATACGGCCATTTTTTTTCTATTAACGGTCATTATACGGCCATTTTATCATGAATACGGCCATTTTGCAAGAAATACGGCCATTTTTTTCTAATTAATGGCCACATCCCAAACCTGTGAAGCATAATTTTTGATCGTAGCATCTGAAGAAAAACGTCCCATTGAAGCAGTGTTGATGATCGCTTTTTCTGTCCAAGAGGTTGGGTCGAGGTAGGTGGCATCCACTTTTTCTTGGGCTGCAATGTAAGAGTCAAAATCAGCAAGAAGGCAGTAGTGATCTCCTTCATGGAGAAGTGAGTCGATAAGGGGACGGAAGGTGTTTTTATCTCCTCCAGAAAAGGCCCCTTCTCCGATTTGATCGATCACTCTCCGAATCCGCTCATTTTGTTTATAGAGATCAAGCGGACGGTACCCTTTGGATCGGAGAGTTAGAATTTCATCTGCTTTAAGCCCAAAGATAAACATATTATCAGGCCCCACTTCTTCTAGTATTTCTATGTTTGCTCCATCAAGCGTCCCAATTGTGATTGCTCCATTGAGGGCGAGCTTCATGTTGCCAGTGCCTGATGCTTCTGTTCCTGCTGTTGAAATTTGTTGTGAGAGATCAGCTGCTGGAATGATCTTTTCGGCTAATGTGACACGGTAATTACGAATAAAGCAAACTTTTAGAAGATCTTTTGATTTAGGATCAAAATTGACAACATGTCCGATGTTGTTGATCAGCTTAATGATAAGCTTTGCCATAAAGTAGCCTGGAGCCGCTTTACCAGCAAAAATAATGGTGCGAGGAACGACGTTTTCTCCCTCACAAATCCGGTTGTAGAGGTCGATGATGTAGAGGGCATTGAGAAGTTGTCTTTTGTATTCATGGATCCGTTTGATCTGGCAATCAAAGAGGGAGTCAACATCTACTTTGAGGTTGTTTTTGGCAAGGATAAGGCGTGCAAGAGCTTCTTTATTCCTCCGCTTTGCAAGTTGAAATGCTTGTTGAAATGCGGGGTCAGATTTGTATTGTTTTAGCTTTTGTAGCTCATCTAAATCGGTGACCCATGTCGTTCCAAGTTTGGAGGTGATCAGGTCGCTGAGTTGGGGGTTGCACTCTTTGAGCCATCGACGCGGAGTCATGCCATTTGTAATATTGATGAATTTTTCGGGAGTTTGCTTGTAAAACTCTTTGAAAACTTGTGTTTTAAGTAGCTCACTGTGAAGGGCTGAAACACCATTAACTCTATGTGATCCGATGATGGAGAGGTGAGCCATATTGACCATTTTGGGGTCTTCTTCAAAGATGATGGGAAGCGAGGCGTTGCGATCGATTCTTTCAATGATCTGGAGGTGGCGGGGGAGTACTTTTTGAAGTAGAGGGACTTTCCATTTCTCAATTGCCTCGGGCATGATAGTATGGTTTGTATAGGCAAAGATTTTTGTCGTGAATTCCCACGCTTTTTCCCAAGAGATTTCTTCCCGGTCTACAAGGAGATGCATCATCTCTGCAATTGCAAGGGCAGGATGGGTGTCATTGAGTTGGATCGCCACTTTATCGGCAAGCTCATCGAGATGAGGGTGCGCTTTGTTATAACGTCTGAGAATGTCTTGCAGCGTTGAGGAGACGAGAAAATACTCTTGCTTGAGGCGGAGCTCTTTCCCTTCAAAGATGTTATCATTGGGATAGAGAACGCGGGAGATGTTCTCTGTCAATGCGATCTCTTCAACGGCGCGGATATAATCGCCATGGTTGAAATAATCGAGATTGAATCCTTGACTTGATTTTGCTTGCCAAAGGCGGAGGGTATTGACCGTCGAGTTGTGGTAACCTGCAATGGGTGTGTCGTGAGCGACTGCCATCACTTCTTGGGTTTCGATCCACTGCTCATTTTCAACTCGTCCATAAAATTGGATTGGGTAACGGTATTCACTCCTGCAAATTTCCCACGGATTACCATACCGCAGCCAGTTATCAGGAACTTCGATCTGCTCTCCATCTCGGATCTTTTGAGTAAAAATTCCGTAGTCATACCGAATGCCATAGCCATAGCCTGGAAGGCTCAAAGTAGCCATCGAATCGAGGAAGCAAGCAGCTAAACGGCCCAATCCGCCATTTCCAAGGCCTGCATCGTATTCAAGTTCAAAGATCTCATCGAGGGTGTAACCGAGCTCTTGAAGAGCCTCTTCGTATTCTTTAAATCGCTTTGCATTGCTTAAATTATTCCGCAAGCTCCGTCCGATGAGAAATTCCATCGAAAGGTAGTAGATTCTCTTCTTATCTTCATCGTAGTACCGTTGTTGTGTTTCGATCCAATTGTGAAAGAGCTCATCTCGGATGGTATAGGCAACTGCGGTAAAAATATCTCGTTTCGTTGCCGTATATTTATCCTTTGCAATTGTGTAGTGAAGGTGGTTTTGGATTGACTGTATGAGTTTTTTCTTTTCCATCTTTCCATTCATACAGGAGTTTTCTTGCTAGTCAAAGAGAATTTTTGTAGAATTCCGAGAATGGAAGATAAAAAAGCTCTTGCCGCACTGCGCTCCATGCTTTTGATTCGCAATTTTGAAATGCGAGGTGAAGCGGCTTATCAACAAGGACTTGTCGGTGGTTTTTATCACGCTTATACAGGGCAAGAGGCGATCCAAACCGCCGTTGTCGATGTTTTTGGGAAACAAAACTGGTTTGCTGCAACTTACCGCTGTCATGCTCTTGCACTTCTTTTAGGGGAGAGCCCAGGCTCTTTAATGGCTGAACTCTATGGGAAAGAGACGGGGAATTGTGGAGGAAGAGGAGGGTCGATGCATTTTTTCTCCGATCGGATGCTCGGAGGACTTGCGATCGTCGGAGGACACGTTCCTCTCGCCGTTGGCGCCGCATTTTCACTCAAGTACCAAGGGATTGAAAATGAATTTTCTCTCTGTTTTTTGGGGGAAGGTGCTGTGGCACAAGGAGCCTTTCACGAATCACTCAATTTAGCATCACTTTGGGAATTGCCAGCTATTTTTATCATCGAAAACAACCAGTGGGGGATGGGGACAGCAGTTTCAAGGGCGGTGTGTGCACAGCCAATTGCAGAGAGGCAAGCGCATAGCTATGGTATTTCGGGCTACACTCTCGACGGGATGGACTATTTTGCCTGTGTTGAAGGATTTAAAAAGATTCGAAAAGAAGCGATTGAGACTAAAAAACCTATTTTAGTCGAATGTCTTTGTGAGAGGTTTACAGGACATTCTATTTCAGATCCAGCCTTCTATCGTTCTAAGGATGAGTTAAAAAAAGTGAAAGAACGAGACCCTATTTTGCTGTTGAAAGAAGCGCTTAATTGTTCTGATGAAGAGCTTAAAGCATTAGATAAAGAGGCAAAAAATAAGGTTGTTGCAGCGATGAAATTTGCACAAGAGAGCTCTGAGCCTTCAATTGGAACCTTAGAAGAGGGGGTTTATGCCGACGATTGAAGTGCGAGAAGCATTGAGAGAAGCATTAGATGAAGAGATGGAGCGAGATGAAAAGGTTTTCATCTTAGGGGAAGAGGTTGCTGAATACAACGGCGCCTATAAAGTGACAAAGGGGATGCTCGATAAATGGGGTGCGATGCGTGTGCTCGATACGCCTATCAGCGAGTCGTGTTTTGCAGGGCTTGGAGTGGGAGCTGCGATGACGGGGCTTCGCCCTGTTGTTGAATTTATGAGCTGGAATTTTGCGTTTGTTGCTGCCGATCAAATTATTTCAAATGCTGCAAAGATGCACTACATGTCAGGAGGACGGTTTAAAGTTCCGATCGTTTTTCGCGGTCCCAATGGCGCTGCTGCGCAAGTCTCCTCACAACACTCTCACTGTGTCGAATCTTTTTACAGCAATTTGCCCGGCTTGATCGTAATTGCTCCGAGCAGTGCTGCTGATGCTAAAGGACTTTTGAAATCTGCTATTCGAAATCCCAATCCAGTTCTCTTTTTAGAAAATGAGTTGGAGTATGGATTGAAAGGTGTTGTTCCAGAAGGGGATGTATTGGTTCCTATTGGAAAAGCAAAGGTGGTGAATGAAGGGGAAGATCTCACTTTGATTTCGTATGGAAGGACGCTCACTCTTTGCCAAGAGGTGTTGAAAAAGTTTCCGAAAGTTTCGATCGAGTTGATCGACCTTCGAACGATTAAACCTCTCGATATTCAAACATTGATTCAGTCGGTGCGCAAAACCCATCGCGCTTTAATTGTTGAGGAAGGGCACTTCTTTGCCGGGATTTCATCAGAGGTTGGCTTTGAGCTGATGGAGCACTGTTTTGATGATCTTGATGCACCAATTAGCCGTGTTTGCCAAAGAGAGACGCCGATGCCTTATGCAAAAAATTTAGAGGCAGAGACATTGCCCAATCAAACCCGCATTGCAGATGCCATAGAGAGGATATTAGCCTAATGCCATATACAGTGACGATGCCAAAACTCTCCCCTACAATGGAAGAAGGGGTGGTTGCAAAATGGTTGAAAAAAGAGGGAGAATTTATCGAGTCTGGAGAGACATTGCTTGAGATTACAACAGATAAAGCAACTGTTGAACATGCTGCTTTAGATGAAGGGTGGTTAAGACAAGTCTTGGTCTCTGAAGGGACAGCTGTAAGAGTGAATGAACCCATTGCGATTTTCACAGAAGAGAAAGAAGAGAGTATTGAGGGGTATCTGCCTAAAAATGTAGAGGCTCCTGAAAAAAAGACCGAAGAAAAAGAGGAAAAGGGTGTTGAGATGAAAGAAGAGAGTGTTCAAACAAGTGGAGCTGCAATTGCAACACCGAGTCATATTCCCGAACCCCCACTTAAATCGTACGATCATCCTGCTCCACAAGAGGCTCCAGGAGAGCGAATTTTAGCATCACCTCTTGCCAAGCAGTTAGCTAAAAAGATGGGGCTTGATTTGAAAACCGTAAAAGGGACGGGGCCTGGAGGGAGAATCACGAGTCGTGATTTGGAAAAAGCTCAACCAGAGGGAATGGTCACCTTCGGTCGAAATGAGCATCCCCAAATTGCTCCTGGAACATACCGAGAGATTCCACTCACTCCGATGCGAAAGGTGATTGCCAAACGGCTTCAAGAATCAAAGAGCTTTATTCCCCACTTCTACCTCAAGCAAGTGGTCAATGCAGAGCCTATGATCCATGTGAGAGAGCAGTTGAAGAATCTCGGTCTGAAAGTCTCTTTCAACGATATGATCGTAAGAGCTTCAGCTTTGGCACTTAAGAGTCACCCTTCGATCAACCGAGGGTTTAATAGTCTCAATCAAACGATCATTCAGTATGAAACAGTCGATATTTCCATTGCGGTTTCAATTGAAGAGGGGTTGATCACACCGATTGTGCGGCATGCCGATTTTAAAAATCTTGGCCAAATCTCATCGGAGGTGAAATCGCTTGCCAAAAGGGCACAAACAGGCAAGCTCAAAGAGAGTGAGTACAAAGGGGGATCGTTTTGCATCTCAAATCTTGGAATGTATGGAATCACTGAATTTACAGCAGTGATCAATCCTCCCCAGGCGGCGATTCTGGCTGTTGGGTCCATTGATCAAAGGCCGGTGCTGAAGGAAGGAAAGGTTGTCCCTGGTCATACCCTGACGTTGACCCTGTCCTCAGATCATCGTGTGATTGATGGAGGGGTAGCGGCAAAATTTCTTCGAAGCCTCCAGAATCTCCTGGAGAATCCTGTCGGGTTAACTCTGTAGGTAAAAAGAAATCTGTGTCTTTAGCAATAAAAGGATGGGTTGAAGTGATTTTATCAATTCGCCCCTGTTGAACGGTTGGATGAGCAAGCGGTTGGTAGCATGCTGCAATATAAACAGCTCTATGTGTTTTCCAGTTTTCCAACCAATGGTGAAAATTCTTTTTTAAATCTTCTCCACTACAACTTGTGATTGCATTTATGCAAGGGAGGGGGAAAAAGCTCTCTTGTATAGAAATATGGTTATTTCGATAAAGCTCCACCTTTGAAGCGAGTTTGAGCCCATTTCTTGGATCAACCCACGCATAGAGAGTTGCCATCATAAGAGCCACTGCATAAAAAGGCGCTCGAATAATCCCCCAAAGTGAGCGGCCCATTTCAGGGAGAATCTGTTTAAAAGAGTACCCTTCCCATTTAAGAGCAGAACCGGTAGCGATTTTAACAGGTTGGTAGAGGAGACGGCCGACGTAGTTGATGATAGAACAGGCTGCATGGAGAGGGGCTGTTATGGAAGTGAGCAAAGAGATCACTTCATTTTCAAGAGGCTGCTTTTTAACATAAACCGGAGCAGTTCCATTCCCATCCTCGTCAAGTTCAGAGGTGTCTAGATAAGCTTGCCCATACCCCGATGGATCAGAAGCATTATCAAAGCAAACAGATTGCCAATGTGGCTGGCCAGTAAATGCGCCATTTTTAGGATCAGAAACAATTTTATTGATGACGATCCCTCCACCCATAGCAAGCACTGTGAAGATAAGAGTTCCTCCAATTCCTTTCCAGCTGCTAAAAATGTGAGTTAAAAAATGAGAGTTGAAATTCCCACTTACAGCAAGAGTGAAAGCGACTAAGGCAGCTAAAGCAACTGTTGTAACAGCTACATGGATAGCAATGTTTAAAGTCGTGGGGCGGGAGGGAAATAACTCCTCTGCAGGACGGTTTCCATCTTTTGGGGTGATAAGTACTTCTGTCATTTTAGGCTCCCTTATGTAAAGAATAGATTTAGACTACCAGAGGGTATGGTTTTTTTTCATCTCTAAAAATTATTTTAATTGATAAAAAATCTTATTCAGTTCTTAATGAAAGCTTAAAAATTTTATGTTAAAATAGACTTGTACCAAGAGGAGATATGACCATAAACGGCCCACAGTATAGTAATCATCGGATCGATCCCGTCGGGGATCCTCGGGATGATCAAAATGAAGGTGAGAGAAAGCGCCGTCGTGTTCAATTTGCTGGAAGAACTTGGGGTGAAAAAGAAGAGAAAAAGAAACGAGAATTCGCTTTTCATGCTCCTAAGGCTAAATCTTCAAGCTCAGAAGGGGGGATTTATGCCGATCGGGTGAGCCTTGAAAAAGCACAGAAGCTCTTTGATCAATTGACAACATTGGAAGAAAAAGTAGCACAGCTCTGTTTTCTTGAAACAGAAGCGCTCTATGATGCTGAGCTAAAGAATGAGATCGAGCTTTTGATTCAAGCATGGCAGATTGGGGGAGTACTCTTTTCAGGGGGAGACTATAAGCGGGAAGCTTTTCTGATCGAGCATTTTCAAAGAATTAGCAAAACATTTCTTCTGTTTGGGAATGGTTTTTTTCATAGCCTTTCTTTCTACTATCAAGACAAAGAGCCTCTAGCGTTTAAAGAAGGGTTTTCAGAGCAGCGTTGTCTGGATATGGGAAAAGCAATCATGGGAATCAACAGACGGCTTAAAGTCCATTTTCAGTTTGATCATGAGCGAGAGTCACACTCTGTTCCAATGACGACAGATCATCTCATGGCATTTAGGAAAGGGGTGCGCCAATCAAGTGGGATTGTTGCTAGAACAGCTCCTCGTCAAGCGGCTTTTTCGGCCTCTTCTAAACAATCCTCTCCTTCTTTGCCCTCTTTTTTAGCGGCAAATCATGCAGCAGCTCTAAACCCTTCTAAAAGTGAGGCTCAAGAGTATATTGGGGTGAAATCCCTTAATTTTCTTGATGTGACAAATCAAGAGGTTTCGGAGAAAAAACTCTTAGAAGCATTTAAGGCAAACTACGATATTTTCCTTTGTGGAGAGAATATTCGTCAGGTGATTACGACAATTACCGGGGCTGTTCGGAATGGCAAACTTTGGGAAAAGCACATCGATCGTTTAGTGATGAAGCTTTTGGTCTTAAAGGTGATGTTTAATAAGGATTAATCTTCGTCATCATCTTCGTCATCATCGAGAAGATGGGCGAATTTCTTTTCGAGCTCTTTGAACTTTGGAACCATTTTTTCCACCCGTTTAAGAGCGATAAATTGTTGCTTAAATTCCCGACTTGGAAGAGCGGGAGCTCCATAATAGACATCTGCCTTTTCAAGGGATTTACTCACAGCACATCGGGCGGTGAGAATGGTACGATCGGCAATAGTGATGTGTCCTGCTACACCAGCTTGCCCTCCCATAACGACTCCAATACCGGTTTTTGTTGACCCAGCAATACCCACTTGGGAGACGATCATATTATCTTCTCCCAATTGGACTTGATGGGCGATTTGAACGAGGTTATCGACCTTGGTTCCTTTTCCAATTCGGGTGGTTTTGAACCGTGCGCGGTCAATTGTTGTGTTGGCTCCGATAGAGACGTCATCTTCTAAAATAACATTTCCAAGCTGTTTATAGGGGTGGTGCTTTCCTTTTTTGTCCGTAAAGTATCCAAAACCACAAGAACCGATGACAGCTCCAGGTTGAATAGTGACCCGATCTCCAACGTAGCACCCTTCGCGGATGGTGACATGGGAGTGTATGACGCAGTTGTGTCCCAGGGTGGTTTTGGGGCCAATGGTGACGTGTGGTCCAATTTCACACCCCTCTCCAATTTCAACGCCTTGGTCAATTACAGTATAGGGAGCGATGGAGACATTTTTGCCGATCTGGGCAGATTCATGAATGACACATGTGGGATGAATGGAAGAAAAGCCCGATTTGATCGGGGAGATAAAGTGTTCAATAATCGTTTGGAAAGCAAGAGAGGGGGATTCATTGAGAAGGAAATTTTGGGAGCTCTCTTTGGGGAGATTGTCGGGATGGACGATAATAGCACCAGCTTTTGAGCTGATCATCTGTTTGTAGTATTTCTTACTATCTAGAAAAGAAATTTGGTCTGAAGAGGCTTCTTCAAGGTTTTCAACGGCGGTGATCCGAAGATCCGGATCACCGACGAGCTTAGATTTTGTGAGTTTTGCTAGTTGAGAAAGGGAGGTGTTCATCGAACAAATTCTCCAGATCGGTTCAACTGAGCAATTTCTTCATTCTCAAGATCAAAAAGACGATCCATTTCTTCGATGACAATATCTGTGATATCGAGAGCTGGAGCGTAGGAGAAAGTGGATTCTTCATTTAAGATCAAAGAGAGTTCACATTTTTCACGCACTTTTTCAGCAGCTGAGCTGACAAGTTCATGTAAAGATTGAAACATCTTGTAGTTCGCTTGGTTTAGAAGCTGGTAGTATTGGTTTTGGTACCGGCTAAATTCACTACTCAAACCGTGGAATTTTTGCTTAAGTTCCTCTTCAGAGGTTGGAGAAAGACTATCCATGTAGTCTTGATCTTCGAGTTTAGAGGCGATCTCTGAAAGCTCTTTATCAGTGTTTTCAAGCGTCTCTTGCATATTTTTTTTCAAAATTTCAAAGGCATTTTTCTCTTGCTGCCCTTGTTTTGACTTTTCTAAGCAATTCTTGAAGTTGACAAAGCCAAGCTTCATATCTTCTGCAAACCCTGGGGTTGAGCTCACAAGTGTTGCTGCTGCAATCAATAATAATAATTTCTTCATATTTCCTCCTTTAATTCGTACATACTACTAGAAATTTCCTCCCATAGAGAAGAAGAAGCGTTGTGAATTATCCACATCTACTCCTCCTACTTTAACAATGGGGTGAATCGGCCAGCCGTAACCCATCATTAAAGGAACATTGCGCATCACTTCAAAGCGGACTCCCAAGCCGACAGATGCAGCGTATTTGCTGATTGTAAATTCAGATAAGGAGACCATACCACCATCGACAAATCCAAAGAGATCAAGGCAAGGGTATTTGAGCAGATTGTGTTGATACTCTTCTGTAAAGAGGAGGGAGGAGACACCACCACGAGGCTCTCGGTTGCCGAAGAGGGGACCGATGACAAACGGCTTATATCCACGTACAGTTGTCTCACCTCCTAAGAAGAGGCGTTCACTCAAGGGCAAGTCTTGTTCTTGGGTATCTCCATAGGTATGGATAAATTGTAGCTCAGCACGGAACTTGAGAACCCCTTTTTTTGTAATGGGATAGTAGTAGCTATTGAGGTAGGAAAACTTCATGAATTGATAGTTTCCACCAAGGCCCGCAATTTCATAGAGGAAGCGGGAGCGAAATCCATCGGTTGGCTTTCTGGGATGATCTGTCGAATCATAGAGGAAATTCAATCCTGTGGCTGAGATAAATCCTGATCGGTCACCTTCTGTTTCCAGCAGTTGGGTTGGGTCAGAGCCAACAGAAGTTCTGGTTCGAATCGCTCGGTAGTAGAGGTTGTATTTGAGGTATTCGTTGCAGATATAGGTTGCGTGGACCGAACCTCCCCATGTTTTTACTTCGTAAGCACGTGAGAGAACACGGTTATCATTTTTCTCTAGGTCGACTCCGATGATCCAAGGGGTGTCTAGGAAATAGGGTTTTGTCCATTGTGCAAGGTAGCTGGTCTGTCTATCTCCAACATTGACCTTGAAGTGGGCATATTCTCCAGCGCCTCTCAAAGCCCCCGGTCCTTTTTCGAGGACGCGGGTGAGCCCTCCGATGTTGAAGTTTTGTTCGGAAACTTCAACCCCTCCAAAGAGCTGTTCGAGCGAGCTAAACCCGAAGAAGAGGCCTACATTGCCTGTATCTGTCTCTTGCACTTCGATGTAGACATCTCGGTAGAGTTGCTCTCCACACGGATCTTCAAACTGTGATTTGACAGCGTAGACGTTAACCGATTCAAAATAGCCTGTGTTGGTGAGGCGTGTTTCAGTTCCCTTGAGTTTTTTGGTATTAAAAACTTCGCCAGGGCAGAGAATGCTTTCGTGTAAGATCAAGCTTGTTTTTGTGCACTGGTTTCCAAAAACTTTGATCATTCCAACGTGGTACTGCTCTCCCTCATCAATGAGAAGAAGAAGGTCGTACACATTTTCATTATCTCTAAGTGAGAGCTGCACATCGACAGATGCGTCGATATAGCCACAGGCGCCGTAGAGTTCATTGACAGCTTTGATCGTCTGTCTGATCTTTTCAGGGGAATAGCTGCTATCACGTCCGAAGTTGAATTTGCTCCAAATTTGTTGGTTTGTGAAAACACAGTTTCCACTCATTCCCATATTTCCAATCCAGTATTTATCTCCTTTATCAACGGAGATAACAACGGAAATTCGGTTCTCTTTTTTCGATTCTTCAAGGCAGATATTGACAACAGCGTCAGCATACCCTTGGTTTTGGAAAAAATTGATGATTTGAAGACGGTCGTGCTCGATCATTTCCGGATTATAGCACCCATTTCCCAAATACCAACTGAGCAAGAAATTGTACTTTTTGGTGACCATTAAGTCGAGGATGTCATCTTCATCGCACTTGGTAAGGCCGCAAAATTCGATTTGGTTGATTTTTCCAGCCCGTCCTTCATCAACATGGATATAGATGTCAACTTCGTTGCACCCTTCAACAGGAACTGTTTCAAAATCGAGTTCAGATTCAAAGTAGCCCTTCTTGATATAGAGCCGCTTTAGCTTGTTAAACGCTTTGATAAACTCTTCTCGCTCGTAGGGAGATCCTTTCTCGAGCTCGAGCTCTTTGAGCAGTTTTTTTGTCTTCACCCGTTGGTTTCCGCTAAAGCAGATCTCTCGAATGGCAGGTTTTAGCCAGATGTGTAAAGTGATGCAGAGTTGATTGCCAGAGACAGTCATTGTAGAATCGACTCTTTCGTACTCATCAGCTAACATTTTTAGATCGTTATCAAACTCAATCTGAGAGAAAAAGTTTCCTGCTTTGGTGTGCATTCGAGCTCGCAACGCTTTGACATCAAAATAGGTAGATGTTGTTTGCCCTTCAAGAACTACGTCGATTTTACCAACGCGCATCATCTCGTAATTTTGTCCGAAGAGATCGACAGAGAGCAGAACTGAAATAAGTAGAAATAATCGTTTCATAAAATGGATTCAAATAGTAGGGGGGTGTCTCCTTAAATGCAACACATTAATATGTCGATCGGCCTATAAGAGCCCGTGAGAGCGTTCCTCCATCGATAAAATCAAGAGAGCTTCCCATCGGAATCCCAAATGCTAAGCGGGAAACTTTGATCTGAAGTGGAGCGAGTTCTTTCTTGAGATAAAGGGCAGTCGCATCGCCTTCTAGGGTTGAGTCGAGCGCAATAATCACTTCTGAAATTTCCTTTGTTATAACCCGGTCTTTTAGCTTGTCGACAACCTGTTTTGATGGAACAAGGCCGGCTATAGGGGATAACATATTTCCTAAAACGTGATAGAGGCCAGAGAATTGACGTGTCTCTTCGATTAAGAAGATATCGCGCGCGGAAGAGATGACGCATAGGGTTTTTGCCTCTCGTTTGCAAAAGGTGCATTCATCTTCAATCAATGCACCGCAAGTTTCACAATGAGTGAGTTTTACTTTTGTTTCGCCAATGACTTCGCTCAATTGAGCAATCGATTCTTCGCTCCAGCCGATGAGTTGAAAGGCGATCCGTTCAGCAGACTTTGCTCCAACGCCGGGAAATTTTTTAAAAAGATCGATTAATTTATTAAGATGATCGGGGTATTGCATGGTGTCGGCATGATTTATCAACTGGAAATTTAAATCAAGCTTTGGTAGAATCGTCGATCTTATTTCTTTTAAGTGGAGCCCTCAGTGATAAAAAAAGCTAGAATCATCGGGACAGGATCGTATCTACCTGAGCGGGTATTGACAAACCTGGATTTAGAGAAAATGGTTGATACATCAGATGAATGGATTGTCTCTCGGACAGGAATGAAAGAGCGGCGGATTGCAGCAGAGGATGAGTTCCCTTCTGGCATGGGGGTAAAGGCTGCAAAAGAAGCTCTTGAAGCGGCCAAAATAGATCGTGAGAAAATCGACCTTATTATTGTAGCAACTCTAACTCCAGACTATATCTTTCCGAGCACTGCTGCCTTGGTTCAAGCTGAGCTTGGTATTTCTGCTCCTGCATTAGATGTACAGGCGGCATGCACCGGCTTTCTCTACGGTCTTTCAATTGCCAAGGGATTTATAGAAAGTGGGATGTATAAAAATATTTTATTGATCGCATCAGAGAAACTCTCATCTATTGTGGATTATTCAGACCGGAGTACGTGTGTTCTTTTTGGAGATGGAGCTGCTGCGAGTATCATTAGCCACGAAGGAGAAGGATTTGAGATTAAAGGGATCTCTCTTGGTGCAGATGGATGTGCTGCGGATCTACTTATTCAAGAGGGGGGAGGCTCTCGCAATCCTGCTTCAGCAAGAACAGTAGAAGAGAGAAAACATTACATCTCGATGCAAGGGCAAGGTGTTTTTAAAAATGCGGTTCGTCGAATGGAAAGTGCGGCAGAAGAGTGTCTTGAGCAAACAGGGATGAGTAAAGATCAGATCGATTGGCTTGTTCCTCATCAGGCAAATGAGCGGATTATCGATGCAGTTGCAAAAAGGTTTGATGTTTCTGATTCAAAGGTTTTTAAAACAATTCATAAATATGGCAATACCTCGGCATCTGCCGTCGCCATTGCGCTCGATGAGCTGATCTGTGAAAAAGAGATCAAAAAGGGAGACCACTTGCTTCTCGTCGCTTTTGGAGCAGGGTTTACATGGGGAGCGTCAATTTTAAAGAAGGTGAGTCGTGATGAGTAAGAAAATTGCATTTATTTTTCCAGGGCAAGGTTCTCAAGTGGTGGGAATGGGAAAGGAGTTTTATGACTCTCATGCTGTTGCACGCGAGGTGTTTAAAAAAGGAGACGCGATTTTACAGCGAGAGCTCTCCTCCCTTATGTTCAATGGGCCTGAAGAAGACTTGCTACAAACACGTAATTCACAAACAGCGATTTACCTCAATAGCATGGCAATTTTGGCTGTATTGCAGGAGGAATTTCCAACCCTTCATCCAACAATCTGTTCTGGACACAGTTTGGGGGAATATAGCGCGTTGACAGCAACTTCTCGCATTTCAATCGAAGAGTGTCTTCCCTTGGTTCAATTGCGCTCAGAAGCGATGAATGACGCATGTGTTGCTCATCCTGGAAAAATGGCAGCGGTGTTGGGATTAGCAAATGAGCAGATTGAGGAAGTGGTTGCTGAGGTGGAAGATCTTTGGGCTGCCAACTACAACTGTCCTGGTCAAGTTGTGATTTCTGGAACTGCAGAAGGAGTTGAAAAGGGAATGGCTTTAGCTAAAGAGAGAGGAGCCAAGCGGGCGATTTTACTTCCTGTCCATGGGGCATTCCACAGTGGCTTGATGAGTGAGGCGCAAAAACGGCTTGGAAAAAAACTTTCGGATGCAGATCTAAAAGAGAGTTCTATCCAATTTGTCATGAATGTTGTAGGCGATTTTGTCTCTGATCCAGAAGAGATTCGAAACAACCTCATCAATCAGGTGACCTCTTCGGTTAAATGGGCGCAGGGGATTGAAAAGATGAAAGGAGTCGATCTCTTTATAGAAGTTGGAGGGAAGGTGTTAGCCGGAATGAATAAGAAAATCGGAGTGGAAGGGCAAACCATTTCCATCTCAAAACTCTCAGATCTAGAAAAGCTAAAAGAGGCGGTATCATGAACAAGGTTTTAGAAGGGCAGAAAGTCATTATTACGGGTGGAACACGGGGAATCGGTCTTGCCATAGCAAAATGTTTTGCAGAGCAAGGAGCTGATCTTGCGCTTTTTAGCACAAATTCAGAAGTGGGAGTCAAGGCTCAAAAAGAGGTCGAAGGGTGTGCTACAGCGGGTCAAAAAGTGAAATACTATTCTGTTGATGTCTCAAGTGCAGCTCAGGTTGAAGAGGCGATCAAAACGGTTTATGAAGAATTTGGAACGGTCGATGTTTTAATCAATAATGCAGGAATTACACGAGATGCTCTTTTGATGAAATTGAAAGAGGAAGATTGGCACCGAGTGCTTGATATCAACCTCTCCTCGGTTTACAACACTTGCCGCACGATTGTCCGTCCAATGATGAAGGCTCGCCTTGGAAAGATTATCAATATCACCTCTGTCGTAGGAATTATAGGGAATGCAGGGCAAACAAACTACGCTGCTTCAAAATCAGGGATGATCGGATTTACCAAGTCGCTTGCCAAAGAAATTGGAGGACGAGGGATTTCAGTCAACTGCATCGCTCCTGGTTTTATCAAAACCGAAATGACAGATGCTCTTTCGGAAAAGCAAAAAGAGATGCTTCTCTCTCAAATTCCGATGGGACGACTAGGGGAGCCAACGGATATTGCCGATACAGCTCTTTTTCTTGCAAGTCCCCAGGCTCGCTACATTACAGGTCAGGTTTTGACAGTCGATGGCGGAATGGTGATGTAGAGAGCTCTTGCACCCCCTTTCATCAAATAAAGCTTGTCAAAAAGGTTTTCACAAGATTATAATTGATTCACCAATTTAAATAGTTTTTTTGGAGATTTAACATATGGCACAAGAAGAGGGAACAACCATGACAGTAGAGCAAGAAGTAATAGATATCGTCGTCGAGCAACTCGGTGTGGATGAAAAAGATGTCGCCCCTGAAAAATCATTTGTCGAAGATCTCAATGCAGATAGTCTTGATCTGACTGAGCTTATCATGACATTTGAAGAGCGATACGGCTTTGAGATTTCAGAAGAAGATGCTGAAAAACTCAAAACTGTTGGTGATGTTATTAACTACATTAACTCAAAGAAATAATTGCTATGATTACAGAATTTAATTTAGCATG
The DNA here is from genome assembly GCA_022601535.1 of Chlamydiales bacterium. Lineage (GTDB taxonomy): Bacteria > Chlamydiota > Chlamydiia > Chlamydiales > JAAKFR01 > JAJACK01. The sequence continues at coordinate 113,755 of JAJACK010000002.1, forward strand.
GATTGTTGTAGACGACCTTCAAAAAGCAATAAAGTATTACACTGAAATCATTGGTTTAAAGGTGGTTGAAGTTTGTGAGGATTTTGGATGGGCAGAGCTCAGCCCTCAGAAGGGAGACTTTCGGCTAGGGATTGCTCAAAAAAGTGATCACGAAAGGGTTCAGCCAGGATCAAATGCTATTACAGCCTTTTGCGTCGAGAACTTGGAAGAATCAATCAAAGATTTAAAGAGTAAGGGCGTAGAAATTATTGGAGATGTGATGGTTATCCCAGAACATGTCAAATTACAGATGATCAAAGATCCTGATGGCAACCAATTTCAATTGGTTGAGAAAATTTCATAAATGACATCCTCTAAAATCAATATTTGCTGAGTATGCCTCAAGAAGTGCAATCGCCACTGAAGGGCACTCAGCAATAATTCCAAGTAAATGATTTCGAGTCAGTGTGAGCATCGTTGCTCCCTTCATACATTTTGCTGTGTATGCACGTGGCTTCTCATTAAAAATCGATTCATCTCCGAAGAAATCGCCAACTCCTAATTCCACGACTTTTTTAGAATTATCTATGGAGACACTCCCCTCGATAATAAGGTACATCTGGTTTGCATCTTGAGAGTGGGAGAAAATTATTTCATCCTCTCGAAAGGAAATTTGACCGAGTTTATCGGCAATGGTCAACAGAAGGTCGAGATCAAGAGAACCGAAAAGATGGCTCTTTTTTAATCGAAATGCTTTATCAATAAGTTTTAATGTTTTCATGAAACACCTTCGAGTAGTTCATGGGCAAAGTGATGGAAGATTTCCTCATTCCCCTTGAGTTTTTTTGTTAAAATTTCACGCCAGTCAGGTACACCAAGCTTCTCTTTTAGTCCAATTGCTATAATTTGATCTGTAAGGGAAGGGGAGTGGACCATCGCATCTAGAAGTTGAGTGAGGTTCAGAGGGATATGCCCTCTTTTGAGGTATGTGCGAAGCTTTTGTTGAGGAGCAGATTCATCGATAAGAGGTTCTATAAGAGAGAATAAGCGAGTTCCACATGTTTTTTGCAAAGTTTCGGAAGCTTGAGCCCGAATTTTAGAATTTCTACTCCTTAAAGAGTGGGAGAGCACTTCACTTTGTTCTAAAGAGCTTGCCGCTCCAATAAGTTGAATGATGAAATCAACAACAGAGTGGTAACCACTTTCTAATGCATCACCTAAGATCGAAAGATCTTGATCGTGTGATTGATTTCTAACCATATCACAATGGTAGAAGTAAAAGTAGGCGCGATCAATCTCAATTTTAAGAAGAGAGAAAAGGTGATTATTCAACAATGCCGGATCATTACGGGCTAAAATTTTTCCAGCAAGTAAACGGCATCTTTCGTGAATAAAGCGATCTTGAACAAGAGTAAGAAGCATCGGGTCCATATCTCTACCCATTTTAAATAGAATCCGTTCTACAATAGACCGTTCACCTGGACGAAAATGGACTGTCGCTAGAATCAATTTTGCTGCAGATTCTTTGTCATTCATTTTTTCTAAAGCAAGCAAGCAGTGTAAGCGTGTTTTATGGTCTCGACCGTAGGTGAGGTGGTGGATCAATAGCGGAGCATATTTTTTCTCCTCTTCAGTCGCTATTTGCGCAATTGCTTTAGCTGCACTTCGATTCACCTGTTTAGATGCGTGCTTCAAATAGGGAAGAAGGTGCTTTAAATTCTCTTTACTCCCTTCATTTTCTAGGATTTCAATTCCAATGCAGATCTCCCGCTCAATTTTTGAATCGAGAAGAGTGCGGAGTTTTTCTGAAGCGAGTGTGACCAAAGTGGGAAGAGAAGGTTTTGTTCGCATGCTTAAGATCGCAGCCGCTCGCATCGTCAGCTCATCACTATGCAAGTTTTGCATGATTTTTTCAGGAAGTAAAAGAGCGTGTTTAGCAAAATAGAGATGGATAGCCCCTTGAAGAGAAGAGTGGGGGATTGTCCGCCTCCACCTTTCAAGTCTTTCGATCACAACAGTTTCTTTTGCAACAGAGCTGTTGCTCAGCAGGTCAATTGCAATAAGCTTTCCAGGAAGAGTCATCAAATTGACTGTATTTAAAAGACGGGGCAAATGGTTTAAGTCTTTTAGTCTTAGAAGATATTCAAATCCCAAAAGGCGACTACTCTCATCAGAGTGTTTTAGAGTTGTCAGGAGATGGTGTTCAAATTGCTTTTTATCTTTTTTAGGAATCCAGTCAATTGCACGTTTTCCAAAGCGAATTGAGCTTGCGATCAAGTTGCTGAAAAGGGCTTTTGAGTAGTGGCTTCGAAGCAAAAAAGCAATGCTCAAAGCAGCGAGAGCAACAGAGAGTCCAAGGATGTGGCTATAGTCATGTAAAAAAAGGAGCAAAAGAGCGCTGATCAACATGCCAAAAGGCTCAAAAAACGATTCCACTGTGATCCGAATTTGATTTTTGATCTTAGTGGGAACACCTGATATCAAAAGATTTAGATTGTTGTCATCAAATGTATATGTGATTCCCTCACGTGCAATTAACCCAAAAAGAGCAATAGAGATTCCCTTTTTCCAAAACCAAAATGAGAAGAGTAAAAGAAAAAAGGCAGGAGCCATCAAAATGACATTGTTGACTCCCATTTTTTTTACAATGCGGCTGTAGACAATGGCTCCAAAAAGGACATTTGAAAGAGCAATCCACATGTTGCAGGTTCCTAAAAATTGTGTTAGATCGTGTTCAGAACGGTGTTTAAATGCTAAGCCAAATGTCTTCATATAGGAAAACTCAGTCACGATGACCAGTAGTTGCATTATAAAATAGAAGCCAAGGAGATAGAGCGTGAATTTTGAGGATGCCACTTTTCGAATAATTTCCTTAAAGGATAAGGAACTACGTGTGTCTAGATGGTCGGCATGCTCATCGATAATAGGAGAGAGCTTCCGCGAAATAAGGTAGATGAAAGGAAGAGAGCCTGTCATAATCAACCCAAAGATCAAAAGAATCCCCGAATGTCCCAGTTGTCCGATTCCCATCGAGATGATTCCTCCGCCACACGCATCTCCTAAAAAAGTGACTGAATTGATTAGGCAAAAAAGACGCTTACCCGATTGAAGGTCCATATATTGATCGATAAAAGACCAGTAACAGATATAGGTTGAAATCGGCATAACCCATCCGAAAACTTTCAGTAAATACCAATATTCAGCATGAGATGAAAAGCCTCTACAAAAATAGAAACCGAGTGTAACAGTTGACCAGATAGAGATAAGGAGAAAGAGAATTTTACGGATTGAAAGATGGTTTAAAGAAAAAATTAGAATTCCAGACAATAGACAGAGAGAAAGAGAGACAAAGATGTAAGTATAGGGGAGTTTATCGGCTCCGATATGCTCGAGGAACATCCCTTCTGAGAGAGTAAACATTCCATAGGTGCCGATGCTCCATAAAAAGCCGAGAAGGATAAAAAGGAGGCTCTTAACGCCCTCTCCCGGATGGAGGTTAAAAACAAGACGGATTGCTTTCTCCATGCGCCCTAAGTATTTGCATTAAAAGGTTGTAATTATAATTAATTAGAGAATATATGCACATAAAAAAAGGACACGAGATTCTCGCATCCTTTTTTAAATAAAAATTTAAATCTATGAAGATCTAAATTTAAGAAGTTGGTGGCAGTGCAGGGGGTTTGAAGAAAGCCCAAACTCTCAAAATAGCAGCGATCCCAAGAACTGTTGCAGAAGCTGAAATCAGATAGGTTGCAAAATTGGGAATAGACGAAGCGAGTGTTGACCCAAAAGACATATTAAAAGCACCCATTTTCATAGCGACTCCAATGGCAAGTCCTATTGCTGCAATTGTTAAAAGGGCAATTGCCACGTATTTTGCATTTTGTCCCCAACCGGCAAGTGAGCCGCAATCTTCTGCGCAGTTTGTTTTAAAATTTTGCATAGCTGTTGGTGCTGTTGGTGCTGACATATTAATCCTCCAAAGAATTGTATTAATGATCTTAAAGCCTGAGCTACTTCAGGTCGATTTTGTTAAAAGAATATAAATGCTCATGGTTTTTTTCAAGAAGTTTTTTTTATAGATTTGAGGGTTTGTGGTTTTTTATAGTTTAAAATTTATATAAAAAAACATTGTTATTTTATAATATATAATTATGAAAGAATTAAGAAAACAGATTGAATTATTGGGTGAGATTGTAGATTTTAGTCCTTATTTAACAACAGAATCTAGGGCTTTTCTTGAAAAGCAAATCACTCAACTTGCTGAATCTATAGACGGCGGAGAGATATCAAGTCTTCAGGGGGAAAAGATGGTGGTTGAGCTTGAGCAAATGGTTGCTTCAGATGAAGTGGGCTTTCTTGTTTCAAGGATTAGTCACTTCAATCCTAAGAGTCCTCGTTTAGAGCTTCTCAAGATGTTGGCGTTGCAGCTTGACCGACAGGAGCTTTCTCCGAAGGAGACCCGTTTAGAGGTTCAAAGAATCATGCGCTACTAGCTAAACAGCGTTTAACATAACGTCTGATAATTTATGTTATGTTGTGTTTTAGTTGTGTAAATTAGATTAACTCATTCTGATCAATCATTAAGATAACTAAAAATAGCCGTCCTATTCTCTTCGCAGCTTGGCTACAAAAGAGCGAAAGCGAGATAAAGGTGTAAACATAAAAGGCTAGAAGACTATACTCAGAGGGCAAAAGAGCGCGTGTCATGGTGTATTGCAAGCAACATGTCACATGAGAAAAAGAGATATATGTATATTTTTTTTAGGTGTTTAAGATGAGTTCTGCATTGCAAGGTGATATTTCAGGGCTTCCTTTACTGCAGCCATTATCGCCTCTTCCTCCCCCTGCAGAATCTTTAACTGCAGCTGTTGGCTTACCTGTTTTTAAGCAAATGGTTGTTGTTGGGCAAAAGCAAGAATGTGGAAATTTTTATTTTTCAAGGGAAAGAAATAAAAAGGTTTTTGTCGCAGACCATCCAGTCGCATCGGAATGGGATTATGAGAAAAATCAAGAACGATATGAGGATGGAAATCTAAAGGGACCAGAATACTATACTCAGGGATCTCATTTCAAAGCTTACTGGAAATGTTCTAAGGGTCACTCTTTTCGGGCTTTAATTTTTAATCGATGTAGTAAGCAGCCTACTGATTGTTTAAAATGTAAAAGGCCTCGAAGGGCATTCAAGAACCCCTTATCCGAGCATCTAGTTGCAAAAGAGTGGGATTATGGAGAGAATCAAGAGCGAGATAAAGATGGAAATTTAAAGGGGCCAGCATGTTATGATCAGAGATCTCAAAAAGTAGTGGGATGGTGGTGTGTTCAACACCATACTTGGCAGGCTAGAATTAGTAGTCGATGTCGTAAAAAGAAACCAACTGGATGCCCAGAGTGCAAAAAAACATCCTCTTTGCGTGAAATTTCTAACCAGAAATCTAAATAAAGCTTAAATTCTATAAGGCTAAGCCTTATAATCTATTTCCTTAGATTGTGTAAGTTTACAAAATGCAATGAGTAGTATTTTTTCAAGCAGTTATCTTGATCCCCCTCTTGGTCTTTTGCCTCTCGAGTCCTCGCAATCGATTAAAAAAGAAAGGGTTGAGAATCTTGCGTCCCCTCTCTTTAAACAATTAGCAGAAGGCGTAGGTCAAAGCAGATCGAACTTATCTGCTGCTCAAAAACGAACGGGTGATCGTTGTACAGAAAAAACTCAATGCAAAAAACCCAAGAAAAAACCAAGACCTCCTCTATCTGAGCATCCAGTTGCAAGAGAGTGGGACCATAATAAGAATAAAGAGCTGAAGAGATCGGAAGGCTATACTCAAGGGTCTGCTGTAAAAGTGTGGTGGATCTGCTCCAAAAAGAAACACTCTTACTCAGCTTCTATTTTTACCCGATGTAGAGAGAAGGAGCCATCTGGATGCCCAGTATGTAGTGGTCGAGGTCTTGATAGAAGGCCCCCTGTATCCAACCATCCAGTTGCAAGAGAGTGGGATTATATGAAGAATCTAGACAGGGACAAGAGAGGAAAGATAAAAACTCCAAAAGATTATACTCAAGGGTGTCAGAAAAAGGTGTATTGGGTATGCAAACAATGTCCTGAGGAGCATTCATATCTAGCTGCTATTTTTAATCGGTGTGGGAAGAAGGCAACTGGGTGTCCGGTTTATCAAAAAGGTAACAATAATAAGGTGCTCGTTGCAGCTACACAAAAGGATTGATTGGATGTTTAGTTCTGTGTAGCTTGCAGTTATCTAAATCTATCTTGTAAAGAATCAAATGGATAAAAATTTATTTTCATTATTTTCTTTCAAAAAATGTTCTATATGTTAAAAGGAGGGAGAATCTTATTTCATTAACAAGGTAGGTTTGAAAATGAAAATGTTAGATGTAGTCGCCTGGGTCTTTCTTATGATCGGTGGCATTACTTGGGGTTGTATCGGATTCTTTAACTGGAATTTGGTCGATTTCTTTTTTGGAAATTATGTTGTCCAAAGTGTCATTTATGACATCGTCGGTGTTAGTGCGGTCTGGTCAATTGTCCGTTCAAAATGGACATGTTGTAAAAAGTAACAAAGGTGGGTAAAACCATGAGAATTCTAAATGCCATTGCATGGATTCTAGTGCTTATTGGAGGAATTACTTGGGGAACTGTCGGATTTTTCGATTGGAACTTCATCGATTTCTTCTTAAGTCGATTCCTAGTGGACAGGATCGTTTATGATGCCATTGGTGTCTCTTCGATCTTCTTGATTTTCAGAGCGAAAAAGTTTTTTTGTAGCTCAAGTAGTTGTAAAAAAGACTAATTCCAAGGAGTCTCCCCTTCATAGGGGAGGCTTTTTTTTATCTTATGACTCTTTTAATTATTTGCTGTTTTTTTCAATCTCTTTTCTCCTCTCCTCAAAAGCCTGTTGCTGAGGTGAATACTCAGTTTCATGATCGAGTGATGCCTAAAGTTGCCCGTTTTGTTCGTGCGGTTGAAGTGGAACAGAAACCTATCACCCAAATTTCTTATTTGATCGATTCAGAGCCTTTTTTGGCAGCACTTGATGCAACATATTTTGTCGGCTCGCGCAAGAAGTTGATCGAAGCTGTTTACGACTATCTAAGAAATAACTACACAGACGATCAGCTCGATGAGGTGGTTGCTCTATTTTCTAAAATGTAGGCTGTAGAACCCCTTGATAGGTCTCTATGATATATTCTTTCACTTTCGAAGAGTGGATCTCTTGTTGAAGAGCGATGATCTCTTCCCGGTGATCTCCTTCTCTTATCGCGATAATATTGGCATAGGGTGAATCAGATTTTTCGGTTGCTAAAGTAGTTTTGGGATCAAGTCCTCCTAAAAGAGCAAAATTGCTGGGAATAACCGCTATTGTAACATCTTTGAGTGTTCTTGGAAGAAAAGGAGCATCAATCTCTTCAATTCTAAGTTTAAGAGGATTTCTTAGAATATCGTGAACGGTTACAAGAGAGTCTTTTTTTATGTCAATCAACCCAACAAATGCTAATAGTTCTAAGGCTCTTGATTCATTGGTTGGATCACTTGGAATAGCGACAAGGCTCCCCTCTTTTATTTGATCGAGTTTTTGTATTTTTTTGGAATAGATTCCAAGTGGTTCAAAATGGACTTTAGCAAGCTCTTTGATCTCATAACCAAAACGTCTTTTTTGATCTTCTAGAAAAGGACGGTGTTGAAAGAAATTGGCATCTACTTGCTTTTCTGCAAGGAGTCTATTTGGAACTGCATAGTCATCCACTTCAATGACTTTGAGTTTGATCCCCCTTTCTTTGAGGTTGGGTGCAATCACTCGGAGAATTTCAGCATGGGGCGTTGAGGTTGCTGCAATTTTAAGCGTTTTTTCCTGAGAGTTACACCCTATAAGCAAGAGGAGTAGGCAGAACATTTTTTTCATCTAAAGTCCTCTTTTTTGGGTGATTTTTGTGCAAATGCCATTTCCAATCCATTGAATAGTTTCAACGAGAAGGAGAAGTAAGATGAGGGTGATCAGCATCAAGGTCCCATTGAAGCGTTGATAGCCATATTGGATCGCTATTTTTCCAAGTCCTCCCCCTCCAACAAGACCCGCCATTGCGCTGTAACCGATGAGGTTGACAACCGTTAGAGTGACTCCTTGGATCAAAGCGGGAGTTGCTTCAGGTATAAGGACTTTTAGAACGATCTCCTTTTTCGTCGATCCCATGACAAGTGCGGCTTCAGTTATCTCTTTGGGAACCCCAAGTAGCGCTGTTTCAACAATTCTTGCAAAAAATGGTGCTGCTGCAATGACCAGTGGAACAATCGCCGCAGTTGTCCCAATACTTGTTCCAACAATCAGTCGAGTAAAAGGGAAAATAGCGATGATTAAAATTGCAAAGGGAATGGAACGACCAATATTGACAATGACTCCTAAAATGGCATGAAATGAGCGGGCTGGAGCAATCCCTTCACTCGATGTTACAAAGAGATAGACTCCGAGGGGAAGGCCAATCAGTACTGCAAATAGAGTGGAAACAAAGACCATATAAAGTGTATTGAGCAATTCTATTGGAATAAGTTGCCAGATGAGTTCTAGGTTTGTCATGACACTTCCTCCACAATCACTCCTTGCTCTTCTAAAAATTTACAGGCAGCAATTCTTTGCGATTCTTCTCCTTTGAGCTCGATGATCAAATTGCCAAGACTCCCCTCTTGCAGTTGATTGATCGCTCCACTTAGGATATTAATCTCAACGGTGTAGTTTCGAAGGACGTTGGAGATGTACGCTTTTTGGGCTCGTCCTTCAACAAAGCAGAGGTGGAGAAGTTGTGCGTCTTTTCCCTTTGGAATCAAATGGTCTGGAAGGGTGTGGGTTAAACGTTGTAAAAAACGGCGTGTCACAGGGTGCTTTGGCCTTGCAAAAAGAGCTGTTACCTTCCCCTTTTCAACAATGCTTCCTTCATCTAAAACAGCGACATCTGTGCAAATCTGCTTGATCACATCCATTTCATGGGTGATTAAAATAATAGTTAACTCAAGCTCTTTGTTGAGCTTGGCTAAGAGCTCTAGAAGAGAGGTTGTTGTGTCGGGGTCAAGAGCTGAGGTTGGCTCATCGCAGAGCAATATTTTGGGATGGTTTGCCAAAGCTCTAGCAATTGCAACACGTTGTTTCTGCCCTCCTGAAAGTTGTGAGGGGTAGAGATTTGCAACACCATGTAATCCAACAAGCTGAAGAAGTTCCATCCCTCTTTCAATGCTTTCTTTGCCATCGATTTCTAAAGGATAAAGAACATTTTCAAGAGCTGTGCGACTCGAAAAAAGGCCAAAATGTTGAAAGACCATTCCGATTCTTTTTCGTGCCTGCCGAAGTTCTCCTCCTCGAAGAGAAGAGATTTTAACCCCTGCAATTGAAACAGTTCCCCCACTTGGCTTCTGTAACCCCGTCAAACAGTGGATCAATGTCGATTTGCCGGCACCACTTCGCCCTATAATCCCGTAGATCTCCCCTTTTTTTACAGATAAAGAAATGTCTTTAATCCCAAAGGTAGACCCGAAACGCTTACTCAATCGGTCGATGTTCAAAAGTTCTTCTTTTTGCATGGAAACACTATAACTGTTTCTTGACTATATTGAAATCTTATTCTAACTTGCCTATAAACGATTCTAGGAGAGAATATGACGGCAACAGCAGCTCCCATAGCAGAAATTGAAAAACTTTTAGGTGATGAGGCTCAGTCTCTTCTCACACACACGTGCAAGGTGGGAAAGGAGCGTCTTCACCTCCCCAATAAGAATTGGGTGGAGGAGATGTTTGGTGGTACTGATCGGAGTATCCCCGTCTTAAGGAGCCTCCAATCGCTCTTCTCTCACGGCCGTTTGGCTGATACGGGCTATCTCTCAATTCTTCCTGTTGACCAAGGGGTGGAGCACTCTGCTGCGGCCTCCTTTGCCCCTAATCCCGACTATTTTGATCCTGAAAATATCATCAAGCTTGCGTTAGAGGGAGGGTGCAATGCTGTCGCTTCAACATATGGTGTATTGAGCTCTGTTGCCCGGAAATATGCGCATAAAATTCCTTTTATCCTTAAATTCAATCACAATGAGCTTCTCTCCTACCCCAATATTTTCGATCAGGTGCTTTTTGCTTCAATCAAGCAGGCACATGACATGGGAGCTGTGGCTGTTGGAGCTACGATTTACTTCGGGTCGCAAGATTGTCGAAAAGAGCTTATTGAAGTGAGCAAGGCATTTGCTCACGCCCACGATCTTGGAATGGCAACAATTCTTTGGTGCTATCTGCGAAATCCTGCTTTTAAAGTGGGAGATCAAGATTACCACAATGCCGCTGATCTCACAGGTCAAGCCGATCATCTCGGTGCGACGATTGGTGCCGATATTCTCAAGCAGAAACTTCCGACCAACAATGGAGGATACCGCGCTCTTAAATTTGGAAAGACACACGATAAGGTTTACTCTGATCTCTCTTCAGACCATCCGATCGACCTTTGCCGCTACCAAGTGCTCAACGGATATGCGGGTCGGTGTGGGACGATCAACTCAGGAGGCGCTTCTGGTTCAGATGATTTTGCCGCAACAGCTAGAACGGCTGTAATCAATAAAAGAGCTGGGGGAATGGGGCTTATCTTGGGGCGTAAAGCATTTCAACGCCCTTTAAGTGAAGGAATAAAAATGGTCAACTTGGTTCAAGATATCTACCTCTGTGACCAAATCAAGGTGGCTTAAGTTCCATGCAAACACACGAAGCAGGTCATCTTCCTAAACACCAACGCTCTCTCAATGTCTTCATGTTGGCGATGCTCTCTTTGGCTGTTGTCATCAGCCTTAGGAATCTCCCTCTCACTGCGGAATATGGTCTCTCTTCGATCTTCTTCTACCTCGTAGCAGCGATCACCTTTATGATCCCCTATGCATTGATTTCAGCAGAACTCGCCTCGGGCTGGCCGAAAGCAGGTGGAGTCTATATCTGGGTTCGTACAGCGTTGGGTGATCGGTGGGGTTTTTTTGCCATTTGGATGCAGTGGTTTCACAACATGACTTGGTATCCAGCAATGCTCTCTTTTATTGCAGCTGGAATTGCTTATCTCTTTGATCCTGAACTTGCGACAAATAAGCTCTATCTAATCACCGTAATTTTGACCGGTTTTTGGGGAGTCACTTTTCTCAATTTCCTTGGGATTAAAACCTCAGCTTTAATCAGCACTATCTGTGTGATTATTGGTGCAATCATTCCAGGACTTTTACTCATCGTGCTTGGGGTTTGGTGGATGGCTTCTGGAAAACCACTCTCCATCCATTTTGTAATGAGAGACCTTATTCCAGATTTTTCTCACCTCTCAAACTTTGTCTTTCTTGCTGGAATTTTCCTTGCTTTAAGTGGTCTTGAGGCGAATGCAAACCTTGCACGTGAAGTAAAAAACCCCCAAAAAAATTATCCAAGAGCTATTTTGATTGCAGCCTTGATGACGTTGATTATTTTAATCTTCGGCTCTCTTGCAATTGCTATAGTGATCCCTCAAAAAGACATCAATCTCGTCTCGGGTCTTCTCGATGCTTTCCGCTCTTTTTTTGCAATTTATAACCTAAGATGGCTCGTTCCCATCGTTGCTATTTTTACTGTTTTTGGGGCTTTAGGAGAGCTCAATGCATGGACGATTGCTGGAGTAAAAGGGCTCTTTGTAACAACAGAGCACGGTTGTCTTCCTCCCCTTTTCCATAAAATAAATAAAAATCATACTCCAGTAAACTTGATGTTTTTTCAGGCGATTATTGTGACGATTGCCGCTTTTATCTTCCTCTACCTTCCCAACATCAATATCGCCTATTGGATGCTCAATGCACTTGCTGCACAAATGTATATCTTGATGTACCTTCTTCTCCTTGCTTCAGGGATTGTTCTTCGGTATCGAAAGCCCCACGTAAACAGGGCATATCGCATCCCTTTTGGGAATACAGGGATGTGGATTGCAGTTATCATAGGAGCTGCTGCATCGCTCTTTGCGATGATCGTAAGTTTTTTTCCTCCGATCTATCGTTTTCAGGTAGAAAGCGTTTTAAGGTATGAGATCCTCCTCATCGGAGGACTTTTGATCAGCTGCCTTGTTCCCCTTGTGATCTATTCATTTAGAAAACCCCACTGGCAAACTGATGTTCTCTCACAAATCCGTGAAGAGATCCACAAAAGCACTCATTAAAATTTTAGTTCAATTGTTTTATAGAATTTTTGAATAAATACATAAATTTAAAACATTTACTTTTTTGAATTAGATTTAGTATAACATCTGCCATGAATCCGATTGATCCATCCAGCCTCTCTTTAATCCCTCATAAGGAGTCTCTAGCTAAGTTAGCTCTTTTAGTAACCGGAGTGGCTCTAACGGTCTTAGGAGGCCTCCAACTTGCGCTCTTACTTAACCTTGGGAGCGTAAGTGGCTGGGCGCTTGCCGGTCCTGGATTAGGACTTCTTTCAACTTTAGTTGTTAACCTCATTGCCATAAAAATACAGGAAAAACCCACAGAATTTCAAATACAGGAAAAACCTGTAGAATCTCAGTTAGAAGCATTACAGAAAAAAAATAAGGCTACCCATATTCCTACTGCAGAATTTAAGGAGCTTGTCACTTTTTTACAGGCCCATTCTCCTGCAATGAGTAAAGCGATTCAAGAAGGCTCTTTAATCGCGCGAACAGAGTTATATTTATCCTCTCAAGAGCTTACAGAGCTTCCAAGCTCCTTAAGGCATTTAATAAACTTAACTAAGCTTAGTCTATACAATACCCAGTTAACTACCCTTCCCGATGCAATAGGAGAATTGACAAACCTAACTCAGCTTAATGTGTGCTCTAACCGGTTAACTACCCTTCCTAATACGATAGGACGATTAACAAAGCTAACTGAGCTTGATGTATACAATAACCAGTTAACTGTCCTTCCAGGTGCGATAGGACGATTAACAAAGCTAACTGAGCTTGATGTGCGCTCTAACCAGTTAACTGCCCTTCCCTATACGATGGAACAATTGACAAACCTAATTAAGCTTAATGTATCCGATAACCAGTTGACTGTCTTTCCCTTTGGGATAGGACGAATGACAAAGCTAACTGAGCTTAATGTATCCAAGAACCAATTAACTGCCCTTCCTGATGTAATAGGAGGATTGACAAACCTAACTGAGCTTGATGTATCCAAGAACCAGTTAACTACCCTTCCTGATGCGATAGGACAATTGACAAGCCTGACTCAGCTTAATGTGTACAGTAACCAGTTAACTGCCCTTCCCAGTGCAATAGGACAATTGATAAATGTGGGTCGTATTTATTTGAGCTATAATAATTTAACTAGACTTCCTGATGCGATGGGACAATTGACAAACCTAACTCAACTTTATATGAGCAACAACGGGTTAACTGCCCTTCCCAATGCAATAGGAGATCTAAGTGTTCTTGGGACACTTCAAGTTGATCGTAACTCAAATCTTTCTGCTCTTCCCCTCTCTTTAGGGAATTGCTCTCAATTAACATATTTAAACATCGAAGGAACCGATATCTCTCGATCTAATTGCGATCAAATACTTGCCACATGTCGGAATATGCGTGGCTTAGAAGCCGCTGAAAAACTTCTTCATAAGATCAAGCTGTGGAGAAAATTTGCAGATATTGTTGAGGAATGGGCAGATCCGAAATTCACTAAAGAGCAGAGAGGAAATCTATATGAGTGGCTTGTCCGTTTAGAGAAAGCCAGGGATTTTAATAGGAATCAAAAAGAACTGGCAGAAACAACATGTGCCATCCTAAAAACCGTTCATACAGATGCGGAGTTTAGAGAAATCTTCTTTAACTTGATTGCTGGAGATCTCACTGCTTGTGGTGATAGAGCTGCAATGTCTCTCAATCTTGTCTATACAGATTGGAAATTATACACTCTTCCAGCTGAGGCTTCTCTTTCAGAAAAGGTTCAACTTCTTGTTGGGTGTGGTCGAGCTCAAAAATTAAGGCAAGCTATATTAAGTCGATACCCAGGCAGTGAAAATGTTGAAAAGGTTCTTTATGCTGAGGTTAATTTAAGAGAAAGGCTCCGTCTTGTCACTGCAATCACATCTATGATTTATAGCGAGATTGGACATGTAGAAGATAGTGTGATTAAAGAAATGGCTCAAGAGATTGAAACGATTCCTGTCGCTGAATTGGTTGTAGAGTTTGGTTGCTGGGAGAACTATCTCAAGAAGCATCATGCTTCAGAGTTCTCTAAGATTAAGAGTGGGATCGAAAAAGCTCGAAAAACTCTTCTAACCTCACTGGAGAATGATGAGATTAAGGAGGGAGAATATCAAAGTCGAGATAAGGAGCTTCAGGTTCAAGAGCAAAAAGCTATTTTGCAGTTGACTCAACAAATTATTACTCAGATCTCTTAATCTTGGATTCTAATACCGATTTATTATAACATATGCCGTGAACGTAATTAATCCATGCAAAAGCTCTTTAATCCCTTATAAGGAATCTCTACCTAAGTTAGCCCTTTTAGTGACCGGAGTGGCTCTAACGGCCTTAGGAGGCCTCCAACTTGGGCTCTTACTTAACCTTGGGAGCCTAAGTGGCTGGGCGTTTGCTGGTCCTGGATTAGGACTTCTTTCAATTTTAGCTGTTGACCTTATCGCCACAAAAATACAGGAAAAACCTGCAGAATCTCAAGCACAGGAAAAACCTGTAGAATCTCAGTTAGAAGCATTACAGAAAAAAAATAAGGCTACCCATATTCCTATTGCAGAATTTAGGGAGCTTGTCACTTTTTTACAGGCCCATTCTCCTGCAATGAGTAAAGCTATTGAAGAAGGCTCTTTATTCGAGCAAACAGAGTTATATTTATCCTCCAAAGGATTTACAGAGCTTCCAAACTCCTTGGGGCATTTAATAAATCTAACTCACCTTAATGTGCGCGGTAACCAGTTAACTGCTCTTCCAGGTACGATAGGACAATTGACAAACCTAACTGAGCTTAATGTATACAATAACCAGTTAACTACCCTTCCCGATACCATAGGACAATTGACAAACCTAATTAAGCTTAATGTATCCGATAACCAGTTAACTGTCCTTCCCGATACCATAGGACAATTGACAAACCTAACTCAATTTCATGTGTTCGAAAACCAGTTAGCTGCCCTTCCCGATACCATAGGACAATTGACAAAACTAACTAGCCTTTATGTAGACAATAACCAGTTAGCTGCCCTTCCCGATACCATAGGACAATTGACAAACCTAACTCAACTTCATGTATCCGATAACCAGTTAACTGTCCTTCCCGATACGATAGGAGGATTGACAAACCTAACTGAGCTTAGTGTACCCAAGAACCAGTTAACTGTCCTTCCCAGTGCAATAGGACAATTGACAAACCTAACTCAACTTCATGTGTTCGAGAACCAGTTAGCTGCCCTTCCCGATACGATAGGTCAATTGACAAAACTAACTAGCCTTTATGTAGACAATAACCAGTTAACTGCCCTTCCTGATGCGATAGGACGATTGACAGATATGAATCGTATTTGTTTGAGTAATAACCAGTTAACTGCCCTTCCTGATGCGATAGGACAATTGACAAATCTGGAACATATTTATTTGAGCCGTAACCAGTTAGCTCGACTTCCCGATGCAATAGGACAATTGACAAACCTAACTCAACTTTATATGAGCAACAACCAGTTAACTGCCCTTCCCAATGCAATAGGAGATCTAAGTGTTCTTGGGACACTTCAAGTTGATCGTAACTCAAATCTTTCTGCTCTTCCCCTCTCTTTAGGGAATTGCTCTCAATTAACACATTTGGGCATCGAAGGAACCAAGATCTCTCGATCTAATCGCGATCAAATACTTACTGCATGCCAGGGTATGCGCAACTCAGAAGCCGTTGAAAAACTTCCTCATAAGATCAAGCTGTGGAGAAAATTTGCAGATATTGTTGAGGAATGGGCAGATCCGGAATTCGCTAGAGAGCAGAAAGGAAATCTATATGAGTGGCTTGTCCGTTTAGAGAAAGCCAGGGATTTTAATAGGAATCAAAAAGAACTGGCAGAAACAACATGTGCCATCCTAAAAACTGTTCATACAGATGCGGAGTTTAGAGAAACCTTCTTTAACTTGATTGCAGCTGATCTCATAGCTTGCGGTGATAGAGCTGCGATGTCTCTCAATGTTGTCTATACAGATTGGAGGTTGTACACTCTTTCAGCTGAGGCTTCTCTTTCAGAAAAGGTTCAACTTCTTGTTGGGTGTGGTCGAGCTCTAAAATTAAGGCAAGCTATATTAAGTCGATACCCAGGCTATGAAAATGTTGAAAAGGTTCTTTATGCTGAGGTTAATCTAAGAGAAAGACTCGGTCTTGTCACTGCAATCACATCTATGATTTATAGCGAGATTGGACATGTAGAAGGTAGTATGATTGAAGACATTGCTCAAGAGATTGAAACGATTCCTGTCGCTGAATTGGTTGTAGAGTTTGGTTGCTGGGAGAACTATCTCAAGAAGCATCACGCTTCAGAGTTCTCTAAGATTAAGAGTGGGATCAAAAAAGCTCGAGAAGATCTTCTAGCCTCAATGGAGAATGGTGTGATTAAGGAGGGAGAATATCAAAGTCGAGATCAAGATCTTCGAGCTCAAGAGCAAGAAGCTATTTTGCAGTTGACTCAAAAAATTATTACTCAGATCTCTTAATCTTGGATCCTAATACCGATTTATTATATAAAATATTTCAAAAAAAAAGTTTTATTTTACCAAAGTTAAATAGATTTATGTTATAATGTATTGATACTAATTAATTAGGAGTTGAAATGGCTTGTTCTGGTATTCCAAAAACCTACAATTTGTATCCACAAGACCTTTATTTAACATTTAGAAGTGAATGGAGAGAGAAAGTCTCTGGCATAATCAGAGAGGTCACTCAGATAAGGTCTGAGAAGCCAGAAAATTTGACAGAAGCTCTTGCATCTACAGTAGATAATATGTCTAAATTGGCAGAGCAAATGTTTTATGCGATTCAAAATCCTCCTTATAAAGAACATGAACCAGCTTTTCGAGCGGTTGTTTGTTACCATATTTTTTCGAGATTAGAGAAGTGCTCTACGCAGGTTACTGGAATAATGCATCCTCTATTAAAGATTTGCGGAACGTTGCTTGAGGATGATTCTTTGCCAATTGAATACCTAATAGCTTTGGTCAAGGGAGCGATAAAAGATCTAAACTCCCCAAATCTTTTGGGAGGGAATGACTGGAATTTTACAACTCATGACAAACAGCTTGATGAAGCACATTCAACCCTTTTAGATACGCGTGAAATAGATGAGACTCCAGTAACCGTTACTGCAGGTGCTGGGTTTAATTTTTACCTAGATTGTTTAGTAGATGGAGTTCTACCAGGAGCTCTACTTCATCATGGATTTGGTGAAAAAGGGTATGGTCTTTGGGTGGCCTATCCGATAGCTACAGATCGACGGGAGACGCAATATGCTCAAGAGAAAAGTATAAAATTTTTTGATCGCCCCGCTACAATTGAATTAACTGTTAGAAACGATGCCCTTCAAACAACAAGTTCTCATGGTCCATTACCTCAGGAGGAAGCTTGCCTCGATCTAAAGCGTGATAGAGATGCTATTTCAAGGATGGAAATCGATCCTTTTTTACCATTACCAGCGAGACTTTTCTCTAAAGAATGTATTTCATTGAGACCAGCTAATGTTTCCGAAGCATTGGGTGTTCTTGATGTAGAAGATCAAATAAAAATCTCTCTTGCTGAAAGGTATTCTAAGATCTGTGAAGCAAGTGGAAGTTACGATGTGCTAAGAAGCTTGAGAAAGATGGGGGTTTAAATCCCCTTGTCCTTTTTCAAATAAACCCCTAAACTCCCTAAGTGTGGCGGAGTCTTGGGAACCTATTCAGAAATGGTATGATGATCTTGTTGGAACCAAGGGGCACTACTACCACAAACATGTAATCCTTCCAAAACTCATCCCTCTGCTCGGGCTTTCAAAAGATGCTTCTTTACTCGATTTGGGGTGTGGTCAAGGAATCTTGGCTCGCTTTATTCCAAAGGGTGTGCGCTACCAAGGGATCGATCTCTCCCCTTCTCTCATCCAATCGGCTCAGTCAGCTCCACTGCATACATTTACCGTTGCAGATGCGTGCAAGCCATTGAAAATTGGTAAGTTCAGTCATGCTTGTGCAATGTTATCGCTCCAAAATATGGAGCACGCTGATCAGGCGATTAAAAATATCTCAAAGCACTTAGAACCAAATGGAACCTTTGTCTGCGTCCTCAATCATCCTTGCTTCCGCATCCCGCGGCAAAGTCATTGGGGGGTTGATAAGCCAAAAAAATTACAGTACCGTCGCATCGACCGATATCTCACTCCAATGGACATTCCCATTCACCTGAGAGGTGAGACAACAATGACGTTTCACCACTCTCTATCTGACTACAGTCAATGGCTTTATAAATCAGGTCTTCAGATTGTTGTGATGGAAGAGTGGACCTCAGATAAGCTTAGCAGCGGCTCTGCAAGTAAGATGGAGAACCGTGCTAGAAATGAATTCCCTCTTTTTTTAACAATTAAATCCCAAAAAGTATAATAATTAATACTGGGATGAGGTTAGTTAATTTTCTAAAGAGAGATATTTGGCGTATACGTGTGGATGAATTGCCTAAGAAAAAGGCGCTTAAGATTCGTCTGCTTAGGATTTTAACACTCATCTCCCAAGGGTTTACAAAACGTCAAGTTCAGCAAGGTGCTTCATCCTTAACCTATTACACTCTTTTGGCAATTGTTCCTGTGATTGCCTTTTTACTAGCTGTTGCCAGGGGATTTTTGATTCAAGACTCTTTTAAGCAGTGGCTTCACGATCGGTTTGGGGGAGAATCGATCATTGCAAAAAAATTGCTCTCTTTTGCTGAACTCTCTCTCAATCAGACGGGAAAAGGGATTGTGGCTTTTTTGGGTTTCCTTTTGGTCTTATGGGCTGCAATTAAGGTGTTGATGTACATGGAATTGGTGATGAATCAAATTTGGGAGGTGAAGAGAGGGCGGTCGATTGCAAGACGGTTTAGCGACTATATTGCCATTTTGGGTTTCTGTCCTTTTTATATCGTTCTCACAACGTTGTTTACAGCCTATATTTCAACAACATTCAATGAGCTTGGAAAGGATGTGGGAATCATCAAGAATATCACTCCTGTTCTTTTCTTTCTTCTCAACCTGATTCCCCTCATCCTCTCATGGTTGATTTTAACCTTCCTCTACATCTTCATCCCCAATACATCTGTTCGCTTTCGTCCGGCGCTCTATGCGGCATTTATTACATCTATTGGGTATCAAGCTTTGCAATGGTTGTATTTTACCCTTCAAGTTGGTGTGAGCCAGTATAATGCGGTTTATGGAACATTTGCTGCGATTCCCCTTTTCTTGTTTTGGGTTCACATTGGATGGGTGATTGTATTGATTGGGGCTAAAATTGCTTTTGCATTCCAAAATGTCACTGCCTACGAATTTATGGTTGAAGATATTTCTTTAAGCCTAAGGTTTCAAGAAATTCTTTCTGTCAGAATTGCCCATTTTTGTGTGAGACGGTTTACCCACGAGCTTTCTATTCCAACTTCTTTAGATATTTCAAATTCTCTCTATATTCCCCATCCTCTTACCAAAGAGATTCTTTTTAAACTTGTTGAATCGGGTGTATTAACAGAGGTTCGGCAAGAGAAGGAGTTTGGGTATCAACCTGCTGTTTCAGAAGATGTTCTGACAATAAAGCGGGTTATTGATATGATTCATACTCAGGGGGAAGAGATTCCTCTTCTGGAAGATGTTGATACAGAAAAGATTATAAAATCTTTTGAGGAGTTTTCGGAATTAATGGAGCAAACAGACTATAATCTTCTTTTAAAGGAAATCGAATGAAGAAAAAACGAACATGGCCGGTTTGGACAGGTGTGATCTTGGTGGGGCTTTTAGGGCTTATTGCATTCCTTCCGATGATAGCTTCAACTCCATTTGGAAATCGGACAGTTATTGCTCTTATCAATCATCGAATTTCAGGGACACTTTCTATCGACCGGTTTAAATTAAGTTGGTTTGATAAGCAGTCTATTGACCATCTCCATTTGACATACCCCTCTGGTCATGCGATCATTTCTGCAGAAAAATTTGAGACAAAAAGTTCCCTTTTTTCATTGATGTCTAACCGATTTGGCAAAACAACAGTTGAAAAACCTTTTCTCTATCTTGTGAAAGATGAGGAAGAGGTTTCAAATGTTGAAAAAGCTCTGTCAAAAAAGGGGGAAAAGAAGAAAAAGAAGAAAAAAACGACATCTTATCCAACATTTACAGATGATCTTGTGATCAAAGAGGGAAAGGCTGTTTTAGATTCTCCTAAGATGAGTCCTATCACAATTTCTGATTTTGAGTTTGAGTATCAGCCGAATGCAGATGTCTTCCACCTTCGTGCTAATACAGAGCAAGAAGGGATTGAAGGAGATATTTTTGCAAGTGGAACAATTTCAAAAGAGCTCCATATTCTTGCTCAAATCAATCATTTCCCCGTTGCTATCTTTGACCAGCTGAGGGATGAAAAATTTTATACAACAGCAATTGGGCGTACCTTAGATTGCAAGATTGAAACGACCAAGAAAGAGGGCTCTTTTCACCTAAGTGCAGAGGTTTCGAGTGAAAACCTCAATGGAACAATCAAGGGGCAGACGGAAGGGGAAGAGTTTGTGATCGATCCGGAGAGTCATCTTATCTACACATTGACTCCTGCAACCTTTCAAGCGATGATCGGTCCTGAGCAGCAAAAGGAGTGGAGTCTTGCTTCCAAAAGCGATCTAAAAATTGCGATTAAAGAGGGTGTTTTTCCTCTGAAATTTAAAGCATTTAGCTTCTCTGATCTCACCCTTAGAAGCGATATAACGATGGATCGTGCTGAAATGATCAGTGAGGATGCTGGGCCATATTCATTGAATACTTTTGAAGCTGTTGTAATTGCCAAAGATGAACTTGAAATCACAGCTTCGGGGCAAGTTCGTGGAAAAGAGGAGTCTAAGCTTTCTTTTTGCGCAAAAATCAATGAAGATAAAGAGGTTGATTACACCTTTTCAGCAGAAGGACTCCCCTATGCATTGCTGGAGCTTTTTTTCCAGGAAGCTGAAGTTGTGCACACCTTTTTTGGAGAGACAATCACCCTTCAGGCGTGTGGAGAGTACAAAGAAGGAGAGAGTCATACGCATATTGAGGTCGATTCATTTACAACAAAATTTGAAGGGAACATCGATGGTGCTTCACTTTCAGACCTTAGCTTTGATCTTAAAGGAGAGCGAACACTTCAAGATAATTGGCGTCGTGTCTTTGGGCAGACAGTTGGTTTTACATTTTCTGGAAGAGCGGCTGTTGTAGACAATAGCTTCTCTGTTTCTACAGTGACGGGAAAGGTGAACAACCCTTATTTCGATGTTGATGTGAGGGGAAGAATTGGAGAAAAAGGGAAGCCTTTTTCCTATGATCAGCTTCAATTTATTGCCAATGGTACGTTGTTGAAGCTCCCCTACGAAGAGAATTTTCCTGATACAGCTTTGAAAGAAGGAAATTTTGTTGTTTCTCTCGATGGCGCTAAAAATGAGATGATTGCAACGGGAAAAGTTTCAGCCTCTATTGAAACTGAAGAGGGTAAATTCGATTCAAAAGCGTCTGAAATTAAAATTGTTTTCAAAGATTTTATCCATGAAGGGAAGCTTGATTGGGAAATGGCTTCGGCTAATTACAATGCCAATTTTCAACATTTTCCTGTCGCTATTATCGATCCTCTTTTTCCAGAAGGGATTGAGCCATCTCTATTGACCGGTCCATTTATCAATGCAAAATCAAGTGGATCTTACAATCCCCGTAAAGAGAAAAACCTCGCTAAGATCGATCTCACCGCAGATTCCGATGGATTTAATGTTCAATTTTCTGTTGCTGTCAATAGCGATCTTGTTGTTGTCCAGCCAAAGCCTGCAAAGCTTCATTGGGTTGTCACCCCAGAGCGGTATCGCGCGCTGATCAAGATTTTCAAGCCAGAGCATGAAAGCGAATTTTTTCTCTCAAAGGATTCAACTGTTGATTTTGAGATGAAAGAGTTTAAGTACCCTAAAGTGATTCCTGATACATTGAGAGGGTTCCTCTGCCAGGCAGGTGTTTTTGGAACTGTGGAAATTTCTCCAATGGTCTTTATGAGCGCAAAGAGCGATAAGATTCTGACTGCCAAAGACATTTCTGGATCGATTAAGGGAGAGAATTTTTCTGAAAAAATCGAGTTTGATCTCAAAGGAAATTTTGTGGCTCCTGATGCAGTCACACAAACACCTTCTCTCTTCTCTCTTGAGGGAGAGGTTCAACACCTTTGGACTCAAGAGGGGAAAGTCGATCGAGAAGCTCTTACACTCTTAGGAGACCTGACGATTGAGTCCCTTCCTGTCTATCAGATCACCGGAATTATTCCGATGGAAGAGGGATCGCGTAAAGTGAGTCGTGCTGTTTTAGGAGAGTCTCTTGATGCGAATATCACAGGTGAAATTTCACAGATGAAAGGGCCTCTCACAATTGATGTACAAGCATCTAATTTTAAAGCACTGATACCTCTTGAATTGACACCTAATGCGATCTTGCTCCGCGACTATGTCGATGCTGAGATCACTTTGACAGAAGCATTCTCTAATGAAGTATTAATCGACGTCACCCCTCTCATCACAGGAGCTCGCTCTTCTCATCCAATCAAGCTCTTTATCGATCCTGAAGATTTTTCAATTGAGATCAACCCTTTTAGATTCAAAGGAATTCATATTGGAAAAGGAATTATCGATATTGGAAAAATTCAAGTGCAAAATGGAACACATATTCAAGCATTGATGGATTTTTTAAAGGCGAGAAAAGTGACTGAAGATAACTGGATGGAAGCATGGATCACACCGATCTTCTTTTCAATGAAAGAAGGAACAGTCACCTACAAACGGTTTGACCTGCTCTTAGCCTCAGATATTCACATCGCTCTTTGGGGAAGAATTGACCTTGTCAAAGACAAAGTGAAGATGATTTTAGGGATCGCCCCTTCAACATTAGCGACCCGCTTCAATCTCTCTGGATTGACGAAAAATGATATGTTCCAGTTGAAAATGCGTGGAAAGAGTTCCTCGATAGAAGTGGATTGGAACTCTGCCTATACCCGGATAGGGATTATCATCGCCCGCCTCGCTGGAGGGAATATCGGCTATCTATTTGGAGGGGTCTTAGAGCAGTTGTTAGGGACATTTGGGGATGAAAAGACACCTCCTCCAACCACTCAACCTTATCCATGGGGAGAGCAATCTCCTAGTGAACCTGGAGAGTTTATTCCTGAAGAGGCGTCGACAAAACCGGCAAAGAAAAAGGGCGTAAAAAAAGCGCTTCAATCCCTTATTGGTCGTTAGGTTTGTCTTCTTTATCCATCATTTTTTTGATTTTTCGCTCTTCCCATTCATCCCCTAAGACAGGGTTTTTAAGGGTGAATGTATTGATCGCTTGGATGATAAGAACAATCCCCCAAATAATGGTGATCCAGTAAAACCATAGGTTTTGTGGATCGGTGATGAGGTTGATGCCAAGTAAAATCAAATTGACAATGACAAAGGTGATGAGGTTTGTATAAAAAGTGCGAATCCGCTTGATCCGCTCTTTCGCTCGAATATATTTTGGGTCATTTTGGTCCATACCACTGTTTATATCACTTGAAATAGATTTAAATAAAGAAAAGGTTGTAAAGGATGCCTGAAATAATAAAGAAGGTGATCATCGACATGATATCATTAAAAGCGGTTACAATTGGACCTGAGGCAATCGCAGGGTCAACACCAATTTTTGCAAAGAAAAAGGGAGCGCTTACACCGAGGGTTGTCGCTGTCATCGATGCACTTAAAACTCCTGTAGAGACCATCACACCGAGTTGGATGGGATCCCCCTTGAAATCACCGATTCCAAGCGATGTGACCCCAAAAACAATCAGTCCACAAAGAAGCCCAAACGTCGTTCCTGTCATCAAACCAATGGTCGCCTCTTTGAGGATGACCTCTCCCCTTTTTCCCGAAGAGAGTACTCCTGTCGCCATTCCACGGACCAATACTGTGCTGCATTGGATTCCCACATTTCCCGACATTCCATTGATCAGAGGAACAAAGAAGACAATCATCCCAAGAAGCTGAGCTTCAATTCCTTGATAGAAGGACATCACAGAAGCGCTGATCAGGCCACCGAAGAGGGTGACAAGGAGCCATGGAGAGCGTGCTAAAAAGCGTTTAAAAGTGTGGTCATACTCACTGACATCTTCAGCAGTACCAGCCATCAAAGCAATGGTTTCATCTGCAATATCTTCAATCGCTTCTACAACATCTTCGTAAGTGATCACTCCGACGAGGAAATCTTGTCCATTTACAACAGGAAGAACAGGGATTTTATAGCGCTCTACAATATCGACAACTTCTTCTCGGGTCGAATCAGGGGCCACTTTGTGATCGACTTGTTGCATCACCTGTTTTAATGGAAGTTTAGGAGAGTTGACGATCAAATTGCGAGCTGGAACAACACCTTGTAAAACCCCTTTCTGATCGAGGACAAAAACCCGTCTGGTGATATCGATTCCAGGGTTATTTCGAATATAAGCAGCCGTTTCTTCAATCGTTGTTTCCATTGGAAAGGCAAAAAACTCGTTTGTCATCAAACCACCGGCACTATTTCGGCTATGCTTTTGCAATTCACGAATTTGGGAAGACTTTTTAGGGTCAAGAATTTCGATGAGACGGCGGTACCGTCTATCGGGAATATCATCTAAGACCCAAACAGCTTCATCAGCAGGCATACATGAAATCACCTCTTTAATCTCTTTATCTTCGAGGTGGCGAAAAACAGCCCATCTCGTTGCGCTATCGGTGTTGATGATAAAGGAGGTTTTTGCTGTGAGATCAGGGAGGTTTTCATAGAGGACATAACGAGCATTTGGTGGAAGTCTAGAAGCTGCAAATCCAAGGTCAATTGGATTGTATTCAGATGCAATTTTAGCCACATCGTGGAGATGGACATTGAACGTGGTCTTATGAAAAGCTTCTTCTAGACGAGCAGAGAGCTCATCATCTAGATGGCTGATGCGAGAATCCATCAAGTTTCCAGCTGAAACGTGGTGTTCTTCTTTTTCTGGGACGTTAGAATCAACCATTTTCTTCCTCCCTCAAAGATTGAATGAATGTATGAAAGGCGTCAGAAGAGCTCAAGTGGTAGAGCCACGTATCATATTCGATCTCTTCAATTGAAGGGAGTGAGTGGGAGGTACGGGCCCGTTGTAAACGATCTAGAGCTTCATCTAGATTTTTGCTCAAAGAGTAGAGACAGGCAAGGTGGTAATTTGCATCCCCATTTCCTAACTGAGCAGCTTGAGTCAGATGGATCTCCGCCTCATTTCTTAAATCTTCAGCGCTTTGAGGGAGAGCAGGATCATCGATTAGCTCAGACAAAAGGAGCTTTGCATACCCCAATTGACACAACACCTCATCATCTTCTGTTTCACGTCTAGAGACAATTTCAAAAAAATCAATCCCCTCTTTGAGATGTTCCACCTCAGAAGTGATTTCTCCATAGTGAGAGAGGGTCAGTCCGAGTTGATACACAATTCGGAGGTCAGTGGGAAGCTTTTGGTAGAGCATCCTTAAAATCTCAAGTGCTTGTTCAAAAAAAGATTTCTCGCCCATTAGGTCGGCATAGAGATCAAGAGCGTGAGCATAGTGGAACAATGTCTCAAAATCTTCTCGGATCGAGAGCGACTTTTTAAACTTCACAATCCCCTCTTCAAGTCTCGCCTGTGGATTTATTTCAAATTGAGAGAGGCGGACCAATGCAATTCCATACCCCATCCAATAGAAACTTGAGAAAGGACGAAGCGTGACAAGGCGGTTTGCCATTTCAAGTGCTTCGTGAAGAAGGGTGTGCTCTTTTGCTGCAAAAGCCCATCCATAGTACGTTTGAAAAAGAGCAAACCAAAGGTCACTGTTGGTTCCATCTTCTTCAATCAATTTTTTGAAGAGGCGAGAAGCCTTTTCAAATTCTTTAGGATCATTGAAATAAAATCCATGGGCCAAGAAAGAGCAGCCAATAGCAAACTGAAGAGAGGGGTGGTCGGGCATCATTTCAAGGGAAGAGATCACCCGTTTTTTTGCTTCTGTCAGAAGAGACAAATCTTCTAAAACGAGTCCAAGAGCGGCCAAGCTTTGACTTAAAAGAGCCGTAACTCGGATGGGATTACACTCTTGAATTTTCATCGAAGTGAGTTTTTCTACAGCACTTTCCAACTCTTTAAATTCACGACTTTGCCATCCAGAGCGGAGGAAGATCTCTCCCCAGTCAGCCCAAAGCTCTCCTCTTTCGGGAACAGCGGCAATCGCTTCTTTAAAAATTGCATCTGCCTCCTCGAAATCTTTCCGTTCACCAGTCAGTTCAAAAAGTTTTGCATTCGCTCTTGCAAAAGAGACCCATCCTTCTGAAGTTTCATTTCTATAAAGAGAAATTTTAAAGAGTTCGATCGCTTCTTTTACAAAAGAAGGGTCTCCACTGAGGTGGCTTAAAGACAAAAGAGTTTTTCCAAAATCCACGAAAAAAGAGGCGTCAAGAGGCTTAAAAGGGAGGCATTTTTGGAAGCAACTCACCGCTTGTTTGAAGTCTGTTATTTCTCCTGAAAGATCTCCCAACTCTTTCCACGCCAACCCCCAATCCCATAAAAGCTTCAGAGAGATTCCACCAAGACGGCTCGCTTCCCGGTATTTATCAATTGCCTGCTCAAAAAGCTCATCTTCTTCAATATAGTGTCCCAAAGCAATCAAGGTGTTTCCCCAGAGATGAAACACCTTACCATCTGGCTTTTCAAGCTTAGAGAGTTGATCACGAGCGTAGAGAAAATATCGTCCCTTAAAAGAAAGTTTGCCATAGGTAAAATAGAGGTGTGCGACGGTATATCCCTCATCGGGGATAAGGTCGCTTAAAAAAACAATCAACTCATGAAAGAGCGGTTCATTTCGATTGGGAATAACGGTTTTTTCGAGGAAAGCAATGACAAACTTTGCAAAGTTTTTTTTGTCCTTAAGAGTGAGGTTGTGGCTTAGGAGTTTTTTTAAAAAGGGAGAAATGAGCTCTTGCTCTCCCTTTTCGAGTAGATTTTGGAACTGTGAAACGGTAATTGCCGCCATGAGCTTCCCTCCGACTGAGAAGGAAGAGTATACTCTAATTTTATTTTTCCCTCAAGAAGAATGGAGTTCTTCAAGAGAGTCGCCAGCAAAAAGAGAAGGCTCGTAAGCTTAATTTGAGTCTGGGTTACGGAAGTTTGGAAGCTTGAAGTTCTCCTTGAAAGCTTTAAGTTCTTCTACAGATGCAAGCTTCTCTCCAAAAATCAATTTTGTAGCAGTCATCTCATACCCATCGAGATCGAGATGATAACGCTTCTCAAGTTCTTGGAGTTCTTTTACTGCTAAACCATTTTTTAAACCATGAATGTGGAGAAATTCAGCATAGCGAAGGTGAAGCATCTTCTTTTCGATCTCTTTGATTCTTCTGTCATAGAAGTAGCCAGCGATCTGCCCGGTGAACATAAAGCACGCTATAGACCCGATGGAGAGATAAGGACTAGAAATAAAAATAAGAGGCCATAGAGGCGCCTGTTCAATCAAACAAACGGCAATCCTGTGAATAATCATGGTACGGAAAGCTAAATTGTCTTGTTTTTTTAGATTTCGATGAATAACTGAAAAAAAACGGTCCCCAGTTTTAGGAAATGGATCTGTTGGGGTGGGGCTAAATGCAATTGCAACTCCTTCTCTTATTAGGGTAAGGGTATTTTTTCCACCAGTATTGATCTCGTAAGTGAGTTCTTCTAATTTCGTTTGAAATTTACCAGTTTGATCTAACTCCATGCAGCGATCCTTAAGTTCAGCAATCTTCTCAGCATAGAGAGTTGCTTTAGGGGTTACATGCTTAACATAAGCTTCGACAAATTCAAGCGGTATATCGGAGGGTTTTCCTAAGTGTTTTTCTACTGCAACACGTTTGAGTTGGTTGAGTTGATCACTCATTGCAAGAAAGCGGCTGCGAGGAAGTGTCTCTACGATAGCTTCTAGCTTCTCGATACAAGCTACATTTGATTTTATATCTTCAAGAAGTGCACTTCGAGATGCACTTCTATCTCGTTGTTTTGTGAAATCAGGAAGCTCAATGGTTGGGCAATTTCCTTTTTGAAGCTCTTTTAGCAACTCCTCTATCTTGCTATGTTGGGAGGCTAAGTGAGCTTTAACTTCTTTAGATGACTCTCCTTCAGTAGTTTCAGACGCTACTCCATATTCTTCAAAAGTTGGCTTTTTTTCATAGGTTAAGGGGCAGCCGACTCTCCGTGCAATCAGATCGTAGCTCGATGGGGGTATATCAACGCCTAGTTTAGCAAGTCGGCGGTCTATCCCTTTGATTGACCAAGGGTATTTTTCGTTTAATTCCCCTTCATTTCGGATATCGTGATAAAGACGTGAGTCAACAGGAGTTAAGTCGGTTACATGGTGAGGATGGTTTTGGGGATCCAGAAGTTTAAGGTAGAGGATATTTGCTTCATTGTTTTCTCGAATTTCAATGGCTAAAACTCTGTAGGCTTTTTCTTTAGATGCAGAAATTGGGAGAATCACAACAGCGACTCCAACGATAACTCCAAATACCGACCAACCTGAGAGAGTTGTGCCAAGTGTAATCCCCGTAAATAGAGATAACATTGCGACTTTTGTCACCACTTGAATAAGTGTTGCATTGCGCTCATAACGGTCGGCTGTAGCCTTTCCTTCTTGTTCATAAAAACGTATT
Organism: Chlamydiales bacterium; assembly: GCA_022601535.1. Taxonomy (GTDB): domain Bacteria; phylum Chlamydiota; class Chlamydiia; order Chlamydiales; family JAAKFR01; genus JAJACK01. The sequence goes on from JAJACK010000002.1 coordinate 142,650, forward strand.
TGGCTGGCAGCCTCTTTTGAACGTTGACAGGGAGAAACCATATGGGTATTTTAACATAGTATTCTTATAATGTACATGTTAAATAATTTTTAGAATATGGGAGACTGAGGTGTAATAGGTTTTTTTTATCTCTTGAAAAATTATTCTAAAATACGGTACGCTGGTGTGCAAAAATAATATTTTAAGGAGAAACCTCTCATGGCAAGCAAAAGTAGAGAAACGATCAAGCTGAAAAGCACTGAAAGCACTGACGTCTACTGGACGACTAAGAATAAAAAAACGACCACAGGTCGAATTGAGTTAAAGAAGTATGATCGTAAGCTTAAGAAGCATGTGATCTTCAAAGAAGCAAAGTAGTATGCGTTTTGTCCTTTCGGTCGCATCAAAATATTTAATTCCAAAATGGAGGCAGCTCTCTGTCTCTATTATCTCTCTTGTCTCTATTTTGGTGATTTCGTTGGTCGTTTGGCTCACAATCGTCTTTTTATCCATTACGGAAGGAATTCAACAAAACTGGCTCAAACAACTCGTCTCGCTCAATGCTCCTGTTCGGATGACCCCAACTGAGGCGTACTACTCCTCCTACTACTATAAAATAGATTCTGTCAGCTCTGATGCTGGCTACACGACAAAATCGATTGGTGAGAAGTTATTTGCTTCTCAAAGCGACCCTTACGATCCTAACTTTGATGCAGAACTTCCCTCTGATTTTCCCTTGGCCGATTGCTATCCCGACGGCTCTTTGAAAGATCCTGTAAAAGCTGGATTTACTGCTGCCCAAAAAATTGGGGGTGTCCGCCCTAAAGAATTTGAAGTGGCTCTTGGGAATATGCGACTCAATCTCATTCGACACACTCCCAATAGAGGGTACGAAGAGAGCTGCATCTCTCAGGTCTCTTACTTTACGAATATTGATGAAGAGAACCACTCTTTTAGCGAAATGGTTCAACCTCCTGAACCGGAAGACTTAAATAATTTTATGTCTTTGCTTCCAATGCAAGATCTTCCCGATTTTTTTAATCATATCGACCTAAAAGGTGTGAAAACCAAGGATGAATCGTGTCCATTTTCTTCAACTCTACACCCTTATAATGGAAATCTAAAAGGGTGTGGAATTGTAAATAATGGAGAGATCTTGCGGGTGATTATCCCTCAAAAAACAAGCGAATTACAACCCCTTTGCGACCGATATAAAGAGATGGGCTACCACGTTGTTGAATCAAACCTTCACTTCGATGGGGGAGTTCTCGACTCCGAGTACCCTTATGTTACCTTCGATAAGGGCGTTGAATTTAAAGCAACTCTTATCGATGCATCAATGGATCAGGCTCTTTCTTACCACGACCTTCTTTTCCAAGTCGAAGGAGAAGTGCAGGGAGTCTTTTTGTCGGGAAATCTTCCGATGAATCACCTTCAAATTATCGACGCGGATATTGCAGACGACTCCCCTTTTTGGGCTTATAAGAGTCAGGTTCCTGTCGATAGTATTTTGGGTGATGGAATCATTATTTCACAAAATTACCGAAAAAATGGAATCCGTTTGGGAGATCGAGGCTATTTGAGCTATTTTGCTGCAACTCCCACCTCGACTCAAGAACAGAGACTCCCTATCTTTGTCGCCGGATTTTATGATCCAGGCCTCGTTTCATTTGGACATAAATTCGCTTTTGTCGATCCCAAAGTGACAACCTCCCTTAGAGGGAGTCTTTCAGCCCCTGATCAAACCCTTGGTAATGGTGTAAATCTTTGGATTGCTGATGTAAATGATGCCCATAAAGTGAAACAAGAACTCGTCTCTCAGCTTGACAAGCTCGGATTGGGGAAATATTGGGAAGTTGAATCCTACCACGACTACGACTTTGTTCAGCCTATTTTACAACAACTTTCAAGTGATAAGACCCTCTTCTCCCTCGTTGCTTTCTTGATCCTCCTCGTCGCTTGTTCGAATATCATTTCGATGTTGATTCTCCTTGTAAATGACAAGAAAAAAGAGATTGGGATCATGCGGGCAATGGGAGCTACCTCAAAAAATATCGCCTCGATTTTTGGGATCTGTGGATTTATTATGGGAATCATCAGCTGCCTTCTAGGAACTGTTTTAGCCATCTTTACGGTTCATCACATTGAATTTTTGGTCAGCATGCTCAATTTCTTTAAAGGGCATGAGATGTTTCAAACGGCATTTTTTGGAGCAAAACTCCCCTCTACAGTGAGTTGGGCATCTGTCATATTTGTTTTAGCAACCACTTTAGTCCTCTCAATCATTGCTGGGCTTGTTCCAGCTCTTAAAGCGGCCCGTCTCAATCCGACAGAAACATTGAGGGGTGAATGATGACGACAATTTTAGCGGCAAAAAAACTCCACAAAAGCTTCTTGAGACCCAAAAAAATCGATATCTTAGACGAGGTCTCACTCAAGCTTAAAACCGGTGAGAGCATCGCCATTATGGGAGCATCTGGAGAGGGAAAAACGACCCTTTTGCAGATTTTAGGGACACTTGATAATGCGACTTCTGGCTCTTTAGAGATTGTAGGTCAACGTGTCACAGGAAAAAATGCCCCGAATCTTCGGAACCAGCATATTGGGTTTGTCTTTCAATCGTGTAATTTGCTTGCCGACTACACCGCTTTGCACAATGTGTTAATGCCAGCACTGATTGCTGGAGAAGATATTTCTAAAGGATCTAAAAGCTATTTCAGAGCTTTAGAATTACTCAAACATGTTGGGCTTGAAGATCGAATCCACTTTCCTTCAAAGCTCCTCTCAGGTGGTGAAAAACAACGTGTTTCCATCGCCCGAGCGCTTTGCAATGACCCTCAAATCATCTTAGCTGATGAGCCGTCGGGAAATTTAGACCATTCAACATCAACGCATATTCACGCCCTTCTCTTGCAATGTGCACAGCAATTCAATAAAGGACTGATCGTGGTGACACACGATCAAGAGCTTGCAAGTCTTTGTCAATCGACGATGATTTTAAAAGAAGGGAATTTGACTACTTAAGGAGACTCTGACAATGAACAAAAGCTTTATCACCCATCTCGACAATGAAATTGAACAACTGAAAGAGAACGGCCTCTACAAAAGTGAGCGTATCATCCTCTCTCCTCAACAATCTGAAGTCTCTTTGAAAGGTCAAGAGCATGTCTTGAATTTCTGTTCAAATAACTACCTAGGACTTGCCAATCACCCCCGAGTGGTTGAAGCTGCAAAATCGAGTTATAAAAAACATGGCTTTGGACTCGCCTCGGTACGTTTTATCTGTGGAACACAAGATGTTCATATTGAGCTTGAAAAGAAGATCTCCTCTTTCCTCGGAAGTGAAGAGACTATTTTGTACAGTTCATGCTTCGATGCAAATGGAGGACTTTTTGAGACTTTGCTTGGTCCAGAAGATGCGGTGATCAGCGATGCGCTTAACCATGCGAGTATTATCGATGGAATTCGTCTTTGCAAGGCAAAGCGACTCCGCTTCCGGAACAATGATATGGCTCATCTCGAAGAACAATTGAAAGAAGCACAAGATTGCCGTTTTAGGCTCATTGCGACAGATGGGGTTTTCTCCATGGATGGAATTATCGCTAATTTAGAAGCTGTTTGTGATCTAGCCGATAAATATGATGCGATTGTTATGATCGACGATTGTCACGCAGCAGGATTTTTGGGAGAAAATGGACGAGGCACACATGAATATTGCAAAGTGCTCGATCGAGTTGATATTATTACCGGAACCTTGGGTAAAGCGCTTGGAGGAGCTTCTGGGGGATTCACTTCAGGAAGAGCTCAAATCATCTCATGGCTTCGACAAAGATCACGCCCCTATCTCTTCTCAAATACGCTCGCCCCTTCGATCGCAACGGCATCTATCGAAGTTTTAAATATCCTAGAAGAAGAAGGAGCTGCACTGCGAGCACAGCTATTTGATAATGCCAACCATTTCCGAAAAAAAATGACAACCCTTGGCTTCACTCTTGCAGGGAAAGACCATCCAATTATCCCGGTCATGATTGGAGATGCCAAACTCACACAGGTTTTTGCAAAGAAAATGCTCGAAGAGGGAATCTATGTGGTAGGATTTTTCTATCCAGTTGTCCCTCAGGGAGCGGCACGTATTCGAACACAAATGTCAGCAGTACATACAAAAGAGGATGTCGACAGAGCGATTGCAGCTTTTGAAAAAGTTGGTAAAGAGCTGAATGTCATTTAAAAATTTATGAAAGCAATTGTTAAAAAAGAGCCCAAAGAAGGTGTTTGGGTAGAAGATGTCCCAATTCCAGTCATTGGAGAGGACGATCTCTTGATTAAAATCGAGAAAACATCGATTTGTGGAACTGATGTCCACCTCTATAAGTGGGATGAATGGGCATCTAAAACACTCCCTGTCCCCTCAACTATTGGCCATGAATTTGTAGGACGTGTTGTTGAAATAGGAAAAAATGTCAAAGGATTTAAAGAGGGAGACCGTGTTTCTGGAGAGGGACATATCACTTGTGGACGGTGCTACCAGTGTCGCATAGGAAAGCGGGTTTTATGCCCTCACACAGTTGGTGTTGGAGTGAACCGAGATGGCTGTTTTGCTGAGTTTCTCAGTATTCCAGCAAGTAACGCTTTTCCTGTTCCAGAGTCTATTTCAGATGAAGTTGCCTGTATCTTTGACCCAATGGGCAATGCTGTTCATACCGCACTCTCTTGTGATCTTGTTGGAAAAGATGTTCTTATCACTGGAGCTGGACCAATTGGCTTGATGAGCATTCCGATTGCAAAAAAAGCTGGTGCACGCAATGTTGTGATTTCAGATCTCAATCCTTACAGGCTTGAGCTTGCAAAAAAGATGAATCCCACACGAGTGGTTGACATTTCAAAAGAATCGGTCAAATCGGCTATCAAAGAGATTGGAATGACAGAAGGGTTTGAAGTGTGTTTAGAAATGTCGGGAAGCCCCAAAGCATTTGAAGAACTTCCAGATCTTGCAACAACAGGTGGACAGCTTATTCTCTTGGGGATCCTTCCTTCTCATGCAGCAATTGACTGGGTCTCTGTTATCTTTAAAATGTTGACGATCAAAGGAATTTATGGACGTCGAATCTTTGAGACGTGGTACCAAATGTGCCACCTCCTAGAAAGTGGACTTGACATCACTCCTGTGATCACGCACCGTTACTCTGCAGATGATTTTCAAAAAGGATTCGATGCGATGCTCTCTGGCAATGCTGGAAAAGTGATCCTCGACTGGACATGTTAGACTTAATTAATCAAGCATTAGAAACAGTGATCCCAAAGGGGGCTCTTCTCAAAGAACCTGCCCTCTACTCTCTTCTTTCAAACGGTAAACGGATCCGTCCCCTCCTTGTTTTAACAACTGTTGAAATGCTCCAAGCTCCTATTGAAAAAGCTCTCAAACCTGCCTGTGCTCTTGAACTTATTCATACCTATTCACTCATCCACGATGACCTCCCCTGTATGGATGATGACGACTATCGGCGTGGAAAAAAAACACTTCATCGCGCCTATGATGAAGCTACTGCTGTGCTCACTGGAGACTACCTTCTCACCTATGCTTTTGAGCTTTTAAGTCAGGCCACAGACCTTAAATCTGAGCAGCGACTTAAACTGATCCAAATCCTCTCAAAAAGAGCTGGTATTTTTGGGATGGTAGGAGGTCAAGTCTTAGATATTCAAGAGAGTAAAGAGGTTGACCTTCTTCATTCTTTGAAAACAGCAGCTCTTTTTCAAGCCGCCCTCGAATTTGCTGAAGTGATCGGTGAAGTGGATGATCCCAAACTTTCTGAATTTGGCCACTCCTTTGGAATGCTCTTTCAAGCGGCAGATGATCTCGATGATAAAGACCATCCGTTAGGAGAAGAGCATGCCAAAAAGAGCGCAGCAAAAGCATTAGAGCAGTGCGAAGGCATCCTCGCTCAACTCAACTACAATACAGCCCCTTTAAAGAGCTATCTTGAGATGTACTTAGGTTTAGCGCTCCTATAGACCTTTCGGCCATTAAGTGGCATCGTGGGGCGATTATTCGCTGGAAAAAACCTTCGAAAATCTTCGATTTGTTCCTTAGAAAATTGCATTGGTCTTTCCCAGATGTACCACATCACATTTGGAATGCAAGGAGGGCTAGTGCTCGATCCTTTATAGTGAAAGAGGTTAGATTTTTGTGGGAAAAAAGAGAGTAGATCGATTTTATCTTTTGAATAGACTCCTCTATCTCCTGTTTGTTGGTCGATCTTTTCCCAAATGGTGTCCATTGCCTTAAGAGGCTCTCCTTCAATACAAAATAATCCTAAAACAACAATGTCTCCTGCTTTATTTTGGTGGAGAAAATGCGTTTCAATCGGGTAATGGAGTCCGTTTACTGTGTGCTCTGAAGGGTAATGAGAGTGGAACTGAACTAAATCGTATCGCTCTCCGCCAACTGTAATATAAGCCCCTTTTTGAGGTGTAACCTTCAGTTGATAGCCTACATTCTTTACTTTGAACGTGGTAGGAGGATAGTGAAACTCAATCGAGGGAAAATCTTCAATTGTCACATCACCTGTGTCAATATTGATTGGAGATTGATATTTGCCTGTTTGACACTCCCCTCCCCAACTCTCAGTTCCATTTTCCCCTGAATAGGAGACTTTGGCACAAAGTGGTGTCATCAACACCAAATAGAAAAAAATTGCTCTCATTTCACCCTCCGTTTCCTCTTGTATACACCATCTTTCAATGTTTTCTAGAAAAAAAAGATTATTCTAGCTATTTTTTTGGCATGAAACGATGGGTTGATTTACCACTAAGTTTAATTGCTCTTATTTTGCTCACCCCTTTTTTTCTTCTTATTGCTGTCATTATTTCAATCGCTTCGCCCGGACCTATTTTCTACTCACAAAAGCGATTAGGGAAAAATGGAAAGGTGTTTTGCTGTTATAAATTCCGGACAATGCACATCGATGCAGATAACAGGTTAACACAGATTCTTCAGCTCTATCCAGAATACAAAAAAGAGTGGGTCTCCCATCAAAAATTGAAAGAAGATCCTCGGATCTTTTCTCTTGGTCGGGTACTTCGAAGATTTTCTCTCGATGAGCTTCCACAATTTTACAATGTTTTGAAAGGAGATTTAAGCATCGTCGGCCCCCGCCCCTATATGGTGGATCAAAAAAAACTCCTCGGCTCCTATTGTGATAAAATTTTATCCCTTAGACCTGGGATTACAGGACTGTGGCAAACCTCAGGACGAAGCTCAACAACATTTAAAGAGAGAATCAAACTCGATGCAGCATATGTTGATCGGAGATCCCCCTTTCTCAATCTTCAGTTAATTTTAAAAACTGTTCCAGCGGTATTTTTCCAAAATGATGCGTGCTAGTTTTTTCATCTCTTTCCTTTCCGCTCTTCTCTTCCCTTCTTATTTCCCCACTGTCCATCTTGTATTTTTTGCTCCTCACCTAGTTGTTTGCTTTTACAAAAAGACACGGTACGCTGTTTTGTGGAGAAGTTTGGGGTGTGGAGTTTTGATCGATCTTCTTTCATCAGCTCCGATCTTTGGCGTGACACCCTTGAGCTATTCTATTGCAACGCTTTTTCTCTATGGAAGAAAGAGCAATTTTTTTGAAGATAAGCCTTCCACAATTCCTGTTCTAACAATCTTTTTCTCAATGGTTGTGGGAGTGATTACAGCGGCAATATATCTCATTTTTGGTAGTGGATACACTTTTAGCTGGCGATTTATCGTGACAGATCTTTTAGAAATGCCCATTCTTGATGGACTATTCGCTCTTTTTCTATTTGCCCTTCCCTTCCAAATCGGCCGAAGGGTGGCGAAGCTGAAGTTCTACGCACATTTTAAGAAAAAATACCGGTGATAATTTCCTCTGTCAATCGAAGGATCGCCTCTTCTTCCTGTTCTTTAAGCGCTTTATTTTGACTTAGATACTCCATCTCCTGAATATCCTCACTTTGTCTTCTTCTAAGGAGTCCCCCTTGAGCCGCTTGAGTCCTGCTTTCTATCGTAAAGAATTTTAAAGTGTGGTGTTCCTTGAGATATCCCCTCCAATAGTCAAATCTTGCGATCAACTTAGCTCTAGGAATCTTTTCAATTTCTGCTGCAATTTCTTCAAGCTCTTCAGCTGGTATTTTTCCAATTTTTTCATGAAGCATAGAGTGGACTGCTGTCACAAGAGCGAGTCTTTCTCCCAGATTAGTCTCGGCATATAGAACTTTCTCAACATTCTCAAGACCTAGATATTTTTTTAATACAGCGCGTCTTAATTCTAGAGTTCGACTGCAACCAACAAGAAGCTCGACTCTAGTAGAAAGAGGTGCATCTGTTTGAAGAGTATGCAACTTCCACTCTGTGTAGACAAGATTAAGAGACATGGCAGCCCGATCTCCACAACGTGTAAGATCTGCTACAATCAAGTTAAAAAAGCGTTCTCTGAACTTGGGATCTTCATAGATGTCTTTTAAGATGGCACAGGTTGTTTCTGCAAGCCCCTTTTGGTCGCATTTAAAGTCTTTTGCTCTCTCTAGCCGTATAAGCCAAGTATAGAGATTTTTTTTCTCTTCCTCCTTCAATTTTGGACCCATCCACTCTTCAGTAAGACCCGCAGCTTTTTTCCATAAAGCGATCTTACAAGAAAACTTTTCAGCTAAAGTGGGTATCTTTTTACCATGTGTAACAGTTTGCTCTCGAATAGATCGAGGGATTTGAGTTCCTTCAGTCATAAGAGAGGTTAATTGAGGGCAATTCCCCAAAGAGAGCGGAAGGATGGAAAGATTTGAATTCCTAAGTAATACCATCTTTCTGAGTTGAGTAAGGCCCCCAATGGAAGGTGGAAGGGTTCTTAGATCATTATCAAATAGATAAATTTCAATTAGATGTGTTAATTGCCCTATTGTGTCAGGAAGAGAGCTGAACTGATTATTTCCTATATAGAGTCCACTTAGATTTGTTAATCGATCGATGCTTTGAGGAAGTGTTGTTAAACGGTTACCATTCAGGTAAAGCTCTGTTAAATTGACCAAGAGGCCTATTGTTTCAGGAAGTCCTTCTAGCTGATTGTTAGAAGCATTGAGTGTTGTCAGGTTTGTTAAGTGCCCGATACAATCTGGAAGTTCTTCAAGTTCACAAGAAGATAAGTTTAAATTTGTTTGGTTAAGTAAGGTTCCAGATGCAATTGCTTGCTTCATCTCAGTTGAGTGCATTTGCAAAAACCCGACAAGCTCGTTAAATGCTTCAGGAGGAATGTGAGTTGCTTGATTTTTTACCTGTAGATCTTCTGGAAAAGGGAGAGAGTGACTCACTGAATGATATGATGATACTGGTCCCATGGGTAAACTTTACAATGCGTCTAGATTAAAATGGTAATGCTATTTTTTGATGAAATGTTAACACAAAAAGTGAGCAAATGGTTAAACTTGGGATCGATGCATATCTCTGGAAAAAAAATTGCTGACAAACTTTTAGAAGGCTACCGCTTAGAAGTTGAAAGATTGGGCATGCGTCCTAAGCTTGCGGTTGTTTTGGTTGGAAAGCACGCTCCATCAGAGGCGTATGTACGAATGAAAGAGAAAGCGTGCTCTAAAGTTGGGGTCGACTCCCCTCTTTTTCGCTTCCCTGAAAATGTGAGCGAAAAGAGAGTCTTAGACCAAGTTCATGCACTCAACCAAGACTCTTCTGTTCACGGTATTTTAGTTCAGCTTCCCCTGCCTGAGCAGATTGATGAGAGTCGTATTATCGATGCTATTGATCCAAAAAAGGATGTGGATGGCTTTCACCCTGTTAATTTAGGAAAACTTCTCTTAGGAGAAGAAAAGGGGTTTATCCCTTGTACACCTCTTGGGGTGCAAGTTCTTTTAGAAGAGAGCAAAATTGCAACTGCTGGAAAACATGTAGTGATTGTTGGACGGAGCAATATTGTCGGTAAGCCACTGGCGGCGTTGTTAATGCAAAAGAAAAAAGGGGCAAATGCTACAGTCACTGTGGTCCATAGTCAGACAGAAAACCTAAGTGAGATCACTCGATCGGCAGATATTTTGATCGCTGCTATGGGAAAACCTCGCTTTATCCGGCAAGAGATGGTAAAAGAGGGTGCTGTTGTGATCGATGTGGGAATCTCTCGTGTTGAGGGGAAACTCATTGGTGATGTTGATTTTGAATCGGTTTCGAAAAAATGTCAGGCGATCACCCCTGTTCCTGGAGGTGTAGGGCCGATGACGGTGGCGATGCTCATCCATAATACAATTCAAAGTTTTCAATGTTGCTAAAGAAAATTTTACTTCTTTTACTTTTGACTGGATGTTCATTAAAAGAACAAAATTCAAACACTTACTCTGTTGAAAAGTATGTGATGGATATGCCTCTTTGTGTCCAAGTTGAGAAAAAAGGAGATCTCGACTCAATCATTAATCAAACTTTTGATGAGGTGGATCGAATCTATAATAACTGGAATCCTTCTTCTGAAATATCTGATATTAATAATCTTAAAGCATTTGAGCTATTTGAGGTTTCACCACAACTTGCCCTTTTTCTTGGCAAGGTGGATCAGATCGTTCATTTGACTGAAGGACGTTTTGATCCCACGGTCAATGCATTGCAAAAATTATGGAAAAAAGAGCTTAAGAGAGGAAAGATTCCAAGTGATGAACAGATCGCCACTGCACAAGAGGGTTTAGGATGGTCTAAAGTCCACCTCAAAGGATCTACTCTTTATAAAGAGAATAGTCAAACAACGCTTGATTTAAGTGGGATTGCAAAGGGGTATGCTGTCGATCTTTTGGCTGAAAGGTTGTATGATGCCGGATTTAAAAGTGTGTATGTCAATTGGGGTGGTGAGATTCGAACTCTTGGTCTTCACCCTTCGGGAAGAGAGTGGAGAATCGCTCTACTTGGAACTGAAGTTGTCAAAACAATCAATCAAGCAATTGCCACCTCTGGAAGTTATCTGCAACTTTGGAAGGTTGAGGGAAAATTCTACACCCATTTGATCGATCCTTTTAAGAAAGAACCTCTCTATAACCACCCTCTTTCAAGCGCAAGCGTCTTACTAGAAGATTGTATGACCGCCGATGCGATTGCAACGACTTTGATGCTATTTAATTCAGTGTCAGAGGGAGAAGAGTGGTTTAAGCGTCATTTTCCCCATGGTGAGGCGTGGATTATTGAGGACGCTTCATCGCGCGATCCATCTCTCGTTTCTTCTCTCTTTCAACCATAGCAGCTCGTTTGTCGTGCTTTTTTCGTCCCTTGGCTGTTCCAAATTTACATTTGACTCGCCCATTTTTCAAGTAGAGAGAAAGAGGGACAAGTGTCATCCCTTTTTCCCGTATTTTTGCTTCAAGTCGTTCGAGTTCCCGCTTGTGAACGAGTAACTTTCGATCTCGACGCTCTTCATGATTATGGAGATTTCCAAAACGGTAAGCTGCAATATGGGCGCCGATGAGCCAAAGCTCTCCTTTGAGAATCCGGATATACCCCTCCTGCAAACTCCCCCCTGAGGCACGGAGTGATTTAACCTCTGTCCCCAGCAAAACAACTCCTGCCTCAAAAGTTTCTAATATCTCGTAGTCGTGGTATGCCTTTCGGTTGGAAACTAGTTCTTTTGTCATAATTGAAAATAGGATAGCATGTTTTGTAATCGAAAGTCTATGACGTAAGGATGAAGAATGAAGTTTGTTGTTTCTCGAGCTGAGCTCGCTGGATTGATTCGAAAAATTCAAAATATTGTTCCACAAAATGCCCCTATCCCGGTCCTCTCTAACTTTTTGATCGAAGCAAATGAGGGAGAGCTCGTATTTACTGCGACCGATCTCACTGTGGGAACGAGATGTCAGGCACAGGCTAAAGTGTATGAAAAGGGGTCGCTTTCAATTCCCTCCAAGCGGTTTTTTCAGCTTGTGAGAGAATTGACAGATAGTAGCATTGAAGTCCTTGCTGCTGATGGGGAAATGGCAGAGATCAAGTCGGGATCCTCCCGTTTCCGGCTCAATGGAATGGATAAAAATGAATACCCCCTTCTCCCCGATCTTGGAGAGGCAACAAAATTTACTGTTAAGAGCGATGCCCTTAAAGAGAGCCTTTTTTGCACCTCATTTGCTGTCTCAAAAGAGGATAGCCGTTTTGTTTTGACAGGTGTTTTAATGCGAATCATCGATGGAAAGGCGATTTTTGTCGGAACAGATGGGAAGCGGCTGGCAAAAACAGAGCTTCAAATTCCTCTTGCCTCAGATGAGAGTGGAGAGTACATCCTTCCAATTAAAGCTGTCGATGAAATCGTTAAAAATCTCTCAGATGGTGACGATGCAACGATCTACCTCACGGAAGACAAAGTTGCTGTTGATGTCGGAGATACACTTCTTGTAACAAAATTGCTCTCTGGAGAATATCCTGATTTTGAGCAGGTGATCGCTTCTAAAAGTGAGAAAAAAGTTTCACTCCATCGGGAAGAGTTGATTGTATTGCTTCGGCAAATCTCTCTTTTCACAAACGAAAATTCCCACTCTGTCCGTTTCACATTCGTTCCAGGAGAGCTGATTTTAACAGCAAACTGTGCAGATGTAGGAGAAGGGAAAGTGAGCATGCCTGTAAATTATGATGGCCCAAAATTGGAAATTGCATTTAACCCTTTCTACTTCTTGGATATTTTACGTCACAGTAAGGATGAAACGGTCTCCTTGGGTGTCTCTGACTCGTATAACCCCGGTATTTTGACTGATTCAACCAATAGCTTATTCATTATCATGCCGATGAGATTAAATGATGAGGCTTGAGCGCCTCTACCTCCGCCATTTTCGAAATTTTGAAGAAGCGACCCTCTTATTTTCCCCAGAGATCAACTTGATCTACGGGGAAAATGCTCAAGGGAAAACCTCGATTTTAGAAGCAATTTATCTCTTAATTACGGGACGCTCTTTCCGTGCTCGTCATTTGAGCGATTTAATTCAATTTGGAAAAGATGCTTTTGTCATTGAAGCAACTTTTGAAAAAAATGGAGTAAGCCAGCAACTTTCAATGCAATACAATGGGAAAGAGCGACGGATCTGCTTGGGCGTCACTCCCCTTCCCAAGCTAAGCTCCCTCTTAGGTATCCTTCAAGGTGTTCTTCTAACTCCTGAAGATGATGCTCTAGCTAAAGGGCTGCCTAAGGTGCGTCGCCATTTTCTCGACCTTCATATCGCTCAATTTGATCCGCTCTACATCCATCACCTCTCCCGTTATACCAAAGCGATGCGCCATCGCAATGTGTTGTTGCGGGAGCAAAAAACGGCTCTTCTCTCTCCATTTGAAGAAACAATGGAAGAAGCTGCGTCTTATTTAAGTAAAAAGCGACTCTCTGTTTTAAAAGAGTTAGAGCAAAAGATTGATCACGACCCAGAGAAAATTTCTCTTCAGTACGCTCCCTCTTTATTTTCCACAGAACAAAGAGAGAAAGAATTGATTTTAGGAACCACTTTAAGCGGCCCTCATAAGGATGATTTTATCCCCTATCTCGATGAGAGAGAAGTGAAAAATTTTGCAAGTGAAGGACAAAAACGGTCGTGTGTTGCCGCTTTAAAGTTGGCGCAATTTCACCATCTTTGTTCAAATGTGGGAGAGCTGCCTCTTCTTTTAATCGATGATTTTGGGATTAGCTTTGATCAAAAAAGGGAACGCTCTCTTTTTGAAAAAATAGAGAGTCAAGGACAAGTTTTCCTTACAACTTGTCAGCCAAAAGAGATGAAGGCGCACCCTCTTCTTGTGGTCGCTGGAAAAATCGAAACGCCAGAGCTCCAAGTATCATAAGCGTTCCTCCTGCAACCACAGCAATCCAAGGGAATACCCCGACAAGTGTTCCGCAAACAAAGGGGCTGAGGGCAACTCCTATCGCATTGATCGCTTGGTAAATTCCCATGGTCCTTCCCTGAATATCGACAGAGACTGTATTGGAGATGATTGTTGCTGTTGTCGGGTAGATAAATGCCATAAAAAATTGAACAACAGGCGTATACACCCAAAGTGTCTTTGGACTGTAGATAAAGACCAGCATCAAAAGAGCGATTCCTGAAAAAAGCTGCGCGAAAAAAAGCGCCTTTCTAGGTCCAACTCGATTGGCAATTGGAGAGACGACAAAACCGGCAAAAAGAGCGTAAAAAATAGCACCATACCCGTAGTAGAGTCCCGTTTGTTCTGGTCTAAAAGCAAAGCGGCTAGAGAGAAAAAGTGCGATAAACTCGGTAAAAAATGCCCAACCAAGGGTAAAAATCAAAAGACCTATAAATAGGCTATGCAACGCTTTTAACTTCACAGCATCTTTGATAAGGGAAAAGCTCTCAAAAAGAGCCACTCGTTTGTTTTTATGAACTTGTGGATAGTGGCTCTCCTGTAGCTTCCAAAAAACCAATAAAATATTGATCGAAACCAAGATCAAAGAGACCCAAAAAACAGAAGAGAATCCCATTTTTTGAGCCAACACTCCTCCAACAAAAGGAGCGAGGGTAAATCCCGCACCAAAGCTCATGCTCAAAAGACCAAAATTACGCGCTTTATTCTCTTGGTCACTCACATCGGCTATGGCAGCCCCAAGGACAGATCCATTCCCCGCTGCAATTCCAACAAGAGCACGGTAGATGGCAAGAAAAACAAGGCTGTGAAACGTCACTCCTAAAATAGCAAAAACATATCCAGAAAGGGCGATAAAAAGGGTTCCTAGAATCACTTTTCTTCGCCCTCGAACATCGGAAAGAGCCCCCATAAAAGGAGCGCTAAAAAATTGCATCAAAGGGTGAAGTGCAATCAAAATACCGAGCCACAACCCCTTGGTTGCATCTGTTGCTCCTGGAGAGAAAAAATCAAAAGAGGGATCGAAAAGGAGATAGGCAAAAACAGGGTAGACGATTGCAATTCCGGCATAATCGATAAAACCGGAAAAAAACAGAGTAAAAAGGGTCGATCTAGAACGATTTGTAGGCATAGGACATTATTATGCCTGAGAAACCTTTTTAATTTCTTCTTCTTTCTTCTCTTGTAAGTACAATCTTACCAATGTTGGAATAAATGAAATCGCTGTTGAAGAGAGAAGTAAACTCGATCCTACCGTGCTAAAATGGGCAGAGGAGACCAGGATAAGAATAGAAGCTGTGATCGCCATTCCTGAGCTTATGACACAAAATGACTGCTGGAAGAGAGAAAAACGAATCCCCTTTAAAGCTTTAGCCCTAAATTCAGACGCTTCTAAACCTTCAAAATTTTGATGAAAAGGTTTAAAAAGAAGGTTGAATAACCCCTTCTCCCTCGACCCCTCTTCGCTCTTATAATACTCTATTTTTTGATCAATCTGCCGGTAAGCCTTGATTGTTCGACCCAAAGACCAAGTAGATGAAGTAAATTCCAATGCACTAAATCCAAGCGTGATTGCAGGAATAATTCTGTTAAAAACCTGTGTGTAGTGAGGAAGAGCCGAAAAGCCTGTAAGGTTAGCTGTTCCAGAAAAAGGTTTGAGCATCTCACTAAAGACATTTCCCACTGATCCCATAGCACTTGTGACCCAAAAAACCTTGTCTTTTAACTTTTCTGAGAGAGAGGCTTGCTTAATTCGATCACGAAAATTTCCTAAAGCTGTGTAGAGATTCCAAGGAGCGAAGAGAACGCTGATATAGGGGAAAACCTTTGCAGCACCCTTTGCAGCTAAGTTTGCTGAAAGGGCTGCTGTAGAAAAGCTTCGGCTGAGAAGGGAGATAATACTCCATCTCTCAACTGCATCTAAAGCTTTGACAGGGGTGGTTTTATATGTGTAGCTCATCTTTTTTCCTCACTTCCTATTTTACCAAATCCCCATTAAGTTAAAATAAAGGTTTTGTTAATTTAAAGAATTGGTTATAAGCTATGTATGCTCTCTGTAGAAGATGTTTATTTTGGATACGACCACCCGATTTTAAAGGGAATTTCCTTCAAAGCCTCCCCAGGGGAGATCCTTGCTTTGATCGGCACCTCAGGATCGGGTAAAACAACCCTTTTTAAGCTCATTACCGGTCTTTTAACTCCAGACCGGGGAGATGTTCACCTAGAGGGGCTTTGCACCTATATGCAGCAAGAAGACCTCCTTCTCCCCTGGAGGAGTGTCCTCGAAAATATCCTTCTCCCCTGTGAGCTCGGTCCTTCTCCTGCCCCTGCTCTTAAGAGTCGCGCAAAACAGCTTCTTAATCTCGTAGGCCTTCCTGGATGTGAAGAGATGTACCCCTCTGAGCTCTCAGGAGGGATGAGGCAACGAGTCGCTCTTGCGCGTACACTCATTCAAGAATGCCCCTTGATGCTCCTTGACGAGCCATTTGGTTCACTTGACGTATTGATCCGAGAGCAACTCTATTTCCTTCTCAAGCAAATCCGAGATGCTTATGGGAAGACAATTGTCCTCATTACACACGATTTCCACGACGCAATTGCACTTGCAGACCGCGTTTTAGTTCTTTCTTTAGGACAGATTATGGGAGATTTTTCTACAGAGGATCGACCTGCAGAAGAGCTCAAGAAATCGATCCGTCACTGTTTAGAGGCTTGTGCTGGACAAGTAACTTGAGATCTTTCCTTTCCAGTCGGGATGTACATAGAGGAAGGGACCTTTAGCACCGAGTGGAATGGAGTTGAGAAAGGGAGAGGCAAGTTTTGCTGAGACCTTTTCCTGATTTTCCATCAAAACGGGGAAATCTCGTTCCCCTTTTTTCTGTTGCACATGATCGATAATTACATTCGAAGAGAACTCTTTTTGTAAGCTTTTCTCATTAAAAGTCTGTTTCCACGCCACTTCAACAAAAGGAGCTTTTCGCTGTAAGATAGCAGCAGCATCATAATTCCCTCTATTTGCCAATGTATGTGCGGCGTTGAGAATCGTGTAATCACACTCCTCCACATATTCCTCCACATTTTTGGGAAATCCCCGCTCTTTAAAGTAGATCTCCATCACCCGTTTCATATGTTGAGAAAAAAGGCGTACTTTAGGTAGATGAGCGACACGCGAATACATTAAATAGCGAGCAATCCAAAGAGATTCAACGGACTGCATTCCTGATGATGAAACTCCAATCATAGGAGATGGTGTTTCAATCAACCGGAGGCTGTCAATCAATTGGTGATAATCGAAATGACCATAATTAGCTCCTGTATAGTAGGAGTCACGCAAAAGGTAATCGATTCGATCCGCTCCAAAATTATCTTCCATAATGATCTGAGAGAGAAATTTCTCCCAAGGGGTCATTTCAAGGTCGTGCTCCTCAACAGCAAGTTTAACGATATCGCTACAAGCATGAGGACCAACCTCTTTCCAGATTTGTCTTAACTCGTCAGATTCAACAATGCGGCGGGTCATCTCCTCATGTCCCCCCTCTTCTAAAAAGCATGTCTCAGCTGTGTGAGAGAAAGGGAGATGCCCCATGTCGTGACAAAGAGCTGCTAAACGGACGATCTGCCTCCAGTAAGGGTCGCTTTTTTTGACCAACTTGGAGTAGATCTTGTCAGCGATCTCCATTACGCCAAGAGAGTGTTCAAAACGGGAGTGCGTCGCACCTGGATAGATGAGATAGGTCACTCCCATCTGTCTGATATAACGCAGTCTTTGAAAATAGCGGGAATCGATCACCCGTTTTTCAAGTGAATTGAATCGGACAAACCCGTGAATTGGGTCACAAACTTTCATCGTATTTTCCATTGAAACAAGAGTATGCCAACACCCTTAATTCGACAATCTATTTATTTGTTGTTGAAAAAATCGACAGATCCCCTTTAATTTTAATCTGAAATGACAACCTCTTCCCTTCCAGAACTGAGAGCTGAAGCTGATCGACACGGGTGTATTGGAAGTGTTTCTCTAGGATCTGCGACAGTCATTATTCTGGTAGCTCTTACAATTATTGGATGTTCTTGCGCCTGTTTGGCACTTCCCGGTGTCAATGCAATGACCCAGATCGTCAAGCCAGTTATTCTCCCCTGTCTTGGAGCTCTTCTCCTCTCTATCCCCTTGATCCGTATCTCTGTTTGGCGAGAAAAATCACAAGCAAACGTGATGAGAATTTTTTTGGATAAAGCAAAAAAACAGATCGATGAAGGGGCTTTTTCAACAAAGCTCGAGCCAGCCAGGCGTGAATGGTTTGTCCAAACGATTTTAAATGGAGAGAAGAGTGGTATTCGAGGAGAAAATATCATTTCAAAGCTTGAGAAACTCTATCCAAAAGAAGATGAGAAGAAAACAGATGATGAAAAGCGTATCACCAAAGGATTGGAAAAAATCAAAGCGTGGTTAAAAGATTCTGAATGGGCAAAAGAGCTCGAGAAAGCAAAAGAGAAAATCGATGTTGCTACAGATCTAAATGTTGATCGAGTTCTTGAGATTATAGAAGAGACAGATGCTAGAGAGTCAAAGGAAAAAGCAGTTGAAGATCTGCTCGATTACTACCCCGAAAATGGTCCGATTGCTGAGATTTTGAAAAAAGCGAAGGATGCGGCTGCCAAGATTTGAACTTGGGACCTCGACATTATCAGTGTCGCGCTCTAACCAACTGAGCTACAGCCGCAGAACTATTTGCCAATGGAGACTAGGAGAGTCGAACTCCTGACCTTCTGAATGCAAATCAGACGCTCTACCAACTGAGCTAAGTCCCCGTGCATTGCAAATAATTCTTCCTCCACGTAGTGTGGAAGGAGATTAAAATACAACAGAGGCGCTCTTTTACGCAATATGAATTCTTTCATCCTTTCAATTCTCACCTCAATTTTTGCCTGGACAACTGCAGCTGAGCAGTATCAGCAACAACAAGCAGAGCTCTCTCCTCCCCCAGATTCCACTCAACAATCAGACACAAATCCCCCCAATCACGCTCCTGGAACAGATTCTCAATCCGATGAATCAACCGCAAATCAACAAGCGATCTACTGGCTCTCTTTAGTCGACGCCTCCCAATACGGTTCTGCTTGGCTCGCTTGTGGCTCTTTATTGCGAGATGTCGTTTCTCAAGATCAATATAGTGCAGCCCTCAAAGGTCAAAGAGAGAAAGTTGGGCGGAATCAGGGACGAAAACTCACCTCTAAACAGCAGACAAAATCTCTCCGATATGGAACAAGAGGTGATTTTATTGTGATTCAATACAATTCAAATTTTTCCAACAAACCTGGTGTCACAGAAACCGTCACCTTGATGGCAGATGGCAGATTGAAACAGTGGAAAGTCGTAAGCTACACCATTGGAAGGTAAACGATGAAACGGCTCTCTTTTTTCTTCTCTTCGCTCCTTTTAGGTGCTCTTATTTCTTACGGAGCCTTCACATTTGCCTCTAACCAGTTTTGCGACTCTTTTTCTGTGAAAAAAATCAAAGCTCCTCTCACCTTTAAAAAAGCCCCTCCACTCCCCAAAGAAATGAGCTCAGAATTTCACTACCTAGGAAAAGGGTCTCAATCGTACGTTTTTGAAAGCCTTGATGGAAAAGATGTTTTAAAATTTTTCCGTATGAATCGGTACCGCACTCCCCTCTTCTCCCACCTCCCCCCTTTTCTCAATGACATTCAAATAAAAAAAATGGAATTGAAGAGAAAAAAACTCCAAGAGCTGCTTAAAAGTTGTTCCATCGCGCATAAATGGCTGTCTAAAGAGTGTGAAACAACCTATGTCCACCTGGAAAAAAGCTCCAATTTAAAGAAAAAAGTTTTGATCTATGATGCACTGAAACGCCCCTCTGTGATCAATCTCGACGACTACGCATTTATCATCCAACGAAAGGCAACTCCCCTCTATGCTCACCTAGGTGGATTGATAAAAAAAAGAGACCCCGATGCCGTTATTGAAGCGCTTGAGAGCTTAAAAACACTTTTAATTTCCCGTTTTGAAAAGGGAATTGCCGACCACGACCCTGTGATCGAGAAAAATATGGGATTCATCGGGGGTAAAGCTCTTTTCATCGACACAGGGCAATTTTACCTAGATAATCAAATCTACAACCCCGATACTTATCGAGTTGAAGGGGAAAAAATTGTCCGAAAATTAAAAATTTGGCTCGAAAATCAAGACCCCTATTACTCTCAACAGTATCTGGATGTCTTAAAATTTTAATTTCCAGTTGCTATTTTAGTCTACTCTCTCTAGAATAACTCCTTTGAATAGAATCTTTAGGAGAAAACTTTAATGTCCGATAACAACAAATTTACCTGGAACACAAAAAACCTACTCGACGATATCGAATTCAAAGAGTCTGATGCAGAGGCTTTTAAGAAATTACTCCACACCTCTGATGAAGACCAAGAAAGTGGTGAAGGAATGGCCCCTGGGACGATTCTACGAGGCACGATTGTAGAGGTAGGAAAAGACTACGCTGTTGTCGATGTAGGACTGAAATCTGAAGGTCTTGTTCCCACATCTGAATTTTCTGATCCCGAAGAACTTGCTCTTGGGTCAGAAGTTGAAGTTTACCTCGATCGAGCTGAAAATGAGCAAGGACAGATCGTTCTTTCTCGAGAAAAAGCTTTGAAACAACGTCAGTGGGAATTCATCCTCCAACACTGTGAAGAAGGATCGATCGTCAAAGGGAAGATCACGCGGAAAGTTAAAGGTGGATTGATGGTCGACATGGGAATGGAAGCATTCTTGCCCGGCTCTCAAATCGACAATAAGCGGATCAAAAATCTCGATGAATATCTCGGGGTGACGTGTGAATTTAAAATCCTTAAAATCAATATTGAACGGAAGAATATCGTCGTTTCTAGACGAGAGCTTCTCGAAGCAGAGCGGATTTCTAAGAAAGCAGAAGTTTTAGAAACGATTCAAATCAACGATGTTCGAAAAGGAGTTGTCAAAAACATCACCGACTTTGGAGTCTTCCTCGATCTCGACGGAATCGATGGCCTCCTCCACATCACAGATATGACCTGGAAGCGGATCAAGCATCCTTCTGAAATGGTAGAGCTCGGAGAAGAGCTAGAGGTGATGATCCTCAGCATTGATAAAGAAAAAGGACGTGTTGCCCTTGGACTGAAACAAAAAGAGCACAACCCTTGGGATGAAATCGAAGACAAGTACGCTCCTGGAACACGTGTTAAAGGGAAAATTGTCAAACTCCTCCCCTACGGGGCATTTATCGAGATTGAGCCTGGTATTGAAGGGCTTATCCACGTCTCTGAAATGTCTTGGGTAAAAAACGTCTCCGACCCTGCAGAAGTTGTCAATAAAGGGGATGATGTTGAAGCAATTGTTCTTGCGATTCAAAAAGATGAAGGAAAAATCTCTTTGGGAATCAAACAAACTGAGCACAACCCTTGGGATGAGGTCGAACAAAAATACACTCCAGGTACCGGTGTTGAAGCTGAGGTAAAAAGCCTCACCAATTATGGCGCTTTTGTCGAGCTTGAGCCTGGCATTGAAGGATTAGTTCATATCTCTGACATGAGCTGGATCAAAAAAGTGTCTCACCCTTCTGAGATTTTCAAGAAAGGGGATAAAGTTGATGCCATCGTTCTCTCTGTTGACAAAGAGAGCAAGAAAATCACTTTAGGTGTTAAACAATTGAGCACAAACCCTTGGGAAACCATTGAAAAGAGCATTCCAGTTGGATCTTTAGTCTCTGGTATTGTGACGAAAGTGACCGCATTTGGAGCTTTTGTTGAGCTTGAAAATGGAATTGAAGGATTGATCCATGTGACTGAACTTTCTGACCAACCTTTTGCAAAAGTAGAAGATGTCATTTCAAATGGAGATGATGTGCAAGCTAAAGTGATCAAACTCGATCCTGAGCATAAAAAAGTCTCTTTATCTATCAAGGAATTTTTGATTGAGCAGGGACAAGTGAATCGTGATGATATCGTTGTAGATCAAACTCGCGACGAAGAAGACGAAGATGCAAAAGATAGCAACAACACACATGCAGAGGTAGAGAGTTAATCTCTCTACCGAGGAAATAGGTGTTTTCCTCGATAATGACCGAAGGGCACCTTCGGTCTTTTTTATAAAATTAGGAGCAACAAATGAATAAAGATCTCGTCGCAATTTTCGAATACATGGAACGTGAAAAAGGAATCTCACGTGAAGTTGTGATGCAAGCCATTGAGACGGCTCTTGGTGCTGCTGCGAAAAAAAGCCTTAAAGAAGAAGCAAACGTCTCGATCCAAATCAATTCAAAGACAGGAAATATCGAAGTCTTTTGTGAAAAAGAGATCGTTGAAAAAGTGGACCACCCCGCTCGAGAAATTGCCCTGGAAACTGCGCAAGAACTCGATCCCGATTGTGATGTAGGCCAATTCCTCGATGTTCCCGTTACCCCTTCGAATTTTGGTCGAATTGCCGCAGCGACAGCTCGTCAAATCATCTCTCAAAAGCTCCGTGGAGCTGAACGAGATGTGATCATGCAAGAATATCGCCACCGGATCGGTGAAATTGTCTCTGGAAACGTGAAGCGATTTTTCAAAGGGCCAAATCTCGTTGTCGACCTCGGAAAGGTTGAAGCTGTTTTACCTGCTCGCAACTACCCAAAGCTTGAGAAATACCAAATTGGGAGCAAAGTGTATGCTCTTCTCCATGAAGTGAGAGATCTTGAAAATGGAGGTGCTGAGGTTGTCTTAACACGCTCGCATGCTGAATTTGTCAAACAGCTCTTTATCCTAGAGGTTCCTGAACTTGAAGATGGAACAATTGAGATAGCAAGTATTGTTCGCAATGCAGGTTATAGAACAAAACTCGCCGTTCGATCAACAGATCAAAGAGTTGATCCCGTTGGAGCTTGCGTTGGAATGCGGGGAAGTCGAGTGAAAAATGTCATAAGAGAGCTCAATAACGAAAAAATTGATATTATCCCTTGGTCAAACGAACCTGTCGAGCTGCTTCAAAATATCCTCTCCCCGATTGAAATCCGTAAAATCGGAGTGAATGAAGATGAAAAAGTGATCGCCATCGTTGTCGATGATGCCGATTATGCCGCAGTCATTGGAAAACGGGGAATGAATGCACGTCTCACAGGTGAAATGCTTGGATATGAACTCGAAGTACAAAGAATGAGTGAATACAATAAATCACTTGAGATTCAACGTCTTAATCTGGCTGAATCCGATAATGAAATCTTGGATCTCCCTCTTGAAATTGAAGGAGTGAATAAGCTGTTCATCCAAAACCTTATCCATGCTGGGTATGGAACTTTGAGACAACTCCTCCAAGCAAATATAGAACAGGTCGCGGCAGTCCCTGGAATGAGCTTGGAAATGGCTTATAAAATTTTAGAAGAAGCTGCTCAGGCTGTTGAAAAAAATAACCGTTCAACGGAGTAAATAACTTTGACCAAAAATCTCAAAATCAAAATAAAAAACACTCAACTTGCTAAAGCTGCAGGTCTTACAAAAATCAAGACCAAGCTTTCTAAAGACAAGAAAGGTGTCGGTAATAAAAAAGAGAAAGAGAAAGAAAAGCCTGTTGCTCCAGAAGTTGAAGAAATAGAAGAGCCTCCTCGCCGGATACGAGCGAAGTCACGCTCCTCTTTTGCTCCAAAGGAAGAAGAAGCTAAAACGACTGAAGCAAAGCCTGAAAAAGCTTCAACCAAGAAAGAAAAAGAAGAGCCTCCTTCTCTTTCAGAAGAAGTGAAAGAGGTTAAAGCAAAAGAGAAGCTGGGTCCTACTGGAAGGCATGTCAAAGATTTGCTAAAAGCAAAGCCTGAGTCTGTAAAGAAAAAAGCGACTGAATCGAAAGAGGGAGAAAAACCGAAAGAGAAACCTGCTGATTCAAAGCTCAAAAAGGGAAAAAAAGTTAAGTCTTTCAAAGATTTAAACCCTGCAAAGAACCGTCCAATGCGCGCTTTTGATGCTAGAGATCGAGCTGGACTGAGTGCTGGTGATGATGAGAGATGGCGAAAAAGACGTGCCGTGAAGCACAAAACTGTGTCTGAAGAGAATGTCATCAGACCTACTTCATTAAAGATCCGCCTCCCTATCACTGTAAAAGACCTTGCTTCTGAGATGAAATTGAAATCCTCTCAACTCATTCAAAAGCTGTTCTTGCAAAATATGACCTTCACCCTAAATGACTTCTTAGAAGATGAGACGATGGTTCAGTTTTTGGGAAATGAATTTGGATGTGAGATCACCATCGACACCTCCGAAGAAGAAAGATTGCAAGTGACAGGAGAGTCTATCCAAGAAGAGATTGCAAGTGCAGACCCTTCTAAACTTATCCTACGCCCCCCTGTCGTCGCTTTTATGGGACATGTCGACCATGGAAAAACAAGTTTGATCGATAAAATCCGAAAGAGCAACGTTGCATCAGGAGAAGCAGGAGATATTACGCAACACATCGGTGCATTCAAGTGCGCTACTGCTGTGGGAGAGTTGACGATCTTAGATACTCCTGGACACGAAGCATTTTCTGCAATGCGTGCACGTGGAGCTGATGTGACCGATATCGTCGTCCTTGTTGTTGCCGGAGATGAAGGAATTCGAGAGCAGACACAAGAGGCAATTTCTCATGCCAAAGCAAGTGGTGTGACCATTGTTGTTGCAATCAACAAGTGTGATAAACCCAATTTTGATGCAGATAACATCTACCAAGAGCTCTCACGGGTCGAGCTCCTTCCTGAGAAGTGGGGCGGCCAAACCATTACAGTTAACACCTCTGCTATTACAGGAGAAGGGATTGTAGAGCTTCTTGAAATGCTTGCTCTTCAAGCTGAAGTTTTAGAACTCAAAGCAGACCCTTCAGCGCGTGCTAGAGGAACAGTTTTGGAGTCTGAACTTCATAAAGGATTAGGGGCTGTTGCGACCATCTTGGTGCAAAATGGGACTCTCAACCATGGAGATGCCCTTGTCTTTGAGAAACACTACGGCCGAGTTAAAACCATGCATGATGAACATGGGAAAAATTTGACAAAAGCCACTCCTTCAACACCGATTGAAATGACAGGCCTCTCAGGACTTCCTGCTGCTGGAGACCCTTTTATTGTCGTTAAGAGTGAGAAGGAAGCGAAAAATATCATTGAAACCCGTGAAGTGGGCCGTCGTCAACTCGCTCTAACACAGAGGAAAATCCCCACTCTTGAAACCCTTCTAGAAGAAGGGGGTGGTGAGAAGAAAATTCTTAATTTGATCCTCCGTGGTGATGTACAAGGTTCTGTTGAAGCCTTGAGGACCTCCCTTTTGAAGATTGAATCAGAAAAAGCTGAAGTCAATGTTATCTACATGGGTGTTGGGGAAATCTCTGAATCAGATATCCAGCTTGCAGCTGCATCTAATGCTGTTATTATCGGTTTCCACACTGCAATCGAAAGTCATGCAGATCCCCTCATCAAGGAACACAAAGTTGTGGTCAAACTCCATGATATCATTTACCACGCTGTCGATGATGTGAAAGCAATTATGACTGGACTTCTTGACAAAATCGAAGAAGAGAAAGAGATGGGAGAGGCTGAAGTGAAAGCGATCTTTAAATCTTCTCACCTCGGAGTCATTGCAGGTTGCCAAATCGATGAAGGGATGATCTCTAGAAACCATAAAGTACGTCTTATAAGAGATGGAGAAGAGATTTGGAGAGGATCAATCGCTTCGATTAAACGGGATAAGGAAGATGTCAAAGAGGTGAAGAAAGGGTTTGAATGTGGTATTGTCCTCAACAATTTCTCTACTGTAAAAGTTGGAGATGTTCTCCAAGCATACGAGATCATTTACCTTAGCCAGGAGCTTTAATTGGAAAAAAGACGCATCACCCGTGTCAACTCCCTTCTCAAAGAGGTGATCTCCGATGTGATCCATAAAGAGGTGAAAAATCCTCACCTCACCCAACTGATCACCGTCACATCCGTTGCTGTCAGTAACGACCTCAAACATGGAAAAGTCTTTATCAGTGTTATCGGAGAAAAGCGGGAGAATGTGATTAAAATTCTCAATAAATCTGCTGGATTTATCGCTGTCACTGCTTCAAAGCAAGTTGATATCCGCTATTTTCCCGAACTCACCTTCTTTCTAGACGACTCAGCAGATAAACAAATGCGGATCGAATCGGTTTTATCTGATATCCAGAAGGAGCAAGAATCACGTGAATAACCTCTGTACTGAACTTGTTGAAGGGATCTTACTTGTCGATAAGCCCGAAGGAAAAACCTCCTTTAGCCTGATCAGTGCTCTGCGAAAACTCACAGGGATCAAAAAAATTGGCCATGCCGGTACACTCGACCCCTTTGCCACAGGAGTCATGGTTCTACTTATTGGGAAACGGTGTACAAAACTCTCAGACAAACTCCTTCTTACCGACAAAGCGTACCATGCAACTGTTCAACTTGGAATCACAACCGATACGTACGACTGTGATGGGAAAGTCGTTGCTAGGTCAAAGAAAAAACCTTCCTTAAAAGCTGTCAAAGAGGTTGTTGAAAAATTCCAAGGAAAAATCGAACAAGTCCCTCCCATGTTCTCTGCAAAAAAAATTGGCGGAAAAAAACTGTATGAACTTGCCCGAGAGGGAAAAACGATTGAAAGAAAACCGTGTGCCGTAGAAGTTGAAATAGAAATTGCCAACTACCATTACCCCCAATTAGAGCTCTCTGTCTCTTGTAGCAAAGGGACATATATTCGCTCTCTCGCACATGAGATCGGAGAAAAACTCGGCGCTGGAGCTCACTTAACCTCTTTAAAAAGAACTAAAAGTGGAGATTTTCACCTCGATAACTGCATTGATGGGCAATTGCTCTACCAGCCTGGATTTGATATTCTACCCCATTTGATGACCTATGAAGCGATTTGCCACTCTCAAGGAATTTAAAAGCTCCACTCTGCCAGTAACCCTAACAGTTGGAATGTTCGATGGGGTTCATCTGGGACACCAAGAGGTTTTAAAGAAAAGTGCTATTGCCATCACTTTTTCAAATCACCCTCAATCAATCCTTTCAAGTAAAGAACCTTTTCTCCTCACTTCGCTTTCTCACCGCCTCCATCTCTTAGAACTCTGTGGTCTTGATTCAGCTGTCACCCTTCCCTTTACAAAAGAGCTCTCTTTGATGAGTGCTGAAGCATTTATCTTGATGATCCGACAATCGATTCCTTTTAAGAAGCTTATTCTAGGTCATGATGCCACATTTGGGCATAAAAGAGATGGGACAGCACCACACATGCTCCAGCTTGGAGAAAAGTACCAATTTTCCGTCGAATATCTCAAACCAATTTATTGCGACAAAGACATTATCTCTAGTAGCCGAATTAGAATAGATCTCGAAAAGGGGAACATTTTAAATGTTTCTAATCTATTAGGCCGTCCCTACTCCATCCTCTCTTCAATTGAGCAAGGAGCTGGTAAGGGAGCTGTTATTGGCTTTAGAACAGCCAATATCAGCCTCAAAGGGCTTTGCCTCCCCCCTTTTGGAGTGTATGCCATTGAAGCGCGCGTCGGCAAAATACGGTATACAGGGATTGCTAATCTAGGACTTGCACCTACTCTCCATAATAGGAAAGACCCCATTTTAGAAGTGCATCTCTTCGATCTCACTGAAAATCTCTACGGAGCTGAAATCGAGGTCTTTTTCAATCACTATATCCGCTCAGAAAGAGAGTTTTCTTCTGTTGATGAGCTAAAAAGTCAAATCAAAGCAGATATCCAAAAAGCTGAGAAAATTTTGCCTTAGCTGCAGTCATTAAATTGAGTGCTCAAAAGAACACCAACAACAAGACTTACAATAGCTACAACGATCATCATACCGGCTTGTGTTGCATCGCATCGCTTTACAGGGCGTCCATTAAGCTTCCCAAACTCGTCTCTTTGAATAAGACCAGTTGAAGAAGATGGTTGTCTAGATAATGGACTTTTGGAAACAGCAGCACTCATATAAAACCTCCTTATGCATGCAAAAATTGAATCACATCGCCATCTTTGACGATATAGTCACGCCCTTCAGCGCGTAGCTTTCCAGCCTCTTTAGCACCTTGTCTTCCCTTACAATCGATCATATCTTGGTAGGAGATCACCTCAGCTCGGATAAACCCTTTTTGGATATCGGTATGGATCTTCCCAGCGGCTTCCACAGCATTATCCCCTTCTTCAATTGTCCAAGCACGCGTTTCCACCTCTCCTGTTGTGAGATAGGTGATCAAGCCAAGCATATTAAAAGAGGCGTGTATCAAACGGTTGAGCCCCGTCTCTTCAAGCCCCAAACTCTGCAAGAATTCTAGTTGCTCTGACTGATCGAGTTCGGCCACTTCCGCTTCGATCTTTGCGCAGATTGAAATGACCGCATTCCCCTCTTTTTCTGCATATTCACGCACCTTTTGAACATGAATATTTTCCATTGAGGGAAGATCATTTTCAGAAACATTGGCTGCATAGAGCACTTTTTTCTGTGTGAGGAAGGGGTAAGGTTGCAGAAGTGCTTGCTCTTCAACAGAAAGATCAAGCGTACGTACAGAAAGATTTTTATCGAGATGGCTTCGCACTTTTTCAAGAACATCAACTGTTTCTTTAAGCTCCTTATTTCCCCTCGCTTGCTTCTCCACTTTTACCAAGATATTTTGTGCCGATTGAAGGTCTGCTAAAATAAGCTCGAGATTGATTGTTTCAATATCTTCAATTGGATCGATCTGACCTTCAACATGGACAATATCGCTACTTTCAAAACAGCGAACCACATGGACAATTGCATCGGTTTGACGGATGTGAGCAAGAAATTGATTCCCTAAGCCCTCTCCTTGTGAAGCTCCCTTGACAAGTCCTGCAATATCGACAAATTGCATCGCGGCGTAGATGATTTGCTTACTTTGGCTCAATTGAGCTAGAACAGAAAGTCTCGGATCGAGAACATCGACAACCCCCACATTGGGATCGATTGTACAAAAAGGGTAGTTCGAAGAGTCTGCTCCCGCTTTTGTCAGCGCATTAAAAAGCGTTGATTTTCCTACATTTGGCAAACCAACAATCCCACATTCTAACACCTAACCCTCCTCGGTTTTTACGGTACCCATAAATAATTCTTTTTGATAAGAACGCTCTAGAGAAGAAGAGAAGAGGCGGTAAAAAGCGTCGGGGCCTGGCCTCCCTTCCCGCACATGGATTAGCCAATCCATCATTCCATCTGAGACTCCAGCTGTCACTGCCATGCATAGCATTTCAGTTGTTACTTTTTCTCCCTCAGAAAGGATAGATGCAAGCTCTTCTTCATCAAAATCATTTCGATTTTCAAAAAGACACTTAACAAAAGGATGTGCCTTCTCAAGACAATGATGGATCTTAACACCCTTACATTGAAGTTGTAGTGCGGCAGAAAGTGGTAAAGATCCTCTTTTATCATAAAGAGCTGCCAAACATCTCTCTGGAATATCACGATCAATTGCAATGTTGATGACTGCTGCTGAAATAGTTTCAGATTCTCTAATAAACCCGCAAATCTTCTCAATTGAATCAGGACTCTCTTCTAGATGGAGCCTCGAAAAAAAATAGGTAAAAGGGCGCTCATCCATCGAAAGGTTTTCGAAACCTCCGACTGGAAAAACATTCAAAGAAAAAAGACATTTGATAATTAAGTAGGCATCAGGAGAAACATCTAACATATCGAAGGTGCGTGGGCTCACTTTAGCGCCACTTTCAACGAGGTTGAGAAATGTTTGATAGGTTAATGGAATTTGACATTCGACTAAAACAAACTCTAGAATATCTTGTGGAATTAAGAAAGAGTACCCCCGACGAAGCATAGCATCAATCTCTTCAGAGGAGGTGTCTTCATTAACCCATCCTTCTAAAAGATAACTATTATCTGGTGATACTGAAAGCGTTCCAAATGAACCTGTAACTGAAGCAAGACTTGGATCCATAGGGAGAGGATTTTAATCTGAATTCATAGATTTTATCAAGAAAGTTTCTAGGAGGGGTTGTATAGCAATTCTGATATTATCACTTCTTGGCCTGGACGATTTCCATAATGATACAGCTGATCTAACGCATCCCACCCCGGGAGACCATTTCGATCATAGATTAAAAACTCTATGACACGATCTGAAACTCCGATGCTAATGGCCATCATTATCATCTCTGATGTCGCTTCCTCTCCTTCGGGTAGTTTTTCCATAAGAGTCTCTTCATCTATGACACCTAAAGAGTCAAAAATATAATCTATAAAGGGATGAAATTCATCTTGAGGCAAGGAAGGGTCCTCTTCATCTAAACACAACAGCAGGTCGTAAGAAGGGCATTTTACAGGTAGCCTACCCTCGATGTATCCAATACATTCATTTGGCACTCTTTTACGCAAGGCAATATTTATCGCCTCAGGTGAGGAAATTTCTGGAACTCTATCAACAAGTTTTTTGAATAGTGTAATAAATATAGCAGATGGATCGAAATATTGAGAAAGATTAAAAAGAAAGCCAACGAGCGTTTCTTCGCTTATATCTCCTCTTCTTATACGGAGTAAATGGGCAAGAAGTTTGTCCAATTCACTATTGCAGCCTGCATACTTTATTTGTTCATCCACTGAAACAGGAAACCCCTCCAATTGACAGAGCTCTTTAAATGTCTTAAAAGAACATCTTAGTGTAAGAGCGTGCTCAATCCGATCTGGATAAATCTCTTTCCCATCCATTAGATACTCTATAATTGAATCAATTTCTTGATTTACAGAAAGATATCTCAACATTGGATAGATAGAGGGATCTATTTCAGACCCCCCTTCAACTAACCTTATAAATAAGGAATAAGAGATTGGAATTTGAGCCCTAAGAACCTCTTTTAACGTATTTATTGAAATCTGGTATCCACGATCCAGTTTCATAAGAAGGTCCCCCTCTAATCTGCACTCCCCTAAAAAATCTTCTACAAGTGGTACAGGTTGAGGTAAAGAGAGCTGATGCAAAGGTAAATTAGCTGAAATAGAAGACATACAAAACATTATGCATGATAGACTTGTGATTTTTCAAGAAAATTCACCTCTACTCACGCTATTTTTTTGCGTAACTTCCTAAAATAAGTTATAGTCACCTCCTATGTCAGAGAAGACCGAAAAGGCAACCCCGAAAAAATTGAAAGATGCCCGTAAAAAGGGGCAGGTTGCTAAGTCACAAGATTTTCCCTCAGCCCTCACCTTTATCACGGGGCTGGCCATCACGCTCGCTTTGGCTGGATATCTCAAAAACCAATTGGGAGGCTTTTTACTTCAGGTTTTTACAGTCGCTCCAAGCATAGATGTTGCCGAAACAGGGGGCTATTTTATCAATCAAATGCTCTGGGTGATTTTAAGAGCCTCTCTCCCGATCGCTGTTGCTGTGATGATTGTGGGAGGGATTGTCACTTTCCTCACCGTCGGCCCCACGTTTGCTGTTGAGGTATTTAAGCCTGATATTAAAAAATTTAATATCGTTCAAAACTTGAAGCAGAAGTTTAAGATGAAAACATTCATCGAGCTTGTGAAATCGGTTCTTAAAATTGCAGGTGCTGCTTTTTTGATCTATCGTATTATCATGCACCACCTTGGAGATATCACAGCCGCTGTTGGTATTCCAACGACTGTCACAGCCCTTCTGTTCAAGTCTATCCTCCTTCAAATTGCAATTACAATTGGAGTCTACTTTTCACTGATTGCTGTCGCTGATCTGGTCTATCAACGGATGAATTTTGCCAAAGAGATGAAGATGGAGAAATTCGAGGTGAAGCAAGAGTATAAAGATACAGAGGGAAATCCTGAAATTAAAGGAAAAAGAAAGCAGATTGCCCAAGAGATCGCCTATGACGAGGGCACAGCGCAGATCAAGCGAGCTAAAACGGTGGTGACCAACCCTCACGATGTCGCTGTCGCTGTCGGTTATGAGCCTGAAAATTATAAAGCTCCTTGGATTGTTGCAATGGGACAAAACAAACAGGCTGAAATGATTATTGCTGCTGCAGAGAAATATGGAATCCCTATAATGAGAAACATTCCTCTGGCACATGAGTTGCTAGAAGATGGTGAGGTAAATAAATTTATCCCTGAATCAACGTATGATGCGATTGGTGAGATCTTGCTCTACCTCGCATCGCTAAACCCTGAAGAGGAAATTTAAGTAGTGGCTGGCAAACGGGGCGGTTTTTTTAGCACAAGCAATGCGCTCAAGATCATGAATCAGTCGAGCGACTTCATCCTGGCATTTTGGATTATCTGTGTCATTGTCATCATCGTCCTTCCTGTTCCTCCTCCAGTTATCGACCTTCTTCTTACATTCAATTTAACGGCAGCTGTCGGAATTTTGATGGTTGCTCTCTATATTCCAAGCGCCATTCATCTCTCGATGTTCCCGGCAATGCTCCTTGTGACTACGATTTTCCGCCTTGGAGTAAATATTGCTACAACCCGCCAAGTGCTTCTCCACGCCTATGCTGGGGAGATTATTCATGCGTTTGGTGAATTTGTTGTCGGTGGAAACTATGTTGTCGGTTTTGTCATCTTTTTAATCATCACAATTGTCCAGTTTATTGTGGTGACCAAAGGAGCTGAGCGGGTGGCTGAAGTTGCGGCAAGATTCCGCTTAGATGCGATGCCAGGAAAACAGATGTCCATCGATGCCGATATGCGTGCCGGTGTGATCGATGCAAATGTCGCTCGAGAAAAACGTGCTCTTATCCAAAAAGAGAGTGAACTCTATGGAGCAATGGACGGGGCGATGAAATTCGTCAAGGGAGATGTGATTGCAGGAATCGTGATTGCATTTATCAACATTGTTGGAGGATTAATCATTGGGGTAATGATCCATAAAATGACGATTGGACAAGCAGCACGGGTCTACACTCTTCTCTCGATTGGGGATGGTCTTGTCACACAAATCCCCTCTCTTATCATCTCTCTAACAGCGGGTCTTGTCACCACGCGTGTTTCAAGTGACGACAAAAACTCCAATATTGGTCGAGAAATTTCAAACCAGATCTTAAGGGAACCTCGAGCCCTTTTCTTGGCAGCTCTTTGTACATTTGGACTTGGCCTTTTTAAAGGATTTCCGATCTGGACCTTCACATTTTTAGCTCTTCTTTTAGCTGGAAGTGGTTTTGTGGTCTTGAGAAAAAAGCAAAGAGCTCAATTGCGTGCAACAACAGGGGGTGGCACGATTGAAACCGACGTCGAAGGACACTCCGTAGTTGGAGGAACAACCGAAGAGTACGCTCTTACCCTCCCGGTGATCTTAGAACTCGGCTCTTCTCTTTCGGTGATTGCAACAAAAGCCCCTAAAGGAGAGGAGCGGCTAGTCGAAGAACTCATTCCTAAGATGCGGCAGGCTCTCTATCAAGATTTAGGAATTCGTTATCCTGGTGTCCACGTGAGAACAGACTCCCCTACACTTGGGGCTGAAGAGTATGCCATTTTCCTCAATGAAGTTCCGGTAATTCGAGGAAAAATCCCTTCAAGACACCTACTGACAAATGAAACAGAAGAGAATCTCCGCCGCTATAACCTTCCCTTTACAAGCTATAAAAATGCCTCAGGTCTTCCTGCTCTTTGGGTCGATATCAAATACATGCCTGTCATGTCCCGTGCAGGAATTAAATTTTGGAAACCTCTTGAAGTGGTGATCCTTCACCTCTCTTACTTCTTTAGAATCAATGGACAAGAATTTGTTGGTGTGCAAGAAGTGCGGGCGATGCTCTCCTTTATGGAAAGCTCATTCCCCGATCTGATCAAAGAGGTAACCCGCCTCGTCCCACTGCAAAAATTAACAGAGATTTTCCGACGCTTAATTCAAGAGCAAATTTCGATCAAAGATCTTCGTACAATCATGGAGTCGTTGAGCGAATGGGCTCAAACAGAAAAAGACACCGTTCTTTTAACCGAATATATCCGCTCCTCCCTGAAGCGGTATATTACCAACAAATATTCTCAAGGGCAGTCGAACATCTCGGTCTATCTTCTCGATCCTGAAATTGAAGAACTTGTTCGAGGGGCGATCAAACAGACATCGGCAGGTTCTTACCTTGCACTAGACCCCGACTCTGTCAATACAATCTTGAAATCAATGCGAAATGTCATCACTCCCACACCGCCGGGAGGACAGCCTCCTGTGCTTTTAACTGCGATCGATGTACGCCGTTTTTGTAGAAAATTAATTGAAACAGAATTTCCCGATATTGCTGTTATCTCTTACCAAGAAGTTCTGCCTGAAGTGAGAATCCAGCCACTTGGAAGGATTCAACTCACTTAAAACGATGAGGGAGGGGGATGTCACAGCCGATTCCGATCAATTTAGCTTCACTTGAGATGAAGGCAGGCCTTGCAGAGACCAAGGAAGAAATTGCACAACAAGTGACTTCTGAAGATCGCTTTCAAGCTGATGCTGAAGAGGCTTACAATGCGATGGCAGCAGCCAGAAGCTCGCAAAAAAATGAGCGATTTAAAACACTCAATCAAAGAATAATCAAACCGGAAGGGAAAGATGATGATCAAGAGGTTGAAAAAGTTGAAGCTGCAGGAGAGAAAAAAGAGGAAGATCTTGCCCAGAGCTTCCAAAAGAAAAATTCCGAGCTCTCGCTAGGTAAACTCAACGCTTTAAAAGAAAAACTCCACAACGATTCAACAGAAGAAGAGATCTATACGGCTGTCTTAAAAACCTTTGAAGACCCAACTCTTGCTGATGAAGCATTTGAATTCCTAGAGCGAGCTTCAACAGGAGAGCTCAAAGAAAAAGTTTCTGCTGTCCACACACTACTCAAGCAAGAAAAAGGGCGAGAGATCATTGCTGGTCGCAATATCGATGGCGTTGCAAAAGATTATGCAACCTCCTTAGGCTCTTCTGCAACTTCTTTGCGCAATCTCTACCGTGATGTGACAGGTGATCCCAAAGGGCACGAAGCGTTATTTGAAGAGCTTGCCTCTAAATATCCGTTTGACGAGCTAAAGGATGTTGTCGCCTTCCTTCTCAAAGGGATGGGGTACGATATGAAATCAAAAGGGCCTTCCATTCAAACACCTGAGCTTATGCGCCTCATGGAAGAGGTTCGGAACCTTCAATCAATCCTTTGGGTCTACCTCTTTTTTAAAGGGCGATCTGAGAGCATTAAAACCCGATTTGAAAGAGAAGAGCTCGATTACCCAGAGACACTCAACTTTGAAATATTAGCTAAAACATTTATGAAAATCGTAAAAGAGCGCTACCCTTCAGCGATGAAAATCCTCAAAGAAACGAGTACCCTGGGTCTTGTCTATGATGAAGAGAAAGCGATTATCTTATCCCAATTTCGAGATGCAATCCGTGGAATTTCTCCTCGAGCCTATAAATCAGATAAGCACCGGCAAGATTTACTTCTCGCTTTGATTGAAACATTAGAGCAACTTGAAGAGGAGGAGGAAGAGTAGATGAAGGTTTATGAAGACTTGATCCAAGATCTCGGTAAAGAGATGGGAATTTCACTTAAAAGCTCATCCAAGCAGAGTTGTTGTCTTAACATCAAAGAAGGACAATTCGATGTATACATCGACTTAGATCACACAGGAGAGCAAATCCTTCTCGGTGCCTACCTCGGAGATGTTCCACCAGGGTCGTACCGCACCCAAATTTTTGAGGCCGCACTAAAAGCAAATGGCGTTGCAACTTCCCCTCGAGGAACACTTGCTTTTAGCGAGAAAAAAAATAAGCTCGTTCTCTTTCAAACTTTTCCAATCACCCACCTCAACCCTCAAAAGCTACACGCCTATCTAAACCTCTTTTTGACACATGCAAAAGTGTGGGTTGCTTCACTTGAAAGTCAAATTGTCCCAGAGATTGAGACAGAACAATCACAACCAAAAAGTAGCGGAATGCTCGGGATGCAATAGATGTTTGACCAAACAGTTGCCAAAAGTCAATGGGAGCAGATCGGAGCTTTTCACCACCATGGAATTTGTCTTCCCCTCTTCTCCATCCATTCACAAAATAGCTCAGGCATTGGAGAATTTTTTGACCTCATTCCCTTGATCAAATGGTGCCAAACCATTGGCTTTGATGTGATCCAACTCCTTCCCCTCAATGACACAGGGCTTGGTACAAGCCCCTATGATGCAATCTCGGCCTTTGCTCTAAATCCGATCCATCTTTCAATGAGCGCCCTTCCTGAGCTCGATCGTATTGTCAATGCAAAAGACAAGCTTAAAAAAATCGCCTACTGGTGTAGCACGCCAAGGGTAAAACACCACATTGTTCGAGAGCTTAAAGGCGTCTTTTTCAAAGAGTATGTTCCAACTGTCGCTCCTGTAATCACATCCCTTCCCGCCTACAAAAAATTCACCGAGGAGAACCACGACTGGCTTGAGCCGTTCGCTCTTTTTAAAGCTTTGAAAGAGAACCAATATTGGCAACATTGGCAAGAGTGGCCACAAGAGCTTAAAAAGCCGAACGAAGGAGAGTATGACCAGCTTCTTAAAACGCATAAACACTCTATTGAATTTCATCAAATCATTCAATATCTATGCTTTGCACAGCTCAAGCAAGTAAAAGAGATTGCAAGTGAGCACAACGTGTTTCTAAAAGGAGATATTCCCATCCTCATTAGTCGAGATAGCGCTGATGTGTGGCACAATCGACACCTCTTCAACCTTGATCTTTCAGCTGGTGCTCCTCCAGACATGTATTCACGTGACGGGCAAAATTGGGGATTCCCCCTCTATCATTGGGAGATTTTAGAGAGAAGTGGTTACACCTTTTGGAAACGACGACTTGAAGTTGCCTCTACGCTTTATAATATCTACCGAATCGATCATGTTGTCGGCTTCTTCCGCCTTTGGGGAATCCCTTCAGGGGCTCTTCCTACTGAAGGGACCTTTTTTCCTCCTGGAAAAGAAGAGTGGATCCCCCACGGAAAGAAAATCATGGAGATGATGCTTCATGCCTCACAAATGCTCCCCATTGGTGAAGATCTTGGCCTTGTCCCAGTTGAAGTGAAAAAGACCCTTTATAATCTTGGAATTTGTGGAACAAAAGCGATGCGCTGGGAAAGAGATTACAACGAAGGAGGCACTTTCTTTCCCCTTTCAACCTATGAGCCCACTTCGATGACAACTGTATCCACACACGACACAGACACCCTACAACTCTGGTGGAAACACTTTCCCAAAGAAGCCAAGCTCTATTCTGAATTCAAAAGTTGGGATTACAAGCCCTTCCTCACACTTGAGAGACAAAAAGAGATTCTATATGATGCTCACCACTCAGGAAGCCTCTTTCACATCAATTTACTCCAAGAGTACCTTGCACTTTTTCCCGAACTTGTTTCTAATCATCCTACAGAGGAAAGAATCAATATTCCTGGCAAAATTCTCGACACTAACTGGACCTATCGATTCATCCCAAGCGTTGAACAGATTTCAGGTAATGAGCAACTTACACACATGATGAAGGAGATCATATGTTAAATAAACAACAAAAAGAAGACCAAATTAAAGCAGAGATCAGTCTTCATATCTTACGCGCTTTACTTCCCATTGATGAGAAATCTAGAAGTGAGATAGAAACATGCTCCAAAGCTTTGCGTCAATTGATGGAAGAGAAAATCCCTGCTGAGAAAAAAGGAGAAGCACTCAACACACTCCTCGCTCCCCTCAACCTCACCTTTAAATTTCTCACAGATGAAATAGCCAAAGAGTACATTATGAATAATCCCAATGTTCACCAAGTGACGAAACTCTCGGCAGAATTTCTCTCTTGGGCCTCCTTAAATGGCAATTTTAAAGACTTTGGCCTAGATAAACTTGTCCACTCTATCTTTGCAGAAGTGAACAAGCCCAAAACATCTGCAACAGATGCTCTTGTAACTATCCAACAAGCGCTTGGAGCTGCAATGCTCCTTCTTAAATTTAGAAAAGAAGGGCCAATTCCACAACCGCAAAATACATTTGTTGAACGAAAGAAAAAAGAAGTGGATCAATAGCGGCAGTTACTCAGAGAGGATTGAGCGAAATACAGACGTTGCACCATTCTCCTGAGACATGATCGGTGGTCCTTTAGGAAATTGTAATACTCGTTGCAGACAAGAATGTTTCTCGGCAACAGGAGTTCCTCTTACATCAAAAGTACGAAGTTGAGTGAGCGTTAACATAGAAGATGAAAGGGACCCAACATACGGGTTATTAGATAAATAAAGCCCCGATAATTGACCTTTCATCTTTCCCCAATCATCAGGAAGCTGATGAAACAGAGAATTTTCCATCAAAAGATCCGTTAACCTTTCACATTGGGTTAAAACGACTGGAAATGTAGAAAGCTCGTTTCTATTTAAATTGAGAACCTCTAACTCACTCAACGCAGTCAATCCTTCAGGAAGCTTTCTAAGCTGATTATCTTGTAAATCAAGCTTTTTTAATCTGGCTAGCACAAGTACCGAATCTGGAAATATCGTAATCGAAGCTCTAGAGAGATTGAGATGGGTTAATGTGTTAAGAAGATGACCTTTAAAATCATACCTAATAGAAGGGTTCTCTCCTAAATCCAAACTTCTTAAATTTAAAAGAAAGGAGACGCCTTCTGGAACCTTCTTGAGGTCTTTCCATCTTAAATCAACGCTCTGTTGTCTCAAAAGAATAGAAAGAGGAGTGGAAACAGAGCTATTGCTTTCTAACCATCTTAGTTCCATTAAAGCCCTTTTAGCTTGTGGACTTGCTTCTTGCTCAGGCTCTGTAAGGGCCCCAGCAAGAGAGGCAAAAATATTATAAACATATTCGCAAGGATCTGAGGTTTGTTCAGCAGGAGGAATCTGCAAGTCGAAAAGGGTTCTATTTAAGGGGATTTTAAGCGTCATGTGGAAGGATGATACGCCGGATTGTAGGTTGCCTGCAACAATAAATCTATTTCCTCTATGGAACGATCTGCTTTAAGCGAAGCCTCATCTACATCTACTCGTTCTTTATCGATCTTAGAAACCTTTTTTTTAAGCATATAAAACGTTCCACCGATAAGACCGACCAATCCCCCTCTCATCATGACCGGGGCTCCTAAAGCGCCAGGATGCAGAGCTCCAAGGATCACTAATGCCAAGGCTGTCAAGGTGATTAGACCGGCAGCTCCCCTCTTAAAGGAAATTTGAACTGAGTCTAAATATGATTTATTTACAATCAATCCCATATAAATTATTATACAATAAATTTATATGCAAATTATTAAGTTTTTGTTAACCTTTAAAAAAGATTATTGTCGGTTTATTTGGTGAGTGTTGTAGCACTCTCTTCTTCTAGAGCCTCAAGCCTTTTTTCTCGAAGGTCGTGCCCTCCTTCCTCCTGAAAAGAGTCCTCTTCAAGCCTTTTCAAAAGGCCGTTTATGATTTGTTTGGTGAGCTTTGTGACAGCTTCTTCTTTTTGAGTCTCAAGTCTTTTATTTCGAGTGAAGTACTCCCCTGACTGAAGAGAGCCCTCATCAAGCATTTTCAAAAGACTCTCTTGCGCAGCTTGAATTCCACTTATTATTTTAAAGAATTCTGAGGTATAGTGCTCCTTTAGATACCTCTCCCAGCAGCCAAGCTCTATGAGTAATTCAGCACGAGGAATCGCCTCAATCTCTTTAGCAATCTCCTCAAGTTCATCGTTTGAAATCTTTCCAATTTTTCTATAACACATCCCAGTACTCACCGTGGCAAGCTTCAACCTCTTTTCTAATTTGCCTTCAGCATAAAGAACCTTTTCTACATCCTCAAAACCTGGATATCGATTTAAAACAGCACCCCTTAACTTTAGAGTTCGAGCACAACTAACAAGGAGTTCTACCCTCTCTAAAAGAGTTGTATCAGGAGGGAGGGTGTGTAATCTCCACTCTGTGTAGACAAGATTGAGAGACATAGCGGCTCTATCTCCGCATTCGGTGAGATCAGCTGCAATGAAATCAAAGAAAATCTTTCTAAATTCAGCATCTTTATAGATAGTTTCTAGGATGGGACAAACCCTTATGGCAAGGTTTTCTTGATCGAATTGAAAATCCCTTACTTTTTCTAAACGACTAATCCATCGATAGAAACTACTTTTTTGCCCTTCTGTGAGCGGAGGATCTGGCCACTCCTCAACGGTGTTGGCGAGCCCTTTCCATAGTTGAATTTTGGAGGGAAGTTTATTAAAATCTCCTAGAGAGCGGATCCGTTTACATGCTTCTAGAATCTGATCACGATTCAATGGGGAAATAGCAGTCTCTCTAATCTGAAGCTGTCTTAGTTGAGCACAATTTCCCAAAGAGATTGGATAGGAAGAGAGCTTTGGATTTCCAGCAACTGTAAAGGTTGTGAGTTGACTCAGATCTCCAATAGAAGGGGGAATCATCTCTAGACAGTTAACATGCAAATCAAGTTCAATCAGTTGAGTTAGTCGCCCAAGTGCATCAGGAAGAGTTGTCAATTTATTATTGCTCACAGAAAATTCGCGTAATTCCGCTAAATTACCTACCACATCAGGAAGAGCTATCAACTGGTTGTGATCGACAAAGAGGTGGGTTAGGCTTCTTAAATGACCTATCATGTTAGGAAGAGTTGATAGATTGTTTGCATTCACATAAAGCTTTTTCAACTGTTCTAGAGCTCCCATTTCAGCAGGAAGAGTTTCCAATTGGTTGTGATGGACAATAAGGTGAGTTAAGTTTATCAACCTTCCTATTGCTTCAGGAAGGTCTCTTAGCTGATTATTTTCCGCAGAAAGTGTGGTTAGATTTGTCAAATCACCTATCGCATCAGGAAGCTCTCTTAATTTATTTCCATTTACAAAAAGTTCCGTTAAATTAGTCAAGTTTCCTATCGCATCAGGAAGGTCACTTAAGTCGTTATTGTGCAGATAGAGTTCGGTTAGGTTTATCAATTTCCCTATCGTGTTGGGAAGTGTTGTCAACCCCTTATTCGATAAATTTAAACTTGTTTGACGAAGCAACAGCCCCTCTTCAATAGCACTGCTCATTTCAGGAGAATAGGTTTGCAAAAAACGGATAAGCTCCTCAAATTCTTCAAGAGGAATATGGGTCGCAGCATTTTTTGCCCTCAATCTCTCACAAGCTCGTAGGTAAGGCAGTTGAGTGGTAGAAGGTAGTCCATACTGGATCGGATTCATAAGGGTATTGTAAATAAATCTTGCATTAAACGCATAGTATTTTAGCATGTTGCAGTAGAGAGTGATCTTGAAAAATAGTTTTTTGAGACCCTCTTTTAAAAAGGGCAGTGGAAAGAGAGTTCGAGACGAAGCTCTTTTAATGCTTTGGGGTAAAAATCTCGCTCTAAGGTGAGTTTTTCTGCTCTTTCCAAATAGTTCCAGCAACTTTTAAAATCGTGCCGTTGACCGTGAAGAACCGCAAGATAGTAGTTGACCGTTGGATCATTGGGGCAAATTTCGTGGTACTGGAGAAGAAGATCAATCGCCTCTTTTACTCGATTCAGTTGCACCCAGGTGACAGCAAGCTGCTCAAGGCCATCGCGGAAATGAGGATAGGTTTGAAGAACTTTTTGCAGCCGCTCTTGTTTCTTCTGAATCGATTCTCGCGTTTGATCAACATGCATAAAAACGACTTTAACCCCTTCAAGATCAACTTTTCCTTCGAGATAATCTTTAGCCAGGCGACGACAAATTACCGCTTCATCGGGTAGGTGTTCTTTGATCTCTTCTAGAAGCTCTCTCCCTTCTGCTTCTCGCCCCTCAAAAAGGTAGGTATAGCCAAGAAGCTCTTTAAGAAGAGAATCATTTGGCATATAAGGAAGTGCTTTTTCATACGCACTCAATGCTTTGGAAAACTTTTCTGTGTGGAGATAGACAGACGCTTGGTTGACGTGTGTCATTCCAACCACTTCTTTTAAAGTGCGCATCTCAAGTCGACGGGTATTGACCCCTAAATACCCTTCCGACGGCATATCTACACCACGCGCTGTTGTCTCTATATTGACAACTTCATTGCCGATGCGACACCGAACATAGATATGACCCGGAGGCGTCACGATTTCAAGAGGAAGATCGATCCGTTGTGCAATGGCAAGATAGAGCGCTGTCACACCTAAACAAACACCGAGGTGATCATCCATGACAGATGGCAAAAATGTAAAGAGATCGATATCTTTAGCATAGATAGATTGAGGTGGAAATCGAAAATGCATCTCATTAAAAATGAATTGATTTGTTGCTGCAATCTTTTGCTTAGCCGTTGCATCGAGTGGTAACCTTGCAACAATTTGAAGCGCCATCAAGTCGAGGAGTGCCGAGTAGTTACGCGCCGCTGCAAGTGCATCTTCTTCCATTTGGGAGAGAATAAGTGCTTTGCCTAAGTCTATTTCATCTGAAGGAAGGGGAAAGAGCTCTTCTTCTGTCGTAGCGTGATACCCTTTAAGCTTCCGATTTGGAAAGGAAGAGGCTAGCCGCTCAACAAGAGTGAGTTCTTCTTCGGTAAGCATTTCCGAAGACCCTTTTAGTCGATTGACGAGGGGGACCAAGGGGATGATATTTTGATTTGCTCGGAGAAGTTCTGTTGCGCGTAAAAGAGCTCGGCTCCCCTCCTCTGTTTGGGGATAGAGTTCGTAAAAAGCAAGCGCCTGGGCGATCGAGCGAGGATCTAATGTGTTATAGAGTGTTCCAAGATCAGAAAAACCTGGAAGTGTGAAGAAAACAGAGAGAAGTGTTGTGAGCCAGATTTTTTTCATTTGATCTTATTCAACCCATTGAATGCCGCTATCCGATACCCTTCAGCAAATGTAGGGTAATTAAAAACTTGATCGACAAAGTAATCAAGTGTTGCGTGAAAGCTCATCGCCAACTGTCCAATATGGATGAGCTCTGTCGCACTTCGTCCAACGATATGTACACCAAAAAGTTTGAGTGTTTTTTTGCAAAATAGAATTTTAAATAGTCCCAAGTTACTACTCCCCGTAATATGTGAACGGGCAATTTCATAATAATAAGCACGTCCCACTTCGTAATCCACTCCTTTTTTAATCAACTCTTCTTCAGTGAGACCACAACATGAAATTTCAGGGATCGTATAAATTCCAAGAGGAAAGAAAGAGGGAAATTCATGAGTCGCTTCTCCAAAGGCGTGACGAGCCGCCAAACGCCCTTGTTCTAAAGAGGTTGAGGCAAGAGCTGGAAATCCCACAACATCTCCAGCCGCATAAATATGCGGGTGAGATGTTTGGAAAAATGGATTAATGGTGATATAGCCATATTTTGTCATCTCAAGCTCAAGCTCAAGTGTTTGCACTTGAGCTTCCCTCCCAAGTGCATAGAGAAGAGCATCTCC
This sequence comes from Chlamydiales bacterium, assembly GCA_022601535.1. GTDB lineage: Bacteria > Chlamydiota > Chlamydiia > Chlamydiales > JAAKFR01 > JAJACK01. The sequence continues at coordinate 185,761 of JAJACK010000002.1, forward strand.
CTCAAATAGAGAGCCATCTTCACACGTGACATGTGCCCGCCCTTTTATCTTCTTGATCTCCTTCGGAACCTTTTTAGGTGCAAAGGTAAGCCCATTCTCATTTAAACCCACTTGCAGATGGGTTCCAATTTCAGCATCGAGTTGTGGAAGGAGTCTCTCTCGCTTATCTAAGACAGTCACCTTGCATCCGAGTGCCGTAAAAAAGCTGGCATACTCAGCGCCAATTACACCCCCTCCCAAAACAAGCATTGTCTTGGGAACTCGATCAATCGAGAGGAGGCGTGTGGAGTCTAAAATCACCTGCTCATCAAATGGCACATGGAGTGGATTCCGTGGTTCTGACCCTGTTGCAATCAAATATTTTTTTGCAATTATCTGATGGGTTACCTCTCCCTTTTCATCGACAATCTCAAGGGTGTGAGGATTTTTAAACCGAGCCATTCCCCGGATGTGGAGAATATGATTTTTTCGAAGTTGACGGTGCAAAATTGCCCGCTCTCCCTCTAAAACTGCATTGAGTCGGTAATTCAAATCATTGATTGACACCTCAGTCATGCAGCTCGATCCGTAAAAAGCTCGTTCATTGTAACGGCGAAGATCGATGATTGCTGCTCTAAGCGATTTAGAAGGAATCGTCCCTGAGTTAAGACAATTTCCCCCTAAAACAACATCTTTCTCTATGATAACAACAGACTTACCAAGCTTTGCCGCCTGAATCGCCCCTTTTTGACCTGCAGGCCCTGATCCAATCACGGCAAAGTCGATATTTAGGATTTCCATACGGGTGTGGTATCAAGTCACATGCCAATTATAATTTTAAAAAACTCTTTCTTGTCAGATTTGGAAAAAAATGCTACGCTGTTTCCCTTTAGTAGGAGAAATTCATATGTCTAGAGTATGTCAAGTCACAGGTCGCAAGCCAAGAAAAGGGCGCACCTATAGTATTCGCGGAATCGCAAAAAAGAAAAAAGGTATTGGACTCAATATCACAGGGAAGAACAAACGTCGCTTCCAACCCAATTTGATGAAAAAAAGGCTTTGGTTTGCAGAGGAGAAACGTTTTATTACTCTGAAGCTCTCTTCAGCAGCTCTTCGAACAATCGACAAAAAAGGCCTTTCAACGATCATTCGTGAAATGCGCGCAAAAGGGCAAAAAGTGTGACGAAAAATCTCCGACAGTTTATCCGAATACTTCGGGAAAACAAGGAGATCGTCGACATCACTCATCCTGTCGACCCTAACCTGGAAATCGCTGAGATTCATAGACGTGTAGCTGCTGCTGATGGCCCTGCACTTCTTTTTCACAATGTCAAAGGATCAAAATTTCCTGTTGTCACCAATCTTTTTGGATCGCTCAAACGGGTCGAACTCGCCTTCCCAAGTCGCCCTGATCGAGTGATCGCCAATCTGATCAAAACATTGACCAGCTCTTTCCCTCCCAAGCTCAAGCCCCTCCTTCCCCTTTTAAAGATGGGAACAAAAACAGCATTTAAAGCCCCCGTCTGTGACCGTGTGAGCCACGATTTAGAGGAGCTCCCTCTTTTGCGCTCTTGGCCAAAAGATGGGGGTCATTTTATCACCCTACCTCTTGTCTATACCGAAGGGAATAAAACCCCCAACCTAGGAATGTACCGAATCCAACGGTATGATAAAAAACAGGCAGGACTCCATTTCCAAATCCAAAAAGGGGGTGGATTTCACTACGATATGGCGGAGAAAGAAAATCGCCCCCTCCCCGTCCATATTTTCATCGGTGGCTCCCCGGCCCTCATTTTAAGCGCCATTACCCCTCTTCCCGAACATGTGCCTGAAATATTGATTGCCAGCCTATTGCAGAATGAAAAATTGCGCGTCAAAAAACATGAAAATGGCTACCCCTTAATCACTGAATGTGAGTTTGCATTGGTAGGAAGTGCTCCCCCTCACGTCCGTCGCCCCGAAGGTCCTTTTGGAGACCACTACGGCTATTACAGCTGGACACACGACTTCCCTCTTTTTAAGCTTGATAAAATCTACCATCGGAAAGATGCGATTTACCCTGCTACAGTTGTCGGAAAACCGAGACAAGAAGATTTCTATATCGGCGACTACCTTCAAGAACTTCTCTCTCCCATTTTCCCCGTCGTCATGCCAGGTGTGAAAGATCTTTGGAGTTATGGAGAAACAGGTTTTCACTCTCTTTCAGCAGCTGTTGTCAAAGAGCGATACCACCGAGAGTGTATGACCTCAGCCTTCCGTATTTTAGGTGAGGGGCAACTCTCCCTCTCTAAATTTCTCCTTGTGACAGACCAACCGGTTTCAATACGAAATATCAAGGAAGTATTGCCAACTATTTTAGAACGTTTTCACCCTGAAACCGACCTCTTTATCTTCTCCAACCTCTCGCTCGACACACTCGATTATACCGGCCCTGAGCTGAACAAAGGGTCGCGCGGCATTATGCTTGGAATTGGCGAGAAAAAACGAGATCTTCCCACGACATTCACTGGACAAGGAAGACCCTTTTGCCCTGGCTGCCTTGTCGTAGATGAGAAACCCGATCTCAACCATGAAGTATTTAAGCATTGGCCTTTGATCATTTGGGTCGACGATCTTGAAAAGACCCTCTCTTCAACTCCAAGCTTTCTCTGGACAGTCTTCACCCGATTTGAGCCCGCAGCTGATATCTCTTCTGCCTCTCAATCAGTGGAGAGACACCACATTTGTTACCGTGGTCCCATTCTTATTGATGCGCGGATGAAACCTTCCTATCCAGAAGAAGTGTTATGCGATGAAATGACCTCAAAACACGTTTCAATCCAATGGAACAACTACTTTCCAGATGGAATGGAGATGGGGCAAAGTGAATCAGCTCATGTTGTTTAATCTTTTATAGACCACTTTAACATCTCGAAAATGATTTGTGTATTCCTGTTCTCCCCTTTTTGACACTTGATAAAGCCCAAGTCTATTTTCCACAGGATTAAATCCAATCTGAAATAACGCTTTATTAAATTCGTTTTTCCAATTTGTATCTCCAATAGTCACCCTTGGAGGGAGAAAGCCTCCTCGACAGATGGCTATTTCAAGATCTTCTAAAGGGGGAGCTTCTACCTCTTTTTCATAGACTTGCTTTAAAATAGAGTGAGCAAATCTTCGAGGAGAGATTTCATCTGCAAAGGCCCATCTGCAGATCTCCTCAACCTCCGAATAAGTAAGATTTGGTATCACCTCAGAAACAGCACCAACTATTCTATCATTAAGGGGAGGAACAATCTTTAAGATTTTCATAAAATCTTGGAGAAACTCACGCTCTTCTTTTAAAGACTCTCTAACAATTTCAAAGGTGATTTTCCCTCCATTAGCATCTTCCTTGATTTTCCCCAAATAACCCTGGGTGCCAAAAGAATCAAAATGATTTTTCAAGCAATTTTCCAGATATGAAAGAGACACCTCATGCTCTAACTGCTTACCCCCAAATTCAAACATTTCTTCTTTTATTCTTGTCAATTCATCCGAGCCATGTTTTAGTTCAAAGCTACATGCATGATCATTTAAGATAAGAATTCCATGAACAGGAACTTTGTTTTCATTCCGACATCTAATCCACTCATCGATAAAAACATGAAGCTCATCGGTAAACTTTTCTTCTTCGCATAGATGGCTCGGATCAAAGGCGTCTAAAACAAGACCTGTACACCCTCCTACTTGTTTAAAGACAACCGAATCAACTTTTTCAGACTCTATTGCAGAAGACTCACAACTCGATCGATAGGCTGCCCATTGCTTGTTGAAATCAACGTCATCAAAACTAGAGGCTTCTGTTATCTTGCAAATTTTACTGATCAAATATTCTAAATCTTCTACAGGAAAAAATCTCCCTTTATGCACTACCCATAATTTTCTCTTAAATAATTGCTGATATAGAGGAACAGACATATCTTGAAGCCAAAGAGTTTTTGCAAGAAGTGATTTTATTTTATTCAAAGAGTAGGGCGATCCCTTAATACGGGTTGCAAGCAAGCTTACAAGATTGAGCTTGTCTTTTTCTAAAACCTTTTTAAACCCATTTATTCCAGCAAGTTGAAATCCCATTCGCAAGATCAACTGCATCACATTTTCCCTCTGAGCAGCAAAAACCCTTCTTGCATAAGATCGCCTGAGCGCGACTTGCATAGATTTGGTTACTCTTCCTTCTTCTTTTAAACCAAGTTCCTCTCTCACCCTCTTAACAAGAGGGTGAGTGCGAGCATCTTTTACTGTCAAAAAATTACCTTTGCCATACTCTTTTAATGTCTCTTGAATCAATGAAGCTGCCGAAAAAGAAGGCATTCGATCTAGAGAGAATTCTCCTGTTTGATAAATTTCGATTATCTTATAAATCAAAAAGATTGGATCTATAAGCTTCAAGTAGCGAAGTACAGAAATGACATAACAATTTTGCATCCCATCTTCTTGGTTCACAGGACAAAGAAGAAAGACCATGATCTGCCGAAGAAGATGTGAAGAATTAAGCTCTGTTTCTTTTGGAAGTCTGTACGAAAGTCGAAGATAATGCTCCATTTTTCTGCATGCCAATGGACCTGAAACACAGACCGCAGAAATCAGATCGCTACGGTTGATAAGTTGTGAAAGAATCTTCACCATTCTCTCTTGCTCATCCACTTTAAAATACTTTCGAAGGGTTGTACAACTCAAAAAATGACGTACCGCATAGAGCCCTCCTAAACTGAGTTTTCCAGATGGCAAAATAATGAGTTTTGCGAATTCTTCAAGAAGAAAGACTTTCTTTCCCGAAGAAATTTCTTTATGGTTCATCCCAGCGATATCTTTGTGTTGATCTCTCATTTCTTGTGCTTTAGGAGCTAATATCTCATTTGCAACAATATGGCGATAAGAGCACATATCTCCAAAAAATGGATTCTCCTCCTCCATGTAGTAGAGAAGCGCTGCATATTCAGCTGTACAACTTTCAACTCCCTCGGATCGACAATAAATATTTAAAAGCAGGCTCTCAAATTTTTCTTCCTCCACCTGCGGGAATTTTAATCTAGCAACTCGCAGGAGATCTATTTGTTCATTCAAAATACCACCCCATTTTGGGAAAGCTGAGCAAAAATCAGAAGGGAGAGCAAATGCAAAGGAGTGTTTTGCTCTCTGAGGAGGAGGAATCCCCTCATCCCTAGAATAGTAAGTTGTAGGAACTGAAACGAAAGAAGAGTTAGAAACAGTAGACATAACCCTTAATACCATAAACAGTTGGAAATTAAATTTTCAACAAAATAAAACAAAAAAAATCCTTTATTTGTTTTTTTAATTCCTATATAAAACTTTTTTTAGATAAAACAGACATAGCATGCGAATCATCAGAATTTTTCGTTGGGTCCTCATCCCTCTCTCCATTCTCTTTCTCGTCATTTGGACTGTCTACCACAGTTTTTCATTCTGCCCCAACCTGAGCCAAAGCTCTCCTGTCGCCATTATTGCAAATGCGTGTCAAGACGATTTTCGCCAGGTTTTTCTCCAAGAGATCGAAAGTGCAAAGCAATCCATTCACCTCACGATTTACTCCTTTACCGATGAGAAACTTCTCTTAAGCCTGCAAAGAAGAGCTGATGAAGGAATTGCTGTTAAAGTGATTCACGACACGTCTTCTTCCCAAAAAGGATTTCGACAGCTCTCCTCTCCAATCCAAAAAGAGGCGGTGAAACTTTCAGGTTTGATGCATCAAAAAATTTTGGTGATCGATCAAACAAAGGTGTGGATTGGATCAACAAATTGGACCACCGATTCCCTTCGTGTGCATGAAAATTTAGTTGTAGGGATCTACAGCCCAGAGCTTGGCTCTACAATTACGGAGCAAAAGACCCACCACCATTTTACTGCAGGTGACCAGCTTCTTGAATTTTGGTCGACAAAAGAAGAGGGAAAAGAGTCTTTAAATCACCTGATTGAGCAAATTGATTCAGCAAAAAAGAGCCTTCGGATTGCGATGTTTACCCTCACGCACACAAAACTTGTCGATGCACTTTGCAAAGCAAAAGAGCGAGGCGTTGCTGTCGAAGTGATCTTAGATCGAAAAATGGCAAAATATGTGAGTCAAAAGGCTAAGGATCGACTGATTCAAGAGGGAGTAAGCGTAAGGATCTACCAAGGAATTGGAACCTTCCATCATAAATTTGCTTGGATCGATGAAACGGTGTTGATCAATGGATCCGCTAACTGGACTCAATCAGCATTTAAGCGGAACCACGATTGCTACATTATCCTTTACGACCTAGATGAGGCGCAACAAGCTAAAATGCATAAATTGTGGCATATAACACGCGCTCTATCTGATAAACAACATCTCACGATACTTTGGCAAGGGCCAAATATGGTCATCGATAAGCCCTTCGAGTCGATCGCCATGGCAGCGTAGTTCCTCCATTAGAGGGAAGATTTTATCTCGCATGTAACCCCCAACTTTCTTCAACTCTTCTGCCGGTTCACTGGCTAAAGCGTCATCGAGATGTTTCAGCACTTTGATGAAAGCATTTAACTCCTTTGTCAGCTGCGCATGAAATGCAGGAAGAATCGCATCAACCTCATTCAAATACTGAATAACAGCAGGCTGGATCATCGTGTGCCCCATCATTGATGCTGTATTTCCTTCAATCCGAATTTGATGGATGTATTTCTTTAAAAGAATCTCTTCTCGACTTTCAAGCTCTTTTTTTGAGAAAACCTTATATTTTGTAAACAGAGAGAGCGCTTCTTTTGAAGTGTAGAGTGAAGCGGCATCTACAGTATTGGAAATCTGAGGAAGTTTTCGCCTCTTCGCTTCTGTATGCCATTTTGCATCATAATTATCTCCTTCAAATAAGATAGGCATAAATTCTTTTGCAGCCTCTGTGATCACTTTGTTCAACTCTTCAGCAAAAGATCCTCCTCCTTTCACTCCCCTCTCTATTTTTGTTGCAAATTCATCGAGTGTTTGAGCAACCATGGTATTGAGAAAGATATTGGGGCGAGAGATATTTGCCGAAGAACCGACCGCACGGAATTCAAATTTATTCCCCGTAAAAGCAAAAGGGCTCGTCCGATTTCGATCACTTGAATGGCGAGGAATTTTTGGCAACCTTGACACCCCTATTTTCAGCTTGCCCAACGAATGATCTCCCCCTTTTTTTCCTGCCACAAGCTGTTTGAAAATTGCGAAGAGTTCACTTCCAAAAAACAGACTCAAAATTCCCGGAGGAGCTTCATGTTGTCCAAGGCGATGGTCATTCCCTGCACTTGCAATGCTGAGCAAAAGTAGAGAAGAGTGGCGATAGACGGCAAGTGCGACAGCAGAGCAAAAAAGTAAAAACTCCGCATTCTCCTGAGGTGTTGTGCCAGGGTCTAGCAAATTATGCCCCGTATCAGTCGATAAAGACCAGTTATTGTGTTTTCCAGATCCATTGATTTGAGCAAACGGTTTTTCGTGGAGAAGGCAACTCATCTCATGCCGGGCAGCAACGCTTTTAAGAATTTCCATTACGATCATTTGATGATCTGCAGCAAGATTTGCCACTTCAAATCTCACCGCAATTTCATATTGACCTGGAGCCACCTCATTATGCCTGGTTTGAACTGGAACCCCTAAGCGGATCAATTCGTATTCCGCCTCTTCCATCACTCTCAATACGCGCTCGGGAATTGTTCCTAGATATTGATCTTCTAGCTCTTGTCCTTTTGAAGGTTTTGCCCCAAAAAGGGTTCGCCCTGTTGCAATGAGATCGGGACGGAGATAGTAGAAGTGTTTATCGATCAAAAAGTACTCTTGCTCAGCTCCAACCGTGGGAAAAACTCGGTGAACATTTCGCTCCTTAAACAAGCGCAATACACGAAGAGCGTGTAGATTGAGAGCATCCATCGAACGGAGAAGAGGTGTCTTTTTATCAAGAGCATCCCCGGTCCAGCTGAGAAAAATAGTTGGAATCACCAATGTTCGATCGATAAGAAAAGGGGGACTTGCTGGATCCCAAGCTGTATACCCTCGCGCTTCAAAGGTGGTTCTCAATCCTCCTGAAGGAAAACTACTTGCATCAGGCTCACCCCGAGTTAGATGAGCTCCAGAAAACGCTGCGACTACTCCCCCTTTACCATCAGGCTCAAAAAGTGCATCATGCTTCTCCGCTGTCAGATCTGTCAATGGCTGAAACCAGTGACTGAAATGCGTTGCTCCTTTTCCAATCGCCCATTTGCGAATTCCTGCAGCCACTTTGTCGGCAACATCTTCTTTAAGTTCATCCCCCTGATTTACCGTTTTTTGCAACGCTTCAAACACAGTGGATGAGAGCATCTCTTTTTGCACCCCTTCGTGAAAGAGATTCTCTCCAAAAACTTCGGCAAAAGGAGCTCTCTTTTGTTCTGGATATTTCCTCTTCGAAATCTTTGAGACAGCATCTTCTCTAGGGGTCATATCGAAAAAAAATAGCCGATAAAGAGAATTTTCGTCTATACTTCTTCCTGTGAAAATAGAGATCCACGGCCAAGGCAAAATGGGAAAAATGGTGAAAGAGATCGCTCTTTTACGCAATCATCTTGTTGCCGACAAAGGAGATGTATGCATTGACTTTTCTAGAGCCAATGCTGTCATTCCTCACTTAAAAAAATGTCTCAAAAATAAAACCCCCCTTGTCATTGGGACAACAGGATGGGAAAAAGAGATTCCCTTTGCAAAAAAACTCGTCGAAGAGGAGGGAGGAACAGCTCTTTTTGCTCCAAATTTCTCTTTGGGGGTCGCCTATTTTTTAAAGTTGATTGAAAATGGAATAAAACTCTTCCCCCACGCTGAACGAGTCGGACTTGAAACACACCACAGTGAAAAGCAAGATGCCCCCTCTGGCACCGCAAAAAATATCGAGACGAAATTCAATATTCCCTTCTCCTCATTGCGGATAGGGAGTGTTACAGGAAAACACGAAGTGATCTTCGAAACAGAATATGAACAAATAACACTCACACACGCGGCAAAAAATCGAGAGGGATTTGCCCTCGGAGCTGTCTGTGTTGCTGAATGGATTCTCAACCAAAAAGGATGGCTCACACTTGACGATTATTTACACAGCACTGATCACTCCCTTTAAAGAGGACAAGCTCGATAAAGAAGGGTTAGTCCAACTCATCTCCGACCAAAAGGAGGCAGGGATCGATGGCATTCTTGCTTTGGGAACAACCGCCGAAACACCCACCCTTTCTGGAATGGAAAAGAAAGAGATCATCAAACTAGCTGTGAAGCATTCTGATCATCTCAAAGTCTCTTGTGGTTGTGGAGCGAGCTCTACAACCGTCACACTAGACAATATCAAACAAGCCGCAGATCTTGGCTGTGACAACGCTCTTGTTGTCTCCCCCCCTTACAATTGCCCAATGCCACAAGGATTGCTCACCCACTTTACAACACTTGCCGACGCCTCTCCGATCCCCCTTATTCTCTACAATCACCCCTATCGATCCTCGGTCAATCTAACTGTTGATATTCAGCTTGAGCTTGCCAAACACCCCAATATTATCGGAGTGAAAGAAGGTTCAGGGAAGATCGAGCAGATGACCGATCTATTGACCCAATGCCCCTCAAGCTATCTCGCTTTTGCTGGAGATGATCTTCAAACACTCCCCTTCCTCTCCCTCGGCGGTCACGGTCTTTTTTCCGTTGCAGCAAACCTCATTCCCCGCCTCGTGCGAGAACTGGTGGATAGACGATCAGAAACACTCCTCAAACAGCTTTGGCCCCTCTATCGGGCTCTTTTTTGCGAAACAAATCCCATTCCGATCAAAGCAGCGCTGTCACTTTGTGGAAAACCTGCAGGCCTCCCCCGCCTCCCCCTCACCCCTCTTTCAAAAGAGGGACAGACCATCTTAACACCACCCCTGAAGAAAGTATGCGCGTTGCAGTCTTAGGCTCCCGAGGAATGATTGGCAGGCACTACATGGAAGGATTGAAAAATCATCCGTGGTTTGAAGTGATCGATGATCCCAATCAGTGCGATCTTGTATTCTCCGCCTTACCAAAAGATGCTGAACCTAAATTTGATAAGCCTGTTATTTCAAGTTCTTCTCACCACCGATTGAAAAAAGAGGTTCCCCTTATCATCCCCGAAGTCAATGCGCACCACCTGGAAATAGTGCGTGGAAAAAAAGCATTTGTTGTCGCAAAACCCAATTGTTCTCTTCAATCGTATTTACTCCCCCTCACCCCTTTGCATCGAGCATTTGAAGTGACTAAAATTCATGTCACTTTGCTACAAGCAAAAAGCGGTGGAGGAAAAAAAGCATTGGACAACCCTCACTTTGTGGAAAATATTGTCCCTTATATTCCTGATGAAGAAATAAAATCTGAACAAGAGCCTCAAAAAATCTGGCAAACATCAAACATCAAAATTTCAGCAACTTGCATGCGCGTTCCAGTAGTGCATGGACACCTAGCTTCAGTCTCTGTCTCTTTTAAAGTGAAACCTACAGAAGAAGCTATCCTCACTTTGTGGAAAACCTTCCCAGGACTCGATCTCCCTTCAGCTCCAAAGCAAGTACTCCATTACGAAGAAGACCCCACACGCCCCCAACCCCGCCTCGATTGCAACCGAGAAAAAGGGATGGGGATCACACTTGGTCGCCTCCGTCCCTGTCCTCTTCTTGACTTCCGTTTCATCGCCCTTTCCCACAATGCGATTCGAGGAGGAGCGGGCGGAGGCATTTTAATTGCAGAACATCTCTACAAAGAAGGTTACCTTGGTTAAACAAAACCCCCACTTAGCGAAATTAAATCCAACCTATCTATTTGATCAATCGATCGATAAAACACATCTAATCGATTTGAGCATTGGAGACACTTCTCAACCCCTCTCTTCTACAATTGTCGAAGCATTTCAAAAAAAAGCATCCTCTCTTGGAACGGATGATGGGTATGAAGGGTATGGATCGAGCTATGGTGTAGAGGCTCTTCGGAAAAGAGTGGCGCAATTTTATAATTCAATAGATTCCGATGAAATTTTCATTTCAGATGGGGCAAAATGCGATGTAGGTCGCCTGCAACTTCTCTTTAAACCAGGGCGAGTCGCGCTACAGAACCCCGCATACCCGGTCTACCGTGATGTTTCAACCTTGATCGGTTCTGCTGAAATCATAGATCTCCCCTGCACTCCTGAAAACAATTTTTTTCCAGAAGAACTTCCCACTGTCGACCTTATCTACCTCTGCTCTCCTAATAACCCAACAGGAACCGTTCTTTCAAAAGAGCAGCTGAAACGGTGTGTTGATCATGCAAAAAAGTGTGGCGCTTGCATCATCTTTGATGCTGCCTATGCAAGCTTTATTCAAGACCCAACTCTTCCTCGTTCTATCTATGAAATAGAAGGGGCTGAAGACGTTGCTATTGAAGTGAACTCCTTTTCAAAGATGGCAGGCTTTACAGGCATTCGTCTCGGATGGACCGTTATCCCCAAAGGACTACGAGATGAAGATGGAAATAGCCTGCATGAGAGCTGGAAGCGGATCACAGCCACTTTTTTCAACGGAGCCTCTTCTCTCAGTCAAGCTGGGGGCCTTAGAGCAACTCCTGAACACATCTCCCACTATCTCGACAATGCCCAAAAGCTGAGAGCTGCATTCACTCCCCTTGCTAAAGCGGTGTATGGGGGAGAGCACGCCCCTTTTCTTTGGATTGACTTTGGAAAACCAATGTGGGACTTTTTTGTCAAAGAGATGGGAATCCTCACAATCCCAGGAGAGGGTTTTGGCAGTTGCGGGAAGGGCTTTTTACGCCTTTCTGCACTAGGATCAAAAGAAATTATCGAGGAGGTTTGCCAGAGATGTTCTATGTTAACCAACACTATATAGACTTAAGAGAAAATGGAGGGATAGAAACTCAACTCATTTATGGAGAGAGGGTTGACATTGAAAAAAAGGAAGGAGAGCGGCTAAAAGTCCGTGCATGCGAACAATTTGACTATCCCGGCTGGATTTTAGGAAGTGAGGTACAACAACTTCCACCTCGTAAACCAACGCATGTTGTGCACACGTTTGAAACAAAACTTGAAGGAAACACCCTCTCCTATGGAACCTATCTCACCGAAGAAGAGGCTGAAAAAGTGGACCCCAAAGCGATCCGCCCCATCCCTAAACAAATCGATCGAGACCTTTTAATCAAAGAGGCAAAACAATTCCTAGGACTCCCCTATCTTTGGGGAGGGCGCTCATCAGCTGGTGTTGACTGTTCGGGGTTTATCTCTCTCCTCTTTCGTGCTCAAGGGTTGTTGATCCCACGCAACACCAAAGAACAACAACGATTTGGAGAGAAAAGTGCGCTTGCTCCTGGTGCACTCATCTATACAGAGAAACACGTTGTTTTATATTTGGGGGAAAACCTGTGTATCGAAGCTCCAGAAACAGGGAGGCTTGTTTCAATCAATCCATGTCCTTTTCAAAAAGGATGGAATGTAAGAACCTTTTTATCACGGCATCAGTCATAAAAAGGAATAACTCCCCTACTCTCAGTATAGAGCTCTCCCTCTACTTCATTTGGGGGCTCATCCGACACCGCTTTGCCTCCACATCCGCCTAATAGAAATGCACATATAATTAGATACTTCATTTAAACCTCTTAATTTAAAAACTGGTGAGCAAAGGTGCTTTGAAAACGGTGTTTGAGCTTTAAAAGAGCCTTGGTGTGAATCTGAGACACACGTGATTCACTTACCCCCAAAACTTTACCGATTTCTTTGAGCATTAAATCTTCATAGTAGTAGAGCATCAAAACCTTTTGCTCTTGATCACACAACATTGCAATCTCTTTCTCTAGAAGCTTTGCATTTTCTTTTCGATGTGCAATTTCTGAGGCAGTCTTTATGCGAGTGTCAGGAATCCTCTCTGCTAAAGGAACATTTCCTTCTTCAGAGTGCCCTTCTCCATTGAGAGGAACTAAAACCGCTGGTCGAATCCGATCGAGAACACCTTTAAACTCCTCTTGCGACATCCCTAGATGAAGAGCCATCTCTTCATCATTTGGCTCTCTCCCCAACTGTTTTTGAAGCTTTTCCTGTGCCTTTGCAATCAAATTGCTCTTCTGATGAATACTCCGGGGGATCCAGTCGAGCTCTCGCAGTTCATCGATAATCGCCCCTTTGATAAGCAAAATCGCATAACTTGCAAATTTCACCCGTCGATCTGGATCGTATTTTTCAATTGCTTTGATCAAACCTGTTACACCAGAGGAGTAGAGATCATCGATCTTCACATGGGAAGGGTAGGTCGATCCAATCCGTCCGACAACAAATTTCACCAGATGAAGGTGGTGCACAATCAACTCATCTCGATACTCTGTTTTAAGTGTTGATCGATACTTTTTCCACAACTCTTCTAATGCAATTTCTGCCAAACAAACTCCAACTATATTCTAGTTTTTATTTTACATTATTTTAGTATTAATTGTCTTAAAAAGTGAAATTCCTGGCGATTGTGATCCGTAAGGATTTTATGCGTAATATTTTCAGCATCAGCAACTTCTATGTGCCCTGGAAGAGGGTATCCATAAGCGATATAGTGGATGGGAAGGCTTGTTTTTTGACACACATTGAGTAAAATTCCATTAGAAAGGGTTTCATCAAGTTTTGTAAAAATCAATCCTGTTAATCCAAGAGGAGAGAATTGGTGGATCGCCCCATAAATATCGACATCTTTCGTCGCAGCGCTTAGGGTGAGCAAAATAGCTGTGGGCTCTTCTTTTGCAAGAAAGTCTCCAATTGCATCGACCCGATCTGTCTCGTAAAAGTTGCACCCTTCCGTATCGAGGATTGTACAGTCGGGTTGATCTCGGTAGAATGCCTCTAGCTTTTTAACTGTTGTGCTTTTTCCCACCCCAGTGGGACCGACAAGGGCAATTTTAGCAGGAAGCGTCAACTCTTCAGCTGTTCGAATTCTTCTTCTTAGGCTTGATTTAAGTGCATTCACTTCCCGTTTTTCCTGAAGAAATTCTGTTGTGATTTCATCGGCAATCGACTGGGCGATTCCCCTTGTCATTAAAAAACGGGACAAGCTTGCAAACTGTGATGTTGAATCTTTTCTAGCTTCAATCAAGCGCCTTATTTGCTCTACATTTGTCATAACAGTACATCCGTTTTTATCGTTCCTATCGTTTCTACAGAAACATCTCCACTCACTTCTCCGTAAGCTAGCACAGGAAGATCGGGGAGTTTTGCTTCAATTAATTTTTTAAGTCGAAGGCGTGATTTTCCGTCAGTCAAGACAACAGGATCAACTCCCTCTTTGAGCACTTTCTCAGAAATCTGTTTAAGTTCTTCGGTCATTTTTTCTACAGTTTGAGGACGAAGACGCTCTTGGGAAGAAAAGGTGAGAGAAGCAATCAGCATTTGCTCAACTTTAGGGTCGATCGTGATCACATGAGCAACTTTCCTCTTTCCGAAAAACTGCTTTGAAATCTTCCGAGACAATCCTTCTCGCACAATCTGAGTCACTTTATCGAGATCACTCTCTCCACTCTGCGTGATAAGCTCAATGATCGTTGTTTTATCTCGGATCGACACCTCCTCTTTGAGAAGATTTTGCAACACCTGCAACAGTTGACCTACCGTCAATTTCAGCTCGTCGACAAGTGTTTTGTCGTACCGTTTAATCCTCTCCACCATCTTAGCGATATCTGTCCGTCCGACGAGTTCAAAAGCATTTTTAGAAATCACCTTCTCAAGGCGAAGGAGAAAATGTTCCATCTCAGGAGCTCGTTCTATGCAAGCAACTTCCCCTTGGATTAAGACAGCATACGTATTGGGGCGAAGTGATGCTTTGTCGGTGATTTGAATTGGAGGAACTGTGACTCCTAAATTTTGTTCAACGGCAGCTCGAACTTTCGACAACCCCTCCTTCAATTCATCTGCTTTGTCGATAAGCTTCACTCCAAGTTGGAGTTCGATAAGACGCCCTCTCTCCTCACTCTCTTTCTCTTTTTTACCTCCCTGCAGTAAAATTGCTCCATACCCCGCAAGAGAAAAAGAGATCGGAAGCATAATGAGAAGAGGCATCCCTGGAACAAAACTCAAAAAGAAAATCAGAAGCGCTGTGATGAAAAAAACTTTAGGATGACTAAATACCTGTTTTGTCATCGCCTTTCCCAAGCTTTCTGATGAAGCGCGTGTGACGATAATTCCCGCCCCAATAGAGACCAAAAGGGCCGGAATTTGACTGATCAATCCATCTCCAACTGTCAGGCGAGTAAAAAGATTCCACGATTGAGAGAGTGAAAAACCCTTGATGAGAAGGCCGACTCCCAATCCTCCAACAATATTGACACATGTGATGATCACTCCTGCAATTGCATCACCACGAACAAACTTAGACGCGCCATCCATCGAACCATAAAATTCCGCCTCTTGCGCAAGACGGTTCCGTTGCTCTTTCGCCTCATCTTGCGTCAACATTCCAGCTGAAAGATCGCTATCAATCGCCATCTGTTTCCCACCTAGCGCTTCAAGCGTGAAGCGAGCCGCCACTTCGGCTACACGTCCAGCTCCCTTTGTCACCACCACAAAATTGATGATCGTCAAAAGAGCAAAGAGGATCAATCCCACACCAATATGCCCTTCAGTCACAAAGTTCCCAAATGTTCGGATAATATCTCCCCCCTCAGCGCGCGTTAAAATCATTCTCGTTGAGGCAATATTAAGTCCTAATCGATAGAGAGTTAAAAATAGCAGAAGAGAAGGAAAGGCAGAAAATTCAAGTGCATTTTCAACGTAGAAGGTGAGAAGAAGGGCCATCACCGAAAGAACAAGATTGAGACAGAGAAGGACATCTAAGACAAGAGGAGGAAGAGGGATCACAAGAAGAAGAACAAGACCGATCACTCCAATTGCCAAGATCGTATCAGAGTGCTCTAAAACTCCCCGTAGCCGTTCTTTCATCTCTTTTTTCCCCCTGCTCTATTGAATACCCTATTGCCCTCTTTTATTCACCTCATTTTCTTTATTCTCTTCTTGTTTTTCAAAGTGAGTCATCCCCATCCTCTTCATGAAGCGTCGCTTGGAATAAAACCAATCAAATATTCCAAGAAGGAGTAATGCCAAAGAGGTGATGAGAGAAGCCACATAACACCTTTGAAGGACAAACTTGAATTGAGAGAGACTATCCATTTCCACCCAACTCCCCTTTGGCCGAGTCCAAGCAAGCATAAAAAAACCAGACAAGCAAAGAATCATGGGGACAAACAGAAGAGTCCACTCGATTGGAGCCCTTTTAGGCCAAGTTGGTTTCAAACTTTTCCAAGAGAGAAGGAATCCCGTTTGAACGAGATGTGTAAAAATCCCCAAAGCAAAAACCCCCGCAAAGAAAATCAAGAGCGGAATCAACACAGGCCAGAGTGAAATTTTTCCATCAAATTGAAGAAGAGAGAGGAAAGCACGGTAAAAAGAAGGAGAGAGAAGACGGAGAAGAATCAGAGCACCTAAAAAAAAGAGTGAGGAAGCGAGCAACTTCGACCGGGGAACATCCCCTCGAAGGCGCGCTTTTTTCAACTTCTTTTTCGACGGAGCGAAAGGTTTTTCTTCCATAATTCTCCTATATAGTAAATTCAATCTTGGAAGAAAAGAGCGTTCTACGTATTCTGTTCCCTATATTGCGGAGTATAGCGCAGCTTGGCTAGCGCAACTGCTTTGGGAGCAGTGGGTCGGGGGTTCAAATCCCTCTACTCCGAATGGGAAAACTTGTGGTATTAGACACAAACGAGGAGTTCGACATCCCCGATGGGGAGTCGATTGCCGAAGCTTGTGAAGAAGCTGGAATCCCCTTTGCTTGTACAGAAGGGGTTTGTGGAACATGCGTAATCGAAGTTGTAGATGGGATGGAAAATCTCAGTGAATTCACTCAAGAGGAAGACGATTTCCTCGGAGAGATGGAGTTTGAGCGACTTGCCTGCCAATGTAAGCTTAAGAAAGATACCGTTAAAATAAAATTTTAGGAAAAAAAAGAGATGGAAGAGACAATCACCCCTCAAATGACAATTGCCGATATTTTTTCAAAATTCCCGAGCAAAAGCCAAAGGCTTGCCCAAGCGATGACAAACGCAGGCCTTCATTGCACAAGCTGCAATGCGGCAACTTGGGAAACGCTTGAAGCTGGAATGCTTGGGCACGGCATGTCAGCCGATGCCTCTGAAAAACTTCTCAACGACCTCAATAAGATTTTAAAAGAAGAGATCGACCTCAACAATATCACTCTTACACCTCGCGCTGCTGAAAAATTCCGACAATTTGCCAAAGAAGAAGGACTTGATACCGTCGCCCTTCGCTTTGGAGACACGGCTGGAGGGTGTGGAGGATTTCAATATATTCTCGATTTTGAAACAGCAGCCCCTACCGAAGAAGATAAAACTTTCGAGTCAGAAGGGATCCAAATCCACATCAAAAAAGCGATGCTCGGCCGTCTTTTAGGATCTGTCATCGATTATGTCGATGGTCTTCAAGGAGCCGGCTTTAAAATTTCCAATCCAAATGTCAAACGCTCTTGCGGCTGCGGCTCTTCTCAAGATTACTAATGCCTTCTAAAATCAGAGAGGTAGAGTTTACCGTCCTGGCAGTGGAGAAGTTTAGTCTCTTTTGAGCCTTCCACTCGCTGGGAGCATACCTTCGCCTCCTTTGGCGTTATTTGAAAAACTTTTTCAGAAATAGAACTCCAATTCCAAATCTCACCTAACTCCGAATTTACCACCCACTCCGTAGAGAGAGAAAATGCTTTTATCTTCCCCTGATACACAGGAAGAGGTTTCCTGCCTTGACGAAGGTCTAAAAAGATAGGTTGCTCATTTCCATCGAATAAAATCATCTCTCCATTCTCACATAGCTCTTTTATGCGAGCACTTATTGTTTTAAGAACAACTCTTTTTTCGACAAAAGAGACAACTTTCTCATCTGTTGTCAAGGTCCTGACAGTCAATACACATGTAGTTTCATTAGATGAATTCTCTTCTATTAAATAGAGCTTATCCCCTTTGGCATAACAAGAAAAACAGTCGATTGCAACCTGATCTCCCGTCGGAGAAACAATGACAAGCTTACTGTCAAAATGGCTAAAAAATCCCACATGCGTTGAAAGAGGAGTAAAGTAACCACCTGCAGCTTCCTTCTGAAAAGAAGGATCCAATTTTGAATCTACTATTTTTCCTCCAATTAATCTCCTCTCTCCTTCCACTTCTACCATTTGATAACCAAATTGATCAGAAGTTAAGTGCAATCGGCTAGACTTTTCTGATGGATAAGGCAATTCTACTGTAGATGTGACCTTTCCATTCTTTAAATCTACTAGATGAACTTGAGATTTTCCAAAAAATTGAAGAACAATACAATCGCCAGCACGATTTAAATGACAAGGCTTTGACTCATTTCCAAGTGCATGAAGAGAAATACCCCATTCCATTTTTTCGGTTTTCATATCATAAGCCAAAAGATAGGGAGATATTCTATTATCTAAGCTATATGCTCCAACCATTAGATCACCATGGACAAAGACTCTATCACCCCCATTAAAGCTTAGCCGTCTCACAAAAGATGGATCATCAGCCCCTCTAGCTATGAAAGGCTTAAAAGGCCTAAAGAAAATTCTTTCAATCACAGATGATGTAAAGCTAGGCAGTAAATCCATAAGCTTATGAAAGTGAGGAATTTGTTCGTTGAAAGAGGTCCCTTCTAGAGCAGCTAATATATGGGAGCTTACCTCAGCTGTCCATTCATCTGAACTAGTTGTCAAATATCTCACAGAATCCACCCTAGTTCCAGATGATATTGACTCTAAAAAAGGTACTATCACATCTTTTTTCTTTGGCCATTCATCCAGAGGGGTTTCCCTCAATTTAATTAACGTTAACTGCAAAAATTTATTAGAAGCAGCCAGCAAAAACAATCCCTGATATAAAAACGGAGTCTGTGCACCTATTGCGACTCTTGAATAGAAAATTTCTGCCAAAGAAAAGCTGAACTCTCCCTTTTCTGAAACAAAAAAATCCGAAAAAACCCTTTGCATGGTTGTATCACCAAAAGACTCTATTGGAGGAATCTCAAAATCAGCTCCTACCCACTGTTTGATAACCCAAAGCAAGTCATAACCAAAGTTATGACTACCTCTTCTAGAATAAGCTTCCAAAAGACCTATACAAGTTTGTTTAACCATCTCAGGATCTAAAGACTGAAAAGCTTCTTGAAACGATCTCTCTTTATCTACTGATTTCCATTCCTCTCGAACCATAAGCTGAGCTACAGCAGAATTGGAATTCTTTATATAAGATTCTAATCCCTCTTGACACGTAGGGTCTTCTAACCTAGAAAAAGGAAAATTTGACTCACATAACCATCGGAAATTCAATGCATATGCCTCAACAAAACCTACTACTTTATCTATAGTCTCCGAATCTAACCCTTCTTGAGTGGCATTTACCTTTTTTTCTGGAAGAGACTCAATGGCCAACCGACTGAATACCTCCATTGCAGCATCCACGTATTTTGCAGGAAGCTCCAAAGGCCCCTTATAACCCACACAATGATCGAAAGTATCCTGGACAAGGCTTAAGACAGCTTGACTCATATATAGTCTCCTTAACATCAAAAAAAATGAAGTAGACTGTACCACAAATCGCAATAGAAACGAACTAGAAATCAATTATTTCCAAATATTTAGAACCTGCACTTAGTTCGCTTCCCATGAAAACCAGATCATTATGCAATCTGTTGCATCATGGTCATAGGGGTTGTTGCATAATCCTAAAATTTTGAGCACCCTTGGCATTCCTGATGCATTTCTTAAGCAAATAGAAGGGTTTAAATTTAATCTAAAATTTGCTATGAAACTCCCTTATGTCCCCAATCAACCCTTCGGCAAGATACTCTCCCCCTCCTGATCTAACCTGGACGGAGCTACAAGCCAAAAACAACGCTACCCATATTCCTCCTGAAGAGTTTGAGGAGCTTGCCTCTTTTTTAAAGACCCATTCTCCTGAAATGGCAACAGCTGTTGAAGAAGGCTCTCTATTCGAAAAAACAGAGTTAGATTTATCCTCCAAAGAACTTACAGAGCTTCCAAGTTCCCTAAAATATTTAACAAACCTAACTCTGCTTAATGTATACGATAACCAATTAACTGACCTTCCCGATACGATAGGGCAATTGACAAACCTAACTGAGCTTAATGTATCCGGTAATACATTAACTGCCCTTCCCGATACCGTAGGACAATTGACAAACCTAACTCTGCTTTATATGTATAGTAACGATTTAGCTGTTCTTCCCGATACCATAGGACAATTGACAAACCTAACTGAGATTCACGCATACTATAACCAGTTAACTGCCCTTCCCAATACCATAGGACAATTGACAAACCTAACTGAGATTCATGCGCGCGGCACCCAGTTAACTGCCCTTCCCAATACCATAGGACAATTGACAAATCTAACTCTGCTTGATGTATCCGAGAACCAGTTAACCGACCTTCCCGATACCATAGGACAACTGACAAACCTAACGCTGCTTTATATACACTATAACGAGTTAGTTGCCCTTCCCGATACCATAGGACAATTGGCAAACCTAACTGAGCTTCATGCACACTATAACCAGTTAACTGTCCTTCCCAATACGATAGGACAATTGACAAACCTAACTGCGCTTCCTCTATCCTATAACCAGTTAACTGCCTTTCCCGAGACCATAGGACAATTAACAAGTCTAACGCATCTTAGTGTATATAATAACCAGTTAACTGCCCTTCCATCTTCCATAGGAGATCTAAATTTGCTTGGGATGCTTGAAATCTGTAGCAACCCAAGTCTTTCCATTCTTCCAATTTCTTTAGGGAATTGCTCTCAATTAACATACTTGAACATCCAAGGAACCAGTATCTATCGATCTAATCGCGATCAAATACTTACTGCATGTCGGAATATGCGAAACTTAGAAGCCTTTGAAAAACTTCCTCATAAGATCAAGCTGTGGAGAGGATTTACAGATGTTGTTGGGGAGTGGACAGATCCAGAATTCACTAGAGAGCAGAAAGGGAATCTATATGAGTGGCTTTTCCGTTTAGAGAAAGCCAGTGATTTTAAGAGGAATCAAAAAGAACTGGCAGAAACAACATGTGCCATCCTAGAAACCGTTCATACAGATGCTAAATTTAGAGAAACCTTCTTTAATTTGATTGTTGGAGATCTCGCCGCTTGCGGTGATAGAGCTGCGATGTCTCTCAATCTTGTCTATACAGATTGGAAATTATACACTCTTCCAGCTGAAGCCCCTCTTTCAGAAAAGGTTCAACTTCTTATTGGGTGTGGTCGAGCTCTAAAATTAAGGCAGGCTGTATTAAGTCGGTACTCAGGCTATGAAAATGTTGAAAAGGTTCTTTATGCTGAGGTTAATCTAAGAGAAAGACTCGCTCTTGTCACTGCAATCACATCTATGATTTATAGCGAGATTGGAAATATAGAAGACAGTGTGATTGAAGACATTGCTCAAGAGATTGAAGCGGTTTCTGACGCCGAATTGGTTGTAGAGTTTGCTTACTGGGAGAACTATCTCAAGGAGCATCATACACTTGATTTCTTTAGAATAGTTAGTAGAATCCAAGCTGCTTCAGGAGGCCTTCTGAAAAGGAGTGGATGTGAAAACATCACAGATGAGGAATATAGAGAGCAAGAAAAAGTGCTTCAAACTCAAAAGCAAGAAGCTATTTTGCAGTTGACTCAAAAAATTATTGATGGAATCCAACAAAGTGAGGCTATTGCCCAATCCTAAAGTTTTTCGCACCACTGCGTATCTTTACCCCCCTATTTTGCTCCCTCCCCTATGCATCTTCTAGTAAACAGAGGGGTTTAAATTTAATCTAAAATTTACTACGATACTCTCTTATGTCCCCAATCAATCCCTTGACAAGATACTCTTCCCCTCCTGATCTAACCTGGGCGG
>JAJACK010000003.1 GCA_022601535.1 Chlamydiales bacterium
CAACTACTCTAATATTTTGCCTTAGCTCTGAAGGATAGGTTTCTAGAGCATTTTTTGTGTGTATTGTCCCTTGACTATAAGCTATCTAAAGAAAGCGAACACCTGGGTTAGAGGCAAAATGTTCATTCCATTGGTTGTGCAATAACCTTGAAGGATTTGTTGTCACTCCATGTATCCCAAGATAACATTCAACTAAATCTGCTACTCCTCCATGTGACGCATTATAAACTCCCGAAATATTCTTCCCTCCTGCAAGTTGTGAAAGATATTCAAGTTGTGTTTTTCCTCCATCAAAATCTGTTCTTATGCCGTTAATAAAGCCTGCTGTTTCTCTTCCATCTATAGAGCCACAATCTTTTAAATCAAAATGGCAAGACTTTTCTGGGAAAAATTTATCCCAATCTAAGTATCGATCAACGTGCCCGAGTTTCCATAACATCCGATTGCCATGGCCAAACTGAAACTCATCCCCTTCAATGCTATCTGAGTGGAATCCATGGGCATCAATGAAAATCATAGGACAATTATGGACATAAGCGTAGAGGTTGGGGCCGTCATCAAAGCCTAGGGGATCAGGTGTGATAAAACGTCCAAGTAGTGGTGAATAATATCTTCTGCCAAAATAGGTGTAGCCTGTCTCATCATCGTATCGCTTGGAAGCAAAGCGCCAGGGGGAGAGCTTCGAGGGGGTGAGCTGCTCTCCAAAGGCTGTGTAGCGACACACTTCTTTGAGATTCCCTTTGGAGTCTAAAAGGAGTTTTAAGCTCCCTTGATGATCGTGGATTGGAATGTAGGTTTTTCCCTTAAGCTCGATGAAAACAGTAGCGCCTATCTCTGCTCCTAATCCCTCACCTAAAATTCGAAGTTCTTCAATCTTTCCTTTGTGGTAGAAGCCTATTCCTTTCAGGAATGAGTTTGGAGGAAAAGAATGAAGCAAGACCATGATGACTAAGAAGTAATATCAAGCATTGGTCTAGCCATTTTCTCTTTCCAGTCTTTTTTTAATATTTTTCTATCTTTTTCCCATGCAGGATAGCGCTGTTTGAATGCATCAATGAACTCTTTTTTTCCTCCAATCAAGCCATGATCCTCATGAGATATTATTAATCCAAATGTTCCGATTTCCGAATAGACCGTATTTTCTAGAACTAAAGGGATTTGCTTGTATTCTTGATAATTAGGAAGTGCACATAACCAATGTTGTCCCTTTGAAAGAAAATCGCCTGAATATTCGATTTCTGAGATATAAAATGCAGTTTCCCCCATTTCCTGAATTGTTCCTACTAGTGCATGATATTGCTCCTCTGTCAAATGATACCCATGAGTTGGATAGAGAAGAAGACGATCTTTAACTAAACTAGAAAAAACATCTTTGAAAGGGTTATTAGATAAAAAAAGCTTTTTCCAAATATTACGAATATATTCTGAAAAAGGAGATTTTTTGACTTTTTTCATAGATCTACTCATTAAGAAATTTTATTTTTCTAATACCTTCTTCAACTCCATGGACATCAACTGTAGGTGGCCCACTCTTTGACTTTGTTCGAAAGGTAACATGACCTCCATTTTTGCCTTCCGCTGTGAATACGCCTGGTTTGACTTCTCTGATCGGATTTTTTCCTCTAAGCTTATCAAAAAGTGTTTTTGCTTCTTGAACATCGCCGATGACTTCTCGAACACCCTTACCCTTTCCCTGTTGACCAAGATTATTAAGTATTTTGCTTGTTGTATCTTCTTTATTTATAGTTGGCAATCCCGAGCAAGTCAAGCTCCTGTTTGTCAAAAATATCGGAGAAGCTTGTCGATTGGACATCTTTATTTTCCCCAGCCCTTGCATCCCTTTAGCAACAGTACAAAACAAAAGAGCTTGCTCAAATGCAGCTTTCCCCTCTGCCATGCATCGTAGGTCTTGCGGTGTCTCAGGATATAGGTGCTGCAGATCATATGTATATGGCAGGACTGTTCGATAACCCATCTTTGTAATATCTTTAGCACTATGGAAGGAGAGATCTTCCCACTCCCCTAAAAGAGGATTTGTATCGAAACAGGAAGAGGTTGATGTAAAGGTTTTTCCTCCCATACTCGATGCTAAGTTAAAGAATAAGTCTCGAGCCCCTAAATTGGCTCCTTTGAAACGATTTAAACCATCTGAATTACTTGTTTTCTGAAAACCCCACTTACCCCAAAGTCCATGCAAATCAATGAGAGTAAAGGGACAATTATGGACATAAGCGTAGAGGTTGGGGCCGTCATCAAAGCCTAGGGGATCAGGTGTGATAAAACGTCCAAGTAGTGGTGAATAATATCTTCTGCCAAAATAGGTGTAGCCTGTCTCATCATCGTATCGCTTAGAAGCAAACCGCCAGGGGGAGAGCTTCGAGGGGGTGAGCTGCTCTCCAAAGGCTGTGTAGCGACACACTTCTTTGAGATTCCCTTTGGAGTCTAAAAGGAGTTTTAAGCTCCCTTGATGATCGTGGATTGGAATGTAGGTTTTCCCCTTAAGCTCGATGAAAACAGTAGCGCCTATCTCTGCTCCTAATCCCTCACCTAAAATTCGAAGTTCTTCAATCTTTCCTTTGTGATAGAGGCCAATCTCTTTTTTGTCATCCCAAAGGAAATGAACGTTGTTTTTTGCTACGCGTCGGTTAAAGGGATCGTAGGTATAGGTTGTGCGATTTTTGTCCTTTGTGATGCTGATAAGACGATCTAGGGCGTCGTATTCGTAGTCGCTCTCTTCGTCTGAGATAAGGTTACCACAAGGGTCGTAGGTGTAGGTCGTTTGGCCATCAGATGTGATTTGGGAAAGGGGGTTGAGGGTATAGTCGTGGGCATCTTTGGAAAGACGGTTGTAGTGAGAGTCATAGCTGTAATTGTGATCCTTTTCTGAGGTCAGTTGGTTGAGGTCGTCATAGGTGTAATGATTTGTTGCTGTGGAAATAGGGTCTGTAAAATGGGATGTTTTGAGGTTTCCGCAAGAATCATAGGTGTAGGTTGCATGGAAATGAGGTGTTTGGCAACGTTTCCACCGTAGGTTGGGATCCCAAGTAATCTCACTTGTTCCTAAGTTGTGGGGCAAGATCATGTGGGTGAGTTTGCCTCCGAGGTTTCTTTGGGAATAGGTGTGTGTCGCTCCTTTTCTTGAAACTGTATGGAGGTAGGGGCCATGGTAGGTGTAGTCCGCTTTTGACCCGTCAGGAAATTGGAGAGTCTCTCTATTGCCGTAAGGGGTATATTTACTTGTCAGTGTTAGGCCTGTGGAAAGTGTCTCTTGGATTAAATATCCGTAGATATCGTAGCTTCGGGTTGTTACACAGGTGGGCTCTTCAACTTTTAAGATGTCGTCGTTAGAATCATAGGTGTAATGGTAGTCTATCTCTCCACCATAGTAGCGAGAGAGCCTTCCTAGATCATCGTATTCTCTGTAGAGTTTGGTTTGATCAGGCTTGATCGTTGTTTTGAGCCTTCCTGATGTGTCATAGAGGTAAAGGGTCTCTTTTTCCCCTGCTTCAAGGAGTCTTTCAATTCGGTTCATGGGACCATAGGTCCACTCATTCACGATTGTCTTTTGGAATTGTGCTCCATTGAAAATATGCTCGATTGCCTGAGTTTGATTACCAGAAGCATCATAGCGCATTTCCCGTCTTTGAAGGAGTTGGTTTGTGGGATTTTTAGTCTGTTGCTCAATGAGGTAGCCACGTGAATCGTAAATTTGGATGGTTTGAACTTGGTGAGGATTTGTAGCTGTTACTGTATAGTTTCCTTTGTAGGAATAGGTTGTGGAAGTGATATTGCCTGAGGGATCTATCTGTTTAATCGGTTTCCCTTGTGTATTATAGGTTGTTTTGGTGACTCCTGCACAGGTAGTTGTTTCTGTAAGATTTCCGATGGCATCGTAGGCGTAGTTTTCAATGAAAAGAGTCTCTCCTCCTGCTTCGATTCTTTTTTCAAGAATTTGTCCTTTGACGTCGTAGTGGTTAATTGTTGTGGTCTCTCCTTCTTGAATTTTAGAGCAGTTTCCGAGTGTGTCGTAGGCGTAGGTGGTGAGTTTGTCTCCAATTTGCTCAGCAATGAGTCTCCCCGCAAAATCATGGGTATAGTGGGTTGTCACTCCATTGAAGTCTGTGGCAGAGAGTTGGTTAAATGGGGAGTAAGTAGCACTGGAAGCTTTAAGCAGAGCTCCTTGAGAGGAATACACTTCTGTTTTGATGGGATTATCAAAGATGTCGTAGGTGTAGTGGGTTGTAGCTCCATTTTTATCGGTCTGAGAGGCAAGAGTCCCTGTGGGGTTGTAAGAAGAATATTCTGTTGTTCCATCTGGGTAATGGATCTGGAGAGGTTGGGAGCGGAAATTATAGGTTGTTGTTGTGACGTAGCCATTGGGATCGGTCTTTTTTGTGATGTTGCCCAATGGATCGTATTCCATTGTTTGTGTGGCTCCATCTGGGTAGGTAATCGAAGTGACATTTCCTGTCGCATTGTAGGTGTATTTTGTTTCAAAGCCACAAGGGTCTATATCTGCTGTAAGCCTGCTGCATTTATCGTATTTTTTTTGGGTGACAAGGATCTCCCCATTTGTTTGCCATTCTCTCTCTTCAATGGGACGATTGGATTTGTCATAGCTCCACTCTTTGTGCATATCAGCTCGAGGGCCGTCTTGAGAGATTAAATTGAAGTTGGGATCATATTCAAAAGTAGAGCGGTATCCTAGGGGGTCTGTTGTAGCAATGAGTCTTTCTTTATCATCATACTCATTGATGATTGAATAGCAGTGTGCATCGTTGGCATCGTAATGATCCTCCCGCTCTATTTTTCCACATCGGTGATAGGTGTAGCGAGTTTTTTTGAGAAGAACTTCGTTCCCAAATGGGTCAATTGTCTTCTCTTTAACTGTTTCGGGCAGGCCGATACAAGGGAGTGCTCTTTTTAGCTCTATTTCAGTGATTTTCCTGTATGTCACTCCTTTTAGGTCGTTGTGGTCTGTTGAATTTCCATCATCGATGATTGTCTTCACTCGAGCTGAG
Organism: Chlamydiales bacterium; assembly: GCA_022601535.1. GTDB lineage: Bacteria > Chlamydiota > Chlamydiia > Chlamydiales > JAAKFR01 > JAJACK01. Next base: position 5,022 of record JAJACK010000003.1, read on the forward strand.
GTGATTTTTTCATCATAGAAATGAAAAGAGCGTTTTACTATTTGATCATTTTCATAGAAAAACTCGGTCTTTAAAAGATTAGTGTTAGGAATATAAGCATATTTAACCTGTTTTTCTGGTCTGTCTGATTCGGTAAGTATAAGATTAAATCCATCGGAAGAAAACGTACGGTAGATTGTATTTCCATTTTTTCCATCGCTAATCCTTTCCTCAAGAACATTGTGATTATCGTCATACTCGCATTCTCTGATGTACAAGGGATGACCAGTACTATCCTCAATCTGTTTACTGATCAGGTTTCCGTTTGAAGAATTCCACTCACTACGCTCTACATTTAAGAGCTCTGTTCCTTCATATTTTTCTACAGCTGTGATCCGTTTATCTTTGTTAAAGCGAAAGATGGTTTTATGATTCTCTCCATCATAGACGATTGTGTGATCGCTTTTGTATTCATAACGGGCGATAGGAAGCATCTCCCCCTTTGGACCAACAGGAGCGCTTTGGCTCGTTACTTTTTTAGAATGACGATTATGCTCCGTTTTTAAAATACGGCCTTCACCTTGTTCGGCATGCTCCATAAAGGGATGATCAAAATAATTATTCTTTCCATCATGAATATAATTGTAGTTTTGAGTGGGCTTCCAAGATGTTTCAACATGATCTAAAACAACATCCAAAATCTCAGGTCGTTCATAAGACTTTCCCAACTCGTAAATTTTTCTCCTCTTTTGCACTGTTCGAATGTCATTATGAAAGATTACTTTTCTTTCATCACTACCAGAAATATCTACTCTTTCGACATACCTTTTAACGTCTGGTTTTTTACCTTTTAATTTACTAGGGTAATTAAGATTGATATTCCCGAGAAAAACTCCTTCTGAGCTATGGGCTGAAATTGATGTCAATATGTAGTAAGTAGCTAAATATTTGTATTTTGAATTGCTTTCAGCCTTATAATTAAAATCCTGATATTTGTAATGAATGATATTTCCATTTGGTTTTCTCTCTTCTATTATGCGAGCTTGATAGGCAGGCTCTTGGTTATAGTAAGCACCCCACAGCCCTCTCTCTGAATCGTAAAGCCTTTCCCTTCCTGTCCCATCTTTAACCGTTCCTTTCCAGTAATGTTCCGTATGACCTGGAGTGACTTTTTTAACTGAAAAGCTAGTGTTGAGAGGATGATTCTGACCAGTTAGATGTGTGCTTTCATTGGTAAAACTTTTGTTTTTATTGGGATTAAAAGTGAAAGTTCCTCCTTGTTTATTTTCACATAGGGTAAAACCTCCATTTTCGCTCCCTACTCCTGCAAATTTTTGAGAGTCATTCGTTGTAAAATTGAAAAGTATCAACGTTTCTGGATTGATTCTCCAGTGGCCATAGGCTTGGTTTTTGTATCCTTGATGGTTATAGAATCTCCTTATTGATAAGGGCTCTATTCCCGCTACGACAAAATCTACTTCTTCTTCGCAATACTCCCCTGTAATGACATTCACTTTAGGAATTTGGGGAAGAAAGGCTGAGACTTCTCTGTGATCAAAAACAGCTGGAGGGGGTTTTACAAATGTGTTGTCTTGAGCTACAAGTGTACTCACGACTAAGGCAAAAAAAATACTCAGCGGGACATATCCAAGCTTTTTCATCACTCACCTGCTTGAAAAAGTTATCTATACCAAGCATATGACTGTTCATATGCAAAGATTACATTAATCCCCACAAGGTTAACGGTCAATCTCTTTTGGTAAAAAAAAGAAAGAGTATCATGAAAATTAAGCTATTTCTAGCATGTGGGCTGCAGTGAAAATTGCTCCTTAAAACTACTTCTAAATCGACAATTTATAGCCGTAGGAGGCAAGGGTAACTCTGCATAACAAGAATGGTCTGTTACAAGCAAAATACAATCACTCTTATCCACCTCAGCCATTAAATCTTGTACACAGGTTAGGTTGTTATTAGATATCTGTAATGAAGGTACGTAAGGATCGTGATAGGCGACCTTTGCCCCCTCTTTAATTAAGAGAGATAGAATATCAAGTGCAGGTGATTCTCGCATGTCGGCAATGTCACGTTTGTAGGTCACTCCTAATACGAGAATAGAACTTCCTGGTAAAGCGATCTGCTCTTTTATTTTGTTAATCCAGTAGGCTGGCATGCTCTTGTTAACTTCAATAGCCAAATCAATGAAACGTGAGGTGGTTCCAAGTTTTCTTAATTTCCACGTGAGATAAGAGGGATCAACAGGAATGCAATGTCCACCAACTCCAGGCCCCGGAAAAAACTGCATAAATCCAAATGGCTTGGTTCCAGCAGCATCTAAAACTTCCCTAATGTCAATTCCAAGCTTGTCGGTCAGAGCCATCATTTCATTGACAAAAGCAATGTTCACTGCCCGAAAAGCATTCTCAACTAATTTGACCATCTCTGCTGCATCTGTCGATGAAACTGGAACTGCAGAATCTGTAATTTGTTCATAGAGCACTTGTCCGATACGTAAACAGGACTTGGTGATCCCACTAAAGACTTTTGGTGTGTTTTCTACAGTCCATTCTTTGTTTCCAGGATCAATTCTTTCGGGAGAAAAGCATAAAAAAAGATCGCTACCAATAGAATAGCCTGCCGATTCTAGCAAGGGAGCTACCACTTCTCTGGTCACGCCTGGGTAGACTGTGCTTTCAATACAAATACATGTATGTTTTTTGAGGTGAGGTAACATATTGTGAACCGCGCTGAGTAGGTAAGAGAGATCAGGGGCTCCTGTAGTATCTAGTGGTGTCGGCACGCAGAGGATGACGACATCTACTTGTGAAAGAACCTTAAAATCAGTGTAGACGGGTAACTTACCTGCTGTGATTTGTGAGGAAGGAATGTCGTCGATGTAAGACTCCCCTCTTTGCAAAGAGTCTATCTTGATTGGATCAGTATCAATTCCTCCAGCATGAAACCCTCGTTTGACTAGAGCAAGTAGAAGAGGTAGACCTACATAGCCAAGCCCAATGATATAAACACATGCCTCTTTTCTCTGAATTTTTTCGATCAATTTTTTCATCCATCACCTATATAACTGGCTAGTTCTTCATCCGTTAATGTTGCATACTGTAAAAGGGGATTTTTAATTTCTTGAGGCAGGCCTGAAACAAAAAGTGCAAAATCACTCCAACGACTATCCCGAATATCCCCAGCAATTCTGTTTAATTTGTAATAATAATTCAAGGTTGCTCGCTCATCATCCGCACCGTGATTCAATACATAGGTCTTTACAATGTCGCTATTTGTTTCAAAGGTTGCTGTGAGCATAAGGAGATAGTAACCTAAAATCACATCACCCATAAGAACGTCGTTTTCAATTGGATAAGAGCTGAATTTATCCCATATCACATACACAACTCCGAGAGAAAGTGCATTTACTGCAGCTCCTGTAAGATCTAAGCTATTAGTGAGTGCTGGGTACAATTTTTCACTTCGCCTTCTTCGGATGGTATCATACAAGGAATGGGTGAGGGTCACCATTGCGCTGGAAATTGAATCCCCCAGTAGATGGATATTGGGAAGTGTCGCTAAAATGCCTGCTACCCATCCAAAAGCATCGCTGTCATAAACCTGCTCTTTTACTTGTTTGCGCATGTAAAGGGCTGTGGCAACTAAAACACCCGCGGTTACAAGGCGACCGAGCCAAGTCATGACGACTGCTGTACAGTGGCGAACTTTGTCTGCTGTGCAATGAACCTCTGCCCGCTCAAAAAGACCTCTTATAATAGCATCTTCATTGATAGAGCTATTTGAAATGTGATTTTGCAACAAATCGGCCTTAGATTCTAGTCGTGTAGCTAGTTCTTCTTTGATTACTCCTAGTTTTTTTTCTGTAGTCCCTTTTGCTCTACTGAACCACCAATTACAACTCATTTGAATAGACCGCATTGGAAGAAAAGAGCTTGAGACAAGCAATACAACAGCTGAGGCTACTTTTAAATGGGGAGGATTGAATTTTGAGGCTGCAAGCGCTTGAGGTGTCTGACTGAGCACTGCAGCAATAAAAGAGCCGATCAAGATCAGTGGTGTGCGACAACAAGACTCCCCAGATTGTTGGTGCATAGCAAGTTGCGATACGGTATGATCTTTGAGGTATTGGTCGATGATACCGCGTGCAGCCCAATATTCGAGCACTGTAAAGGCAATGATATTACAAGCAGCGCAGATCTCTCCAATAACAGGGCCGAGCTGTAAACTTACACTGATAAAGGCAATCTTTGCTGCTAATGAAGTTAAGAATGCGACAGTTAACATAGATAGGCGTACGCAGTTTCTATGATCGGGCAAGAAATCGCCCTTATAAACAGATACAACATGCTCTTGAAGTAAGTTCTCAGACAGATCATGCCTCAAAAGAGGTGTGTTAGCTACGGCCATTTTTGATAACATCTCTTTAATAAATTCGACGATTGTATAAGCTCGCCTTCCATTAGTCCAGCATTAAGAAAAGAAAAATATATATTTCGAAAAATAAATCTGTTTCCTAAACTTGCCTCCAATGACGTTTTCTTCGATCACATTTCTGTTTTTCTTGATACTCACTTTTGCTTTTCATTGGGCAAGAGAAGGACGACGATGGCAAAATGGTGTTTGTGTCTTGGCGAGCTTTATCTTCTATGGCTGGTGGGATTACCGTTTCTGCTCACTTATTTTGATTTCGTCTCTTCTTGACTTTGTAATCGGAGCTCAACTCTCTAAAACAGATGATACACGCAAAAGACGAGCGTTGCTAATGGTCAGTCTTGTCGGAAATCTCGGTATGCTCGGTTTTTTCAAGTACTTTAATTTCTTTGCAGAAAGCACTGTTGCCGCTCTAAATAGTATGGGATTTGCTGCTAACCCTATTTTTATCAATGTTCTACTACCAGCCGGAATCAGCTTCTACACTTTCCAAACCCTCAGCTACACCATTGATATTTACCGAGGAAAACAAAAACCTTGTCCGGACTTTGTAGCCTATATGGCTTTTGTCTCTTTCTTTCCTCAATTGGTGGCGGGTCCAATTGAACGTTCGACAGATTTGATCCCCCAATTTCAGAAAAAACGGTCCTTTGATCCTCGATTTGCCCAATCTGGGCTTGCTCTAGCTCTATGGGGTTTAGTAAAAAAGATGGTCATAGCAGATAATTTAGCTCCTATTGTCAATCATGCTTATGGAGCTTTGGACCACTACCACGGACCTGTTCTTGCAATTGCCACTATTGCAGCTTCTTTTCAAATCTATGCCGATTTTTCTGCCTATTCAGATATTGCAGCTGGTGTGGCACGTTTATTTGGGATTCATCTCATGCGGAATTTCCACTATCCCTTCTTCTCAGATAGTCTACGCTCCTTATGGAGCCGTTGGCATATCTCTCTTAATACGTGGTTTCGTGATTACATCTATTTCCCCTTGGGAGGTAGCCGTGGCCCAAAATGGAAGCAGGCGCGAAACCTCTTTGTGACTTTCTTGATCAGCGGGCTTTGGCATGGAGCGGCTTGGACATATGTCGCATGGGGAGCCTTCCATGGAGTTGCTATGTCGATAAGCCATAGATTTAAAGACCGCCGTCCATTTCTACCCTACCCTTTGCGGATACTTTCAACTTTTACTCTTTTTGCTTTCTCTTTTGCGATCTTTCGTGCCCAAACATTGCGTAATGCTGGTTCAATCTGCTACAAACTTTGCACACAATCTCTCAACATGAAATATTTAAGTGAGGTGCCCGCATTTTTTTCAATTGAGGGAAATGAGCCACTTGCCCTTCTTCTTCTCGCTATTTTTGTTGTGATTGAATGGTTCAACCGTGAAGAGTGGGTCTTTCTACGTCTACCTAAGGCTCCGGCGACTGTTCGTTGGGGGACTTATACCTTGCTACTTTGGAGTGTTTTAATTTTAGGAACTAAAAATCATGAAAATTTTGCCTATTTTCAATTCTAATCTATGAAAAAATTTCTCACTAAACTACTTCTGTTTTCTGCTCTTCAATTGATGGTTCTAGGGTTTATCTTAGCGATTTGGTTCCCTAAATCAATCGACCATAACCAGTATTTAGCAGCTTCGCTTGATAAGCAAAAACGGCTCCATGAAACCCCTTCACCAAAGGTCATCATCGTTGGGGGGTCTAATCTTGTTCTCGGTTTTCAAACGCACTTACTTGAAAAAGTTTTAGATCGACCTGTCGTAAATATGGGACTTGATGGTGAATTTGGCCTTGCCTATAAGCTAAATGAAGTGTGGGATGAAGTTGGTCAAGGGGATATGGTCATTCTGAACCTCGAATATGAACATTTCACTGATGATACTCCAATTGAACTGCTCAACTTACTGCAATACAATCCCAAAAGTTTTCGCTACATCGCAAAGGAAGATTATGCTCACCTTTTTCTCGATAAAGGACATCTCTTTTTGGGTAATATGATTCGAGCAAGTTTTCACGCTCTTAGAAACCAGAAAAGCGCATCGTCCCTACCTCCATATGCCCGAAATTGCTTCTCATCAAGCGGTGATATACAAGCACACTATGCGTTGCCTAATGCACCGATCTATGATGACCAATTTCCTGCTATTACAACGAGGGCTTTGAAAAAAAATGAACGGTTGCTCCAAAATTTTCTCGCTCACTGTAAGGAAAAAGAAGCAACTGTATTATACTCATTTCCCCCACAACCGAGCAGTCGACTTGCTAATGGAAAACGTGAGCTTGAGCAGTTAGAACGTATGCTAAGTCGTCTTGATATAGAGGTGATCGGCACCCCTCATAGCTACATCATCGAATGGGAACACTGCTATGATAATTGTTACCATCTCGATGAGGAGGGATGTGAAATGCGAACACGCCTCTTTGTAGACGATCTGCAAAATTTTGTGCATAAATCTGGAAAGCTTGCACAAAATACTAGAATTCTTCTTAATGATTTCCCTAAAAGGTAAAAACATGAGTGTCAATTTGGATCCCAAATCTTCTTATTCGCCAGAAGCAGGCCGCATTGTAGAGCGCACTTCACTTGGCGATGAATCAATCAATCAAATACTTAGCAAACTCAATCTGACTCTTTTAGGTGAGGATGTCACCATTCCTGAAGGGGGACGCATTGCAAGTAGTTTAATCGTAAACACCCGTGAAAAGGGAGAGGTAATGCTCCGCTTCTATCCCTTAAGCTGCGCTGACACCAAACTTGAAAGTGGAAATATCGATTTTGAAGTGTCTGCTCTCGATCACCTAGCCAAAGCTGGAATGCCTGTTCCAGCTCCACTTCAATTTACAGGTGGTCAGTTAGTTGTAGTCGAAAATGGAATTGCGATCTTTGCCTATCAGCTATTACCAGGCAACCCTTTGGAACAAAAAGACCTTTCTTTAGAGCTTGCAACTACATGTGGGAAATTACTCCAACAGATGAGGGTTGCCAGCAAAGAATATCATCCTCCAGCAAACCCTCCTACTGGAGACCTTCAGTTTCTAGAAAGAATTTATAACACCCTAACTCAAAAGTACCCTGAACTGCAGGGAAATCCTCATTTAACGGCGATGCTTGAGCTCCTTAAAACTGAAGGATTAGCTGACCGATTAGAGCAAACCCCGCGTGGCATTGTCCATGCTGATTTCTTTGCTGAAAATATTGTCTATGATGAAGCTTCTGGAAAATATAGTATCATCGATTTTGGCGATGCTTACTATGGCCACACTATTATGGATCTTGTGATTGGATCGATGGAGTTTTGTGTCCTTGAGGATGATTCTTGGAGCCTTCCACTCTTTACAGCTTTTATCAAAACAAATGAAACTTGGCTCAAAGAGAATAAGATTTCATTTGATTTCTTTCATGATTTGCTTTTAGTCAACTGTGTGCGATTTGCAATCTATACACTTCCAGGTGATCTTGAAAGTCATCAATCTGTAGAAAATAACCCCTATATACGACGCTTTGAGCAATTAAAAGATGAAAGCTTCACCAAAAATTTAAGAGAGGTGTATGAAGCAGCGATTGAGTAGGAAAAAAATTCTGATCACCGGTGGCCTTGGGTTCATCGGTGCCTTTTTGGCCAAAAGACTTGCAGAAGCTGGTAGCCATGTTGTCATTGTTGATATGCAAAAATCTCTAGGATCTGTTGCGGATGCTCTCGGAGTTCTCTCTTTAGAGAACGTGCAGGTTGTGGAAGGAGATTTACTCGATGACACCCTCTACCACCGCCTCCCTCTCGACTGTGATGCAATCGTGCACGCTGCTGGTATTCTCGGTATAAAGCGTGTAAGCAAGTTCCCTCTTCTCACCGCTGATGTCAATGTATTTGGAACACGTAAGGTCCTTGACTTTGCAACAAGGTGTCCCGATTTACAACGCTTTGTTCATTTCTCCTCAAGCGAAGTTTATGGAAAGCGAGCTCAAAGTATCTGTGAGAGTGATCCTAGCATCATTCCCAATATTGGCACGCGCTGGATCTATGCCAGTAGTAAGCACTTCTCAGAATATTTGCTCAAAGCATTCATACAAGAGAAAGGGTTAGATGGTGTCATCGTACGCCCCTTCAATGTCTACGGTCCCTATAGACAAGGAAGCAATGCGATGACAACGTTGATTAGACAAGCACTTGAGGGTGAAACGATCACCATTACAGGAGATGGATCTCAATCCCGCTGCTGGTGCTATATCGATGACTTCATCGATGGAGTTGTGAGTTGTCTGGAGTGTCAAGCTGCCTCAGGACAAGCATTCAATTTGGGGAATTCACAAGAACCGACCTCTATGTATGCATTAGCAAAGAAAATTTGTCAGCAGGTACAATCGAGCTCTTCGATCAAAATTTTGCACAATGAGGATGATGATGTTGAGCTACGGAGTCCTGATATAAGCCGAGCGCATGAAGCTCTTGGCTATCAACCTGAAACAATGCTCGATGATGGAATCCAACACGTTGCTAACTGGCTCTCAAGCTCTCTTCTCCCCGCCTAAGCAGCAAGAAGCTCTCAAGCTGCTGCAAAAGATGGTACAATGTTCCCCTTTCTATGGCTCAGGCGGTCTTTTTACTGCCCAACAACTTTTGCTTGACTATCTTCCAACTAGCTTTGAAGACCGTTTCTATGCAAAGGATATCAAATCCCTCCCTGGTTATGTCGATGTCCCCTCTTTTGGTGACCTCTATGCCAACTATGAGTCGATTGAAAAGCGAAATATCATGGCTATTATAGACAGCGGAAAACCGGGTAAAACAGTCATTTTGAATGGTCATATCGATGTCGATATGGTGCAAGAAACTCCAAAATTACCTCATGGCACTATTGCTGATGGTCGCCTTTATGGTCGAGGTAGTACCGATATGTTAGGAGGACTCACAGCGCTTGCCCTAGCAGCTAAATGTTTTAGTTGCTCAGAGGGGTGGAGTGGTAAATTGATCCTAACTGCTGTAACAGATGAAGAAATTGGCGGGAATGGGACATTGCGCGCACTCGATTTTATGAAAAAAAAAGGTTTGATTACACCAGACACAACATGTTTAATTGCAGAACCCACAGACAATACCCGTTCGCTCTCTTCAATGGGTTTTATGCATCTTAAACTTAGATTTGTAAGACAACCCATGCATATGGGTGTAGCCTTGCGCAAGAACAATGCTATCTGGGACCTCAATCACTTTTTAAACCGTGTGGAGCACCTTTTTCCTGAGCCATTCATCTGTTCTTTTGGCATCGTCAAGGGAGGAGAAGATGCTGCTATTCCTCTTGGTAAGATTGAACTTGAAGGAACTCTTTTTTTTCCAGATACAATAGATCCTGATTTTGTTACTCAAAAGCTCCTCCAAGAGCATACAGAGATCACGATTGGTGACTTCTTATTCGAAGGAGCTACTTTTGCTGAAAATGGCCTCCTTGAAGGAATGGCTCCGACAAAACCATTCCCAAGCCCCTGTGATGCAAGACTTTTTAAAAGGTATGGAATCTCAACTGTGATTTGTGGCCCTGGCAACCTTAAGGAAGCACACTCAAAAAATGAATCGCTATCCCTTACTGAGTGGAAAAGCTACTGTGATAGACTCATTAGGCACCTTTATGAGTACATGCAATGATCGATACGCGATTTCCTCCACAACCCAAATATTTAGATGTTCCTCTCTATCCTCCGATTGAATCTGTGGGTCCTTCTACATCTTCTTTAAAAGATACTGTGGCAGCTCACTATGATGTTGATCGAAGCCAAATCCTTTTACAACGAAGCGGCTCAGCAGCGCTTATGCTCTTCCTTAAATGGCTAAAAACACAGATGAAGAAATGTAAGGTGGCATTGCCAGCATTTTCCTGTTGTGAGCTTTGCCACGCTGTGCTTGCTGCTGGATGTGAGCCTCTATTTTTAGACTTTACACCTACACTCACATTAGATGAAAAGAGCATTGATTTTGCTGCAAGTGAAGAGTGCATAGCTCTTATCTGGCCACAGCTTTTTGAAGAACGTCTATTTGCCTATCTGAAGCGGACAAAAATGATTGTTATCAACGATGAAGCGCAACTCTTTCCACTCTCACACCCCAATGCCTGTAGGGGGGCTGTTTCTCTCTTTTCATTTGGTCGCTCTAAGAGACTCGGAGGAGTTGGAGGGGGTGGTATCTGTGTCCATGATCAGATGATTAAGATACATGAGATAGAGTCGATAGAAAACAAACAGTTTGTTGAAAAACAAACAAAACCTCCTTTAAAACAACACCTTGACCAACTTTTAGAAGCATACCCCTTCATAAAAAGGGCTCTTATTCATGGTCCGATTTCTAATGAACAAAGCTCTATTGCAACAGCCCACCTTAAGAATTATCTCGAAAAAAGAGAAGAGTGGATTGAATCTGTTACCTTACTTAAGAGGGTTATCCCTCCTAACTTTCGTCCTCTCATGCGCTCAAAGAATCCAGCTATTGCTACTTTGTGTGTTAAAGACCGTTACCAGGTAAGCACAAAGCTTGCAACTCTTGGAATCCAAACCACCTGGTACTACTTCCCTCTAAACAGACTCTCTTTTCTCTCTAACTACCCATCTGAAAAAACGCCATATACTGATGAGATTGCAAAAAAAATACTCATTCTGCCTTTTCAATGGCGCCATCCAAACCATCAAAAACGGAGACTTTTTAATGCTCTTGAGCAAACTTTCGGAATATGAATGGAATGCGTCCCTTGTACATTCTCCTTTTGCTTCCTTCTTTCATGAGATGAAATGGATAAAAGCGGTCTGCAAATATATAGGAGGGAAAGCTGAATGCTTCCAGATGGAGGATGATCTTCTTGTTCCTGTCTACCATGGAGAGCCTTGGTCTCCCACTTTTCGTATCGGATCTATCGGCTATGGAGGGCCACTTCCTCTTCAACCTATGGAGAGTTCTAAAAAACTACGAGAACGTATTTATAACGTACAAACACAACTTGAAACTGCTTTCCAAATGCCGTGCAGCGCAATCACCACTTTTCCCTGGCAAGGGTGGTCTAACCTTGTACTAGAAGAAAATGAGACTCTTTCAACAACACATATCCTTCCTCTACAACCAAACCAAGAAGCTGTTTTTAAAACGACACTATCGGGAAACGTTCGCACAGCAGTCAGACGGGCAGAAGAGTGCTCGGTTCGGCTCTTGCAACCGCATGAAGAAGAAGAAGCCTATGAATTGCTCACAGCGACCCAAGGTCGCGTAGGAGCTTCCTATGTCACACAAAAACCTTTTTTTAAAGGCTTGTTGAGCATAGGCGCCCCTAATGTTGAAATATGGGGAGGGTTTTCTCCAAATGGCACACTTCTAGCAATGAGTGTCTTGCTATGTAATCAGCGGGAGGGAATTCACCTTTTCCATGGATGGAATAATGAGATAAATAAAGTAGGGCTCAACCAAGCTTTGATTTGGGCAATGATTTGTTCAGCAATCGACAAGGGATGCTCCTCTTTTAACCTTGGTGAATCTCACTCGGAGACACTGCGACAAGCAAAAGCGAGATGGGGTGCCCTTGAATTTCCCATCTTGAGGATAACTCCATGCATCTAATTATCTATTTTATCATCGTTTTTTTAGCAGAGGTTGCCACTGACCTCTATGTTCCGAGCTTACCTATCATCACCGAATATTTCTCAGAATCAACATCTATTGTACAAAAAACGATGTCTTTACATCTTATAGGATTTGCACTAGGACAACTGATCTATGGCCCTTTATTGGATCGTTTTGGTCAAAAACGTATTTTGACTATTGGTTTTAGTCTTTTCGTTCTCGCTTCTTTTGGCTGTGCCTGTTCGATGGATGTGAAGCAGCTAATTACAAGTCGCTTCTTCCAAGGAGTGGGGGCAAGTGTAGCTCCTGTCGTCGCACTTACAGCGCTCAAACAGCTCAAAGGGAATCATGTCCGCCTAATTGCTCTTTTGAATATGACGCTCTCTCTCTCTCCTATTTTAGGGCCTCTCTTAGGTGCTTTACTACTGACAATAGGGGGATGGCAAACTTCTTTTTATCTCCTAGGGTTTCTAAGTTTATTTACTCTTCTACCGCTGATTATTGGGCAGAGGAGACAACCTTTGCATAAAAAAAGGGCGTGGCGCAAACCTTCTTGGCCCTTCTTTACTCTTCTGCTGACCAATGCTCTTATGGTTGCTACAGTGTGGCTTTTTATCACAGAAGCTCCGTTTATTTTCAAAAAACAGTTCAGGTTACCTGAAACACACTTCGGCTTCTACCAAGCAATTTCAGTTGTGGGGTACCTCATTGGAGGGATGTTTACCATGAGATTTTCCTCAAAATTCTCAAAGAAACACCTGATCTATCTCGGGATGGCAGTCATGCTGATTTCTCTGATTGCACTGCATATTTTCCCTTTTTCAACAGCTCTGAGCTTTACCTTGGTGTTAGCACTTTTTGAGTGTGGGATTGGAATTTTGCGTCCCCCTCTTATAGATAAAGCTTTGGACCTCTACCCTGGATACATGGGACCATCATTTCTTGGCTCCTTAGAGATGATCGTGAGCGCAACTGTCATCTACATCACTGGACAATTTGCAACAGGGATGCTCCCTCCACTTATCTTATCCTTTGAAGTCCTATTTCTACTTGCTAGCAGCTGTTACTTCTGTAGAGACATCTGGCAATTTGCCCATCGAATCATCTCCAAAGCATTGGTCCGTACGGAGTAGTCATCCTCTTGTATCTCAAAGACGAGATGAGCTGGTTTCTCAAGTTGCATAACTTTTGATATACATGTTGCATAGATCTCTTCACCGAGTTCACTCTTAGAGGGCAACACTCCTTCTTTGCACTGCTCTCCTGTTTGAGGATTTGCGACACCTTGAAAAGCTGAAAAATGCCAGTGAACAATTTGATCTGAAATTTCGACAAAATCCAGGAGGTCAACTTCTTGAATATTAGGATAGTGTTCTTTTTTTTGCCGACCTGCTTTGAGAGCTTGTAGATTTGCAAGAGTGCTTGTAAAGTGGCATAAATCCCAAATAACTCCCACGCTTGTTTCTTTTAAGATATGAAAATCAGAGGGAAAAACAAAAAGAGGGTCAATCTCAATACCATAGTTATCCATAATTGGCATGTTCTCTAGAGCAAGCCATGTATTCCCTGATACTGCAGCTCTAATTGCAATTAATTTGTCAGCAACTTGCTGCTGCCAATTTTTCACATCGATTGTAGGCCATTCTTCTAAAAGCCGAATCCGGTTGGAATGGACAACAACCCCATGCAATCCCAAATCTGTGGCGCGCTGTAAGGCCTCTTTTAAACGATGTGCAACAAATGGGTCTGCAACATAGTCTGAGTCATTCACCGGAAAATGGAATGAAACATTTTCATGACCATAGAACTTCGTGGCTTTTTTAATGGTCTTCCAAGCTCCTTCCCAATCATCAAGGTCCGCGCGATCAAATAAAACAGCTTCGACAGCTTCGTTCCCTAAAATGCCCGGAGGAATGAGCTGAGTTTCATCTTTTGCTAGAAAAGGGATTGAAAATTTCATTGCAATATGGGGAGGGCAGAGGAGTTAGTGGGCAAATTAATATATTCCTTAAGACAGCTGATCGTATTTGGGGCGCCAACCAACATGCTGCCTGCCAAATCAGCATTTGGTTCTTCAACAGGAAAGAAGAGACACTCTCCTCCCGCTTCTTTAATGAGCAAATAACCTGGCCAAAGATCCCAAAGCCCCCCTGCTGCATCGAATTTTCCAGCACATTTTCCTTCAGCCACAAGAGAATAACCATAGATATCTGTATAAGTTCGAATTATATAGGGAGAATCTTGCAAAGCAGAAAGGATTGAATGACGATTTGTCATTGAAAAGGTGTAGTGGTCACTCACCGCAAAGATCGAATAAGAAGGATCTGAATTTTTGACAAAGATTGCGCTGCCATTCATCGTCGCCCCCCTCCCCTTGTAAGCTTTAAAAGTTTTCTCAAGCCTTGGAAATTCAATCACAGTTGCAAGAGCTTCTCCCTGGCCAACCAATGTCAAAACAAAAGCAAATGTGTCGATATTATTTTTGAAGGAGAGTGTTCCATCAATTGGATCCAAATACCATCTGAATGGAGAATCCACGAGCTGAGATTCATAAGCAATTCCTTCTTCTCCTCGGAAACCTGCCCAAGGAGTGACTTGTTGAAGGTAGGCTGCAATCTTCTTTTCTATTTCAAGCTCTAGAGTCGACACCAGACTCCCATCTTGTTTGACTGAAAAATGCAATTTTGAATCTATATCCAACTGTTTCAAAATATCATGAAATAATAAGCAGCACCTTGAAAGGACATCCATTTCAATCAATTCTTCGATGACTTTTATCTCTGATGGAACCGTTTGGGCAAGTGGCATCTCTTTTTCCTCAAAAGCGCATAGCGTTTGCATAAAAAGCAGAGCAATTAAACAACTACACGTCGAACATCTCAGCAACATAGCGTACATCTGCCTCCTCCATATCGACAAAAAGTGGAAGAGAGAGCGCAGAGGCAAAATATTCTTCCATACTACATAGCTTCATTTTTTTTGAGAAGATGGGATGCGCATAGGCGGGTGGATAGTGCACCTGCGTCCCTATATGGAAGTCTTGTAGCCTGCGCATGCGAGCTGCTCGTGCTTCAACGCCCCCTTCAACCTGCACAACACACAAGTGATGACTTGAGCAAGCATCATATTCTGGTGCAAAAAAATGAACATCCCTCTTCCCTACAAAAGCTTCTCTGTAGAGTCGCATAAGTCGCCGTCTTTTTTCGATAAACATATCGAGTTTTTTCAACTGAGAAGAACCAAGAGCTGCTTGAAAATCGGTAATATTGTAATTACCACTTGTCTCTTCTACTCTGTAGTAACCAGGGTAAAGCGAGGGATCTCTCACCATGCCATTATTCCTAAACAGCCTCAATCTATCATACAGGTGTGAAGAATTAGTCGTGACCATCCCTCCTTCACCTGTAGTAATTGACTTAGCAGGGTGAAAACTAAAGACAGTCATGTCTGAGTGAGGACACCCTCCCACTTTTTTTCCATCAGGATAGAGAGCTCCAAGCGCATGTGCAGCATCTTCAATAATCACTGCTTGGCTTAGCCGTTCTCTTAAACTTGCAACATCTACAGGAATGCCGCTGAAATGGACTGGCACACATATATCACCTCGTTTCACTTCTTCAACTTCCATATTACCGCTTTTACGGTCGATATCTACAAACTCAATTTCAGCTCCAAGACGAAGCGCCCCTACAAAGGTGCCAACAAAAGTATTAGGTGAGGTCACAACTTTTTGACCTGCTTGAAGCTCTGCTGCAAAATAGGCTGCATCTAATGCAGACGTACCGCTGTTAAATGCGCATGCAAATTTGGCATTACAATATTCGGCTATCTCTCTCTCAAATTTTTCGACTAAAGCACCGCGAGTGATCACTGTCTGTGTCAAAGCATGATGAACTGATTGACGATCACTCTCATCAATAACTGCCCTGGCAATAGGAAGAAATGGAAGCTTTTGTACTTGGCTCATAAAAACCCCAATCATAAAATTGAATACGTAAAGAGCATAACAAGAAAATATCTTTTCTGAAAGATTTTAACTGAAAATGATCTGTGTTAGTTAACTTTACACGTAAATGGATCCTTTCGGTGTTTTAGTAAATTCTCCGGATTATTGAAGTTGTAGCAGCAAAGGACTTTCCCATCCCACACAATAAACCTATCCTCTTCAGCAAAAATCTGCATAGGATAAGATTCCCCCTTCATCTCTTCTCCTGCTAAAGTTCTCACGTGTGTTGCTGGTTCTTCTTCGATTTCAAAAATAGCAAGTGCCCCTCTAGGGTCATCTGTTGCATATCCAACAATGGCATACGTCTTATAGAGTTCTGTAGCTGTTATTCTTCCCGTTTTATCAGGCAATTCTAATCTTATACCTTCCACAACGCAGCTATCACACCCTTTTGAAACATCTACCTCTAAAGAATCCTTTAACGGCTTTGCATACACCACATTATTTGCTGCTGGATCAAGAAAGACGTCTCGGTAACCTGCTGCATCACGGGTCGTTGTCTTCTCCCGCATGAAGGAACCTTGATAAAGGTACATCACTGTTTGTTTTTCATTTGCTTGTAGACAATCTTGAAATAAGTAAAAAGTCATATCTTTAACAGTTTCTTTACAATAAACTTTGCCGTCTTTGGTGGTTTTAACTGGATAAGCCTCCTCAAAAAGTGAACCTAGCTCTATGACTGCAATTGTTCCTAATGTATTTGCAATGGTGCAACCTGGAAATTCCTTCTGTTTGTGAAAACCGATTATGCAATAGTTCTCTCGTACAAAAAGGAGGCAACAAGGTTGTAAGCCATGCTCGGTAAACTCTGATAGCTGAAGCCTACTGGATAGACATAAACCTGCTGGATTCATAAATGACCTTAAGTGGTTTTGAAAGTGGGTAAGGATACCACAACCATCATTTTTTTTACTTGATTTTGGAGGGATGAAGAGATAAAGTTTGCTCTCATGTTGAGGATTCTACTCTGAAAAAACAACAATTTATCTCTTTTCTGATCGTTCTTGGGATTGGACTTGGAATCTGGTTTTGTCCCCGCCCTGATGAGGTGCCTGTCGAAGGATGGCGGCTACTTGCAATCTTTTTAGCAACAATTCTGGGAATCATCTTGAAACCTTTGCCCATTGGAGCAATGTCTATTCTTGCGCTAAGTGTTGCGACAATGACAAAAACTCTCTCTCTAGAAGACGCTTTGGCCGGTTTCCATAACCCTATCGCATGGCTCGTTGTCTTTGCATTTTTCATCTCACGAGGATTTATTAAGACCGGCTTGGGAATGCGGATCGCCTACTATTTTGTAAGTGTGTTGGGACAGAAAACGCTTGGCTTGGGATATGGGTTGTTGACAAGTGATCTAATTTTGGCTCCCGCAATCCCAAGTGTCACAGCTAGAACCGGAGGTGTTGTCTTCCCCGTTGCTCGGAGTATTGCTCAATCTTTTGGAAGTGACCCTGAACTTGGAACGCGGAGGCGGATTGGCTCTTACTTGATGAAGGTTGCTTACCAAGGGTCGGTGATCACAAGCACGATGTTTTTGACCGCTATGGCTGCAAATCCTTTTCTGGTTGGCCTGGCAAAAGAGGCGGGCTATTCGATTAGTTGGGGGAAATGGGCGACAGCCGCTTTAGTTCCTGGATTGATCAGCCTGACGTTGATGCCTTTGATTGTCTATAAGATCTATCCTCCTGAAATTCATCACACTCCAGATGCAGCGCATTTTGCCAAGAAGAAATTGGCTGATATGGGCCCTTTTTCTAGGCGTGAATGTTTGATGTTGATTATTTTTGTCTGTTTGCTCTTTTTGTGGATATTGGGTGGAGTTTTGCATATCAACGCAACAATGGCAGCTTTGGGGGGGCTTGCGATGATCCTTGTTTTGGGTATCCTCGATTGGGAGGATGTGATTCGAGAAAAAAGCGCGTGGGATACGTTTATCTGGTTCTCTTCTCTGATCATGCTGGCTACTCAGCTGGGAAAACTGGGGTTCACTCCGTGGTTTAGTCATCAGATCGTCCGGTTTGTTGGAAATATGGGATGGGTTGCTGCATTCTCTATTTTGGCTCTTATCTATTTCTACTCTCACTACTTTTTTGCAAGTAATACGGCTCATGTGGGGGCAATGTTTCCCACTTTCTTGGTCGTCGCAATCGCTCTTGGAACTCCCCCCGCTTTGGCAATCTTGGTCTTTGCTTTCTCAAGTAGTCTGTTTGGTGGCTTGACCCAGTATGGAAGTGGCCCGGCTCCTCTCTATTTCGGCTCGGGATATATCGAGGTGAAGGAGTGGTGGGGAATTGGCTTTTTGCTAAGTGTTGTCAATATCGTGATCTGGTTTGGTCTCGGTTCGTTCTGGTGGAAATTTCTTGGGTTGTGGTAGGATGAATTTTTTTAATAGGAGTTCAAATGAAAAATTTTTTACTGTTGCTACTCATTCCTCTTTTTTTGGGAGCAACACCTCAGCTCAAGCCGTTTAAAGCAAAAGACTATTCTTACTTAATCGGAATGCCTGGTTTTGATCAAAAACCTCTTGAAATGCACTTCAAGCTCTATCAGGGATATGTTGCAACAACTAACAAGTTGCTCGCTATTTTGAAGGAGATGCGTGAGAAGGGTGAAGTGAGCACTCCTTGTTTCACCGATATCAAGCGTCGTTTGATGTGGGAATACGATGGAATGCGACTCCATGAGGATTATTTTGATAATCTTGGAGGGAATGGGACGCAGCTTGATCCAAATAGTCCTCTCTATCAGGCGATTGTTGCGGAGTTTGGAAGCTACGATGAGTGGTTGAAAGATTTTAAAGCTACAGGCGCAATGCGGGGAATTGGCTGGGCTGTCCTTGTGCGTGACCCTGTCAGTGGACGGCTTATCAATGTGTGGATCAATGAACACGACCGTGGTCATCTCGCCGGTGGAGATCCTATTTTGATCATGGATGTCTTTGAACATGCGTATATGATTCAGTTTGGTCTCGATCGAAAGAAATATATCGATACTTTCATGAATAATGTGAATTGGCCAATTGTTGAGGGTCGCTTTTAAGGGATGAAACGGAAAAGTGAGACAATTGGTGATCTAAATGTCTTGATAGCTCCTGGAACGGGACAAAATAGTGTTGTGCTGTTCCACGGCTATGGGAGCTGTCCTGAGGATCTCTACCCTATCCATAATATCAATCCAAGGTTGACCTGGATTTTTCCAAAAGCTCCTCTTAGAGTCCCAATCTCTATCTTTGAATCGGGTAATGCATGGTTTCGGGTTGATTTTGAAGCATTGCAAAAGGCAACTCAAGAAGGTGATCATAAGTCATTTACAAATGCGTTCCCCGGAGATTCTGAGGAAGTGAAGATGCAGGTGAAGGAGATGCTCGATATCTTGGCAATCCCCCCTGATCGGTGCATTTTGGGTGGTTTTTCTCAAGGGGCTGTGATGGCAACTGAAACGACTCTTGAGGCGGAAGAAAAAATCGCAGCTCTTTTAATCTTATCTGGAACGATCGTCAATGAGGAAGGCTGGAACCATTTGGCTAAAACAAAGGCGGGCTTGGAATTTTTCCAGTGCCATGGAAAAAAAGATAAGGTTTTACCCTATAGTCGAGCTCAAAAACTGGAAAAAATCTTGAAGAAAGGGGGGCTTATCGGCTCTCTCTACAGTTTCAAAGGAGGGCATGAGCTTTCTAACGATTGTTTAAAGGAGCTCTACCAATTTCTAGGCCGTTTTTAGGGCGCATCACTCTTAGAAAAGTTCTGTTACTTAAGGACTTTTGAATTACTCGCCTGAGAAGGGTGCAAGAGCATTTTCAAATTTGATCGAACGTTCAGTTCCTAAGCGAATCAGCAAGAGCTCTTTTTCAATTTCATCAAGTGGCCTAGGTGTAAGCTTTTTGTACTGCTCTTCCCTGTGAGGATAGAAGAGCAGGGTGGGTGGAAGGCCTAAATGTGTGATGTAAAGATCTCGATACCAGCGCATCATTGCATCGAAATATTTCTGCTCAATTTTTTCGTATTCTGGAACTTTCCCCTCCCCTGCTAAATAGTCAAGAAGGGGGTCTATGGCACTTTGCTCTTCTTCACTCTCTTGATAGCGGTAGGTTTGGCAACGGGAGAGGATGGTTGGTAAAATTGTATCGGGATGAGAGGAGAGGAGTATGATCACTGTCCGATCAGATGGTTCTTCAAAGGTTTTAAGCAGGGCATTTGCAGAGGCGGGTTGCATCTGTTCAGCTTGGTAGATGAGAAAGACTTTGTAGGGTGCTTGATAGGGGGAAAGGGCGACATCTTCTGCTAATTGTCGGAGGGAA
The DNA here is from genome assembly GCA_022601535.1 of Chlamydiales bacterium. Taxonomy (GTDB): domain Bacteria; phylum Chlamydiota; class Chlamydiia; order Chlamydiales; family JAAKFR01; genus JAJACK01. The sequence continues at coordinate 25,344 of JAJACK010000003.1, forward strand.
GCAATGGGATGAAAATTGCCTTCTGGTCGTATTTCATGGAGATCGGGATGAAATTCTTTGTCTGTCTCTACGAGCTGTTGTGCAAATTGTTTTGCTCTTTTTTCTCCATCGACGATGAGAAGGGCGTGGGGAACACGATTTTTTTCTATGAGACGGGTGAGTTCACTCATGAGGCTTTAAGAGAAGGTGGGGTTTGAGTTGAGTTAGGGCTGATTGAAAAACTCCTTCAAGTGTTTGCTCTGCATCGACGATGAAGATCCGATCGGGATGTTCGTCGGCAAGGTGGAGGTATCCTTGTCGCACATCTTTATGGAATTGAAGTTTTTCACTTTCAAGTCGATCTTTTTTTCCTTGAACGCGGGATAGGCCAATTTCGGGATCTAGATCGAGGAGAAGGGTGCAATCGGGAACAAGCCCTCCACAAGCTAGATGGCAAAGCTCTTCGACCTCTTTCATTCCAAGATGGCGTGCACACGCTTGATAGGCAACTGTTGAGTCATTGAACCGTTCGCAGATCACAATTTTTCCGGTGCGAAGTGCTGGCAAGATCCGTTCATCAATATGTTGAACACGGGCTGTGAGAAAGAGGAGCATTTCTGCTCTTTTACTCACTTGAAAAGAGTCTGGATTTAAAAGAAGGTCTCGCAGATGCTCGGAAAGAGGTGTTCCTCCCGGCTCACGTGTCTGGAAAATATCATAGCCTTCTTGCTCAAACTCTTGAACGAGCTTCTGGGTCAGAGAACTTTTTCCACATCCGTCTCCCCCTTCGATTGTGATGAATAGTCCGTCATACGGACGGCTCTTCTCCGTCATCTTCCTCTATCTCATCTGAAGCTTCTAATTTTTCAATCGCAAGGAGCTCATCTCCATCTTTGAGGTTAACGAGTTTAACCCCTTGTGTTGAACGTCCCATTACTCGGAGATCTGCCATGGAAATCCGTACGGTTTGCCCTAATTTGGAGATCATAAAGAGTCCATCTTTGTCAGTGACCGAGAGCGCCCCTACAACGTTTCCATTCCGATCACTTGTGATAATCGAACGGACTCCGACACTGCCTCGATTTGTTTGTCTAAACTCTCCAACAAGTGATCGCTTTCCAAATCCATTTTCACAGACAACAAGAACTGTTCTCTCTTCATTGTCAATCACTTCACAACCAACAACATAGTCATCTGTCGACTTGAGTTTGACTCCTCGAACTCCTCTGGCAGTCCGTCCCATCGCTCGCACTTTTTCATGATCAAAACGAACAGCCATCCCTGCGTGAGTGAAGAGCATCACTTGATCGCTATTTCCAACTAGGCGGGCGGCAATGAGTTCGTCTTCCTCAACGATCTCAATTGCTCGAATTCCTTTTCTTCTCGGGTTGCTAAAGGCTGAAAGAGCTGTCTTTTTAACGACTCCCGATTTGGTTGCCATCAGCACAAAGTGTTCATCATCAAACTCTTTTGTCCGTAAAATAGTGGCGATTCGCTCTCCTGGCTGGATATCTTCAAGAAGGTTGATAAGTGGTTTTCCTTTCGACCGTCTATCTCCTTCGGGGAGTTGCCAAACTTTAAGCCAATAACACCGTCCAAAATTGGTGTAAATTAGAAGGTAGTCGTGTGTCGAGGCGACAAAGATCCCTTTGAGGAAGTCGGTTTCTTTTTTCTGGTCAAAACCGATCACTCCTTGTCCTCCCCGCTTTTGCTCTCGGAAGAGATTGAGCGGCATTCGTTTGACGTAGTCGTCTTGAGAGAAGGTGATGATCATCGCCTCATCAGCGATGAGATCTTCCATGTTGAAATCTCCTTCTGCATGGGTGATCTCTGTTAAACGGGGTGATTTACTCGCTTTGATTGTTCCTTCAAGCTCTTCTCCGATAATCTCTCGTACCATCGATTCACTGGCTAAAATAGCACGGAAATGGGCGATCTTTTTCAAAAGCTCATCGTATTCAGCTTGGATCTTCTCATGCTCCATACTTGTCAGTTGATAGAGTCGGATGTCTAATACGGCATTTGCTTGCCGTTCGCTAAATGCAAACTTAGCAATCAATTCTGCTCGCGCACTTTCACGACTATCACTTCCTCGGATAATTTTAACCACTTCATCGAGGTTGTCGATCGCTTTTAAATACCCTTCTAGAAGATGTGCACGTGCTTCTGCTTTGTTGAGGTCGAAACGGACACGTCGACGGATCACATCGATCCGGTGTGCAATCCACGCAGAGATCATCTGCTTCACATTCATCGTCCGTGGCAAGTTCTTGTCGAGGGCCAACATGTTACATCCAAAAGTGACTTGCATGTCGGTGTATTTGTAGAGCTGATTGATCAAGACGTCGGGAATCTCTCCCCGCTTGAGCTCTAGGACAATCCGCATGCCATCTTTGTCTGACTCGTCTCGTACATCCGAGAGACTGGTGAGCATCTTTTGATTGACGAGGTTGGCAATGTGCTCGACTAAGCGTGATTTGTTGACGTTGAAAGGAATTTCATCGATCACAACCCGCTCTCGGTTGCTCTGCCCTTCCATCTCTTCGACGTGTACTTTCCCCCGTAGGTAAACTTTTCCTCTTCCTGTGTTGTAGGCGTCGATAATCCCTTTGTGACCGCAGATGACCCCTCCTGTGGGAAAGTCTGGTCCTGGCATCACTTCCATGATCTCATCGATCGTCGTTTCAGGGTTGTTCAAGACGAGTAGTGTTGCTTGGATCAACTCGTGTAGGTTGTGAGGAGGAATGTTTGTTGCCATTCCAACAGCAATCCCTGATGATCCGTTACAGAGGAGGTTGGGGAATTTAGCGGGAAAAACCGTTGGCTCTGATTTGGTCTCATCGTAGTTGGGAACCATGTCGACGGTGTCTTTTTCAAGATCTTCCATCAGCTGGATCGCTCCCACTCTGAGGCGAGCTTCTGTATAACGCATCGCAGCGGGAGAGTCTCCATCGACAGAACCGAAATTCCCTTGCCCATCGACAAGTGGGTACCGCATCGCCCACTCTTGTGCCATCCGGACAAGTGTTGGGTAAATCACCTGCTCACCGTGCGGGTGAAAATCTCCGGAGGTATCTCCACAAATTTTTGCGCATTTTCTATGCTTTCCCCCTGGTGTGAGATTGAGCTGCCGCATCGCAAATAAAATGCGCCGCTGGGAAGGTTTTAACCCATCCCGTACATCGGGCAGTGCTCTTGAAATGATGACCGACATGGAGTAGCGAAGATAGCTCTCTTTCATCTCATCTTCGAGATTGCGTGTCAAAATGGTTTCGTTGTCTCTATATGATGGCATCTCTTAAATATCCAAATTTTTAACTGATAAGGCGTGCCCCTCGATGAAGGCGCGCCGTGGAGGAACTTCTTCCCCCATCAACATTGTAAACATATGATCTGCAGCAATGGCATCGGGAAGGGTCACTTTTAAAAGTGTCCGCCCTTCAGGATCCATTGTGGTCTCCCAAAGCTGGTCGGCATTCATCTCTCCCAAACCTTTATATCGCTGAACTTCAACTCCTTTTCTTCCATAGGAGCGGTAAAAATCAATCAACTCTTTGAGTGTGTAGCTTTCAAATTGAAGCTCTTCCCCTTCATACACTTCAAAAAGCTTTCCTTCAGCAATGAGGTAGCGGTCGAGTGTGAGATCGAATTCTTTGAGCTTTTCTACGAGCTTGGCAAAACTCTCTTCGTGGTAAAGCTCCATGTAAGGAAGTGGCTTTGCCTTAAACGCTCGCATCGTTTCTGTCACTTCTTCTTCAGGAATCTCTGCAAGCTTTTCATCGTGTATCTCTCGCTGTTCTCTTTCAAAGGTGCTTCCAATTTCTAAAAAGGTGTCTTCTGAGTAGATGAGCTGATCTTCTTTAAGCGTCACTTTATAACGGGGGTACTCCCCTTGCTCGTTTTTAGATTCTAAAAACTCCCTAAAAGGAATTGCTTTTTTCTCCAATGAGGTGATGAAGTTTTCCACTTCTAAGATCAAATCGACCAAGACTTTTGGATCGATCTCTTTCCCTTCTCTTGTGATGCGGGATCCCTTCACTCCAAGCTCAAGGAGGTAATCATCCATCTCTCGTTCTGAGGTGATATAACGGCTCTCTTTTTTCTTAGACACTTTGAAAAGAGGAGGTTGAGCGATATAAATGTAGTTGTTTTCAATTAGAGCTGGCATGTGTCGGTAGAAGAAGGTGAGCAAAAGTGTCCGAATGTGTGAACCATCGACATCGGCATCTGTCATAATGATGATCCGGTGGTAGCGGAGCTTTTCTAAGTTAAATGTATCTGCTCCAATACCACATCCAAGTGCTGCAATCATTGTCCCCACTTCTTGGTTTTGAAACACTTTTTGAAGGCGTGCTTTTTCAACATTCAAGATCTTACCTCGAATGGGCAAAATCGCTTGATAACGTCTATCTCGCCCCATCTTTGCCGATCCTCCCGCAGAATCCCCTTCTACGATATAGATCTCACACTCTTCGGGATTTCTCTCCAAACAGTCGATCAATTTTCCTGGAAGGCGTGCACTATCAAGCGCTGTTTTCCGCAAGGTGAGTTCCCGTGCTTTTTTTGCAGCTTCTCGTGCTTGAGCGGCAATAAAAACTTTATCTACAATCGAACGGGAGAGCTGTGGATTTTCTTCTAAAAAGGTGGAGAGCTCTTCTCCTGAAATTTGTTGTACAATCGACCCTACATCACTGTTTCCCAACCGCTGTTTTGTCTGTCCTTCAAACTGTGGATTGGGGACTTTGACCGAGATGACAGCTGTCAACCCTTCGCGCATATCATCACCCGAAATCGAGATCTTATCTGACTTGAGAAGGTTGTGACTTTTGATATAGTGATTTAAGACCCGTGTCAAAGAGGTTGAAAAACCAGTGAGATGGGTTCCTCCCTGCCGCGTTGGGATGTTATTTGCGTACGAATAGATCGTTTCGTTGTAGCCCATGTTCCACTGAAGGGCGACTTCAAATTCAATCGGTCCTTCATCTCCCTCTTTTGCCCCTCGAAAGTAGACGGGATCGGGGAAAAGAACGTCTTTGTTCTCATTTAGATAGGAAACAAATGAATTGAGTCCTCCATCGTAACAAAATTGCACCTCTTGGGCGTCTGGATCCCGCTCATCGCGAAAACGGATGTCAACACCTCTGTTTAAAAAGGCGAGCTCTCGTAGCCTGTTTGTCAAAACATTGGTGTCGTATTCAGTGACTGAAAAGAGTGTGTCATCGGGCCAAAATGTGATGCGCGTTCCCCGTTTGTCTGTTGCCCCTTTTGTCTCTAGTGCTCCTTGTGCTTTCCCTCTGGCAAAACCCAATGCGTAGATCGTTCCTTCCTTATACACTTCAACATCAAAGCGGCTCGAAAGGGCGTTGACACAAGAGACTCCAACACCGTGTAATCCACCAGAAACTTTATAGCTGTCTTTGTCAAACTTACCTCCGGCGTGCAAGACTGTCATTACAACTTCTAAAGCAGAAACATCTCTTCCCCGTTTCTTCGACTCTGCAGCGTGCACTCCAACTGGAATTCCTCGCCCATTGTCTTCGACAACGATGCTGTTATCAGCTTGTACAACGACTGTGATGAGCGAGCAAAATCCTGCCATTGCTTCATCGATACTGTTGTCGACCACCTCATAAACAAGGTGGTGCAATCCGCCTGTCGATGTATCACCGATGTACATTCCAGGCCGCTCTCTGACAGCTTGCAACCCTTCTAGAACGGTGATTGCACTGGCATCGTAATCTTTTTTCGTACTCTTTTTTTCTTCTTCCATTTCTGTCTTCATTTTTTACTCTAATCGAAAGACAACTGTTTTAATTGTCGTCTGAGGAAATTTATCTCTTAAGTTTTTGATTATACGTGGTTTATCATTTTGACTCAGAAGGCTATAAAGAGTTGAATTGTTCACAGCAACAAAAAGCACCCCCTCGGTAAAAGAGAGTGCGCGTGTAAAAGATGCGAGCTTAGGGCCAATCACACTTGGCCACGCATCGACAACTAAATCAGGACGTTTTTCGTGGAGTTTTCCAACCCTATTTAAGAACGAAGGGAGGAGTTGGCAAAGGTGTTTTGTCGTGACTCCAGTTCGGCTTGTATAGCGCTTCTTCATAAGCGGCGGAATATACCGCAATAGCTGTGAGACTGCAAGCGTTTATTCTGCTTTTTTTACAACTCTTCGTTAAGCGGTGGCCTTTTAGGATCGCGACAAAGGAGAACAACTGAAACTGCGAAAGGGATAAGAGAAAGTCCAGCTAAACCAGCGCCGCTGTAGTAAGCGATATGCGCCTCGATTCCAGGGGTAAAAATACCTGCTGCTAAACAAGCTGACAAGGCAAGAAGGGCAATTCCCGTAATCACGGCTCCATAGCCTGCAATTTTTTCATAGTTTGTTGGAGGATTATTTCCTCCAATAGAAATTTCAAAACAACTCATAGATAAACTCCATTTTAAGCATTAATTATAACAAAATCTTACTTATAATGGAATGGAAGATTTTTTTTGAGAAGCGTGCGATTCCATTGTTCCTTCCACACGCATCCAAAGCCTTCGAACAGTCTCTGGGTGGAAATTGCGGCAGATAATCCCAAAACACGGAAGCTCTGTGTTTTGCAAAAAACAGCTTGCCATTTCAGCAGCTTCAAACTCTTCGATCACCTCGGTTAGGAGAGGGGCAAAAGAGGTGTCGACAGAGGTGACAAGTAAGTAAAAATTTTTATCCTCCTCTTCCATCCGAATCTGATACACTTCTGTTTGATCAACCCCTTCGATATCGGCATCTAAGACCATGGCAAACAATTTTTGAAGAGATCCAACCGGAAAGATACTTCGCATCACAGGTGGATTGAGGGAGTAGAAGAAATTTTCAAGTAAAAAGTTATTCTCTTCGGCAACGCTTCCCAATTTTTCTCGCAGAGCACCGAAAAGCTCGGTCTCTTTTGAGATTGTCCCTCCGTTATAGTCCCGAAAATCTCCGATCACTCGCCTGAGCCCTTCGACAAGCTCTCTTCTTGCTTTATAGAGGTCGACGGAGTGGTCTTGCCGAAGAGAGGGGGCTTTGGGGATCCGCAGATAGAATACCGTTGCCTCTTTTTTATATTTTTTTCGAATGGTTCCCACAAATTTTCGTCGATCAGAAATGAATTCTAAGGGGGTGGATTTCAATTCAAAATACCGTTTAATCGGAAGGGTTCGCTCTCCTTTAATCCGAAGGACAACGACTAGGAATTCAAGTTTTTCTTCCGTTTGTTTAGAAAAATCGATGATCACTTGTGGAAGGTCACGTATATATTTGAGTTGGCTTGAGAGGGTCACAATGTGGCGCATCACCACTTCTTCATTTTGTGGCATAAAGATGGGATTGAGCCTTTTTTCAATCCGATTTTTAAGCCCTGAGGGGAGCTCTTCTTTTAAGAGGCGTTCTTCACTCAAGGAGAATCCTCCTTCTTTTTCTACCTCGAGATAAAGGGTACAGATGGGATCAGAACGTCCTGGGCTAAAAAAGTAGGAATCTTCCACCTTTTGCACATTGGGAACCAATGTTTTGACAGCACTTAGGATGTGGCGCAATTCAAACACTTCGTCTTCATGGAGAAAGCTCAAGGCGATCGCGATCCCCAAGACGGGCTTTGTCCGGTTGAGTTTGGCTCGAATGAGCTTAAGGCTTATGTAACGTCTTTGGGGAAATGCGTCATAAGAGAGTTTCAGCGCTTTGCGAAAGAGGTAGAGAACGCAGATAATCCGGCTCATATGTCGGTATCCGCGCACTATTTTAAATTCTTCTTTGCAAAGGACTAAAAAGGTTTGCATCTCCGATAAAATATCGTAATCAAAATCTTGGGGACGATGTTTGATCAGCTTATTGATATTTTCTTGGATAAGCGCTGTTTTTTCATCGTATGACAATCCTTTGATTTCCAAGATCCGGATTGCTTGATAGGGGGAGAGAATTCCTATCTTCAACTCAGCTTCTAGGGGGAGAAGGTTTTTCTGGATAATTTCCAACTCTTTTTCTGCTTCAATACGAATCAAAACTTCTCCTGCCATATAGTACCCATTTGAGATGTCGGGCATACTAAAATCGACGGCAAACTGCATGAGAACATTGAGCTGCTTTCCTGGAATCAACCACTTTCGAATCATCTCACAAAAATAGTGAAAGGCGTTCTCCCGAAAATCGCAAAAGAGGAAAAAAGAGAGGTTGAATGGGGGTTTTGCAAGAGGAGACCAACAGATGAGGGGGAGCCTCTCTTGGTAACTTCCATCTGACAACGCATTGGGAGGTAAAATTTGAGATAAAATCCGTTCAACGGCCCCTTCGGAGTAAGAGCTTGTTTCAAGAGAGGTTAAGATCCGTGGATAACTCATGAAATCACCGTTCCTTTCTCGTGATCATCCCAAAAAGGGGATAATCTCAATGGAATTTTATCCTTTTTTGCCCATTCTACTGCCATTGGGTGGATCACATTTCCTGTCTTATGGATAAGATCGAGTGCTTCGAGGTAGCTTAAGTGCTCAAATGGCTTAGTCGTTGGGTCTTTTTTGGGGTCTAAGGGGCAAATTCCTGCGACATCTTTGTAGAAAAGCACTTCATCAGCTCCAAGCGCTCCCCCAAGAGCGACGGCAGTTGTATCAGATCCTCCCCTTCCCAGCGTTGTGATCTCTTTTGATTGAGAAACACCTTGAAAGCCAGCGACAATCACAATTTTTCCCTCTTTTAGAGGGGCAATTAGCCGTGTTGGACGGACATCGATGATTGTTGCTGAGCTGTGATCGTCTGTTGTGATCACTCCTGATTGGCTTCCTGTGAAACTGACTGCCTCTATCCCTCTGTTTTGAAGGGCCATGGCAAGAAGAGAGATGCTTACCCGCTCTCCGACTGAGACGAGCATGTCGTATTCTCGGCGGGGTGGATTTGGATGGACACTTTTGGCAAGGGCGATCAGCTGGTTTGTCACTCCCCTCATGGCGCTGACGACCACTCCAATTTGCCCAAATACGAGCTTTTTTTGGATAATAATATCGGCAATACGGTGGAAACTCTCTGAGGTGAGCACTCCACCACCGAATTTCATGATGAGAGTTTTATCCTGATCTGGCATACTATCGACCTATTTATGAATTCGCTTATCCTCACTTTCCACACTTCGGTCGTCGCTCTCTTGGCACTTCTTTTCTTCAGGATTGGAAAAGAATTTTTAATCGCCTATCTTGCTCTCCTCTCTATCTTGATGAATTTGTTTGTCCTCAAACAAATGACAATTTTCGGGTTGACGATCACTTGTAGTGATGCGTTGGCTGTAGGGTATCTCTTAGGCTTGAATTTAATTCAAGAATTTTTTGGCCGAAGTGCTGCCCGGAAGATGATCTGGATCGGTTTTTTAACTGCGATAAGCTTTCTCCTCCTCTCGCAAATCCACCTTATCTACTCTCCAAGTATCCACGACACAATGCACCTCCACTACCAATCGCTTCTCTCTCCCCAGCTCCGCATTATCTTCGCCTCGCTCACCTCTTTTCTCTTGATTCAATTTTTAGATATCCGTGTTTTTGCCCGCCTTCGAGATAAATTTAAAAAGAAATGGTTCCCTCTACGTGTGGCGATCTCTCTTGTGTTGGCTGAGACAATTGATACCTTTCTCTTTTCTTTTTTAGGGCTCTACGGACTTGTAGCTTCGATTGGAGATATCATCCTCTTCTCTCTTATCGCAAAACTTTTTGTCATTGCCCTCTCTATCCCTTTTACTGTTTTTGCAAGGAGAATCCATGTTTCGGTTTGAACTGATCCACACATCTAAAAAATCCAAAGCACGTGTGGGAAAAATCCACACCCCTCATGGGGTGATCAATACTCCCAATTTTGTTGCTGTCGGAACAAATGGCACACTCAAAGCTCTCGATAATGATCTTGCTCACTCGATCGGCCTTGAACTGATGTTTTGCAACACCTACCACCTTCTTCTTCAACCTGGACCTGAGGTTGTTGCCGAGGCTGGAGGGCTCCACACCTTTATCAATCGAAAACTTCCCCTTATCACCGACTCTGGTGGCTTTCAGGTCTTTTCCCTTGCCTACGGATCTGTTCACAATGAGCTTAAATCGCGTGGAAAAAAACAGAACTGTGGATCTGTTCTCAACATCGATGAAGAGGGAGTCACCTTCCGGTCGTACCGAGATGGAAAAAAAATTCTCCTCACCCCTGAAAGCTCAATTGAAACACAAAAAGCGCTCGGCGCTGATATCATCATTCCCCTCGATGAACTCCCCCCTTATCATATCGAAGAAGACGATTTAAAAAAGTCGCTTGCCCGCACCCATCGATGGGAAATGCGTTCGCTCAATACCCATCTTAAAAAACCCAACCAACAAGCGATGTATGCGGTGATTCATGGAGGGATTGACCAAACATTGCGTCGACATAGCTGCGAAGTGCTCACCAAAGAACCTTTTGACGGATTTGCCATTGGAGGAAGTGTTGGAAAAAATAAGCAAGAGCTTTTCGATCTCATCGCTTTCACACGCCCCCTTCTCCCCGATGAGAAGCCAAATCACTTGCTTGGCATCGGTGATCTCACCTCTCTTAAAGAGCTCGTCCCCCTCGGCATCGACACATTCGATAGCTCCTACCCAACGAAAGCTGCTCGCCACGGCCTTCTTCTCACCTCAACAGGTGGTCTAAAAATTGAACAAGCCAAACACCGACGAACATTCTTTCCAATCGAGCCAAAATGCACATGCGCAACCTGCCAAAATTACACGGTTGCCTACCTCCACCACCTTTTCAAAGCGCGGGAGCTCACAGCCCTTCACCTTGCGACAATCCACAATCTTCACTTTATGGTGCAAGAGATGAAAATGTATCGAGAAAAAATCTTAAGAGATGAAATTTAAACACTTTAAAGCGAAGTCTCCACCGCTTGTGCTTTTCTTTTTTTAAACGCTCTTTGAGAAAAACAAGAGCTAAAGAGCGAAGAGCGGATCGATTCAATTTCACCTCTTTGGGAAATACCACCTCATGCTCAAAACGGGAGGTTTTAAATTCTTCAAACTCCATATCCCCATGGATATAGTCTTCTCTCTCTCCAAGAAGTGGATCTTGATCTAATGCTTGATCTCCATGTGTTCCCCCTCCACAACCACAATTCCACACCAAAGAGCGGGAAGGATAGAGGGAGAGGCCTTCCCTCTTTGCCATCGCATACATCCACCGGGGAGCCCACGCCTTCCACTCTCCTATCATTGTTTTACGAAACCCTTTGGAAAATGGGAAAGCGCCTAGACAATCGGAAAAGTACCGGTTTTTTCGGTTTTTCAACCATCTCTCCCACCCTGTGCATTCCCACTCAAAATGGTCCCACGCTCGCTTCCATGTCGCCCATCCCCAGATAAAAGGGATATTTAGAAAATAGGTTTCCGCTGTTTGTGGTAAACGATTGAAATACATAAACCCCGACACCATAAAGACACGAGGGTCGTCACCATACTCTTTAAGAGCTCGACACATAAAGGGGAGAAAATCAGGGGCGATCAGCACATCATCTTCAAGAATGATGGCGCGCCCATAGGCGTTGCAAACAGAGGTGATCCCTTCGGTGATATTGCGAAAACCGTAGTTGTGTTCTCGCAGGACAACTTCTGCTCCCTTCCATTTTTTTGCGATGCCAATCGTCTCTTCTACCGATGAAACATCTTCTTCATTTCGCGCACAATCACAGTGGATGATAAGAGGAAGCTTTTTTCCCAAAAAGGCTTCTGACCGATCGATCGCTTCTAAGCACGCCCGCAGATGGTTTGGCCGTTTATGCGCAAACACTGCAATAGGAGGTTGAGAGGAGGTCATTTCACTCCCTCCACCGTAAAAGCACACTTCTGATAGAGGTGTTTGGCGCGCAAACGCCACCGCTTCCGCTCTTTTTTCCGCAAACGCTCTTTGAGAAAAGTGAGGGCTAAAGAACGAAGAGCGTGTCGATTTAACTTCACCTCTTTGGGAAACGAAATCTCACAGCCAAAACGGGGTTTTTTAAACTCTTCAAACTCCATATCTCCGTGGATATACTCCTCTCTCTTGCCGAGAAGTGGATCTTGATCTAATGCTTGATCTCCATGTGTTCCCCCTCCACAGCCACAATTCCACACCAAAGAGCGGGAAGGGTAGAGAGAGAGTCCTCCTTGTTTTGCCATCGCATACATCCACCGTGTATCCCATGTCTTCCACTCCCCTTTGATCGTTTTTCGAAGCGCTTTAGAGAAAGGAAATGCCCCCAAGCAATCATAGGAGTACCGGTTTTTTCGCTTTTCCAACCATTTCTCCCACCCTGTGCACTCCCACTCAAAATGGTCCCACGCCCGTTTCCATGTCGCCCATCCCCAGATAAAAGGGGCATTTAGAAAATAGGTTTCCGCTGTTTGTGGTAAACTATTGAAATACATAAACCCCGACACCATAAAGACACGAGGATCATCACCATACTCTTTAAGAGCTCGACACATAAAGGGGAGAAAATCGGGGGCGATCAGCACATCATCTTCAAGAACGATTGCCTGCCCATAGGCGTTGCAAACAGAGGTGATCCCTTCGGTGATATTGCGAAAACCGTAGTTGTGTTCTCGCAGGACAACCTCTGCTCCTTTCCACTGTTTTGCAACCTCAATCGTCTGCTTAACAAGAGGAACATCTGCTGCATTTTGAGCACAATCACAGTGGATGATGAGAGGAAGCTTTTTTCCAAAAAATGCTTCCGATCGACCGATAGCTTCTAAGCACACCTGCAGATGGTTTGGCCGTTTATACGCAAATAGAGCAATCGGAGGTAGAGTCACACTGGAGAAGCTTATCTAAAAGATCAGTTTCTGCCAAGTTCCATACTGCTCTTTGATCTTTGCCCCTTTGAAAAGAGAAAGAACAATTACAACAGCTCCAACAATCGCCCCTTGAATCACTGACCCCCAAGATGCCCCTGGAAGGAAAATTGAAGCGAGGACCAACAACACCATCAAAAGGATATTCATAAAGCGAAGAGCTCTTGCCACCTCAGCCCAAGAGATAATGGAAAAAACAACGGTCAAAGCCCCGAGCACATCTGTTGCCTTTGACACCATCCCTGTAAAGCCTAAGATCTCATTATCAAAGAGAAGCCACGCTCCTGCAAAGGCTGTGATTAAAAGGTTCCATGGAAGACGGACTCCAATCACCATTGTTTTGAGAAATCTCCAAAGATTTGAATAGGTCGAAGGAGTGCGAGGATTCACTTCATCCTGCTCGTAGCAAGAGCCTTTAATCACAATATCCCAAAATCCACGCCCCGAGGTTTTAAGCTCATGCCGAATGTATTGACAAACCAAAATAACTTCATCAACAGCAAGGGCAAGCATGATCAACATACACGTTGCAATGATCAAGCAAAGAGCACACCACGCCCCCACAACAAGTGGCTGAAGCATGACAAGAACAATACTTGTGAAACCTAAAGGAACAACAAGGATTCCAAAAACAATGACAAGCCAAGGCATTGTGTGCCAACGTCTGACACCCCCTTTAGCAGCCATAATCACTTCGAGTGAATAAGCCAAAGCTCCGAGACCTGCATCTGGAACAGGGAAATTTTTGGCAATCAAAGAGGTGATCACTTTCTTCGTTCCCTCTCCTCCTGAAGGTCCCCAAACCGAATCGATAAAATGGAGTTGATAGGCGCAGAGATAACGAGCAACAAACCAACCTACCGTTCCAAAGAAGATGATAGGAACCCGCTGTTGCCATGAAGAGGGATTATAACTCCATCCATGAGGAATTTGAGGCCCAATTTCAAACTCAGGAGCACGCAATGGTACGAGTACACACAAACCAATCGCCATCACTCCAATAATCGTATCGTTTAAGTAGGCAACAGGCGCTTCTGTCCAAAAAACAAGAGGAGCGAGTTGGAGCCAAATTCCGACAAAGCAGCTTCCCCAAATCCACCCTCGTGTCCGGAAAGACATTGCAAGGAAACCAAAAACAATCAATAAAGCTCCTGAAATCCAATCGCTTATATGTATTGCATGTTGAATATAGCCAAATGTAATAGGAGCCGTTAACATCCAGATTCCAAGAAAGACCGTGATAAAACGGGTCCAAATCATTCTTCCGTGAAAGGCGCGCTCTATTTGCTCAATCTGCTCTGCACTCCTCATTTTTTTCTCCCGTGTTGCTTGACGTAGTGTGAAAGAGGAATGCCGTGCCGCTTATACCAAGCGATCGGATCCTTTTTCATATCATCTACAATTGTAGGTAGCGTCTCACGCAACGACCGTTTTGGAGACCAGCCAAGGACATCGCGTGCATGCTTCATCGTAAATTCGTAGTTATCGTCGGCTAAATCGACCATCCAAGGTTTGATAAAAGGAGGAGGGCCAAAAGGAATGGCATCTAAAACAGCTGCCCCCACTTTTGCAATCGGCTTGGGAATGTAGAACATTGGCCACTTCTCTTTATTGTGGACAAGCTGACCGATCTTTGTTTGTAGCTCTCGATATGTGATCGAATCTTCTTCGACGCAGAGGAATGTTTCGAGCTTTGAAAGTTCGTGCCGCTTTTCGATGATTAAAAGAATCATATCGACAAGGTCTTCAAAGTGAGTGTAGGGAACGCCGTGAGAGGTATCACCTGGAAAGACAACACTTGCAAGCTGCTTTTCATAAATACGAGAGATGTGTTGTGAAATAGGAACACAATTGCATGTTTCATCATAGCAACCAGCAATCCGTAAAACCACAACAGGAATATCTCCATGCACCTCATGGATCATATGCTCTGTTCTCACCTTTGAAGCGGGATAGTGCCACTTTCCCTTAATGGGAGAATCTTCGTTTTGAATCACTCCCCTCTCAGACGGATCGTGAACAAGCATCGTAGAGGTAAAGAGAAACTGCTCTACAGTACAATCTTTCGATTCTTCAAGGATGCGCCTTGTTCCTTGTACTGTAATTTTATCGTAGAGCTCTAAATTTTTTCCTGAAAAGCTATAAAAAGCTGCAAGGTGGATAATTGAAGCAATATTCCCCCCGTAGACCTTCCGAACTCGATCAAAAGCGCACTTCACACTGTGATCTGAGCCGAGATCAACAAAGATAAATTCCACATCTGATCGGGAAGCCGTTGTTCCGATAAAATCCATTGCAATTGGTTGATATTGAGATGGTAATCTTTCGATCACTCGAGACCCAATTCGACCACTACTTCCCGTTACAATGACAGCTTTCTTATTCGACATAACTTCCCCTCCAACTCTTTAATCGTAATGTTAACAAATTAATTGAATATATTGATACAATAACGATGAAGCATGCAGGAGAAAAAACATGAGCGAAATAAAAAATTCCGAATCTGAAAAAAGAGGCTTTAAGCAAGAAGAACTTGCAATCAATACGATCCGCACGCTCTCAATGGATGCTGTGCAAGCTGCTAACTCAGGACATCCCGGCACCCCAATGGCACTCGCTCCTGTTGCCTATACAATTTGGCAACAATTTCTCTCCTTTGACCCAGAAGATCCAATTTGGCCCAACCGCGATCGATTCATCTTATCAGGAGGACACGCTTCGATGCTCCTCTACTCCATTCTCCACCTCACAGGCGTGAAAGCGGTGAATGAAAAATACGAAACACTCGGAGATCTCTCGGTTTCCCTCGAAGATATCAAAAATTTCCGACAGCTCGACAGCAAGTGTCCAGGCCACCCCGAATACCGGTGGACATCGGGAATTGAGACAACAACAGGCCCTCTTGGACAAGGAGTTGCGACAAGCGTTGGAATGGCGATTGGAAGCAAATGGATGGGAAAGTATTTCAACCGCCCCGATTTTGATATGATCAACTACAATGTCTATGCCATTTGTGGAGATGGAGATATGATGGAAGGAGTCTCTTCAGAAGCCGCTTCCATTGCAGGTCACCTCAAGCTTTCTAATCTTTGCTGGGTGTATGACAACAATAAAATCACTATCGAAGGAGCAACAAGCCTCGCTTTTTCAGAAGACGTTGCAACTCGGTTTCTTGGCTATGGATGGAACGTTGTACGTGTGGGAGATGCAAATGACCTCGACATGTTAGCACGCGCCTTCCACACCTTCCTCAACACAAATGACCGTCCCACCCTCATCATTGTCGACAGCCACATTGGCTACGGATCTCCTCACAAGCAAGATTCTCACTCTGCTCATGGAGAACCACTTGGAGAAGAAGAAATCCGATTGACAAAACGGAACTACGGCTGGCCAGAAGATGCAAAGTTTCACATTCCCAAAGAAGTGTATCCCCATTTCCAAGAAGGAATTGGAAAAAGGGGAAAAACCCTTAGAGCAGAGTGGATGAACCTTTTTAAGCAGTATAAAAAGGGCCACCCTGACCTTGCTGACCACCTCTATAAGATGCAACATCGGCAACTTCCCGACGGATGGGACAAAGGGCTGAAAGAATTTCCCCCTGATGAAAAAGGAATCGCCTCACGCGCCTCTTCAGGAACCGTTTTAAATCAACTTGCCGAGCATCTTCCCTGGCTTCTTGGGGGAGCCGCAGATCTCGCCCCTTCAACGAAAACCCATCTCAATTTTGATGGGGCAGGCGATTTTCTTCCCGATAATTATGGAGGGAGAAATTTCCACTTTGGGATACGGGAACACGCGATGGGATCAATTCTCAATGGATTATCCCTTTGCAAGTTACGCCCATTTGGCGCAGGGTTTTTTATCTTTAGCGACTACCTTCGTCCCACAATCCGCCTTGCCGCTTTAATGGAAATCCCCGTCATCTATATCTTTACACACGACTCTATCGGCGTTGGGGAAGATGGACCAACCCACCAACCTGTCGAACATCTCGCCTCCATCCGTGCCATCCCAGGGGTGAATGTGATTCGTCCTTGCGATGCAAACGAAGTGTTAGAAATGTGGAGATGGCTTGCAGCCGATCGACACGAGCCAGCTGTTGTTGTTTTATCAAGACAAAACCTTCCTACACTTGACCGACAACGGTATGGCAAAGCAGAAGGGTTGTGCAAAGGAGCATATATTTTAGCCGATGCCGAAGGGGGAAATCCCGATGTTATCTTGATCGGAACTGGAAGCGAAGTCTCTTCTTGTATCGAAGCGCATGAAAAACTCACCTCTGAGGGAATTAAATGCCGCGTTGTCAGCATGCCGTGTTGGGAACTGTTTGAAAAACAAGATCAAGCGTACCGAGACCAAGTCCTTCCACCTGCTATTAAAGCGCGTATCTCTGTCGAGCAAGCAGCCACTTTTGGATGGGAGCGGTATGTTGGGTTAGAAGGTCTTTCCATTGGAATGCACAGTTTTGGAGCTTCAGCTCCCCTACAACAGCTGTTGAAAAAATTTGGCTTCACCGTCGATAATCTCGTAGAGAAAGCCAAATCCCTATTAAACAAATGATCTCTAAGACAAAATGGGACGCCCTTCAAAAGAGGATGAACCAGCTCAACATCACCCCTAAAGATTTGATTGTAAAATCCATTCTCGGATCAGGAGCTGGAGGGCAGAAAATCAACAAAACCTCCTCTACTATTTACATCAAACACCTTCCAACAGGGATTGAAGTGAGATGTGGAAAAGAGCGATCGCGCGAACTCAACCGATACCGCGCCCTTTCAAACCTTTGTGAAAAATTGGAGACAATCCTCCTCGATAAAGAGAGCAAAAAAGAGAAAGAAATTGCAAAAATCCGAAGGCAAAAACGACGACGCTCACGACGGTCAAAGGAAAAGAGCATCGAAGATAAACGGCATCTGTCTGGAAAAAAAACACTTAGAAAACCCCCTTCAGAAAATGAAGAATAAAGTGTTTTTTTGAAGTGAAATTGCTATAATGAGATTGAAGATGAGCGAAACAAAACCCCCAAAAGTTTTATTCTTTTTTACCCTTTTTGGGTTTGTTGCATTGATTTTCCTTGGAATCTTTTTTCTCAAAACCCATCTTCCCGATTCCATTGTCATCAACACAAAAGGGCAACCAACGATAGGATACACAAAATCTCTCGTGCATATCGTCGTCTTTGAAGAGCCCAAATGTTCCAATTGCAAAGAGTATAACAACACCATTTTCCCCAAGATCAAAAAAACATTCATCGATACACATCTGGCCTCTTACACCTCAATCCCCGTCTCCTTTTTGCCAGGATCGATGCCCGCTGCTGTAGCCCTTCTTTGTGTTTACTACGGCGATCCTCTCTACCCCAATAACGATCTTTTCTTTGCCTACCTCGACTACATGTATGAGCATCAACCCAAAGAGAATACAGATTGGGCAACAACAGATCAGCTGCTTGAATTTGCAAGCAAAGCGAGCCCTGCAATCGAAACAGAGAAACTCCGTAAATGTATCGACCGAAGCGTCTACCGTTCAAAGATTGCGCAAAACACCGATTACGGCAAAAAAGTGATGGGAGGAAGAATCATGACTCCCACAGTTTACGTCAACGGGATCGAAGTGAAAGAGCTCACCTTTGAATCGATCTCTGATCTGATCGAGAAAGTGAGTCAAAATGGAGGAAAACCGTGAGAAAATACGGCCTCTATTACACCTGGTTTATCGCCACGTTTGCATCTATTATAAGCCTCTATTTCAGTGAAATACGTCATTTCACCCCTTGCCACCTCTGCTGGTACCAACGGATCTGCCTTTTTCCTTTGACGATTATATTGGGGATTGCGTGTGTCCGAGGATTTTTGGGGATCGCTATCTACGTCCTTCCCCAAGTGATCATCGGCTTTATTCTCTCTGTTTACCAAACCGCCATTCAAGAAATCCCCAATTGGCACCCAATCGATATGTGTGGCTCAGGGCCGAGCTGTACAGAGAGAATTGTCGCCTTTGGTCCCGTGACCATTCCCATGCTCGCCTCCCTCGCTTTTTTACTCCTCGGTTTTTTCCTCTTCTATCTCCTTGCAATAAAGGAGAAAACATGAGAAATTATCAAGCACTATGGGTAAAGCAGTCGTTATCGTTCTAATTGGACCTCCCGCTTCAGGGAAAGGAACTCAATCTAAGCTCCTCATCTCCAAGTACAACATCCCTCACATCTCAACAGGAGACCTTGTCCGCGAGCAAGCAGCTCTTCAAACAGCGAAAGGGGAAAAACTGCGCGAATGCATCAAAGCAGGAAAATTTCCTCCCGACAAATTCATCATCTCCCTTCTCATCGATAGGCTCACCGCTGGAGATTGCAAAAAAGGGTTTATTTTAGACGGCTTTCCACGAACCAAAAAACAGGGAAAACTATTCGAAAAGCATTGTAAGCTGCTCAATGTAGAGCCTATTGTTATAAAAATCGATGTTCCTGATGAAGATGTGATCAATCGAGTGGTCAATCGAATTGTCTGTCAAAGTTGTTATACCCCCTACCACCTCAAATTTTCCCCTCCCAAACAAGAAGGGATTTGTGACATGTGTGGAGGAGCACTTGCAAAGCGAGATGACGACTCACGAGAAGTGATGCAAGAGCGACTTAAACTCTATTACGAAAAAACAGAGCCCCTTTTCAAATTTTTCGAGAAAAAGGGGTGGCTCACTGTTGTTGATGGAACGTTGGATAAAGAGGGAATTTTTAAACGTCTATCACAAATTATCGAAGAAAAAGGAGATGTGGCATGCTAGGCAAAATTTTGAAAGCAACCTTGATCGGAGGTTTTATCGCCTGGACTTGGATGATCCTTTCCTGGACAGTTCTCCCCTGGCACTGCTCAGTTGTTCGACAGTTTACCAACGGAACTGAAGTTGCAGAAACCATTATGGAGAATACAGAATCAAGTGGGATTTTTGTCCTCCCCAGCATCTGTAACAAAGAAGATCTCGAATTTGCCGGTGAAGCCTTTGAAAAAGGACCTGTTGTCTTCGCCTCTGTTAGCCGATACGGCCTTGGCCTTAATACCCCCGTCCCCTACGTCACATCTCTATTCATCCAACTCATCGGTGCTTTTTTCATCACCTTGATCCTCTTGCAAGCGCGGCAACTTATCTACGGCTCTAAAGTAGCGATGACCGTTTTGATCGGTTTGACAGTTGGAGTGCTCGGCCACCTCCCCGCATGGAATTGGTGGGGATTCCCTTTCCCCTACGTCTTTGTCGAAATATGTGACCTTGCCATCTCTTGGTTTCTTGCAGGACTTGTCATGGCAATCTTTACGCGTCGAAGAAAAGATCCTCCCCCTCCAAGTGAAAAAGAAAACAACGAAAATAAAACCCTTTTCGATAGCTAAAAAGTGTACACCTAGGGTGTATAACACCTAGGTGTATAGCAATACACTTTCCCATTGAAGAGATCGCCCAAAGCAATCGTTTGACTCGCTTTTTGAGTAGGAAGAGCAAATGTATTTGTCACAAGCATCCGCCACGGCCGTTCTTCTAACTTTTCCATTGCCCCAGGATAGAGATAACAAACCACACCATCTGCTTCTAAAAGGTCGACTTTAAAAAAATCTTTCCTAAGATAAGTGAGATTTTTGCGTCTGAAAAGCACTTTTGAAAGAAAATAGGGAATCGGAGAGACCTCAAACCCTATAATCGTAGCATTTGGAAAATGTCTTGCAAAAGCGTACGCCAATGTCCCAAATCCAGACCCTAAATCATAAATTTTTCCTTGAAAATCAGGAGAAAACTGCGCAAGTATTGCAGCCACCGCTCTCCTATTGGAAGGCATGGGAGAAATCCCATAATTTACAGAAAAGGTGATAATCGATATAATTGTTGCAGTACTTAAAACAAGCAGGGTTAAAAAGAGCATATGTTATTCCTCATCAATCTTCTTTTGACGACAATCGCTGTCTTTGTCGCAGGGCATATCCTCCCTGGGATCGAAGTAGCCTCTTTTAGGACAGCCCTTGCTGTTGCAGCGATCTTCGGAATTGTCAATGCTGTCATCCGCCCCATTATCTTTATTTTGACCCTTCCGATCAACGTTCTTACACTAGGGCTTTTCACCTTTGTAATCACGGGATTTATGGTCTATCTCGTGGCCTGGATTGTTCCAGGGTTTGTCATTTCAAATTTTTTATGGGCAATTGCCTTCTCATTTCTCCTCTCCTTTATCAATTGGATTTTTTCACTCTCGACAAAGAGACGTGCCCGTGCCTAACCTTCTCGAAGAGCTCAGCCGCCTCTATCCCGACAGTTCCAAAAGAACGCTTAAAAACTGGATCAAATGGGGACGGGTAAAAACCGAAGGAGATAAGCTCTCTCTTGCGAAGAAGTCAAATTTTGTCATCTACTCCGATAAATGGCTCATTGTCATCAATAAACCATTTGGGATGCTCAGCGTTCCCGACGAGAGTGGCTCTTACTCAGCCCTAGACCGATTAAAAAAACAATTCCCCTCTGTCTATCCCGTCCACCGATTAGACTATGGAGCATCTGGCACCCTCCTCTTTGCCCGCACGCCTGATATGAAACGGAAGCTCTCTACCCTTTTCCGCAACCACGATCTTGAAAGGGAGTATATTGCCATTGTAGAGGGACGAGTGGCTCAAGAAAAAGGGACATGGTCGTATCCCCTCCATGAGCTTGAAAGCTACGATGTTGTTGTCTCTAAAGAGGGGCGAGAAGCGATCACCCATTTTGAACGGCTTCGAGTGACACCAAAGTTCTCAACACTACGGATCCAACTTGAAACAGGAAGAAAACATCAAATCCGTGTTCACTGCCGAGAAGTGGGCCACCCCATCATCGGTGATTTCCGCTATGGAGCTGTAAGCGATCCAATCAAAAGACTTGGGCTTCACGCTAAATCACTTAGTTTCATCCATCCGATGACTAAAAAGAAAATGCACTTTGAAACCGAGCCTAAACTCGGTTATTTAACCACTCCTGCAACAAATCAGTGTCACAAAAACCCGTCATCACCGCAGGAATAAACAGAGGGGCAGTTACTCCCATAAGAAATTGAGTCATGACGGTCACTTTTTTATCTTTAATCGTTATTTTCTCCATAGGAGCAAGGCAAGTTACCACCAGATTTAAACTAGATCCAACAGCATAGCACACTCCTGCATAAAGCAGCCATCTTCCTGCGGATTTACCCATACCATCGACAGTACTTGTGAGTTGACTATTTCCACTCGATAACAAGTAGTATGCTGCTACAACTGTAAGAGCTGTAATGACAAGACCTGCCACAACCATTGCAACAGTAGCCCAGCGGTTTGAAGGAGCTTCAACAGAAATTGGTCTCTCAAAAACTTCATTTCCCGCTCCACAAGAGGGAACAGAAAAGAGCACTACAGGTGGTTGCAATGGCTCTGGCCACGGCTGCCAAAAAAGAGGTACTACAGGTGGTTTTAGGCCAGCACTTGGCGATAACATACTACCTTAAAGAATCTAAACTCAGCTATTTAACAGCCACTTGAAGACCAAAAAAAGCGGCAGCTGGAAGAATCGCAATAGGAGCTAAAACACTTCCGGCTACTTGAGCTGCTACAATTGTTTTTCGATCCTCAAAATTATCTGCAAGCACATGACCAAAGCAGGTCATGCAAACATTGGCCAAAGAGACAACACCGTAAGCAACACCCATATAAGCCATTGTTCCTCCCACAAACATATCCATCCGAGTTACGGCAAAATCGAGTCGATTAAAGCCATAGGAGAGCATATAGTAGGCAGCTGTGGCTGTGAGTGCTGCGATAGCAATACTTAAAACGATAGATGAAATATTTGCGCAATTCTTAGGAAGCGCAATAGAAACTGTCCCACTACCGCGGCGTGCCATCGGGGACACATCTGGATCTCCAGTGTTTTTATAAGGAGGGGGTTGATGAGCGGGGTATCCTTGAGCCCCTTGCATAGTATATGTTGTTGCCATACCTTAGCATCTTAACAAAACCTCTATATTAAAGCCAGTGGAAATTTATCTTGCACAGATCCTGCAAACACTGACCAAAGAGACAACACCGTAGGCAACACCCATATAAGTCATGACTCCTCCGACAAACATATCCACCCGAGTCACCACGGCAAGATTGAGTTGATTCTGTCCATAGGAGAACATATGGTAGGCGGCCGTAGCGGCAAAAACTGCAACAACAATCTTTAAAATAACAGATGAAAGGTTTGCGCAAAGAGACTGTTGATGATAAACTAGGGGCTGTTGCTGTGGATATGCTGCATGTGTTGCCATGCCGTGGATCTTAACAAAATCTATATATTAAAGCCAGTGGAAATTTATCTTTCTAAGATCCTGCAAACACTGACCAAAGAGACAATACCATGGACAACACCCATATAAATCATGGCTCCTCCGACAAGCATATCCATCCGAGTCACGGCAAGATTGAGTTGATTCTGTCCATAGGAGAGCATATGGTAGGCGGCTATACCGGCAAAAACTGCAACAACAATCTTTAAAATAACAGATGAAAGGTTTGCACAACGAGACTGTTGATGATAAACTAGGGGCTGTTGCTGCGGATATGCTGCATGTGTTGCCATGCCGCGGATCTTAACAAAATCTCTATATTAAAGCCAAGACAAACTCAGATGTTGCTGAAATTTTGTCTTTTAAAATATTTTTTTTAAGGGGAGAATGTATTTTTTCCAGTGTCAGTTAAAAATATTTTCAGCAAGTGCAATAGGAACAGCAAGAGGAGCTATAGTCCCAAGAGTGAATTGTGCTACTATCGCTTTTCTTCTCTCTTCGACTGTTTTTTCAGGAGCGTGGCCAAAGACAGTTATCATTAAATTCATCACAGCAGCAACGGCATAAGTCACTCCGCTATAAGTCATCACAACTCCTAAGAATTTAGATCCAGCATTTGGAGCAATGGCAAGCTGACGGCCTGCAGCTGACAGTCCATAGTACCCTGCTACAGCTGTAAGGATTGTAAGAGCGACACTTAAAAAAATCATTGAAACCCTAAAACAAAGGCCTGATTGGTCGACAGAAGGCCCTTTCCTATTAAAAGCTTCTTCTGTTGTAGATGGTAATGATGATTGCGCCGCTATTGCCATGCCCTGAACCTTAACAAAATCTCTATATTAAAACCAAGGACAACTCACAAGGAGCTGAAAACCTATCCTCTAAAGTGATTTTTTGAGTGGTTAGTAAAATCTTTTCTTTTTTCACTTTCTTAAAAGGAAGAGTGCATCTCCCCCCCTTTCCAAGGTAGCAGTAAAGCCCTATCCACTCCCCCTCTTCTGTTGGATACTCCCATGCAATGGAGTGAGCATCGTGATAGATCGGAACTTCACCAACGGCAAGTCCTGTTTTAGGAGGATACTTTTTTCGAAGGGAAATCAATTTTTGATAGAGGGCAAAAAGTTCGGGATCTTGCTTCCATGAGAGTTTGGAGTTTTGAAATGACTCTTTGCCTGGAAAAGGCATCTCCGACGCTTGAAACTCCCGCTTTCTCCCTTCAAAAATTTCTTCCATCAATTTGGGATCATCAAAGTCGACAAAATATTCAAAGGGAACTTTTTCTCCATATTCTTCTCCCATGAAGAGCATGGGAGTGAAGGGTGAGAGAAGGGTGAGAAAAGGAGCACATTTGAGCCGAGGTGTTTTGATAAGTGTAGAGAGTCGTTCTCCTAAGGGACGATTGCCGGTTTGATCATGATTTTGGGTGTAGGCGATAAATTTTTCATACGGAACATTTGCTGCTTTATTTCCATACGTTTTTTTGCGCACTTCAGAATAGCGACCGTTATAGGCAAACCCTTCTTTGATCGTTTTGGCAAGATCTTTGATCCCATTGTAGTCGGAGTAGTATCTTTGTTGCTCATCGGTTAGAGCAACATGAGCCGAATGGTGGAAGTCATCATTCCAAATTGCATCGAGATTAATTCCTCCAACACTCTTTGGCCTTACGAGTTGTGAATCGTTAAGCTCACATTCAGCGATGAGGGGGATGGGGAGTTTCTGGGCAAGCTGATCGAGCATCTGTTGAGCGGAAAAATCAAAAATACCGTGCACAGCATCGAGGCGAAGGGCATCGATGTGGTATTCATACGCCCAATAAAGAGCGTTTGAGATGATGTAGTGGCGGACATGATCACTTTGGGGGCCATCGTAGTTAAAAGCTTCTCCCCAAGGGGTTTTAAAGTCTGTATGGAAGTAGGGAGCAAAGTCAGCTAGATAATTTCCAATGGGACCTAGGTGGTTGTAGACAACATCGAGACAAACTCCCATCCCTTTTTGGTGCGCAGCATCAACAAGCCGCTTCATTCCCTCAGCCCCTCCATAGCCAGAAAAAGGAGCGTAGATCGAGACACCGTCGTATCCCCAATTCCACTTTCCTGGAAATTGTGCAATTGGCATGATCTCTATCACTGTCACACCGAGATCAAGTAAATAATCGAGCTTATCGATCACTCCTTCAAATGTCCCTTCTGGAGTAAATGTTCCAACATGGATTTCATAGAGGATGGTTTGAATTTTTTCGATTCCTTTCCAATCGTGATCGGTCCATGGAAACTCTTTGTCTACAATCACTGTTGGGCCGTGTACACCTTGAGGGAGTGCTCGTGAAACGGGATCGGGACGTTTCTCTCCATTTTCAAAGAGATAGAAATAGCTGTCGCCTGGTGCCGATTTTTCAGCAATGCATGAAAAGAAGCCCGGCTCTTGCTTCTTCATTGGAATGACTCTCCCTTCAAGCTCAACACAAAGGGAGCGGTGGTGTGGTGCCCAAACGTGAAAATGGGTCACCCCTTTTCCTCGGTAGGTTGCTCCAAGGTCTAGTTTCCAATCATGGCTCATAGAAAAATCCTATCGTTTCCTCTTTTTGCATGTGTAACGAAGTGGACTCTTTTTTGGGAAGAAATAGGTTCTTAAATTTCCGTTTTGCAAATTGGGGAGGAACAAGAACCTCTCCCCCTTCCCACCGTGTGAAAAAGCGGCCTGCTGCAATAATCACAACTTCTTTTTTCCACACTCTGGCAAATGCAATGAGCTCTCCTTTGCTCTCCAAGGGAATGTATTTCCCTTTCAAAAAGAGATCGGGGTGGCTTCGTCGAAAATGGAGGGCAAGTTTTGTCACTCGCATCTTCTCATCCCCTTCTTTTCCAAAATCGACAGGGGCGCGGTTATCTGGATCGACAAGGCGGTAGGTGAAATTTTCATTCCCTTCATAAATATCAACAATTCCTGTCGATCCCATTTTTAAAACAAGTGCAGACAATGAATTAAGACGCCCATAGTGGTCAATTTTTTCCTGAAAAGGGAGAAATGCTTCGAGAAAAGGGCCTGGCTCCATGATTTTCTCTAAAAAATCATGGACACACTGCTCATACACCTCATTGGGCTCAATCCAACTTGTCTCCTCCTTGGCTTCTCGAATCGATTTCAATACCACTTGCCAAAGCCGTTCAAATGAGAGGGGCCAACTTCCAAGAAGGGTCTGATAAATATAATATTCCGTATTTGGGGTTGGCTTTTCCAAATCCTCTGTCCGTTTTGCCCACTCCAAAAGATACCGCTCCCACTCAAATGGAAGTTCTGAAAGAACATTGAGCCGCATTCGGACATCTTCACTCCGTTTGGTGTCGTGTGTCGAACTTGCAAGAAAACTCTCTTTCCATTTTGTTCGTTGGTTGAAAGTGTGGAACGCTTCTTCGGTGACTCCAAATAGGGTGGGATCTGATCCCACTTCATTGAGAGAGAGAAGCCTGTTGTAGCGGTAAAAAGCGGTGTCTTCAATTCCTTTAGCCATCACAGGAGCTGTAAGCTGTTGAAAGCGAAGAACCCATTCTCGCTCTTCTGTTTGAAGAAAGAGTTTTTTTTCAAGCCGATCAAAAGCTGTTTGCTCTATTCCACTTTTTCGCGCATTGCTCAATGCCAAATGGAACACCTCTTCATCCCGTTTTGAGACACCTCCATCTACCTCAACATAGGTGCGGTAGACGGGGAAATGGGCGATGAGCTCAAGGAGAGCTTCTTGAGAATCTCCTTGTGCAAGCCGCTTAATTTCATTTCCCATCTCCTCTTTGGCAAACTGCTTTTTTGATTCATACGCAATGGTTTCAAAATCAAGAGTTTCGCCAATAAATCCATGGTAAATTTCGGTGAAGATCTCTTCAGCTCTTTGATCGACAAAAAGGGCCGTCATTAATGCCATATATTCATAACCAACTGTCCCTTCCACTTCCCATTGTGGTGGCAATGTTTCACCACGGGCCAAAATTTTCTCTACAATTGTGAGAACAGGGGCCTCTTTTTTCAGCCGACAAAAATACCCTTTTGGATCGAAAAGACCGTCGGGATGATCGATCCGCAATCCTTGCACTTTTTTCTCTTTGACAAGTTGCAATACCCATTTGTGGTGCGCTTTAAAGACTGCTTCTTCTTCTATCCGAATGGCGGCTAATTCATCGATATTGAAAAAACGGCGGTAGTGCCCTTTAAAGGGAGGTTTCACCCCCTTTTCATCCCAACAGATGTCGAAGAAAGAGGCGTATGGAGATTTTTTTTTCCGTTTGACCACATCCTCCCACCACAAGTTCCCCTCTACAATTCCCATATGATTGGGAATTACATCGATGATAAGCTGAAATCCAAGTGATTTGATTTGATCGAGAAGTGCATCAAATTCTTCTTTTGTTCCAAGCTTTGGGTTTGGGCGATTAGGATCGATTACATCGTAGCCGTGATCGCTATTTGCAGCGTAAAATGGGGAGAGATAAATGCCATCAACGCCAAGAGAGCGTAGATCATCGAGCACTTCCATCGCCTTGACAAATGGAAGCGCTGATGAGAGTTGGAGACGGTAAGCGGAGGTGAGTCTATTTTCCATCATACTTTGGTAACCAATGAAGAAGCATCGTCAGTGCCGCCTCATTTTTTTCAAATGCCAACTTCTCCATACACTTTTCAACCAAAAGGAGATGAAGAAGAAAATCCATTTGCTTGGGGTCTTTGGGAAGAAAATCGCCCTCCCCTTTTTCAATGGTTTTAAAATAGGAACGTAAAAAAGAAGAGCCGATCCACGTTGCCCAAGAGTGGATCCAACGGTACACCTCCTCGATTGGTGTTTGCCCAAGCTGTCCTCTCGCTTGCAGCCGTTTGATGGCAAGCCCCCCGCTTTCCATAAATGAAAAGAGCATGTGAGCGCAATCGAGTAGAGGAGATCGTTTGAAGTGGTACTCCCCTCCAAAATTTGTGATTAAGAATGTCTTTCCCACATGAAAAAAGTTTTCAAGAACGTAATTCCCATGGCAGCAGATCCGTTTGGCTTCGATTTTTTGCTCAACGAGGAAATTGAGCTCTGTTTGGATCATCGGGTTGAGCTCTAAAAGTTGCTGAGAAGTGGAGGCTGTAAGAGCTTCGAGCACCTTTTGACGGATCGTTTGATAAAATGAACGTTGATAGAAGCGGGTATATTCTTCAGGGGTAAAATCGGGATCTTCTCCCCCTTGAGAGAGGGCAAGGTGAAACTCTCCTGTTGTTTTTCCCAAATGGCGGGCCAGCTCCAAAAACTCTTCCATCATCTCTGGAACCTGCTCGGGAATCTCTCCAAGAGCCATCTCCAACCATGTCGCTTTTGGAAAGAGGATATCTTTTGGAATGGCTTCAACATTTGTTTCAATCTGCACTAAAAACCGTTCTGCAGCTTCAATTGCCATCTCTTGAGCTGTGTATTGCTTCTTGTAAGAGCCGACTTCTTCAGCAAGTGCAATCGGAGCTCTCCCTTTTGCTCGATACTGAAGATAGCCAAGCAGAGGGAGAAAAGAGGTAAAGTTGGTCTTCTCCATAAGGAAAAGGCGGATCTTGACATCAAAAGCCATCGAGTCATTGACAGAGGTGAAAATTTTTAAAACACCCTCTTCTAAAGGAACCGATACTGCTTCTTTCTCACGGCAAACAATAAGCTTTTCTTGCTCCTCAAAAAGAGGCTTTGTCTCTCGATCATCTGCAAAAGAGATCCCTTTCAATTCACCTTTATTTCCTTCAATTGTCTGGTTTGATTTGATCAACTCAATCAGAGAAAAAGCCGTTGTTTTGGTGTAACCTACATCACATAAAAGGAATGTTTCTTCAGGAGCAGAGTGGAGATGAATTTGAGCCACAATTTCATGTCTTCGCCCTTCTAACCAGTTTTCCGCCTTATCTTTTGAGATGAGATTTAAAAACAGTGGATACTCTTTTTTCTCCCCTGTTGTAAAGTTCACCGATAAAATGATGCCGTGAAAAGAGGCTTTAAAATGATCGACAATTTTTACTCTCGTCATATCGACATGGGGAGAGGCTGAACGGAACCACGCTCGCTTTGTGAGATAACGAATCAAGAGATCTTGCAATGTTTTTTCCATCGTTGGAGAAAAAAGTGACTCAGGATCTGCTTCGATTGTGATCTCTTGAATTTCCCTCTCTCGGGCAAGCTCTTCTTTTGTCAGAAGGCTCATCTGAGGCTCTTTTTGTAGAGCAAACCAGTAGTAACCATATGAACCTAATGTCAAAAAATAGGGAAGCTCCCCGATTGGAGGAAAATCTTCCCCCGAAAAAAGTTCGACTAAATGATAACCATTGTAACGGCTTAGATCGAGCTCTACATACTGCACAAAGCGGGAGAGGTTGGCAACGATCATGATCAGCTCATCCTCATACTCCCTGAAAAAAACCAACACCTTCCTATTTTGGGGAACTAAAAAATGTGTCTCCCCATAGCTAAATGCCTTAAATTTCTTCCGCAATGCAATCAACTGCTTTGTCCACCAAAGCATGGAATAAGGATTACTCGACTGCGCCTCTACATTCACCGTTTCATAGTGATACTCCGGATCTGTGATCGGGGGGAGGTAGAGCCTTTGTGGATTACTCTTAGAAAAACCTGCATTTCGATCAGAGCTCCACTGCATCGGTGTCCGCACCCCGTTTCGATCCCCTAAATAGATGTTATCGCCCATCCCAATTTCATCGCCGTAGTAAAGGACAGGTGTTCCAACCAACGAGAAGAGAAGGGTGTTCATCAATTCAATTTTTCGTCGATCATTTTTCAAAAGAGGAGCAAGGCGGCGACGGATTCCTAAATTGACCCGAGCTTGAGGGTCGTGTGCATAGACCCGAAACATATAATCACGCTCTTCATCGGTCACCATCTCCAACGTCAATTCATCATGATTGCGTAAGAAAAGAGCCCATTGTGCTGAATCTGGAATTTTTGGTGTCTGCTTCATAATCTCGATAATTGGCAATGCATCTTCCAAGTGAATCGCCATAAAAAGACGGGGCATCACAGGAAAATGAAATGCCATATGACACTCATCCCCTTCCCCAAAATACTTTGCCGCATCTTCAGGCCACTGATTCGCCTCTCCAAGCAGCATTCTATCATCATAATTATCATCGACATAAGATCTTAGTTTTTTCAAAAATGCGTGCGTCTTTGGGAGATTTTCACAAACTGTTCCCTCCTCTTCATAGAGATAAGGGATTGCATCGAGCCTTACCCCGTCAACACCCATTTTCAACCAAAAATCGAGAACTTTGAAGATCTCTTCATGCACCTCAGGATTTTCAAAATTAAGATCGGGCTGGTGGGAGTAAAAACGGTGCCAGTAGTAAGCATTGGCAACCGGATCCCATGTCCAATTAGATGATTCAAAATCTTGAAAAATAATACGCGCCTCAGAAAAACGGTCAGGCGCATCGTTCCAAACGTAGTAATCGCGGTATTTTGAGCCAGCAGGAGCTCTTCTCGCCCGTTTAAACCAAGGGTGTTGATCAGAGGTGTGATTGATCACAAGCTCGGTGATCACCTTCAATTTCCGCTTATGCGCCTCTTTGAGCATTATCTTAAAATCTTGTAACGAGCCAAATTGAGGATTGATCTCCAAGTAGTCAGCAATATCGTAGCCATCATCTCTTAGGGGAGAAGGGTAAAAAGGGAGAAGCCAAATCGCTGTAACACCCAGATCTTGTAGATAGTCAAGCTTTTGCGTCAGTCCCTTGAAATCACCTAAACCATCGGCTTGACTATCATTGAAGCATTTGACATGTAGCTCATAGATGATCGCCTCTTTATACCACATGTTGCCTCATAAATAGTTCTCAAACCAGACCGTTGCCATCCGTCCCACTTCCTCTAGAGACCCAGGCTCTTCAAATAGATGCGTTGCATTAGGAACGATCTCTAACCGCTTCTCACACGTCATCATCTCCAATGCACGCTCATTGAGTTCAACGACTCCAAAATCAGCTCCCCCCACAATAAGCAGAGTTGGTGCCTGAATCCGAGCCAGCGATTGCCCTGCAAGATCTGAGCGTCCTCCTCTAGAGACCACACAATTCACCTTTGGGCCAAGCTCTGCTGCAGCGACAATCGCTGCGGCAGCACCTGTATTCGTACCAAAATAACCGACATTGAGTTTAAATTGAGATTGAGCCCATTTAGTTGCTAAAATCAAACGGTGAGCAAGAAAAGGAATATTGAACCGAAGTTCCCGATTCATCATATCATCTTTTTCCTCTTCAATCGTCAACAAATCAAAACGAAGCGTCCCAAATCCCCCTTCTTGGAAAAATTTAGAAATCAGCTGATTGCGCATACGCAGTTGCCCATTTTCACTCCCCTGCACAAAAAGAACCATCCCCCGAGCTTGAGGAGGAAGATGTAAAATCCCCTGTAACTTAACTGTTTCTGCAGGAATTTCCACCTCTTTTTCAATAGCTACTCTCTTTTCAACCACCGATCACCTCTCAATTCCAATTATAGCCGAACCATTTATGGTAAATCACCTCAAAAGTTCCCTCTTCAACCAATTCCTTTTGAGCTATTGCAACAGCGGCTCCAAGCTCTTCATCTTCAATCCCAAAACCAATTTGCACACCACTTTGAGGAACTTCTCCCACAATCTTCAAAGAAGGAGCTGAAAATTTTAGATAGATTGCTGCAGGCTTGAGCTTTAGAAAAGCATCTATCCTCCCCTGCATCAGATCGACAATGGCATCGATGGTTCGGTCATCTCTGTAGACAACCACCTCTCCCATTTTTTCAGCAATCTCTTTTCCAAAACCTTGAACGCCAATCCTACCATTTACATCCTTCCAGCTTGTGGTTTCAGGATGGCGGGACGTATCGACTAAAAGACTAAGAGGAGAGGTCATATAGGAGAAGCGACTTTCACAGCCACCGAGCTTGAGGTCGCACGCCTCTTCCTTTTTGACAAAGCGCACCTCTCGATCGAGTTTTTTTGCAATTTCCCGCACAAGGTCAACTTCGAATCCCACCTCTTTTCTTTTTTTCATAAAAGCAAATGGTGGATCGACAAGGTCACCCCCGACGACCAAAGTTGTACATAGAAACATCAAAAACATCTCTCCTAACGCTACTCCAAACAAGAGCTATCGTCAACGAAGTTTTTGAAACAATTTCTCTAGAAAGAAAACTAACGAGTTGGATTGGAATCAAATTCGCGTGAATAGCGATTATACCTGAAGACTGCAATCGCACTAGGGATTACCACAAAACTCCCCCCTGTTGCAACAAATGCAACACCTCCACTGCAGTTGATATAACCTGTCAATGTCATCGATCCAAAGATCACAGCTGTCCCTCCAACAATTCCTATGATGATAAGAACAACAGAAATAACCTTTTGCTTTTTGGCATAATTTTTTTGTGGGATTGTGAGAAGGGATTGATCCCTGACCCACCAAGCACGTCTATTTGAAAGGGCTGCAATAGCTTCTGGGTTTTTCATTCCAACAACTTGCTTTTGAGTTAGATGTGTCGCCATACCTTCTCTTAAACGGTGAGCACAGTCTGCATTAATGTGCCGTATCTGAGAACGATTTAAAATCGCTAGAGCATTTTGCGTTGTCATCTCTTCAATCGCTTCAGGAGTTAGAGGTCGCTCGTCTTCAGGAAGAAGGTAGTAGAGATTTGGATGAACCTGTTTTCTCTGCGAAACACTTAAACTATTAAGTGCCTCTTCTGTTGTAATTGTACGGATTTGCTCCTGTGTTAAGAACTCTCGTTGCTCGTTTATGAGAAGGTGTACATCATCTCCTTTGACAAATGGAATCTGCTTCTCTGATAGAAATGGGTATTTTGCAAATGGTAAATCTTTTACAAGTTGTCCATTGAGCAAACAGACTTCGCTATCTTGAACAAGGTCAACTATGGTCTGGTCTGTTGACTGTTGAATCCTCTCTTTGGCATTTTGACAGTTATTGTCAAATCTGTAAGCCACAAGAAGTTGTTCAAGTGAATATTGGTCTCCTAAAATATCCAAATGCCTTGATAAATAGCTTCCATCTGTGATGCGTTGAACTTGTTGAGAATCAAGCAATCTTACCTCTTCAACTTTTACAATCAGCTCTACATCTTTGATTTTTTTGACCCTTACAGCAGAAACTTGTTTGAATTTTGCAGGTGAGACTCTTTTCAAGACCGTATCATCAAACTCCTCTAATCTGTCGATTGGCATTCCTTCAAAGAGCTTAAGATCGAGCTGTTCAATGACAGTCTTATCGAGTTCATGTAGACGTTTGAAGTTGATAAATGCAGTCCACTTTAGATTTACCACACCTTTGAGTTGAGCGGGAGAAAGGTGTGCAATCACATAGGCAAGGCCTGGATCATCTTTTGGATCTTGCTCAACGGCTTGAAGGGTTGCTTGTGGAATTGCGTGGATACAATCAATTCTTTTCACATAGGGAACCTGAAGAGGTGTGATAAATTTAATAGATTCAAGGGTGATTCGGTCGACAAGATCTGTAGGAATAGCGGCAATTTGTTCCGCTGTATGGAGAAATTGAACTTGCCTAGCTCTAACCATTTTGACCTGCCCTGGCAAGATGTAGGAAACATATCTATCTTTGAGTTTTCGGATCTGCTGTGGTGTTGTAAGAGAGTGTAACCACTCTAGGTCTACATCATCAGCTGACTCTTCTTCAGCTCTAGCAACAGTTGTTGGCCCCCCATTTTGCAAAGCTCTATCCGAAGAGAGCAAGCCACTTTTATGGAATAAGGCTTTGTCTTCTCCCCTCGTTTCAAGCCGCATTAAAAGAAAATCTCTTTTTGCCTTTCTAAGGTTAGGTGTAGCACCACTTTCTAGCCAATTGAGCGCTTCTTCTGCTAACTGAAGTTCATGAATAGGTGTATAGGCCCCTTGGAAGAGTGAAAGCTCACAAAGCCCACACCTAAGATGTGGATTATCCAAAGGGAGAGGGTTTCCTAGATTTGGAACAAAGAGTTTTCCCCGTAGTGTTGTTAGCCACACATTGCCCATTTCTCCCCTTCTATACCGCTCTTTTAAATAGGTTTTAAAAAAGTTCGCTTCGAATTCAGAAATGAGGAGGAAATCAAATGTGCCGTCTTTATTTTGAAAGCAGAGAATTTGCTGTACAGGCTTTCGAGCAGCATGAAAAATAGGAAGACGTTTATTTGTTGTAAGGCGGAAATTATTTGTAACATAGATATTTGAGGAGAAAATAGAGCTAAAACGTCCATAGTTAAATGGTCCGTTGCTAAACCTATCGAATGTTGTACTAAGGCGCCTAAAAACAGGAAACCTCCCTTTGAGTTCAGCTAAAGAACAAGGAGCTTTGCTTATTTTTAAGCCATTGAACCACGTTGATTCTGCAAATAGATTTCTAACCTCTAACTTCCGATACTCTTCGAGCTCAAGTTTTAGATCTTGTTCAAGCTCTGCTTCAGCTTCAACTTCTTTCTCTTTTTCAACTTGTGTGTCTTGGTGCATTTCGGCATTGAGGGTGGCTGCAAATTTGACATCTTCGATCGCTTTGAAAATCTCTTTTTGTTCTCTTTGAAAATGATCTATATGCCTTTGAGCTCTAGCAACGATTGCATCGAGTTCTACACCGATCTTTTCCAAATCTCTATCAAATCCATACATATTTCCTACTTTCTCTACCGCTTTTTCAAGGTGGTATTTGATCCCCTCAGCACGATTTCTTAAGCTCTTGATGGTCTCAACCATCTCTTCTGCGCCTCCAAAGATTTGATAGAGATCATCGCTTGTTTCTGGGAAAAGAGAGGAGCTGTAGACTTCCATTGCCTTGGCAATATTTTCCCTGTACAGCCCTAAGTCCCTCTTCAAAATACGAGCTCGACACGCTTTTTTTACCACTTCATCCATCATTTGCTTGTAAGAACGTTTGATCGAATCAGCCTTTTTCTTTGCCGTATTGATAATTGTTGTTTGCAGTAGATAGTCAATCTGCTCTTCTTTTACAGCGGTTGGAATAGTTTTTGCATAATCTTTGGAGATCACAAAGTGGGCTCTTTGTCCATGAACAAATTTCCGAAGACGCATAATCGTTTGTGTCAAATGACGGGTTGGCATTGTGGAATCGAGTGTAATAAGAGCTTTCGCATCCAAAGGAAGAGGGACATCTGTTCCAGTTGTCTGTCTTTCGGGCAAAAAGAGGAGATACTCTTCTTCACTTGTGATTCCCACTTTTTCAAGCTCAGCTCTGCTTGTGTCAGCAAGTTTTTTGAAAACAGTCTCCTCATTACGCCAGATCAAAGCACCATACTGGTTTGCAACAGCAGACCCTTCTCCTCGGTAGAAGAAGAGGACCGTATTTTTTTTGACCCCTTTACGTTTCATAAATCGAAGGATTGTCTCAGCAATCTGCTTATTGGTCTTTCCACTTTTGCTATAGAGCGCCCCAGCATCAAAAATCCCTGAAACAAACTGCTCTCCATGTTGGGCGTATACCTCCTCAAGATGTTCTTCAACCCCTTGAGAATCCATCTTATACACCTGTGTTTTCCCTTTCCTTTCTAAAATCGTATGTAAGATAGTTCCAATCGTTCCCTCATCATAGAAAATGTGATCTGCAAGCTCCGGTTTCACTCCAACCATATTCCAAGGAGTTCCTGTCATTCCATGTACGGGGAGAAGTTCGGTGAGAGAGTGATTTGTAGAAGTGAGACGAGATTGATGATAGGTAGCGTATAAAAGCGCTGTTTCACTTTCAAATTCCAATCGGCTCTCTAAAGAACGATTGATTCTTCTAGTCGCTTTGACAAAAGCTTCTTCATTTCTCATGTCAAATAGATCGATTCCCGTCAATCTCTTAAATAATTGTGCCTCTGCAGTCTCTTCGAGTGTTTCCCCTCTTAAATTCATTTGGAGTTGAGCTATTTTGCATAATTTTTCGACAACAAGTTTAACCTGGACAACCTCGAGTCCTTCTTGAGTCGCTGTGATCATATGTTTTACAAGAGCTTCATAGTGATACCCAAGCTCTGTACGGGCTGGGCAATCGTAGGCCATATACGGAATCACTTTACCCGGTGTTTTTTTCACATGTCCTTGATCACGCCATCTTCCGAAATTTCTTCCCGATGAGTGTTTGAAAAAGATAGGAAGTAAATCGTGGAGAAGATGCTTTGTAAGACAAATCAGTTGACACGCCTCTTTTTCAACAGGATCAAAAGAGGAGCTTAACTGCTCTAGATAAGTGAGAAATTCTTTTTCTTGAGAATGTCCTTTGAGGTTATAACAGACAAAAGCTGAGAATGCATCGTGTAAATCTGGTCTCTTATGAAGATTGAGTGCTTTTGCAACTTTTGCAAGATGGGATGCAACAACAGGTCGAATATTTTCCCAATTCTTATCAGTAAGGTGATTCTGACTCCCCTCTTCAAGGCCAACTATATTTTTAAGTGTCTTACCATCAACACTTAAACAATCAGAGCAGAGTAAAGAGAAGATCTTTTTAGTGATTCCAACTCGTTGCGCAGAGATATGCGCTTCATCCCCAAGAGGAAGGTTCACCTCAAAATCGGAACGAAGAACTGTATCCGATTCATCTATAAGACCTTCTGACTTTTCTTTAAAAAAGGCAAGGATACTCTTCAAAGAGC
Organism: Chlamydiales bacterium; assembly: GCA_022601535.1. Classification (GTDB taxonomy): domain Bacteria; phylum Chlamydiota; class Chlamydiia; order Chlamydiales; family JAAKFR01; genus JAJACK01. The sequence continues at coordinate 62,129 of JAJACK010000003.1, forward strand.
TTAGGCGCAAGCTCAAATCACCCTTATGACATTTGTAATCAGCAATATACTCTTTTGCAGTAATAAAACTCTCTAGATCTAAAAGTTGAAGCATCTCAGGGCAAATGATCAACAGTTTTCCCTCGCTGAGACCAGATTCAAGCTCTTTTTTCATCCATCCAAGCCTTTGCCAGGAGAGCTCTTCTCGATGGTATTGCATTGTGAATACCTTTTGCCCCCAGTAGGTCATTTGAGTGGTATTCAATGAATTACAAAGACTTGCATACTGCGCATTGTCGACGATAAAAACAGGAAGCTTACCTTTTTGAGCACATTTTTTAGCCCAAATCGTTGCAATGACAGAGGTTTTTCCATACCCCATCAATCGTTGTAAGACACATTGTGGCTCCCCCACTGCGGATAATTTTTTAACATCTTCTCGCTGAGAATCACGTGCAAACTTCCCACTCATCTGCGTGAAAATGAGATAAGTCGATGCATCCTCTCCCTTATATTTTGCCACATCTTGAGCAAGAGTCTCTCCCAACCGTTGACAGAGAAATTTTCTAAGGCCCCGCTGATCTCCGGACATAGAAGCGAGCTTTGAAATCTTTGCGCAATCTCCCAATGCTGCTTCTGCACGCTCCAAGTGAATTGAAGCAACACTCCACCGCCCAATCAATTGGTAGAGTTTAGCGATATCGTCCTGTGTTAATGTATCATTTGCCTCTCTAAAAGCTACAGATGACCCCCCCAGAAAAAGCCCCTTTAAATCTTTGAGAGTAAGGTCTTGTTTGACCTTCCCTTCGACAGCCATCCTTTGGTGAAGAGCCTTTTTGGGATCGTCACTCTCTCTATTTGCAAGAGTTAACAAGCGGGTTTCTAGCGCTTTGATCTCTCCTTTTTGATCTTTTGCATAATTAGAGAGTCGCTCTTGAAGCTCTATCAAAGCGTCTGCGGAAATCTCAAAATGGGAGGTCTCAGCAAGCCGTTTTTGCCCCATTTTAAGATCTTTAGCAACAGCAGTGAATTCTCGCAAAATACAGTCGGTATACTCTTTGGGATAACGCTCTTTGTCAATCTCAGTTGGAAGAGGAATCTCTTCCACCACTCTTGGAGAACCTCGCTCCATAAGGGTCATGGCATCTCTAAAAGGGTTTTCCTCTCTTTCAATCTGCATCTCTTCAAATGAAAAGGTGAGGTCTTTTGCAAAAGGAGAGCGCATTTTTATACCAGAAATGGTAAGTTCGTCATTTTCAGAAGAATAAGTTCCTTTTTCAGTCTCCTCAACAGTATTGAAAACAACCTTGAGCTCTCTACGCCACAGGTCTATGATATCAGCGTGATTATATTTCTCCTCTCGCCGAAAGCTAGTCTTTTTAACTCTGATGGTTCCGATAAGCTCTATTTTTGGAAAAGGAAAGCGACACGTCGCACGATTATTCATTTTTAAGACATAATACAAGGTTTTTAGAGAAGCTGTTGTGAGTTTTACATTACCACTAACTTCAAATCCACGTGGCTGTAATTGGCCTGTGAGCTCATCTAAAAGGATATAGTGGAGCTTGGTTTGTTCAGCTTCTGACCCTCTTGTTGCAACTTGCCAAGCAGACCAAAAGAACGTATTTCCATCTATTGAAGAGAGGGGCTTGGTGAACAGGTCCTCTGGTTTTATATTAGACGTTGAATAGCTGGTAACATTACAATCTTTCTCGATAATTCCCCCTGTAGGAAAAAGAGAGGGGAAAAAGACCCTTGCAGGATGAGTCTTCGTTGTTTGTTCTTTGCCCTCAAGATAGTTAATCCTTGCTAAAACATCTGGGGGGATAGCTAACATTTTTTTTCTCTTAAGGAAGAGGGCTACTTTCTTCTCTTCTGAAGAAGAAAGACGCCTTTTTTCTGTAATATTGGCTAACCGGCCGAGATAATCGTGGTAGAGAATAAAGAATGGTTTTAGAAATTCTTTCTCATCAAGCTGCATGTTGACGTTTTTTTTATCACAGTGATCACAAAAAATAGAGAGTGCCTTTATTGCGACTGAAAGACTATTTGGTGTGCAGTGAGGTGTTTTTAAAGGAGACTTAACAATACGTAGTAAAAGCTCCTCTCCAAGCTTGGAGAGCGGATCGATCATTGAAATATTCTGTAAAAGTTCATACGCCTCATCGTAGTTTCTCTCATGAAGACGTATGTAGGCGAGATGAATCGTACCCTCAATCGTGCGTGGGACAACTTTTTTTCCCACAATATCAAAAATAACATAGGGGCGTGTTCCCTCTTGAGGAGTTCTAAGTTCTGTGTGGTCCCCTTCCTGCCTAGGTTTTTCCAGTCGCCCTTTCTTATCAAATGCGTTTAAACTACTTTTCAAAAACTCTGCTGTTGAAATAATCAGCTTTCGTTTGCCCGATTGTGGATCGTAGACTGTGACATATTGGGATGTCGATTCCAAAAACCCTTGATTTCTTGACTCCTCTAAAAAATAGCGAGAATCTTCGTTCCACCTTAAACTCCCCTCTTGAGCATGAAAGCCGAGCACACGCCCTTCTAGTGAGACACATCTTGGGAGTTTAATCGACACTAAGTCAAAAGTTTGTTCATCTACTCCCTTTGCATATTCAACACGATGGTATTCTTTTTGATCTAAATGAGAGAGCTCTTGGACATACCTCTCACTTTTTAAGACAAAACAACCATTCTCACAAAGGATGGGGCCATTCTCATCGATGGTCGCAATGGACGTATTCCAATCCTCTTTAGTGGTTGTCACAACACACCCACTCCCAACTTCTATCCAGTGATGAAACTTGCCTGCAAGAAGTGTTCTTGAGAAATAATTTTTGTAATACTTCACAATAATTTCTGGGTCAATATATTGCATCACAACGCCGTCCTTTCTTCGTCGAACATGCACTTCACATCGACTCTTTTTCACCTCTTTAAATAGCGTAATTTCACCTTGAGGATGATCAAATGTTGTCACGTTGTTTTTTGAAAAGAAGCGATAGGTCTCCTCACCGAAGAGCTGTTTATATCGAAAGTGATCACGTGAGATCACAGGTTTATTCGACTCAATTTTTTGCCCTTCCTCTAAAATGGTGCAAGTGTAGAGATCGATCTTCCATTTTCCACTTTCATCCTGTAGAGTTAACGTACCTCTCTCTTTATTCCACTTCATTTCATCATTCAATCTACAGAGCCCTAAACACTTAAACACATCATTCATAAGACTTTCCCAGTCTAACTCATCATCATTTGCAAGCTCCGTAAGAAAGACGTGCATTTTGGATCTCACCGTTCTATCTAAGACATAGGGGAGAGTTGAACTGTCAAAGGAACATTGATTAATGATAAACCAGCTGGATAAGATTTTAGATCTATCCACCTCTTTTTGAAGAAGGAGGTATTCAAGACGATGGAGATGTAAAAGGTAAAGGTCATGACCTTCGGTCTCTTTTCTACCGATCCAAAGTTCTATTTTTTCGCTGCACGCTTCAAGCATGTCTTCAAATAGGATGCATTCATAAGAGCTTTCAACTAATTGCACTGATTTATAGAGTTGTAGGCCAAACCTATAAAAAAAGAGAGCTCCGTGGTAGTCAGGGGTAGCATTGGGTTGAAGATCAGAGAAAAGAGTCATTCCCTTACGAACAAATTCAGATGCATATTCCTGCAGAAGAGGATTCGATGCAATTTGCTCGGGTAAATCGTTGTAATATTCATTGTCCCGATAACATGTTTTAAAGAACTGAAGCTCAAAAAGATTTTGAAAATCACGCCCTTCTAAAAGTTGAGGAAAGGCTGTGTATATTTCAAGAAGCTGCATCGGCTGCAATCCTCTTTCAGCACCACTCCATGAGCACAAGCGGCAAATTGCCTTTTGGGCATCTTCAGCCGAAGGACTGTTTTGTAGATATTTGCACAAGGATTCAGCTTCACGCGCAGATTGTTCTTCAGAAGAATCCACTCTTTTTTTTGAAAGGTTGGGATCGTTTCTTAAAGCATCTGAAACAGAGCTTTTCATCGGACGAAGGGAAGACAATTTCGAAGGATCCTTGACACGATTGAAACGTCCAGTGACAGCATCATTTTTTTGTTCAACAGAAACACGATAAAAATTTTCTATATATTTATACACAGAGGGTTTAACTTTTAGATCTTTAGCTTTAAAACTTGGATCGAAAAAAGAAGCCAAGGCCCAACTCGCTTTATAGAACTGGAAGATAGGAAGAGCTTCGTCCACTTCTCGTAAAATATTTGGATGAGCAAGAAGGTATGCTGCTGTTTTTGTTGTTTGTGAAACAGATAAACAAAAATAATCGCTTCCTCGAAAGGCCATCTGCCTCCTTGCCTTCTCAACTAGAGCTGGATGCTTTCCTATCACATCTTTAAAAAAGGAGATAGCGGGGGAAGTCGTGGCATCATGAACAGAAGGGATAACTGTTAGATCTAAAATCTCCTTTTTTCCAATTTGACGGTGAAAATAGAGCTGAAGAGCATTAAGTCTTTTTAAGTCAGCTTCCTCAGTAGCCTGCAAATAAGCATCATTTATAAATTTTTTCAATGGATTCAAAGGAGCATATCGACAAAAGATGGGCCAGCTACGTTTTGCCATCTCGAAAAGATGAACATTTAGAGAAGTTGCAGTGTGTAGATCTTCAATAGAACACTTTTGATCAAAACCTATAGATTGCTCTTGAAAAAATTCAATTAGCATAAAGAGTTGTTGATAACACTGTTTAGGTTCGGATACCTGTGCCCAAAAAGTTTCTTCTAAGGGAATCGCTGCGACAAATTTGACGATGGTTTGAAGAGCACATCCTCTCTTAAGTTTTCTAGTTTCTCGTTGAAGTGATAAAAGCTGTGTATGCAAAACCTCTGCCTGAGGATCTGGTTTATTTAAAGCAACAGAGTCGAATGAATCGAGTTGAGTTTTAGGGACCGAAATTTCAGACTTTAATTGGGTGCTACCTCGATGAAATAGCTCCAAAACAGCTGTTTGATCGCAATTTGTAGGTTGAGGGAGAGGTGTGGGGTCTCTCTGATTGACTGCATCACTTTCTAACTGAGCAAGCTCTTTTTTAAGGGATGGGAGAATGCCCTCATTACCTTTTTCTATCTTACAAATTATTTTTTTTAATCTTTCTCTTTTGCATGCAGCCTCTTCTTCTGAAATCAATTCAGCCTCAAGCTTTACTTCTACCTTTTGAAGCATTTCAACTATCTCGGCAATCTCCTCACCACTCTCTATTTCTTTAATTCTATGAATAAGATGGCGTTTTTTATGTTGAAAAAGAAGCTCTTGTTTAAGGGATTTAAATTCAATGTCTCTTCTAAACTTTCTCCTCAATTCATCGATTTTTGTTTTGGCAAGTGTTGCTTCAGCTTGTGAGATTAATCCGGCATCGAGTTTTTTAAGTACCTCTCTTTCAAAAGCTTCAAGACCTTCTAGGTACATTTGAGTATCAGAGATATTTGGTTTCAGGTGGTTTAGAGCGATCAGTCGTAGATAGAAGTGCGCTTTTTTATACTCGAGAATTGGAAGTTGATAACGCAAGAGAGCTAGAAGAACCTTCACTGCACAAACACCATCTCTTTGAGGAGTCATAAAATGTGCTTTTTCTTTAGGAAGAGGCTTGACATAATCCCAAAAAGGCCTAAAAACTCCCTGATAAATAACTGCAGATCTGTAATTTGAACTCTGCTTTTTGTATTCTCTTTGAAAAAGCATTTTAAAAAAGAAAGAATCATCTTCTCCTTTAGGGAAAAAAAGTTTTTCAGGAATATTTTCAAAGTAGAGATAAGGGCATATTTTTTCTTTCCGATTTTCCATACGACTTGAATGGAATTCTGTCCCATCACCGGTGTTGATCACGATAAAATTAAAGGAACCTCTAATATTTCTTGTAATAAGATAGCCCAAGGCGTGACCGACAGGGTCTGCATTAAAGCCACCGGGCAGAAAAATCGACTCTCCAGGTTGAAGGGAAGAGACAAGCCTCGTCACTTCTTTTGCAATCTTTTCTAGAGAACATCTATTTTTAATCATCCCTGTTTGCTTACACCGCTCTCCAAACAGTTTAGCAACCCCCTTGTATGTCTCAAGCAAGTGGAGGGTGGGGCTTAGGTCTATTTCTGAGACACTTTCTGAAAGGATTTGAGCAAGAGTGTGAAAGTCCTTTGCTGCACTATAGCGATTGATCCCCTGAAAAGAGGTCAAGCCAATATGGCCATCTAGGAATAAATGGGCAAAAAGCTTTCGATCGACATTAAATTCTGCCGGAGCAATCGCCTGGGTCATAGAGGCAATTTGGCCTCTTTTTTCCTCTATAAATTGGCTTATCTGAGGGGTAGAGGGAAGGGGTCCACGAAGGGGTAAATACATGAAATCCTTAATATATTTTAAATAAATATAAGTAATTATAACAGAATACCTATAAATATTCAATTAATTATATAAAAAAATTAATTAAAGAAAGAGCGCTCTTATCTTACCGAAAAAGTATACACCGGGGGTATTGCAAAAGTAGAGCATACTTGTCGAGTAGACCTAAGAAATAAGGCAACAAGTGGAGGGAAAAGACCCAAAACAGCAGGTTTCTAGCCTTTGACAACACGCTCCAAAAAAATCCTTTAAAAAGAATTAAATATCAGCAAACCGAGCTGTTTTTAGGAAGAACTATGACTCATCTAAGTGCATCGGTGTGTAAGTTTGAGTCTCTCGAGGAGAACCTTGCATTGGTGCACTTGAAGGCGCCCTTGTAGAACGATAAGGCTTCGTATTATACGTTCGTATTTTCGGTTGATATGTCGACTGGGGTGTTGATGCTCTAGGAGCTTTTTGAGCTGGATAAGAAGGTCTTGGCTCCCTTTGGGAATTAGACCTCGATTGTGTCGTCGGATGTTTTGGTCTATAACGCTTCTCATCTTCATACGATTTGTAATGAGTTGCTGAAGGTGTATAGTGCACCTCTTGTGAACTATTTTTAGGAGGCTCACGGTATGTTGGAGGACGCTTTGGCTTCATGATCACAATTGGAGGTTTTTCCACCTCTTTTGGAGCAATTTTTGGGTAAGATGGAATTGCCGCTCGCCCCGGTGGATGATCAAGCCAATGTCTCACAGGGCCAAAGTAAGGTTTAGAAGGATCGTCCCTCACAAAGGACTGACCCGAAGGTCTGAAGATTAATGATGGAGGTCCTTTAGGATATGCAACTTCATGGATTTGATTCACAATCTTTGGATCAGACGGTAAAATGGGTGATGTGTGTCCTGTCACCGATTCAATTGCATCGATCAATGTGCGTGTTCCAATCGCTCCATTTTCAGCAATTGCAAATGGTTGCTCTTGATTTTGCATCAATTTCAAGACAAAGAGAGGTGGAGCTGTGATTGTCTGAGCCATCATCTCATCGATGAAAAAAGGTTGAGGGAAGCCGGGATTTGCCCACCACCAGAAGAGCCACCAACTATCTTGCCAAGAAAAAGTCCACCAAGCATCCCAATGCCACCACGGCGGAACAGCACCCCAAGCGAGCCAAATATCGAAATGGTAGTAGTAGTGGTGGTAGAAAAAGTTGGGGTAATTGGGCCAATAAGGGTAGAGCGATTCACAGATGAAGAGCGGCTCTAAAATGACCGATGGTTCATAGACGACACTCTCTCGTCTGTCTGGCTCAACATAGGCAGCAGCATAAGCCACTCCCTTCTCTTCTAAAGGCCAATCCCAATAGCCAGGAATCATGAAATACCCTTTTTCTCCCCATAAATAATGGGTTGGAACATATTGCCATGATTCAGAGATAAGCTGCCAGCGCCCTCGATGCCATACATAGTCAGAGACTTCTTCATCAAATTGCCAGTAGCCTGAAATCCAAAAATAACTCTTGCCTGGGCTTTTGGAAACCGATTCATCAATCATATCGGGTGGAGGCTGACTAATATAGGTCATCTCTGTTTTATGGAAAGGACTCCAAAAACCTTTGATCCACACCCAACCCTCTTCGAGTTGAGCCCATTTTCCAGAAACCCAACGGTGATCTGGAGGAGGCCTCCGCCACACTCCACTGATCCAGATAAAATCCCCTTTAAACTTAGACCACTCCCAATAACCATGGATCCATTGAACATGCTCATTTGGCCTTTCAGGAATCTGTTCTGTTAAATCAGCGGGAGGGCGATAGGGAACAGCTTGGAGAATGACACCTCCAAACTCTTGAGTGATAAAAGCTTCATGAATCGGCCCTTCCTCTAAAAATTCGACGGCATCGGCAAAACCAACAGTAGATAAAAAAATAGCAAGAATGAACCTCTTCATAAATTCAATTATTAACAATAACTTTTTTTATTACAATAAAAGTTACATTTTGTAATATTACGGATATGAAAGTGTATTTTGCAAGGCATGGGATTGTAGACCGTGAAACTTCAACACTATCCCCTAAAGGAAGATCAGAGACTGAATGTGTTGCAAGCTTTCTTAAATCTTTAGACCTAAATATAAAACACATTTATACAAGTGATAAAGCTCGAGCAAAAGAGAGTGCTTTTATCTTAGGTTCTGGTTTAAATATTGAGCCTATTGAAATGCAAGGATTGCATCCTGAAGATCCTATCGACCCTATTATTGAACAGCTTGAGGATCAAACGCTCTATGTCAGCCACCTCCCTTTTATGGAACGAATGATCTCTCAGCTTGTTTCTCAAAACTCAAATGAGCAACTTATCAATTGCGATCCTACAACTGTTATTTCCTTAGAAAAAATCTCGGGAAGATGGATGATCAATTGGGTTCTCTCTCCTAAGGTTTGTCGATGAGAGCAATGGTCATGGTTGAGGCGAATAAACCTCTTCAACTCAAAGAGATTGACAAGCCCAAACCTCAACCCCACCAGGTGTTGATCCGTGTGCATGTTTGTGGAGTGTGTCGCACTGACCTCCATATCTTTGATGGTGACCTTCCTACACCAAAACTTCCCCTTGTTCTTGGCCACCAAATCATTGGTGTTGTGGAAGAACTTGGAAAAGAGGTCTTAGGAATCAAAGTGGGTGATCGAGTTGGAGTTCCTTGGTTAGGAAGCTCTTGTGGCCATTGCCATTACTGCACATCTAAACATGAAAACCTTTGTGACTCTGCTCTTTATACAGGATACCAGATTGATGGAGGTTATGCTGATTATGCTGTTTCTGACAGCCGCTATACATTTCCTATTCCTCCTTCATATGATGAGGTAGCAGCAGCCCCCCTTTTATGTGCAGGTCTCATCGGCTACCGCGCCCTTTCGATGACAGGAGAGAGCAAACGGATTGGCTTTTATGGATTTGGAGGATCGGCTCATATCCTCATTCAAGTGGTGAACCATGAAGAGGGTGAAGTGTATGTCTTTACTCGAAAAGAGAGTGTTGATAGTCAGAATTTTGCAAAAGACCTTGGAGCAATATGGGTTGGCCATTCAGATGAGCTCCCTCCAGTTCCACTTGATGCAGCAATTATTTTTGCTCCAGTAGGAGCATTGATTCCCTCTGCATTAAAGGCGGTTAAAAAGGGAGGAGTGGTGGTGTGTGCGGGGATACATATGAGTGAAATCCCCTCTTTTTCTTACGATCTTCTTTGGGAAGAGCGGGTGGTCCGTTCTGTGGCCAATTTAACACGAAAAGATGGAGAAGAGTTTTTAAAGCTTGCTCCAAAGATTCCGATAAAGACAGAGACACACCTCTATCCACTAGAAAGAGCAAATGAAGCGCTAGATGATCTAAGAGCTGGTCGATTTAAAGGGAGTGCGGTCCTGCAAATAAGGGAAGAAACATGACAGTTGATATCTTAATTGTAGGTGCAGGTCCAACGGGGTTAGCCCTTGCCTATGAGTTATCTAGAAGAGGAAATCCTATTCGGATCATCGATAAAAAAGAGGGACTTTCAACCCATTCCAAAGCGCTTGGAATCCATGCAAGAACATTGGAAATCCTCGATAAAATGGGGCTTATTGATGATTTTTTGAAGGTTGGAGAAAAAAAACAGGGGATGTATTTCCACTTTGGAAGCTCCACTGGTTTTGTCGATTTTTCAACGATCACTTCCCCTTTTCCTTTTATCTTAAGCCTTCCTCAATCTGAATCAGAAAAAATCCTCTATCGTCATCTATCGGTGGAAGTGGAGTGGAAAACGGAACTTGTCGGTGAACATGAGGGGGAGTACCTACTCGATTGTGAGGGAAAAAAGGAGTGTATTTCTCCAAAATGGGTGATTGGATGTGATGGAGCACATAGCTTTGTGCGGCAATCAAACCAAATCCCCTTTACAGGAGATCTGTTTGATCACACATTCCACATGGCCGATATACGGGGAAAAATCGATGTTGATTACCGCAATTTTCACTGCTTTTTTAGAAAAAATAAGCCTGCAATGTTGATCTTTTCCTACCGTGAAGATCGTCATCGGATCATCTCTCTTAAAGGAACCTCTTGGGAACATATCGAGCAAGAGGAAGTTTTATGGGAATCTCTCTTTACGGTTAATTCGCGCCACGCTTCAACCATCCATTTTAAAAACCTATTTTTAGTGGGCGATGCAGCACATGTACACAGCCCCGCCGGCGGCCAAGGGATGAACACATCGATCCAAGATGGCTTTAACCTTGCATGGAAGCTCGATCTTGTTTTAAAGGGAGTTGCCGATCCAAGCTTTCTTAACTCTTATGAAGAAGAGCGACTTCCCATTATTTCCCGTCTGATAAAAATGACTCGCTCGATGACTTACTTTATCTTCTTTGCCCCCCTTCCCCTCCGTTTGCTCTACAAAAATATCGCTAAGCTATTGATTTCACTCCCCTTTTTCAATAAAAAAATGGCAATAGCTCTCTCCCAAATTTCACTCAACTACAAGGGAAGTTCGATTGTCAGGGGAAAAAAGGGGTTAGTGGCAGGAAATCGGTTTCCTGATGTACAGCTAGAGAATGGACAACCTCTTCGCTCTCTTTTAAGAACACCAAAACATGTGCTTTTTCTATTTCAGAAAAACCATTCGCTGAGCGATTGGATAAAAAAAGCATATGGGCAATGGATTGAGGTACATTGTCTTAGTGGAGAGCGCATACAAAAACAGCTGAATGCAACCGCTGATTCTCTTTACTTAGTGAGGCCCGATGGCTATCTCGGCTTTTCCTCTCTTAAGAGAAGTCATCTTGAGAGATATTTAGATTCGATCTTTTCTTCGTCTCCTCAATAATAATTGCATGATGAGAAGGGTCCTTGAACAAGGAGGCTAACCTGCGTAGAGTTAAAACAGCCGGATCTACTCCATAATTACAATTTCCCCCAATAACATTGAGGATAACCCGTCCATCTTTTGTAAATTGAAGGTGGTCCATCGACATAGAAAAGCCCATTTCTACAACAAAACGGGTCAGCTCTCTCACTATTTCCTCCTTTTCTTCAGGAGGTATAGAGGCAAATGTTCTTTCATTTTCTTCTGGAATGATTTCATGGAAAAAACAGTCTGGAAGATAATCAGGGATAATCACATTAGGAACATAAATGCGTGGTAGCTTATTACAAATCTTTCTTGCTTTTTGTACACTTTGACAATACCACTCTGCTCTTTCCCGATTGATATATGTTCGTAATGTTTTAACATTTTGATCTAGCTCTTCTGAAGGAGCCTTTAAAATCCGTTTAGCCTCCATCACTTGAGGGATTAAACCTTGCACATATTCAATTGCTTTAGAAACTTTCTTGTTTCTTTTGAAATCCTCTAAAGTTGACTCTATTTCATCAATGCACTTTTGCCGATCTTTTAAGAGTTCAGGCGCTTTTTTAATCTCTTCTTTTGTTAAAGAGTGATCTGTGCGAATGACAAAGCATGGGAACGAGCTTAAAATCGCTAAGTAGCGAGGGCACAGCTCTTTCAATAGAGGCAATTCGATGCTATTGTCAAAATCACCTGTTTCTAAACCTTCTAAAAACTGTTCTTTCGTTGGAAATTCAACCATTTCTAAAGAGGGTAAAAGAGGGGTAGAGCTGAGTGAGTTTCTGGCGCTTATAAAAACATCTTTTTCACATTTAACCTCAGTCGTTGAGACGTGGATTGGCGCCTGAGTTGGAACATGGACTGGAGCGCGGGTTAGAGCCGTGCTTAGTAAGAAAAGCAGAGAGACCGATGATACATAACTTCCTATTGTTATGGATGCTAGAAATCCAATACTTCCTACTTCTCCAAAAAAATGCAATTCACCCAAAATCAAAAAAGTAGCTCCGGCTATGACAGCTATAGAAAATGCAACTTTGATGTATGGGAGAGCACAGTTAAAATCAGTTGTTGGGATTGCAGGAGGGGATTCCCCTCCTGCCACGGGTTGAGACATTTATCGACTATTAAAACCTATTTGATAACTGAGTAGATTGTGAAGGGGTTATTTTCGATATATCCCTTCCCAAGCCCTTCTGTATCTGATTCAATAGCATCGTGATAAAGATTGTACTTTACTTGGCCATAAAAGCATGGTCTCTTCACTTCTATACATTTGAGTCCTGCATTGTAGATTGCAACAAGATACTCTTCTTCAGAATGGTAAAACCCTTGAACAACACGATCCCCCTCTTTACGCCAAATCTCTTCACCTGACTGAAGCTGGCTATCATCGGTAACGAGGATTAATCTTCCCTCTCTTTGTGCAAAGGTTGCTCGGTTCACTTCACGAAGCTCTCTTAACTTTTCACAGATTATCTCTGGAGTTTCATCTCCTTCTAAACCGGCCAGAACTTCTTGAATATGGCGAAAAACAGCGTGTTCATTGCGCGATCCGTCGGTAAAGACCACTCCATAAGAGGCGACCGTTGCTAACTGAGCTTCCCCTTGCTCTTTTAAAACACGTGCCACTTCTCTCAACTCAATCTGAGGAGTATCAGCACCACTTCCAACACTCAACACTTCATCAAAGGTTTCATCTTCGTATGGAAGGTTTGTGATTTCCTCCTCTGCATCGAGGTGGCAGACAAATGCATCTTCTTGAGTGTATTGAGAGGTAAGGCCTGCATTTAAAACAATTTTACCAGCAAGCTCTTTTACTCCTGTTTTTAGATAAGGTTTGAGAAAGAGCTCTTCATCTGTTTGAAAGGAGACCTTGGTTTGCCGTCTTGCTTCTTCATAACTTCTTTTCTGAGATTCACTTTGTGGGATTGCAATTAAACTTGTGCAAATCAAACTTGAAAGTAACATCCACTGTTTCATTTTCCTATCTCCGGGTTATTTTAGTCCATTTACCATAGATTAAAGAGGAAATTAAGGCAAAGGTATCTTGTGAAAATTAGGGACTTATTTCATAGTAAGCAAGTATGGAAAAGTACACTTATTTGATCATCGGTGGAGGAATGGCTGCGGATAGTTGTGTCCGAGGAATCCGCGAAAAAGATCCAAAAGGAAAGATTGGAATCATTTCACAAGAGCCGTATCCTTGTTACGACCGCCCCCCTCTTTCAAAAGGTCTTTGGACTGGCCAACCTCTTGATTCTATTTGGGCTCATACAGAAAAACACGCTGTCACCTTCCACCTTGAACGGCGAGCACTCACCCTAGACCCTAAAAAGCATTTGGTGACAGACCATGTCGGCAATGTCTACTGGTATGAAAAACTTCTTTTGGCAACGGGTGGAGTGTGCAAACAGCTTGAATGTACTGATGAAGAGACAATCTACCTTCACACACTTCAAGATTACTATCGCCTTCGATCTCTCTATGAGACGGACCACTCTTTTATTGTGATTGGAAGTGGTTATATCGCAACAGAGATTGCAGCGGCTCTTAAGATGAATGGAAAAGAAGTGACAATGCTCTTTAAAGAGCCTGGATTGATGAGCCGAAAGCTTCCGGAAGAATTTTCTCACTTTCTAACCAATTATTACCGTGACAAAGGGGTAACACTTCTTCCCAATACAGCTGTTTCCTCAGTAAAAAAAGAGGGTTCTATTTTCCAAGTCACAACAGATGAGGGAAAAATTATTCGAGCCGATGGTGTGATTGGCGGAATTGGAATCACACCAAATATTGCTATTGCCAAAAGTGCTGCTCTTAAGTGTGACAATGGAATCACAGTGAACCGTCTTTTGCAAACTTCTGATGCTTCGATTTATGCAGCTGGTGATGTCGCTAATTTCTTCTGTCTCCCTTTGGGATATAGAATACGGTGTGAACATGAGGATGCAGCAAAGACAATGGGATATCTTGCCGGATTGAATATGGCGGGTTGTCGGGAGGAATATACACATCTTCCCTATTTCTATTCCGATCTTTTTGAAATCGGCTACATGGCAATGGGCAAACTTTCAAATGAGCTTGAGACAGTAGAAGATTGGCAAGAGCCTTACCATCAAGGGACGATCTACTATCTCGAGGAGGGGCGGGTTGTTGGAGGAATGCTTTGGGGCATTTGGGATCAAAACGCAAAGCTACGAGAGATGATCACTTCAAAAAAGCAACTCTCTAAAAAAGAACTTGTTGGATCTATTCGAGTTTAAACTTGTTTATTGCGTGAGTTATTGAGGTTTTGATTGAGGTTGTAGGCAGCACTGATCATTCCCAAATGAGTGAAAGCTTGGGGGAAATTTCCCAAATGCTCCCCCTGAAGGCCAATCTGCTCTGCATAGAGACCAACATGGTTTGCGTAGGCGAGCATCTTTTCAAAGTAGTAGCGTGCTTTTTCCAGCTGCCCCGCTCGAGAGAGAGATTCAACATACCAAAAGCTGCAAAGCGAAAATGTTCCTTCTGAAAACATCTCATCTTCGGTGCAATCGGGCATCCGGTATCGATAAACAAGAGAATCTCGAACAAGCTGTTTTTCAATTTCAGCCATAGTTGAGAGCCAACGGGGATCTTTTGCGCCGATGAACCGAGTCAAAGGCATCAATAATGTCGATGCATCAACTTCCTTTCCCCCTTTCATTCCGACAAAGCTCTTCAAATCTTCATTCCAAAAGTCTGTGAAAATCGACCGGTAAATTTCATCTCGTGTTTTTCGCCATTTCTCTGGATAGGGAAAAGAGCGGTAGCGTGCCATCCGGAGCATTCGATCCATTGCAACCCAACACATCAGGCGAGAATAGAGAAAGTGTTGCCTTCCCTCTCGCACTTCCCAAATCCCTTCGTCAGGTTGATTCCAATTATCGCAAAGCCAATCTACTTGAAGAGTAAGAGCTTCCCAAAGATCAAAAGAGATCGCCTCACCATACTTATTATAGAGGTAGATTGAATCGATCAACTCTCCATAAATATCGAGTTGTAACTGGTCATAAGCAGCATTCCCCACGCGGACAGGTTTTGATTTCATGTATCCTTCGAAGTGGCTGAGCTCAAACTCTTCTAGAAATTTATTTCCCCGAATGGAGTACATCAATCCAAGTTCTCCTGGCTTTCGAATATCTGGACAATGTTTTTCCATCCACTTAATAAAGTGGGTTGCCTCTTTTGTAAAGCCTAGTCGAATAAGAGCATAAAGAGAAAAAGCAGCATCCCGGATCCACATATAGCGGTAATCCCAATTTTTATTTCCCCCTATGAGCTCGGGTAAACTAAACGTAGCAGAAGCGACGATAGAACCGTATTTGCGCGATGTCATCAGCTTTAAGATGAGGGCTGAACGATTGACCGACTCTTGCCATCGCCCTTGATAGTTTGAATTTCCAATCCATTTTCTCCAATAGTCGATGGTTTCAAATAAAGAGCGGTCGACATGTTCCTCTAAATGCTCAATTTTCTCTTCATCTCCCACGCCTGTGAGCATAAAGCACGCTTTTTCTCCAGGCTTTAATGTAAAAGATGCGATCGCATCATTTTCATTGACATTGAGTTGCACTGTTGAGAGTAATTTAAGCGCAGTAATATCTTCCCCTTCAGGAATAAAAAGGACTGATTTCACTTGTGGAAGCGCTTTATGTGTCGATCTTCCATAGTTAAAGCGAGGTGCACAATTGAGATTAAAGGTGTTATTCCCCCGTACACATGTCACAATTCGAATGAGGCAGTTTTCATTAAAAATCCCTGTGACAGGCATAAAATCGGTAATTTCAGCAACTCCTTCTTCAGAGAGGAAACGGGTAATCAAAACATTGGTGTCGGGAAGATAGAGCTGTTTATGTCTCGCATTGCGCATTTGGGAAGTGATATTAAAAAAACCACCTTTCCGGCTATCGAGCATTGAGGCAAAGACACTTGGAGAATCAAAATCGGGGTAACACATGAAATCGATCGAGCCATCGATCCCAACAAGTGCCACTGTATTCATGTCTCCAATAATGCCGTAGTTTTCAATTGGTTGATACATGGCTTTATCTAAGCAAAAGGTGTGCCAAAAAAAAACCGCCAGATCGTTAGACCTGGCGGTTTCAACCTTCAATCAGTAATTTGTCGATTAGAAGCGGATCTGCATTGTAGCAGAAACAGCTTTTTCATCAGCAAATCGTCCTTCAACAGTCGCTCCGACCGTATCACATACAGTTGCAGTCACACCAACAGCATAACCCCATAGCTTTTTAGCATCTAAGGTACGTAAAGTGTATGCTACGCTATCAAATGTGAATGCAAGGTCATTCATATCAAGCGTGCTTCCAGCCCACTTTAACCCCATGTAAGGAGTTAGAGCAAAACCAGGGCATCCTGTCTGCCACTTGTAAGAAGCTCCAAGACCTACTTGCCACTCACTGTAAGTCGCTGTGTTGTTAGAGTTGAAATAAACAATGTTACCACTTGCATAGCGGATTAAGCTATCGACATTAGGGGTTGTGCGGAAGTATTGCCCTTCAACACCTACTCCAAACGAATCACACTCCCAAATAGTTGCTCGTCCACCGATACTCCAAGAAAAATCTGTTTCGAAGTCAAGTTGGACCATTGTAGTATCTGTAGAGAACGAACCTCCATCTGTGAGGATGCGAAGATCTGTTGCACCTAAAGTCACAAACGCTTCAACCCAATCGCAAACGTTCAAAACAAGCATACCGGCATTTGTATAGACCTCTGTCTTATCGATGTCAGAAAGATCTGTTCCACCGCTTTTGATTTCCATATGTCTATTAAAGACATAATCTCCATAAAATCCAGCTCTTATGCTGAATGCATCACACCAGCTAAAGCAAGGATCGCAAGGCTCACAGCAGTTGTTACCCCACCATAGACCATTTGTGTACAGACTCGCCTCAGATGGATTCCCAATAGGGAGTGCATAAGCTGCTCCAAACGAAAGGATCGTCAACGTCATTAAAATCATTTTCTTCATTTTTTTCTCTCCAAGTTAACTCATTTAGAAGCGGAATTGTCCATTGACATAAAGCGCTTTTTCATCCGCAAATCTTGCTTCAACCGTTAGACCAACAACATCACATACAGTTGTTGTCAAACCGATCGCATAACCCCAAACTTTTTTAGGAATCATTTCACCTATTGTATAAGTGAGAGCAGTCCCTGTAGGGATAAAGGTCAAATCACCTGTATCAAGTTTTCCATTAGCCCACTTCAAGCCCATGTAAGGAACCATCGCAACACCGGGGCAGCCAGTCATGAAGTTATAAGAAGCTACAATACCTGCTTGCCACTCTTGGTATGTTGCGCTGTTATTGCTATTGAAATAGATCACATCCCCACTTGCATAGCGGATCATGTTGTCTAGGTTAGGCGAAGTTCTGAAGTATTGCCCCTCGACACCGACGGTAAAGCATCCACTCTGCCATGCAGTCGCACGCCCACCAATGCTCCATGAAAACGTTGGATCGTAGTTGAGTTGGACCATGGTTGTATCATCTTGAATAAAGGCTTTCGCATCGGAAAGAATCGATAAGTTTGTTGCACCAAAGGTTGCAAAAACATCGAGCCAATCGCAAACATTTAATGCGAGGTAACCAGCATTCGTGTAAAGTTCGGTATCTTTGATATCTGCATGGTCTCTAGCGCTACTTGTTGCTTCGAGATGTCGATTGAAAACATAGTCTCCATAAAATCCGACACGCACACTGAACATATCACACCAGCTCCAGCAAGGATCACATGGATCGCAGCACGAGCTTCCTCCCCAGCACAATCCATTGGTATACAAACTAGCTTCAGATGCATTACCAACCGGAAGCGCAAACGCAGCACCGCAAGATAAAACAGTTAGTGCTGTTAGCATAAGCTTTTTCATTTTTCTCACTCCATAGTTGAAGGTTCTTTTGACGATACAATACTTTTTTTCCAACTTTCACGTCAAGAAATTAGAAACGAATTTCTCCATTGACATACAACGCCAGTTCATTTGCAAACCGCCCTTCAAGAGTTAAGCCGACTGTTTCTCCGATTGCAAATGTGGTTCCTACAACATAGCCCCAAACATGTCTAGGGACCAAGTCTCTAAGCTGATATGTAATTCCTGTTCCTTGAAAGACAAAGAGATAGTCTCCCATTTTTAATTTTCCTGTAGATGCTTTTGCTGCAATATAAGGAGCCATCCAACCCATTTTATAGGTTAAACCAAGCCCCACTTGCCACTCTTCGTAGACCGCTTTATTGTCGATAGAAAGATAGGTAATATCTCCACTTGCATAACGAATAATATTGTCAATATCTGGTCTTGTTCGGAAAAATTGTGTCTCAACTCCACCATAGAGGTTTCCAAATTTACAAATAGTCGCTCTCCCTCCAACGCTCCAAGAGAAGTAAGGTTCAAACTGAATCTCGATCAATGTTGAGTCTGATGAAAACTCTCCCCCATTGGCCACGAGGTTCATCGTAGTTCCTCCAAGAGTCCAAAAAACATCGATAAAATTGCACAGATTGACAACCATCAATCCTGCATTGGTTTTAAGTGACGTTTCTCGCACATTTCCCCGTCCTTTGATGGTCATTTGCCGATTAAAAACGTAGTCTCCATAAAATCCAATCCGTCCCTGGAACTGATCATTCCAAGAAAAATGAGGATCACAAGGGTCGCATACCGACCCTCCCGAGCACACTCCATTTGTGTAGAGGGAGGCATCGGCAGGGTTTCCCACCGGTAGAGCACTTAAGAGGCTAGTAGCGAAACTGGCCATTAACAGAAACAGCTTTCTCATCGGCAAATCGTCCTTCAACAGTTATTCCAATCATTTCACACAAAACTGCGCTCACTCCAACAGCGTGTCCCCACAGTTTTTTCGATCGAAGGTTGTGTAGAGTGTAATCCACCCCTTCAAATGCAAAAGCAAAGTCATCAAAACCCATCTCCCCTCTTGCTCGTTTTATCGCAATGTAGGGAGTTGCTGATAACCACGCATTTTTATATTCATACGCCACTCCAAGTCCCACTTGCCACTCATCATAACTGAGGTGATTATCTTCATTGAAGTAGTTTGAATTCCCCGATGCAAAACGGAGGATTGAGTCGAGCGGCGGTTTTGTTTTAAAGTATTGTGCTTCAAAACCCACTCCTAATCCTCCCCTTTTCCAAACCGTCAAATCCATTCCCACACTCCATGAAAAATGGGTATCAAAGTCAAGAGCGATAAGAGTTGAGTTGGTTGAGTAAGAAGCTCCATCGGTGACCATACCTATATTGGTAGCTCCTAATGTGCAGAAAAAATCGACCCAATCAAAGATATTGACCGCGAGATAACCTGCATTTGTCGCAAGTGAAAAAACATCTATATCCGAGATGTTTTTCCGATCGAGGTAGACTTCCATATGGCGATTGAAAACAGTGTCGGAGTAAAATCCTCCTCGCAGCCGGAGAATATCGGTGTAGTTGAAAACAATTACACAAGGATCGCTACGAGTAGGTCCTGTACAGACACCATTGCGATAAAGAGTTGCATCTACGGGATTCCCTACAGGCAGGGCGTACACTGAAGTGCAACTTAAAAGAACACATAGAGTGTTAAAAACGAATCTGACCATTGACACACAACGCTTTTTGATCTCCAGACCTACTTTCTACATTAAGGCTTACTTGTTCCATGACAACCATCGTTATTCCAACTGAAAATCCCGTCAGATTATTTGGTCGCATCGCCTTAAAGGTGTAGAGGACATTTGTCCCCTGAAATGTCACTTCAGCATCATCGCCAAAGTCGAGATTTCCTCCTGCCAACGTAAAGCCAACATAAGGGGCACAATCAATCCCATGAGAACGGACACGGTAGGTCACTCCAATGGCTGCTTGCCAATCTTCAAAAACAGCTCGATCACCGAGCCTAAAATGCATCACATCAGAACTTGCATGTCGGATAAAACGGCGAACCGTTGGTCGACTTCTTTGGTACTGAATTTCACTGCCAACGACCAAATTGCAACACTCCCATAAAATCCCTCGCCCTACCAATCCCCACGAAAAAGAGGGGGAGAGCTCTAAAGAGATGAGGGTTGTATCAGAAGAGAGGGCTCCCCCATTGATCATAAAGCTCATGTTGGTCGCACCTAAAATCGCTTCCATTTCTATCTTTTTCCACACATTGGCTGTCAAAGATGCTGCACTTGTCATAAAACTAGATCGAAAAGAGCGGTCGTAGCTAAAAACCGATTCCTTGATGTTGTAATTCCTATCGTAGACATAGTCACCATAGAAACCGAACCGAAAGGAAAAGGCGTCATCCCAACAAAACACATTCCGCGCATCACCAGGAATCAAACCGTTTGAAAAGAGCAACGGATCAGCTGGGTTACTCATCGGAAGAGCAAGCGCGATTTGGCTCAGAAAAAAAAGAAGAAATACTTTTCTCATTAGATAGAGACAATACGTTTTCTTAGTTTACGAGTCAAATCGATTCAGGTATAGTTTGGCAAAAAAGGATCGTATCAAAATGAGAAAAGTTTGGGTTGTGATTGCTAATCGAAGTGAGGTAAAAATCTTACGTGCAGAAAATGTTGAGACGCTTGTTGAATTTCATACATTGAAACATCACGAAGGAAAACTTCCTACTCAAGACCTCACATCCGATAAACAAGGGTCGCATCGTGGACGTTTTGGAACAGACACAATGGAAGAAAAAACCTCCGCTAAAGCAAAAGAAGCGCACCTTTTTGCTCGACGCATCGCAACTTTTCTAGAAGGAGGTGTGAACAAAAATGAAGTTGAAAGATTCTATCTTATTTCAACACCAGAATTTATCGGTGTGCTTAGACAAGTACTCAAACCCTCTATTGCCAAATTGATCGAAAAAGAAGTGCATAAAGATGTCATGCTTGCAAAACCAGATCAAATTCGAAGCTACCTCCCACCTGTCTTGTAACTATGAAAATCACGGTTCACTCTTTAGGCTCTTCAGGGGAAGGGATTGGAACTCTTCCCGACGGGCTCAAGGTTTTTATCGAAGGAGCGTTGCCCGGCGAAGAGGTTGAAATTTCCCTCATCGAGCGGAAAAAAAACTATGGAAAAGGAAAGCTCATCACTCTCCTTTCCCCATCACCTTCCCGACAAAAACCGATCTGCCCCCTTTTTGGGAGATGTGGAGGATGTCATATCATGCATCTCAATTACAAGGCTCAACTTGCAATTAAGCGGCAAAAAGTGGTCGATGCCCTTGAACGTATCGGACAGATCAAACACCCTCCTGTTGCTGAAACACTCCCCTCTCCCATGCCTCTCCACTACCGAAATAAAATCCAACTTCCCGTCACACACGATCTAATCGGTCTCTACCAAAAACGGAGCCATACCATTATCGATGTTCCCAAATGCTATATCCACTGCGAGCCGGGAGAGATCATCTATAAGTGGTGCCGAAAACACCTTCCAAGGACAGGGGTTCGCACTCTCTATATTCGAAGTGCCCTTTTCAATGAAGAGACCGTTGTCATTATTGTGACCGACGGCTCAAATGACCTTCTCCCCTTCGCCCAACAACTAATGGGCAAATACCCACGCGTTGTTGGCGTTGTTGAAAATATCAACCGATCTAATACCAATGTGATTTTAGGTAAACGGTACCATACCTTGGCTGGTCGCCCCCACTTTTTTGAGAAAATCTGCGGCAAAACCTTCAAAATCACCCCTCCCTCCTTTTTCCAAGTAAACCCATGGCAAGCCGAAGTGCTCTTTCAAAAAGCAATTGAGCTTGCCTCTATCCAACCCGAAGAGACTGTTTTAGATGCCTATACAGGTGTAGGAACCTTAGCCCTTTTTGCCGCTGACTTTGCCAAAGAAGTGATTGGCATCGAAACAGTTCCGTCTGCAATCGAAAGTGCTTGCGAAAATGCCAAACTCAATCGAGTGACCAACTGCCACTTCAAAGTGGGAGAAGCAAAAGCCGAAAATGTCGATATCACCCTTCTCAACCCCCCAAGGAAAGGGTGTGATCAAAGCTTGCTCAAGGAGATAAAATCCCCAAAACTCATCTATATCTCGTGTGATCCAGCAACCCTTGCCCGAGATTTGAAAAAACTAGACCATTATAGAGTCGAATCTGTCCAGCCAATCGACCTTTTTCCACAGACAACACATGTCGAAACGATCGTCAAACTAATCAAATCTTAATATGATCTTAAAATAAAAATGTTACAATGGTAGACGAAAGGAGAGAAAAATATGGCAAGTCCAAGTCTAAATACCAGCACAATAAGTCTACGCAGAGAAACCGTCTACGACCCACGGCATGGGGCGGTTGCAGCAACCGCTGTTTTTGCAGCACTTGCCGGAATTGCTCTTGTCGCTATTTCTATCTCCGCTTATTGCGGGGCTCCAGGAATGAATTATTTTCACGCCACACCTCTCCTTAGTTCTGGTTTAATCCTCTTAGGATTAGGTGCCCTTATGGGCTTTGGCGCTTCTAAGCTTGTTATTCACAAAACAATAATAGAAGATAATTAAAACTAAATTATTTTAATTAAATTAGCGCTTTTTTATAATAAAAATTATGCTTAAGACGCTTTTTGTTCTGTTTGCTTTATTACAGATCCCTACTTTAGAGGCAGCTGACGCCTCAGTCGTTTGCGTCCATGGGTTTATTCGTTCCTATCGGAGCATGATTCCAATGGGAAATGCGCTTAAGGATGAAGGATTTGATGTCTATCTATGGGACTATCCAAGTCGAAGAGAAACCATCGAAGGGCATGCAGCCAATCTCGTTGTCCTCTTAAATGAAATTGCTGCCAAAAATCCAGGAAAACCGATCCATTTTGTCACACACTCTCTTGGAGGGATCATCACTAAAACAGCGCTCAACCACCCCGACTGTCCGATGGAGGCAAAAGTTGGGCGCGCCGTCTTACTAGCCCCTCCAAGCAAAGGGTCTTGTGCGGCACGTGCTTTCAATAAATTGCCACCTGTTCAGTGCTTCTTTGGGGAGAAAGCGGGAAGACAACTGCTAACCTATAGCTCAAAAGATATGGAAGAGCTTGGAGGATTTCCAAAGAGTGTTGATGTACTCGTTGTTGCAGGAGCTAGGGGGAATCGGATCCTCTTTCGAAGACCAAATGATGGAAAAGTTGCCCTTCATGAAACCCCCCTTGAAACACCTCATCGGCATCGAATTGTCTTTGCTGCGCACAATTGGATCATGACCAGCCGAGAAACCATCCATATGACAAAAAACTTTTTGCAAGATTAATCCCCCTCTTGGTATAGATAATTTCATGATGAAATATATCTTACTTATACTATTTTGTTCAGCTTCGTTAAACCTCAAAGCTGAAGAGCACTATGTTGTTGGGATCCACGGCTTAGCCTTAAAATCTTCTTCGTTGAACATAGTAAAACGCACACTTAACTGTGCGAAGATGGATGTCTACCTATGGGACTATCCAAGTGTAGATGGAACCATTTGTGATCACGCCCAATCACTTGTTTGCTGTCTACAAGAGATTGCCGAATGCCGACCTGGCAAACCAATTGACTTTGTCACCCACTCCGTTGGAGCCCTAGTTTTAAGACAAGCACTCAACGTTGAGGGGTGTCCTAAAGAGGCGAAAATGGGACGAGCTGTTTTAATTGCTCCTCCTAATCAAGGGAGTCGGCTTGCACGTGAAACACGGTGGTTTGCCCCTATCTACGCATGCCTTGGAACAAAGATTGGATGTGAACTCACACATCTAACAGCCTGTGATTTAGATTCCCTTGGTCAATTCCCTGCAGAGATGGATGTTCTTGTTATTGCAGGTTATCAAGGAAATAATCTCCTCTTTGATGAACCCAACGACGGCTGTGTTGCAGTTGATGAAACAGCCTTAAACACCCCTTACTATTTCGAACCGATCTTTGCTAGACATGGACGCCTTCTATCGAATCAACGGGTGCTAAATTCAACAGCACATTTCATAGAAAATGGTGGAGGAGATAGAGAAAAATGTGAGGCTAGGGACGCTTGTCCCTAGACCCACAAAGAAATTACTCGCTTTTTACATGAGAATTAAGAGTTGATGAGTTTGTTTTTTTGCACTTATCACAAACCATCACCTCTTTCCCATTGGCGTACATACGGCGACCGTGGAGCTCAACTTTATCCCCAGATTGAAAACGCATGTTTTCAACTTCTTTTCCAGTAAGGACAACTTTTTTCTCTCCCTGATCGGTATTAACTACCATATGTGTTTTAGAGCCATTTGGATATTTAACGCTCTCAACACTTTTAACACTTCCCTTTATATGGTCATTAGGCTCCATTACAATCGGTTTATCCCCATTCATAACAGATCCCCCACCCTTACCACTCATTTGGTCCTTAGACTCCATCATGGCAGGCTTTTCACCATTCATCTGATCCTTAGATTCCATCATGGTTGGCTGCTCCCCTTTCATACCAGAACAACCCTTACCAGGTGAACATTTCTCTCCATCGGCAAAACCCACAGTAGAGACGATGCAGGCAGCCACAGCTGCTAACATAACTTTTTTTATGATCATAACACTCTCCTTGAGAAGGATTTTAGCCCTTTTGGGCCTACCTCTATTTTCCTATATCGCTGATTATAAACAAAATCATTTTTTTAAAATTTTATCCCCCTAAACATAAGAATCTTAGTAAATATCTCTTCCCTTTATATGATTTTAATGCTATAATACTTGAATGACTCCAACTACTTACAACACAGCCTTAAACAACCTCCAAACATTCAATACCTCTAGAGGGCGAGATCCGGTAGGAAATTTTGCAGACCTTTCCCTCACCGACGAGGGGGAAATCCAAAAGACCGCCACAACAAGCAAGGTTGCTCAGTTTGCTGCCACCTTTTTCTCCCTTGGCCTCTACCAGGGATATCGAGCTGAAAACCTCAAACAGTCGGCTCGTGTACAAGGAGTTTTAAAGACCTCTTTAACAACAGTTTTACAAGCCGACTGTACCACTATGAGCACAGACGCTAAAATTGCACGTGAAAAAGCCTTAAAAACCTTTTGTGCAACGGTTTTTGACACCCGCACAATCCTGCTCCCCCCCTCTTTCCTCGCTAGATTTTTTTATTGGGTATTAGGAGTGCATAACACGACCTTCAAAGTTAGACCACTTATGGTATTCGGTGCTGAAGCTCAAGCAAGGATTGCAACAATCCAAGCATTTGATTCAGATGCAGTAGCACTTCGCTCTTCCCCTCTAAAAGCAAGTTACAACCAACTTCTCGCAGCGTCTCAAGCTGCAGAAGAAACGCATACAGCAACTGTTTGTGGAAATTCTACAGTCATTGAATGTGAGCTCAATAGAAAAAAGGTTGAGGAAGCTCAAAACAGTGCAGTTGCTGCCCAAATCGATACGTTTACGACCAAATGGGAAGAGACTGACACAAAGCTCGTAGAGGCAGCGGTAAAAGCTGGTTACATCTTTGGAGATGGAGAGGCCAATACTAAACAAGCTATTTCTAGCTATTATGGCTTGTTACGCAACGATCCTACACATGCTCCTCAAAGACGACGGGAAGCACAAGCTGCAATGACCAAGGTGTGTCAAAAAGTGATGGATGATGTCACGTCAGATATTCTAAATGCACTAAGTCGGAAAGAACTACCAGCTATCACGCTAGAAATAATTGAAGAATTACTCAGCTCAAACTCACAAAAAAGCCTCCCCCTTATTCTGTTTGGTATTTTCTCTAAAAGAGTTAGAACCGAGTCACCCTCTCTAGCAAATACGGGAGAAGAAGCTCTTATTTCCTATCAAGTCGCTATAACAGGATTAAAAGCATTTGGAATGGCCATTCGACTCCAAGCCCTTTTAACATCTGTATTCAGTAAAATTCCGTTCTTCCTAAGACCGGAGCTACCTAAAGAATATGCCTCCTCGGAAGAAGACATTGCATTTGGAGAAGCATTTGAAAAATATGCTGCCCTTATTGAACAAGAGCAACGGGTTCACCTCACTCTTATGCAGCTTTTATCTACAAAAGGACATGACGCAACTCTAACAATAGAAGACTATCTCACTGCCTGTAACCAAGAAGTGGCTTCCTCTAGAGAACCAGAAAAATTTTCTTTTGAACGATCGGTACAACGACTTACAAATCTAGATCCAAATGGATTAGGAGTTTTCCTAAAAGAAAAAGACCTTCCCCCTCATGTTAAAGCTTTAAGTCAAGACTTTGCAAAGCAATATGCACAAGCCCTTGTAGAAGCCATATTTACTGCTCTTCCATTCTTAGGAGAGAGTGATTTATCAACCCCAGCAGCTCGACAAAATTTTTTAAGGGAGACACGACAGCAAGCCATTCAAGGGAGCTGAGTACAAGTAGAGATATCATCTGACATCGCAATATACTTGATATCCCCTATCCTCTTTTCAAATCCCTCCACATTTGCGTTGACCCAGGCAGCATAACCCGCTCCATTGATTCTCTTAAGAAAATCTATTTTAGGAAGCTGAACATCAGGTGAATAATAAAGCCCTAAAGCCACAATGCTCTCACACTTTTGACTATCGACAAGCATCCTCTTTAGAATCCCATTTTTTTCTACATGAGCATCGTCAAAAGCACGGCAATTAGCGATCAAAGGAACAGCTAGATTTGCAAAGAACCGATCCAATGAAAAGAGATCGATATCCTCACAATACCAATGGGGATCTTGTTCCACACCTTGGGGAATGTGGACCCAATCTTTAACAAATGCATGCGCAGTACATCTTTTAGCTCCAACCGCGTTGACAAATTTTTCAACAAAAGGAAGGACAGCGATATCTTTAACATCGATCAACACTTGAATTGAGGGATAGTTTATCAAAAAGTTCTTGAACTGCTCTAAACTCACATTATTTTCAGGATATTCCCAACCCAATTCCGTGTAATACTCTTGAGGGTGACCAATGTAAGGCATTCCCTTTATGACATTTTTACTAAACGGTGAGTAGCCCCAAGCAACATCGATTTCAAACATAGGAGAGCGTGATTTTGCAAGTTCAAGCTCATCACAAGAGACTGTTCGAGTATGAAAGTAGGTAACCTGATCCATTAAAGGGCTATTCCCCCTGATTTAAACACCTGTTCCCTGACTGAAAATGGTGAGCAATTCCAAGCAACGTCGATTAAAAGGCTATTCCCCTTGATTTAAACACCTGTTCCCCCAGTTTTTAAGTGATTAGATTTGGAGTAAATTTGATCAGCGCAGTGCAAGTAGCACGGGCTGATCAAATTTACTTCAAAGATGAGCACTTAAAAACTGGGGGCGGCTGGATTCGAACCAGCGTATCCATACGGAGTCGGATTTACAGTCCGATGCAATTGGCCACTATGCGACACCCCCCTGTCTTGGGGAAAAGAATGCTGGAGAAAGGACTTGAACCCTCAACCGTCCGATTACAAGTCGGGCGCTCTACCAATTGAGCTACTCCAGCGGGAAGAAACACTTTATTCTAAAGGATTATTTTTCATCAACTTTGAAATTCTCTGAAGAGGGCTTAAATGTATCACCGGGCTTGTGTTCCTTGCTTGTTTGCTCTTTTGGAGCATCAAGATCAGGCTCTTGGATCGGTTTTGCCTCTTTTTCTTCTTTTTCTTCTTTTCGATAATCTTTGCCTGCCATCCGGTAACGGAGATCTTTTAATGTATTGGGGTCTCCCTCTCCTGTGGGAACGGCGGCACTTTGAGAAAATAGGGAGCTTGTTTTTGCACCTGTATCGATCACCTTAGCCTTGAACTTTCGCTTCCCAGAAGGAGTGTAAGTCTTCGTCCCTGCCTGATCTTTTTTTAGACAACAATTTTTATACTTTTTCCCACTCCCACAAGGGCATGGGTCGTTTCGTCCAGTTTTTTTGTCATTCATACAAGGCAGAATATCTTAACTTCAACTTTTTGTCGATATTCGTTTATACTATTTGGATGTCTAAGAAAATTGAGAGCGCTATACGTAAGGCTCTTTATGAATTTGAGATGGTGGAAGAAGGATCGAAGATCGCCGTTGCTTTGAGCGGGGGAAAAGATAGCCTCACTCTCCTCTTCATGCTCAAGGCAATTCTTGGGAGAGGGTGCCCTGCAGCTGAGCTTGTTGCTATTCATGTCGATGGGGAATTTTCATGTGGAGCGGGCGTTCAAAAAAATTATCTTCAAAAAATTTGTGATGACTTAGAGGTCCCCCTTCTCTTTGAGAGCTCCACGATGACTTTAGAGACATTGAAATGTTATCGATGTAGTCGGGAGCGGCGACGGCTAATCTTTGAAGCGGCAAAGCGTGCTGGTGCTTACACCATCGCTTTTGGTCACCATCGAGATGATTCAGCTCAAACATTGCTCCTCAACCTTCTGCATAAGGGGGAATTTGCAGCAAATCTCCCCAAATTAGAGATGGTTGATTATGGAGTGACACTGATCCGTCCCCTCATCTACCTCAGCGAAAATGAAATTGTAGAGTATGCAAAAAAGCATGGCTTTGCCCGAGTGATGTGCCAGTGTCCTGTTGGACAAAAATCAATGCGAAAAAAAGTTGATACTCTTCTCTCTGAAATAGAATCCCTTTTCCCCCATGCACGAGCAAATGTTGCAAGAGCAGGGCTTCTCTATGGGTCTGATAAAGCAAAGCGCGACCCATCTTAAAATAATCGTGGCATTCTTCTTAAGAATTGGTGTAATCTGGATGATCTATGGAAGAAAAACCTCTGATTTTATTGACGAATGATGATGGAATTTTTGCCCCTGGCATTCACCATCTGTGGAAAACCTTAAAAGAAGCTGATCTCGGAGAGCTTGTAATCATTGCTCCCGCCTCAGAACAATCTGGAACAGGTGTTTCGATCACCTGGGATCGCCCTCTACATGTTCAAAAAGTTGCTTGGGAAGATGACACTCCAGCCTGGACTATCGATGGAACACCCGCCGACTGCATCAAAATGGGCTCACGCGTCATCTTAAAACGGCATCCTGATTTTATTATTTCTGGAATCAATGCTGGATCAAACGCGGGGCGAAATGTGTTCTATTCTGGAACTGTAGGAGCTGTCATCGAAGGGGCGATGCGCAATATTCCTGGAGTTGCTTTTTCTTGTGAAGATGGTGACACCCCAAATTTCCATGTTGCTGTCAAATATTTAGTTTCGGTTGTCCGCTATCTTTTTAAAAATCCCCTTCCTAAAGGAAGTTTTCTAAACGTCAACTTCCCCCATGCTGCTCAAGATGAAGTGAAAGGATTTCGCCTCACTCGGCAGGGAGAAGGGCGCTGGGTCGAAAACCCTTACCTCCATCTTGAGGGAAAAACAGGATCGAGCTACTGGATGGGAGGGAAGCCCGAAGAAAAGGTTGAAGAAGAAGAGTGTGACATTGCCTATCTAAGAAAAGGATATATGACCGCTGTTCCCCTCTATATACATGATTTGACAGACCGTGCTGAGCTAGAGAAAAGAGAGCAAAGTTTTGAAAACTTGCTCAATGCGCAACAATCTGTTGTAAGAAATTCTTAGCTGAACTATGCTATCTACACTTTAGATCAGGGCGTATAGCTCAGCGGTAGAGCACCTGTTTTACACACAGGACGTCATAGGTTCGAATCCTGTTACGCCCAATATTAGATCTTGAATTCCTGCGGGAGTAGTTCAATTGGTTAGAGCACCGCCCTGTCACGGCGGAAGTTGCGGGTTCGAGTCCCGTCTCCCGCGAACTCTTTTAAGGGCTAGAAATGCGATCAGGCACCGCTTCACATTTTCGATTTGGCACCTTCTACCTAAGAACTCTCTTTTGGATGTTTATCGGCAGCTTTTTTGCCGCTCTCTCTATTGAAGTGATTCTTATCCCTAATCAGTTGATTGATGGTGGAATTGTGGGTATTTCGATGATGGCAGCCCATTTGACCAAATCGAACTTACTCCCCCTCTACCTCGTTGTCTTCAACCTCCCCTTTGGCCTCCTCGCTTTCCGGCAAATTGGAAGGCATTTTGTCATCCAAATGGTCACAGCAATTTCCCTTTTTGCCGTTTGGTTGATTCTCTTCCAGCTCATTCCTATCTGGTTTGATTTTAAACCCTTTGCCTTTGAAGCCAATGATTTAGAGGTGATTATTTTAGGAGGTTTTATCCTTGGGCTAGGACTTGGATTGATCATCCGAAATGGTGCATCGACCGATGGAACAGAAATTTTGGGGATCATCATCAACAAGAAAAAGGGATTTTCTGTTGGTCAGGTGATTTTAGCCACAAATATCTTGATTTTTGCTCTTGCTGGGTTTGTCTACCAAAATTGGCATACAGCGTTCCTCTCACTTATGACCTATGTTGTTGCAACACGCGTGATGGACATGGTGATCATAGGGTTTGAAGACACAAAATCTGTCATGATCATCTCAGCCAATCCGCAGCACCTTGCCGAAGTTCTTATGGAAGAGCTTGGAGTTGGCTTAACTGTCATGTACGGACGAGGTGGCTACACAGGTGATACGCGTGAAATTCTCTATATCGTTGTTGAAAGATTACAGCTTGCCGAATTAAAAGAGCTTGTTCACAGAGAAGATCCCGAAGCATTCGTGGCGGTAGAGAACCTCCACGAAGTGATCAATATGAAGTAGCAAGAGAGAGTTCTTCTTCCACCTTCCACCTTGGATAGAGAGAATGCTTGATGTGAAGAGCATCGAGTACCTTACCCACGATAAAATTTTCAATATCTTCCAATGTTTGGGGTTTTGTATACCAAGCAGGAACAGGAGAGACGATAGATGTCCCCCGCTTTGCAAGCTTAAGCAAGTTTTCCAGATGAATTTCACTCAAAGGAGTTTCCCTTGGAACAATTACAAGAGGACGTTTCTCCTTCAATGTTACATCAGCAGCTCGCCTCAAACAATTATCTCCAAGCCCCATTGCAATAGCTGCGACTGTCGTCATACTGCACGGAATGATCACCATTCCATCAGTAGGATACGATCCACTTGCAATACCAGCTCCCATATCAT
Organism: Chlamydiales bacterium; assembly: GCA_022601535.1. Lineage (GTDB taxonomy): Bacteria > Chlamydiota > Chlamydiia > Chlamydiales > JAAKFR01 > JAJACK01. The sequence goes on from JAJACK010000003.1 coordinate 93,376, forward strand.
TGACACCATGGACTTTCACATCGCGTGGAAGCGAAGCGACAAACCGTTTAACCGTTGCATATTCACGCCCCATTTCTTCAGCGGCGGTGTAAAGAGCACTTGAGGTAATCACAAGATCAACTTCGCACGTTAAAGCTGAAATCAACCGGTGTGCCAGTTTAATCCCAGATGCTCCAGAAATACCGACGACTAAGCGGCCCATACAACTCCAATGAGAACAAAGACCCCTGTAAAAAGAGAAATTGAGAGATTACAGCGAAAAAACAGTGGAGATAGCCGCTCTATTTGAGAAGGTTGATAAGCGAGATGCGACACCTTTTGGTGAAAATCTACAAAAAATAATGCCGCTACAATAGGAGCGATAAAATAGAGCTTGTGCAATCCTGCACTCTTTCCCACAAAAAAGAGCGTCAAAACACAGCACAGATGCATGAGTTGCGCTACCTTTAAACTTTTCTTGATTCCAAAACGGCTAGGAATGCTATGGAGGTGGTGTTTTTTATCAAAGTAGTAGTCTTGAATGGCCCAGACAATATCATTTCCAGCAATCGAAAGAGAGGCTGCGACCCCTAGAAAAAAAGGAGCAGGCGTCAATTTCCCACAGACTGCAACCGATGCCATCAAAGGGCCGAGGAGATGAATTGTTCCCAAAACAGCGTGACAAGCCGCTGTGAACCGTTTCAAATAAGCGTAGAGATAGATCAATCCAGCCGCAAAAGGAGAGAGCAAAAAACAGAGCGTATTGATTTGAGAGCAGATCAAGACAAAGAGCGCAAGAGAGCTCCAAGCGATTGTGCGTGCCTGTTTGGGAGTTGCTCTTCCCGAGGGGATTGCTCGCTCACTTGTCCGGGGATTTTGAGCATCGATTTTGTGATCGATCAACTGATTAAAAGCCATTCCGGCGATACGAGCGGCCAAAAAAGCGGGGATAATCCAGAGACAGCGAAAGAGGTCTTCCCTTCCCATTGAGATCAAAAAATCGTAGTTTGCCAAAGGAAGTAAAGCTCCGGCAAGAATAAAAGGGAGACCAAAAAGAGTCATTTCAAAACGGGTGAGATCGACAAATGTAGCTAAGCTAAGTTTTTGTTTCTGCATATAAAAACCTTCCTTGAATTGACTCGCAGATTAGGATATACCATAGGTATGGTGAATCGCAAGCTACAATTTGACTCGTGGAAGATCTTTCGGATTATTTCAGAATTTGTCGATGGATTTGAAACTATGACAGAGATTGGTCCTTCCGTCACGATTTTTGGTTCAGCCCGGATTTCCAAAGAGCATCCCTACTACACCCTTGCGCAAGTTGTTGGGCAAAAGATTTCGGAGAAGGGTCTTGGAATCATTACAGGAGGGGGACCTGGAGTGATGGAGGGAGCTAATTTAGGGGCACAAAAAGCGAAAGGTCGTTCATGCGGCATTTGCATCAATCTCCCTTTCGAGGATGATTCTAACCCTTACATCGATCGGCAATATCTTTTAAAGCTCCGTTATTTTTTTGTACGGAAGGTCCTTTTTGTTCGTTATGCGCAAGCGTGCGTCTTTCTTCCCGGAGGTCTTGGCACACTTGACGAGTTATTTGAGACGATGACCTTGATTCAGACCAAGAAGATCAAGCGATTTCCTATTTTTCTTGTGGGGACCACGCATTGGCAAGGTCTTCTCGATTGGATGAAGGGGTGTCTTCTCAAAGATGGATTGATTACTCAGACAGACCTCGACGAGCTCATAATCACAGACGACCCTAACGAAGTTGCAGACCGGATTGATGAACACCACAAAAAGCATGGAGAAGAGCCAACCTTTGACCTCTATCCTCCAAGCTTTCCTTAATTTTATTGACGTGGTCCTTGATTAAAACCCTTTCATTCCCCTACCATATTTTTTCAATTGCTCGGGTGGTGAAATGGTAGACACAAGGGACTTAAAATCCCTTGCTCTTATGGGCGTGCGGGTTCGAGTCCCGCCCCGAGCAATACTCCTAAGCTATGAATATTTTTGAACATAAGGTTACTACAGAAAACGAGTTGCTTCTCCTTGGGAACATGTATGTGGTTTCTCGTGCGCTTCATACTATCGCTGAGCAAAAGATCGCAGACTTATTTGAAGACAATTTGCCCAAATCCATAGATATAGTTGCTAAACACTGTTCTATGTCTCCAACAGTATTAAAAAAGCTTCTAAGAGTGCTATGCCCATTTGGGATTTTTAAAGAAAATGACGATGGAACATTTTCTCTTGAAAAGATTGGTGAGGTATTAAAATCAAGCCACCCTTCAGGTATGAAGGACCTCTTATTTTGTGAGGATTGTCGTTGGAATAGCTTCGGACAAATGTCTCAAAGCCTTACAACTGGAGAGACAGGATTTTCCAAGCTCTATAAGCAAGAATATTTTGAGTACATCGCTCAATATCCGCATTTGCAAGCTGGCTTTGATAGCCACATGAAAGCAGTTTCTGCAAAAGAAGACCCTATGATTGCGGAATCCCTTCCCTTAGAACAGAAGAAAAAAATGATTGATGTTGGGGGTGGAAAAGGTGGTCTTTTGAGGGCAATTTTAATCAAAAACTCTCATATTTCAGGGGGGATGTTTGAGCTTCCTGGAGTGGCTAAACAAGAAATAGATAAATTAGCTCAAGAATTTCAGGAGAGGATTGAGGTTTTTTCAGGCAGTTTTTTTGAAGCTCTCCCCTTTAAAAGTGATGGAATCATTTTAAAACGGGTTTTGCACGACTGGGATGATGCACATTGTATTCAAATCCTTTCCCATTGCCGTGAAGCTCTTGTTGAAGGTGAGGCTGGTGAAATCTACGTTGTAGAATCCCTTGTCAAAGGGCAAGAAGACTCCCCCCTTTTACGCATCTTTGATTTATTGTTGCTTACAGTCTTTGGAGGGGTTGAACGTAGTATCGAAGAATATTCATCCCTTTTTTCTCAATCAGGGTTAAAGCTAAGAAATAGTATTTCTACTGATTCCGGAATGTCTATTCTTGTTGCGAATAGGCAATAATTAATTTTGTTGCAAAAGTCCCTGCATGAGCTTTTAGCATCATCACGACCGAGATCTTTATTTTAGAGAGGTAATTCTCAAAAGTGGAAATCTTAAAATTCGATGGGGGCAACAAGAAAAGCATATTCCAGGAAAGAACAACTACGTACCTGGTAGGAGTATCTTTGAACACCCAAACCCTCAAAGGCTAGTTGATAAATTTGCGGGAACAGGTCTAAGGGATGGTTCCCATTTACCTGGAAAGCCAGGATATAAGGAAATTATCGATTTTGGTGAGGTGATTGGCTATGACGTTCACCCTCGTACCGGTCAGATGACATCTACAACTTGGGGTAAAATTCATTATGGAAAAGAAGGGGTACATATAGTGCCTACACGGCCCAGATAGAGTAAGATATATGGATAAAAATGATATAGATATTGGCTATGCTTTGCTCGCTACTCAGAGAGCCCTGCTTGGAGAGGTGACGCAAAATCTCAGAGCTGTGGTCATTGACCTTCAAATTAAAAATAAGTCAGGCAGGATTTGCTTTTATTATGATGGGGAAATATCTGAAGTAGATTTTGATATAGCATCATGTGCGATAACAGAAATCACAGCTGCCTTCCCCATTGGATATAGCTTTGAAGAACGTATCGAAAGATTAGATGCGCCAGCCAAAATACCGGTTCAAGGTCGATTAGCCTACTTAAGGAAAGAAGTTTAAGCTCCGGTTTTACGCACTTGACCAGAAAAAACTGGAAAAAACCAGTATAAAAGAGCACAATGAGCGTCTTCATAACCTATTGAGAGTTTACTTCCTGTGGCTTCTTGTCTTTTCCAATTTGTATTTTACAACCGACTTAAAATCCCTTGCTCTTATAGGCGTGCGGGTTTTAAATCCCGACCCGAACAAAAAACTTGTTTCGTATGAAGAAAAGTGAGTATTCTAAACGTCGACCATAATGTGCAACCAAGAGATTGAAATGGAAAATGCAGTTCTAATGTCTCAAAAAACAAAAGTGGGAATTGGGATCCTTGTCACTCGAAATGGTCAGATACTTTTGGGAAAGCGAATCAATGCACATGGAGTAGGCTGCTGGGGAGCTCCTGGTGGACACTTGGAGTATGGAGAAAGCCCTGCGGAATGTGCTGCTAGGGAGCTTGAAGAAGAAACAAGTTTAATTGCTACCGATATTATGCCCGGCCCTTGGACCAATGATTTCTTTAAATCTGAAGAAAAACATTATATCACACTTTTTATGCTTGTTAGAAGTTTTGATGGCATACTTACTGTGACGGAGCCAGATCGATGTTTAGGTTGGAGATGGTTTGATTTTAATAAGCTACCTCAACCACTCTTTTTACCTCTTCAGAACCTACTTGAAATTGGTTCTCTGGAATCTCTAACCCTAAACATAGGAAAATTAAATGAAAGACACGATACTTAAGTGCTGGTTTGATGGTTACAATCAACGTGACTGGGGTTCTATTCAAAAAATCTATTCAGACAATGCTCTTGTTCATGGAAGAGATGGCCTACTACGAGGTGGTAGTTCTGTTGTTGAATTGGCAAAGAAATGGGTCTTTGCAATTCCTGATGCCCATATTACCCCCTTATGTTCTAGTATCGAAAATGATGTCATAGTCATCCACTGGAAAGTCGAAGGAACTTTTAGCAATCCGATAAGAGAAATTGCTGCAACAGGTAAAAAAATAACCCTTCATGGTTTGACTTGTTTTCGGTGTCATCATGAAAAAATTATTGAACACTGGACGTCAATTGATTATAAACCTCTAAGTCCTGTATCAAAGCTTTAACATCAGAGAGGAATTAGAAAATGAGCCATACTGTAATCGTCATTCTTGAAGCGAAAGCTGGAAAAGAAAATGAACTGAAAGAATCTTTGTTAAAAATAGCTGAACTTAGTCGTCAAGAAGCTAGCTGTATTACATATCATCTCTACCAAGACCCTGATAATCTGTCCCAGTTTGGACTCTATGAGCAATGGAAGAACAAAGATTTGCATCAAGAACAGTTCAAAAAACCGTACATTATAGAATTTTCAGACAAAGCTGAATCGTTGCTAGCAAAACCTTATCAAGGATTCTTCGGAAAAGAACTCTTTTGTGAAGAAGTGGAAAAAAAATAATAGAGGACTTGCTGATGAATAACTCCAATAGTGATATGGAAAGAATCTACAAAGAGTGGGACAAGGCTCTATCAAACAATGACGTAGAAGGCCTTCTTTCTCTTTATTCTTCAGATGCAACAATTGAAAGCCCTCTCATTCCCTATTTGATGGAGTGTGAACATGGAGTCTTGAAAGGACACGGAGAAATCCGAGCTCTTATTGAAAGAGTTGCTGAGCAAAAACCTCCTATAAGAAAATTCTATAGAAAAGGCTTCTTGACTGATGGAAAAACATTGATGTTTGAATACCCAAGAGAAACTTCACAAGGAGAGCAAATGGACTTTGTGGAAGTCATGGAAATTGATGGCGGGTTGATTGTCAATCACCGTGTCTATTGGGGATGGCGTGGTTTTAAGGTTATTCAAGAAAACGCTTATCATAAAAAATCCCCGTAATTTGGTTTAGAGGGAAGACATAGAATTTGAAAGTACCGATACATATTCATATGATTCTAATCATGTGAGATATGAATTGTATTCGACAGATGGCAACAAAAGTGCCAATTGGCTTTTTTCCTGGTGGGCCAGGAGCTGATTCTAGTTACTTTCGTAGCTTAATTGATCTTTTGAATTTGCCCGGCCATGTATGGTCCCACGAAACTGCCCTCGATATTTACGAGATTACCGATGTGATGCCAGTAAAAATGCACATGACAGTACCGAAAGGTTTTCGGCGAAACCAAGCGATTCCAAAAGTTCTAGTTCTTCATCATCAGGATCTTTCAGAAGACAATCTTGAAATCCGACAAGGATACCGAGTAACAAAACCTCTTAGGACTTTGATTGACGTTGTCAATGATGGGAGCATCTCTCTGGATCAAGTAAAACTGGGAGTCCGCCAAGCAATCAAACAGGGACTTATATCCAAGCGAGATATTCAAAAAAATGAATCTGCAAATATATTACTGAAGTATATTGATGACGACACAGTTTAAATTAGCGACCGGTTTTCGAAAGAGTTTGGAAGCAAGGTTGAAAAAACTTGCTAATACAACAGGGCAGGATTTACAGAGATTGCGGAGAAAAGTTGCATTTGAATGGGAAGACTCAATTTCTTTTAAAGGGTGGGTATGCAATGGAATTACGCTTCGATAAGGCCCGTGCAACTAGAGATATTGATCTAACTTATCTTGAACGTTTTAAAAAAATTCCAGAACCCGATATTTCCAAAGAAATTTTTTAAGACCTTCGTGATGTTACCCAAGTTAATCTGAAGGATTTTTTTGTTTATCGAATTGGGAAAGCGCAGTTAGATTTGGATAATGCTCCTTATGGGGTGCACGGTTCCACATTTCTTCACTAATCGATGGTCGTCTTTTTGTTCGATTCCATATCGATATTGGGCTTGATATCGTGGTCAATAGGGTTGAGAAAATAAGCGGAAGTCATTGGCTTGAGTTTTGTGATATTCCACCTCCCATGATGCCTATGATTACAGAGGAACAACAATTTGCCGAAAAGATCCATGCTTATACTCTTCCATGTTTTGTCGTTGGTTGATGATTTGCTCTGTCAGCCTGGGGACTATCCAAGCATGGACTTGCTTCTTTGCAAGATAAAAGACAAAGTCATCGCCGAATACGCGTTGCGCGATAATCAATTGGAATTTCTGAATACGAGACGGCAATTCTAAAGGCTCTTCCTACAATCGAACAAATTGAGCAAGAGATTTACAGAGCAAGGTAGGAGATGATTGGTAGCCAGCGATATGCCTGCATACTAGTGTTACAAAAATCTTATTTATCTTTTCTTAAAAAATTAAATCTCATATCTTGCTTTTTTACGTGAGGCTGTGATGAGCAAGATGGTTTATTTTCTACTCGTGATTTTGAGTGCTTTTCAATTGATGCATGCTGATGACCAAATGCAGCATGCAATATTTGTTGCCCCTAAGTGCGTCAAAAGCTCTAAGTTTGGTAATAAACGGCACCTAATGAATGCAGACACCAATGATGCAAAGGTTTATGCATCGGTTACACCGAAGATTCATCAGGGAATTTGGCCAGACTTCTGCTTAATGCATTTACAGGATAACCCCGAAGGATGTAGCACGTGGAGCGAAGATAACAGCGGAAGGCTACAGCTAGATTTTTTAATCGATGGACATTCAGAAGCTCAGACCGATAGAGAACTCATTGATAGATTAAGGCATCTTAGCCATCTCATCCCCCAAAGAAAGCAAGGTAACAAAAGGCATTGCGATTACGCCTACTGCCCTAACTGCGCGCAAGCTGTCATTCGAGGGGTCAGTTATTACGAGGATGAAGATGAGTATGATGATGAGAATGACGTTTGCTACTACATCTATTTTCTAGTTTATAAATGTGATTGCACCGGAAAGTGGTGGTTAGATTTAGATGACCTTTGGAATGAAGGTTGTGATATTTATGAAGGATGGCAATTTTGCCGTGCGCCTACTATTTATCACGGCTATTTTGATTGGCATCATCGGACGTATTTTCGACATTTACAAAATTTTCTGCTCTATGAAAAGGAGAATCCATCATGCAGTTGCTATTGGCCTCAAAGCGATTCTAATGCCAAAGAAGTCAGCGACTTTACTTATACAAAATTAAAGCAAGTTTTTGAGAATTCAAATCTCGATATAGCACGGTCAACATTCACGCCATATCTTACGAAAAGGTCATTGCACGGGTTTTTATCGGGCCTATTAACGCATACCTTTTTCTACTCTCAATACCGAGACATCCTCTTGGATTTGAACCAACATAGCTTTAGGGAACTACCAACAAATGATTACCTAACGGTTCATAACCAAATTATTGATGTTGAAGGGTCTATTCAACAACCTTTTTTAAAACTATATAACCAATGTCTTCAAAAACATCCTCATCCTAAAATATATTACGAGAGAGGGATGGTGCTTTTTCACCAAGGAGACACCCTCGATTCTCTAGAAGACATTCGTAAATTCATTGCGTATGCTGAAAAAAACCATTACCATGACCTGCTCACCTCAGACCTATATCTGAAAGAGGGGCGGCTTTTAAGTGAATGCCTTTCGTACGATGAAGCAATCGTGGCTTTAACTAGAGCCATTGAGAAAGATTCTGCAAATAAAGATGCGTATTTTGAGCGCGCTATCGCTTATTTTGAAACAGGTGATTTTTCAAAAGCCTTATCCGATTATCTAGCGTCTGGTATTCGTCCAAAGAAAATCGACCCTAAACAAGTTGGGAGATTCAACTCTATCACATTCGGGCAGGGTATTGCCTTAGGGATGCTCAAAGGAGGGCAAGATTCTGTAACTGAATTTGTGCCATCGCTACTTTCCTGTTTTAGGGGTATTAGTCGAGGAATATGGGCTTTTGTATCTAGTCCAATAGAAATTTCTCAAGAGATGGCGGATTGCGCACATGCATGTCTTGAATTTATTAAAGACAATACAACCAAAGAGATGCTTTGCAAACTTGTCCCAGAACTGCAGGAATGCCTAAATAAATGGGACCAACTAGATGATTATACTAAGGGTAGATATATCGGCTATGTCGTCGGTAAATACGGTGCTGATATTTTTATTGCTTCCGGCTCCGTTAAAGCTATTCAACTTTATCGCAATCTGAGAAGGGCCAATGCCCTCATGACCTTGGAAACAGCCTCTATTTCTCCCAAGCTTGCTCAAGAAGTATTAGCACAAACTGCAAAAGAAGAAGCAACGCGGAATGCGATTCTTAAAAGCGGTAATCTTAAAATTCAATGGGATAAGCAAGGCAAACATCTTATTAAGCATAAAAATTATCAACTAGATAAGTATAAAAGTATTTTAGAACACACTAATCCGCAATTGCTTGTAGATGAATTTGCTGGAACAGGAAAAAGGATAGGGCGTTCAATTCCTGGAAAACCAGGATATAGAGAAGCTGTAGATTTTCAAGAATTTATTGGATATTACGTTGACCCTTTAACAAAGCAAAAAATACCCACAACCAGAGGTAGGATTCATTATGCCAATGATGGAGTACACATTGTTCCGGATAAGCCTTAATAAATGGGTATTCATGTATGAGTAATGAAGTAGATAAGAATGAAGTGTACGCTGCAATTTCAGCTCAACGTGCTTTATTGGGTATAGTTACTCCTAATTTAAGAGCTGTAACTATCAAAATTGATTCTCAACGAAAAATATTAAAGGTTTGTTTTTTTTATGATAAAGATATTTCGGAGGCTCAATTTGATATTGCAAGTACAGCCATTACCGAGATTTCTGCTGACTTTCCCGATTTTGATTTAGATGACTGTATTGAACGTCTTGATTTTCCTAGCAAAGTTCCTGTTGAAGGAAGGTTGGTATTTCTTCGACAGGAGCCATCATAAATTACGCAAATTTTACGCACTTGACCAGAAAAAACTGGAAAAAATCAGTATAGAAGAGCACAATAGGCGCTTTCATAACCTATTGAGAGTTTGCTTTCTGTGGCTTCTGGTCTTTTCCAGTTTGTGTTTTGCAACCGACTTAAAATCCCTTGCTCTTATGGGCGTGCGGGTTCGAGTCCCGCCCCGAGCAATACTCCTAATCTATGAATATTTTTGAACATAAGGTTACTACAGAAAACGAGTTGCTTCTCCTTGGGAACATGTATGTGGTTTCTCGTGCGCTTCATACTATCGCTGAGCAAAAGATCGCAGACTTGTTTGAAGACAATTTGCCCAAATCCATAGATATAGTTGCTAAACACTGTTCTATGTCTCCAAAGGAGATTGTTGATTTTGATGAATTCATTGGATATTATTGCGACAAGGAGACTGGGAAATTATATCCCTCAACGACTGGTTCCATAGACTATGCAAAAGATGGGGTGCATATCATACCAAGAAAACCAAGGATTTTTAACCCATGAGTCAAGAAGATCAAAGTTACGGTATCCTTTCAGCATCAAGAGCCTTATTAGGTGCAGTTACAGCGAATTTACGTGCTGTAACGATTCACATTGATCCTTCGAAAAAACTTGTAAAAGTTCGTTTCTTTTATGATGGGCTTATTTCTGACGAAGATTTTGATACAGCAAACACTGCTATGACTGAAATCATCTCTGATTTCACTGAAGACTACGATTTAGACGATGGTGTAGTTCGGCTAGACCATCCTAAAAAAATTCCTACAGAAGGGATCCTTGCATTTCATAGAAAAGAATAAAGCGGTAATCTTAAAATTCATTGGGGTCAGCAGGGAAAGCACATTCCTGGTAAGCATAATTACATTCCAGGAAGAAGCATATTTGAACATCCCGACCCTCAAAAACTAATTCAAAATTATGCAGGAGGAGGGCGAAGGGTCAATCATGTCCTGCCTGGTAAACCAGGGTATAAAGAAATTGTTGATTTTGAAGAGCATATAGGTATTTGGAAAAGTAAGGATGGCACATTCAGCTTACCTACCACAAGAGGGACAATTCACTATGGTAAAAATGGATGTCATATAATTCCAGCCGAGCCTATAGGTTATTGAAGGGTTTATGAAATTAGATATTTGCAAGCTAAGGTGTATTTCTCAAGTAGCTCTTTTGGGTTCTATAACACCAAACCTGAGGGCGGTAATTATTGCATTTGATAATGAATGTATCAGATTGTTCTTTTACTATAATAATGACCCTTCAGAAGAAGAAGAAGAACTTGCCGAAGAAGTTGCATCTGAGCTTATTTCAGATTGTACTGAATATATGATTGAAACTGAAAAGATAACTGTGGCTTATCCACAAAAAATTCCAGAAAAAAAAGATGGCATTTTTGTCTATTTTCGACATGAAGATTCAGATAGCTTGGCAAATTAAATGCGCCAGCCAAAACACCTCTTCAAGAAGGAGATTGTTGATTTTGATGAGTTCATTGGATATTATTGCGACAAGGAGACTGGGAAATTATATCCCTCAACGACTGGTTCCATAGACTATGCAAAAGATGGGGTGCATATCATACCAAGAAAACCAAGGATTTTTAACCCATGAGTCAAGAAGATCAAAGTTACGGTATCCTTTCAGCATCAAGAGCCTTATTAGGTGCTGTTACAGCGAATTTACGTGCTGTAACGATTCACATTGAACCAAAGTGATTAGTCTTATGGATAGTATAAACTTAAAGATAAGAGCAGCTTCTCAAATTGCTCTACTGGGAGCCGTTACAAAAAACCTAAGAGCCATCAACATTCTCCATGAAGGAAAAAAAATCTTAGTTAATTTTTATTATAAAAAAATCAATGATAAAGAAGAAGAGATACCCGAAATTTTTGCTACAGAAATGATTGCTTATTTTGAAGACTATGATGTTGAAGCCTGCTCAGTTATTTTGCCATTATCTGAAACCATCCCTGAGGAAGGTATCAGGATTTTTTGTAGAAAAGAATGAAGATGGCATACACAGGGATAATATTTTACATTCTTCTCAACCAGATTTTTCACAAAATTGAAAAATGGTAAAAAGATAAGATTCCTCTGGACTAGAAGCAAATAGCATCTGAGGGATAGGGTGCTTTGTACCAGTTCATAGATGCTTTTTTCAATAGAAAATATGTTTCTATCTCTGATGTAAAACTTCAGTACAAACCACTTATCTGCCCAACAAATCTTCAAGCTCGTGTTGACCGCGCCTCCAGACAAGGAGCTCGTAATTTTGAAGAGAACCTTTCCCTTGAAAATATTGATTGCAGATTCGTTCCACTTCTTCGTGGTTCAAATTGATGTGTTGACAAGCTCTTTCTATGGCTATTATTTGTTTGAGGTGCTTAATTTAATGTCAGCTGTGGTCCTTCCATCCCCACACCCTATATAAAAATTTGCCGTTGTTAATTACAGAAAAAAAACACTTGTGCAATTTTTACGCATGCTACTATAAGGCTTCGGTGGCCAAATCTTGTTTTATTGTTTTTTTTTCTCTATTCTCCTTTTTAATGAATACCTCTCCCCTATTTGGTGATCTTAACCTCTATTCTAGTCCTGGAACAAATTCTAGGACGATGATCTGTTGCCATGGATATGGAGGCAATTACCAAATTGCAGATAAACTTCGGGAACTTGGTATTATCAACTCAACCCTTATTAGCTTTAATTTCCCCGATCACGATCTCGAAGAGAGAGTGTATAATCCTCAAGATTTAACATTTGGGACAATCAATGAACTTTTACCTGCTCTACATGTCTTGAAAAAAACCGTTATCGATAAGGGATATAAGTCCATTGATCTCTATGGAAATTCTGCTGGTGGTGGAGCAGTTATAAATTTAATCGCTCTGTTGAATTCAAATACATATAGCTCCGAACTTGAGGAAAGTGGGATCACAGTAGAAGTGAAACAAGCTCTTTTAAACGCAGTCCAAAATGGAATTGTTGTTTTAGATGTTCCTCTAAAATCTGTAGAAGAAATCATCCATTTTAGAGGCTCGAACCCAGAACTCGAAGCTCTAGCAAAAAATTATCAAAACTCTAATATGCGACCAATCGATTCGATATGTTCTCTTAAAGAACTCTCCTTAAACATCCTTCTCTATTTTGAGGAGATGGATGAACTCATTTACAATCGTGATGATAAACTTTTTATCCAGCGATTAAAAAAGAGTAATTCTCTTGGAAAAACAACCGTGATCATAGGAAATGAAGGGGGACATACAGCTCCTCATTGGCCTCTTTGGAAAGCATATTCCTTAAAATCACAAGATTTGAAATGATTGGAAAATTCTATCTCTTTCAAGTCAGGTAATAGTCCAAAATTTTTATAAAATTATTTAGTTTCGAGCTTTTATCACCAATCTAGAATAGGGAATATGAACCCCCTCTTTTTTTAGATACTCCTTTGATGCATTTTCAATCGCACTCTTTAAAAAGAGATTTTCTTCTACTTGAGGTAAGGGAAGAAAACAGTTGAACCACCCTCTCACATAATTCTCCAATTCTTCAGAATCTTTGTATGAGGCAATTTTCTCCTCTAAGGTATAAGTCTCAATGGTCAGTTGAAAATTTTCGAGCAATTTTCGGTACTCTTGCGCAGAAAGGATTGTTTGAGAAGCTGATAACTCTTGATAAGGAAGCCATCTCTCCTCATTGAGTGTTTTTTCCAAAAAAGCTAGATAAGAAGACTCTTTAGGATAGGTGAGAATAATAAGCTGCCCACCTTCTTTTAAGTGATTTGAAATGTTTTGGAGCGCCTTTTTTGGATCACGCACCCAATGTAATACGTTTATCATCAAAATAAGATCGGCTTTTTCTTCGAAAAAAAACTCTTCTGCTGAAGCTTTTTGAAATGTCAATCCCCTCTCTTTTTGAAAAGAAGAAGTCGCTAAATCAATCATTGCTGCAGAAGGGTCGATACCCAACACACTCCCTTGAGGAACCCGCTTTGCCAATTCAACTGTCGTCCTCCCATCTCCACATCCTATGTCAAAGACTGTTTCACTCCCCTTCAAATCAAGGGTGTTGAGAAGTTCCAATCCAACTTCATATTGGAGAGATGAATGTTTTCGGTAATGCTTAGCGTCTAAATCAACCATAGAGGGAAAAACCATCTATACATTTTTTATAGATCTGAATATTATATTTGAATAAAATTTTTTAACAACAAAAAAAAACATAGAGGATTTAAATGAGTTCTTTAATAAATTTTTTACTTACAAATCAAACTAGAAATGTTATAGCAACGACCATACAAGAAGCTTCTGCCGACCAACGCATTCACAAGATTGCTGTAGGATCAAGCTTTCTTCTAGGGGGCTTGGTTGCCACTGCTCAAAGTAGCATACACAGTAAAATAATTTCTTGTCTTCGTAGAGAAAAACAAGAACCTGTAAGCTACGCAGATGCCGCTGTAGGGCTATCATCGGTATGTGTAGGTGCAATGCTTATTATTAATGGTTTAAATGAATTTTTCCCTGAAGAAGTGTTGCCCACAGACAATCATCAAGAGGAGCCATTACCACAGCATCCATGCAATTCTTTTTGGCCTGTTGGGTGTCATTCTGAAACTCTTCTTTAGAGGGAAATGCAACTCTTTACCACTCCTTTAGAAAGCCTATATTGCAGGAGAATAGAGTTTTTGTTATAATGAGAGGCATGTTTGGATTACATTGGATTATTCAGGTCTTTATCGTCGTTACAATTACTCTTGTCGCTGACCTGATTCAAAAAAAGATTTTCTCTAGGTTACTCAAAAAAGATCATAAGCCGTGGAATACGGTCTTTCTTGAATCTGCCTCTGCTCCTTTGAGCTTGATGATCTGGTCGATCTCCCTCACTTTTTGTGCTTCTATGTTTCAAAGTGAGGCTTCAATCCCTATTTTAAGTGCGATCCCTACCATCCGAAAAATGAGTGGAATCGCCGCTATTGGGTGGTTCCTCTATCGGCTCATCTCCAATGGAGAAAAGAGGCTTCCTCAAAAAAAGAGCGACCGAGCAACTGCTAAAACAATTAGCCAGGTACTCCGAGCTTCGGTTTTGATCACATCCAGTCTTGTTGCCCTTCAATCTCTTGGATTTAGCATCTCTGGAGTGCTCGCTTTTGGTGGAATTGGAGGTATCGCAATCGGTTTTGCTGCTAAAGATATGCTTGCCAATTTTTTCGGTGCAATCATGATCTTTTGGGACCGCCCATTTAAAGTGGGTGACTGGGTTAGATCTGAAGATAAAGAGATTGAGGGATATGTCGAAGAGATCGGCTGGAGGTTGACAAAGATCCGATCTTTTGAAAAGCGGCCTATCTATCTACCTAATTCAATTTTTTCAACCATCTCTGTCACAAATGTAACGCGGATGACCCATAGACGGATCAAAGAGGTGATCGGTGTTCGGTATGAGGATGCTCATAAGGTAAGCTTGATCACTGCTGAAATTGAAAAGATGCTAGTTGAGCATCCTGGAATCGATGAATCGCAATTCTTAGTTGTTAATTTTCAAGAATTTGGTGATTCAGCATTAAATATTTTGATCTACACTTTCACCCATGCCACTGGGTGGAAAGAGCACCTAAATGTGAAGCAGGAAATCTTGTTGAAGATCTACGGAATCATCCATTCTCACGATGCGGATATTGCTTTCCCCACTCAGACGCTTCACCTTCCTGAGGGAAAAGAGTTGCTACAAGAGAAAGTGAGCAAGCTAACGCTCTCTGCAAAAAAATGAGAGAGATTTTCTACTATTCGATAGGATTTATCCCTTCCCTCTTTTTCGGCCTTCGATTCTTCATTCAATGGATTCAAAGTGAGCGAAAAAAAACCTCTTTTGTCTCTCCTCTTTTCTGGAAACTGTCGATCTGTGGAAATCTCATTCTTGCCCTCCACTATTTTATTCAGTCACAATTTCCCCTTTTGATGATTCAAGTTGTCAACTGCTTCATTGCTTGGCGAAACCTCAACTTATCTTTTCCAAGAAAAAATGTTTTTATTGCTTTCTTCTCTACTCTCTCTTTGATCACCTTTGCATTTACTATTCAACGTGCATCCCTTGATCTCCATTGGATGGAGGTGCCACTGGCTCTTTCAGGAGGAGATATCGTTTCTCTTCCATGGCATTTGATCGGTCTCTTTGGAAGCTTGCTCTTTGCAAGCCGTTTCTGGCTTCAATGGTGGCAAGTGGAGAGAACTGGAAGGAGTCATCTCAGTCGACAGTTTTGGGTGATCAGTATTGCTGGGAGCCTCATCGCTTTAAGCTATTTTGTTCGTATTGGCGATTATGTGAGTATTTGCAATGCGCTTTGTGGACTCATCCCTTACTTGAGAAATCTTGTTCTATCGAGGAGTGAGAAATTGACAACCTGAATCGATAAGATCATCCACATATTTAATATCGTAATCTGAATTGAGAAAATGACGATTATTGAGCATGTATTGATGAAATGGAATCGTTGAGTGCACTCCGCCAATGTGAAATTCTTTGAGTGCTCGTTTTCCTACAGCAATCGCCTCATCCCTATCTTTCCCCTTGACGATGAGTTTGGCAATCATCGAATCGTAGTAGGGAGGGATCTTATAACCAGAGTAACAACTACTATCCACTCGGACATGAGGGCCGCCTGGAGGGAGATAGTACTCTAACTTACCAGGTGATGGGCTGAAGTTCGTTGCTGGATTTTCTGCATTGATTCGAAATTGGATGATGTGTCCATCAAACTTCACTTCTTTCTGCTTACAAAGGAGTTTTTCTCCACGCGCAACTTTAATTTGCTCTTTGAGTAGATCAATCCCTGTGTACTCTTCTGAGATTGTGTGCTCCACCTGAATCCGGGTGTTCATCTCCATAAAGTAGAAATTTTTGTCTTTGTCGAGCAAAAACTCTACTGTCCCTGCTGAAAAATACTTTGCCGATTTAGCTATATTGACAGCAGCTTGCCCAATCTTCTTCCGAAGGTCTGAAGACAAAATAGGACTCGGCGTCTCTTCAATAAGCTTTTGACGACGACGTTGCAATGTGCAATCACGCTCTCCAAGATGGATATAATTTCCAAACTTATCTCCAAGAACCTGAACCTCAATGTGTCTTGGGCGGACAATCATCTTTTCAAGATAGATGTCAGGATTGTTGAAACTCACCTCAGCTTCTGTGCGGGCTGCTGGAAAAAAGCGCTTAAATTCTTTTTCATTATGTGCAACGCGGATCCCCTTTCCTCCCCCTCCAGCAGAGGCTTTGATAAAGATAGGGAAACCTAGTTTTTTAGCAACTTTAAGAGCTGAATCTAAGTCTTCTACAACTCCATCAGAACCGGGAATGATGGGACATTTAGCATTTTTTGCCAACGCTTTTGCCTGCGCCTTATTCCCTAAAAGAGAAATCGATTGCGGAGAGGGTCCGATAAAATTTAAACCACAACTTTCGCAAATCGAGGCAAAATTGGAATTTTCACTCAAAAAACCGTAGCCAGGGTGAATTGCATCAGCTCCTGTGATCTCACAAGCCGAAAGGATATTAGCTACTTTTAAATACGAATGAGTCGCTTGCGCTTTTCCAATACAAACCGCTTCATCGGCAAAAAGAACATGAAGCGCTTCACTATCTGCTTCGGAATAAACAGCAACTGTTTGAAGACCAAGATCATGACACGCACGGATAATGCGAACAGCAATTTCGCCTCGATTAGCTATAAGAACTTTTTTCATGTTATCCTAAAGAGTTTAGTTCCAAATTCAACAGGGTCACCATTTTTCACAAGAATTTCAGTGATCACCCCTTTTGTCTCGGCCTTCACTTCATTCATCACTTTCATCGCTTCTACAATACAGACAATCGATTCATCTTCAATTCGATCTCCTTCTTTCATAAAAGGAGGATCATCAGGTGAAGAGGCTGCATAAAATGTTCCTACAATCGGAGAGACGATATAGTTAGATGGTGCTTCTTCTTTTGGAGCGGGGTGCTCGATCCCCTTCTGAATAATTTCAGCTGGAGCGGGAGCATGGACAGGTTGTGGAGGTGGTATTAAAACCCCATCTCCTTCCCTTTCTAGGACAATTTCAAAGTCTTTTTTTTTGATCGCAACTTTTTTCACTTTCTGTTGCTCCATCACTTGCATCAACTCTTCTATTTCCTTTAAGTCCATATTAAATCCTTTGAATATATTCACTTGTGCGTGTATCAACTTTGATTACATCCCCCGCTTCAATAAAAGGAGGGACTTCGACAGAAGCTCCAGTCTCTAAAACAGCGGGCTTTGTTGCCCCTGCAGCTGTTGCATTCCCCTCTTCGATTGAATCTGTTTTAGAAATCATCAGTTCTAAAAATTGAGGGAGTTCGACGGAAAAGACCGTCTCACCATAAAAAGTAGCCATAAGCTCAACACCTTCTTTTAAGAAGTTGGCTTGCTTTCCAATAATCTCAGACGGAACAAACACTTGTTCTAGGTTTCCGATATCTAAAAAGAGGTAATTTTTCCCTTCCAGGTAGAGGAATTCGATCTGCCGCTCGTCTAAAGAGACTTCTTCAACCTCTTGACCCATCTTAAAGTTTTTCTCTATGCTCTTATCTGTACTGAGATCGCAGAGTTTCATCTTGAAGAATGGCTGCCCTTTAGCCAAGGTCACTTTAACACTAGAGTCAACACGATAAAATTTCTTGCTGACAGATAGTGTCATTCCCGGAACAACTTGTTGACTTAAGATCATTCTATTCTCCACATGCTCGTAATATTTCAATTCCTGCTTCCATCGTGGGGTCTCCTTTAAAAAGATAGGTTCCCGCAACGAGCACATTTGCCCCTGCCTCTACACAGCGTGGCGCCGTCTCTCCATCGACTCCCCCATCTACTTGAATAGGGAAAGGCTTTCCATTGGGACGCACTTTTAATTTCTCTGCAGTATGCCTGATCAAGTTCACTTTTTCCAATACATCATCCATAAATGTTTGTCCGCCAAAACCAGGAGGGACTGTCATCATCAAAATGAGGTCGCATTTATCGATGTATTTCAATGCAAATTCAACAGGTGTCTCCGGTCTAAATGCAAGGCCTGCTTGAATGTTACACTTTCGAATATAGGCGATGACATCTTCTATATCTTCCGTTGCTTCAAAATGGAAAGTGATTCGATCGGCACCCATCTCAACCAGCCGTTCAACAAAATCCTCTGGATTGTAAACCATGATATGGACATCCAAAAAAAGATTTGTCGATCGATTGATCGCACCAAGAGCTCTTGGACCTAGGGTGAGGTTGGGAACAAAGTGGCCATCCATAATATCGACATGAATGCAATCGGCCCCCGCTTCTTCAATCCGCTTTGCCTCTTCGGCCAAATGGCCAAAATCAGCTGCAAAGATAGAGGGTGCTATAATAAGGTCATCTCGCTTCATAAACAGAAATTTATACACTTTTGAACCTGATCTTGTCAAGAAGCGGGTTGATATGGTATAATATTTGGAATGAAACATAAGAAAGAATTTTTTAGCTCTCGCCTCGGTTTCATTATTTCCCTCGTTAGCATTGCGATCGGCGCTGGAAATATTTGGCGTTTTTCCCGTATTGCAGCCCAAAATGGAGGAGGAACCTTCCTCATCCCGTGGGCTATCTTCCTTTTCTTATGGTCTATTCCCCTTATTATCACTGAGCTTGCCATGGGAAAGCTTACCAGAAAAGCTCCTATAGGAGCACTTGCTCATACAGCCGGCCCTCGCTTTGCCTGGATGGGAGGCTTTATCGCACTTGTGACAACTGGAATTTTATTTTACTACTCTGTTGTTGTTGGCTGGGGATTTCGGTATTTTTTCTATAGTATCACTGGAAAATTTACCCAAACAGCTGATTATGCCAGCTTGTGGGAGAATTATACCCATAGCTTACAACCACTCCTATTTCATACAATTATTATTTTAATCGGAGCTTTTGTTGTCTACCGTGGGATCACGAAGGGCATTGAGAAGGTTACAAAAATTTTGATTCCGATTCTCCTCTGCTTGATCGCCGTTATTGCGGTACGTGCAGTGACGCTACCTGGAGCTAAATCTGGGCTTGCCTACCTCTTTACACCTCACCTGAAGGACCTTCTCCACTATAAGATCTGGATCGAGGCGCTCACACAGAATGCGTGGGATACAGGGGCTGGCTGGGGATTGCTTCTTGTCTATGCCAACTATGCTCGCAAAGAAGAGAGTATTATTGGAAACAGCATTTTGACCGCTTTGACCAATAACGTTGTTTCGCTCCTTATGGGGGTAATTATTTTCTCAACTGCTTTTGCTTTTGACAATACGGTTGGGTCGCTTGTTTCGGGGGAAGGAAGCTCAAATACTGGAATGACCTTCATCTATATCCCTACCCTCTTCTCTTCGCTTCCAGGTGGTCCTCTATTACAGTCTCTTTTTTCGGCAATTTTCTTTCTAGCATTTGGACTCGGCTCTCTTTGCTCCATGTTTTCTATGGTGCAACTTGCAGCTAAATCTCTCCATGAGATTGGACTTCCCCATAAAAAAGCGATCATCACAACTGCACTTCTTTCCTTCCTTCTCGGACTCCCTTCAGCCTTAAGTATGGCTGTTTTCCAAAACCAAGATTGGGTGTGGAGCCTTGGCCTCATTGTCAATGGACTGTTTATTGCCTTTGGTGTGATCCGTTATGGTGTCAATCGCTTCCGGGTTGATGTCGTCAATAGCTCTCCCAAAGACCGGAAACTTGGTCGTGTCTATAATTTTATGATTCGCTATATCATTCCTGCGCAAGGGGTGGTTCTTCTCGCTTGGGCTTTCTATCAAAGCATCCTCTCTTTTCAAGGAGAGCACTGGTGGAATCCTTTCCACATCTATAGTATTGGATCGGTCCTCTTCCAGTGGGGAATTGGCCTAACCTTCCTCATCCTGTGTAATAAATGGCTCACCAAGCAACAACCTACCGAGCGCGAGCCTGAGCTGCAAATCAATTAATTGAGCGTAAAGAAGCGTTGGCTTGATAAAATTGCTTCTATTGATTCAACGCACTGTTTGATCTCTTCTAATGTTGTCTCCCTAGAAAGGCCGATTCGAATATTTCCATGGATATAACTAGGAGGACAACTAGTCGCTTCAAGAACATGCGAGATTCTTGAAGCTTTTGAACTACATGCTGAACCAGTTGAGATATAAATCTGTTGATCAGATAATTTCCCTAAGAGCAGCTCTCCTTCAATATTATCAAAAGAGACATTCACATTTGTACAAATCCGGTGATCAAGATTTTTTGGGCCATTGATCTTAACTTGGAAACGGTCTACTAGCTGTGAAAAAAGATAAGCTTGAAGCTCCTTCATCTTTGAAACATGAGATGTATCATACAGTCGCATTGCTTCTCCCATTGCAATGATAAAAGCGCTATTTTCTGTTCCAGCCCGGAGGTTCATTTCCTGAGCCCCACCATGAATAAGAGGAGCTAGCTGAAGTTTTTTTGACCGATAGAAAAAACCAACTCCTTTAGGAGCATGGAATTTATGACCTGAAAAAGAGGCAAGCGCTACGGGGTAATTTTCAAGATGAAAATCGGTCTTTAGAAAACTCTGAACAGCATCTGTATGAAAGGGAATCTCTTCTGCAACATCAATCAACTGCTGAAGGGGCTGGATTGTTCCAATCTCACTGTTGACATGTCCAATGGAAATAAGAGTGGTCTCAGGCCGAATAGCTTCTTGCAATGTCTCGGGCAAAACAAACCCTTCATCATCGACGTCAAGGTAAGTCACTTCAAAACCTTGTTTTTCTAAATGCGCACATGTTTTTAAGACTGAAGCGTGTTCAATCTTTGATGTAATTAAATGCCTTCCTTTCTTTTGATATGCGTAGGCCATCCCAATAAGACAGTAGTTATTCGCTTCTGTTCCAGAACTGACGAAATAAATCTCTGTTTCATCTGCGCCAATTTGATGTGCTATTTGCCGTCGAACCTCCGAAATTTTATCCGAAGCTTTCTGCCCAAATGCATGGAGAGAAGAGGGGTTTCCAAATAAATCCTCAAATAAAGGAGCCATTGCCTCAAGTGCATTTTTATCGGGTTTTGTTGTAGAGTTATTGTCTAAATAGATCATGCTAGCTTAAAAGTTTTTCAATGTTTTATTTTCAAAGACATAGACATTTTTGATCGTTAACTCTCCATTAGAAAACTGAGAAGCTAAAAAGCGCCCTTTTTCAATGACAAAATGATTTGCGACATTCATGTAGTTATCTTCACCTACATAGTAAAAATTAAGGCTTGATTTAAACCCTAAACGCTTATGCTCAAAAGAATAAGCACTCATAATCAAAGGACATGCAGGTGTTCCTCTCCGATCATTTTTTTGGTAACGAGTCAATAGAATTTCGATGTTTTCTTTAGGACAATGGTAAGCATACCCTTCACGATCACGGTATTGAATATAAGGGTTGTTTTGAGAGAGCTGTGAATGTAGCTGCTTCTTTGCCCGATTCCGAATATGTTTTTCCCAGAAAAGCTCTACTTCTTTTTCTTTCACTTCATGTTGGTCGAGAATTTCAAGGTATTCAGGAGGAAATATAAAGGTATCACGAGAAAGGACTTTTCCTATCTGACACTCTGATGCAGAGCAAACCATCCCAATATCATTGATCAAAATTCCAAGAGCTAAATTAGGATATTTTTTTTTACCCAAAGAGTAGGTAGAAACAGCCAAACGGAAAGAATTCAGCGTCCCTTCATTGAGACTTTCAGAGTTTTCTGTTAAGACAAAATGTCCTCCAGTAATGAGGGTTTGATCTGTGAGCGAATCAACGTAATCATTCTGTTTCATGAAGAGGACTTTCCTGTAACTTGAGTGATGGAACCCTGAGTTTTTTAAATAGAGCAATAATTGAAAGGAGTAATAAAAATGGGTACAAGAATCCCATCACGTAAGAGATAAATACAGCCAATTTTTCAAAACCAATCGTCGAAAGAATGTAACTAAATAAAACAGAGCCTATAAGGCAAAAATTATAGTTAATTTTCTTCTTAAAAATAGATTGGTGTAAATATTCAGCATAAACAAGAGAGAGTGCCATCGAAGTGGATAAAACACTGAGTGAAATAATTGCGAAGACAACATATTTCATCTGCTCTCCATAGATAAGATAGCTGATCGCAGCGAGAAGCTGTGAAGGATCTGTCAAAAAAAGTTCTTCTGATTTCATGTACCCTATACAAATCATTTCGATATACACGATTGTCAAAAGAAAAACAGCAATGAGAAAGGCGGGATAGACAGATTTAAACTCAAACTCCTCTTTCTGTTGGTTTTTAAGCAAAGTTATAATAGTTGAAGAGAAGAAAATCGCTGCAACAAAATCCATTGTGCTATAGCCACCAATAAGTGCTGTATAATAGCCGTTCCAAGTCATATTCCCAACAAATGGACGGTCAAACCCTTGCTTGAAAACATAAATGACCAAACAAAAAAGAGAGAAAAGGAGGGCTGGGGTGATAAATTTCCCTAAAATGGAGATAAAATAACGCTTCTGACACGTTAAAAAATAGACCAAAACACTGTAGGCAGCGGTATAGAGCCAAATAGGAGCTTCCCCTCCAATTTGACAAAAAGCACCATAAGAGAGAAGGCTACACCTCGGCCCAGATCCAAGCGGAATCCAACACAAGAGAAAAGTAAAGATCAATACCGCACCAAGCCTTTTACCTAGTACGCCAAAAAATTCCTCATAATCGCCTTCAAAAAGCATTCCAATCGTAACCCCGAGAAAGGGAAGCAGTACACCTGTGACTAAAAAACCTATGATGGTTAGAAGCAAGGAGTGGCTATGGATCCCAGAAAAAAGAGGAAAGACGAGGTTTCCTCCTCCAAAAAACATGGAAAAAAGGGAAATTCCAACAATAGAAATAGAAAGATATTTTTTCATAACAAGCCGGCCAAAGGAATCGAACCAATGTCTGCAAAAAACTCTTTTACTGCTCTACCACTAAGCTAAGCCGGCAATACTCAAAATTTATATACCCCTCCGTTTTTTAACACAATATAAAGAACGAGAAAATTCTCTAAAAAAATCCATCCCACCAATCAAATTGTCACATCCATTTAATATTTAAACATTTATATAAACCCTTGTGTCGTTTAAAAAAAACAGATAAAATGGAGACATGGACCAACCTCGTAATGTAAATTGGGTTTTATGCCTTCTTATGTCGATTTTCTTTGGAGTCTTGGGGATTGACCGCTTCATCATGGGCCATGTCTGGCTGGGGATCTTGAAATTGATCACAGGCGGATTTGGTGGAATTTGGTGGGTAATCGATATCATTTTGATCGCTACCCATTATAAATTCAAGAATGTCAACTGGGAAGAGTAGCTCTCTACTAATTCTCTAAGTTGAATGTGAGATGAATCGGTAGTCTTTGATCAATTTTAAAAGAGATCAGAAAATCCGCACCCCAATAGCTTTCATCCGCAGCTAAGGGAATGATCTCCATTTTTCCAAACCCTTCTCTAGCAACGACCTCTACCCTTCCTTTTTCTCCTAGAAGTTCAAAAGGAAGAGCTGGACCTTCAAACCGGTCGAGCGATTTAGGGGTCAGTCTTTGCAGTTTGTCGACTAGACACGCTTCTCCTTTTCCAAAAATAGAAAAGCGAAGCTCTTTTTCAAGCCCTGTCCCCTCAAATGTGCACGCTGTCTCAAGGGAATTACCGTATAATTTTTGTCGGACATTCATCCAAACAGCACTAAATCCTGAGTCTTGCAGCGATTTAAATCCTGTATCTCTATGACTTGGAGAGGAAAGTCGCGTGTGATAAGAGAGCTCAAATCCATCCCCTTCCCAGCGGTACGATGTGTTTGTAGCTCGTCCTGCTAAACCAAATCCACTACACTCCCAAATAGGTGGAAGCTGCGGTCCAAAGTTGATGATTCCTGCATCCCCTGAAGTGATCACTCCCATTCCACTTTTGCACCCTGTTCCAGTACAAAGGATCGTTGCATTTTCTTTTCGAAAATTGACAAATCCCAAGCTTTGATTCACAAACGGGTTGTAGATGTGATTGGGAAGGCCAACTTCTTTAAAGAATTCGAGATTCGCAACATTGAGCTGATCACGAGTGCACCCTTTTTCCTGCAAAAAGAGTGAATAGATAGGAGCTTCGGCATGATCAAGCGTTGCTTTTTGCCAGCTTGCCATCTTCTTTGCAATCTGAGTCTTTCCTAGCTTGTGCAAAACCCGTCCAAGCCTAGCGTGTTCCAAAGGATAGGGCAAAGCCCCCCAAGGAAAAAAAGAGCGGCCGAAAAAATAGACCGCTCCTGACTCGTCTTGCATTAAACCTAAATCGCTTACCTCACATTCAAGAACTTCGGTGATCTGGGCGATTTCATGTTCTGCTAACTCAAGAATTGATAACCTCTTAGTTTCCCTTTTCGATCAAGCGACGCATTTTCTTGCCAGGAGTGAACTTTACGGCTCTCCTTGCTGGGATGTGAATCGGCACTGATGCATTTTTAGGATTACGTCCAATTTTTGGCTTTCTCTGAACAACTTGCAATACACCAAAATCACGGAACTCGAGACGATCTCCTCTTGATAGTGCATCTGTCATTTCATCCAAAAAGTTTTGGATTACAGTGCGTACATGATTTGGGTGAATCCCGTGATCTTGTGAAATTCTGTTGATTAGCTTTTTCTTTGTCATTGTAGCCATAAATACTGCCTCCTGGTTCAAACGGTTATCCGACTATAGATACCATACTTTGTTGATTTATAGCTGTATAATAGCACTCGCCAAATTCGTTTCAAGCGAATTTTTAAAAAAAGATGATTTTCTTTTGTTTTCACTCTATAGAAATGACCATTTTTTTCTTTTTGCCAACTTGCAAAAGAAGAAATTTTTGATCAATCAAGTGGTTTTTTTCGATTACAAAATGCTCATCTGTCACTTTCTTGTTGTTCACATATGCACCTCCATTTTTAATCAAACGGCGCGCTTCCCCGCGCGATGTGAGCAAGTTTGTTTCGAGATAGAGGTCGATCAATTTTTTTCCTATAACACCATCTAGAGCAAATGTTTTACTCGGCAATTCCTTAGAGAGAACTGTAAGCACTTCCCCACTCAATTCGGTTTCCATTCCAGGTTTTGCAGCTTTTGTAATTTCACGTGCACTTTTCAATCCTTCTTCACCATGCACAATACGTGTCACCTCTTCAGCGAGCCGTTTTTGCCCATAGTTTGGCTCTCCTATTTTTGATTCAATTTCAGCAATCTCTTCGAGTTCAAGGAAAGTGAGCATTCGCAATAGCTTTGGTAGATCAGCATCGGGCAGCCTATAGAAGTATTGATAAAAATCGTATGGAGAGAGACGGTCGGGGTTGAGCCAAATCGTCCCCTCTTCACTCTTCCCAAATTTCTTTCCATCACTTCTTGTCATCAATGGAAATGTCAAGCCATGGACACTGACACCGCGCACCTTCCGCACAAGTTCACACCCCGCTACGATATTCCCCCACTGATCAGACCCTCCCATTTGAAGTGTGACACCATGGTGGTCATGGAGATGAAGAAAATCGTATCCTTGAAGAAGTTGATAGCTAAATTCTGTTAAACTCAACCCTTCTTCTGAATTGAGCCGAGCCTTTACACTCTCTTTTGAGAGCATCACTCCCATGCGAAAATGCTTTCCCACATCGCGTAAAAACTCAATCAGTCCAAATTCTTTAAACCAGTCGTAGTTATTGAGGATTGTGACATTATCTTTTAATACGGCTTCAAGTGATCCCCGAATCCCCTTTAAGTTGTGTTCAATCGTTGTATGATCAAGAAGATTTCTTTCGACACTCTTTCCAGAAGGATCACCTACCATTCCCGTCGCACCACCAACGAGCGCGATGGTCTTATGACCATAACGCTTTAACCACGCAAGTCCCATGATCGCCACAAGATTTCCAATGTGCAAACTATCGGCTGTTGGATCGAAACCAACATAACAGGTGAGTGGCTTATCAAAAGCATCATGAAGCTCGTCGCCCGTCATTGCGTCGATAAACCCCCTTTCCTCTAAAACAGTCAAAACATTGTTCACTTAAGATTCCTTCTTTCAAATAAAACTGAAATGAATATAATAGCGGGTGGACGAATAAGAATAAAGGAGTGAATCATGGGTGGACCAATACAAGAGCGACCGACTAATTATGACGCAATGGTTGCAAAATTAGAAGATGCAGATAGACAAGCTGCTGCAAGAGTTGTTGGAAAAGAGAAAGCTGGAGATGTTGTTCAAGCTCTGTTGACTGGGAATGTAAACGAGACAACTCAAGAGGAAATGAAGAGCCGCTCACTCGAAAGGCGGTATCAAGCTCAAACACCTGTTAGCAACCCTGCAATTGTAGCAAACCCTCAAACAGCTGCTGTACAAAAGATTGCTGGGCACATCTTCGGAACCCCTGCTGCTTAAAACGGGTTTTCAATATCGATGAAGGGGCATGGAATTTTGAAGTGCTCCTCAAGAAATTTTCCAAGCGCTTTTGGTCCAATTCTTTCTGTTGCACTGTGACCAAGCGCTAGGAAATGAATTTTCTCTTCTTTTGCAATACTCCACGCCGGCTCATCAAAATTTCCCGTAATAAAGCAGTCGACACCCGCTTTGGCCGCTGTTTTGAGATCTCTCCATGCTCCACCTGAAATAAGGGCTGCTGAACGCACTCGCTTACACCCTCCTTTTGAAACAGTGGCGACATGGTTGTAGTACGCTTCTACTTTTGCAATAAATGCATCGATCTCAAGCTCTGGAAATGTTCCTTTCACCCCAATGGCTGACTCACCCCTTGCTCCAAAGGGACAAAGCTCACTCCACCCCATTTCAGCTGCTGCACACCAATTATTTCCCACTTCTTTATGTGCATCGAGAGGGAGGTGATAACCAAAAAGGGAAATCTCATTGTCGAGTAGGAGTTTGAGCTTTTTTTTCATCGTCCCTTCTACCCGCTGCGCATCTCCTTTCCAAAACAGCCCGTGATGGACAATCAGCGCATCGATATTTTGGCAGATCGCCTCTTCAATTGTCTCGAGATTTGCCGATACCGCAGTCGCGGCTCTCTCAACTACCTTTTTTCCCTCAACTTGAAGTCCATTAGGACAATAGTCGGAAATGGCAGAAGGATCCAAATAGGTCTCTAAAAAACGTGTGAGTTCTTCTTGTTCAATCATTGACTTGGGATTGAGTATGCCGTATATAGATTTTTTATGAAACCTCAAGATGCACTCAAAAAAGCAGTCGGTGAAAAAGCGGCCAACCTTATTGAAGATGGAATGCTCGTTGGCCTGGGAACTGGATCAACCGCTGCTTTTTTTATCAAACATCTGATCGAGCGGGTCAAAGGAGGACTTTCCATCAAAGCTGTCTCCTCCTCAATCGCCTCTGCTAAGCAAGCGCGCGAAGGAGGAATTGAAGTGTTGGAAATGGATGAGGTCACCTCGATTGATCTCACAATCGATGGTGCCGATGAGATCGACCCTCAAAACCGGATGATCAAGGGAGGAGGTGGTGCTCATGTACGTGAAAAAATCATCGCATCGACAAGCAAACAGATGGTTGTGATTGTCGATGAGAGTAAAATGGTCGATGTCCTTGGAAGCTTCGGTCTTCCTGTTGAAATCCTCCCCTATGGCTATCATGCCACCATCGCAAAGATTGAAAAGCTAGGATACCGAGGAAAACTTCGGATGAAAGAGAGCGCTCTACACCTCACAGATAATGGAAACTACCTCTATGACATCCATGAGCCAAAGCAATTTCCCCATCCAGAAAACGATCACACAATCATCAATAATCTTCCCGGTGTTGTTGATACCGGATTTTTCTTTAACCTTCCCGTCAAGGTGTTGGTTGGATATCAAAATGGAACCGTTGATTTTAGGTAAATTATGGAAGAAACTTTAGAACTGATTCCGATACAGTTTGACAAAATGCTCCAATCGAGCTCATACACGTGTGTTGTGCTTGGAAATGATGAGAAGAAATTTGCTATCTACACAGCTCCTATCACAGGAAAAGCGATGCAAAGCTACCTCACAAAGACAGAAAAACCGCGCCCTTTAACACACGATTTAATTAAACAACTTTTTAATGGGCTAGAAATCAAAGTCAAACAAGTTGTAATCAATGATTTACAAGACACTGTCTATTTTGCCCGACTTTTTTTAGAGCAAAAAATTCACGACATTTTGCATATTGTGGAAGTCGATGCAAGACCGAGTGACTGTATTACAATGGCACTGATCTACCGAGTTCCTATTTTTTGCACTCGCAATGTCTTCGAAAAAGCAATTGATTATGCAGAGTAATGCTATGATAGAAAAACAAATTGAAGAGAAAAAGAAAGAGACGATCAATAAAGCAAAAGGCTTTTTTATTGTAAAAAACAACAAAGGATTACACACACGTCCCTCGACAGAACTCGTTAAGTGTGCGACACACTTTAGAGCAAAAGTGAATTTGATCTACCAAGATCTCGTTGTGAATGCCAAATCTCTTTTAGGAATTTTGACACTCGCTGCAGCACGAGGGTCTAGGATAGAGATCGATGCTGTGGGTACAGATGCCGATGAAGCTGTAAAACAATTGGTTGAGCTCGCTCGCAATAAATTTTATATTCACTACTAATGGAAAAAATGCGCTCTAAAGTTAAAGCAAAAGATACCTGGAACGTCGCTGCTCTCTACCCTTCTGTGAAAGAGTGGGAGAAAGAGTTCAAAAAAATCGACTTCTCAAAACTCGCCTCTTATAGAGGACGCCTTCACGAAGGAGAAAAGGTTGTTAAAGAAGCATTTGAGTGTGCTTTTACTTTGGGCAGAGAAGTTGAGAAACTCCACACATACGCCCATTTAAGACACGACGAAGAGATCACTGTAGATCTGCATAAAAACGCTTACCAAAGAATTCTTTCCACGGCTCACGATTTCCAAGAAGCAGCTGCCTGGATGGAACCAGAAATTCTCTCTCTTCCAGACAAAACCATTCAAATGTATCTCTCCTCACCTCTCCTTGCCCCCTACCGTTTTCATCTTGAGAAAATCGTCCGAATGGCCCCTCACACATTGAGCGCAGATAAAGAAGAACTCCTTGCCCTAGCTGCCAAACCGTTACAAACCTCTTCAAAAGCATTTGGAGCTCTCAATAACGCCGACATCAAATTTAGCCCTGTTTTAGATAGTGAAGGGAAAGAGCATGAAATGAGCCATGGTCTTTATCAACTCTACCTTCGCTCTCCTGATCGCACCTTGCGAGAAAATGCATTTAAAGAGATGCATGGAAAGTTTAAAGCGTATGAAAATACACTCGCAGAATTGCTCTATGGACAAGTTCAAGGGCATGTTTTTTCGGCCAAAGCACACAACTTTAAGTCGAGCCTTGAAGCGGCCCTTTTCCCAAAAAATATTCCCACAACTGTTTACCACTCCCTGATCAAGGCTGTCCGTCAACACCTTCCAAAACTCCACCGCTACATGAAGCTGCGGAAAAAAGTGCTCAAGCTAGATCAGCTCCACCTCTATGATCTCTATGTTCCAATGGTAAGTGAAGTTGAAATTGAACTCTCCTATGATGAGAGTGAGAAACTCGTTATCGAGTCGACCGCTCCCCTTGGAAAAGAGTACCAATCCACCCTACAAAAAGGACTAGAAACCGAGCGGTGGGTCGATCGATATGAAAATGACAATAAGAGATCTGGCGCTTACTCCTCAGGCTGCTACGATAGCTATCCCTATATTTTGATGAACTACCGAGGTATTTTGCGCGACACCTTCACCCTTGCGCACGAAGCGGGACACAGTATGCACACGCATATGAGCCACACCCATCAACCCTATCACGACTCTCATTACCCGATTTTTGTCGCAGAAGTGGCCTCCACTTTCAACGAAGAGCTCCTTATGGACCTTCTTTTGAAACAGAGAGAGAGCAAAGAAGAACGCCTTTTCCTCATCAATGAAAAACTTGATAACATCCGCGCCACCCTCTTTAGACAAACCCTCTTTGCTGAGTTCGAACTTGCTATTCATGAAAGAGTTGAGCAAGGACTTCCCCTCACTCCTACCTATTTAAAAGAGACTTACTACCAGCTCAACCTCGACTATTTTGGCTCCGATGTTGCCGTCGATGAAGACATTGCCATCGAATGGGCCCGCATCCCCCACTTCTATTATAACTACTACGTCTACCAGTATGCGACAGGGGTGAGTGCAGCTCTTACCCTTGCAAGCCGTGTCCTGGCCGGAGACTCTGAAAGTCAAAAAAATTATCTCTCTTTTCTCCAAGGAGGAGGAAGCCTCTTTCCCATCGACCTTCTCAAACTCGCCGGAGTCGATATGACAGCCCCGCAAGCCATTGAGACTGCGCTTCAAAAATTTGATTTACTGATCACTGAGTTCGAAAAAAATCTTATTTAGCACTCACACTTTTACTTTGCTAAAAAATCGATTTTCTGCTACTCTTCCTTCCAGATAAACATCCAGAAGTAAGGAGAGTTAACATGACAGAGCAAGCAGTAAAGACAAAACTCACCCCTCTTGGGAACCGTGTCCTTGTAAAAAGGCTCGATCCAGAGGAGACAGTAAAAGGAGGAATCATCCTTCCTGACACTGCAAAGAAAAAACAAGAGACCGCAGAAGTCATTGCCATTGGAACAGGCAAAAAAGACAAAAAAGGAGAACTAATCCCCTTTCCTGTCGCAGTTGGAAACAAAATTTTGATGGAAAAATATTCAGGGCAAGAAGTGAGCATTGATGGAGAAGAGTACATCATCCTCTCATCTGACGACCTCATTGCAATTGTAGAATAATAATCTAAGAAGGAGACCTGTTGTTATGGCAGCAAAAGATATTAAGTACCAAGAAGAAGCAAGAAAAAAGATCCTCAAAGGGGTACAAACCCTTGCGGATGCAGTCAAAGTGACATTGGGGCCTAAAGGGCGCAATGTTGTCATTGATAAATCATTTGGTGGACCACAAGTGACCAAAGATGGTGTCACAGTTGCCAAAGAAGTTGAAGTTGAAGATAAGCACGAGAACATGGGTGCTCAGATGGTGAAAGAAGTTGCTAGCAAGACAGCTGATGTTGCGGGTGATGGAACCACAACAGCGACACTACTTGCTGAAGCGATCTACCAGGAGGGCTTACGCAACGTCACAGCGGGAGCCAACCCAATGGACCTCAAGCGTGGAATCGATGCAGCACTCAAAGTTGTTGTCGAAGAACTTAGTAACATGGCAAAGCCAGTTCAAAACCAAACAGAGATTGCACAAGTGGCAACCATCTCTGCAAACAACGACAAAGAAATTGGAGAAATCATTGCAAAAGCGATGGAACGAGTCGGTAAAAATGGCACGATCACCGTCGAAGAAGCAAAAGGATTTGAAACCACTCTTGATGTTGTCGAAGGGATGAATTTTGACAGAGGTTACCTCTCTGCTTATTTCACAACAAATCCAGAGACACAAGAAGCTATTCTAGAAGACGCTTTTATCTTGATCTATGAGAAGAAAATCTCAAATCTAAAAGATTTCCTTCCCGTCCTTCAAGCTGCAGCTGAAAGTGGAAAGCCTCTTCTTATTGTCGCAGAAGATGTCGATGGCGAAGCGCTTGCAACACTTGTTGTCAACCGTATCCGCGCTGGCCTCAAAGTTTGCGCTGTGAAAGCTCCAGGATTTGGAGATAGACGAAAAGCGATGCTTGAAGACCTTGCTCTCCTAACAGGTGGACAAGTGATTTCAGAAGAGCTTGGAATGAAGCTCGAAGAGACCACACTTGACATGCTTGGAAAAGTGAAAAAAGCAGTGATCAAAAAAGAAGAGACAACTCTTGTTGAAGGAGCAGGTTCGAAAGAAGAGATCCAAAAACGTTGCGATCAAATCCGCCGTCAAATCGAAGAGTGCACCTCTGACTACGATAAAGAGAAGCTCCAAGAGAGACTTGCAAAGCTTGCAGGTGGTGTTGGAGTGATCCGCGTTGGAGCTGCAACAGAAGTTGAGATGAAAGAGAAGAAAGACCGTGTTGATGATGCACAACATGCGACGAAAGCCGCTGTAGAAGAAGGAATTCTTCCAGGTGGAGGAACAGCCCTGATCCGTGCGATCCCAGCGATCGAAAAACTCTCTCAAAAAATAGAGGGAGATGAGCGAATCGGAGTGTTGATCATCAAAAAAGCTCTCACAGCTCCTCTTCGACAGATTGTCGAAAATGCGGGTCTTGAAGGAGCAGTCATTGTTCAGAAAGTGTTGAGCCTTCCAAATAACGAAGGGTACAACGCACTGAGTGATGAATATGTTGATATGATCAAAGCAGGGATCTTAGATCCAATGAAGGTGACACGTTCAGCACTTGAGTCTGCAGCGTCCATCGCCTCACTGCTTCTGACAACAGAAGCGATCATCGCAGATATTCCAGAAGAAAAGCCACAAGCATCTATGCCAGCTGGCGGAATGGATTACTAATCTATTTCATCTAGGATGATTCATAAAGGCTCCAGCACAAGCTGGGGCCTTTTTTTTATTTGACTTCTTTTCTTTTCAAATACATCCTTGTTTTCTTTGATCACCTATGGGGGGACCTATGCGCCGTATCACCACTTTTATCCTTTTTATAGCCCTTATCGGTTCCACATATTGGTATAAAGAGACACTTTTGACTCATTTCCTTTCAAGAAGACTTGGCTCTGAACTTTCTATCCAAGAAATTCAATTTGGACTTAAAGAACTTACATTCAAGGGAGTTTCCATAAAAAATCCCTCTCCATCCATTCTTCCCTACGCCTTTGATGGAGCGACTGTCAAAGTCAGGCTCAATATGCTTGACCTTTGGAAAAAAGATCTCCCAATTGAGCAACTACGAATAGAGAATGCAACACTGCTCATTGAGCTCCAAGATTCGACAGGAGCAAAGAACAACTGGGCAACTCTCCTCCATGAATTTTCCAAAAGGCGGGATGGAAAAGAGTACTCTATTGATAAGCTTATTGTAACAAACCTCCGTTTCCAAGGAGTACGAGATTACCACAAAGAGCTTTCCATTCCTCCACTTCGCCACTTTGAGCTTGAGAACCTTGGGCATATCCATTCTCTTACACTTGGTTCCTTAAGCCACACGATTTTCCAGTCACTCCTTTTACCACTCACCTCCAAGCCCCACCTTGCCAAGCTTCTCGATCATGTTTCGACAAAACCGCTTCCTCCCCCTCTCAAAAGTACCCCTTCCTCAAAAAAAGACTCGACCCCACGAGAAAAAGCGATTTGTCAAGGGATAGAGATGTACCGTCGGACGCAAAATCTCTTCTCGTAAATTCTTTTAATCGTTATACTCGCCGCTTATATTCCGGATTAGCTCAGCGGTAGAGCAGTGGACTGTTAATCCATTGGTCGCAAGTTCGAATCTTGCATCCGGAGTTTCTTTTTGAGAGGCTTAAATGTTTTGCAAAAAAAAACGATCCTCTTTGAACCCGTTGTCTGTTATATTGCTTCCAGCTCCGTGTACTCATCTTGAGACTCCTTAGGTTTTTTGTTGTTCATTTTAAGGAGTTTTTATCAAGCCAGCATCTCTTTTTTACAAATACAGCTCACTTAGAATACCTTTTTTGAAAAGGGTTTTACTGTAGAAAATCATCCAAAAAGACCTCACTTGCAACAAGCAATTCAGAGTAAGAATTTTCAGTTATGCCTGTGACCGTAAGCATTGTTAAATGGATGTCCTTCTTTGTTTTGAAATGCTGTTGAAAGATATCCATCTTATCTGTCAAATGGTCTGTATACTCCCTCTTTATAAGGAAGCGATTTTTAGCGTATTTGATTTCTATGATATTTATGATTCCATCATCTCGATCCAGTAAAAGATCTAACTGATTATAACCAGCATAATCCTATTAAACCCAGTACTACTCATCCCTCCTTACAAAAAGAAACATTCTTTACTCGGAATCGCTGATGTCTTTTTATGACCATCTATTGACCTCTTTTGACAATTTTGCCACATTTTGAAGGAGAGAGCTATGCAGATGCTGATCTTATTGAACCCTTCCGCTCTATCTACAAATCAAATATAAAAAAAAGTATTTATATCAATAGATAAAAATTATTTATTCTATTTTTTTTAAAT
>JAJACK010000004.1 GCA_022601535.1 Chlamydiales bacterium
TGTAGAAGGTAGTGTGCTTGAAGAAATGGCTCAAGAAATTGAAGCGGTTCCTGACGCTGAATTGGTTGTAGAGTTTGCTTACTGGGAAAACTATCTCAAGGAGCATTACGCTTCAGAGTTCTCTAAGATTAAGGACGAGATCGAAAAAGCTCGAAAAACTCTTCTAGCCTTACTGGAGAATCCCTCATCAGAGAATGATAGGATTTCGGAAGGGGAATATCAAAGTCGAGATAAAAAGCTGCAGACTCAAGAGCAAGAAGCTATTTTACAGTTGACTCAACAAATTATTGATAGAATCTAACAAAGCCGTCAATCTTGATCTTTATCCGCAAGTGACGTATCTTCCCAATCTATGGTTGAACGTTTAATTCAAATTGATGCAATCGATGAGGTTCAAAGCACCTCTCTTGATAAAGCTACACTAGAAACAGATGAAGCTATCTACACCGTTGAGGTAATGGAGGGAGAAACAGAGCAGGTTTCTGAAGAGCTTCAACAGTTCAATCTTCAGTGGATTGAATATGAGCGCCCTGAGGTGTTCACAACTTTCGCTGATAAGCATGAAATTATCCATATTACAGACACTCTTGTTGCTGTTGAAGAAGAGATCGGAGCTCTACAAGAACAATTGGATCATTCAATCCCTCTTAAGGATGGAACAGCTCCACAAAAAGGTGTGAAAAGAGAGCGAGCAGAAACCCAAAGAGAGCAAGCAAAAACTCCTTCTTCTATCTTTGATCTCGCAAGTTCGACAAAAAAACAGCAAAAAACCTCTCCAGAAAGCCGCCCTCATAAAAAAATGCGTGATCAGGAAGGAAAAGAACGGTTCTCTCTCTTCTCCCCTTCTACCCATAAACGGACTCAAACACCTGTTCGCTCATACAAGCTCCGTCAAGATCAAGGAGAGGGTGGAGGAAAAGAGAAAGAGCAACACGATCAAGAAAAAGAAGATCGGAGAAAAAAAGCAAAGGTCGAAGAGATTTCAAAGAAAAATGGAAATGCAACTCTCTATGGCATTGAAAATGTCTACGTCCGTTTCATGGCTCTGATGGCACGTATCTTGGGACAGTCAGAAGCAGAAGCGCACAATCTCTACTCTAAAATCAAGGGGCGAACCGACCAGATCGACCTTCTCACAACTTTCATCCAAAAGATCAACTCGTCTGGAGGAGGGATCGATTGGGAAGAAGATGAACAGATGCGGTCAGTTGTTGATCAAGCACGAAAGCTCGGAGTCGATATTCCAGAGGGGAAATATAGCTGGGCTGAGGATGAAAAAATCTTGCTCAAAGAAAATATCCAAATGCGTAAAGATAGCATGGAAAAAGTGACACAACTCGAACGAACCGACATGCAACGGTACCTTCAAGAGTCATCTCAATGCCATCAAGCGCGCTCCAATATCTTAAAGTTGATGAAAGAGGTGATCGACACCTTTATCTACAATATGCGTCCATGATTGAAGAAATACTACAACTCTCTGGAATCGAAGACCCCGAGAGCTATATCCAAGATTTTTTACTCAACCGCCATCTTAAGAGTGATACATTGCAACAAACATTTAATCTCTCATGCGAGCAGATGGATCTCTATTACCGTGACGCGTATACGTTTTATGAAAAAGAGCAGTTTAAAGAGGCTGCCGATGCATTTCATGCGCTCGTCTTACTCGATCCTTTGATCAAAAAACACTGGATGGGACTGGGAGCCTCTTACCAAGTGCAGGGACACTACGAAAAAGCTGTACGTGCCTATGCTATGGTCACTCTTCTCGATAGTAAAGATCCCACTCCTCATACATACGCTTCTCAATGTTTATTCAAACTCGACCAATTTGAAGATGCGCAAAAAGCAGCTGCAATGGGTGAAGAGTTGTCTAAAAACATTCTATAAGATACCCTTATCTTGTTTATGTTTACCGAAATGCCAAGTTGGGTTCCATTAGAGTGTACAACTCAGATGACAGAAGAGGGGCTAGAACCGTCTCTTAGGGTATCTGAATCCCTTTTTCAGCAAAAAGATTCTCCCCAAATGGGAACCTTAAAATCACCCCACACAACATGTTCTGTGACGCTTAAAACAACCTCTCCAACGACGCTCTCTTCCGCTAAATGTCAGCTTACTTTCACATCTGTAATACAAACAACTACTGAAAAGGGTGTGGATCGACAATTTCATGCTGTACTAAAAACCACGCCTCCCCCCTATACCGGTAAATGTGTACAAACCTTACAACGCCTACCGCTTATCACAAAAGAGGCTCCTCGCCCTTTTGAGGTTGCAACACGCGCTGCTTCAGCAGTAAAGAAAGAAGAGCAGGTAAAACCTCTTGAGATTTCGACCCTTAGAGGACGTGTTGCAGAAAAGCGAGAAGAGAATGCTTCTGCAAATCATCCAATCCGTCGTCAAACACTTTCTCAATTTGCCCTTCCACTTATTCTTTTCGATGAGAAAGAGGAGGAGAAGGAAAGGAAGAAACATGCATTTGCACAAAAACGTTTTTCTGCCCGAGAAAAGGGGGGGGTTGAAAAGCCTGAATTAGAACCTCCTCGAATTGGTATTTTTGCCCTCTATTACGTCTTAACAAAGATGGGAATTGTCTCAGACTCTCATTCAACTTGGGAGACACGAAGTAATATTCGACAAAATCAAGATGATCTCGATGCGCTCCATAAACTTCGACTCGAGGAGATGAAAAAGGCGATTGCAGCGGAAGATAAGACAAAAAATTGGAGCCTTTCAATGCAAGTATTCTCCTGGATGGGATCGTTTACAGCAATCATCACAGGGATTGCCTTAATTGTGAGCGGAGTGGGAGCGATTGCAGGGGCGATGATTCTCTGCTCTGGTCTCTTTGCATTGACCAATCACATCTTACAAATCACAGGGGGATGGGATAAAATTTGTGATCTCCTTCCTGGAGAGGATAAAGAGAAGAAAAAAGCGGTGATCACCTGGATGCAAATTGGAATCTCTGTGCTCTGCCTGATCATGGCTGGAGCTGGAGCCTATTTTGGGGGGTTTGGAGCGACATTTGAAGCGATGTCTAATTTTCAAGCAGCTTTTGGAAGCGTTGTGATGTTTGCACAAAATATCAGCGCTATCGGAGAAGGCGTCTCTCACTACCAATACCGGAATCGGCTCGCAGAAGGATTAAAACATAAACGTAAAATAGAACAATTAAAACATCGGCAGAAAGATTTGTTTGAAAGATCTGAAGAGGGGTTAGAGCGGCTCAAACAGCTTTTCAAAGATCTTTCAAAAGCTCTTGAATTTGAAACAGAGCTCTTTCAAGCCGACCAAATGGTTACACGAGGTTAAAAATGAGTACAGCAGTTATTTCAGGGCAAAGCGCTCTATCAGCAACACAGATGGAAAGTGGATGCAATGTTGGAGATCTATCTCACCTTCGAGGATTGATGGCTCCATCAAAAAGTCATACATCTAAATCCTTTACAGCAAAACATATGCCACTTGGAGATGTGTTTCTTCTTTTCTTTGAATTGATGAAGCTAGAGATTAATTGCCAAGAGCTTGAAAAACAATCTCGACAAGCAGAGCGGCAATCACAACTCCAATGCATGCAAAAGGAAATCAATAGTTTAAAAGGACAAGCAAAATCACTTCTTCTTATCAACATTGGAGCAGGAGCGGTTGGAGTGATTTCAGCTGGTTTTCCTATCATTGGGCATATGGGAGGAAAAGGGATTCTTAACTTCGCTTCAAACATTCCTTTTTTAAGTGGATTAAAAGATATGAATCCACGGACAGCCTTTGATGCTGGTGCCAAAATGGGTGCAGCGATGTCTGAAACACAAAGAGCAATGTCTCAAGTGATGAGTTCTAATGCACAGGCAACACAGACAAGATACAGCACAACTGGACGAAATCACGAGACTGATCATAGAGAGAAATCCGATAGACTCCAACAAATCCAAGAGAGATTTAGAGAACTTAAACAAGCGATTGAAGAGCTTCTTAGGAAAGATGCGGAGGCAGCTTCTCAACTCTACCGTTAAGGTAAATATCGGTCCGTCCCCAAGGGAAATGGCCTCGAAAGGTTTTGAGGGTTTCAAACCGTTTGTCGTAGTCTGATAAAGGGTACGATGTGGAAATAATACGTGTCGTCTTGGGAAGTGTTGCCAACTTGCTTGTGAGTTTAACAATCCACTCATCTTCCATTGCAGTTCCATAAAGATAGATGAGGGTTGCCTCTTCTAGCGACACTTCAAAAAAATCGGCACATTGAAATGAGACTCGATCGGTTCGAGAGATTTTTTTTACCCGGTTTGCACGGTTGATGTAAGTGGGGATGTGGTCAATCCCAACCGCTTTGCATTTGACAAAGTGAGAGAGCCAAAAGCAGGTACGTCCCGTTCCACACCCAAGCTCATAGACAACAGCATCGGAGAGAATACGACACTCTCTTGCAATTTTATCAAGTGTTGTGAGCGGAGTCTCTCCATAGAGGTTGGAACGAGAAAAGGTACGACTGATCCGGTGGGGATTTTTTAAAAGGTATGAAATCCAAAGGAGTGTGTCACAAAAAGCAAAGGGGAAATTGCCATAGTATCGAAAGATCACTCGAACCCATCCAAATAGGCGAAAGAGCATCGCATGGCTATTGACCCAGAGAAAGCCTACCAGTTGATGAATTGGCCTGGCTTTAGGACTCGAAATTCTTCTAGTTGACACTTGTGTTTCTCCATAGCACGGTAGAGATCAAAGGGTGGACGTTCGATCGAATCAGGTGAGAGCTTAAAGGTCCCAAAATGTCCCCCAATACTCAATTTTGACTTCACATCTCGGTGGATTTTCACAGACTCCTCTGGATTGATATGCACCCCTTTCATAAATTGGCGGGGAAAATAGGTTCCAATGGGAATGAGTGAAAGATCGATCTGTCCAAATTTTTCTCCGATCTTTTTGAAATCGAAGTCATTATACCCTGTATCTCCAACAAAGTAAAAACGTTTATCTGCTTTTTGAGACTCGATGATGCATCCCATCCAAAGGGTGAGATTCCGATCAAAAAGGCCACGCCCTGAAAAGTGTTGCGCAGGAACTGCTGTGAATTTCAGCCCATCCTTTTCGTACTCTTCCCACCACTTGAGTTCTACAACCCATTTCTCTCCCATATCGGGTAAAAGGCGGAGAAGCTGTTTTTTTAATCGATGGGGAGTGATCCAAATGATATTCGGGTAAAGACGGTGAATCCGAACAATTGTTTTTCTATCCATGTGATCGTAGTGATTATGGCTCAATACAACATAATCGATCGAAGGGAGCTCTTCTAAAGAGAGCGTTGGAAGATGGTGCCGTTTTGGCCCGATGAGAGGGAAGGGAGAGCACCGCTTACTCCAGATCGGATCGACCAAAATTCCTTTTCCATCAAGCTCTATCCAAAATGTCGAGTGGTTAACCCAGACAACCTTGGGGCGATTCAAGTCAAGAGGCTCTTCACGATTTGGAAAGAGAAAGTGATCTGGTACCTTCTCCGGTATCTCTCCATCTTTGTAGAAACCAAATCTCCAAAGGAGAAAATGGATAAATCCTCGTCGGAGCTGTTTTTGGTGAGGGTTGAGGTAGCGCCCCAACCAATTTCGCATAGTCATTTTTGCCGGTTTAACATGAAGCTGCGGCTTCGGTCAACTGTTTCGGAAGCTGAAAGAGAACATCTTCTTTTGCAAAAATCACATCTTCAACCTCTTCGACGCCGAATTTTTTGATTTTCTCGATACATTTTTGCACGATATCTTCCGGAGTTGAAGCGCCGGCTGTCAATCCAATCACTCTCACTCCATCAAACCAGCTCGCTAAAATCTCTTCTGGCCTATTGATCAAATGAGCAGCAATCCCCCGTTTTTTTGCCACTTCGCAAAGACGATTTGAATTAGAACTCGTCTGATCTCCAACAACTAAAATGAGGTCACACTCTTTTGTGATCTCTCGAAGGGCCATCTGTCGGTTAGTCGTTGCATAACAGATAGAAGAGCTTGGAAGCGTCTCTACCTGGGGATATTTCTTTTTCAGTGCCTCTGTCACATCGGCAACATCATCGAGACTAAGCGTTGTCTGTGTAAGATAAAAAAGCGGAGTATTGGGAGGAAAATCCAAATTTTCAACATCGGAAACATTTTCAACAATCGTTGACTGCCCTACAACTTCTCCTGCAGTTCCAATCACCTCTACGTGATCTTTGTGTCCAATAAGAAGAATATGGTACCCCTTTGCTGCAAACCGTTTAGCTGCTGAATGCACTTTAGTAACAAGGCCACATGTCGCATCGATTTCAATCAATCCAAGCTCTTTTGCTTCCTCTCGTACCTGAGGAGAAACCCCATGCGCTGAATAGATTAGACGACCCCCTTTAGGAACTGTTTTAAGATCTTCGATGAAAACAGCCCCCCGTTTTTTAAGCCTGTCAACAACATGTTGATTATGCACAATTTCATGCTTGACGTAGATGGGGGCTCCCCAAATCTCAAGCGCTTTTTCAACAATTTCGATTGCTCGAACAACACCAGCACAAAATCCACGGGGCTTTGAAAGAAGAAGTTTCATAAGAAGAAAGTTTAGGAAGTTGGGATTAAAGACTCAACAGTTTTGACAATATTTTCGACATAATTTCGGTAGTTATACTGCAGATCATCTGCTGTCAGTTTGTATTCAATATCTGGAGTAACACCTAGATTTTCAATCGGCTCAAAGTTGATCCGCTCGGCCAAAGAAGCTGTGAGATGGAATTCAGAGACTCCATTTTGATTAGGGTAAGAAGCTTGCATGACATACCCCCCAGCACCAGCTGTCCGTGTTCCAAAGATAACAGCCCGTTTGTTGTCTTGCAAGATCGCAGGAAAGAAATCGCCTCCTGAAAAATCAAGGCTATTTGTCAAAACAAGAATAGGTTTAGTGTAGTGCGCTTTTGGATGCGCTTCAATTTCATCCACTCCAAAGATGTAAGTTGGTTTTGTACAGAGTTCTCCACAGCTCCACTCTGCTAAAACAAATTGGCAAAACCCCTTCATCAACCGAACAGTTTCTAAAGAGACTGGATACCCCCCTAACGTTTCACCAATCAATTCTTTTGCCTCTTCAATGGTTGTCACATCTTCAAGCTCTGGTAAAAATGTCGCCGCAACATAGACTTCCTCTTGGGTTAAAGCGATGTGATGTTTAGGTGTATAGAGCGGGCGGTCTGTCAATGCAGCGATCAATGCATAGAGATAAAAAACAGATCCACCAGGATTATTGAGTTGGTCGATGACAAGGGCGTCTGTTGAACGTTGAAGACGGGCAATACATTCACAAAACTCTTCTATCTCTTCTTCATCTCCCAAGTAGTGGGCGATACGGAGATAGCCAATGCTCCGCCCCGAAGTTGTTTTAAAGATATATGCATCGAAATAGTCTTCATGGCCTGATTGCCAGATTTTTTTTCCCAAAGGGGGAAGGTAGCTCTTTCGAGAGCCGATGTAGTGTCGATTATCGAGATCAAATGAGTGACCTACATAAGAGCGATTCCAATGAGGGTAAACCATCATCTTTGAAAAAAGCTCCTTTCCATCTACCTTTGGTTCCACACACGGTCTTTGCTTTACTCTTGAAAAAAGCGCCTTAGGATTTGAGCGATTCATCTTTGAAAAATCGGTGATCCGTTCAGGAGTATAATCCCATTCGAGTTCAATTTTTATGGCGTTAGCTTCCCCTCGTCGCTTAAATGTCATAGACACTGGCCCACTTGGAACATTAGACCCTCGACACCCTTCTCTCTGCGTTAAAAGAAGCTCGGCCAACGCCTGATTGGTCTCAAGGGTATTTCCTTTTCCAAGTTCTTCAACAAGCAAATTTTGGATCACTTGATCAATCGGTTTTCTATCAAAAGTGATCAACTCATCTCCCACCTCAAAAGGGAAATTTTCTCGTGGAAGAGCAGTTCGATCGATATAACAGATAAAATACCGCCCCTCAGCCCCTTTGATCAAAAATGGGAGG
Organism: Chlamydiales bacterium; assembly: GCA_022601535.1. Classification (GTDB taxonomy): domain Bacteria; phylum Chlamydiota; class Chlamydiia; order Chlamydiales; family JAAKFR01; genus JAJACK01. The sequence continues at coordinate 7,996 of JAJACK010000004.1, forward strand.
GAAGCCGATTCTGTAGAAAAAAATGAGACACCCACGTGATAGTCGCAAGGTTCATTAAAAAGATTACGCAAAACTTGTTGAAATTCTTTTGTCGTTGGCTGCTTATTTTTTGCCACTTTCGCCTTTGCCTTAGAAAAAGAAGATTCTAGGTTAAACCCTGCATACGACCGTTTCCAGTCAAGAGGAGCGTAGTTCACTTCAAAAACAGTTTTGATAAACTCAAGGTCGGTCAACATCCTTCGCTTAACTGAATGAGAGGAAAAGCTTGTTGTCAGACAGAGAATAAGAGCGATAGAAAAAAAAGACCGAATTTTCATAAGATAGACGATTCTTGGTTACAAATAAGGGGGCAAGTATGAGCTGCAAAAGGAAAAAAGTCAATGACAAACAACCCCCCTTTCCCTTAGAATGCGCGTAATGAAATTCCTTTTCTTCCTATGCCTCACGCTAGCGAGTTGTCAAAAAAGTCCTACCTCTCAACAGGTTTCTCTCAATTTTCACAGTGAACCGGCTTCTCTCGACCCCCGCTTAGTGCGTGATCTCCCCTCACTGACAGCTTGCCGTCTTCTCTATGATGGTCTTTTTCGAGCAAGTCCTGATGGACCTACCTTAGCTCTGGCAAAAACGTATCACCTATCGGAAGATAAAAAAACCTATCGCTTTACCCTCCGCCCCACTTTTTGGAGCGATGGAACTGCCGTAACAGCTTTTGATTTTGAGTATGGCTGGAAATCATTACTCTCTCCCCACTTTCCAGCAGAGTCTGCCAATCTTCTTTTTGGAATTAAAAATAGCCGGGCAGCCAAACAGGGAAAAGTTCCCCTAACAGAGGTAGGAGTTTGGGCAGAAGGAGGGGAAACACTTGTTGTAGAACTCACTCACCCCAACCCTTTTTTCATCGATCTTCTCACCCATCCCATCTCTTTTCCTTTTAAAGAAGAAGAAGTGTTCAATGGTCCCTTTGATCTTATTCATTGGCAACAAGGAAGTGAGCTCTGTGTCAAAAAAAACCCCACCTACTGGGATGCAGAAGTTGTTAGACTTGAAAAAATTACAATTACGATGATCGAAGATGAACATACAGAGCTCAACATGTATGAAAATGGAGAGCTCGACTGGGCAGGTTCTCCCAATTCAAGCCTTCCTCCAGAGGCTCTCCCCTCTCTCAAAGCGACTTGTCCAGATGAACTTTTTACAACTCCGATTGCCGGCACCTACTGCTACAAATTCAACACACTTGCTCCCCCTTTTAACTGTACCAAAATCCGACAAGCCTTTGCCCTTGCAGTGAATCGTAAAGATCTTATTGACAACCTTCTACAAGCAAATCAAGCGATTGCCACCCAACTGATTCCTCCTTGCCTACAAGAACCTGTAATTGCACAATTAGAAAAAGGTTCTCCCCTTCAACTTTTTGAAGAAGGGCTTACCGAAATGGGATGGACCCGAGAAACTCTTCCTTCCATCACTCTTATTTTCTCTCGCAGCGAAAAACATCAAAAAGTGGCACAAGCGGTTCAACAACAATGGAGTTCCCTTTTTAAGATTCCAATTTCTCTTCAAAGCTATGAGTGGAATAGTTTTATCGACAGACTTGCCAAACGGAATTACCAAGTGGGAGGAAGGAGTTGGATCAGCGATAGTGCCGACCCCCTTCTTCTTTTAGAACAGTACAAATATCCCAACGAACACCAGCTTGGGGGAGGGAACGATACAGGATGGGAGAACCTCCACTATACAGCGTTGCTCGATGAAGCTACACTTACAACAAATCTCGATCAACGCCATCGGTTAATTGAGCAAGCACAACGCTCCCTTCTAGAAGAATCTCCAATTGCACCTCTTTATCATTCAACAGCCTGCTACTTAAAAAAACCTCATCTCCAAGGAGTTTTCATCTCCAAATTCTGTGAACTCGACTTCAAGCATGCCTATTTGAAAAAATCGGAGTGTATTCCATAACACAGGCTAAAAAGTCTTTTGGTGACGTGTTATAGACAAAATTTCACATTAGTTATATATTAGCTAGTGGGGGAATTGCTTGATGAAAAGATGCGTTTTTGCGTTGCTAGTTTGCTTGTGCAGTTGTAGCTTTTTCATGCCAAGTCCCCCTTCTCCTCCACCAACATCTGCACGCTTTCCCGTCACTGATACCTACAGTTGCAGCTCTCAAACGGTTGTTCCTTGCTTTCCCGATCCTAGTGATGAATTGAACTTGTGTGAACTTGTCGATGTCGCTCTTCAAAATAGCCCTAAAACAAGAGAGTCGTGGTATTTTGCAAAAGCTGCAGCAGCACAACTGGGAACCGCAAGAGGTGCTTATATCCCCCCTCTCAATTTTAGTGGTTATTGGGAGAAAAATCAGTTTTCAATGGTGAGTTTGAATACGGAAGCTGTCAACTTTCAAAAAACCATCTCCCTCGGCTTTTCTTCAAGCTACCTCCTCTTTGATTTTGGAGGAAGAAATGCAAATTTGGCCTCAGCCCTCGCCGCTCTTGCTGAAGCAAATTGGAACTACTGTTGGGAAGTTCAAACCGTGATGATTGGGACTGTGAAAAGCTACTACGATTACATGAATGCAAAGGGAATTAAGGAAGCGACCGAAATCACAGTGCAAGATAAAATGGTCACGCTCGAGGCTACAATCGCCCTTCGTGTCACCGGTGTGCGAGGACTTGGAGATGAACTTCAAGCTCGTACTGATCTCCTACAAACACAGATCGAACTCGAAAAGGCGATCAAGGCTCTCAATATCGCCTACTCTAACCTCCTTCAATCTGTCGGCCTTCCCCCCGATAGCTGCATCACGATCGGAAGCCTTCCTGAGAAAATCGAAACAAATGGGGTTTGTGGTGATATGGCCCTCTTGCTTAAAACTGCTAAAGAACACCGATCTGATCTCCGGGCAAAACGGTCGTTCCTCATCGAACAAAGAGCTAAAGTGCGCTCTGCTCGCTCTGAATGCTTGCCTAAAATTACAAATGAAACATCTGGAACAAAGGTGAGTTTAAGCGATTTTGAATTCTCCAATAACTACCACCTCCGCTTTAACCTCGACTTCCCCATTTTGAGTAATTTTGCAAAAATCAACGACCTTAGACAAGCTCAAGCTGAACTCTTTGCCGCTCAAGCCTCTCTCGACGATGAGGAGCTACAAGCGTATCTCGAGGTGTTGATCGATTATTACGAATTTATTGCGAATACACAAATTTTAAAGTACAGTTGCAACTATCTTGAAACTGCTAAGAAAAACCAAGATGTGGCATTTGCGAATTATAAGGTGGGAATTACAACGATTATCGATCTTATGCAAGCAAATAATGCGTTGCAAACAGCCAGGATTCAAATGGTTGAAGCGAAAACAGAATTTCTCACTTCAATTGCAAATCTTGCCTATTCAACGGGGGGACTCTCTTTGGATGATGTAAAACTCGATCAAACAGTCTCTCCAGAATTTATTGAAAATAATGAGGTTATCAATATTGAACCGTGTATGGGTGATTAGTTTAATCCTCTTAGTGGGGTGTCACAAAGATGTGAAACACTCTCCTAAAGAAAAAATCGCTGTCTATCTTGGAGAGGCGACATCCACCGATGTCCCTGTCATTGTCAAGGGAATCGGAGAGCTTGTCGGCTCTTTAGAGGTTGAGGTCAAAGCGCGTGTATCAGGCTATTTGATGAGTGTTGCTTTTCGAGATGGGCAATTGGTCGAACAAGGCGACCTTCTTTTTGTCATCGATCAAAGGCCGTATCTGGCCGATTTACAAAGCGCTAAAGCGCAACTTGTCGAAGCTAAAGCGCGCTACCGTTTTGCCTTAGATTTTGCAGAAACCTACGGCGCTCTTGTGGGAGAGGAATATGTTTCAAGGCTCGATTATGAGGAGGGAATTCAAAATGTTGGTGTCTATGAGGGGCAGATTGAAAGCGCAGAGGCTGCTATCACTAATGCTGAGCTCAATGTGGGGTTCACAGAGATTCGTGCTCCAATCAAAGGGTATGTGAGCAAGCGAAATTTTGATATTGGAAATTATATCAGCGCTGAGTCTTCAGAGGTTTTAACGACTATTCGAAAAACAACTCCTCTCGATGTCCAATTCTCTCTCCCTGCGATGTATGCAACAGATATTCGAGAAGGGCAGAGAAAACACCCTCTTTTCATCGAATGTGTCCGTCCAGGAGAAGTGGATACCCCTCTTACTGGAAGCCTCTATTTTATCGATAATACTGTCAACTCCTTAACGGGAATGATCGAGCTTAAGGGGGTGATTCCCAATGAAGATGAACGGGGATGGCCTGGTGAGTTTGTAAGAGCTTATCTCGAGATTAAAAAGCTTGAAAATGTGACCGTTGTTCCAGAAGAGAGCATCATCTATGGACAAGATGAAAACTACGTCTATGTTGCAAAAGAAAAAGAGGATGAACTCTTTGCCCATTTGAGAAAAGTGGGAATCGGCATCCAACATGATGGATCTGTTGTGATTCAATGGGGGCTTCGATCGGGAGAAAAAATTGTGACCGATGGCCAAGGGAACCTCTACCCCAACGCACCGATTTTTGTTCCTAAAGCCCAAAAGGTGAATGAAATTAAGGAAGAGAAAGAAGGTTCATGAGTTTTTCTACTCCCTTTATTAAACGTCCTGTGATGACAACGATGTTGATGCTGAGCATTGTGGTCTTTGGAATCTATACCTTTTTAAACCTTCCCGTCAGCGACCTTCCTAATATCGAATATCCTACAATCACTGTCTCCGCCTCTTTGCCAGGAGCCAGTCCCGACTATATCGCAAGTAGCGTTGCAGCTCCGTTGGAAAAAAATCTGGTGACAATTCCTGGATTGAATAGCATGAGATCGAGCAATTACCAAGGGGGAACTTCGATCACTCTCAATTTCGATCTCAATGTTGATCTCAATGAAAAGGAAATTGCTGTTCAAGGTGCAATCAACAGCTCTCTTGGCTATCTTGCCTCTTTAGAATTTCCCCCAACCTACTCTCGAGTGAATCCTGCAGCCTCCCCCATCCTCTATTTTATTCTCTCTTCTCAAACAGCGAGCTACCCCGATCTGTACACCTTTGCAGATGACATCCTTTCCAAGCCACTTAGCATGATCCGTGGTGTTGGAAAAGCAGATGTTTTAGGAGATGAATTTGCGATCCGTGTTAAAGGGGATCCTCTGAGAATGGCAGGATACAATCTCGACTTTGTTGAGCTTGGAAACGTTTTAATCAATAGCAGCCCCAACCTCCCTGGTGGTGAGATCCACGGTGATTTCACAAACTTTATCATCCAATCGATTGGACAACTCTCTTCTGTGGAAGAGTATCAAAATATTGTGGTGAAAGAGACTGGAGATTTCCCTTTATTTGTTTCAAATGTTGCTAAAGTAGAAGCGTCATCTGTCTCTCGCAACCCCTTTTACAAGTTTTACTCCCCAGATGGAACAATTGAAAACATCGCCCTTATCTCGATTACACGACGGATGGAATCGAATACGATTCAAATCTCACAAGGTGTGATGGAACGACTCGATCGGCTCAAAAGTGCGATTCCCAACTCGATGAATTTCAATATCCTCTTCGACCGTGCTTTTGGAATTGGTCAAACGGTTAGAGATATTGAAATCACTTTACTTCTCGCCCTTTTTCTCGTCATTGCAGTGATCTTTTTCTACCTTGGAAAATTTACCGAAGCGATTATCCCCTCTCTTGTTCTTCCCATGTCGATGCTCTGTACATTTATCGCGATGTATTTTATGCACTACAGCTTAGATAGCATGTCGCTTCTTGCTCTGACACTTGCAATTGGATTTATCGTCGATGATGCGATTGTTGTAACAGAAAATATCGTGCGACACGCCGAGATGGGAATGTCTCCTTATGAAGCTGCAATGGCAGGCTCAAAGCAAATCAGTACGACTGTGATCAGCATGGTGATCGCCCTTTCTGCAATCTTTATCCCCTTCATTTGGATGCCTGGAATTATCGGTCGTATCTTGAGAGAGTTTTCCATCACCCTTGTCGTGGCTATCTACTGCTCTGGTTTTATCGCTCTCACCCTAATCCCTCTCCTTTGTAGCCGCTTTTTACACCATAAGCGGGGAGAAAAAACATGGGTTCAACGGCTGAATGATAAGGTCACCCATGGCTATGTGAAAAGTTTGGAATTCGCCTTTCGGTGGAAAAAAATGGTCTGCTTAGCAGGTTTTAGCTGTTTTCTCGTCGCCTACTGGGTTTTTACCCTTTTAAGCCTCGATTTTATCCCTGAATCAAATATCAGTTTTTTAACAGGGACTTGCATTACACACGATGGATCGAGCAAAGTCAATACGATCAATCATAGTAAAAAAGTGTTCGAAAGGTTGGCAAAACTCCCCTATCACAATGGTGTTACTGCTCTTGCTGGAGTTCCAAGTGATTCTTTCAGTACTTTTTACATAAATCTTGCCGATGCTTCAGACCGGCCTCGAGCTGGTAAAATTGCCGAAGATATGATGGAGGCTGTTAAAGACATCCCAGGAATTTCAACCTATATCACTCCTTATCCAATTTTCAATTTAGCGATCGGTACGTCGCTTGGAAGTTTTCAATATGTTCTCTACAGCCTTGATGAAAAAACCCTGCCAGGGATGGTCAAAAAAATGACCGATGGAATGAAGAAACTCCCCGGTTTTAAATCTGTCTATTCCGATCTCCATGCAAAAAATCCCAAACTCGAAGTGTATATCAACCGAGACCAGGCTGGTTGGTACAATATTACCCCCAATCAGGTTGAAACAACGCTTGAACACGCTTACTCCGGGGGAGCAATCGCGCAATTCCCCAAAGGGGGACATCTCTACAACCTCATTCTTGAAACAGACCCTCGTTTTAACCTCCTCACATCTGACTTAGACCTCCTCTACATCAAAGGAACTGAGCTCAATGTCACAACAAGTACAGGAACGATTTCGAGCTCCGCTGCAGGAAACATGGTGCCGATCTCCTCTGTAGCTTACTGGAAAGAGACTGTAGGTCCTTCATCTGTCAGCCACTTTAACTCATTCCCCTCTTCTACCATCTCTTTTAGTCTCGAAGATGGATATGCACTACCCGATGCCTTAAAGGCGATTGAGAAATTGAAATCAGAGATTCTTCCAGAAAATATTTTGGGGTCGATCGAAGGGACGGGGAAAGCCTTTTTAGACACCTTTAAAGCTATCGGCTTACTCACCTTATTTGCAGTGGTTATCATCTATCTCATCTTAGGGATTCTCTATGAAAGCTTCCTCCACCCTTTCACCATTCTTTCGGCCCTTCCGCCTGCAGCAATGGGAGGAGTTTTAACCTTACTTGTTTTTCATCAACCGCTCTCTCTCTACGGAGCAATTGGAATGATCGTCTTGATTGGAATTGTGCAAAAAAATGGAATTATGATGATCGACTTTGCCCTCGAACAACTAAGAGAAGGGAAAGAGGCAAAAGAGGCGATGTTAGAGGCGTGTCGAGCACGATTTCGCCCTATCATTATGACAACATTAGCAGCAATGGCAGCAGCTCTTCCCGTTGCAATTGGAATTGGGCCACAAGGGTATGTCAACCGACCACTTGGGCTTGTTGTTGTTGGTGGTTTACTTGTTTCTCAAATCATCACACTCTACTTTACACCGGTGATTTTCCTCTTTATGCAACAGATCAGCCGCTATTTTGCTAAAAGGAAAGGATCCCCATCCTTAGAATAGACAACTCGGTCTCCTCCAGGCTCTGCATAGTGATCGTTGTGTCGATATCCAATATCTCCAAAATGGTGCACTTGATCTGGTGTTAGAAACAGGGGAACACTCATCGCCCGCACATTGGAATCTCCCCAACGGTATTTATAGAAACCGAGTGTTTTATCGAGTGTTTCAAAGAATTTGAGGTAGAGCGTATTTTCTCGCCAAAAAGAAATCTTGTTGATCTCAAAATTGTTGTAAAAGTTCAATCCCTTATAACGCCCTCTCCAATCAGAGACAAACCGTTTCAAATAACGAGTCGACAACTTCTCACGCTTTGCAAACTCTTTCACCTCTTTCCAAAGAAGATCGAGCCCCAAACATTCACGCACATTTTCAATTTCAATCGTTCGATAGCCATAGACCATTCCATTTTGCTCCATAAAAGCGAATGGATCATAGGTGATCTCCTCGGTGAGATAAGAATCATCATCAAAGCGCCAGTAGTAGTCAAATTCGTACATTCTAGGATGGAGAACCAACGTGTGGAGAAAAAACCGACACATCTGCCGATAGCCTGCATTAAACGCTTTCCGCCCTCCATCTAACCCTTCACTCCATCTCTCCACTTGTGGCAATGAAAGTCCAGGGTAATCGGGAAGCTTCATATACTCATTTAGATGGACAAACTCGATCGTCGATGTTGACCATGAGCGGATCTCTTTCATCTGTTCATCGGTACACTCTTCGTGAAAAATCAAGACAGGATAATCCATCCGCCTGTTAAAAAAACGGTCGAGCGAAGTGAGGCTCAATTTGAGCTTTTCACCCGCGCCCCCTTTGATTAAATAGATAATTGCAGCTTTTGTCATGTGTAGAGTAAGGGGTACATCAATAAATAGACCGCAATACCGGCAAAATAGCCGATCAAAGCGATCCATGAGATTTTTTTCATATACCACAGGAAGTCAACTTTTTCGATTCCCATGAAGACCACTCCTGCAGCAGAGCCAATAATCAAAACTGACCCCCCTGTTCCAGCGGCATAGGCAAGTAACTGCCAAAAAGAGGAGTTTTGAGCAAATTGCTGCAGATCATACATTCCCATCGATGCAGCGACAAGAGGAACGTTGTCAATCACAGCCGAAATAAGGCCAATGACAACCGCAATCGAATTGGAAGAAGGGATCAATTTCTCTAATAATGAAGCAAACTCGGTCAATAAACCCGCCGATTGCAAAGCATTGATGGCAAGCAATATTCCAAGGAAAAAGAGGATACCTGACATATCGATCTTCGTCATCACGTGGGTAACACGCAAATGCCACCTCTCCTCTCCATAACTAAAATGCATGATATCAGTGGCAAGCCAGAGTAGCCCAAGCCCCATAAGTGCTCCCATAAAAGGAGGAACATGGAGAACGGCTTTCCAAAAAGGAATCAATAGAAGAGAGAGAAGTCCCAAACAAAAAACCCGCTTAGCCCCCGGCTCCATCTTCTGGATGATCAGCTGCCCTTCAATTTTTTTATTCTCTCCTTTGATCAACCATGTCCCGATCAAACCAGCAACAAGGGCATTGACAACACTTGGAACGAAGAGCGAACGAACCGTCTCCCATGTTGTGATCCGGTCGTGGATCCAAAGCATGGTTGTCGTCACATCTCCAATCGGTGTCCACGCCCCTCCAGCATTGACGGTGATCAAAACAATTGACCCCATCAACCATCGATCTTTTGCATTGGGAACCATTTTCCGAAGGAGTGAGGCAATCACAATCATCGTTGTCAAATTATCTAAGACGGCCGACATAAAAAATGAGATCACAATCAAAAACCAGAGCATCTTCCGTTTCGAAGAAGAATAGATCAGATCGGTCACCATCTTAAAACCGTGATGAGAGTCGACAAGTTCAACGATAATCATCACAGCCAGAAGAAAAAAGATAATCTGCGCCACATCATAAATTTGCTCTGCCATCAAAGTAGAAGAGAGAAGAGCGTGGGAATCGCCTAGGAAAAGAAGCCAACAAAGAACTGCCATGACAAGAGCTACGGCAGATTTATTCACATGGAGAAACTTCTCAAAAACAATGGCAAGATAACCGACGAGAAAGAAAATCATCAACTCAATGTGAAGCATCGGGAGGAGGATAGCCGATCTCATAAAAAAATAAAAGGACTATTGACAATAGAAGGTTTGATCGTTCAAAATAAGAGATAGTCACCTAACCATTTGAAGCTCATGGACTCGTCGCAAAAACTCTCCGAACGATTTAAAGCGTTTATTCCCAAATCAATACAATGCTTTAAAGATGGTTATAGTTTTAAATCTTTTTTCAAAGATCTTATTGCCGGTTCTAATGTAGCGATTATCTCTTTTCCCTTAGCACTTGCTGTGGCAATTGGTGTTGGAATCGATCCAGAGCACGGCCTTTTCACTGCTGTTGTCGCAGGAATTCTCATCTCCCTTTTGGGAGGATCCAGAGTTCAAATCGGCGGCCCTACTTCAACTTTAATCGTTGTACTTTATGGAATTATGCTTCGTCATGGCTATGAAGGAATGTTGATGGCCACCTTTTTGGCTGGCCTTATTTTAATGATTTTTGGCTTTGCAGGACTTGGAACCTATATCAAGTACATTCCCTATCCCGTTGTAGCAGGCTTGACAACTGGAATTGCCGTTGTCCTCTTCTCCTCTCAGTTTAAAGATTTTCTAGGTCTTCAAATGGGAGAAGTTCCCATCGATTTCATCGCCAAATGGCAAGCCTACTTCGATCACATCCACACGTTTGATCCCACAACCCTTGTTGTTGGTTTTCTTTGCTTAGCCACAATGGCCTACACCCGCCGTTACAAACCCAAAATACCAGGTGTCTTGATCGCTCTTGGAGGAGCTGCGTTTATCTCATGGATGTTCAACCTCAATATCGAAACCATTGGAAGCAAATATGGAACGCTTGCCCGCACCCTTCCCTCACCTGCCTTCCCCTTTTTCCAATTCCATGAGCTTCTAGACCTTGTTCCTGAAGCTCTCACTATTGCTATCTTGGTCGGCATTGAATCTCTCCTCTCTGCAGTTGTCTCTGAAGGGATGACGGGGTGGCGACACCAATCGAACTGTGAACTTGTGGCACAAGGATTTGCAAATCTAACCTCCACCCTTTTTGGAGGGCTGCCTGCAGCGGGTTCAATCTCCCGAACAGCAGCGAATGTCAAATTTGGAGCTTCCACACCGATCAGTGGAATGGTTCATGCAGGAGTGATCTTTCTCATGATGTATCTTTTTGCTCCCCTGATGAGCCGCATTCCCCTAGCAGCCTTAGCAGCCGTTTTGATCATGATGGCATGGAATATGAGCGAGCTCCGCCACTTTTTCCACCTCTTCACAGCCCCTCGCCGAGATATTTTGATCCTCATCACAGTCTTTACCCTCACCGTTTTGATCAATCTCACAGCGGCTGTGCAAATCGGCATGATTTTAGCTGCCTTCCTCTTTATGAAACAGATGAGCGATCTTTCTGGAGTTGTCTCCAATCTACGCGCTGTTGATGATACACAGCTCGTTGATCCAGATGCAATTACAGATCAAGATGTTCCAGAGGGAATTGAAGTATTTGAGATCAATGGCCCTCTCTTTTTTGGAGTAGCAGACCGGCTTAAAAATATTCTCAAAGAGCTCGAGCGCCCCCCTAAAATATTTATATTGAGAATGCAACGTGTTCCAACAATCGATGCCTCTGGAATGCACGCTTTAGAAGAGTTTTATTTAGAGTGCCACAAGCAGAAGACGACACTTCTTTTAGCAGGCGTGAAAGGGGGGCCATTGAAAGACTTGAAGCGGTACCATCTTGACCAACTGATTGGAGATGATAATATCTTTCCTCATCTTATTCCAGCACTAGAATTTTCCCGAGAACTCATCCGCATCCAAAGATTTAAGCAAGCGATGCGTTAAAATCAGACAGTCTTGTTCGTACCATTTCCAATAGCTCATCTCTAAATGCAGGATGGTCCTTGAAAGTGTCTACAATTTTTTGCATTTCCCCTTCTACTCCTATTCTAACCATCCTTTGGACAGATGCAACCTTCCCTTGCGCAGCTTCAACTAACTCTCTACATTTTAAAAAAAATTGATCGAAACCTTCTCCCCTTTTCTCTTTATACTGTCTTATCGATTGTTCTATCGATTCTCCTAAAGTCTGTTTAAGAGCTAAAAATAAATCGTCCAAAATGCCTTTTTGTGCGTCAGCGATCTTTTGGTCATCTGAAACCTTTTTCTTCTCAGCTTCAATTAAAGGTAAACAAAACGCATAAACATCCAAACAACTAGGAAAGCCCTCTTGGGTTTTAGTCCGAAAAAGTGTACCTATCACAAAATTTGCTCTTACATAATCATCTGGGAAAATAGTTTTTGCCACTGTTTGCAAACGCTCATACATCTCTGGTATTGAAGAGCTTTTTTCTGGATATGCACGCCTATATGCTGCTTTCAATTCCTCGATTTTTTTCGAACTATCTCCATATATATGTGCCATTTTCTTCAACTCTTTTTTACCAGTGGACTGACCCGCCGCCCTAAACATAATACAGTTTACTCTGTGTGCTTCCTTCCAATCTTTTGATTGACACTCTCTACTACAGTATTTAACCACCTTACAACCGCCACACCGAAGAAGAGTTTGAGAGGTTAAACCACATGTTGAGCAAGCATTTTTTGAAGTTTGCTTTTTCAGCTTAATAAATTCCCGACAACAAGTCTCATGAGTCTTTCTATCCAACCTTTGGCACCCTCTGCTACAATAACTGACGACTCTGCAAGCACTGCATACTAAAAACTTTGTTCCTTGTTCGGGAATTGCTTTACAATTCATACAACTTCCTAATGCAAAAGACATATCTACCTTTTTTTTTTAAATTACAAGCAGACAACTATAGCTAACAAAATAAATTTATTTAAGTAAAATAATCTATATAGAAAAAAAATTAAATCATTTTTTTAGGATCAACAACCTGGTCGTATTCATCGGCCGTCAACAATCCTAAACTCTCTGCTGCGCACTTCAGTGTCACACCCTCTTCAAGGGCTTTACCTGCAACTTTGGCCGCCTTGTCGTAACCAATCTTTGGTACAAGCGCTGTTACAAGCATCAAAGAGCGTTCAAGGGTTGCCTCTATTTGCTTCTGATTTGGTTTGAGCCCCATGACGAAGTGATCGGCAAAGCTTTGACACCCTTTTCCCAAAAGGGTGCAACTGTCGAGAAAATTGTAAATCATCACAGGTTTGAGTACGTTGAGTTCAAAGTTTCCAAGAGCTCCGGCAAAAGAGAGGGTCGTATCATGTCCCATCACCTGTGTGCAAACCATAATGAGCGCTTCACACTGCGTTGGATTCACTTTGCCTGCCATAATTGAAGAGCCTGGCTCATTGGCAGGGAAAAAGAGCTCGCCAAATCCACACTTTGGACCAGAGACCATCCAAGCGAGATCGGTTGCAATTTTAAAGAGCGAAACAGCAAGGGTTTTAAGCGCTCCATGTGCAGCAACAAGTGCATCGTGCGCTGCCATCACCGCAAATTTATTGGGTGCTGTCACAAAGGGCAACCCTGTCTCTTTTGCAATCCCTTTTGCCATCGCCTCAGCAAATCCCTTTGGAGCATTGAGCCCCGTCCCAACAGCTGTTCCTCCAATTGCTAGCTCACAAAGAGAAGAGAGGCTCTTTTCAATCCGCTCAATCCCTTGCTCAACTTGGGCCGCATAACCAGAGAACTCTTGTCCCAATGTAACAGGAGTCGCATCCATCAAGTGGGTCCTCCCTGTTTTGATCACTCCTTCAAACTCTTTTTGCTTTGCCACCAATCTTTTATGAAGGTGATGCACTTGAGGCAAAAGATGGGTTGTCACCTCTGAAACAGCTGCAATCGACATTGCTGTGGGAAAAACATCGTTGGATGATTGTGATTTATTCACATCATCAACGGGATGGATAGGATCTTTTGTTCCCATTTTTCCGCCTACCGCTTCGATGGCAACATTGGAGATCACTTCATTGACATTCATATTGGTTTGCGTTCCACTTCCCGTCTGCCAAACCTTCAAAGGGAAATGTGCCTCAAGCTCTCCACTTACAACCCGTTTTGCTGCAGCTACGATCAAATCCCGTTTGTCCGAAGAGAGAAGACCCAAGTCACAATTCACCTCGGCTGCAATTTTTTTGATCAAACCAAGGGCGCAAATCACACCTGAAGGAATCCGGTGCTCTCCAATCTCAAAATGGAGCAAAGAACGCTCCGTCTGCGCACCATAGTAACGATCCGCTGGAACCTCAATTTCTCCTAATGTATCTCGCTCAACTCTTTTTTTCATTTAGATCTACATATAGCCTAATTGTTGACTTTTGGGAAAATCTATTGTTTAATTTCTCCTGTGAAACGTCTCTTATTTTTTCTTTTCTTGCTCCTTGTTTGGGAGGGTTGTTCCCAACTCTTCGATTCCCTTCTCTTTATTCTGCCAGCACCCTCAACAGTTTTGGCAACACTTTGGGAGATGAAAGGCCGTTTTTGCTTCCACACCTTCTCCACCCTAAAAGAGATGGGCCTTGGCTTTCTCCTCGCTCTGATATTTGCCTTCCCTCTCGCTTGGTTGATGTTTCGCTACCAATCGAGTCGCTCAATCTTACAACCTCTTTTTGTCGTAATCCAATGCATTCCAATGTTCACCCTCGCTCCGATCATGGTGATCTGGTTTGGGTGGAACCTCGTGGCAATCGTTGTTCCAACAGCGCTTATGATCTTCTTTCCCTTGACCTTAAATATCTATCAAGGGTTTCGATGTACCCCCAAAGCGTTGACTGATTTTTTTAAACTCCAATCGGCCACCACTTGGCAAACCCTTATCAAACTACGGCTTCCATCTGCTCTTCCCCATATTTTTGCCGGATTTCGAATCTCCGCTGCGATCGCTGGCGTGGGAGCCATTGCAGGAGAATGGGCCGGAGCGCAGTCAGGGCTCGGTATTCTTATGTTAGAGAGTCGAAGAAACTCTGATCTTGCAATCACCTTTGGAGCTTTGACCTGCCTCACCGGCATCACTCTCTCCCTTTATGCGCTGATTTTACTCGCCGAGCACCTCTCCGTTCCCAAAAACCGAATCCAACTGAATTTCAATGGGATAAAATGGATTTTCGCGAAAAAAAAATGGCTTGCTCTCCCCCTTTTCTCCCTTCTCATCTTGCTTACAGGGTGTGAAAAAAAAGAGACCCGTCTCCTCCTCGACTGGCTCCCCAATCCCAACCACATTCCCCTTTTTGCCGGTGTTGAAGAAGGGTTTTTCAAAGAAGAAGGAATCAATCTTAAAATTCTCAAAATGTTTGATCAAGGAGGAGGAATTAGTTATCTCAGCTCAAACCAAGCCGATCTCCTTGTCTGGCATATACCTGGCACCTTAAAGGCGTGCTCTTCTGGTGCAAATCTGAAAATCGTCGGTTCTCTCATCAACTGCCCCTTGCGCGCCATTATTTATAGGAAGGATCCAACTGTTCAAAAACCGTCTGACCTCACTTCTAAAACCCTCGGTTATTGTATCGGAGGGGTTGAGACCACGTTTCTCGACTATCTCCTTGACCAAGGAGGCATCCTCCCCTCAAAGCGGAAAAATGTGAGTACCGACCTCATCTCAGCAATGGGAACCTCTGCTGTCGACTTTATCTACGGCGGTTTTTGGAATATCGAACCGTTTCAACTCAAATCGATCAACGTTGAAACCTCCTCTTTCCCTCTCGAAAGCTTGGGGGTTCCCTCCTACGCTGAAATGATTGTGATTGGAAATGGGAAATGTCGAGAAACCTCCTTGGAATTTACCCAAGCCTTTCAAAGAGCTCTCCATAAAAGCATCACATTTTCAAAAAATCACCCAATCCGCGCTTTTGAGCACTATATCAAAGCAAATCCCGATAAAACCGCGAGAACAATCGATTGGGAGAGAGAGGCGTGGAATTGCACATCGACCCTTTTAGCTGAGGATCAAACCATTGATCTCGATCAGCTCAAAAAATTCTATACATGGCAACTCTCCCAAAAAATCCTCACCCAACCGGTTGACTGCTCCTCTTTAATAACTATAACTCCTTAAAATATTGACAGATAACTATCTTTCTCTATAATTTACCCGTATGTCTATTCTTGATAATACAGTCCTACATACAGATGTTTCAAAATATTTTGAGAAACCTCCAGAACCTAAAAAAAATGGTTCTAACACACTAATGCTAACTCTTGGGCTCCTTACTCTAATTGCTTCTGTAGGAGCGATTATTGCTGGAGCTTTTTTAGTCGGCTCTCCTACAACATCTTCTTTAGCGATCAAATTATTTATCCCCGGTGGAGTGGGAATTGGAGTGGGAATACTGGGAGTATTTATCACAAACAAATCGCCACCTCCATACACGCCTCCAGTTGTTCAAACAGTTCAAGTAGGATCTCCCCAAAAGCGGCTAAATAAAGGTCAAATCCATCTCGCTTTTCAAACAATGTTTGATCTATTTAGGGAAGGCAAAACACTCTCTTGCAGAAACTTAACTATTTATGCAGATGAAGAAACTCAACTTCTTCACGACATTCCTGCACTACATCTTCTTTGTCCTCAAAAACTTATTTTAGATGGAGCAAAAATTGTGCAGAAGCCTGCTCAAGACCCGCTTGATAACGCATTATGTCAGAGAGGATGGTCTTGCAAAAACAATTCAGCAAATGTCATTCAAACCCCTGTTTCATCAGTCGATGAAGCAATAGCTCAAACAGTGTCAGAAAAAACGGTTTACATCCTATCAACTGGGACGTGAAGAGAGGATATGGGCAAGGCGGACAAGGACATCTCGTAACACCTCAAGCGAATGTTGCTCCGAATTGATAAAAGAAATAAGATGTTCTGGATAACAGTCTAAAATCCCTTGAATCTCTTTGATGTAAACTTCGTAATCAAATTCAAATCCCTCTTGGGTTACTTCAATCACATCTCCCGCTTCTCTCGCCCGCTGACACATCCTCTCATAGAGATTATCCTTGCTAAAGCTCTCTAAAACAATGATATGACGAATAAAAAGGTGTTCCTTTAAGAGCTCTGCCTGCTCCTTTGTTCGGGGGATACCATCTAGTAAAAGGTCCTGTTTTTTAGGAAGATAAGAATTTGTAGAGACCAACCCCTGAATGTAGTGCTTCCAAATCTCAATCGTCACGTCATTGGGAACAAGCTTCTTCTTCCTAGCATAAGAAAAAAAGAGCTGACCTGCTGAAGAATCTGGATCTAAGCTCTTGAAAATCATGCCAGAAGATAGATAATATTGAGTAGGAGCCGCACCTAAAAAACGACCAAGCGTTTTTTTTCCTGATCCTGGAGCCCCAAGAATTAATATTGCTGGAAATTTATCCGTATACGGTTTTATTATATCTTCCATTACAATGGTAATTATATATGTTTAATGATTTTTTCTCAATTTCGATTGCGTTCTTCCTAGTTATGAATGCCCTTGGAATGATACCAACTTATCTATCACTCCTTCAACATTTTGAAAAACCACAACGACGCAATGTCTGCCTAAGAGAACTTCTCATCGCTTTAGGAGTGATGTGCGTCTATTTCTTTTTAGGGAAAGGACTTCTCCATCTTCTTGATGTTAAGCCCACAACAACAGAAATTGCAGGAGGCGTGATCCTCCTCTTGATTTCGATTAAGTTGGTTTTTTCCAAAGAAGATCTTGTTGAAAAGTGGACTCCTGGAAAGCATTTTATTGTTCCCATTGCAACACCTGTGATGGCAAGTCCTTCCCTTTTTGCAACGATCATGATCTTCACAGAAGGAGAATTAGACAATGGAGTGATTTTCTTAGCTCTTCTTTTAGCTTGGTTTGTCTCAGCAATCATCTACGTCTTTGCCAGACCTATCTACTCAACGGTCAATGACAAAGGTCTCGATGCTTGCCAACGATTGATGGGGCTATTGGTAGGGTTGATTGCGGTTGAAAAAATGTTAGATGGAGTGCAAACGTTACTCCGATGATGTTTTTGAAATTAACAATCTTATTTCTCCTTCTTGTCGATCCTGTGGGAAACGTTCCTTTTTTTGTGAGTGTTTTAAAGCATGTTGACCCCAAACGGCAAAAGTTCATTATTTTAAGAGAGCTTGTGATCGCTCTTTTAATCATGATTTTCTTCCTCTTTTTTGGGGAGATCTTCTTCCGAGTGATCAACATTACCCAAAACACCCTTGAGATCACAGGAGGAATTATTCTCTTTATCATTGCGCTTGATATGCTTTTTTCAAAGCCTCTGTTGGCAGTGGAAAAGAAGAAAGTTTACAAAGAGCCTCTCATCGTTCCTTTGGCGATTCCCGCGACTGCAGGACCTGCAATTTTAGCGGTCATTGTTCTCTATGGGGGGAAAGAAGTGAGTAAAGGACTCCTTCTTCTTGTGATTTTACTCACCTGGCTCATTTCAGTTCCCATCTTACTTCTTGCTCCAACGATCAAACGACTTCTTGGAGATAATGGGGCTGTTGCTGTGGAGCGCATTTTTGGTTATATTGTTGTTCTCCTTTCTGTCCAAATGGTTGCACACGGCCTTCTCTCATAATTCCCCAAAAAAAAGCTGTATAAATTGAGCTAAATAGGTAGAATTCAGGCTCAAAATTCTTTTAAAGAAGGAAATAGGTTATGTTTTCAGTTGCAGATATATGTTTCAAAGAAGGTTTGTGCACACAACCAAATAAGCCAAATCCCTATGTAAAAAAAGCTTTAGAAATCCTCCATGCTTATGGATCGCTCATGTCTAGTTGGCCCTATCCCCTTCGACGAGGTTTTACCTTTTTTAATCCCTCTTCTTCCCTACCCACTTTATGGAATCAACTCGTCGATGCTTCTGTCAATACCTCTTGGGAGATACGTTATAACGAGTTTGCACTTATTCAAATAGCTTCAAGTCAAATTGATATAGGAGATTTTGAAGGAGCAAAAGCGACTTTAGCAAAAGCAGAAAAAGAAAAAGATGACTCTTCTATATACACACCAGTTATAATTGCCCAACTATATAACAGAGCTAACCACTCACTAAGATTAGAAGTACCTCCTCCGCAAACTAACTATGAAAATAAACAAAAAAGTACAGAGAGTATTCAAGGAATCGTTTCTCCATTTCTAAACATCACGGCATTGATCAATGATGCTGATGCTCAAATTGAAAAGAAGCAATACAGAGAAGCTCAATCGACATTAAGAAAAGCTGAAGCAATTGCAGAACAAGTTGAGTCTCAACATGACAGATCTTTACTACTAAAAAACATTGGCCTCAAGCTTGTCGATGCAGGGTCCACTTTTTCAGCAGAGAGAATTATTGAAAAAATACCTTGTCAAATACATAAGGATTTTATTTTAAGCAAACTTGCTGCTGCCCGAGCAAAGGCTGGTTATACAGAAAAAGCTTGGGAAACCGCAGACAAAATCTCCTGTATAGAGTGTAAAGATCGCGCTTTAGAAAAAATTGCTCTTGCTCAAACCTCGATTGGAAAGCACCTAGAGGCAAAAGAGACAGCTACAAAAGCGGCAGCCTTAGCTCAAGCTAAACCCAACGCCTTTGAAGACGCTATAAGATCTACTGGAGAAATCAACAATAAACCTCTCCAGAGCTGGACTCTAAAAGAGGTTATTCAAGCTGAAGCACTCTCTTTATTGATCCAAGCAGCCTTAGAAGAGCAATGAAAAATCTCAAATTGACCATTGCCTACGATGGAACCTCCTTCTATGGATGGCAAAAAAGTCGCTCTGGTCCCACGGTTGAAGCGGTGGTGCAAAAAGCTCTTGAGAAGATTTTAAACCATCCGGTCACTTTGCAAGCAGCTTCTCGAACTGATCGAGGTGTCCATGCAAGAGGACAAGTTGTCAACCTCCTAACTCAAAACCCCCTTTCTCTTGATCAACTCGGTTACAGTCTCAACTCGCTCCTGCCCAAAAGTGTGGTTATCCTAAGTGTTGAGGAAGAAAGAGCAAATTTTCATCCCACGCTTGATGTCTCTTCCAAAGAATATCTCTATGCAATCTGTAATACACAGCTCCAACTCCCCCACCACCGCTTCACCTCTTGGCACATCCCCAAACCACTCGACATCTATGTGATGCGTCTAAAAGCTCAAGAATGGATTGGAGAACACGACTTTGCCCTTTTTTGTAATCGCCGCCCCTCTGTCCAATATACAAGCACGATCAGAACAATCGACTCTATTGAGATCAAATACCATAAACAACAGCTTTTCATCGTGATTAAAGGAAAGAGCTTTCTCTATAAAATGGTGCGCAATCTTGTGGGAACCTTGGTCGACTGTGGAAGGGGAAAAAATGTCAAACGGGGAGTTTGCGCTCCACCACACGGATTGACACTAAACTGTGTGAATTACTGATCTTTTTTCAATCGTCTCTTAAAAGCTCAAGCTCTTCTCGGCTATGATACCCTGGATCTCCGGGATAATCTATCCCCTTTCCCTTGGAACATCCTATAGAACAAAAGAGACTGACTGCGACAATAATTTTGAGTATTTCCATTGAATTTGATTGAATCATAAGCTAGACTATTTAGCAATGATTGGAAGAAATGACCCATGTTATTGTGGAAGTGGGAAGAAGTGGAAAAAATGCCACTATCCCACACTCCCTCCTGGCGAAGGGCTTCGCTTGAAGTATGCAAAGCAGTACAACATCATGCTTAAGACCCCTGAGCAGATTGAGGGAATCAAAGCTGCTTGCAAGTTGACTGCGCAATTTCTCGATGAAGCTTGTAAAATGGCAAAGGAGGGTGTAACGACAAATGAGATCGACACCTTTGTTCAAAAGCTCCACAAAGAGGCAGGTGCCAGACCTGCAGCGCTCCACTACGGAGAGCCTCCCTTTCCCAAAGGAATTTGCACTTCACTCAATGAAGTGATCTGTCACGGTATTCCCAATGACATCCCCCTTAAAGAGGGTGATATTATGAATATCGATGTTGCCTCGATCTACAATGGTTACTACGGCGACTGCTCTCGAATGGTCACGATTGGAAAGACAACTCCCGAACGGAAGCTTGTTGTTGATGTCGCTTATGAATGTTTGATCCGTTCGATTGCCATCTGCAAGCCAGGAGTCCCTATCAGTGAAATTGGCGAGGTGATCGAAACATATGCGGCTGAAAAAGGGTGCTCGGTGATCTACCAATTTGTCGGCCACGGTGTCGGTGTTGAGTTTCATGAAGCGCCCCAAGTTCCACACAACAGAAACCGCCTCTCCATCCCAATGGCGGCTGGAATGACATTTACAATCGAGCCGATGATCAATGCAGGAACAGTTGAGATGGAAATCGATCCCAAAAACGGATGGGAGGCGCGGACAAAAGATCGCCGTGCAAGTGCTCAATGGGAGCATACTCTCCTCATCACCGAAACTGGCTATGAAATTCTCACTCCTTTTGACAATGTCACTCTACCTTGACATCAATAGAGATAAGACAAGAGAGAAGAAATCGCTCAAAAACCACACTTCTACCTTTTGATGACATCCCAGCCTACCCAACCGGGAGAAGCTTTTGATCGCCTTTTACTTGCAGAAAAAATCTGCAGGTTAGGTAACTGGTGTATCCAGCTGGGAGAAGCTTCTAATGGATTGCCGCTCAAATTAAAACCGATTAATTGGCTTAATTGGCTCACTGAGTCTGGAACACTCTCTAACTCATTATTACTTAAATCAAGATCGGTGAGCTCCGTTAGCCCTCCTATTTGAGCTGGAATAGCTTCTAATTGGTTATCGTTCACATAAAACCCAGTCAATTTCACCAATTGACCTACCGAATCTGGAAGATCTTCAAGCTGATTTTCACTCAGATCAAAATAGACTAACTCTGCCAGTTCGTCTATCCAAGTTGGAACAGCTTTTAGCTGGTTGCAACCCATATAGAGATTCACTAAGTTTGTCAATCTACGTATCACACCAGAAATGAGTTCTAACTGATTACCACCCAAGTCGAGAAGGGTGAGTTTCTCTAGTCGACCTATCGAAGCTGGAATACTTTTTAAGTGGGTTTTGCTCAAATAAAGCTCGGTTAAGTCTACCAATTCCCCTATCGAATCAGGAATAACTTTTAGCTGGTTATTGCTCAAATCGAGACGAGTCAAGCTAGTTAGTTGCCCTATCCAAGCTGGAGCAGCGGTTAGCTTATTCTCACTTATATCAAGGACGGTTAGATTCTTTAATCGACCCAGAT
This sequence comes from Chlamydiales bacterium, assembly GCA_022601535.1. GTDB lineage: Bacteria > Chlamydiota > Chlamydiia > Chlamydiales > JAAKFR01 > JAJACK01. Next base: position 29,956 of record JAJACK010000004.1, read on the forward strand.
TCAAATCCAAACCAGTGAATTTGTTCTCTCCCAACTCAAGAGTAGTTAAACATTCTAACACCTCTATACTGCCCGGGAGAGATTGTAATTCATTAAAGGATAAAGAGAGTCGGGTTAAATCTTTTAGATTTCCTACCGAATCTGGAAGGGTGTACAGCTCATTACAACTCAATTCAAGATAGACCAATTTCCTTAGCAGACCAATCGAATCTGGAATGACTTTTAGCCGATTATAGCTCAAATCAAGGTGGGTTAGATGCTCCAATTGGCCTATTGAGTCTGGAACAACTTCTAACTCAACGCCACTTAAACTAAGCTTGGTGAGAGATAAGCATCCGATTGCATCGGGGAGCTTAGAAAATGTCGCTCCAGATAGATCTAAATCTGTTTGCTGAAATAACCAGCCTTCATGAAGAGCCTTTTCCATCTCTGGAGAGTGCTTTTTAAAAAAATCCACGAGTTGACAAAACTTTTCAAAAGAAACGACATTTTGAGCGCCGTTTTTTCTATATAGATCTTCCTTCTCTTGTTCTAGAGGAGAAAAATATGGAGGCAGACTAGATCCTAAAGGTAATAAGGGAGAAGTCATAGGGGGACTCTATCAGATTTTATTAAAAAAACAAACGGTGAAGTCTCTATTTTGTATCTGATAGGATGTGCGAGATGAGCTCTTCTAGAGAGGTAAGCTCTTCTTCTAGATGGATGTTTTCTTCCGCAAATTTGGCAAGTACGCCCTCTAACCCTTCAATCGGCTCGAGCTGATGCTGTTCTTGCTCTCTCTCTAATGCCTCTGCTTTTCCTTCTACCTTAAAGAGCTCTTTTCGCGCCGATAGTAATACTTTTGACTTTTCATCAAACTGAGAACGTAATTGCTTATAGAGCCCCTCCATCTTAATAAGCTCTCGCTTTAACTCTGGAGAATCTACTGCAACACCCTCTTCTTTTGCAAGTTGCGCTGCATGCGTTAAAATCTCTTGCTTTTGACTTGTAAGTAATTCGATCTCTCCTGCAAGAAGCTCTAAGTTTCTCTTATCTTGTGTCCGCTCAATCAGACGTGCATCTGCTTCTTCTTTTAACCTTTCTATCTCATTTTTTAACTCTTCAATCGAACCTTTTGAGCTCTCTTCAAGTTGAATAAGCTGTTCTTTGACTGCTTTAAACCTGTTTTCTTGCTCTTCAAGTTCTTTTGAAGCAACTCCCGATGACTCCTCAATCTCTTCAAAAGAGAGAAGAAAGACAAAGGAGGTTGTCGCAAGTGTTAAAATCAATCCCATCTGCCAAAGTCGCACCTGAGGATCGATCGTGGAGTAGAAGAAAAATAGATACGTTGCAATCAGTGCATAAGTAAGAATAATTCCCACCGTCTTAAAACGGGCTGTAAGAAGAACTGATCCCAATGCAATATAAGGAAAATAAGGAGTAAAACCACAAGGCTTTAAAAAAGCAATTCCAACGGTAAGAGTGAGGAGTGAAACGCTCACAAGGACGAAGAAAATCATTGGGTTTCGCATAAGCGAAAAAAGAGTGATACGATCTGTTGCTTCTTTCATATCCTCAATGTTGACAGTTCTTTGCGCGACAGTCAACAGAAATCCATCTCATCATCTTGATGAAGGTAAGTTTGCGCTCTTTCTAGAAGATAAGAAGCCAGCGTTGGATCCCCTTCATAGGTCATCTCAACATCCATTTTCCCATCATCTTTGGGTTTTCTACATGTGATTAAAATACGACAGGCGTGTGCTTCATCGCTTTTATTTTCAAATTCGCTCGAACTTTCTTGCATACTACCTGCACCGTTTATCTATCTGTTCAACAGTCATAGTGAAAGAAAAAATATTTGTCAAAGGGTCAATGATACTATAGTGTGAAGTTATGCAAAATGAAATGGTCAATCTTGTAAAAAGATGGAGTGGCATTAATTCTTATTCCCGAAATTATGAGGGAATTAAAGAGATGTGTCTAGCTGCAAAAGAAGCTTTTAATGCTCTTAATCCTGATACAATTGAGGTTATCGAATTTGCAAATGGTCCTGGTCTTTATTTAACCAAACACTCTTCAGCTCCATTTCAAATCTACTTTGGAGGACATCTCGATACGGTTTTTCCTCCAGACTTTACTTTTCCAGTCGAAATGAAGGAAGACAACCTTTTAAACGGCCCCGGTGTATCTGACATGAAAGGGGGACTTGTGATTTTGCTCTACGCTCTTAAAGAAGAGCTCCCTTCAAATGTGGGGTGGCGTATTTTTCTCAATCCTGATGAGGAGATCAGCTCGATCTATTCCACTCCTTTTATCAAAAAAGTGGCAAAAGGGGCTAATCTTGCCCTTATCTTTGAACCGACACTTCCAGATGGCTCTTATATCAAACAACGGAAGGGGTCTTCTCATTACGCTGCTATTGCAAAAGGGCGTGCTGCTCATACAGGACGGAACCCTGAAGAGGGTCTTTGTGCAAATACATTGCTCGCCTCTTTTATCGTCGCTCTTTCTAAACTCGATCGAGGAGAAGACACTGTCAAAGTGGGAACGATGCAAGGAGGGATGGCAACAAACCAAGTTTCTGATCTGGCTAAGTGTTCGATCAATGTTCGCTCCTACGAATTAGATAAGATCGATGCAAAATTGATTGCCCTTGCGCAGAAGATGGATATTTCCCTCACTCGCCTCTCTTTCCGCCCTCCCAAGCCTTTCGATTCTAAAACCGCTCATCTATTTGATCTGCTCGGCAAATGCACTTCTCTCTCTTTAAAGGAATCAGGGGGTGTATGTGATGGAAATGTGACAGCAGCAATCGGCATTCCCACCATCGATACGATGGGGGCGTGCGGGGGAAATCTCCACACAAAAGAGGAGTTTTTAAATATCGACTGTCTAGAGGAAAAAGTGCATCTAACAAGACAATTTCTACATGAGGTGATCACATCGTGAATCTTTTTGCCGATAAACTCTGTTCAGATCAAGAGTTAAATGGAATCAAAAAACAGCTCCTCGAACGGATCGATTTCTTCCGTCAACAAATCCAAACAATCGCGCCACCTAAAGAAGATTTAAATCTTGCCTATGAAAAAGCACTTGTTCAACTCGGCTCTTTTCGAGGGGTCGATCTTTTTTTTCCCTATATTGGGAGTGGAATGGGAAATGGAGCACTCGTAGAACTTTCTGATGGAAGTGTCAAATACGACTTGATCAGCGGTATCGGCGTCCATTTTGGACACCTCCATCCCCGCCTTGTTGAAGCAAGCGTTGAAGCGGCTTGCCAAAATCTTGTGATGCAAGGAAACTTGATGCAAAACAGGGACAGTTTTGAGCTCTATGAGCTTTTGATACGATGTTCGGGAATGGACCACTGCTTCCTCTCTACATCGGGTGTGATGGCAAATGAAAATGCGTTGAAACTTCTCTTCCATAAACGGCCTCAAACTTCTCGCCTTTTAGCTTTTGAAAATTGCTTTGCAGGACGAACCTTGACGATGTCCCAAGTCTCTGATCGCCCCCAATACCGGAAAGGACTTCCCCTCAATTTTATGGTCGACTACATCCCCTTTTACGACTGGCGCAATCCAAAACAATCGGAAGAAATTGCTCTTAAAAGTTTGGAAAAAATGCTCAAACGGTACCCAGACCAGCATGTCGCTTTTTGTATGGAACTGATCCAGGGAGAGGGGGGATTTTACCCTGCTGAAAGATCTTTTTTCCTCCGTTTGATCAACTGCTTAAAAGCACACGATATTCCCCTTTGGGTCGATGAGGTGCAAACATTTGGCCGAACCGACCATCTCTTTGCTTTTCAACATTTTAAACTTGAAGAACATGTCGATATTGTGACGATTGGAAAGTTGGCGCAAGTGTGTGCCACCCTCTATAAGAGCGATTACAAATCAACACCGGGGCTCATCTCACAAACCTTCACCTCTGCAACAGCGCAGATTCGGTGTAGTGTTGCGATCATCCAAAGTTTACTCGAAGAGGGATATCTTGGTGAAAAAGGGAAGAATATGAAAATCAGGCACCGCTTTATCACACATCTTAAACAGATGGCAAAGGAGCATCCCGATCATATCGAAGGCCCTTTTGGAGCGGGACTGATGATTGCATTTACCCCTTTTAAGGGAGATCCCGCCAAAGTGAAAACCTATCTCCACGCTCTTTATAAAGCAGGAGTAATTGCTTTCACAACGGGAACTGAACCGACTCGTCTCCGTTTTCTTATTCCAGCAGGTGGGATCACAGTCGATCAAATCGATCATGTGGCAAACATTCTTGAAGAGGAGCTGATCAAACTCAAATGTTAGTGATTCGACGTAGCCGGCTAGAAGATCTTGACTCTCTTCTCTCTTTTGCCCATGAGGCGACCGAAGGAATCACTTCAATGCCTGAAAACAGAGCTTTTTTGGAAAAAAGCTTAGAGCTTTCAGAAAAAGGGTTTGAAACAGGCCTTTTTCTCTTTTCTCTTGAAAAGGATGGAGAGATGATTGGAGTGAGTGGAATTGCAAGCCATACTCCTAATTTATTTTGTTATCGACTAGGCCAAGAGCCTTTTACATATAAAAAAAGGGGGATCGATCAGATGGTTGACCTCCTTTTTTTCCATAAAAAAAAGAGCAAACCTTCTGAACTTGAAACCCTTTTTCTGCAGAAGAAATACCGAGACAAAGGGTTTGGAAAGCTCCTTTCATTTTGCCGCTTTCTCTTCATTGCAACCTTTCGTTCTTCTTTCTCTCCTGTGATCATGACAAGGCTCCGAGGTCTTGTCGATGACAATGGACACTGCCCTTTTTGGGAAGGGTTGGGGCGAAAATTCTATCAAATCGATTTTGGTAAGGCAGATAGGCTTTACGCTTCTGACCACGCATTTGTCACAGATCTTTTCCCTCGTCATCCCATCTATGTCGACCTCCTCCCCCCTTCAACCCAAGCTGCGATTGGAAAAACACACCGAGAAACCATTGCAGCTCAGAAACTCTTAGAAAAAGAGGGATTTGCTATCACACCTCATGTCAACCTCCTCGATGGTGGCCCCCAGCTTCAAGCCTCGACCCGCCAGGTTCGAGCAATTAAAGAGAGTCGAGTGCTCAATGTTTGTGAAATTGTTTCCTCTATAGACACTCCTACACCTTCGTTGATCTCCAATATACGAGAAGATTTTAGAGCAACAACAGCCCCTCTTTTTTACAAAAAAAATAGGCTCACTCTATCAAAAGAGGTTGCTGAACTCCTCGAGGTGAACATTGGGGATAAAGTGAGGGTATTATGAAAGTGCACTATATCGATGGAAAATGGATCGAGGGAAAAGGAGACCCATTCTACTCCAAAGATCCTATGACCAATGAGATCAGCTGGGAAGGGAAACAAGCCACAGACCAAGAGGTCGATCGAGCTGTCAAAGGGGCAAAAGAGGCTCAAGTGGCGTGGCGTGAACTTTCACTTGAAGAGCGGATCACCTTTCTCAAACACTTCCAATCTCAACTTGAAAAACAGAAAAAAGAGCTTGCCCTTTGCATCTCTAAAGAGACTGGAAAACCCCTTTGGGAATCACACACCGAAGTGAGTGCGATGATCCAAAAAATCCCTATCTCAATCGAAGCGCATAAAAAACGGGCTCCCAATTCTCCTCCTCTAAAACACAAACCGCACGGTGTTTTGGCTATAATCGCTCCCTTTAATTTCCCCGGTCACCTCCCCAATGGACATATCATTCCAGCTCTTCTTGCTGGAAATACGGTTGTTCTAAAGAGCAGCGAACACACTCCAACCGTCTCCCTTGAAATGATTCACTGTTGGGAGCGGGCAAAGATCCCCGCTGGTGTGATCCAACTACTCCAAGGAGAAGAGGCAACAGGACAACACCTTGTCACCCACCCTCAAGTCGATGGTGTTTGCTTTACCGGTAGCCTTAAAGTTGGCCAGTGGATTCACAGTCAATTTGCAAACCATCTAGAAAAAGTTCTCGCCCTAGAGCTCGGAGGAAATAACCCTCTTGTTGTCTCAAAAGTAGAAGATAAACAAGCAGCGGCTCTCACCACTATTCAATCAGCGTATCTTACCGCTGGCCAAAGATGCAGCTGCGCAAGGCGACTGATTGTTGTTGGCAAAAACCAATCTTTTATCGACACATTGATCGAAATGATCGAAACAATCCAAGTAGGACCATTCACAGCAACACCCGAACCCTTTATGGGTCCTGTGATCGATCTTGAGGCGCAAAAGCAGCTCCTTGCAAAGCAAAAGAAGCTTGAAAAACTGGGAGGAAAAAAAATCCTCGAGATGAAGCCGATCAAAGAAGGAACCCCTCTTCTATCTCCCGGACTTATCGATATGACAGGAGTGACAAATGTTCCCGATGAAGAGATTTTTGGTCCCCTACTTCAACTCATCACAGTGAACTCTCTTGAAGAAGCAATCAAATGTGCCAATGAGACACAGTATGGGTTAACAGCTGCCCTCCTCTCTTCGCGTGAAAAAGAATTCAACCACTTTTTCCAAAAGATCGAGGCCGGTGTAATCAATTGGAATAAACCGACAACCGGAGCCTCTTCAGCTCTCCCCTTCGGCGGCATAAAGAAAAGTGGGAACAGTCGCCCTGCAGGCTACTACTCGGTCGACTACTGCACCCATCCCGTTGTCTCTATGGAGGAAGCAAATCCAACCCTTCCAAAGCAACTTCCACAAGGGATCTCATGGACAACATAATTTTTGATGGACTCATTGGACCCACACACCACTTTGGAGGACTCTCCTTTGACAACCCCGCCTCACTAAAACACAAACACCTCTGCTCAAATCCAAAGCAAGCCGCATTGCAAGGATTGAAAAAAATGAAGCTCTTGATGGATCTAGGAATTCCCCAAGGAATCATCCCTCCACACGAACGTCCCTCCCTTCTCCATTTAAGAAATAGTGGGTTCACCGGAACCGATGGAGAAGTGATCGAAAAAGCATCAAAACAAGCACCTGAACTCTTTTACGCTTTTTCATCAGCAGCGCCCATGTGGGTTGCAAATAGTGCAACGATCTCTCCCTCTTCAAATACAATCGATGGAAAACTCCACATCTCTATTGCCAACCTCAATTACAACCTCCATAGAGCAATAGAAAGTGGAACCACCTACGCCTTTTTTTCCCGCCTCTTTCCCATGGCAACCCTCCACTCCCCTCTCACTTGTGGAGGAAATTTCGGAGACGAAGGAGCTGCCAACCACGTCCGCATGGAGAGTGGAGAAGAAATCTTTGTCTATGGAAGTGGTCGACAACACAAAGAAGCGAGCCGTGCAATTGCAAGGCGGCATCAGGTCAAAAATCCCCTCTTTTTAGAACAAAGCGATGAAGCGATTGCCCAAGGAGCATTTCACAACGACCTCATCGGGCTTTCTGACGGAAAAACCTACTACTTCCATGAAAAAGCGTATACCTCGACAACCCCCCTTAAACATCTGCCTTATCAAATGATCAGTGAAAAAAAGCTCCCGTTAAAAGAAGCGTTGTCTTCTTATATATTTAACTCTCAGATAATTAAAGACAAAAATGGAGATTTAATCCTCATCGCTCCCAAAGAGAGTGAAAACCTCAATCTCGATTGGCTTCCGATCAAAAAGAAAATTTTTGTCGACCTCTCTCAAAGTATGCATAATGGAGGAGGCCCTGCATGCCTCTCTTTAACCGTTCCCATGACCCAAGAAGAGAGAGCACATCTCCACCAGCCAATTCTTTTAACCCCTACCCTCTACAACACTCTTGTTGCATGGGTCGAAAAATATTACAGAGAATCCCTTAACATTGAAGAACTTGCAGATCCTCTTCTCCTTGATGAAACACGCGAAGCTCTCGATTCACTTACCCAATTATTAAAGTTAAATAAACTCTACCTATTTCAGCTGAATTAATTCATTTATTTAACTATAATAAAGTAAAAAGGAAAGTCTATGAGTGGTTCAATTGAGGGAACACCTCCTCGAAAATCTCCTAAAACAGAAGAGTCTAAAGAAGTTGGAGTCAAAGATTCAACTTTTTTAGAGAAGTGTCCTGTTTTGATCGCCGTTGCGTTAGAGATGCGCAAAACACTTGGAACTTTAGCCAAAGGAGCTGAAGTGCGAGCGGGAACAATCAGCGAAACACAGCAAGAAATCCAAAGACAACTGAAGTATAACCGAGACAATCCACTTGTCCAAGTTCATTACGATGATGACACTGTTCACGAAGGGCAATTAACCTCTGAGCAAATTCAAAATCGTCAAACGATCAAAAATCACATGATTGCAGAAGGACACATTAGCGCTTTGAATAACCGACAAGAAATTGAGATCAATGGAGCTGCCACATCGGCTCAAAACATGTCTCAACTCTACGGAGCGTACTCAGGGTTGATGGACACCTTTGATAATATTTACAAAAAAGCGTGCTTAACAAGAGAGTAGGACTATTTATGACAGAAATCAACCAACCTTTGGGTGGAGGACAAAACCCTATTACCCCTGAAACAGGACCGACTACCAAGGCAGAACTCAATGTAGCAAAGGATAAGCTGAAAAAAGATGTCGATATGCTCCATGTTCTTTTTCTAGCCTTCTATGAGTCGATTAAAATGCATCAAAACACAGCACAAACCTATGCAAAAATGATGCAAGTAACTCAAGATGTAACATCTGATGCAAATAAACTCTTAAGTGGATACAACTATGTAAACCTCTCTGCAAGCATGAAAACATCGAGTTGGGATGCAAAATTTGCCGATATCAATATTGCAAATGATCGGATTCAGGCACAAATTAATATCGTTCAAAACAAAATCACCATGTCTGAGCAAATATCTCAAACACAACAAAGTAGTGCATCAGCTGGAGTTCAAAATGCAGCTCAAGCGCTTCAAGAAGGAGCCGCTGCCCTAAAAGAGATTTCGAGATTGACCGATATGATCGCTTCGATAGGCGGTTAAAAACACATATGAGGTAAAAAAATGGGAAGTTCATCCACACCAAGCTCTAGCTCTTCATCTGGGCAGCCAGTCGATCCAAATGCATTTACACCAAACGAGGATGAAAAAGAAACCAAAGCGCTCCGTCAAGAGCAAGCAAAAGCAGCATCTGAGATCAAAAGCACTCTCGACAAGCTCTTTGGAGAAGGGGGAGATATTTTGATGATCTTAGCCAATGTCTTACTCAATGCAGTTCGAGTGACAGGCCACTCTTCTATTACACAAGCAAAAGTTGTCAAAGCGGGGACCAATCTTGTGATTTCAATGAACAGAGGATTAAAAGATCTCAAACCCCTAGCTGTTCCCAATCCAGCTCCTGGAGAGACCAGCCAACAGACAAAAGCGATTATGCAACAAGTTGAGGCGATCAACCAAGGAAAATCGATCTACCGACAAGGAATACAGGGGGAAGTGATGGGAGTGAATCAACAGGTGAAGCTAGGAATGACCCGCGCTCAAACAATTGTCAACAACATGCAACAGCTCTCTGCCCAAATCTCGCATATCTTTAAGATGGCCTACTCAATTTCCAAGCAAATCAATAACAAAGTTGGTGGACGGGGGTAACCTCAAAATCTACTCAAAAATAGAAAGAAATCTCTCAAAAGATTTCTTTTATTTAATCTTAATGATTTATCACCTATCATCCTCTAGAAAAAGGAGAAAAAAATGTCTGCCGTAACTCCTCAGTATGCCGTGTTTACTCAACAGCCTCAACAGTATGCTGTGCTTACTCAACAGCCTCAATTCGCAGGAAGCCACGTCACTATAAATTTTATACAACCCCAACAAGTACCAGTACAACCCCAACAAGTACCAGTACAACCCCAACAAGTACCAGTACAACCCCAACAAGTACCAGTACAACCCCAACAAGTACCAGTTTATCGTATACCTCAACTTGGGCCTCAATTTGAGCGTTGGTTCCAAAGAGAGTTTTTGCTTCAGATGAAGGGATTTCTTGAGACAATCTCTCACACATTCAACCCCTATGAAGAAAATACTTTCTTCAGAAAAGTTGAAGAAGTAGAGAGGGAAGTTCGAGCACATCAATCTCAAGCCTATAACTATACTCCATCTAACGAAGTTCGAAATCGTTCTTTAAACCAGGTATTTGATACCATGTTCAAAGCTAAAGATGCTGATGCTATGAAAGACGATTTTCAGACGTTTCTTAGCAGATGATGACCCCCTTCCCCTCCATCTCTTGAAGAGCAAGCTTTTCAGCTCCAATTCCTCGGCACCCAGCGGCCAAGACCCGTACCTTAAATCCTAGACGGCTCGCATCGAGCGCTGTCGCTTTTACACAGTAGTCGGTTGCAAGCCCAACAATATCCACTTCATCGACATTCAAATTGTGTAGATATGTATTGAGCTCTGTTCCTTCAAACGCACTGAATGCATCTCTCTTCTTTTCCGTCCCTTTGAAAAAGGTCTTTTTAATTTTATCCGTTTCAAGCCCTTTTCCAAAAGCAGCCCCCTCACTCCCTTGAATACAATGGGGAGGAAAAGGACCTCCTTGAGAGTGGAAGCTTGTGTGGTCAGAAGGATGCCAATCTTTCGATGCAACAATAAGGTCGTACCGATCTAAAAGTGCATTGATCACAGGAATGACCTCATCCCCTTTTGGGGCTGGGAGTGCACCACCTGGAAGAAAATCTCGTTGAACATCAACAATGATGAGTGCGCGCATGCTTGATTTTTTCAATCAGTTGTAATTTTGTTTGATAAAGGGAGTGCTCCATCCCAACGGGGTAGTTGTGCGGATTGTAGAACCGCTTGATACTATCGTCAAAATGAGAGAGCTGCTCCCTTCCGTATGTTTGAATCTCACCGATTGTCGGCTTTTGGTAGACAAGCTTCCCCTTCCGAAAGATAGGAATGAGCAAATCACGCCCTTTAAGACCTTTTCCCACCCGTTTTGTTCGAATAGCATCTTGAGGGTCAACAATTTCACATCCATGGGAAAGATCGCTCTCTACATCGTAGATCGCATCGGCAACATAGCCAAGCTTCGGATCAAAGTACCGCCTCACCTGCAAAATACCAGGATCAGAGATCTTCGTCATCCGCTCTGAAAATTTCAACTTTGGTTCCCACTTGCTCTCTCCTCTTTTTCGGATAGCCGACAGTTTATACACACCGTCTAACGCAGGTTGTGACTGTCCTGTTACCAAATGGGTGCCAACCCCCCAAACAGCCACCTTTGCCCCTTGCCGCTTAAGGTCTGCAATCAACGTCTCATTGAGTTCATTACTTGCTACAATTTTAGCATCGGAAAACCCCGCTTCATCGAGTAAGTTGCGGGCCTGATTGCTCAAGTAGTTGATATCTCCCGAATCGAGCCGAATTCCCCAAAAGGGACGCCCCTCTGCTTTCAACCACTTTCCCACCTCAATTGCATGCTCAATCCCTTGAATGGAGTCATAAGTGTCGACCAAAAAGATCGCATTGTGAGGCATTGCCTCTGCGTACGCCTTGAAAGATTGTTGTTCTGACTCAAATGCCATCACCCAACTGTGTGCGTGTGTCCCTCTCACAGGGATTCCAAACCGTTTCCCCGCCAAGGTATTTGAAGAAGCTGAGCACCCTCCAATAAAACTTGCACGTGAAGCGGTCAATGCTCCATCAACCCCTTGTGCTCGCCGCAAACCAAATTCAATCACTTCATCTCCAGCAGCAGCAAAACAGATTCGCGCCGCTTTCGTCGCAATGAGCGAGGGAAAATTGATCAAAGAGAGAAGGGCCGATTCGAGCAGTTGCGCCTGAAGTAGAGATCCTGTGACCCGAAGCATCGGTTCAAAGGGAAAAACAACCTCCCCTTCACAAATACCGTCGATATCACAGTCAAATTTAAGCTCTCTCAAATAATTGAGAAAACCTTCCTCAAAGAGAGGTTCATTCCCCTCGCTTTTTAACGATGCAAGGTAGTCTAAATCAGAAATATCGAAGTGCCAATTTTGGAGATAATCAATGACACTTTCAAGACCTGCAGCAATGCAATAACCTCCACCGAAGGGTTGTCTGCGGAAAAAGAGGTGAAAAACAGCCTCATGATCTGCCATTTTGCTTTTCCAGTAAGCAGCAGCCATGGTAAGCTCATAGAGGTCGGTTAAGAGTGCCATAGAAGACATGTAGGCACTTTAGCAAACCGACCTAGGAAACGCAATGATGTTTGGCCCTTCAAAAACTCCGCAGCCAGTCAAAACTGTGATTGGAATCACAACAGCCCTCTCTATTCTTGCCCCTATTCTCACGATGATTTTGCTCCATTCCTTCAAAATGATGGGGCCTGGGGCGTGGTTTGCTCTCTCCCGTTTTGGGATTTTACAAGGGTGGATTTGGCAACCCCTCACCTATTTTTTTATTCAATCTGCTGGAGTGGGGATTTCATTTGGCTTTCTCCTCTCCCTCTTCTTCCACATGTTTATCCTCTGGTTTGCCGGCTCTGAGATCGCCCACCGGTATGGATCTAAAGCATTTGTTTTCTTCTACCTCAGTGCAGGTTTGATCCCCGGCCTTATCGGTGCTGCGGCTCAATTTCTGCTCGGTTCAAATGCAATTTTAGTAGGAAGCTCGCCTCCTATCTTTGCCCTTTTAACCGTCTGGGGAATGCTCTACCCCAATATGGAGCTCTTCTTTCTCTTTGTCATTCGGATGAAGGCAAAATGGCTTGTCCTTGCGATTTTAGGATTTTCCCTTTTCATGAACCTCTCCTACGGAGAGTGGATCCCCCTCATCGCCGACATCAGTGGAATCCTATGGGGCTTTGTCATTGCCCGTTTCACCTGGAAGCTCAATCTCCCCTTTAAGAATTAATATTGACTTTAAGAATGATGTTTCTCTGAAAGGAAAGCCAGAAGAGCGGCACGCACTGTTTGGACTCCCTCTAAGACCCCTTCTTCGTACCGAAAATGGGGATTGTTTTCTAGCTCAGGATAATCTACTGGCTGTAGAGCATCTTCAGAGGTGAGATTTGGAATAAACTCCCTTCCACAACGGAGCATCTTCTCTTGCTGCTGCTCACAAATCTCATTGAGAAGATTTAGAATTTCGTCTTTCACTGAAAAACTCCCGTAAAAGGTTTCCACACTCCTGATCCAAAATTCCCGATGTGATCTCCAAGGAGTGTGTCGGGTGTTTGGTTGCAAAAACATCGATAAAACTTCCACACGCACCGTGTCGAATATCAGGAGCTCCGTAAACAAGACGTTTGATCCGTGAGAGGAGCATCGCCCCTGCGCACATCGTGCACGGCTCAATCGTACAATAAAGTGTTGTGTCAAGGAGACGCCAATTATCAAGAGCATTGGCTGCAGCCCCCATCGCCACCATCTCAGCATGCGCAGTTGCATCGTTGAGAAGCTCCACCTGATTGTAACCACGCCCAATCACTCGCCCCTCGGACACAATCACACAGCCAACTGGCACTTCCCCTTCCCGGTAAGCCCGTCTTGCTTGGGCAAGTGCCTCTTTCATAAAATGGGTATCATCCATCGCTTTGCTTCTTTTGAAGAGTGTTTAACTGCTTTTTCAAAAGCGTCGTATCGTTAAGATATTTTTTACGCAAGCCCGAGAGTTTTTTTTCATACCGATCACCAAGCGCTGCAATCTCCCGATCGTGCCGCTTTTGCATCGCCTCTAAAGAGCGTTCGATCTCCTTTTCCTCTTTTTGTTTCTTCTCAAGTCCTGTCTGTTTGAGAGCAAGCTCACGCAAATTGTGGTAGATCTCATCGGAAAAGACCACTGAATTAAAAATAGCAAAGATATAAGAGCGTGCTGCGCCAAATTGAGAGATTGACTCCTCTAATAAGGATTGGGCAAGTGATTGTTCAAACTCTTCAAGCTCCTCAAAATCTGGCGTCAAGACCCTCAATTTCTCATCAAAATAGTTGTAGATATCAGTGTTTTTCAAAAGCCAGCGACTTGCGATAAACTCACCAAGCCCTGTATTCCCCCCAGCAATATCTTTCAAATAGGCTTGAGCCATCTCTTCAGAAGAGATCATATTCGCCCCCTTTCCCATAAAGTAACGGCGACAAAAATCCCGATCGATCTTGATATGTTCCTGCTTAAGATCCTTCTTTACAACTTCAATGACTTGATCAAACCAAGGCTCGACTAACTCAATTTTTTCTTGATATCCACTCTCTTTAATCATTATACTCCCTCTTCTAAAAAGGTATGAGTTTTAATGGATTCTTCAGTTATCGATCAAGAGCAAAAAACGATTGAAACCATTCTCAAGAAATATCTCCACCTCCCTCCCGATGAAGAGCTGAAAAAAAAGATCTACAATGATTTGACAGAAGCGAAAGCAAATGGAAAAATTTTCACCCCCTTTAAAGTCATTTTGCGAAAAAATCCCGATCCAAATATTCGAAACTTTATCGAAATTGCAATTGAGACCAAGATATGAGTTGTTCTTTTATCCTCCTCTGAGATATAATAGGAGGACTAATATGAAATTAAGGAGACAGAATGTCGATCGATAAAGGTACAAAAGAAGAAATCACAAAAAAATTTCAACTACACGAGAAAGATACAGGATCTGCTGACGTTCAAATCGCAATTTTAACTGAAAGAATTGCAGAAATTACTGATCATCTTAAACGATCTCCAAAAGATCACAACTCACGTTTATCCCTCTTAAAACTCGTAGGACAGAGACGTAAACTTTTAGAATACCTAAATTCAACCGATACAGAAAGGTACAAAAACCTCATCAAACGTTTGAACTTACGTAAGTAAAACTTTTATTACTCCTCCCTCTACCACACTAGGAACTCAACATATGAAAAGAAAATTTAAATCTGTAAAAATCTCTGAAGATAAAGAACTTACATTTGAAACTGGAAAAATAGCTAAACAAGCGGGCGGTTCCGTCCTTGTCAAAATGGGTGAAACAGTTGTCTTTGCTTCGGCATGTGCAGCTAAAGAAGCGTCTGAAGAGATCGATTTTTTCCCTCTTAGAGTCGACTATCAAGAAAAATTTTCATCTACAGGCAAAACTTTGGGAGGCTTCATCAAGCGTGAAGGACGCCCTGCTGAAAAAGAAATTTTAACTTGCCGTTTGATTGATCGGCCGATCCGTCCAATGTTTGAAGATGGTTATTTCAATGAAGTACAGGTCTTGAGTTATGTTTGGTCGTACGATGGAGAAAACCAGCCTGATCCCCTAGCACTTTGTGCGGTCTCAGCAGCTCTTTCAATTTCTGAAATTCCTTTTGTCAAGCCGATTGCAGGAGTGCGTGTTGGAATGATTGATTCAAAATTTGTGATCAATCCCACAGCTGCAGAGATGGAAAAGTCGACTTTAGATCTTCTTTTAGCAGGAAGTGAAGATGCGATTTTGATGATCGAAGGGTACTGTGACTTTTTGACAGAAGAGCAAGTTGTTGCAGCAATCGCATTTGGTCACGAAACGATCAAGCTGATTTGTGCAGCGATTGGAGAGTGGCAAGCAGAGATTGGAAAGCCAAAAGAGCGAGGTTCACTCCGGGTGATTCCAGAAGAGCTCACAGCTGAAATTGAAAAACTGATTGGCAAAAAGCTCACCCAAGCGATCCGTGTTACAGACAAGCAAGAGCGAGAGAAAGAGATGTCTTCTCTATCTGAAGAGGTGATGACTCACTTCTTCCCAGAAGGAGAAGATCCCCGTTTCACCAAAGTGAATGTCAAAACAGCTTACAAGAAAGTGACTGCAAAATACATGCGTCGAATGATTCTCGATGAAGGCGTTCGTCCTGATGGTCGGAAAGTAGATGAAGTACGTGCGATTGATGTCGAACACGCTTTCCTTCCCCGCACGCATGGAAGCTCTCTTTTCACCCGTGGAGAGACACAAGCTGTTGCGGTTTGTACTCTTGGTGGTGAGAACATGGGACAACGGTTTGAAACACTCGATGGTGATGGTCTCCGCCGCTTTTACCTTCAATACTCTTTCCCTCCCTTCTCTGTTGGAGAAGTGGGACGTGTAGGAGCTCCGGGAAGACGAGAAGTGGGGCATGGTAAATTAGCTGAGCGAGCCCTCATCTCAACAGTTCCTTCTCTAGATGATTTCCCTTACACAATTCGCTTAGAGTCAAATATTACTGAATCAAACGGCTCCTCTTCAATGGCGTCGGTTTGTGGTGGTTGCTTGGCGATGATGGATGCGGGAGTTCCACTTAAAAGACCAGTTTCTGGAATTGCTATGGGACTTATCCTTGAGGAAGGAGAGACCGCGATTCTTTCAGATATTTTAGGCTTAGAAGATGCACTTGGAGATATGGACTTCAAGGTAACGGGTGATGAAGATGGAATCACAGCCTTCCAGATGGATATCAAGGTTGAAGGAATCACCCTTGATATTATGAAAGAAGCGCTTGAACAAGCAAGAAAAGGGCGTGTCCACATCCTGAAGAAGATGCTCGAAGTTCTTCCTGAGCCAAAAGAAGAACTTTCGGCTTATGCTCCCCGTATTGAAACAATCCAGATCAAGCAGAACAAGATTGCCGTTGTCATTGGCCCTGGTGGAAAACAGATTCGCAAAATCATTGAAGAGACAGGTGTTGAGATCAACATCGACGACTCTGGCCTCATCAGCATCGCCTCTTCAGAACCTGAAGCGATGAAGAAAGCGAAAGCGATAATTGAGGGACTCACTAGCGAAGTTGAGATCGGAAAAACTTATGATGGCAAGGTCACCTCGGTAGTACAATTTGGTGCTTTTATCGAGATTCTTCCAGGCAAGGAAGGGCTTTGTCATATTTCTGAGCTTGCTGAAGGACGAGTAGAAGACATTCACGAGCATGTCAAGCAAGGAGACCGCATTTCGGTCAAAGTGCTTGATATCAATGAGCGTGGACAGATGAAGCTCTCCCGCAAGGCACTCCTTGTAAAGACCTAAAAAAAGAGGTTTGACATGTCCGCTCCTATCCGTGTATCCGTTTCGGGAATTCCCAGTGATTTGTTTCGTTGTGAATGTATTTTGACCGATAAGGGAAAAGCTTTAGTTAAGGTAACGGCTAGGACGGGGCGCTCTTTTCTGCAATGGTTAAAAACTTCTCCTCCTTTAAAACTTCCTCTTGAAGCCTTTAGTGAGAGCCCTCTTTTTTGGAGTCAAGCAGGATCTTTGACAACAGATGTTCAATTCATTAGCTGCAGAGAGCATAATATCAGTCAAATCCCTTCTCCATTGATGGAAAAATTGCTAGAGAAGCTTTTTAGGAAGAAGCCTATTTGGGATTTTATGGCTGTTCAACAATTTTATCCTGTAAGATGTGTCACTTGGTCTCATGATTCTCTAACAGGCTTGAAATGTGTAAATATGTCTCATGTTTCTGGAGAAAAAGAAGAACTTCTTTCTACAGAAGAGCAAATAGCAATGACTACCAATGCATTCCTAAATACATTGCCTTGTCCAACAGGTTAGATTCTTTTTTGAAAAGTAGCGTGATTTTGATCCCGCGCAATATTGGTGGCTGATCTCGCTTTGCAAAATGCATAGATCTTCGAAAGGACCATTTTGCAAAGCAAGATTTTAGGTGGGATCTAGACCCAATCCTTCTGTCTTATTGAGGTCAATCCTTGGCTGCTCAGGAGGGGGTGGTGGTGTTTCAATCTCACGCTTGAAGTTTGATTCGTGATCTTGTACTTTCTTCCGCTTCTCTTCTGGGTCCCAAGTGTTGTCGATGATTGCTTTGATGTCATAGGCATCGAGCGTTTCAAATTCCATGAGCATCTGAGTCATAAGCTCCATTTCTGGTCGATTCTCTTTGATGATCTCTAAGGCCCTTGAGTAGGCGTGGTCTAAAAGCCGTTTGACTTCTTTATCGATTGCTTGAGCTGTCTCTTCTGAATAGCTTTTTTCCCGAGGTGGAAGAGCATATTCATCTGAGGAACCCCCTTCATCATAGGCGACAAAACCTAGCTCACTCATTCCCCAGCGGCAAACCATGCTTCTAGCGAGACTTGTCGCTTGGGAGAAATCTTGTTGCGCTCCACTTGAGATGTCTCCGACGAAGATCTCTTCGGCGGCTCGCCCTCCCATAAGAACGATGAGCTGGTCGAGAATCTCTTTTTTCCAGTAGCTAAGCCTGTTTTTTTCGGGTAAGAAGTGAGTGGCTCCTAGTGAAAAGCCTCGAGGAATAATGGTGACTTTATCAATTGGATCGGAATGCTCAACTTTGAGTCCAATGATCGTGTGACCTGACTCGTGGTAGGCTGTGGTTTTTTTCTCATTTTCATCGAGTTCTAAACTTCTTCGCTCTTTTCCAAAGAGAACTTTATCTCTCGCTTCCCTCACATCAGGTCCGGTGACAGCTGTTCTCCCAACGCGAGCTGCTTGGAGAGCAGCTTCATTTAGAAGGTTTTCAAGCTCGGCTCCTGAGGCACCGGGAGTACTTCTAGCGATGTCCATTAGATCTACTTTTGGATCCATCTTGATCTTTCGCACGTGCACTTTTAAAATTTCGTATCGCCCTTTGATATCTGGAAGAGAGATGGCAACACGTCTGTCAAAACGGCCTGGACGGAGAAGTGCTTTATCTAAGACGTCGGGACGGTTGGTCGCCGCCATCAAAATCACTCCTTCATTGGTGTCAAAGCCATCCATTTCTACAAGAAGCTGGTTGAGAGTTTGTTCACGCTCATCGTGTCCTCCTCCCACTCCGGCACCTCTATGCCGCCCTACGGCATCGATCTCATCGATAAAGATGATGCAAGGTGCATTTTTCTTTGCTTGTTCAAACATGTCACGGATGCGACTTGCTCCAACCCCTACAAACATCTCAACAAAATCTGATCCTGCGATGGAGAAAAAGGGTCTGTCTGCCTCTCCAGCAACAGCCTTAGCAACTAGAGTTTTACCTGTTCCTGGAGAACCTATCAGCAAAACTCCTTTGGGAATTCTTCCCCCAAGAGAAGTGTATTTGAGCGGGTTTTTCAAAAATTCTACAATTTCAACAAGTTCTTCTTTTGCTTCTTCAATACCTGCAACATCTTTAAAGGTCACTTTGTTGTCTGTTTTATTTAAGAGGCGAGCAGGCGATTTCCCAAAGGAGAGCGCTCCTCCTCCCACTCCCCCTTTCATCTGTCTTGAGAAGACGAAGTAGAGAAGCATGATCACAAGGGCGATCGGCAGTAGGGTGAGGATATAGCTAAAGTAGTTAGGAGCTGGCTCTTCACTTTTGAATTTCTTTTCTAAAACGAGGTTCCGCGGCTGGTCAGGAGCTTTAAATGGGAGACCTCGGTTGTATTTGAAATTATCCCAATCTTCTTTGGCATTTGCAAACCAATGGCTGTAGAGCTCGGGATCTTGACGTTCTAAAGCACGGGTTGAGAGCTCTTTATTGTTAAAGAACCAGATGACTGAGGAGACTGCAGCTCGTGCTTTGTCGAGCTGAGCACTATTTTGTTCAATCTGATGGGAAAGGGTGGCATACCCTTCGATCTCTTCTCTGTATTGTCTAACGGAGCGAAGCTCTGTCAATCTGAAATGGCCGACGGGCTCATTGAGTGTTTTAACAATCTGAGAGAGGCGTGTAAGCACCTGATTATAGAGTGCAAGGCGGGCTGTTGGAGAGGTTGTTTGAGCCTCTTCTACTTGCCGACTCATTGTTTTGAGCTCTTGTTTGATCGATTCTGATCCAATCCCCAAAACAGGTGAGCGGAAATCATCGATCAATACTGCAAGCTGACTTCCAAACCGGTCAATAGCTGATGGAGAATTCCCAACCGTTGGAAGCTGAGCTTGTAGATCTGTTAAACTTGTCATCTCTTTATTTGATAAGGATTGGATGACAACTGCATTGTTCCGATCAGGGAGGTTCGATGTTCCATCGACGACTTGGTATCCCCCGGCAGGAATCGGCGTACCACTCACTCCTAGGAACCACGTTGCAGCTTCGTTAACTTTTCCTTCTGTCTGCCCTAAAACATCTAAAGCATCTGCTTTTTTGCTCTCAAGCTGGTGTTTTTGCTCTAGGAGTTCTAAGAAGCGGAAACGACGTTGCCCCTCTTCGGTCTCTCTCTCTCTGAAGTGACCACTAAATGAAACGAGATTGTCATTTAAAGAAACTTTGCGGCTCTCTTCAGGAACAAGAAGGTTTAAATTGACTAAATGCTCAACTTGATGAGAAAAGCCGACTTTCGCCCGCTTGGTTGTCATAAAGTTTTGCACCGTAATGATGACCAAAATCACTGCTAAAAGAAGAAGGAAAAAAGAAGTGGGAAATCCTTTTTTAGGCGGCTGGGCATCTTGTTTGTTATTTCTGTTATCAGTCATATTAAACCTAATTATAGAGCGAAGTTAATATAAAAAGCATTCTTTTTTTTAACTCGTTCAGATTCGGGAGCATCGATTATAAAGAGAGGTGTCGTTTAGCTCAATTTATTTCTAATGTCTGTCTATTTAGTTTCACATACCGATTTTTTATACGCAAGCGCTTATGGCAACTTTTGTTACGCAGATGAAAGATGATTTGATCCAAAAGATGTGACGAAGGAGCAAGTCCTTCTTTCTCGAGGAGATAAGAGACAATTGCACGCCATTCAAACAAACTTTTAGGCGGATTTTGGCTAAAATCAATCACCCCTTTAACAGGGTAGCTAGAAATGAGCACTTCGATATGCTCATCGAGTTCAGCGGCTAATCGACCGAGCCGACAAAGGCTTGGTTCAACCTGTTTTCCAAAACTCTTAGACAAAGAAGGTAAGAGGTCTACCCGCATGCGACTTCTCAAAAAACGACAATCTCGGTTGGTGGAATCATTAAAATAGGAAAGTTTATTTTTATCCAACCATTCCAAAATTTCTTCTTTTCTAACAGAAAGCAAGGGGCGGTATAAGGTGACTCCTTCAACTTTAGAGACAACACTCAACCCTTTTAATTTATTCAGCCTAGCCCCCTCAAAAATTCTTTTTAAAACAGTTTCAGCCTGGTCATCGGCGTGGTGACCTACAAGTACATGTTGATTTAAACATTTGAAAAAAGCGAGCCGCTCTTGTCGACACCGATCTTCTAGATTAACCCCTTTAATCTCTAAAACCTTAAGATGAAAAGGAATTTGATGTTTTTGACAAAGCTGCTCGAGCTCTTTTGCTTCACGGTAGCTCTCCTCTCTCCATCCATGGTCGACATGGGCCACTTCAAAAGCAACCTTTGCACGAACCATCAAATGGAAAAGGGCTATCGAATCGGGCCCTCCAGAAAGAGCAAGGAGGGGGCGGCTAAGAGAATTTCCCTCTAAAAAGCTAGAAAACTGTTGTTCAACCATGGAATAGGCACTACACTATACAGGATATGCCTATCTATTGTCGATATCTGTTGCAAAACTACCTTAAAGTTTTGTTTTTAGCGATTTTCTCCTTTATCGCTATTTTGCTTGTCAGTCGCTTAAAAGAGATTGCGCAGTTTGCGACACTTGGCACCCCTATTGGAAAACTCTCCCTCTTCATCCTCTACCAAATCCCCTATGTTCTTCCGATCGCAATTCCAGTCTCTTGCCTTCTTTCTGCTATGTTACTGTTTCAAAAGCTCTCTCAAACGCATGAGCTTGTTGCTCTAAGATCTGGAGGATTCTCTCTTTTTAAGGTTGCAACTCCCCTTTTAGGAGCCTCTTTATTTTTAGCTCTTTCGACCTTTTACCTCACATCTGAGGTTGCAACGACAAGCCATCTAAAAACGCGTAAGATGGTCTACAGTCTCACCTCAGTCAACCCCCTACTTCTCCTTCAAAATGCGAAAATCGCAAAATTGAAAGGAGCTTATGTGCAGATGAATCCGATTCAGCATGGTCAGAGTGTAGAGGATCTGCTCATCGCCATGCCTGGAAAACAGATGACACTCTTTATTGCAAAAAAAATTGAGATGCAAGAAGACTCTCTTTTGGGATCTGCAGTTTCCCTTATCTCAACAACAAGTGGGGATTCCTTTGATCATTTGGTGATCGAAAATCTTGAAAAAACACGTTCGGCAGCTGTTGAGCTCGCCTCTTTTTTGCGCACCAAGGGGTGGAAAATCTCACATGATCACCTCAATTGGCGCCTTTTACAAGCTAGAGGACGTTATTTAAAGAGAGTTGAAGGAGCAAAGGCAAAAAAAAGTTTGCTCAAGATTAAAAGTGAAATTGCAAGACGTTTCTCTTTTGCCCTTGCACCATTTACCTTTACTCTTTTGGGGATTGCATTTGGCATTGAAGTTTCTCGTTCTAAGAGTAAGAGAGGCCTTTTTATTGTCCTTCTTTTGACCTCCCTCTCACTGATCTCTTTCTTTATGGGAAAAGAATTTGACCACTTGACCCTCGTCTCCTATACATTTTTTTTCTTACCCCATCTATTGATCCTTTTTTCCTCTCTTTTCACACTCAATCAGATTAGACGAGGTGCGACATGATTTGGAAACGGTATTTTGTCCGCGAACTTCTTCCCACATTTTTTCTGATCATTTTCTCCGCCTATTTTCTCTTCATCTTGATCGATTACTCAACACACGCAAAGACATTTCATCAACCAGGTCTTACGTTTATCGACACCCTCCAATACTACCTCTACCAATTTACCCAGCACGCTCAAATCTTAGTAACCGTTGCACTCATGTTGTCGACAATCAAAGTGTTAACAACACTTAACACTCGCCGAGAAATTGTCGCTCTTGCTGCTGCAGGCCTCTCCCTTAAGCGACTCACCTCTCCTTTCCTTACTGCAGCATTCATTTGCATGGTGTTTTTATACGCTAACTTCCAATGGATTGAACCACGTGCAACAGTTAAACTAGAGGCATTTGAAGCAGAGTATTTCAAAGGGGGAGAAAAAGCGAAGACACACGAAACGCACCTTAAAGATGGATCCCTTCTTCTCTACCACCACTACGATTTAAAGACTCATGCTCTCTACGATCTTTTTTGGATCAAAGAACTTAATACCATCTACCACATCAAACAACTTGACCTAAGTAGTTCGCTTGGGCACTATGTCGATCTAATTGAACGTAAAGGAGATTTTATGAGTGTGGAAGAAAGTTTTCCCTCACTCCTCTTCCCTCAAATGGAAATTGACACCACCACTTTTTTACCAAAATCGCTTTTACAAAAAATGAGAGAACCAAAGTGGGATACCGCTCTTTTCTATAAACTTACCATCCCTTTTGCCACACTTTTTGCCGTTGTTGCAACCTTCCCCTTTTGTCTAAAATTCACACGTCACCTTCCGACCTATTTTATTTACACTTTTTCGCTCTTTGGGCTGATCTCTTACTTCACAATTGTTCAAGCATCTGTTATCCTGGGACAAAGCCAAGTGCTCGCTCCCCTGCTTGCAATTATGGCCCCTCCCATTTTTGTTGGAACCTTGATCTTCTGGAGTTATGCCAAGTTATAATCAGTTAGTCGTCGATCTGAATGCCGTTGAAAAAAATATGGACTCTTTCACCGATCATTCGATTATGCCGATGCTGAAAGCGAATGCATATGGAATGGGAGCCTTAGAACTTGCTCGATTTCTCGAGCAAAAAGAGCCCCCTTTTTTTGGCGTTTCCCATCTTCATGAGGCGATCACTTTGAGAGAGGCAGGAATTTTCCTCCCTATTTTCTCTCTCTCCTTTCTTCCCGAAGAAGCGCCTCTGCTGGTCAAACACCAAATCATCCCCGCTGTCGACTGCATCGAAAAATTAAGGGCGCTTGAAAGTGCCGCACAAAAGCCCTATCCGGTCCATCTCCATGTCGACACAGGTTTTCACCGATTTGGAGCTCCTTACGAAGAAGCTCCCCTCCTGCTCAAATGGATTGAGTCATCACCCAAGCTCCACCTTGAAGGAACGATGACACACTTTTCAGCCTCATCCCGCCCCTCTCACCAAGCCTTTTCAAAAGAGCAAATTGTTCGATTCAAACCATTTATAAATCAAGCAAAATGGACACATACAGGCCTCTGCCAACTTCCTCTCCCCTTCTGTAACATCCTACGGATCGGCTTTCATCTGTTCACACCCCACCCTGCCATCACATTGACCTCTACAATCATGCAGATCAAAACAGTGAAGCGAGGAGAGAGCGTTGGGTATGACCGTCGCTTTCGAGTGAAAAAAAAGGAGATGAAAATCGGTATCATCTCTTTTGGATACCACGACGGATGGCACCTTTCTTACTCAGAAAAAGGGAGTGTTGCCCTTTATGGAAAAAAAGCTCCCATGGTCGGCAGAATTTGCATGGACTTTCAGATGATCGATATCACAGAGATTCCCGAGGCAAAAGTTGGAGATCAAGTGGAACTTTTAGGCCCTAATATGCGACTCGAAGAAGTTGCAAAAACCTTTGATATCAATCCAAGACAGCTGCTATCTTCAATTAGTTCAAGAACCACACGTAAGTATATCCATGAAGAGCTATCAAGAACTGTTTGCGCAATCTAAAAAAATCAAACTCCTCGAAAGCGTCTCCTCCCTCCTTGGATGGGATCAAGAGACCTACATGCCCAAGAAAGCGACATCCAATCGAGCAGAACAAATCGCCCTTATGACAAGCTTGAGCCATCAAGAAAGGACAAGCCCCACCTATAAAAAACTCCTGAGCAAACTGATCGATCTCGAATCAGGAGAGATTTTAGTCGAAGGACTCAAAAGAGAGCAAAAAGCAGCACTCAAACGGTGGCTCTTCGACTACCAAAAAGCTGCAGCCCTTCCAAATGAATTTGTCACAACATTTGCAAAGCTCTCTTCTGAATCGATGATGGTGTGGCAAGAAGCGCGGAAGAATAACAGCTTCAAAACATTTGCCCCCTATCTGACGAAAGTGCTTGAAATGAGCCGGCAAAAAGCTGACTACTTCGGCTACGCCACCCATCCTTACAACGCCCTTGTCGATCTTTTTGAACCAGAGATGACCGTCGAACAGATCGATCCCCTTTTTGCACAACTTAAAGAGACCCTCTCTCCTTTCTTAAAAGAGATCTTGAAAAAAGATCCAGTTGATCACCATTTCCTGTCTGGAAACTTCTCTCCTGAAAAACAGATGGAATTTGGAAATTTTATCCTCAAAAAAATTGGCTACGACCTAGAAGCTGGACGCTTAGACCTTTCTGCCCATCCCATGTCAATTGCCATGCACCCTCACGATTCTCGCATCACAACACGCACCCATTCCGATGCTCTTTTCGATTGCATCTCAGCCGTATTACACGAGGCAGGACACGGTTTCTACGAAATGGGCCTTGATCCAAAGCATTATGGCTCTCCCCTTTGCGAATCGATCTCTCTTGGAATCCATGAAAGCCAATCCCGCCTTTGGGAGACACGGATTGGACAGAGCAAACCATTTTGGAAACATTTTCTTCCCTCTCTCAAAAAACGTTTTAAAACAGAGCTCGACTCCGTCACACTCCCCCAATTTTATCGGGCAATCAACCACGTTTCTCCCTCCTTTATCCGTGTTGAATCAGATGAAGTGACCTATTCTCTACATGTGATTTTGCGCTACGAACTAGAAAAAGAGCTCCTCACAGGAAAGCTTACGATCAAAGATCTTCCCGAAGCTTGGAATCACCGGATGAAAACACTTTTTGGAATCACTCCTAAAAATGACACCGAAGGGTGTCTGCAAGATGTTCACTGGTCAATGGGATGTATCGGCTATTTTCCCACCTACGCCCTTGGAAATCTTTATGCCGCTCAATTTTTCAACACCTTTGAAGAAGAACACCCCGATTGGGGAAGCCAGATCGAAAAAGGGGAATTTTCCTTTCTCAAAGAGTGGCTGAAAAAGAACATTCACCAGCACGGTCGAGGTTATACAGCAACAGAGCTTGTGAAAAAAGTGACCAAAAAACCTCTTTCTACCACCCCTTATCTCAACTACCTCAAATCAAAGTATGAGAAGATCTACAAGATTTGAATCTTGTAGTCAAATGTTTCAAAGAGGTGGGCAAACTCTTTGAGGTAATTTCCACTTTTTTCAAGAAGTTGAACCATTGCAACCATTTGATCAAAAGGTTCGGATAAAATTATCCGCTCTCTATGGATCAAGGTTGGACCAAAAAGAAGAGCATTGAGGGGCTCGAGATCTAACACCTTCCCTTTTGCAATACTCAATAGAGCCAATAAACTCACCGTGGCAACAGCTGTATCATCCAATCCATCTTTTGAAACAAATGACACATAGCGAGGGTGGAGCTGTTCAATTTTCTTCAATTGGATAAAACTTCGAGCAATCGCATTAAATATTTTCAGCTCTCCCCTATTTAGCTCCTTTTTATTTCCAAAGAACGTTTTAGAGATTTGAGCTAAAAGAGCCTCGGTAAAATCAGACTCTTCAAATTCCCAAGGAACAATAGACAAACAATCGGAAAATTCCGCCTTCTGTGCAAGCAGATCAAAAGCCTTACACCGAGCCTCTTCTTGCCAAGCAGAAGGATCTTGCAAATTAAAAAGAAGATGCTTTTTCCCCACCGACCGAAGATAACAACGAAACTCCTCAATCATCTCAGCACTCTCAATCACATGCTGTTTTATAGGAGATCCCATTCGAATAAAATCAATCGATTCATTTCCCCTCTTAAGTTTCACCTCAACCTCAGGCAAATTTCCTTGCATAAGAGGATCGAACTCAGGAGGCTCTTCTTCACGAATTAAATCGAGAGCTTTGAATAGAGGGCCGCTGGGATGATGAGCCAAAACTTCCTCTAAAGCCCCATAAGAAAGGAGAAGTTTTTCCGAAAGCATCCCCTTTATTTCCCTTGGAATCAAACTTTTTAAAAATCCTCTAAGCTCATCGCAATATGGGCCCAGTGTATAGAGGGCAACCATCAAAGAAGAAATCAAAGCCAATGCATCTGCCATCACAGGTTCATCTTCAGCAAGCCCATAGACAAGAGCCCTTTGATACGCTCGGTCATGAAGAGCCATGCGAATAAAATTGAGGTAATCATAGAAATAGCGACCACACCCTTTAGAAGAGAATTGACGAACCAAATTACGAGGGTTTGCAGCAAACATCAATGCCATGATCCCCTTTTGCAAAAAAGTGATAAAAGGCTCCTTTTTCCCTGCAGAAACCTGATGATAAAACCGCTCTAAGTCCTCTTTACACGTTGCAATGATATCCCTTGCAAAAAGATGTGTGCTCCAATCTTGCCAAGACAACACCTGCATAAGAGGATCATCCTCAAAATAGTTTGCATCTCCAAAATCACACACCAACTTAATCTTACGAGCAAGATCACCACTATAAAAAGAGTGCCCCTCCTCATTCTTCAAATAGAAAAGCTCATAGAAATGATCGCCTAAAACAACATTGAGGTCATTGAGAAGATGCCCTTCCACAGAAGAAACTTCATCCGTCAAGTCACGGAAAAATCTGCCCGCTAACTTCGTCTGATAAAATTTTTGCAATTTTTGATATTCAGGGAATTCAAGTACATTCATCCGAAAAACTTTTCCAAATCTCTCGAGTTTTTTGGCAGCTTCTCCCACCAAAACCATGACCGTATTAATCCCCTCGATATCTTCCCATTTTGTATCTATTTTCGCATGGGAAGCCCGAAGATAGGCGTAGATAGAGCGAAATGTCTCTCGAATCGCCTCAAGGGTTTGTTCATCTCCCCCCGCTCCAATCCAATACTCACTCTCCTCCTCACCCCTATGAGAAACAAGTCGATAATCATCGACCACCTCAAGCTCATTTAGAGATTCTGCATCAACAAGAGTATTGAGATTTTCAACTGCATCTAAAATACCCAAACCGCTCTGACTCATAGATAACCTCCCATATACCTAATTATCGCTGATTTTGGAAAAATAGGCTAAAGGATTTATTATCAATAATCTATACGATTTTCTCCCCTTTCATCTGATCTTTATACCCTCTCTCTGAGAAAGGAGGTTAAAAGCTCTCTATCCTTCTTAATTGATTTTTTTTATAGAGACCATCTTTTACATTGCAGCCAGTTCTTCTTGAGCCTCTTTAACTTGTGACTGATAACACTTATAGCACGCCGGATAGTATTTCTCCTCACTTCCCAGTTCAATGGTAGCCCCTGAAAGGGTTGCTTTTCCATTGATATGCTTCAAATTAACAATCCCTTTCCGATTGCAAAAGTGGCATGTAGATTTCACCTCTTCGATCGAATCAGCGATCTCCATAAGACGGCGTGACCCCTCAAAGAGGCATGTTCTAAAATCAGTACGAAGGCCGTAGCAAAGGATAGGAATATTGAGCTCTAGCGTAATTGTACGGAGTTGATCAATCACCTCTTTAGAAAGGAATTGCACCTCATCGACCAAGATACAGCTCACTTCATCATAATTGAAAAGAAGCAGGTCGGTTTTTTCATCGACCAAAATATCGGCCTCTTTTTCAAGCCCTGCTCTTGATTTGATCTGGTTTTTCCCATACCTAAGATCTAGAGCTGGTTTAACCAGTAAAATTTTCTTCTTCTGTTGATGGTAGTTATGAGCAACTGCAAGCAAATTAAGTGTTTTTGCACTTCCTACAGTCCCATGTCGAAAATAGAGTTTTGCCATATTTTTCCCTCTCAATTGGTCTGGAAATGTTCTACAAGAAATCTTTAAAATTGTCTAGTCAGAATACAGATTTATGGAGATGTGATTTCTTTCATCCGGTAGCAAGGAAGAGATTGACGGTGTTCTTTTTGAAGGTATTCGATCAATTTTTCCCGTACATAGCTACGCAACTCAAATGTCTCTTTTGCATTACCTCCTGTCAGAATAATGCGAATTTCTATTGAATGCTCCTTAGAATCTGTCACATGCACCTTCCAAACTGTTCCTGAATAGAGAGGGTGTGGTTCGATCAACTCTTTGCACTTTGCGCGGATCGCTTCAACTGAGACTGTGTAATCACAGTAGAGAAAAACAGAGCCAATCAGCTCTGAATTGACAAGATCGACATTTTTAAATGGCTTTTCAATAAATTCTGAAATTGGCATCACAACACGCATCAAATCCCAAGTACGAATGATGATATGGGTTAAATTAATCGACTCAATCACTCCATAGGTACCAGGGATGTGCACCCCATCTCCAATCCGCACCGTTTTATTAAAAGCGAGGAGGAAGCCACTGAAAAGGTTTGATAAGATGGGTTTTGCAGCAATTCCAGCGGCAATACCGATAATTCCAGCACCTCCCATCAAACCAAAGCCAATTTTTTTAATATTTGGAAAGAGGAGAAGCAAAAAGACGATTGTAAAAAAGAGAATGATCAAGACAGATGCACGGTAGAGAAAAACAGCTTGAGTACGAAGCATATTTTTATTCGTCTCATAAAACCGGTTGTGATAGTGGAGAAATGCTCCATAGGTAATTTGATGTAAGATCCATCCGATCGTCAAGACAATGATAATATAAAAAATAGGATGGAGCACAGAGAGGAGAGATTCAGGAATTTCAAAAAGAGAGACGGAAAAGCGAAGGGCAATTTCAAAGAGAAGAGCTGAAAAACTGAGGCGTGTTTTATCGATGATTTTTTTGATCAATGAAGAACGCTTTGTTGTCCGGTAGAGCAATTTAATTGCAATACTGCAAGCAAGCGACGTAAAAAAGAGGATAATGACCAATATTCCAATACGAAACTGGAGAGGAAGAGCAGAAGTATCAACAAACATTATTTTTGCCCTGAGTATAAATTAAAATTCACTATACAAAGGCTCCAATGATTTTTTCAATCCAAACATAGAAATAAGAAAAATATTTATCTCGCTCCAGATTTCCATAAATTTTAACATTTCATATTAAAATTTACGGAAATTTGACTAAAAAAAACCCACCTTCATTTTCATGAAGATGGGCTACAAGTTTAACAACCTGAAAGAAGAAGATTAATATCTTCCTCTTGGAGGGCGGTTAAAACTCTTCTTTTCTTGAGGACGAGCCTCGTTGACAACAAGAGTTTTTCCTTGAACTTCGGTGTTATTGATTTGATCAATCGCAGCTTGACCTTCATCTTGTGATGAAAATTCAACGAATCCAAAACCTTTTGAACGGCCGGTTTCACGATCAATGATCAATTTACAACTCACGATAGAGCCGCATTCTTCAAATACTTGTCTGAGTTCTTCTTCACTCATACTATATGGGATGTTTCCTACGAATAGTTTCATCTTAAAATTCCTTGAGTTATACTTTAAAATGCAATGTTTTATCTTAAAAACACTGCATACAATAGGTTCCGAATAAAATATGAGCATACTAGAGCTGAAACCACTCGTACTTACTTCCTCGCCATTGCTTGGTCGTTTAACTCGTTCGGATACCTTTTTCAAAAAAATCAGCAATAGCTTCCTTTTTCGAAGGTAAGAGAAGGCATTGCTCTCTCCTATCTTCGAAAATTGAAGTGCACCCTCCATCAAAGATGGAGGTTCCCTCATCTTCCTGCCCAAATGGAAGCAAGCTTCCATTTAGGCTTCGGAAGAGGAAAGGGATTAGCTCGCACTACGTGCTCGCTCCCGAACAAGCTCACGCTTGATCGGTCGAACCTATGTTCGAAGTGCATCTCAAGATACACCCTCCATCAAAGATGGAGGTTCCCTCATCTTCCTGCCCAAATGGAAGCAAGGCTTCCATTTAGGCTTCGGAAGAGGAAAGGGATTAGCTCGCACTACGTGCTCGCTCCCGAACAAGCTCACGCTTGATCGGTCGAACCTATGTTCGAAGTGCATCTCAAGATGCACCCTCCATCAAAGATGGAGGTTCCCTCATCTTCCTGCCCAAATGGAAGCAAGCTTCCATTTAGGCTTCGGAAGAGGAGGGATTCGAACCCCCGGTACCTTGCGGTACTTCTGTTTTCAAGACAGACGCATTCGGCCACTCTGCCACTCTTCCTAAAATTGTTGTAGAAAATCTAAACGATTCTCCATAAATAATCTAATGTCACTAATACCATAACGGAGCATCGCTATCCGTTCAATCCCAAAACCCCACGCATAACCCGAATAAACCATCGGATCAATCCCGCCATTTTTTAAAACCTCAGGATGAACCATCCCCGCTCCAGCAACTTCCAACCACCCGCTCTTCTTGCAAACCGAACACCCCTCGCCCGAACAAAGAAAACAAGAAATGTCAACCTCACAACCCGGTTCAACAAAAGGAAAATAAGATGGGCGAATCCGCATCTCAACCCGGTGTCTGAAAAGCTTCGCAAAAAGCTCCTCCAATGTCGCAAAAAGATCTGGGAAACTCACTTCTTTATCAATATAAAGACCCTCAATCTGATGGAAAACTACGTGCGATCTCGCCGAAATGTCTTCGTTACGAAAACACTTGCCCGGTGCAATTACTCGTATCGGAGGCTCACTCCCCTCCATCACTCGAACCTGTGTATTAGATGTGTGTGTCCTTAATAATACTTCAGGTTGAAGATAAAAAGTATCCTGCATGTCTCTAGCAGGATGGTCTTTGGGGAAATTTAATGCTTCAAAATTGTAATAATCACTCTCAATGTCAGGGCCGTATTGAACTGTAAAACCCATCCCCTGTAAAATCTCAATCGACTCGTGGAGAAGCGTTGTAATCACATGCTCCCCTCCTCCGTTGCGACCACTGCCAGGAAGAGTGATGTCTTCCCTCTCTCGACCAAGACGGTCATCGAGCTCAGCACGAAAAAGGGTCGTCGCAAGCTCAGTCAACTGCTCTGTAATGTAAACCTTTAAGTCATTGATTTGCTTCCCTAAAATAGGACGCTCAGCAGAGGATGCATTGCGCAAATCCTGCATGAGCGCTTGCACCTTACCTTTCTTCCCAAGGTAAGATACTTTTAGAGATTCGACCTCTTTGGCCGTTCGGCAATTTTTCCACTCGCTCTCAAATTGAGAACGAATACTTTTAATCGTCACTTAAACTAGGCCAGGGCTTTCTTCGCTTTTTCAACAACTTGTGTAAAGCCATCCGGATCATGGATCGCCATCTCAGATAGCATCTTTCGATTTAAATCTAGGCCAGCTTTGCTCAAACCGTGGATCAACTTGCTGTAAGATAGTCCGTTGATCTTTGCTCCAACACCAATTCTTGTAATCCAAAGAGAACGGAACTCCCGCTTCTTCAACTTCCGGTGGCGCGTATGAAAATTCATCGCACTCATGACAGCATTGCTAGTTTGACGTAGATGGTTTTTTCGATCGCCAAAAAAACCTTTTGCTCGCTTCATCAGCCGTTTACGGCTTCGTCGAGACGCTGGTGAACATGTTACACGTACCATGATTAGACTCCCATCATTCGCTTGTATGTCTTAAGAAGTGAACCGTCGACAAGAGCTGGAGCTGCCAAGTGGCGCTTCCGCTGTGAGGATTTCTTCTCAAGTTTATGGCGACGCGCAGGTCGACGACGGAGAAGCTTTCCCCCTCCAGTCACCTTAAAACGTGAAGCCACAGATTTGTTTGTTTTCATTTTTGGCATAATTTCTCCTTAACTACTTCTTCCCACTTGGGGCTAAGACACAAAATAAGCTCCGACCCATCATTTTCAATGGAGCTTCTACTGTCCCTATATCCTTTAATTCATCGATCAGGCGTTGAACCACTTTCCGTCCATTCTCTGGATACGCCATCTCTCTCCCTCTAAACATACAGGTCACTTTGACCTTATACCCTTTCTCCAAAAACTGGTGCGAACGCTTCAACTTTGTGTTGAGGTCGTGATCATCGATATTTGGCTTTAGCTTGATCTCTTTGATCTTCACCTGATGCTGCGTCTTCTTGCTCTCTTTCTCCCGCTTTGTCTGATCAAAACGGAATTTTCCATAGTCGATAATCTTACAAACAGGTGGTTTTGCTAGAGGCGCAACCTCTACAAGATCAAGATTTTGCTCATTTGCTAAGTTCTGAGCATCACGCGTATCCATGATTCCTAGTTGCGATCCATCGGCTCCAATGACACGTACTTGCGGGATCCGAATCTGCCGATTCACTCTCAAATTCAAATTTTAGTGCTCCAAATCAATATCAAAGGGGAAATGTTACCTTTTTATGAATAGAGAAGCAAGAGATTATTTTTTCCACAACACCCTCTCTCCTAAGAGAGATCTTTTGCCTCATTTAGATTTAAAATAAACCTATACTTTATATAATCTTTATATTAAAACTACCCCTCTTCGACGACACAAATAAAAAATAAACAGTTTTAATTAAATGCATATTTTTATATAATATTTATATAAATCAAAAAAAACCACAAACAAAGGAGAATAAAATGTCATATTCAAATGAAATGTCATATTCACCAGCAACAAAACAAGAAGACGCCGTTCCAAAGGGATGGGAGACTTGCGCAGCAAATCCATGCTCATGGTCTGCTCTCTCCGTGGCAACAACTGCTGCAACTGTGATTGCAATCATGGCCGCAGCTGGGGCTGGAGGAGCAACACCTGCTGCGCTTGGAGGAAGTTTCATCGCTGCTGGAGGTTTGTCTTTAATCTATGCTTTCCGAGCATACCAACAAGGAAACACCAAAGAATTTATCACTTCTTTAGTTACGGCTGTGATCTTATTGACTGTTGGAGGATTAGTCCTTTCACAAAATGGACTTCCCCTTAAAACAGCAGCTTGGACCTACCTTGGCTCCTCTATAGCAATGTTCACACTTTCTATCTCACATCATTTGTCCTCTACCCTTGGAGAAGCTGTTGGAGAAGCTGAATCTTAACGGTTTGACACTCTTTTAAAAAAGAGTTGTTATCTATGTATAAAAAAAAGCTGTAGAACTTTTGTTCTACAGCTTTTATTGTTTTGGGATATAGCTGACTCGAACAGCTGACCTCCACGATGTCAACGTGGCGCTCTAACCAACTGAGCTAATACCCCATGAAGGCTCGCTAGAATACAACTAAGTAGAAAATTGCGCAATGGAAAAATTTGATACCTATTCTCTTTGGAAATCTCACCTTAAACCGGGTGACCTTATTATCGATGCGACAATTGGTAATGGACACGACACTCTCCTTTTGGCAAAAATTTTGGCCGGCGATGGAACGCTTATTGGCTACGATATTCAAAAAAAAGCGATCGAATCGACAGAAAAAAAACTTTTAACACTCTTCCCCCATGAACGGAAAATCATCTCTTTAAAGCAAAAATCTCATGCAAATTTTGACGAACAAGGGGCTGCTTTGATTGTCTATAACCTTGGCTATTTGCCTACGGGGGATAAAAAAATTACAACCTTGACTGAAACAACGTTGCAGAGTTTAGAGAGTGCTTTTTCTATTTTGGATAAAAATGGAATGTTATCGATCATGTGCTATCCAGGACATGGGGAAGGAGAAAAAGAGGAGCGCGCTATCTTAAAATTCCTTTCACAAGTTGATAAGCGGTGGGTGGTTCGTCACACAAAACTTGTCAACCGGCACAAAGCTCCTTCTTGGATCGTAGTGATTCCATCATAAAATGAGATCCACAAATGATGAGCATCTCTCTTCGTGCTTTAGCTTCTTGCTCTGCTTTTTCAAATGTGCCTAAAAGATCGGGATCTCCGATGGGAAGAGCGCGGGGATGGTTAGCCCAAGCGAGGTGCACCTCTCCTTTTTTCTTTAAAAATTGGACCATAGCTTCGTGCTCTTTGTCTGCTGAAAAGGCGGCAATAATCCGAAACTTTTTACCGGGAAAGGTGTGTTCGAGTCTTTTAAAAAGTGCTTCTAACGCTGGAAGGTTGTGTGCAACATCGTAGACAGTATTCCCCTCGATTTCAAAACGTCCTGGTGGAACCATTGAGAGATCTGCGTAGGGGACTCCTAGGATATCAAGTGCTTGTTTTGCTAAGGATTGATTCTCTTCTTCGTAATGCGTAAACTCTCCTTTTGCTTCGACAAAGGGAACTCCTTGTTTGAGGATCCCTCTTTTTTCAGCTCTAATCTTTTCTAGCGTATCTCCTAGGTATTGGCAATGATCCATCCCAATGGAGGTGATGACAGAAACTTCTGGTGTAATAATATTGGTTGCATCGAGCCTTCCTCCCATTCCTACTTCAATCACGCCGTAGTCAATTTTAGCTTCGGCAAAATAGAGAAAGGCTGCCATGGTCACAGTTTCAAAGTAGGTGAGGTTGAAGGGGAGCACTTTTGCAAGGTAATGCTCGAGTTTTTCGTCAGAAATGGGCTTTAAATCGATCCGCATCCGTTCATTGACACGGTAGAGATGAGGTGAGGTAAAGAGACCCACTCGATGACCTGCTTGACCAAGAGCTGAGGCAATTTTCCAACAGACAGACCCTTTGCCATTTGTCCCTGCAACGTGGATACTTTTAAATTGTTTTGAGGGAGAGCCAAGCTGTTTGTCGATCTGTCGTATCTCTTCGAGCCCAAGCTTCATCCCCTTCACTTCAAAGGCTAAGTTAAGAAGTTTGTCAACTGAGGGCATCGAAACTATCCTTTCCTACCCAAGAACTACCGAGAACATTGAGTGGTTTTACAGATCCGTGGTAGTCGGAACCTCCTGTTACAATCCACCCTTTTTCTTTGCCAATATCGATCCATTTTTTCTCTCGATGAAAGGGCATTTTTGCATAATACCCTTCAATTCCATCAAATGGGAGTGTGAGAACATGCCGAACGGTATTTGAACGAGAAATGAGATGGGGATGGGCTAACACCGCTTTCCCTCCTCCTTGATGGATCACATCGATTGTTTCCGAAACTGTGATCGGTTCACCGGGATCGTATGCTGCTTTCCCTTCACCAAGGTAGAGGTCAAATGCTTCTCTAATCGTTGAAATAAACCCTCTTTTTTGCAATGCAAGTGCAATATGTGGACGTCCAATTGTTCCACTACTACCCAATTCTTCAAGCTCGATATCAATTCCTAGTTTGGAGAGATTGGCCAAAATCTTTAGATTGCGGTCACGTCGTCTTATTTGGTGTTGATTGCAAAGCTCTTGGATATGTGGGCTTTTGATGTCGTATCCATAACCTAAGACATGGACGGGATCTCCTTTATAGGAGGCAGAGAATTCTACACCTGGCAAAAGAAGAAAGTTGCGCTCTTTTGCAGCGAAAAGAGCCTCTGGGTAGGCTGCTGTAGTGTCGTGGTCGGTAATCGAGAGGGCGGAAAGCCCCGATTCGATAGCAAGTTCAATCAATCTCTCTGGGGAGTCAGTTCCATCTGAAAAGAAGCTGTGACAGTGTAGGTCGGCCTTAAACATTGTAAGGAATATAGCGGATCTCAACACTTAAGGAAATCCCTTTTTCTCGGTAAACACTCTCTTTCACATGATCGATGAGTTCTTTAACATTAGCTGCACTTCCCTGTTTGTCATTGACGATGAAATTGGCGTGTTGCTCAGAGATGCTCACTCCTCCTACTCGATACCCTTTAAGACCACACTCTTCAATCAATTGTCCTGCTGAGTGTCCCTCTGGATTGCGAAAGGCGCAACCGGCTGATTTCAGCTTATAGGGCTGTGTCTGAAGGCGGTAATCAACCATTTTCTTTTGCCACTGTTTTGCCTCTGGTGAGGGGGTGAGCGCAAATGTTGCTTCAACAATCGCTCCTCCTCTCTTTTGAAATGACGACTCTCGGTAAGCAAACTGCAACTGTTCTTTGCTCAAGGAGGTGTACTCCCCTTTTTCACTGAGATAACCGACTCGCTCCAAAGTGTCGGCAGTCTCTTTTCCATTGGCTCCTGCATTCATGTAGATCGCTCCTCCTACTGTTGCTGGAATGCCTGCAGCAAATTCAAGCCCTCCAAATCCCAAGCTTGCACTCTTCACTCCCAAACGGGGAAAGCTGTAGCCTGAGCCAACTGTGAAGCGCCCCTCTTCTTGTTTGAAATGGTCGATTTTATTCTGGATAATAAGGCCATCAAATCCTCGGTCATCAAAAAGAGCGTTCGATCCTTTTCCAATGATGAGTGTGGGAATTTTATGCTTAAATGTCTCTTTGAGCATTGAGGAAAGCTCTTCGATGGTCGACGCTTTTGCAAAGAAATTTGCCGCCCCCCCAATCCCAAGTGTTGTAAGCTTAGCTAGCGGCTTTTTCTTCTCGTGGGTAAAGCTGGGCGAGTAGCGCATGGATAAAGGTTCCTGCCTCTGGTGTGCTGAATTTCCGCGCCAACCGTATCGCCTCTTCGGTCATAAAAGAGGGGGGCTGCTGCTGTTTTTCGATCTCATAGAGAGCGTAACGCAAAATGTTTTTTTCAACTACAGGAATGCGGTCTAAATCATACTCTTTGGAGGTCTCTGCTATGATTTGATCGAGCTCTTCCCTTGTTTCAAAAATTTGCTGCGCAAAAGTAATCCCTCTTAAAACAGCTGTTTTAGACATCGCCAACTGACGCATCAAGAGAGTGAGAACATCGTCTCCTCCCATTTCAATGGAGAAAAGTGCCTGCAATACAAGTTCACGAAATTTTTGAGAAGTCATAGGGGTATTATAACTAAGCTTAGCTTTATAGTCGATTCAACTGAAAATTTTATAAATCCTTTCTCAGAGAGAAGAAGCTTGCGCTAAGACAAATTCTTCGTCTAAGAGAATATCAAAACTTTTCACCGAAACACAGGAGGGACACTGAAGGTGGAGGCGACGCAATTTTGAATCTTCATCAAAATAGAGAGCAAAAACAAGCCAACTTTTGTTAAAATAATAGGAAAAAAGGGTGCTGCTCCGAAATTCTTCTCTCTTGAGGGCTGACTTGAATGTCATCTCAGCAAGCTCTCTTGGCATCATCTTCCAAAGCTTGGTTGGACGGTATTGAGCCGTATTGAGAAGGCTTAGAAAATCACAATAGGAGAGCGTGTTAGGGAGAAGAAGCCCGAGGTCTTGCGCCACATCCTCAGGCATAGAGACAGGGTAACGAAATCGACTGACAAGCCGCGTAAACGCGTTGAGCATCGTCATAAACAACCTCTAATTTTACGAATATCAATCAACTATAATTTAGACAAGAGAATTTTGTAAACCATCTTTTTCTTTGCAATTTCATGCAAAAAGGGGTATTTCTCAGTAAAATGCTATTTATTTTCTTAGATACAGAAACAACAGGTCTTGATCCGATCAGACATAGAGCGATTGAAATTGCTTTTAAAATCGTCGAATCAAGTGTTGTTGTGGCCAGCTACGAAACGGTTATTTCTCAACCTCCTGAAGTTTTAGAAGCAGCGGATCCAGAGAGTTTGAAGATCAATGGATTCACAGAGGATCTCATCCTCAATGGTAAAAATGAGGCGACTGTTGCAATGGAGATAATCGACCTCTTCAATGAGGCTGGTGTGGGGAAAAAATCGGCTATCTTCATCTGCCAAAACCCCTCTTTTGATCGCTCTTTTCTCCTTCAACTCATCAGCATAAATGAACAACGAGCAATGGGATGGCCCTACCACTGGCTCGATCTCGCTTCGATGTTTTTTGCTAAAAATCCTGCTGTTGAAGAAGAGCGACTCCTCTCAAAAAATGCGATTGCAAAAGAGCTCGGCCTTCCTCCTGAGGGGGAACCTCATCGAGCAATGAATGGTGTCAATCATCTGATGGAATGTTTTGAAGCTCTTTACACTCACGTGTAGTGTGATCCACCGACTCTATCGGCTCGATTTCAGATGAAGAGCCCAGCTCTTTAAATCGACGAGCTGAGACGAGTACCCGACTTTCAAATGTTCCCATCGCCTTATTATAGGATTGGACTGCTTGGGTGAGCCCCTTCCCTACTTTTGAAAAATGCCCTCCTAAATCGGCAAGCCGTTTGTAGAGCTCTTTTCCAAGCTTGCTCACTTCTTCAGCACTACGTGAGATGCTCTCTTGCCGCCATCCATAAGCGACAGAACGTAAAAGAGCGATCAATGTCGTAGGTGTTGCTAAAATCACTTGTTGCATCGCACCTGCTTCGATGAGCGAAGGATCTTGTTCTAAAGCGGCTGAGAAAAATGTCTCTCCCGGTAAAAAAAGGACGACAAATTCAGGAGTTGAAGAAAATTGCTCCCAATACGATTTTCTAGAGAGGAGTTGAATGTGATTACGAATCTGTGCTGCGTGGAGCTTCAGTTTCTTTTTCTTCTCCACTTCATCCTTACACTCAATTGCTTCTAAATATGCTTCTAAAGGGGCTTTTGCATCGACAATGATCTGTTTGCCCCCCGGAAGTTTGACGAGAAGATCGGGGCGAAATCTCCCCTCTTCTGTTGTTTTTGATGCTTGCTCAAAGAAATCACAATGGTTGAGCATCCCCGCCATCTCAACCACCCGCTTGAGCTGCACCTCCCCCCAACGACCACGCACCATTGGAGCACGCAATGCTTTGACTAAGTTCGCAGTCTCAATATGAAGATCTTTCTGACTTTGTAGAAGAGAATCCACCTGGGTTTTCAAAGAGCTGTAAGCCCCAACTCTCACTTTTTCCAATTCATGGATTTTGCCGTCCACTTTTTCAAGCGATTCTTGGATCGGTTGCATCGCTGTTTTGGCCAAATCGACAAAAGAGGTGTTATTTTGTCTAAGAGCTTCTGCAGAAACCCCTTGAAAACGATCCAATGTTTTATTTATCTCGTAACGGGCAAACAAAGAGCGGAGAAACCACCCTAAAACAAATGTAAAAAAACAGAAGACAAAAACCATACTTCGGTTATACTCGCTTCTCTATGAAAACACAATTGAAATGGATCCTTCCTCTCCTTTTTTTGGCTGTCATCGCCCCATTTACTCCCACTCTTGATCTGAAGATTGCCTCATTTTTTTTCAATGGAGAAACTTTTTCTCAACACCCCTACTTCACCTTTCTGTTTAAAACAGGGGAGCTCTTTGGCTTTTTCATCGGAGCCGTCGTTCTCTTTGTCTACCTCGTCTCGTGGGTTTCAAGAAGAGCTCGCCGCTATAGACAAGGGGCGCTTGCCATCGGCCTGACACTCCTATTAGGCGCTGGAATCATTGTTAATGAAGGATTTAAAAAATATTGGGGACGTCCTCGGCCGAAACAGATCGAGCAATTTGGGGGAAAACTCTCCTACCGCCCTTTTTGGCAGCCTAATCTAGATCGAGAGCGGGAGCCCCAAAAATCATTTCCAAGTGGTCACGTGTCGATGGGATTTTTCTATCTCTCCTTTATTATTGTAGGGAGACGGTACAAAAACCAGGCGATGTTTTTCACCGGAATTTTTCTCACCATTTTTTGGGGAGGAGGATTGATGCTTGCCCGAATGGCTCAAGGGGGGCACTTTCTCTCCGATGTGCTCGTTGCCCCCGTTGTGATGTGGTGGACACTGCTGATCATTGCCAAGTTTACATTGGGGGAACCTTTGGAGGAGTCTTTGTCGAAAGAGAGGCGTGACATCGGCGCAAAATCAGATCCTTCACAAACGGCCGCTGAATAAATACCACTTCTTTCCACGCCTTATTTGCTTCTCCGACAACAAATACGAGTTGAGGTTGCTCCAATTCGATCAATTTCAATGCCCCTTCTCTCTCTTGGCAAAAAAAGAGCTCTCCCCCTTTTTTAACAACAGACTCTAAAATCTCTTCTAGCTCTTCTTGATCGGCTTGATTTTGAGCAATGATCAGAATTTTATTGCGCATAGACCCCCCATTACGATAGAAACCTACCATATGATAGGACTGACCAAGCGTCAACGAGAGATTACTGAATTTATCGAAAATTACCAAACAGTGCATCAACTCTCCCCCACTTACCGGGAGATCATGCTCCACTTTCAATTCTCCTCACTCGGAACAGTCTATAGCCAGATCAAAACGCTCAAGAGAAAAGGGATTCTCAAAGGAGAAGGAGCTCGCGCACTTACCCTTGTCCAAGAAGAGAATAAAGAGAGCCATGTCCCCCTTATCGGGAAACTTGCAGCAACACTCCCCATTCAAACCTATAGCCAAATCATCCAACTCTCTATCCCTCTTTATCTTGCATCAAATAAAGAGAGCTATCTCATACGTGTTGAAGATGATATGCTCGCAGAAGAGTTGATTATGGAAGGAGACCTTCTTCTCATTGAACCACGCTCCACTTTTGAAGAGGGAGAGCTGGTTCTAGCATTGATCGATGAGATGACAACGCTTGTAAAAAAAGCGTATAGAGACACTCCTTACATCCGTTTTGAATCATCGAATAGAGAAATTCAGCCCCTGATCCTACAAGAAGATCACGTCACGATCCAAGGAGTGATCTGCAGTCTCCTTAGGGATTACCGGGGGGAATAGCTCTTACAACTACAGCTTGGATTTGCCTAATCTCTTGAAGGAGAGTATTTAACTCAGATCCTACTCTATGAATCTCAGCCTCAATTTCTTTACCAGATCCCTCACCAGTTTCCTGTAAATGGTTAAGCCTTAATCTTACAGCTGTAATTTTATTGCAAACTTCAAGGACTTTAGCTTCAGAGTTTACAAGCTGCTGTCCTGCGTAGCCTACGAGCTGCTGTGCGCCATTTTTTTCTGTTATTGTGACCATAGGAGGAAATTTTACAACTTACAGTAAAAAAAAGCAACGACTTAAAGCGTTTTATCTCTAGTCTGAATGGGATCGCTTTCAGATTCAGCAACCACAGTTTTGCCACTTAAGAGGCGGTAGAGAGCAACAATCAAAGAGAGGGCTAAATACCCCCAAGAAAGCCCAAAGAAAATGAGGGCAAAATTCTCTTGAATCCCATAGAGGAGAGCTGCCACAAAAATCCCAATTGCCAAAACAAGGTTAAAAGTTGGAACACGGAAATAGAGAGCTGCAAGAGAAGGAAATCTCCACCGACTCACCATGAAAAAACCGTTGACAATGAGCGCTGAAATCAAAATCGACACCTTACCTATCTCAGAAAGAGGGAGATAAATGGACCAAGGGGAAAAAAGAATCAGGCAGAGCGAAAGAACGATCGAAGCCGCTGCTGGAATTGGAAGCCCTACAAAGTAACGGCGCCGTTTGAGCTGAGGAGGCTCTTTTACTGGCCCCTTGCTCTTGATATTATAACGGACAAGGCGAAGGACACCACAAAGGGTGTAGATCATTGCTGCTAAAATCAAGATGAAATTGAAGAAACGATTCGAACTATATGACGACAAACTACTGATAATCAATAAAGGAGGTGCTACGCCAAATGTCACAACATCAGAAAGTGAATCAAACTGCCCTCCAAAATCACTCTCTGCTTTGATCAAACGAGCAAGTGCTCCATCGGCAAGATCTGCAAAGGCTGCAATCAAAATCAAGATCGTTGAAGATTGAAGAAGCTCGAAAAGACTCCGGTTTGGATCGGTAAGTAGCACCTTGTAAATAACAAACAAACCGCATGAAAGACCGAAGGCAGTGATCATGTTTGGAAGCAAAGAAAACCGTCTCATAATTCCTTATTATAGGCTAAATAGCAAGGGAAATTCAACTCAAAAAACTGAGCCTCTTTGGTAAAGATTTCTTTGATGAATTGTCGTTGAAATTCTTTGGACAATATCTCCTCAGATACTATATATAGTGTTTTATGACGAGGCAAGACACAACCTGTAGTGTTTGGTCTCGATTGATCTTTCGATTTTATTGCAAGCGATTTTTCAGGAAAAAACGAAAAAAAAAGGATACTAAATCATGAGTCATACTGACGATGGTGCGATGACAACCTCTATGCTAAAAACTTACTCAATTGTAAAACGAGATGGACGGTGCGTCCCCTTTAAAAGAGAACGTATTTTCAAAGCGCTTGAATCTGCGTTTCGCGACACAAAAAGCATCGATGAATCCAAACCTCTTTTAGATGAACTTCACCAAACCATTGAAAAGTTGACCGATTTGGTCGTCGATGGCGCATTGCAAGGTGAAGTTGTCACGGTTGAAGGGGTTCAAGATATGGTAGAACAAAAATTGTTAGAGCACGGTCACACCGATACAGCACGTGACTATATCGTCTACCGAGAACAACAGAAAAAGCTCAGAGTAGACTCTCCCCGCTCTCTAACAGTCTTGCGAAGAGATGGGCTAACCTTTGTCCGTTTCAACCCGATGAAAATCGCCTCTGCAATTGAACGGGGATTTCGAGATACCCTATCGATCTCAGGCCCTACCCCTCCTCACATCATCAATGCCGTTAACTCAACCACCAACTGTGTCATTCAATTTGCAATAGACACATCTAAAAAAGAGAACGTCATCCATATTGAAATGATTCAAGATGAGATTGAACGTCAGTTGATGCAAGCGGGACACTACGCTGTTGCAAAAGACTTTATTATCTACCGAGCGTCGAGGTCTGATGAACGGGATCGTGAAGAAGAGCTAATTGACACAGAAGAAGTTGTATGTGTTGATGAAGGGGAAGAAGTCCATTTTCGTGTTGAACGGAAAAATGGTTCGATCTACAAGCTCTCTCGCCTCGCCCTTCGAAAGAAAATTGCACACGCGGCCAAAGGAATTGAAACGATTAATGTAGAAGAGCTTGTTGATCATTCGATTACTAATTTCTACGATGGAATCAAGGAACATGAAGTGGACCTTGCCAATATCATGGCAGCACGGGCTAAAATTGAGCTTGAGCCAGACTACTCATTTGTCGCCGCCAACCTTCTTCTAGATGTACTCTACCGAGAGACAATGGGAATTGAAGCGTCTCATGCAAAGCTTAAAACACGTCACAAAAAATACTTCAAAGAGTATCTCAAGCACGCTGTTTCACTCGGCCAACTCGACCCATCTCTTCTCACCTTTGATCTCGACCGTCTTGCCGATGCACTCGATCTCTCTTCAGATCACAAATTCTCCTATTTAGGGCTCCAAACTCTCTACGACCGCTACTTTATCCATGAAGATGGAAGGCGGCTTGAAACACCCCAAATTTTTTGGATGCGTGTTGCAATGGGACTTGCGCAAAATGAAGGGAAGAAAAAAGAGGAGAGAGCAATTGAGTTTTACACAATGTTCTCTACCTTCCGCTATATTTCTGGAACCCCCACTCTCTTTAATTCAGGGACAACCCATTCACAACTCAGTTCTTGTTACTTATCAACCATTATGGATGATCTCCACCATATCTATAAGGTTGTTGCAGATGATGCTCAACTCTCCAAATGGGCTGGCGGAATTGGTAACGACTGGACAAATGTTCGCGCAACCGGAGCTGTGATCAAAGGAACAAATGGAAAGAGTCAAGGGGTGATTCCCTTCCTAAAAGTTGCCAATGACACCGCTGTTGCAGTGAATCAAGGAGGAAAAAGAAAAGGTGCCATGTGCGCATACTTAGAAAGCTGGCACTTGGATATCGAAGACTTTTTAGAGCTTCGAAAAAACACCGGTGATGAAAGGCGACGAACACACGACATGAACACAGCCAACTGGATCCCTGATCTCTTTATCAAGCGGATGATCCAAAATCAAAAATGGACCCTCTTTTCTCCATCTGACGTACCCGATCTCCACGATCTTTATGGAAAAGCGTTTGAAAAGCGGTACACCGAATATGAAAAAATGACTGAAACCGGAGAGATTAAACTCTTTAAGCAAGTTGAAGCGACTGCCCTTTGGCGCAAAATGCTTGGAATGCTCTATGAGACAGGCCACCCTTGGATCACATTCAAAGATCCTTCAAATGTTCGCTCACCTCAAGACCATATGGGCGTGATCCACAGCTCAAATCTCTGCACAGAGATCTTGCTTAACACCTCATCTGAAGAGACGGCTGTTTGCAACCTCGGCTCGATCAACTTAGCCGAACATGTAACAGAAAAAGGTATTGATAGAAAACAACTTGAACAAACAATCAAAACTGCCATCCGAATGCTTGACAATGTTGTCGACATCAACTTCTACCCAACGGTAGAAGCAAAAAGAGCAAACTTGCGCCACCGCCCTATCGGACTTGGAATGATGGGCTTTCAAGATGCCCTCTATAAGCTTGGAATCTCCTACGCAAGTGAAGAAGCTGTTGAATTTTCCGATGAAAGTATGGAGCTCATCTCCTACTACGCCATCCTCAATTCAAGCAAA
Source organism: Chlamydiales bacterium (assembly GCA_022601535.1). Classification (GTDB taxonomy): domain Bacteria; phylum Chlamydiota; class Chlamydiia; order Chlamydiales; family JAAKFR01; genus JAJACK01. The sequence continues at coordinate 74,790 of JAJACK010000004.1, forward strand.
CTGGCAAAAGAGAGAGGAACCTACTCAAGCTATAAAGGTTCAAAGTGGGATCGAGGAATGCTTCCGATCGACACCATTGAATTGATGGCAAAAGAGAGAGATGAAGAATTTGTCGAAATGGACACCTCCTCAAAACTCGACTGGGAACCTGTGAGAGCATCGGTCAAAAAATATGGAATGCGCAATAGCAACACCATGGCAATCGCTCCCACTGCAACCATTGCAAACATCGCAGGAATCACCCAATCGATCGAACCGATGTACAAACACCTGTTTGTCAAATCGAACTTATCTGGAGAATTCACCATTCTCAATCCCCACTTGATCAAAAAACTCAAAGAGCTCGAGTTGTGGGATGCAGATATGTTAGATGACTTGAAATATTTCGATGGATCACTGATTGAAATTGAAAAAATCCCCGATGATGTTAAACGACTCTTCTTAACAGCATTTGAAATCGATCCCGACTGGATCATTGAGTGCGCAAGTAGAAGACAAAAATGGATCGATATGGGAGAATCTCTCAATCTCTACCTAGCAGAACCCTCTGGAAAGAAACTCCATGAGATGTATCTACAAGCGTGGAAGAAAGGATTGAAAACAACCTATTACTTGCGCTCATTGGGGGCGACACATATTGAGAAGTCGACAACCGACATCAATAAACGAGGGTTACAACCACGTTGGATGAAAAGTGAATCTGCATCAAGCCGTGTCAAATTGGATCGCGGAGTGTGCAATTTAGAAGAAGGATGCGAAAGCTGTCAATAGGAGACGTATGACATTATTGAAAGAACAAAAAGCATCAAAAAGAGTGGATGCTGACAAAAAACGGTTGATCAATTGCAATGCAGTCGATGTTAACCAACTCATGCCTTTGAAATACAAATGGGCTTGGGAACACTATCTAAATGGATGCGCCAATAACTGGCTCCCCTCAGAAGTTCCCATGGCTAAAGATATTGAGCTTTGGAAATCCAACGATCTTTCCAAAGATGAAAGACATGTGATTATGCGTAACCTCGGCTTCTTTGCGACCGCTGAGAGTTTGGTCGGCAACAACATCGTTCTTGCAATCTTCAAGCATATCACCAATCCAGAGGCACGACAATACCTTCTCCGCCAAGCATTCGAAGAAGCAGTCCACACCCACACCTTCCTCTACATCTGCGAATCGCTCAATCTCGATGAGGGAGAGCTTTTCAACATGTACAATGAAGTGCCATGTATCCACGAAAAAGATGCATTTCAAATGCAACTGACAGCCGATATTCTTGAAGATGACTTCACAACAAAAACCGTTGAAGGAGCGCAGAAATTCCTCGAAAATCTGATCGGTTACTACCTCATTATGGAAGGTATTTTCTTCTATAGCGGTTTTGTGATGATTCTCTCCTTCCTCCGTCAAAATAAAATGACTGGAATCGGAGAGCAGTACCAATACATCTTGCGCGATGAGACAATCCATCTCAACTTTGGGATCGATTTGATCAACGGCATTAAAGAAGAGAACCCTGAACTTTGGACGCCTAAGTTCCAAAACCACATCATCGAGCTTATCAAGCAAGCGGTTGAACTTGAAATCAACTATGCAGAATCGTGCCTTCCCCGAGGGATTTTAGGCCTCCGCGCACCGATGTTCCGTGACTATGTTCAGCACATTGCTGACCGTCGGTTAGAACGGATAGGGCTCAAGGCGATCTATGGATCGAAAAATCCATTCCCTTGGATGAGTGAAGCGATCGACCTGAACAAAGAGAAAAACTTCTTTGAAACACGGGTCACAGAGTATCAAACCGCAGGAAATCTCGTTTGGTCATGAAAGGGCGCCTTGTAACAGCAGTGTTTGTGATCCTCTTCCTCGACACTTTTGGATACGCACTGCTGTTTCCCTCCCTTTTTCTCGACCCCGCCTTCGAACTCCTTCCCATTGCAACAACAGAAAAGTCTTTCCACCTCCTTTTAGGGCTTATGCTCGTCGCCTTCCCACTTGCCCAATTTTTTGGAGCTCCCCTCTTCGGCCGACTAAGCGACAGTTATGGAAGGCGAAAAATCCTTGCATTCACCATCTTAGGAACTTTTCTTGGAGACGTTGCCTCCGCCCTCTCTCTACACGCCCACTCCTATATTTTTCTCCTCATCAGCCAAATTTTCACCGGTTTTTTTGCCGCTAACCTCGCCCTTTGCATGGCGATTTTAACCGATGTTTTTGGAACAAAAAAATTGCGAGGACGAGCCCTTTGCGTTGTTGCTGCCATCTTAGGTTTAAGCTGGATGATCGCATTTTTTCTAGTCGTCCTCTTTTCAAGCCAAAAATTCCACTTCCAACCCGCCTTCCCCTTCTGGATTTTTGCTCTTCTCTCCATTTTCAGCCTCGTGGTCTTACGCCTCTTCGTCCGCGAGACCGCACCGATGCATGCGTGTAGCTCAAAAAAACTCCTCGCCCACCGCCATCTACGCTCCCTCTACCTCATCATCTTCTTCTTCTCCCTCGGTCTCTTCATCTCCTTTCAATGGATCTCTCCTCTCTCCGTCATCAAATTCCATGTCGATGGAAAAGGGCTTCTTTGGACATTTGCCTTTGTCGGCACCCTTTGGACCCTCTCTTCCCTCATTCTCGGCCACTTTGCCGTCTCTCGCCTATCGCTTTGGAAAGTCAACCTCTGGACCCTCTTTACCATTAGCCTCCTCCTCTTCTTTGCAGGAACTGCCGACTATTACACCTATTTCATCATCGCCTACTCCCTTGCCATGATCTTCGGAGCGCTCGTCTGGGGAATCGTCGTCACCCTCACCTCCATGGCAGCCCAAGAAGGAGAGCAAGGGCGAGTGATGGGCATCATCCAATCGATGTTTGCACTGAGTAAACTCCTCTCCCCTTTCATCGGAGGAATGATTGCCGGCATCTCTCTAGAACCTCTCCTCTATGCCTGCTCCTTTTTTGTTCTTATCTCCTTCCTCCTTCTTCTGATCAATGTCATTCGAAGAAGCCAACGAGAACCCCTCACTCAATACTGAAAAAAAACACCCCTCCCTCAAAAACATCTATTAATTTATCCTTAACAATGCTACATTCCTTGTAAAAACAAGGAGAATTCAACGTGTGTATCAACTTTTATGACACCCAAGTTTCACCCAGAATAGCAGGAGTCTTAAGCCCTCTTTTGATGGCATACGCCTCGATTACGACAGCAACTGCAACAATCCAATCGATAGGATCCTTTTTCACAAACGGGCAATGTTGTGGATCAAAAAGTGGACAAGGGCATATCAGAAACCTTTATAACAATTTTACCACTCTTACCGAGATTCCAGCTGATGCAGTTTTAGTGATTTTATCCCCTTCTTTTCATAATAAAGAGATTACCTATGAAGAGTCTGTCTCGGTCACTAGAAAATTGACAATTCCTCTTGCAAAATCTATAGAACGTTGTTCTCAGTCTACATCTCCTATACACCGTCATGTTACAGCTCGCCTAGGCTCTGCTGTTTTAATCGTCGCACGCGTTATCACTCGTCTCTTTGATTTCCTAATTGGTCTTCTTTCATTGGCTGCAACGACGATCACATTGGGACAATCTCGGACATTAAATATACGAGTTATTGTTGGATTTAGAGCGGTCGGAGCCCTTGTTGCTGATATTTTAACCAGGATCGCTCTAACGATCAATCCACGAATTGCACCTAAAGTGAGATTAAACCCTTAATCTTGTTTAAAAAAAAGGGAAACCCAAAAAACTCTTTTTATCTATTCTTAATCCTTTTACCATTTTCCCCAGTGATGAAGGAGGTTTTCTATGTGTATTGATTTTTGTAAAACTCAAATTTTGTCTAGAATAAAAACGAGCTACCATGGGATTTGAGTCAATTGAGGTGGAGTTATTGCCGATCTTTTCACTGAACTTACCACAATGGTCAATCCACAGATTGAACCTAATATACTAACCATCTACTCTATGCTATGAACAGCCTTAAAGATTGTTGCTCAAATCAAATCGGTGAAAGGTTGATCCATGTGGGGACTCACGCCATTATTTTACCCATCGTGATAGGAGGCTCAACTATTGATGTCTTTCTTCGATCGATTGGAAATATACTCAGACTTGGAGGAGATCCCACCTATGTCCATAGATACAGGATCGGAGCATTTGCTACCCTATCCTCGCTTCCCTGTGAGCTCATCCTCAAACTATTGAACCCAAAACTTCGTTCAATTGAGTTTTATATTGAAGATGTATCCCTACAAACTCATATCCTTAATTTAAGAGAAATAATCCAACCAAATCACTGCTTCATGAGAGAAGTTGTTACACGGATAGCGGCTCCTCTGATTTTTGTGATGACCACAGTAATGCGCGTGATTGACATTGTTAAAGGATTTTTTGCATTTATCGGATCCCTTATCACCCTAGGAAGATCTGAAAATTTATATATACATGCCTCTGTAGGATTCACTTCAATCGGTCTACTTATTTCCGATGTTTTTCGAACTGTGATCACCCTTGCCAATCCAACAGCATTTATCTCAGATGGGGACGAAGAGGCCAAGCACCCTGTTGAGCGGATCTATGAATATTTGAATTTATAGCCAATCCACAGAAAATTCTTTTAATAAATTCTTAATTTTTATACAATCTCCCCTTAACAAGAAGGAGATACCTAATGTACTCAACAAATCACGCTCAAGAAATAGGAAAATCGATCTTACTCATGCCTCTACTGGTTCCACTATCCGCTGTTAAAACCGCTGTATTGGTTACAGGTAATGGAATTTTTGCAGCTTTATCGACAATCAAAGCATTAGGCTCTTTTTTCACAAATGGTCTTTGTTGTGAATCAGATTCAAACGCCGTTATTAGGGACCTCAATGACAGTTTTTCAGAACTTACAGGGAGTATCAGTTCCTTTGCATTAGAGTCATTTCGTATTGATGTAGAAGAATTAGATAAACCGATCCCGTTTGGTGCTAAGATTTGGGGGAATCTAGACCAAAAAATGGCTGCATGTGCTCGCTCAGACTCTTTCTTCCACCGCCACGTCACTACTCGTTTAGGCAACACGGCTCTATTAGTAGGAGCTCTTGTTATACAAGTTGTAAATATTGCCATTGGTCTCATTGCACTGGTTTTTGCAGTTGCTACATTTGGAGAGAGTAAAACCTTGAATGAACGGGCACATCTTGGATGTCAATCTATTGGGGGAACCGTTACTGTTTTATTAGTTAGCATTGCAAAAATTATCAATCCACAACTGGGAACCTAAAAGGAGATACCTATGTGCTCAAATCTGCCAAATCATGCTCTAGAAGCAGGAAAATCGATCTTACTCATGCCTCTAATGGTTCCACTAGCCTCTGTTGGAACCGCTGTATTGGTTACATATGATGGAATTTCTGCAGCTTTATCGACAATCAAAGCATTAGGCTCTTTTTTCACAAATGGATCTTGCTGTGGATCAGATGGAGGAGAATTTCATGCTCAAAATCTCCACAAAGACTTTAACGATCTTACAGGCAATATAGCCTTTTTGGCAGTCGGAATATTTAACAAAACAGGTAGCGACAACATAAATCCAATAACCAATAAAAATTGCCAAGCCCTAGAAAGCAAAATAAATACGTATGCTTGCTCAAGCTCTTTCTTCCACCGTCACATTACTGCTCGTTTAGGCAACACGGCTCTATTAGTGGCAGCTCTTGTTACACAAGCTGTAAATA
>JAJACK010000005.1 GCA_022601535.1 Chlamydiales bacterium
TATTAATTATTATAATAATAGTTTATCATAATTAATATTAAAATTCAATTAAATGTCATGCGATTAATGACTTAAAAGAGGTGGCAGGCGGTAAAATGGCCTGATTTGACCTCTTTAAAGCGGGGGCGTACAAGAGAGCATTGTGCTGTTGCTTTGGGGCACCGGGTTTTGAAGGGGCACCCTTTAGAGGGGGTGAGGGGGCTTGGGACCTCTCCTTTGAGGACAATACGCTCCCTTTTTTGCTCGATTTTGGGGTCGGGGATGGGAATCGCTGAGAGAAGGGCTTGGGTATAGGGATGTAGAGGATCGCGGTAGAGCATCTCAGCGGGGGCAAGCTCAACGAGCTCTCCAAGGTACATAACAGCCACGCGATCTGAGATGTATTTGATAACAGAGAGGTCGTGTGCGATGAAAAGATAGGTGAGTCCCATCTGTTTTTGGAGCTGTTTGAGGAGATTGACCACTTGGGCTTGGATGGAGACATCAAGAGCTGAGATAGGTTCATCGAGAATGAGAAATTCAGGCTCGATGCAAAGGGCTCGAGCAATTCCAATCCGTTGTCTTTGCCCTCCAGAAAATTCATGGGGAAAACGGCTCATATGGGAGGGATTGAGACCGACTAAGTTGAGCATTTTTTCAATACGCCTTTTCCGTTGGATCCCTGTAGCTGTTTTGTGGATATCGAGTGGCTCTCCAACAATATCTTGGACAGTCATTCGAGGATTGAGAGAGGCGTAAGGGTCTTGAAAGATGATTTGCATTCGGCGGCGCATCTGTTTGAGGTCGATGCGGGAGAGTTTGGAGAGGTCTGTTGAGTCGAAGGTGATATCGCCTGATGTTGGCTCGTGGAGATGGAGGATGGTTCGTCCGACTGTTGATTTCCCACATCCTGACTCGCCGACAAGACCGAGAGTTTCTCCTCGGTGGATATTGAGGTTGAGGTTACGGATAGCAGTGAGGGTTTGGTTGCCTACTTTAAATGTTTTGGTGAGATTACGTACTTCAAGAAGGGGTTTCATCGCTTTGCTCCCAGCAGGTGACGGTTTGGGTTGAAGAGAGTTGTGTGAGGGGTGGAGGTGTCGATTGGCAAATACGCATCGCTTTGTCACACCTTGGACAGAAGGCGCATCCTTTTGGGGTGTCGAGGAGATTAGGAGGTGTTCCAAAGATCGGTTCGAGCACTTCTCCTCTTTGCATATCGAGGCGGGGAACGGAGCGGAGAAGTCCTCGGGTATAGGGGTGAGCAGGGTTTGAAAAAATCTCATTTAGGGGAGCTGATTCAACGATTTGGCCAGCATACATCACAAGAACACGGTCGCACATCCCTGCCACAATTCCAAGATCGTGGGTGATCAAGATAATGCTCATCTTCATCTTTTTTTGGAGGGTTTTCATCAGTTCAAGAATTTGGGCTTGGATGGTGACATCAAGCGCAGTGGTTGGCTCATCGGCAATGAGAAGTTTGGGGTTGCAGGCAAGGGAGATTGCGATCATCACTCGTTGTCTCATTCCTCCACTAAACTCATGGGGATATTGCATGATCCGTCTTGCTGGATTAGAAATTTCAACGAGATGGAGGAGCTCAATTGCCCGTTGTTTTGCTTCAAAGGAAGAGAGTTTTTGATGCCGTTTGAGCATTTCGATAATCTGTTTTCCAATTCGCATAGTGGGATTGAGCGAGGTCATCGGATCTTGGAAAATCATTCCAATCTCTTTGCCTCGGATTTTTTTCATCAATTTTTTGGGTTGATGGAGAAGTTCTTGTCCATTAAAATGCACTTCACCTGAGGCTGGAATGAGGCGTAGAATCGACTGGGCAGTGACACTTTTTCCCGACCCCGACTCTCCTACAATTGCAACGGTTTCTCCTGGCATCACTTCAAAAGAGACATCACGTACTGCTTCCACCTTTCCAAGGTAGGTATTGAAGTTGACGCGGAGATTTTTTACTTTGAGTAGAGGGGTCACGCTTTCCTCAGTTTGGGGTCAAGTGCATCACGCAATCCATCTCCAACTAAGTTAAAGGCAAGCATGGTGATGCTGATGAAAAGAGCTGGAAAAAAGATCCGCCATGGATAGTAGCGCATCGCTGCTAATCCATCACTTGCCATCACTCCCCAACTCGCCATCGGTGCTTGCACACCAAGTCCTAAGAAGCTTAAGAATGCTTCGGCAAAAATAGCTGTTGGAATCGTAAGTGTCATCGTGACGATAATAGGACCCATTGTATTGGGAAGAAGGTGTTTAAAAAGGATTCTCCGTCGTCCAGCTCCTAGAGCGATTGCAGCTTGAATGAATTCTTGCTGTTTGAGCTGGAGCATTTGTCCACGGACAATCCGAGCCATTCCGATCCATCCAATGATAGTGAGGGCGATGATGATGGGAACAAGTCCTGAACCTAAAACAACCATGAGCATGATGACGACGAGGAGATAGGGGATGGCGTAGAGGATGTCGGCAAGACGCATCATTAAGTTATCAACTCTTCCTCCGATGAGGCCGGCAATACCACCGAAGAGAACTCCTATAATCAGATCGATAAAAGCGGCTGTGATGCCGACAAAAAGGGAGATGCGCGCTCCTTGACAGGTGCGGGTGAACATATCTCGCCCAAGGTCATCCGTACCAAACCAAAATTGCATGCAAGGGGCGTGATTCTTGAGGGAGAGATTGGTTTCGTAGTAAGTGTGCGTGCTTAAAAGAGGACCTAAGATAGCAAAAAAAGAGAGGATTGCCAGAATAACAAGGCCACATGTAGCAATACGGTTGAGGCGAAAACGGCGCCATACATCTTCCCAAAAAGAGAGAGAGGGGCGGTCGATTGTTTCACCTATCGCAAGGTCGCGTGTGATTGGCTCAAAGAGATTCTCTGTCATGACAATCGGTTCCTCAGTTTGAGGCGTGGATCTACCCAACCATAGACAATATCTGTTAGGAAAATTGCTGTCAGCAAGATGATGCTGTAGAAGACTGTTAACCCCATAATCACGGTGTAATCACGATTGGTGACACTGTTGATAAACCATTGCCCAAGGCCGGGGATGCCAAAGATTTTTTCAATGATAAAACTTCCCGTCAAGATGTTGACGACAATCATTCCAAGGTAGGTGACAACAGGTAGAAGGGCGTTGCGCATCGCATGTTTGATGATAACTGTTTTTCCTCCAAGCCCTTTTGCACGAGCCAATTTAATGTAATCCATTGAGAGAACTTCGACCATATTAGCGCGGGTTAAGCGAGCGATAAAGGCCATTGGAAGGGCAGATAAAGAGAGTGCAGGAAGGACAGATTGGCGGAAAGTGCCCCATCTTGCAACGGGGAAAAGGTCGAGCTTGATGGCAAAGATGTATTGTAAAAAGGCTGCGAGGATAAAACTTGGTACTGAAATGCCGATAACAGCGATGAGCATAGAGCCATAGTCTTGCCATTTATTTTGAAAAAAAGCGGCGATTGATCCGAGAAGGACTCCCAGACTGATTGCAAGAAGTGCAGCTTCGACTCCAAGAGTGATAGAAATGGGAAATCCCTGTCTAATAATATCATTAACGGTTCTCGCTTTATATTTAAAAGAGGGTCCTAAGTCCCACTTTACAATTGATTTGAGGTAATTAACATATTGAACAGGAAGGGGGTCATTGAGTTTGTAGTGCTCGTAGAGCGAATCTAAAATTTCCTTTGGAAGCGCTTTCTCTTGTGTGAAAGGGTCACCAGGAATTGCTTTCATCAAAAAGAATGTGATGGTGATAATAACCCAGAGGGCGACAATATTGGATAAAAATCGTTTGGCTAGATAGTATCTCATCGCTCGACCTTTGCTTGTTTAAGATCTAAAATACCCAGTGGAGAGACGTAGATATCTTTCACACGGGGAGATTTGATATAGGCAAAATTGACATGCCGAAGGGGAATAACAGGCATTTCTTCCATTAAAAGGGTTTCAGCTTCACGCAAAAGAGCGGTTCTTTTGTCTTTATCTCTTTCAAAATCAGATTGATCAAGAAGTTTTTTGTAGGTGGGGGAGTGCCATCCAGTGTGATTGATGCTATCTTCATCCGTTGTTTTAAAGAGGAGAAGATAGTTGATAGGGTCGTGGAAGGTTCCAATCCATCCATGGCGACAGATCGTGTAATTTTGGTTTGCAATAGAGCTGAGATACGCTTTCCAATCGGAGACTTCTAAAGAAACTTTGATGCCGAGCAGATGATTCCACTGTTGTTGGATTGCTTGCATCACTTTCTGGTGTTGTCTACATGTATTATAGGAAAGAACAAGTGAAGGGAATGTTTCAAGAGTCAATCCTTCCTCTTTAAGTCCTTTTGCAAAAAGATCTTGAGCTGATTTGCTTTGATGGTCTTCATAGCAAACAAGGGGGGCTCCAAAATGTTTAAGGGGGGGGACCAAGCTCTTTGCGACCCCTTGATCGATCAAGTAGACATGGCGCATCAAATCTGTTCGGTTGATCGCAAGGCCGAGGGCTCGTCGAATATTTTGATTTCCAAGAGGAGGGATCTCTGTATTGAGTTGCAAAAACTCCACACCAGTTGATTGAACGAGATTGAGTCGCCCCTCCCTGTCGAGTTCATAGGCGATCTCAGCTGGGAGGTGGGAGAGGGGGGATCCAGCCCAGTCGAGCTCTCCTTGTTCAAACATGTAGAATTCGGTCGTTGCGTCATTGATCATACAGAGATCGATTCGATCGAGGTGGACAGCCTCTCGATCCCAATAGTAGGGATTTTGATGCATTTCGATCTCTCCATCGTGGATCCAATGGGTGAGTTGAAAAGGGCCATTTGAGACGAAGAGAGGACCACATTCAGCTGCCCATTGTTCATTTGCTTTCACCGAAGGGCGATGGGTGGGATAGAAAGAGGATGAGGCGAGCATTTCTAAAAAATAGGGAGCGGGATGTTCCAGTGTGACTGAGAGGGTCTTTTCATCGATTTTTGCAATTCCCACCTCTTCAATTGGCACTTCACCTCGCTTTGCCTTCTTTCCATTTTTGATGATAAAGAGCTGAAAGGCAAAGGGAGAAGGGTAGAGGGGGTGTAAGATTTCTCTCCAAGTATCGACATAATCATCGACAGTGACACGCTCTCCATTAGACCAAAGAGCTTCTCTTAAATGGAAGGTGTAGGTGAGTCCATCATCTGATAGTTCATATCTCTGAGCTCCAGCAAGCGTCGCAATTTGGTCGTCATTCATCCGAGTGAGCCCTTCGAAAAGTTGAAGAAGGATATTGAAAGAGGTGATGTCTATGGAAAGGCGTGGGTCTAAGGTGGGAGGCTCAGTGAAAATATTGAGCCGAAGCGCCATTTCTTCTGGTTTTCCTTTTGAGCAGCAGCTAAGAATACAGCAGAGCCCAAAGAGAATGATTTTCTTAAACATAACAGGGGACTATACCAGCTATTTTGTCTTAAGGGCAATCGTTCATTTTATCTCTCAAGTTTCATCTCTGAGTCATTTTCAATGGATCGTATGTGAATGAGGAAATATCTGGCAATATCTGGCAAAATGAGGAAATTAGCGTAACTTGGCTGATTTGAAGTCGGTCGTTCCAAGTGGAGAGAGGACAACATCTTGCACATGGGGTTGGCAAACATAGTCAAAAGAGTAGTGGTAGAGAGGGATGATTGGAAAATTCTCAACCACAATCTTCTCCGCATTATGGAGGATTGTTTGCCGCTTGAGAAGATCGGTCTCATGGAGGGATTTTTTTAAAAGGGCTGCATAGGTGGGATTGCTCCACCGGGTATCGTTCATCCCTTCTTTTAAAGCAAAGAGCTCAAGGAAAGCGAGGGGATCGTGGAAATCGGCAATCCACTCTCCTGTCGCAAGTTGGTAGTCTCCAGCTTTGGTTTTGGATCGATGAATCTTGTATTCACAGGCTTGTAATTCAATAGAGATTCCAAATGTTTGTTGCCATTGCTGTTGAAGTAGTTGGACAATTTTTTGATTTCGCTCTGAAGGGTGGTAGCTCAAGGTGATCGGTGGCATCATCTCTCGCGTCCATGTTTGCTCTTTGAGAACTGCTTCAAAAAGAGCTGCAGCTGCCTTTCTATCTCCATCTTTGAAGTAAGGAGTGGACTGAAGTTGTAGTGAAGGGGGGAGAGGGCTTGTTGCTATAGCTTGGTTCCCTTGAAGGATATGGGTGATGATCTCTTGTCGATTGGTCGCCATTGCAAATGCGCGTCGCATCTCTTTGTGGTTAAAAGGTTCTTTTTGGGTATTGACCTTTAACCAAAAGGTTCCATCGATTGAATAGGAGGAGAGTCGTTTCTCATCTTTCAATTTAGCAATTTGCTCGGTGGCAATGTTCGCTGATAGCGGTTGTCCAAGCCAGTCGAGTTTTCCTTTGTCAAAGAGATAGCTCTCTGTATTGTTGTCTTCGATAAAGGTGAGGGTGATTCCATCGAGATAGACATGCTCTTTATCCCAATAGGTTTCACTTTTTTTCAATTTCATCTCTGAGCCCATGTCCCAAGAAGCGAGGGTAAATGGACCGCAGCTTATAACGTCAGATCCCCCTTTTGCAACGTTGCGTGAATGGATAGGAAAGTAGATGGGAAGGGAGGTGAGTTCGAGGAAGTAAGGGGTTGGGTTTTCAAGTTGAACGACAAGGGTTTTATCATCGCGGGCCATAATCCCGATGGTTTCAGGATTGCATTTTTTTAAGCGGGCAAGTCGTCCATTTTTGATCGGATCGAGCATGTAGGCGTAATTGGCGATAAAATCAGAATTTAAAAGTTGCATCCATGAGTAAGTAAAATCGTGCGCTGTAATGGGATCTCCATTATTCCACCGTGCCTCTTTGAGGACAAAGGTGTAGGTGAGCAGGTCATCAGAAATTTCATAACTCTCTGCAAGGGCAGGCTCGATTTTGCCATCTAATGAAAGACGCATCAATCCTTCGTAGAGTTGTCGCATCAAGGTGATGTCACGCACTGTTTGTGCTCGGCGGGGATCGAGCGAGGTGGGATCATCTCGCATATTTAGATTTAAAGTGTTTTTAGTGAGTTGATCAGGCTTAGATGTGCAGCTTGTTGCAATGAGGAGAAGAAGGAGAAGAAGTTTTTTCATGAAAAGGGATCCTTGGCCGTACATTTAAACTTTGGGAGTCAGCACCTCTTTTTTGGTAGAGATGGTAGCCGAGGGCGGCGATCATCGCCCCATTATCGAGGCAGAGCTCAAAAGGGGGCCAAAAAAGAGGGAGATCAAGCATCGCTTCTGCTTGGCTCCGTAGGGTTTTACTACTACTCACTCCTCCTCCCAGGACAATACTCTTTGGGTGGTATTTTTGAGAAGCAACAAATACTTTTTTTAGCAAAGAATCAAAAGCTGCCCGTTGAAAGCTGGCTGCGATATCAGCGGGTCTATAATTTCCTTTTTTTGTTTCGTATAAAACAGCTGTTTTTAGACCACTAAAAGAGAAATCAAAGGGGCGATTTTTGATCGTACCTCCTTTAAAAGGGTACCGGTTGGGATCCCCTTCTTTGGCAAGCTCTTCAATTGCAGGTCCACCAGGAAAGGGGAGGTTGAGCATTCGGGCTACTTTGTCAAACGCTTCGCCGATCGCATCATCTTGGGTTTGGCCGATAAGCTCATACTCTCCAACGGCACGGATCAAGACAAGGGAAGTGTGTCCTCCAGAAATCACGACACCTAAGGCAGGAAGAGGGGGCTTTTGCTCGATCATAGCTGAAGTGAGGTGCGCTTCGATATGATTGACGGCAACAAATGGTTTTTTTGTTGCTAAAGCAAGCGCTTTCCCAAAATTGAATCCAATTAAGAGTGCACCAACAAGCCCAGGGCCAATCGTTGTGGCAATGAGGTCAATCTCTTCAAGAGGAATATTTTCAAGTGCTTGACGTAGGACAGGTTCACACATTTCAATGTGACGGCGACACGCCATTTCGGGGTAAACCCCTCCATAGATTTTCAAAAGATCATTTTGCGATGCAATCACGTTGGAGTGAATGATAGATCCATTTTCAACAACACCGATTGCAGTGTCATCACAGCTGGTGTCGATCCCTAGGACGAGCATGGGAATTATTTTAGTTCAGAAAGGAGTTTTTGGCTAGCAGCATCGTCGATAATCCACGTTGCATGATTTTCTTCAGATCCCACATTCTGAGAAGGATAGGTGTTTGGATCGAGCTTGGTAAAAAGAACTTTATGTAAGATGTCGGCTTTCCCTTCTCCTAGGACATAGAGGCAGATGGTTTTAGCACTATTGATCAAGGAGTAGGTGAAACTCATCCGCCACGTCTCTTTTTGGTTGACATAGTTGGGAATCACGAGTTTGTCTGTGGTGTTGATTCCTTTGGTTCCAGGAAAAAGAGAGGCTGTATGTCCGTCATCCCCCATTCCAAGCATAATGAGGTCAAAAGGGCGATCTTTAAGGATTTTTTTGATTTTTTTGCCGTAGGCATTTGCGTTTCCTTCAAGCTCTTTTTCGGCTTCCATCCGGTGGATTTTTTGATCATCAATTGGAAGGGAGCAGAGTCCTCCTTCGATCATTGCCATATGAAAGTTGCTATCGGGGTGATTGGGTGGAACAGAGCGTTCATCACTCCAGAAAAAATGGACTTTGCTCCAATCGAGGCTTTTTTGGTGTTTAGAGGAGAGCGCTTTAAAGATCTTTTTGGGGGTTGAGCCGCCAGAGAGAGCAACGGCAAAAAAATCGTGGTCATCGATCGCTTGTTTTGCAGTTTCCACCCAATGGTTGACACAGTATTCAACTGTTTGTGTGGCGTTACCAGGGAAAACAAGGGTTCGTCGATTGTCTAGGTGAAAGCTTTTCATGAGGAGCTCCAGGGGATCAAAGAGAGAGTTTGTAACATTGCAAGGTAGTGGTCTTTGGATGAGGGGTAGAAAATCTCTTCGATGATCTCTTGTCCCTCTTTTGTTCCTCCGAGGTAGCCGGAGGTGGGAATAGCGCATTTATCACCATCAGAAGCGTGGATTTTCACTTGCTGTGTCGCTCCTTGCCGCTCAAAGGTGTATTGAGCTCCTTTTTTCATGCTATTGAGATTGAGTGATAAAATGGTTCCAGGAGCGTGGCTTGTATCCTCTTCTGGTTTTAAAATGACGACAGTATCATGTGTTGAGCAGCGGTAGGTGAGTCGAATATTTCCCTCGCTCATTTGAAAGGTTTGAAACTTCCAGTTAAGGCGGGAAGCGAGCCATGCTTGGAGGTAGGCCGCTTCGGTTTCATGTTCCTTTTGGCAGTAGGTGATCGTAAGCTCATGGGTTTGATCAAGAACAGCAAAGCTCTCTTGGGAATTGAATGTTTCGGTAAGAAGTTTTCGCCACCCTGAGATCGCACTCCAGTTTAAATCACCCACTTCACAATGGAATCGGTTGGTCAATTCTTGAACCGAACCGCAAAATGCTTGTAGATCTGCTGTCATCTCAGAATCAAAAATAATACGGTTTGCATAAGGGGCGAGATGAGGGGAGATTGTACTCTCGGTTGTGGGATCTTGTGTCCAAAGAAGATAGACAGGAAGATCAGATAAAATTTGTGGAACAACAAGAAAGGGGACTTGCTCTTTGTTTTCTTTGCCGGCCACTTCAATCGTGATTCGTTCGCAAAAGATCTTTAAATCTCCTTCGCCAATGGTTTCTGAATCAACAGAGATATGGAGGTAATTTTCTTCCGGTTTTTCATCTGATACAATAAAGATCACACGGGAGGGGAATTTGCTAACAACCTGCTTAACGACTTTTTGGAAATATTCAAGCTTTTTATTTCCTTTTACATACACAATAAGATTGAAGAGCGACGCGCGGATTTGATCTTGCCCTTGCGCCTCATCCCAAAGGCGGGTGAGTTCATCGTTGATGCTTGTGACTTTAATACTATTCACTCCAATACCCATGTTAGATGAGTCTCCATGCTCGTCCATCTCTTGAAAGAAGTTCGTCTGCAGCTTTTGGTCCCCATGAGCCCGATTGGTAGTTGGGGAAGTCACTTGGATTTCCTTCAGCCCATCTCTCTAAAATGGGAGTGATCCATTTCCAAGAGGCAAGCACTTCATCGCCCCTTGCAAAGAGCGTTCCATCTCCTAAGATACAGTCGCAGATAAGTCTTTCATACGCCTCAGGTGGAGTGAGTCCAAAGTAGGAGCCGTATCGAAAATCCATTTTGACTGGCTGTATTGGGCTTGACGGTCCCGGAACCTTTGTATTGATCCGGAGGGCAATTCCTTCATCTGGCTGAATCCGAAGAACTAATACATTTGGCTCATTTTTCTTATCTCTTTGAGAAAACAGGATATTAGGCACTTCTTTAAAGGTGATTGCAATCTCTGTTGCCCGTTTAGGAAGACGCTTACCAGCGCGTAAGTAGAAAGGAACGCCTGCCCAACGCCAGTTGTCAATGTAGAGTTTCAAAGCAGTGTAGGTTTCCATCGATGAGTCAGGATTTACATTATTTTCTTCTCGGTATCCAATCACACTTTCACCATCGACAAAGCCAGGGCCGTATTGGCCGCGGATGATGTAGTCTGAAAAATGGTCGAGGTCGATCGGGCGAAGGGAGTGGAGGACTTTTACTTTTTCATCGCGAATAGCATTGGCATCCAATGAAGTGGGAGGTTCCATTGCAACAAGAGAGAGAAGCTGCATCATATGATTTTGAACAATATCACGTAAAATACCCGCCTCTTCGAAAAAAGCTCCACGAGAGCCAATTCCAATCTCTTCTCCAACCGTGATTTGTACATGGTCGATGTAGTGGTTATTCCAAAATGCTTCAAAAATTGCATTGGCAAAGCGGAAGATCAAGATATTTTGAACCGTTTCTTTCCCCAAATAGTGATCGATCCGGTAGATTTGGCTCTCATCGAGATGGCTCATCACAAATTTCTGTAATTCAACACCAGAGTCGTAGTTACGGCCAAAAGGCTTCTCGATAATCACTCGAGACCATTTTTCTGTTTCCTTCTGTGGATCGTACGCCAACTTATGCTTATTGAGATTTTCAACGATATGGGGAAAAAAGCTCGGTTGTGTAGAGAGATAGAAAACCCGGTTTCCTTTTGTTCCAAATTTTCCATCGAGCTCTGTGAGAAATTTTCCTAGCGCTTCATACCCTTTCTCATCATCGAAATTCGATTGGTGGTAGAAGAGTTGGTTGCTAAAGGTTTTCCATAACTCCTCATCGACCGGCTTCACTCGTGAAAATTGACCGACAGCTTCATGCATCTCTTTGCGAAAATCATCATGAGATTTATCTCTTCGAGCAAAACCAACACAAGCAAAATGACTTGGAAGCTGCCCTTCTCTTGCTAGATTGTAGAGAGCAGGGACAAGCTTGCGTGCTGTTAAATCTCCGGTTGCCCCAAAGATCACAACAATGCAAGGGTCAGTGACTTTGAATGATCCACTCTCTTCACTCAGAGGGTTGTCAAATTTAATTGTTTCAACGCTGGGGGTAACAGGGTCTGTCATTTTCAACTCACAGTACTATTCAACTATAAGTTTATTGTACTCGAAGGATAGATAACTTTGTAATAAAATCACTGCAGAAAGAGAATCAACGACTTTCGCTCTTTTCTTCCGCGTCATTCCCGCAGATTTCATCGTTCGTTCGGCTTGTAGAGAGGTGAGTCTCTCATCCCAAAGGCGGATAGGGATGGAGGTTTTCTTTTCAAAAAGGGAGATGAAATGTTGCACTTCATCGGCAAGAAAGCTAACTTTTCCATTCATATGCAGAGGATTGCCAAATATGATGGTTTCAATGTCGTGAGGTTTTAGAAAATCGAGAAGCTTTTGGGCTGTCTCTTCCGAATTTTTTCCAGCAATCACAGTTCCCAAGGCAGTTGCAAGGATTTTATTTGGATCAGACAAGGCAACTCCCAATCTTTTAAGGCCGAAATCAATCGATGCAACTCTTCCCATTATTTTTTCTCCATTGCTTGGATGAAACTAGAAAAGAGAGGGTGAGGTTTAGTTGGTCTCGATTTAAATTCAGGATGAAATTGCACACCGATCATCCATGGATGCTCTTTAACTTCGGTCACTTCGCAAAGATTTTGCTCTTCATAGTGTCCTACAAAATCAAGACCTGCACTCTCAAGACGTTCTCTATAATAGTTGTTGAATTCATATCGGTGGCGGTGTCGCTCTGAGATTGAAACCGACTGATACGCATCCCGTGTCTTTGAGTCCTCTTTGAGAAGACAGGGGTAAGAGCCAAGACGCATCGTCCCTCCTTTCTCTTCAATTCCTCTCTGTTCTTCAATGAGAGAAATTACAGGGGCAGAACTGTTTGCATTCATCTCAGTCGAATTGGCCTCTTTTTCACCGAGGATATTTTGGGCAAATTCGACCACAAGGACATGCATGCCGAGGCAGATTCCAAAATAGGGAAGGGAGCTTTCTCGGCAAAACTGAGCCGCATCGAGCATTCCTTGCCAACCACGCTCTCCAAATCCACCGGGAACAAGACATCCATCACACTCTTTGAGTTCTTCTGCAACATGTGGTTTATCAGACTCAATTGTTTTGATCTTCAAGGCGAGTCCCTTTGCAAGAGCAGCATGCTCAAGCGCTTCGAAAACAGATTTATAAGCATCTTTGTGTTGAACATATTTTCCAACAATTCCCACTGTCACCGTTGCTTTTGGATGGGAAGCTGTTTCGATGATCGATTTCCAGTCGGTCAAATCGATAGAGAGGGTTGGGAGGCCGAGTTTTTGACAGATAGAGATATCGACACCTTCTTTATGAAGTTCGATCGGTACTTTATAGATCGAACCTCTCACATCAATCGCGTCGAAAACATCACCCCTTGGCACGTTGCAAAAAAGACTGATCTTCTGCTTGATTTCATTGGAAAGAGAGTGTTCGCACCGGCATAAAATAAGATCAGGTGTAATTCCAATGCTTCGAAGTACCTGAACAGAGTGTTGGCTTGGTTTTGTTTTGAGTTCTCCTGCTGTTTTCAGAAAAGGGACATACGTCATATGGATATTGAGACAGTTATCTGAGTGCTCAAGACGAAATTGACGAATCGCCTCTAAGAAGGGGAGCGATTCAATATCGCCGACAGTTCCTCCAATTTCAACGAGCACCAAATCTGCCTCAGCGATCTCTCCACACGCCTCGATCCGGTTTTTTATCTCATTGGTAATGTGTGGGATCACCTGAACTGTTTTTCCAAGATAGTCACCTCGCCTCTCCTGTTTGATCACAGAATCATAAATTTGGCCAGAGGTGGCAACAGAAGCTTTAGAGAGAGGAGAGTTTGTGTAGCGGTAGTAGTGGCCAAGATCAAGGTCTGTCTCAGCCCCATCATCTGTGACATACACCTCTCCATGCTCAAAAGGATTCATCGTTCCTGGATCTACGTTGAGATAAGGGTCGAGCTTGAGCATCGCAAGCTTAATCCCTCGCTTTTCAAGCAACATTGCAATGGAAGACAACGTCAATCCTTTTCCTAAAGAAGAGACAACTCCTCCAGTCATAAAAATGTATTTTCTAGGCATCTATCCTCTACGCGTTTAAGATCTTCCGGTGTGTCAACGCCTATCCCTTTATCTTCAACAACTGTAACATAAAGAGGATAGCCATGTTCTAAAATTCTCAACTGCTCCAAGTCCTCCACCAGTTGCAAAGGTGTTGCATCGATCGATGCATAGGTGAGCAAAAAGTCTCGCCTAAAGCAATAAATCCCAAGATGTCGGTGGTAAGAATGATTTTCTAACATCTTTTGTGCAAATGGGATTGGAGATCTGCTAAAGTAAAGAGCTCGTCCATTTCGATCAAAGACACACTTCACAGCAGAAGGATCAAAAATTTCAGCCGCTTCGGTAATTTCTACCACAGCGGTTGTGCAAACAGCGACAGGAGTTTCTAAGAGCTTTTTAACCAATTGATTGAGAGTTTTTGGGTCGAGCATCGGCTCATCGGCTTGAATATTGACAACAACATCGACATCAGGATAGTGCGCTTCAACGACCTCTGCAATTCGGTCAGTTCCAGACATGTGAGAAGATTTTGTGATAAATGCTTTGGCTCCAAAGGATTTGGCGTGTTCCGCTACCGCCTTATCTTCAGTTGCGATCACCACTTCATCTAGAAAAGAGCTTTGGATAGATTGTTCGTAAGTCCTTTGAATCAAAGATTTTCCACCGATGTCTACCAAAACTTTCCCCGGAAATCGGGAGCTTTTGAGTCTGGCGGGGATGATTCCAATCACATTTGGCATGAAAGAATCATATTAGAATCTTTCATTTAAAGCAAGTCATACAGGGTAAAGGCGTAATAAATAATTAACTTTTAAAATGCAAAATGTACTAAACTAATAATTACGAAGTTAATTAAGGTTTGTTATGAAAAATAAGTTGTTATTGAATATTTTTGCATGTGGTTTAGTTCTCTCTTCACCGGTCCTTGCGGCTCCTTGGGATAAAGCTCCTTCTGAAAAGATGGAAGGGGGGTGGAAGTCTTACACCTCATCGAAGAGTAATTTTTCGGTTCAATTCCCAACAACTCCAGAGGAGATCGATCAAACGATTGAAGTTCCTAAGACAGACCTTAAAATCTCTTACAACACATTTATCAGTGAGCCGAATGAAAATTCTGTCTATGTTGTCTCCGTTTGGGTTTATCCTCCAGAAATTGACATGAGCAAACCAGAGGTGAATCTTCAAGATGGCTTTGGGGGAATGCTTTCAGCCCTTCCTGGATCAGAGGTTTTATCGATGAATATGATCGAAGTTCAAGGGCATAAAGCTCTAGAGTTTTTGGTCAAAAACGAAGACATTTTTTTCCAAGGGAAGCTGATTTTAGTCAATAATACGCTCTATCAAGTCTTTACAGTTTATAAGTCTGGAGTTGAAAACGGAGAAGATGACTATGTCAAATTTATCGATTCGTTCAAGCTTTTAGATGATACAAAGAAAACTAAAAAGATGAAAAAGCTAAAAGTGTAAAAGCTATAGAGCGTTTTGGAAAAAAAAGACCCAAAGCAGCACATTTCTAGTTTTTGACAACACGCTCTAAAAAAAGCTTGTCTTTTTGTTAGCAGATCACCTAGCCTATTTTTGAATTCTTAAAAGTAGGTTGGAATGCTAGGATGTCAAACGGTTAAAGAAGGGATTTATTTTATATCAGGTGCTGGCATTGCATGGGGGACTGTTTCTCTTGCTTTTCACGCTGGATCTCCAGACTGTAAAGGAGAAAATGATCCATGTATGTATTACCACTTACCAATATGGTTTCCAGTTGCTGTGACATGTATCTCTCTTGCTGGTCTAGCATTCACCTGGAGAGAGTATCAAAGGCCCCCCCGTCCGGAGGGGAATGTTGAGCATGTTTAGTCTCTTCAGTCAGTGGCAAAGAGAGTGCGAATACAATAGATCGCGTAGGCTATTAAAATGACAATACCGATGTCCTGAACTAATTTTTTCTTTGGATCTTCAGGGGCTATCTGTCTACCTTCAAGCGCTCTATTTTGAGGTGGTTTCGGTTCCATCCTTAATTTTATCGTAAAGGTAAAGAGTCTTTGGACTCTGACTTCCACGATTTCTCCAGTCCGTTGATTGCGAAGCCTGCGGCTTGGTTGTGTGTGTTGTGCGTCGGCAGCTTGTATGGCCATAATGGATCTCCATTTTAATTATTGCTTGAACTAAGACTTTAAGGATTAGTTCTTTTTTTATGCAAGGGAAGGAATGTCATTGGCATCATTGAATCCCCATTTTTTCACTAAAATTTGAAAGATTTATAGAGCGCCGTTACAATTTTTTTCCGTAAATAGTTTTCTCAACCCAATAATCAAAGGAGAAAAAACCCGACCCAAAGCTAAAGATGACAATCGATGTGAATAGAAAGAGAAAGGGGTGTTCGCTTGTGAACAGATCGGGATTGGAAAAAAGAGCATTGAGTGCTTCTGGATGCGCTGTTGCGTATGCTATCATGAAAAAAAGAATTAAAAGGGGGGTCGTCACCCGGCTAAATAATCCCAAAAGAAGGGAAATTCCACCAAAAAATTCGATCGTTCCTGCAAGCCATGCACTGAAAAGGGGGGAAGGGATATGGAGGAGGGTAAAAGAGTCAGCTGTTTCAGACAGATTAGACCATTTAGAGAGGCCGATGAAAAGGAGTTGGCCGCCCCAATAGAGTCGGATGATTAAAAGAAAAATTTGCCCAAGAAA
This sequence comes from Chlamydiales bacterium, assembly GCA_022601535.1. Taxonomy (GTDB): domain Bacteria; phylum Chlamydiota; class Chlamydiia; order Chlamydiales; family JAAKFR01; genus JAJACK01. Next base: position 16,167 of record JAJACK010000005.1, read on the forward strand.
ATTCTCTCCCTGAACCACTCCCCAATACGACTGTCTAAGCCATCGATGTTGTTTCATGGTGGGAAGTGTACCAAAATTTAGAAATGAAAGTAAATCTTTTATCCAGACAAAATTTCCCTTTTCCTCTATACTATCCCTGTTATGAATTCAAATCCTTTACATGGGCGTTGTCCCGACCCAATTGTTTTCAATGATCCTTTTTACCGTACAGCGTTGATTACAACGGTTGTGCTTACGATTGTTTCAGCACTTTTAGTCGCATTTTATTTTCCTTTTAGCTCTGCAGGCTCTTGGGCTCTTACTGGGGTTTGTATTGTGAGTTTTGCAAGTGTTGCTACCCTCATGATTCAAGGGTGTCGGAAGCGGGAGCTTCCACTTCCCTCAAGAGAGAAAACACCATCACCACTTCCCTCAGAAGAGAAAACACCATCACCACTTCTCTCAAGAGAGGAAACACCATTACCATTACCACAACCACTAAGATTTGACGCAAGAAGAGCTGCTTCTGCCCCCCCTATTCTCTCTCCTAGAGCTCGCCCCCCCTCATCTCATCGAGCATCAGGTCAAGTCTCTGATTCCCCATATCCTAGTTGGACTCCACCTCCACCACCTCCTGATGAAACACAAGAGGAGAGGGCATTGTCTTTTTCTGTGACATCTTCTCCTTCTCCAACTTGGTCTTTAGCAGATGACACTGCCACAGAAGTACCAGGTGGAGGAGGTTTGCTCGCCTCCTTGGCAGGAGCTGTGGTAAATGCCGCTTCCTGGCTTTTCTCTGGGGGAACTCTTCAAAAGCGGCTCTACTACCACCTTCTTACAACATTGATTGAGTCATTTGACGAAACGTGTTGTCAAACAGCACCTTTAGAAGAAAAAATTCAAGCCTTAAAACACTTCTTAAAAAGTGAATTTGACTTTGATTTTGAAAATCCAAAAGAGGGGGTTGAAATCTCTCTCCAAAAGGCTTTTGCTCATCTCTTTTCTGTACAAAATCGAGAAACAGATTTTGCTCAAGCGCGCTATGGTTTTTTCACTGAGATTGACAACGCTTACAACACAGACAAAGGGCACGCTCTTCTCCGTTACATTGGTTTTTGCCTTTTTACAAAAGTAGATCTCAATAATTACGCTGATGATGCAGTTCATGAAGCTCTTCGGAGTGGAGGGAGAGAGGTTACAGCTGTTTGTGCAGGCGATAACCTACATAAGCTTTTCAAAGAAGATCATACAGCGATTGCTCAAGCCAATTCGGACTTGAAGGGGGGAAGTGGTTTTGCAAATGCAAATAAGGCAAAGGGTCATTTTAACGTTAATTTCCAGCCATTGAGAGAGAACAATTTTGCCTCAAGACTTTGGAAGCAAGGTGATACAACAGTCTTACGTTTTGGAACTCCAACAATTGAGCTCAATGGAAATGGTGTGGTTGTTGAACCCCTATTTCTCCTCTTCTTGGATTATTTAAAAGAACACAATCTTACTCTTGTTTCATTTCAATTGCAAAATTCAAAAGATAAACAAGGAGCTAGTGGGGATGAGCATCAACGTCTTGAGAAAATTCTCGAGCTTGGTCGAAGTGAAGAATACCGAGATGTGATCAAAGTGATTGCATTTCCGATGGATGATGATTTCTTTTTCCAAAAAAATGGGTGGGCGGATAAAGAGAATGCAGAAATATTTATTGGGGAATTCCGTGATCGGATTTTGGGTGAAGATCCTGACAGTCATTTTTCCACTCCAGGTGCTGATCAGTATGATGTTGCATCGTTACTCAAACAGGTGCATAGCGCATTTTTCGACAGTACAGAAACATTGAATCACGATGAGCGGCAAGTGTTTCAGATGATCACTTATGTCTTTTTGAAAGAGTACTTTACTCACAAATATCAAGCTGATTTTTCTCATACTCAATGCAAGGATGCGATGGATCGGGCAATGTCACTTAATGCCCTTTACTACTACATCAATTTGATCAGAACAGGGGAGCACGAAGACTCTGAAAAATTACGTGAATTCCGTACTAATGTTCATTTCGCTCCACTGTTGATAAAAGGGGTGCCGATGCATGGAAAACGTTTTGAATTATTCATGAAAGTGATGGCGCATTTAGAGAAAATGAAAAAAGACCAAAAGTTGGCAAATATTCAAAGGTTTGTCGTTCCCTCAGCTGAAGGGAGGCCAGTTACACCTAGGCCAACATGTACAGAGGGGCGGCCAAACCAGACGGTGCAAAGCTTACCTTCAGAAGCGAAAACTTTAGATGAGTATAAAGAGCTTTTTGCTCTTGATGTAGCTACGAAACATAGCTGCCGTATTTCTGCTGTAGAGCGTGCTTATGGTGTGATCGATGAAAGGTACCGTAACGGTGCATTAGGAATAAGCATTGAGTTTGATTCTTCTAACCCTAATCTGTTTATGATTGGTTCTGGAAAGGTTGATTTTCAGGTTAATACGACACTTGAGACTCGTGGTGGAGAAGGGGGCGTTCTCATGACTTGGGAGCGTGTAGAAGTTGAAGGGTTACGCTAAACTTCTAAAGGAGGGGAAGCTCGTCGCTTTTCCCACCGAAACTGTCTACGGTTTAGGCGCCTCTATTTTTTGTGAAAAAGCAATAGAAGAGATTTTTCGTCTGAAAGGGCGCCCTTCTGATAATCCTTTGATCGCCCATATCAGTGATCTTGATCAGATCGATCAGATTGTTGTCGATCCACCTGAACATTTTTTTCGGTTGGCAAAGCAGTTTTTTCCAGGCCCTTTGACCATTGTATTGAAAAAAGCACCGGCCGTTCCCGCTATTGCTTCGGGAGGATTGGAAACACTTGCTGTACGGATGCCTAATTGTAAAATTGCCAGGAATTTGATTCGAGAGGTTGGTGTCCCCCTAGTTGCTCCTTCTGCAAATCTCTCTGGAAAACCTTCTAGCACGAAAAAAGAGCATGTAATTGGTGATTTTGGAGATAAGATAGCTGCTGTTTTAGAAGGGGAGTGCACATTTGGTCTTGAATCAACGGTAATCACACTCGATCCTAAACCGACACTTCTTCGCCCTGGGCAAATCACGCAAGAGGAGATCGAAGAGGTTTTGGGAGAAAAGATGGGTGTTGCACAAGTGTCTAATCACCCTCTTTCACCTGGAATGAAATACCGCCACTACGCCCCCAAAGCGCGTGTTGTGGTGTTTTATTCTCAAGAGGAGCTAGACCATTATATAGACACGGCTCCATCGATGAAAAGACATCTCTTTGTGGCTAAACCGCAGACACTCTATCATGAATTGCGCAGCTGCGATGCACATGGTTGTAAAGAAGCTGTTGTTCTTTGTTTAAGTGAAAATCAGGCGCTTCTAAATCGCTTGATGAAAGCTGCGCAATAAGTTATTCTCCCCCGTATGGGACAAAATTTAGCACAGAAACTTTTGGCAAGTCATCTCCTTGAAGGAGAGATGCAACAGGGCAATGAAATTGCGCTGAAAATCGATCAAACATTGACGCAAGATGCGACAGGAACCATGGTGATGTTGGAACTGGAGGCGATGGGGCTTGATCGGGCAAAAACCGACATCTCTGTTCAATATGTCGATCACAATTTGGTTCAAAACGATTTTAAAAATCCAGAAGATCATCTCTTCTTGCGAAGCGCATGCAAACGATTTGGAATTTGGTATAGTCGCGCAGGGAATGGAGTTTCTCATCCTGTTCATATGGAGAGGTTTGGAAAGCCTGGAAAAACATTACTTGGCTCAGACAGCCACACATGTGCGGCAGGTTCGATGGGAATGCTTGCAATGGGTGCGGGAGGACTTGAGGTTGCCTTTGCCATTGCAGGGGAGCCATTCCACGTGAAGATGCCGGAGATCTTTGGGATTAAGCTTGTCGGAGAGCTTCCCGATTGGGTCTCTGCAAAGGATGTGGTGTTAGAGGTTTTGCGCCGTTACGATGTATCGGGTGGTGTGGGAAAGATTTTAGAGTATTACGGTCCTGGTTTAGAAGGGCTTTCGGCGATGGATCGGCATGTCATTGCCAATATGGGAGCGGAGCTTGGAGCGACAGCTTCGGTTTTTCCCGCAGATGAAGTGGTGCACCGTTTTTTGAAGAGTCAACATCGGGAGGATGATTTTGAGTCGTGGGAGAGAGATGATGACTCTACATATGATAGCCACGCTGAAATTGATTTGAGTAAGCTCGAGCCTTTGATTGCAAAACCAAGTAGCCCCGGCAATGTTGTTCCAATCTCTGAGCTGGAAGGGCTCGATGTTTTTCAGGTGATGATTGGCTCTTCGGCAAATCCAGGTTACCGCGATTTTGCGATTGTTGCTGATATCTTAGAAGATCAGCAAGTGCACGACCAGGTCTCTTTAGATATCAACCCGACATCGAGGCAGATTTTGGAAAATTTAGCTCGCAACGGCCATTTAGCCAAATTGATTCGCTCTGGGGCTCGGATCCATCAGGCAGGATGCAATGGATGTATTGGAATGGGGCAAGCTCCAGCTGTTGAACGTCCATCACTGCGGACTGTGCCACGTAACTTTCCCGGCCGCTCAGGGACCAAAGAAGACGCTGTCTATCTCTGTAGTCCTGAGGTGGGAGCTGCAGCAGCGCTCACTGGGAAAGTGACCGATCCGCGGAAAATGGGAATAGAGTATCCGAAGGTAGAAGAGCCCGATAAGTTGGTGATTTCAAAAGATGCTGTGATTCCTCCTCCAGAAGATGGGCGAGATTTTCCCTTGGACAAAGGGGGAAATATCAAACCTCTTCCTCACTTTGAACCGTTGCCTGAGAGTTTAGAAGGAGCTGTATTGATCAAGCTTGGAGATAATGTGTCGACCGATGAGATTATGCCGGCTGGTTCAAAAGTGTTGCCATTTCGGAGTAATATTCCAGCGATCAGCGATTTTGTCTTCAATCAAGTCGATGAGAGTTATCCCAGTCGTGCCCGTATGCACCAGGAGAGGGGACATTTCATCATTGGAGGAAAGAATTATGGGCAAGGTTCGAGTCGAGAGCATGCAGCAATCGCTCCCCGTTTCCTAGGAGTAAGAGCTGTCTTAGTGAAAGATTTTGCGCGGATCCATCGATCGAATTTATCGAACTTTGGAATTGTTCCTCTCACCTTTATCGATCCAGAAGATTGGGAGAAAATTGCGCTCAACACCACCTTGTCATTTCCTCACATCCGAGAAGAGATTCAAAAAGGAAACGAAGTGACGGTGATCGATACGACAGAAAAGCGCACCTTTAAAGTTGCACATAATATGACTCCTCGGGAATTGCGTAGTGTATTAGAAGGGGGGATGATTGGCCACTTCAAATCTAAAAATAGCTGACCTCCACTGTGACCTTCTCTCCTACATCGTTGAAGAGAAAGGAACAGCAGCAGACCCACAGTCAAAATGTTCGTGGCCTCAGCTCAAGGCAGGAGGCGTTTCGCTACAAACTGTTGCACTTTACGTTTCGACAAATAAGGATTCGGTTCAATTTTTCCAAAGCCAAGTCGATGCATTTATGAATCTTCCAACCCTTTATCCCGATCACTTTGCCCATCTCAAGCAATTTAAAGTGCCCAAAGGGGAAGAGAAAGTGCACCTTCTCCCTGCGATTGAAAATGGATCAGGGCTTGTTACAGAAGAGGAGCCACTAGAACTCGCCTTTCGTCGTCTCGATGAATTTATCGACTTAAGTCCCTCGCCCATCCTCTATATCAGCCTCACGTGGAAGCATAAGAATCGATTTGGAGGAGGAAATGAATCCAAGGAGGGGATTAAAAGAGATGGAGAACTCTTTTTGGAGTATCTTTCAGGCAAGAATATCGCTATCGATTTGAGCCACACCTCTGACGCCTTGGCAGAGGGGATTTTCAATACGATCGATAAGAAGGGGCTCGACCTTATGCCAATTGCGTCCCATTCCAATTTTCGAGAGGTTTGCAACCACCCCCGCAACCTTCCTGATTCCTTTGCAAAAGAGATTGTCGCAAGAGGAGGAGTGATCGGACTCAACTTCGTCAAACGTTTTATCGGAAAAGAGAGTGATTTTTTAGCTCACCTTAACCACGCAAAGAAACTTGGTATTTTTGATCATTTCTGCTTTGGAGCAGACTTCTTTTGTGAATCGCAATTCATCCAACTCTTGCCATCATTTATTCCCGTCTACTATAAGGCATTTTCAGACGCAAGTTGTTATCCACGCCTTTTACAAACATTGGATTTGACAAAAGAAGAGGAAGAACAGTTGAGTTTTCGAAATTTAGAAGCGTTCTTTGAGAGGAGGAAATAGATGCTCATCGCAGCAGATATCGGAGGGACAAAGACAAATCTTGCCCTCTTTGAATTCAATTCAAAGAGTTTTGAGTATTTAGATCTTAAAACTTACAAAAGTAGCGACTACGACGATCTAGAGACCATTATCAAACGGTTTATCAGCGAAGTGAAACCGAAAAAGCCGGTTCAATCTGCCTGTTTTGCTATTGCAGGACCGGTTGTCAATGGCGTGTGTCATGCCACCAACCTCCCCTGGATTGTAGACGAGAAAAAACTTGCAGCTGTTTTGGGAATTTCAGATGTCTACCTCATCAATGATCTTGAAGGGAATGCATGGGCAATTGATATTTTATCAGCCGATCAACTCATGTTGCTCCATACTGGAGATAAACAGTTTGAGGGGAATCGAGCTGTTGTCTCACCTGGAACAGGTTTGGGAGAAGCTGGCGTTTTATGGGATGGAAAAATGCACCATCCCTTTGCCAGTGAAGGGGGACATTGCGAACTTGGGCCACTAGATGAAGTGCAGATCGACCTCTGTCGCTATCTCTACCAAAAATTTGGTCATCCATCCTACGAGCGAGTTCTTTCAGGGCCAGGGTTGGCCAATATCTACGCCTTTTTCATCGATGTGCAAAAGAGAAAAGAACCGAAATGGTTAACAGATGCTTTTGCAAAAGAAGATCCAGCCCGTGTGATTACCGAAAATGCGCTCAATGGGAAATCAGAGCTCTGTCTTGAAGTGCTCGATCTTTTCATCTCAATTTTGGGATCAGAAGCAGGTAACTGTGTCTTAAAATATATGGCCTTTGGAGGACTCTATCTCGGTGGAGGTATTCCTCCCAAAATCTTGCCCCGCCTTAAAGACGATCCCGGTTTTCTCGAAGGATTTTTCAACAAAGGAAGGTTCCGCTCTCTTCTTGAAAAAGTGCCTGTCTACGTCATCTTAGATGATAAAGCTGCTCTTCGAGGGTCTGCAAATTATTGTCGTATGCAAGAGGTAAACTAATGTCCCCTAAAAGATTTATCCTATTTCTCGCCTTAGCCGTAGTCACAACTTTAGCCTATTTCAACTGGCCCAAAGAGACTCCTTTTGTCAAACCTCCCGAAGGGGTGAGTTACGAAATGGCAATTGAACCGATCGAAGTTGTCGAGGTCTCTTCAGCTTCAACTGAAGCGAAAAGCGAAAAATTATTCCCCCGCTCAGATGAGAGCGAGCTTCCGGAGGAGGTAGATCGCCTTTCCCAGCTTTTCCAGCCCTTTCCCCCTCTTCCCTCAATCGTCGAAACGATCTCTTACACCGGTCGCGTTCCATGGGTTGAAGGGAGATCGGCTTACCTCGGCGATTACGCCCTTCGCTATAAAACCTCTAAACATTTTATTTCGCGAAGCCTCAATGGAATGGGAAAATATCTCTCCGATACGGTTTCAAAAGGGAATCGTTTCAATGTTCTTCGTACCGACAAAGAGATCGAATTCCATCTTATTCTCGACCTTTCAAGACTTAAACTGTGGGCTTATGCACACGATGTTACCGAAGAAGAACATCTTCTGCTCAAGAGTTTTCCTGTTTGCGCAGGCCAACTCTCCTCTGATGCTCCTTCAGGGTGCTTGACACCGACTGGCACCTTTTTACTCGGCGATGAAATTGCCGTTTACAAAGAAGGGATGAGTGGAACTCGCTATGGTCGATCGATTGAAATGGTTTCTGTCTTTGGGACTCGTTGGATCCCCCTTTCTCGAGAGATTGCCAATTGCACTGGATCGTGTAAAGGGCTTGGTATTCAAGGAGTCCCTTGGAAACGGGATAGTGAGAGTGGAGAGATTTATGAAGATAGAAGTTGTATTGGAACATATCAGAGCGAAGGGTGTATCCGCCTGCTCACAGAAGATATCGAAGAGCTCTTTGCTGTGATCGTCTCTAGGCCCACTTATATCCATATCGTTGCAGACTTTGTAGATGCCTCCCTTTCAAGATTGTAGTTGTTTTTTTAGTGGTCTTTAAGATAGAATTGTCTTTATTAAACCTAAAAAAAGGAGCAGATAATGTCCAATGTACTAGGTTTTTCAGATGCATTTGGTTGGCATAGTGAGGGTGAATTAAAAGGGTTATCCCAGAAGTATTTTTTTGAAGATGGAGATAAAGCAAAAGAAAAAGACGATGCTATTTTTACTTATTTAGTATTAGAAAGATTTGTAAATATTATTGCGTATATTCCTTTGATTGGTAGCATCTTAGGTATTGTTAAGTTGGCAGCCTTTGCTTCTTTAGCAGAAGGCGTAGAGGAATCGAGCGAAGATGCACAGTCTTATTTTAAAGGAATGAGAGTAAGGGCTGCTATTGAATCTCTTTCTCTAGGGGCTTTATTAATCATCCCAGATGTTATTGCGACGATTGGAAGAAAGTGTCAGTCAGCACCGTCTCTTGCGACTATGGAATCTTTTAAGCATATTTAAAAATAAAAAAACTCCTTGTTGGCTGAGCCTGACAAGGAGTTTTTTTTGGCAGAGGGGGAGGCTTGATTTTATAGCCGTTTTTTGATATGATTTTTCCCATGGATAGACTCCCTCATGAAAAACAGATCGTTGAATATGAAAAAACTGTTCAACAATTTAAAAAACAAGGCGAGGAAAATAAGCTCTTTTCTGGAGAAGAGCTCCAAAAACTCGAGAAAAAACTCGAGAAATTGAAAAAAAAGGTTTACAGCTCACTCTCTCCCTGGGAGAGGGTCCAAATCTGTCGCCATCCCGATCGCCCCCGCAGTATCGACTATATTGAACATCTCTGTGAAGACTTTGTAGAGCTCTTCGGGGATCGTACCTTTAGCGATGATGATGCTGTCGTTGGAGGCTTTGCCAAGATTGGGGGAGAGAAGTTCATGGTGATCGGCCAGGAGAAAGGGTGTGACACTGAAAGCCGATTGAAAAGAAATTTTGGAATGATCTACCCCGAGGGGTATCGAAAAGCGCTCCGTTTAGCTAGATTGGCAGAAAAATTTCATATTCCAATCATTTTTTTACTCGACACTCCAGGTGCATATCCAGGGCTATCAGCTGAAGAGCGAGGGCAAGGGTGGGCGATTGCAATGAATTTGCGTGAGCTTTTTAGAGTGGCAACGCCTATCACTGTCATCGTCATTGGTGAGGGGTGTTCTGGAGGGGCTCTTGGAATGGGAATTGGAGATAGTATTGCGATGCTTGAGCATGCCTACTACTCTGTGATTTCACCTGAAGGGTGCGCTTCAATTCTCTGGAAAGACCCAGCTAAGCGAGCTGAGTCAGCAGAGGCTTTAAAAATGCAAGCAGAACACTTGCTAGAATTTGAGGTGATCGATTCGATCATCAAAGAGCCTCTTGGAGGGGCTCACCATAATCCTGCAGAAACATACCAAAATGTGAAAGACTTTATCTTAGAACAGTGGGAAGTATTCAAAACATATCCTCCTGAAATTCTACTCGAAAGACGCTATCAGAAATTCCGAAAAATGGGACAACACGAAATCGATGAGACTTCTACTCAAAGCGGCGATTCAAAACCGTAGACACTACATTTTACTTATAGTAACCATGTTTACCATGCTCTGTCTTACCCTTGGGTCACAGATGGAGATGCTCTCTCTTGGTGTCATTGCAAGAACTGGGCCTGACTTTTTCTCCCTTTTTGGAAAAGAGAATGGAAAAAAGCTCGAAACAGTGGAAGTTGTTTCGAAAGAAGATGTGACAGATCGTTGGTCTGAAATTTCAAGTAGCGATGTCATTACAAAAAAAGATGCGGCTCATTTTATCTCTCGCCATAGTAATGTAGGATTGGTGTCTAAGGTCAATGCTTTTTTAGATACACATTTTCAACTGGAGAAAAATATCAAAGCACTGGCTGTTATTATTGTCTGTGTTGCGATTTTTAAATCGATAGCTCTATTTTTTTACCGCTTTCTCACAAATATTGTGGCAATTCGAGTGAGTCGAGATCTTCGGCAAGCGTGTTTTGAACATGTTCAAAAATTGCCGATGAGCTTCTACCATAAACACGATATTGGTCAGCTCTCTGCAAGGGTTTCAGGGGATGCTGGTCAGGTGGCGAGTTCTGTTAATTCTCTTTTGATCAACTACATTCAAACTCCTTTTCAGATTGTTTCAACCTTTTTAGCGTGTGTTTTTATCTCGTGGAAATTGACAATGCTCATTTTTATCGGTTTTCCAGCAATTGTCTTTCCTGTTGTCTATTTAGCCAAGAAGATCAAGCAAATTGCACGTCAGATGCAACTCAATCAAGAGAAGATGGGACGGGTTCTTTATGAATTTTTGACTGGGATTATGACGATTAAGATCTTTGCGATGGAAAAATACGCATTGAAAAAATTCCAAGAGCAAAATCATCTACAGTCAAAGTTAGACGAATATGCAACCCGTTATGGTGTCGCTTCTCGCCCCATTTTACACAGTATTTCATCGATCTTTTTTGCCGGCGTGATTCTAGTTGGCCTCTATGTCTTTGAAATGGCTCCAGGTGAACTTTTGGTCTACTGTGGTTTTCTCTACATCTTCTACGAACCTGTGAAGAAATTTGCTGAGGAAAATATCCAAATTCAACGAGGTGTTGTTGCTGCTGAGAGAATGTTTTCTCTCCTCGACCATAAGCCAACAATTGTGGATGAGCCAGAGGCAAAACCATTTAAGACGTTGAAAGAGGGGATTGAGTTTCGAAATGTTTCCTTTAAATACCACGATACATGGGTTTTAAAAGACGTGAGCTTTACCGCAAAAAAAGGGGAGATCGTAGCTCTAGTTGGTCCAACAGGAGCTGGAAAATCAACTGTGGTAGCCCTTCTTCCTCGCCTCTATGATGTGCAAAAAGGGGAGATTTTGATCGATGGAAAGCCTTTGAAATCTTACCAGGTTGAATCGCTTAGAAAGGCGATGGCTTTTGTCCCCCAAAAACCGTTTCTCTTTCTCGATACGGTGCGAGAAAATATTGCTATTGGGCGGGAATATGATGATGAGCAGATTCAAGCCGCTGCATCTAATGCTCATGCTGAAGAGTTTATCGTAAAAATGCCAGAGCAGTATGATAGTGTTCTCGAAGAACTTGGCAAAAATCTCTCTGGAGGGCAGCAGCAACGCTTAGCAATTGCAAGAGCCCTTGTGACAGAAGCGCCTATTCTTATTATGGATGAAGCAACTTCCTCTCTAGATGCTCTCAGTGAAGAGAAGATTCGAGATGCGATCTTTGATCTCCGAGGGAAGTTGACACAGATTATTATCGCTCATCGCTTTTCAACTATTGAGCATGCTGATAAGATCATCTATATCGATCATGGACGGAAAGTTGCCGAAGGAACCAAGATCGAATTGATGGAGAGTTGTCCTGACTTTAAACGGATGTGGGAATTGATGCACTCATCTGAAAAGAAAGAGAAAGATGAAAATTGGACTGAAGCTTTGGTCAACAAATGAGTTTTATTTTGCTGAAGCCCAACGGTTTTGGGAAGAAAATCTCATTGATTTTATCGAAATCACTGCTGTCATAGGTTCTTACGAGCCGTTCGCCCCTCTTTGGAAATCGCTTGCTATTCCATATGTGATTCACGCTCCTACTTTCTCCCACGGAGTTTCTTTCTCTCAAAAAGAGAGAGAGAAAACAAACCTCAAAGCGATGGAAGAGGTGTTTTGTTTTGCCGATCTTCTACAAGCTTCCACAATTATTATTCACCCTGGAGGTGAAGGGAAAATCGAAGAGACGATACGGCAGATCAATTTGATGAAAGATAGTCGCCTTGCCATTGAAAATAAGCCGTATCGAATGTCAAGTGGACACTTGAGCAATGGCTATCTTCCCGAGGAGATTGCTCTTATCAAAAGGGAGTGTGGAACGCAATTTTGTCTAGACATCTCACATGCGATCTGTGCTGCAAATAGTCTCAAAAAAGAGCACTTTCCTTTTTTGGAACAATTCTTTGCACTAAAGCCCGATATCTACCATGTGATGGATGGAAAACTTGAAGATGAAGTGGATGAACATCTCCATTTGGGAAAGGGAAGCTACCCTTTAAGGCAAATCATCTCGATGATTCCAAAGGAAGCTCTTGTGACGATTGAAACAGATAAAGACTCTCAAGATCATCTCGAAGATTTTGAGGAAGATGTCTACACATTTAATCGGATGATCGATTAACCTCTAGCACAAGTTTTCCTCGTACATGCCCTTCACGACTCATATGAAGAGCTGTTTCATACTCTTCAAAAGGGATGACTTCAATATCTGGAAGCTTCAGCTTTGACTCTTCGATAAGCTTGCTGATCTCTCTTAATTGTTTCCCATTTGATTCGACCATGTGCCACCCTGTTTTAATGCTTTGAGTCGGTTTAGCCTCTCCTGCAATGGTCCATAATCTTCCACCTGGTTTGACAAGAGAGTAGCTTTGGTCAAGGACCTTTCTTCCAACGGTATCAAACACAGCATCTAGGTTTTCAGGAGGACTCTCTTTGGTGTAGTCGATGATTTCATCGGGGCCAAATCGGGAGACATATTCTTTGTTTTTTGTCGAAGTCGTTGTAATGACATAAGCTCCTAAGAGTTTTGCAAATTGGATCGCGTAGGTGCCAACACCTCCTGATCCCCCTTGGATCAAGATTTTTTCTCCAGCTTTGAGCTCAATTTTGTCGTGGATCACCTGCCAGGCAGTCAGTGCTGAAAGGGAGAGGGGGGCTGCTTTTTTAAAGCTCAAACAAGAAGGTTTGGGAGCAACGAGATTGGCATCAAAGCAGACATAATCGGCATATGAGCCAGCGTGGATCAGTTCTCCTGCAAAACAAAAAGCGTAGACGGCCTCTCCCTTTTTTAGAGTGGTGACATCGCTTCCAACAGCTGAAACAACCCCTGAAACATCCCAGCCAAGGGTGATGGGAAACTGGTAGTCAAACCGCTCTCTAAGTAGCCCATCAGCAATTTTCCAATCAACAGGATTCATACCGGCGTAGTGGACGTAGATCTGCACCTCGTGTGGCTTGGGAGAGGGGGTTGGAAGTTCTTGGATATAAGTTTTTTCAAGTCCTTTAAATTCATGTAGTACAATAGCTTTCATCAATAAGGTGCCTCGCAATTTGTTTTGATAGTTGTGACTTATGTTTTCGAATGAGCTCACGTCCTCCTGGACTTGCAAAATCAGAGACAATTTTCCAGATCGAACACTTTTTTCCCAGTTGTTTGGCAAGGTGGGCAATGCTGTATCCTTCCATATCGACAAGATCGTAATGGGGGGAGAGTCTTTGACGATGTTTTTCAAGGTGGATGGGAAAATCAGAGGAGACAAGGTGATCTCCCTCTCCCTCCTTTAGGATAATGGTTGGAACAGTTTTTTCAAGACACTCATTTAAAGTGGGATTTCGCTCTTCTTCCGAGAGAGGGATATATTTTCCTACTTTATGAATAGGGAGCAATGTTCCAATTTCCCTTCCATTTTTTAAGGTTCCTGCAAGGCCAATATTGATCACTTCATCGCATAAAGAGGCGTGTTTTGCAAATGTTGCCATCGCGTGGTGGAGGCCAACTCCTGTGATCGCGATAAATCCTCCCTCATAGTGGTAGAGGGTTGGAATCACTCCTTCATTCCACACTTCTTCTCTATGTCCAGAAAGAGGCTTAGCGTGTAGTGTGGATAGAGTCTCTTTCGCTTCGGAAGTTTGGGCAAATAAAATCAGTTTCATAGCCAATGAGCCTTTCGATTGCAGACATCCCTTCAGGAGAAATCTCTTTCGTTTGGCCATTTACATAGGTTTCAATGTGTTTGTAGACAATAGATGGATCTTTCTCTTGGGCGTGGGTTAAAATATACTCTTGAGCATCGGTTGGATTTTTTTCACTATAGGCAAGAGAAGCACGTAGGGTTGAGATCACCTCTGTAATCTGGGGGAAATCCCGTCGGATAGCCAACCCTCCAAGAGGAATAAGTCCTCCCCAAAGCTCTCCAAGATCGGCCAGTTCAACAAAGCCGTGCGCTTTAAAGGTGAAGCGGGATTCGTGGATGATCAATCCTGTATCGACTTTTCCCTCGGAAAGAAGATCAAACACCTCATCGTACCGACAGAACACTTTTTTTGTATAGGGGAGCTCTAGTCGATCAAATAAGAGGTGGGCAGTTGTTAGCTCTCCTGGGATGGCAATGGTTCTAAAGTGATCTCGTTTCTCTTTTCCGATGATCTTAGGACCGCAGTTCTCTCCTAAGGCAGCGCCGACAGGTAAAAGTTCATACACCTCACACACCTTTGCAAGGGTTGCAAAGGAGAGTTTGACCAGAGGATAGAGTCCTTCGATTGCCCACTTGTTAAGTTGTTCGATATCAGCTAGATGTGGATCAATTTTAAGAGGTGTTTCAATTCGGTTGTGAACCCAAGCATAGAAGAGGAGTGTATCATTTGGGCAAGGGGAGAAAGCTGCCTTCATAAAATTCCAAGTTTTTTAAACGCTTCTTTTAAGGAGTTGTTTTCGGGTTTATCAAATGCCCCTTGCTTTGCCAGCCACTTGATATAGCTTGGAGGGACCTCTGAAAGGGGTTTCCCCTGGTGCTTTCCAAAAGGCATTGAATCCCCTTCATTTGCAGGGGAGTTGTTTAAAAGCTCAAGTACCGTTTCAATCGATAGATCATCGATCATCTGACTAAACACTTCATGGAGGACTTTCACATCATCAAGAGCTCTATGCGCGCGGTTTTCAGCAACACCATAGATTTGACGGAGAAATTGGAGGCTATGCTTAGGAAGATCGGGGCGGTATTTTCGTGCCCATTTCAACGAGTCGACCATCTCCCATTCTGGAAAAGTAAAGCCGTGTCGTGCTGCTTCATTTGTCAAAAAATGACGGTCAAAATTGTCGTTGTTGTGGGCGATGAGGACACCCTCTTCACCACAAAATGTGATAAACGCTTCTCCCACTTCTTTGAAAGAAGGAGCCTCTTTAACCATTTCATCGGTGATGCCGTGGATTGCTGTGGCATCGGGAGGGATGGGGATGCCAGGATTGACGAGCATTGAAAATTCTTTTTTTCGATCGGAGTCGAAAGCTGCAATCTCAATGATCCGGTCTTCGGCAGAACGAACTCCCGTTGTCTCAGTGTCGTAATAGATCGGCCGCTTTTTTGTCATAGCTTAACTAGTTGGCATGTATTGGATAGGTTGCTCTCGTGTTAGATGAGGATTATTTGTGTGTGGAAGAGTTGAAATCGTCTCATCGTTGGGCATCTTATAGAGGCATCCTGCCAGCATAAGCGGTAGTAAAAGGTAGATCAAACAGTGCTTTTTCATATCCAAGAAGTATATTGAAAAAGGAAGATATTACCAAGAAAAAAGTGTCTTTTTTGTCAGCGAGAGAAACTCAAAAAAACCTTTCGTTAAGATCTCATTGAAAAAGACAACAGCAAGTGCAATGGCTAAAAATCCGATAAGCATTTGGATAGGAAAGCCGATAAAAAAGATGGGGATACTCGGCATAAAGCGGGTAAAAATAGCAAAAAAAGTGATCACAATTCCGAGGAGAAGAACCGGGATAAGCGCGTAGCTCAAAGCTTGGTGGAAGAGATGAACACTCGCCTCACCAATCCCCCATGTGACAGATTTTGTTATTGGAGCAATTGGAATCAGAGTGAAACTCTCAAAGAGAAAGCGGAGCAAAACGTGGTGGAGATCAGAGACGAGAAAGAGAACAAAAAGGGTCATCATAAAGAGACGACCAAAGAGGGGAGAGGTGGAAGCATTCGGGTCGACAAGTTCTGTTGCTGAAAAGCCGCTCATCGTACCGACGAGTTGCCCTGCAAGCATAGCTGCTTCAAAAAGAAGAGAGAAGAGAAAGCCGAGCAAATAGCCGACGATCAACTCTTTAACCATGAGCATAACGGGAAGAGAGTCAATATGTGGGAGCATTGTCATTGGAGGAGCTAAGAGAAGAGAGCAGACAAGAGCGAGTCCAAAGCGAACAGTGAAAGGGATGTGCCGTTTTGAAAATAGGGGAGAGACGAGAAAAAAACCGCTGATCCGGGCGAACATAGCGAAGAAAATTAGAAGATCACTGGAGGACATAATGGACGTAATGGGTGACTTTATCCCACTGATGGATCAGGAGATTATTGGTGAATTTCGTTAACATTTTCAGCATCCAAGGGAAGAAAATAGCAATGCTCAGTCCGACGACAAGCATTTTAGGGACAAAAGAGAGAGTGATTTCTTGGACATGGGTGACAGCTTGCAAAATAGAGATCACAAGACCGACAACAAGCGCTAAAAGGAGGAAAGGAGCTGCAATCTCCAAAGCGATATAAAGTGTTTGCCGAACCAATTGTGTGATTTGTTCCGGAGTCATTTCCCTCCTATACCATATTTAATATCCATGTACAACCTGTTGCATAATAAGTCGCCATCCATCAACGACGACAAAGAGCAAAATCTTAATAGGAAATGAAATCATCACGGGAGGAAGTAAGATCATTCCCATCGACATCAAAAGGGAGGTGACCACCATATCGATCACAAGGAAAGGGAGGAAGAGCAAAAAACCGAGCATAAAAGCTGTGCGTAGTTCCGAGAGGACAAAAGCTGGAATAATACAATACCATGGCAAAGTGTGAGGATCGATCACCTCACCTTGTGGAAGCTCCACATTTCCCATCTCTAAAAAGAGTTGAAGATCTTTTTCCCGTGTGTGAAAGAGCATAAAAGTGCGCAGAGGGGGCCACGCATGGCTTAAGATCGCCTTTCCCTCTTCCATCGGCTCTTCATGTTTAAATGCTCCTTCAAAATAGGGATTGATCGCCTCTTTTTGGATCTCAGAGATCACTGGATGCATCACATACGCAGTCAAAATAAGGGAGAGGCCAATGATGACCTGCGTCGAAGGAACAGAGGTGCTAAGTGCTTGCCTTAAAAATGTTAGAACAATAGAAATGCGGGTAAATGAGGTCATCAACACAAAGACAAACGGAATCAAAGCCAAGATCACGGTGATTCCGACAACATGAAAATGCTCAAGCACGATTAACGCTTAGGTTAAGTTTCTTAGCCAACCTCTCTTTTAGAGAAAGGCCTGGCTCAGGTTGATCTAACACCTCATCCATAAGGTTTTCGATCTCAATTTCATCAGAAAATTCCTTGATCAGTTGAAGACCCCCCGCTTGCGATTCTCCAACAACAACTCCTTTGCCGAGAATGTCGACCAAATAGAGAGCGCTCTTAGGACCAAGTGCTTTCCGTTCAATTACCCGAATGGTGGAAGTGCGAGGAGTATTTTCCCACTTAGAGCGCAACACCCTTTTCATAAACCACACCGAAAAAACGGCAAATCCAATGATCGCAACAAGGGCAATCATCATATTGACAAACTCGGGCCAAAAGTTGTATCCTTGCACCTCTAAATCGGCTAATAGTAACATATGTCCTCCAGGAGGCGATCATAGTACAGAAAGGAATTATCGCGCTAGATATAGATGGGACCATTACAACTCAAAGGCATACAATTGAAAAAGAGGTTGTAGAGTTCTTGATGAGTTTGATGGATGACTATCTTGTGATCTTCATCAGTGGGCGAACGTTCTCTTTTGCTCGTCCCATTTTATCCCATCTTGTCGGTCACTACCACTTTGCTGTCCAAAATGGAGCTGCGCTCTATGAGATGCCCAACGTATTGCAACTCAAGAAGCACTATCTTGGGAGTGAAGCGATCGAAAAGCTCGAACCTATTTTTACCAAAGAAGAGGGAGGATTACTTGTAGAATCGGGGCAAGAGCGGGATGATATTTGCTATTATAAGCCGGCCGATTTTTCACAAAAGGAGCGGGATTACCTCGACCACCGTATCTCTTTTTCTCCAGAGACATGGGTCCCTCTCACCTCTTTTAAGGACGCTGGTCTTACAGAATTTGCCGTTGGCAAGTTCTTCGCTCCAAGAGAAGATGCAAGCCGCGTTGCAAAAGAGGTGAATGAGCAATTTGGGTTCAATGTTGTTGTGATCCACGACCCCTTTCGTCCCGGCTCGTATCTTGCTCATATCAATAGCCCCGAAGCTTCTAAAGGGCACATCCTCCAAGAATTTGTGCAGATGCAAGAGAAGCGGCTTCCGATTATTTCAGCAGGAGATGATTACAACGACGTTCACATGTGGGAGAAAAGTGATATCAAAATTGTGATGCAAAATGCCCCAGAAGATCTCCACCACCATGCCGATATCTTAGCGCCACCTGCTCAAGAGCAAGGAATTATCGCCGCGCTTAAGGAAGCGCTTAGATGAATGGAACCTTTGAATTTACAGATAGTGCCAACTGCCTAATTGGAACCTTGGCTTTTGAGAGAAATACGGCACAAAAAGTGAGCTGGGAAGTGCGCTATACACTCAGCTTACCAGAGCGCGACCGATTAGAAGAGACAGTGGATTACATGGAGGTGAAAAAACACCTCCACACCCTCGTAACAAGTGTGAAACCTCTTTTGATAGAAACACTTGCCAAGCAGATGCTCAACTCTCTTTTTGAAACATTTGCCCCTCTAGAGGCAACCCTTCGATTAAAAAAAGAGTCGGTAGGAGTGATTTTAGAGGTGAGTCGATGATCCTTGTCACTGGTGGAGCGCGTCAACTTGGGGCAGCGATTTGCAAAAAGCTTGCAGGACTTGGAAAAAGAGTAGTGATTCACTACAACACGAGTCAAAAAGAGGCAGTAGAGCTTTCTAAACAGTGTCCTCATTCAGAAATTATCCAAGGCGATTTCACTCATGGACTAGAAGATTTTATCAGACGGTACAAAAAACACTTTCCTTCAACAGAGGGGCTCATCAATAATGTGGGAAATTTTGCGCTTGGAAAAGCATCATCGATCACCACTTTAGACCCCCTTCTTCAAACCAATCTCACAGCGCCAATTCTTCTTACAAATGCCCTTTTACCCTCGGTCAAAAAAAACAAGGGATCAATTGTAAACATAGGGACTTCAGGCCTTTGTAACCCTTGGGTCCGTGCAACACCCTTTGGTTTAACAAAAGCTGCACTTCTCTTCTATACACGCTCTCTTGCCAAAGAGCTTGCTCCTTTTAATGTTTCGGTGAATATGATCTCTCCTGGTCAACTTAAGCATTCAGAAGACCTACCCCAAAAGTTGCCGATGGGGCGGGCTGGAACAGTTGAGGAGGTGGCAGATTTAATTGCGACACTCCTCGAGCAAAAATACATCACAGGTCAAAACATCGAGATAGCTGGCGGTTACTCTTTCTAGTAATATTGGCATTGTTTGTGCTTTGTATTTAGTATGGCAAAAATTCGCTGTGAAATAACTTCCAAATCTTGGAATAAAGCTCAAGTTTCATTTAAAGATGAGAAAGGAGAAATAAGCTCATTTGTTGTTAAGCGAATCACCATTCTTGGAAGAATTGTTAGATGGTTTAAGTCTTTTTTTCCAAATAGATTAACGCAAAAATTTGTTAAGGTAGAAGGAGATCATGGATCTCTAGAGATCAAAATTTCTGATTTAGCTAAAGAAGTGGGCTTAACTGCAAGTGAAATACTTCATTGTAAGAGTCTTAAGAAAAAGCTGTCAGATTCTTATCCTGTCAGTGTGGCTAAAGAAGAAATCCACAAAATCACTCAAAAAGATATCAACATAATGAGTCAGTTGAAGCAACTGGCGCAAGCTCTCATCAATAATCCTCCAAAAAAAGAGGGGGATTACTACATTACAGTCACAGAAAAGATTCGTCTACTTGTAAATGTAAAGGGAACAGATGTAAAAGTTTCAACCCTTTTTGGAAGAAAAGTGGCCAAAGGCTCTTTCAATGTTGTGATGCAGTCCACAGATCTATTGACAGGTCTTCCTGTTAAAGGAGAAAGTGCTATTGTTAAATCGACTTATAATACTTCCAATCGAGGAGAGATAGACCGTGAAGTTGCCATTTTAAATCACCTGCATGGAAGTGGAGAGGTTTTAGGAATTCAAAAGAAGGTGAGAAAAATCATAGATGTGGTGACCGGTCAGGAAAGTGCCTGTCATGTTGGAGTACGTTATAAAAGCGATCTATACGATTTTCCTATTCAAAAAGTAGAGGATAAAGTTTCAATTGCGTATCAACTCACACATGCGGTTGTCTACGCACACTCAAAAGGAATTGCTCATAGAGATATTAAGCCTGAAAATATTTTTGTTGGGGAAACCTCTGAAGAGGGAGGCCCCTTGGTTTATTTGGCAGATTTTGGAGGGAGTGTTGATTTTTCAGAGAAAGATGCCTTTATAAAGAGGGTTACAACGACGCCTGAGTTTAGTACAGGTCAGGATGAATCCGAACTTAATCTCAATGTGAGAGTTGAAAAATTTGATGCTGTGAAGGAGATCCATAAAAAGGCCGATGTTTATAGCGTCTCTTGGGTGTTAATTGAAATATTCACCCCGGTAAAGGCGAGTGAAACCCCTCTAAACATCACAAGATACATTGAGAGTCAATTGAAAAAGAGTGGTCTAAATGATGGAGTTATTAGACTTATTCTTAAAGGGATAGATAAAGATTATAGAAACCGTCCTTCGATGGAGGAGCTTCATCAAGCAGTGACTAAAGAGCTAGAGAGGATTTTGCCTACTCGCGCAGCTTCTTTGAAAGAACTTTCAGCTTAGAATACGCTCTAGAAGATCTGGTTGAAAAGACCAAACATAAGCCTTCATAGCATCGGTTGCTGCAACAATTGTTTTACCCATTCCAAGGCCTACAGATTTTGTCGTGGGTGAATTCGGAGTGGTCAAAGTCGCTTCTAAAGTGGCATAATCTTGGTTCCAAACACAAACTCTTCCATCATAAGATCCTGTCACAAAGAGCCCTTCAAGAAAAGCAACAGATGTTACAGAAGTTGTGTGTCCTCCAGCAAGAGTTTGCATCATTGAACCATCAAAACCAACAATTTTAACTGTTCCATCCATCAGGGCAACAGCTATTTTTTCAATCGATGCCGTGAGATTCATAACAAGCTCACAATCGCCTAGAGTAATACAATTTGGAGGGAGCTGTTGATTGAGTTTTTGAACAGTAAGTTGATTGCTAAAGCTTGCTCCAATGACCAGGTGAGCCTCATCAGGGGAAAAAGCTGTAAATGAAAGTTTGTTGCCCTGAATAGAATCTGTTGGTTCTGCCCCCCTCCAAACAGTAACTTTTTGAGAAGAGCCTGTTGCAATGTATAGGGCTGTTTGTGAGATATCAATAAATGTTGTTACAACAGTAGTCTCCAAGTTATGTGAAAACTCCCATCCCCCATCTGTTTCATTCCATACAGAAGCGTACTTTAAATCGGGCGCTGCACTTACAATAACTGAACCATCTGGAGATATTTTAACACGCCCAATACTTTGTCCTACTGCACTAGGGATATGAGTGACTTCATTTCCCTTTGTATCCCATATAGAAAGATTTTTATCCTGAATTGATCCCGTGACGATTCGTTGTCCATTTTCTGATATGGAAACATTTGAAATACGATGGGCACCTTGGTTTTGATCTCTTTTCAATTCAGTTTGTTGGTACGCGCTACCAAAACCATTGTTATGCTGTGAAAAGACAGCTTTGTAGCTTAAACTAACCGGAAGCCCTGGTAGAGCAAAACGGAGCCAAAGCTTAGAAGAATGTCCTCCCAAAACGACAGCTTTAAATTCCCTAGAGACTCGTGCGGTTCTTGCAAGAGAGCATAGGTCTAAGAATGAAAAAATATGCAAGAGCACATCTCTTGATAATTTTGTGATGTCACTATTTTGTCGATCCCTAATTGAATCGTAATCTCTGGAAAGAGTGGAGTTGGGGGTAATAGCCATATAAAAATTTAATTATTGTTTAATTTATTTATAAGTCTATTATGACATTTTTTTATTATAAAAGTCAATTTTGTATTATTAAAATAAGTTCTCTTAATTAATTAATTTTTTATTACTTAATTATTAAAATTTGATTTTGTATAAAAGATGGGGTTGCGCAACAACTCTATTTTAGATCAATTGAATTTAGATTAGTTAGAGTCTATAGTGCCGTTTAAGCATTGAAGAACAAAATCGGTAAAGTTTTTTTCTTCTAAAAATTGAACAATGCTCTCTTTTTCTTTTTGATATTTATCAATGATTTCATCGTTAATATTAAAAGTGACAAAATAGGGGATGACTAGATTTTTTATTGAAACAACAGGCTGCATCATTCCCTTGGAGTGTTTTTCACTCCTGGATAATTCTTTGAAGCGTTGGAAAGAAATGGCTTTTATTTTCACCAGATCGCTTTTACTGGTATGGTCAAAGAGAAAGGAATTTTTCTCACCAAATCCTAAAAGGAGGCCGTGTAAATAGTGGTTCTCAAAAACCTTTTTCCAAAAAGAAGAATTCTTGTCATCGATGGAATCTAAAATAGTCTTTAGGTCAAATTGGGTCTCGGTTACGCTTGCAAAATCATTGTAGTATTTTTTCAAAATATAGAGAGCTTGGTGGACATTGACAAATAGCCCCATTCTAGATTTTCTAAAAAAAAAGGTCGCTCCACGGGAGGTGGGGCGACCTTTTTTAAAATGAGATAAATTTAATTGGATTTACTCTTCGAGCATTTCTGAGCCAACACCCATCGCATGCATGCCATTGTCAACATAGAGAGTCACTCCAGTGATGGCTGAGGCTAGAACAGAGAGGAGAAAAGCAGCGCTTTGTCCCACTTGCTCCGCATTGATTGCATCGGCAATCGGTGCTGTTTTTTTGGTGTAATCAATCATTCGGTCGATAAAGCCAATTGCTCTTGCTGCGCGAGAAGGGAGTGCTCCTGCTGAGATGGAATTGACCCGAACTCCCCACTTTCGTCCTGCTTCAAAGGCGAGCATTCGTGTATCACTTTCAAGTGCAGCTTTAGCGGAACTCATTCCTCCACCGTAGCCTGGAACAGCACGTTCTGAGGCAAGGTAGGTGAGAGAGAGGGTCGCTCCTCCTTTATTCATGAGCGGTCCAAAATGGGAGAGAAGGCTGATAAATGAGTAGGAAGAGGCGCTCATAGCAGCGAGGTAGCCGCTGCGGGAGGTTTCGAGAAGAGAGTTTTTGATCTCGGGGGAATTGGCAAGTGAGTGGACAAGGAAGTCAATTTTGCCAAAGTCTTTTTCAACAGCTGTGGCAACTTCACTCACGGTATATCCAGCAGCATTTTTGTACCGCTTATTTTCACGCACCTCTTCAGGAACATCTTCTGGTTTGTCAAAGGCTGCATCGAGAGGATAGATTTTAGAGATGGTAAGAAGAGAACCATCACTCAGTTTACGCGATGTATCGAATTTTCCCGATTCGTACGCTTTTGTAAAAATACCGAGGAGGGGAGTCCATGTTCCAACGAGGATTTCACAACCCGCTTCGGCAAGTGATTTTGCAATGGCCCAGCCAAATCCTTGGTCGTCAGCAATTCCAGCAATAAAGGCTCGTTTTCCTTTGAGATCAATTTCTAGTGTCATTTTAACTCCATATCTTGTGGTAGAGGAGCTGAAAAGCTCCGGCTTTCAAAACTAATTTTTTCTGCGTGCAAAAGAGGGCGGTGTGTCGTTTGGTGTCGCCCACCGTAATCAACATCTCCTTCAATCGGGGTGTTGACCGATTGGAGATGGATCCGAATTTGATGGGTTCGTCCTGTTTTAGGGCTGCAACGAAGCAAGGCGCGTTTTTTGAATCGTTTGACAAGGTTCCAACTCGTCACAGCTTCTTTTCCCCCAACAGGTGTGTTGATCACTCCTCTTCGTTTTTTGGGAGGAGGCGTGACATAGGTAAGGTAACTTTTTTTCACTTCCCGCCTTTTAAAGAGTTTTTCGAGCTTCTCTTTCATCACATCTGTTTTTGCAAGGAGCATCACCCCCGTTGTGTCCCGGTCGAGCCGATGGACGAGCAAACCGCCTAGAGTCTCTGCAATGTTCTCAGAGGTGAGTGCAACGGGCTTGTTGATCACGATGAGCTCGTCATCTTCAAAGAGGATAGGGATCTCTGAAGAGGGAGGCTCTTCAAGGAAGATCTCCACTTCGTCCCCCTTTCTAAGGCGAGTAGAGCAAAACCGTTCAACAAAACCGTTGACATGACACCTATGATGCTCAATTAGCCATCTAAGTGGTTTGGTCTTCCATTCACCTCGGAGCTCGTCCCGTAGGTAGGGAAGGAGCTTAGAGGGGGTGACAACCTTAAATTTTACTTTCATGTGAGAGAGTATATCACACTTGAGAATAAAAGCCTTCTTCTTCAAGCTTGCAGGGATGAAATTTTTAATCATTAAGAGCTCTTCCTATGGTGATATTCTCCACGCTTTTCGAGCGGTGAGCTATCTCCGTCACAAATCTCCCTATGGGCAGATCGACTGGGTTGTGGAAAATCGGTGTCGAGAGCTTGTTGAATCTCATCCTGAAGTGGATGCAGCTGTTGTGATCGATTCAAAACGGTTGAAATGTCCCAAGTTGGAGCGGTACGATGTGGTCTTTGATCTGCAGGGCAATCTAAAATCAGCGTGGGTTTTATCCAAAGTGCGCGCCAAGCTCAAAATTGGATTTGGATGGAAAAGTTTGGCTGAGTGGCCAAATTTCTTCTTTACACATCTCCGTACCAATCCTCCTCACGGGCGAAATATCCGCGATGATTACCTTGCTGTTGTGCAAGCCTATTTCAAAGAATCGGTTCCTTTTAAGGAGAAACCTTTTCTCTATCCTCTGTCGAAAAAAGAGAAGATTTTTTTGCAAACAATCGATCCAAAAGGGACGGTAGTTTGCCCATTTGCCAATTGGAAAAGCAAACAACTTCCCAAAAAAACAGTGGATGAGGTGCTTGCCAAAAGAAGGGGACCTTTCTACTTTATCTGGGGAAATGAAGAGGAGAGAAAACGGGCGCATGCATTTGAAGTTGAAGAGAAAAAAGTGCTCCCCCATCTATCGCTTCCTCTCTTGCAACGGGTGATGGATAGATGTCGGTTGGTGATTGCAATGGATTCACTCCCTCTCCATCTTTGTGCAACAACAAAGACTCCGTCACTCAGCTTTTTTGGCTCTTCTTCAATGGCAAAATATGCACCTCAAGGAGAGCATCATCTTGCTGAGCAAGGGATCTGTCCCTATGGGGTCCAGTTTGAAAAGCGGTGTCCTAAGCTAAGAAGTTGTCAGTCGGTTGCCTGCATCAATAAGTTGAGGTCAAGGTAAGATTCAACAAGCTCGATCGCTTTGTTCACTTTCTTGACATCTTCATTTAAGATTTTGGCTGTAAATGTATTGATCAGTCTCATCACGTCGTATGTTGGAGTAGAGCTATAGAGCGTGGGGATTTTTGCTTTCTTTAATTTTTCTATAATAGCCTCTCTTGGAGGGATTTGGCCGGAGAGAATCAATCCATGCGCAGGTCGAGTGCTCAAATCATTTTCATGTAATTTAAGGAGCTCTTCGATGATATCTTCTCGAGTTGCTGGTGTGACAAGTAGCTGGTTTGGAAAGGTTAATTTCACAAAGGTTTCAGCATTGGTTGCAACGAGTCGAATTGTTTTAAAGTGGCGGTAGTGAAACTCTTCACCTGCAAGTAGAGGTGTTTTAAAGAGGACAGCAAAATCTTCCATCGTTGGAGTTGAGAGAAGGCGGTTGTAGGGGATCGCACCGATAAGAGGAATCTCCCATCGGCTCAATGCACGAGACATATAGTCGATAATCATCTCTCGCTTCTCATCGAGAACACGATTTAGAATCACACCAGACACTTTCACACCAAGTTTTTCGCAAAGGGAGCGGTTGAGGGCAAGTTGATCAAATGCGCTACCAACACCCCCTTCTGCAATCAGAACAACATTGAGTTTTAAATCTTTGGCTACCTGTGCATTATTGATGTCTGCGATCGATCCAACACCAACATGTCCTGTTCCTTCGGCGAGAATAAATTCATTTTTCGAAGAGATTTTTTCGTATCCATTCCGGATTTTTTTAACAAGATCTTCTCGATCGACCTTTCCATCGACAAAATCACGAGTGAATCCTTGGGGAAAGATCACAGGGCTCATTGCAGCGTAGTCGGCGGTAAGATTGAAGTGTTCTTTAAAGAGGACAACATCTTTATCGACTAAAAGATCTCCCTCGACTTTCACATGTTGCTGTCCCACAGGCTTGATAAAACCAAGACGGGGAAACTGTTTTTGAAGCAGGGAGATCATTCCGAGACAAAGTGTTGTTTTCCCTACATTTTGCCCAGTGGCGGCTATGAATAATCCTTTTCTTGACATGGAGAAAGTTATATACTGGTCGGGATGCTTCGTCAATCGCTTAAAAAATGGTTCTTATCAACAAGGCGGGATCTCCCTTGGCGTGCTTCTCAAAATCCATACCATGTGTGGGTCTCTGAGATTATGCTTCAACAAACTCAAGTTTCAGTGGTCATTCCCTATTTCAACCGGTGGATCAAAGCTTTTCCAACGATCGAAGCGTTGGCAGAAGCTCCTATCGAGAGAGTGATCAAGCTTTGGGAGGGGCTTGGCTATTATTCACGTGCCCGTAATCTCCACGCAGCTGCGCAGCTTATTGTTGAAAAATTTGATGGAAAACTTCCCGACAATCGAGATGGATTATTGAAAATCAAAGGGATTGGTCCTTATACCCAAGGGGCTATTTTAAGTTTTGCCTTCCACCAAAAAGCTCCAGCGATCGATGGAAATGTGACACGGGTCATCAGTCGGCTTACCGGTTTTGAAGATAAAAAAGAGATTGAGCAGTATGTTGAAACCTTTCTTCCCGATGAAGAGCCTTGGGTGGTTATGGAAGGATTGATCGAGCTAGGTGCACTGGTATGTACCAAAAAACCGAGCTGCTCTTCTTGTCCTTTTCGCTCCTCTTGTTATGCCTATCGACATCAGCTTACCGAGCACCTCCCAAAGAAAAAAAAGCGGCAGAAAATGATCCATTTGAAAAGGATTGTTGCGATAATTACCTGTCAGGAGCATTATCTTTTACAACAAGTTGATCGTGGTGTGATGAAGGATCTCTTTGAGTTCCCTTATCTTGATGATCAAGAGGATGTCAAACAAGCTTTTGAAGAAGCACTCGATCTCCCCCTCCGCCACCTTCGACCATTAACGAGGCAAACCCATGGTTTTACACGTTACCAAGCAGAGCTTTTTCCTCATTTATTTGAAACAGATCAACGTTCGACGCGCTATTTATGGAAAAAAAAGAAAGAACTTTTTGCACACCCTTTTTCTTCGGGCCATCGTAGGATATTATTGAGCTTATGAAAATATTACACACAGAAGCATCACCTGGTTACGGAGGGCAAGAGCTCCGTATTTTACGCGAATCTGAGGGAATGCGTGAGAGGGGACATGAGGTGATCTTAGCAATTCGGAAAGGTGGAGGACTTGTAAAACCGGCACGTAAGGCCGGTTTTGAAGTTTACGAGCTTCCCTTTGAAAAGAAAAATGCTTTTAAAACATTCTTCTCCCTTTGTTTTATCATTATGAAGCACCGAATCGACCTGATCAATACCCATTCATCTCTCGATGCATGGCTTGGAGGAATTGCGGCAAGGTTGCTGAGGAAAAAAGTGATTCGAACCCGCCATCTCTCCACACCGATTCGTCCGGGTCTCAACAGCCGCCTTCTCTATAACGCTTTAGCCGACCGCGTTGTCACCACCTGCGCAGAAATTGTCGATGTGATTAAACGGCAGGCTAAATTGCCACAAAAGCATTGCTGCTCTATTCCGACAGGAACCACCCCTCTATCTGTTTCTAAAAAAGCTGTCACCTCTTTTCGTGCATCGCTTGGAATTAAACCGACCGACTGCGTAGCAGGAACTCTCTGTGTTCTTCGAGGGTGGAAGGGGGTTTCAGACCTGCTCAAAGCTGCCAAGCAGCTTGAAGATGTTCCTCATCTCAAATGGCTCATCGTTGGCTCAGGCCCTTCAGAAGAACACTTTAAAGAAGAGTGGAAGGAGATGGGGCTTCAAGACAAGGTGGTTTTCACAGGCTATCTCTCACCTCCCAATATTGCACTTGCTGCAATGGATATTTTTCTTCTCCTCTCGCACGCAAATGAAGGCGTATCACAAGCAAGTTTGCAAGCAGCTTCGCTTAAAAAACCGCTCATCACAACACCCACAGGGGGGCTTAAAGAAGTTTGTCTTCATGAAAAAACAGGACTTCAAGTCGATGTTTATTCACCAGATCAAGTCGCAACAGCTGTGAAACGTCTTTTAGATCAAAAAACAGAGCGACAAAAAATGGGAGAGGAAGCTTATCAACTTGTCCAAAGAAAATTCACTCTTTCCCACACCTTAGACCAGATGGAAACACTCTTTCAAAATATGTGAGCAGACGGTTAGTGTCTCTTCAAAAATCTCTTCTTCTTTCTGTAAATCGTCTAGCGTAAACCAACGGATTCCATCAGTCTCCTCTCTGTTTTGCACAAGAGCTCCTCCAATAACTCTTCCTATGTAGACAAAATCGATATGTTGATGCGCATTAATATCTTTATATTTAGGTATTTCAAAAAGAAGATTGAGGTATGGGCGAGGGATACTACGACCATTAATTTTTTGAGGGATCCAAAGATTTTCTTGTTGCATAAGCTCAACTTCTAATCCAGTTTCTTCTTTGACCTCTCGTATGGCCGCCTCGTGGGGAAGCTCATCTGGGTCAACATGTCCTCCAGGAGGGAGCCATTTCCCTAATTTTTTATGCAAGATCAATAAAATCCGTTGCTCTTCAACAGTGTAGACAGAGGCAGTCAGTTCTCTTTTCATCTCTCTGAGTATATAGGGTATTGTTGAAAAAAACAAGGGTATGGTATGATAGACTGTCAAAATTTTCACTGGATTTTCAGGAGAGCAAATGGCAAGTGTTGGTAGAGCGGGGAGTTGTCCACCAGAATATTATGGAACTAGAGATAACTCAGTTACTTTTGAGGAGGATGCAAATGGTCTTTACTCTGTAAAAATTTCGAGGTTAGGAGGTAAGGACCATGTGTTTAACAAGATTAGATTATTAATCGATGAAAACCTTGCTCACAGCCTTCCAGAAGAGATGGCAGAAGGTCAATTTGTTGTTTATCTGTCTAACAATGAAAGGGAAGAAAAGACTGCGTATGTGGCTTTTCAAAAGCAAGGAGAGCTCAAATTCGAAGAACTTAGCTTGCACTCTAACGATATCTACAAAAACCTTGATAAAGAAGTTTTGATATTTCCTGAAAAGGTAGGAGCACCTTCAAACCAATCTCCTGCAGATTTAAAATTAGGGGAAGTTGCATTTTACTATACAGACTCTAAGCGCGAAAGTGCTGCATTGAGCTATCGTAATCCTAAATCAGAGGAGCAAATCACAATAGCTCCAATAGAGGTGTTTGAAGATAGTACTGATGCAGAAGTGTTTAAAACTAATTCTTTCAGTAAATTAAAGGGGAATGGGTTTGAATTGTTTTATCTATCCTCAACGGGGGAGCTGAGATGTCTTTTCTTAGAGGATGGCGAACCAGCAGATGAAATAGTTCCAGGAAGTGATTTGGGGCATCTTTTTGCTAATTCTCAAAGTCGTTTGACTTAACAAAGACTTTATATAAATGAGCCGGGGCGGTATCTTTGAATTTTTAATTTAAAGAATCACCCTCGAACAAGGAGAATGAAAATGAATATATTACCTATTTATAGATCTACTCGAGATGGACAAAATGTTGCTCTCTTTAAACCATCAAGCAGTAATGATAGATTTAGAGAAATAGGTGGCAGTATTGTTTTAATTGTAGCCTTAGTTGTAATTGTTCTTATTGCAGCAGTTCTTGCAGTGGTATATAACCCTACCGACTCAGATGGGACGAACTCAACAAAAATCACATAAATGAATGAGCAGGCAAGGTGCGTTTAAATTTTTAATTTAAAGAATCCTGAGTAAAGAAAATGAAAATGCACCAGCACTTGTTTTTCTTCGAGATAATCTAGAATAATAAGAAGATTGTTATCTTCGCAAAACACCAAAAGGAGGCATTTTATGTATCCTTGGCTGCAATTATTTTTATCGCAAACAGCTTTTGCGATGAAGGCAAGCTTTATCAACCGGGTGAGTTTGGCTTAACAAAGACTTTACATAAATGAGCCGGGGCGGTATATTTGAATTTTTAATTTAAAGAACCACCCTCGAACAAGGAGAATAAAAATGAGTACAACATCTAGCACTGGCCCTGATTTTCGACTTAGCCCAGAACCATCACCTGCTGCCGTTAGTCCTACGAAAACATCAACGACTTACAGTACTGCAGCAATCACGGTTGTAGCACTGGCTGCGATCGCTCTTCTTGCGGGAGCTTTAGTCACTTACTTCAATGCGTATGGAATGGCTCCATGGGCCTTCCCGATGTCTCCTGGGGGATTGATCACACTTGCAGTTGGAGGCACAGTCTTAGCAATTACTGCCGCAGCGATGCTCTATTTGCGAAATTCTTACACTTCTACAGAACTAAAAGAGACTCAAGATCGTTTAGATGAGACAACAAAAGCTTTGAATGTGTGTGCTGCTCTTGATGTTAGTGCTCCTGATGTGGTTGTAAGTAGACAACAAGTATTGAGTTGGTTGTTGTATTTGAACAAAGGACAATTTGCCCTACTTCAATGTAATAACGCTCTTCATATTGGCTATCTTGATCAACAAGATCGGGGAGCAATAGCAACTATCGAACAAGCGGCTCCTTTCTTAAGTGCAATACCTCCTTCAGAGGTTAATTCTAAAACGAGAAAGATTCCTTTAGAGAAGCTTAAAACTCTCTCTCAACAAGAAGCAAAAGCAGACCTTACGCTCTTAAGTCCTTTAGCTCCATTCCTATTCAATGGAGAACTCACTGCAAGATTTAGAGATGGAGAAGAGGGAACGGTTGTTATTGCACATCTGACTGGCAGTGGCAGTAAGGCATTGCTTACTCTACGTAAAAAAGATGGAAACGTAGAACACTCTCGTTGTATTAATGAAGCTGAAGGTGAAGAGTATGATCTAAGTCAACTTAAAATGATGGGCCCAGATGCTGCAGTTGCAGTTAAAAAGAGAGATGGCTCTTTGCAAGTTGATACATTAGATGGAGAGGAAGTTAAAACTCTTACAGATGAAAATGAGATGAAAGAAGCTTTGATGAATAGTCCTTTAATAAAAGGAGATATCGTTAAATCAACAGGATTTGTAAATGTGTCCTAAAGAGGCTGTTGCTCTTTTTGAGCAGTTGCTTGAGGTGACAGATCGCTTGATGGGACCCGATGGATGTCCGTGGGATCGTAAGCAAACCTATGAATCCATTCGAGGGTCTATCCTCGAAGAGGTGTATGAAATCATCGAAGCGATCGACCAAAAAGATATCCCCAATCTCGTTGAAGAGCTTGGGGATCTTTTTTTTAATGTGATTTTTCTAGCAAAGCTCGGAGAAAGAGAAGGACAATTTGAAATCTACGATTCGATCAAAGCGATCTATGATAAACTGATCTTGCGCCATCCCCATGTCTTTGGTGATGTGAAGGCTCAAGGTGTTGAGCATGTGATCGAGCAGTGGGAGATGATTAAAAGGAAAGAAAAAGCCGATCGAAAGAGTGTTTTGGACGGAATTCCTCTTCCTATGCCTGCTTTGGCCCGCGCATGCAAGGTGGCAAAAAAGATGGGATGTGAAGGGGAGGCTTCTTTTGAAAATGAAGAGGCGTTAGGAGAGGAGCTTTGGAAAATTGTGTTAAAAGCTAGGACGAGTAAGCTCGATCCTGAACTCGCGCTTCGGAAGCTTTTGATGGAAAAGGAGAGTAACTTTCGTAAAAATGAAACTGCCGGTCTATAGAGAACTCTCAAAAAAAGAGCAGTGTATTCAAGATCTCAAGAAGAAAGCTCTTGCCTATTGGAAGAGCAATCCTAAGGATGATTTAAAACGCATTGAAAAGACGAAAAAAATGATGGCTCGTCACTTGCCAAAGTTGAAGAGAGTGATCGATATTGGGGCAGGACGACGCCTTTTTCAGTGCGATGTCGCCATCGATATCGCAGCAGATGTTCTCGATGGGTGTCAGTTTGGTGTCCTTCCCTATTTGAATTTTCCCGATCACTCTTTTGAAGGGGTGATCCTCACCGATGTTTTGGCTGAACTTCCCGAGCATCTCTTCCGTCTCGCCCTTTCTGAGGTGGCTCGTATTTTAGAACCAGAAGGACATCTTATTTGCTCAACTTCTTTGGAAAAACGAAGTTATGATGCAAAAGAGCGTTTTTTAAAACTGATTCAAACAGAATTTGACCTTGTTGTTGTGGAAAAATCGAGAACACTCTTTTTTTTCTCAGAGAGACATGTCGTTTTAATTGGACGTAAGCGAACGTTTTGAGGTATACTTGCAAGGCGCCGGGGACCTTGTGGAATGGGTGTCTTCGAACCAGGTCAGGATCGGAAGATAGCAGCCTTAAGAAGTTCATCCCATGTCATAAGATAATCTCCGGCACTTTTTCAAATTTTTAGAGTGATTTCTAAAAGCTCTTCAATGGTGACGTCATAAGGTTGCATCCCAATGGGACGATTGATGTAGAGACGGAACCAAATTTCTAAGATTAAAATCGACCAAAGTTGTCTAAAGGAGCGATCGGCAAGTTCAGGATAAGAGACTTGTTCTGCAATCCATTTCTTTGAAATTAGTCCCTCTTCAACAAGTCTTCCCCGTTCTAAAGAGGAAAAAATCAGACGGATTTGCTCTCTGTTTGCCCACGATTTGTAAGAGGGAGCTCTTTCTTTGAGCGGTTGTGGTTGAGTAGGAGAGAGCTTTTCCATCAATTTATGGAGGAGATGGCCTGGCAATTCTTTTTGAAATTTAACCTCATCGGGAAGGGTGACAAGAAAAGTGAGGAGATCAATATCGAGAAAAGGGCAGAGAAGGGTCACTCCTTGATTGGAAAATAGGCGGTCATACTGATGGAGTGAGCAATCAGGTAAATGCGTTTTCATATCAAAGTAGAGCGATTGATTGATTTTGCCAGGAAGGTCACCGAGTCGATGAAATCGCTGAGTAAATACTTCGAGATTGAAATAGTGATCTAGAAAGGGGGAGGCATTTTTTCGATTTTTTCCTTTGAAAAGAGCTGAATTGAGGAGATAGGTGATCAGGTTTCGATTGATGTCTACATTGCGTAAAATTTTGTATCGGTAGGGGAGGTGAAAGGCACGCAAAAGAGGAATAAGAAGATCGTCTCGTAGAAAGGGAGGGAGTGTTGCAAGGGTATGGGAGAGGGGAGGCGAAAGAGCAAGCTCTTCTCCATAAGAAAAAAAACGGGGATCTCCGGCAAGCAATTGTTTCCATCCAAGCGATGAGTAGGCATAGCAAGAAGACTGTTTTGCTTGCTGTGCGAGTTGCCATGTATGGAGAGTGGAGGGATCAGCGATTGGCTCATCGAGATGCCAAACCATCTCTACGAGGTGGGAGAGATTTTCACTAAGGGAGTTTCTTTCTTCGGAGATGGGGTGGAGGTTCTTTGCTTGGTGGGAAAGAAACCAATTCAATGAGGTCGATCCAAGGTCTGGTGTGACAATAGATCCAAGCTCTTGATCGGGAATGATCGAACGGGTGACAGCATTTTTCATATGTTCACCAAATTGTTCAAGAGCAGACTCAAGGGAGATAGAGTGGGTTTTAACAATTTGGTCACTCAAAGAGTAGTGTTGGCCAATCGACCAGTGTTGCTTGAGATTGACCCAAAGGTGGTGGCCAGGGAGAAGTTTGTTTACTCCCTGAATAAGTGAGAGGTCTTGGGGAATATAACCAAAATGGAGAAAAGTAGACAGTGTTGAAGGAGAAGGGTTTTGGGGGACAAGTCCTGTTGCAAGAAGTCCTTTGATTTCTGTTGAAAAAAGCCAGTAATCTCCTTGATCGCTCCAGTAGAGACATTTTTGACCAATGGGATCACGAGCGATTAAAAGCGCTTCTTTTTTTGCATCAAAAAGGGCAAGTGCGTAAGGACCATTGAGCCGGGAGAGAAATGCTTCTCCCCATGCTTCATATCCATTGAAAAGAACCTCTTCTTCTTCTTCTGTTTTGAATTTGAAGCCAAGTTTGACAAGCTCTTCTCGGAGTGCTTTAGCATTGAGGATCTTCCCTGAAAAAAGGGTCCAAATCGTCTTTTGTTCATTTGAGATGATTTTTTTTTCAAAGGAAGCGAGTTCTAAGTTTTTGAAACGAAAGAACTCTTTGCTGCTTTGATGGGGATAGAGAGAAGAGACCTCTTTGATCAGATTTGTCACTTGAAAAGCATCGGGATAGATAATCCCTGTGAGATTTGGCATTGTTTTGAATCCTCACCATACATATAATCCTGTTTTATCTATTTTGCAAGCAGGAGAAGAAATGAGACGGTTTTTATTTGCAAGCATCATTGCAATGAGTGTTTGCTCGAGTTGTGCAAGAAGTTATCGAGACACTTCACTTTATCAAAAAACAGGGCAGGTGAAGCCCATCGTTTCTGTGATGCCGGTGATCAACAGTTCAAAAGTGCACGATTTAACATGGAATCTATCAAAAGAGTTTACCGATGAGATTAGAAAGCGTGTCTTTGACTCTTCTAAACTCTACCTTTTAAGAGAGGGGGGAGCTGTTGAATATGTCAAAGAACTCAATGATCCAAACCCTGTCAATCTTCCTGTTGATGCAAAAGAGCAGTTGGGTGCTGCAGAGTATGTGATTGTGGCAGAATTCCTCGATCAACATGAAACTCCCTACGGTCTTGCAAATCGACCCAACTTAGAACATGTTGGTTCGGTCCTCTCTCTTGCAATGCGTGTTCGTGTGATTGATCTGCGGAAGGAGAAACCTCGTGTGATTTTACAAGAGGTGATCGATTACGATCATATCGTTGCAAAGCCCTATCTGAACACCGACTATACAAAGGTAGCGTGGGGAACAGATCCCTTTGAACAAACACCACTTGGGTTGGCACATAGCAAGATTGTACGTGATTTAGTCGCTCATGCGGAAAGTTACATCGTTGCAGCTCACTGATGGAATTTTTAGAATCAGAACATTTGTGGATGACGCTTACAATTGCACTCATCCTCTGTTTTTTTGTGAATTACTTCGCTTTTCGATTGGGGTTCTACCGTCTTCCTGAAAAGAGCGTCTCACTTCCTGTCGGATTTAAGCATTTAGTAGGGGCATTTGGAACCTACTTAGTTGTCACCTTGATCTTCTATCCTCTTATGCTCCTCTTTGTTGGGAAGGTCCCTGGAATGCGGCTTAAGCTTTCCAATGGCCTTTCAGGTTGGCTTCAGCTTTTCTATATGCTGACTCTTTTTATCACTCTCTATGGCTATTTATTTGCTTTGAAAAGGGATGTGATTCGGGCAATTTTTTTTGATGGAGCATTGAATCGGACCAAAACATTTTTTCGAGGTATTTTGATAGGGGTGTCAGCTTGGCTTGTAAGCTATCCTGCTGTGCTGGTTGTGAATTTGGTGACTGGATGGATTGGAATGAAGGTGTGGGGAGAGAATGACCTTGATCAGGTGGCTGTTGCACATTTAAAAGCTCTTGCAGATCAACCTTTACTCTATTGGTTGATGGTCATTGTGATTATTCTTTTGGTACCGATGATTGAAGAGCTTCTTTTTCGTGGATTTCTCCAATCTTGGTTACGCCGTTTTCTAGGAAGATGGGGTGCACTTTTTGCAACAGCGGTGATTTTTGCTGTTGTCCATTTTTCTCCAAAGCAGGGGGTTGCAAACTTCGAATTGATCTGCTCTCTGTTTGTCCTCTCTTGTTTTCTAGGCTTTGTCTATGAGCGTCAAAAGACCCTTTGGGCATCGGTTGCCCTTCACTCCACATTCAATGGAATGACAGTTATTTTCCTCACCCTTCAGTAGTAACATTCTTTAAGTCGTGAAACCAACGTTTGTGGAAGGGACCCCAGATGAGGTGTTTTGCCAAACTTTTCAAGAAACGGTGGCGTATGCGGGTGACTTGATGGACCTGGTTGACAAATAGGGCAATCCTATTTTTGAGTTTTTCCTTAAGTGAGATATGTTTTTTCTTCGTTGCATAGGTGATGGAATTGATATAACGGATATTGGTGAAGTGAGGAGATTTAAAAACTTCTTCAATAACCAATTTCCGCACTCCTGACCAGCCTGGAAGGGAGGTGTCATGGAAGGCGATGCATCCTCCCTCTTTTACTTTGGGGAACCAGAGGTTGAGATCTTCTTTTACAGCATCGTATTCATGCGCTCCATCGATGAAGAGTAGATTGAGTTCCCCAGTATCAGAAAGGGCCTCTTTTGATTTTTTTACAACAGGAATAACGTAGTCTGTCACAGAGGCGTTGGCTATATTTTGTTTGAACTCTTCAAATGTCCAAACCTCATTTTCTTTGGATTGGTGTTCTGGTGAGCCTTCATGGTGGTCAATGGCATAAACGTGGCTTTTGGTTCCTCTACATCCATTGGCTAACCAAATAGTTGATTTCCCCTTCCACGATCCAATTTCAGCTACATCTCCACCTGGAGCATATTTTTTTGCAAGGTAGTAGAGAGTTTCTCCTTCAAGCAAATTGTCTCCATTTTGGCTTAAAAAGCCATCAACCTCATCCGTTATCTGTTGAATTTCATCGATTTTCATATCTATCACCCTATGTTTAGCTCAGAATATAATTGATTCAATCTAAAAAGGGCATAAAAAAAACCGAGGACTCAAAGAGCCCTCGGTCTATACTGATTATGTAGGGGTCAAGTTAGAAACGAACTTGTCCGTTAACATAAGCAGCAGTCTCACCAGAGAATCTGACTTCGACTGTTAGGGACATCTTCTCGCAATCAACAAGAGATGTTCCAATTGCATAGCTGAAACATTTTTCTGTTTCAAGATTCTGCATTTGACTTCCAGCAGAAGCAACTAATCCTAGTGCATTACCAAAATCAGCCTTTCCTGAAGCTAGCATGATACCTGCATATGGAACCATGTAGTTGATTCTGTAAGAAACACCTAGTCCAAATTGCCATTCGTACCACTTCATCCCAATGTTTGAATCAGGATAAATGAGAACTCCAAGGTTAGAGATTCTCTTGATATGAGGACGTGTTTGTAGGTATTGGAACTCAGCTCCAACTGAAGTACATCCACATTCCCAAAGGGTTCCTCGTGCACCAACACTCCAAGAGAAGTCGGTTTCAGTTTCCATTTGGAACTCGTCGCCAGCTGTACCACTGAAGATACTTCTGTTACCGTTGAAGTACAACTTTGAAGTTCCAAATGTTGCAAAGACATCAAATCGATCCCAAAAATTACCAGCGATGAAAGCTGCATTTGTGTAGATGTTTGAATGATCTAGATCTTTGTTTCTGTCGCTATCGCCTTCTAGGTGTCTATTGAAAACATAGTCACCGTAGAAACCAGTGCGTACACTAAAAGCGTCACACCATGTTAAACATGGATCACACATGTCACCACAGTGACCTTCCCAACAGATGCCGTCACATAAAAGACTAGCATCGCTTGGGTTCCCTAGGGGAAGTGCAAACGCCGAACCACTCGTTAGAATAGTTAACATTGTTAAAAAGAGTTTTTTCATACTTACCTCTGTATCGTTTCTGGTTTATTTTTCAGTTCTTAGCATCCAAACTCTCGTGCGTGCATGTAACCTTAACGTCGAGTATTAAAACTCCACCCAGTTATTTTGCTATATAGTGAGTGTCACCAGAAGTCATTCACTATACCTACACTCGTGCAAACGGAGCACTAAGCCTATTTGTCCGTAACATAGCAAATTTTAGTCTTTACAGCAAAGGTTGTGATCTTTTTTTTTCTTGATAGTGTATGAAATTTTAATTAAGTGACTATGATTTAGTGTTTTGTTTTTGGTTTATGAATTGAAAAATATGCATTAATTTCTTCTTCAGATATACTTCTGAGAATGGTTTTTACATCTTGTCGACTGGAATCGATCGGTCTAAGTGAGATAGGACATATTCGGGAGATCAACGAAGATCTCTACTCTCTTCATCCAAAAGAGGGGCTTTTTCTTCTTGCCGATGGAATGGGGGGAAGAGAGGGGGGAGAGATTGCTGCAAAAATTGCTATTGATCAATTTTTCTCTTTTTCTAAAAAACCTCTTGAAAGCAATGTGCTCTCTGAAGAACGAGTCCTTTCGATTTTTGAAGATGCTTATCGCTATGTCAATGAGCTGGTTTTTAAAAAGGGGCAAGAGAGTGTGACCTATTTTGGAATGGGGACAACACTTTGTGCTCTTTATTTTCTCGATCGTTATGCAATTATTTCTCATGTAGGGGATAGTCGAATATATGTTTTTAAAGACAAGGAGCTTGTGCAGTTAACAGAAGATCATACTTCTCACCCTTCTAGCCATATTCTGACTCGTGCGATCGGCCCTTTTCCAACTGTTGAGCCTTCTGTTGATCTCTTCTCTTATGATAGAGGAGATCTTTTTTTGATCTGTTCCGATGGTCTTTCAAATGCGCTTTCAAATGATGAGATCAGTGCAATTTTGCAAGAGGGTGGGGAGTTAGAGGATTGTTCTCAAGAGCTTATGAGAAGTGCCTTGAGATTAGGGGGAAAGGATAATATCACATTAGTTTTGGTAAAGGTGGGGGATGATTTATCTAGATAATAACGCGACCACTCCGATTGATCGTCGTGTTGTTGAGGCGATGTGCACAGTTGAACCTGGAAATCCTTCAAGTCTTCATGCATATGGGCGAGCTGCAAAGCAAATTTTAATCCAAGCAAAGCAACAGTTTCTCGATTTTTTTGAAATGGACGATATCCTTTTTACTTCAGGAGCAACTGAAGCATTAAATTGTCTGGTTGCCTCTCTTCCGTCAGGGGCTCACCTTGTCACATCTTCTTTAGAGCATGTTGCTGTTTGTGAAGCTGTCAATGCGCGCAGCGATATAGAAATCACGCGAATCACACTTCCAACAGCTGAAGCTGTCAAAGAGGCTATCACGCCACAAACAGCGATGATTCTTCTTACGGCGGCTAATAATGAAACGGGAATTTGTACAGATTTAGAGGCGATTGGTGAAATTGCACAGTTCCATGGAATTGATTTTGTCGTCGATGGGGTCGCTCTTTTAGGGAAGGAGATTTTCACTCTTCCAAAAGGGGTGACTGCGGCTTGTTTTAGCGGACATAAAATTCATGGCCCAATGGGAGTTGGGTGTATTGTTTATCGAAAATCTTTTCGGATCAAACCTTTGATTTTAGGTGGGGCACAACAGAGAGGGTTGAGGGGAGGGACGGAGAATCTTCCTGCAATTGTGGGTTTTGCCAAAGCTCTTGAATTGATTGATTCCAAACAGATTGAGCGGATGCGTGCTCTGCGCGATCGGTTTGAGCAGGAGCTTCTCAAGACTTTTCCCGATCTTTTAATTCATGGGAAGGACCTGAAGCGGGTGAGCAATACCTCTAACATCGCTTTCTCCGCAATTGATGGAGAGACACTCCTTATGCAACTCGATCTCAATGGTGTGGCGATCAGCCATGGAGCTGCGTGCTCTTCAGGCGCATTAGAGCCTTCTCATGTGATTCTAAATATGGGGTTTACCCGTGCAATTGCTCGCCATTCTATTCGTTTTTCATTGAGTCGCCTAAATACGGATAAAGAGATTGACCGTGTATTGAAGCTTTTGACCGCGATCTTAAAAACGGAAGGCTGAATTAACTGTAAGTGCTTTTTCATTTGCAAACCGTCCTTCAATTCCAAGTGAAAAACGTTCACAACCGAGAAGAGAGAGCCCAATGGCGTATCCCCAAAGCTTTTGATTAGTGAGATTATTGAGTGTAATGGTGAAGTCTGGAGTTCCATCGTCATCGATAGGTTCTTGTGAATTTCCCATATTGACCCAAGCATGAGACCAGGTGATTCCTGCATAAGGGAGGACCTCAATACTTTGTGAAAGGCAAATTTGATAGGAGGCTCCAAGCCCAAACTGCCATTCTTGGTATTTTAAACTTGCAT
The DNA here is from genome assembly GCA_022601535.1 of Chlamydiales bacterium. Taxonomy (GTDB): domain Bacteria; phylum Chlamydiota; class Chlamydiia; order Chlamydiales; family JAAKFR01; genus JAJACK01. Next base: position 56,380 of record JAJACK010000005.1, read on the forward strand.
TTTCAGCATAGGTCACGCGATTAGATGTAAAAGGGGCATCAATAGAATTGATCTCAGGCTTGCTGTAAAAATACTCTCCTTCAGCTCCTAGAATAAAGGGACCACAGCCCCAGATAGTCCCTCTACCACCTACTCCCCATGAGAAATCGGTTCCAGTGTTGATAAAAACAGACCCATTATCATTGCTATCTGTTGGATTAAAGGAGCGTAGGGGGGATTGAATTTGAAAATAGGAGGCGCCAAATGCACCAAAAATATCAACTCGGTTGCAGAGATTGACTGAAATAAGCGCTTGACGTGTTGAAAATTCAAAACGGTGGAGGGAGCTATGGTCTTGTCCATCAATTTCAAGGTTGCGGTTATAGACGTGATCGTAGTTATATCCGATTTCATAGGAGACGGGGAAAGGGACAAATGGGAGAGTGCACTCGTCAAAAAAGACCCCTTCAGAGAGAAGGGTTGCATTCCATGGATTTCCAAATGGCAACCCTATGAGGTGTGTCCCAAAAAACACTAAGCAAAGCAAAATATTTTTCATCAGAATTTCACCTCAGCGTTAAAATAGATTGCATTTTCACTAGCAAATCGGTTTTCCAGGGTGAATTGAAAACATTCAGACCCTGCAAGGGTAACTCCAACCGCATACCCTACCACTTTTTGATTTGAGAGATTGTGGAGTGTAATAAAAGAGAAAGGGGTTCCATCGTCATCGATAGGTTCTACTGAGCGTCCCATATTCACCCAAGCGTGGGAGCAAGTCAAGCCGATATAGGGAAGAGCTTGAATACTTTGTGAAAGGCAAATTTGATAGGAAGCGCCAAGCCCAAACTGCCACTCTTGATATTTAAGGTTAGCAAGTTTTGAATAAGTCACAAATTCTGATGCAAAGGGGTTATCAATCGTTGAAATAGAAGATTTGCCTGCGAAATATTGGGCCTCTCCTGCAAGTGCAAAATTGCGGCAGCTCCAAATCCTTCCACGCGATCCTACACTCCAAGAAAAATCAGTGTCAGTTTCAATTCTTACAACTGCTTGAAGTTGAGTAGGGCCTGTTCCACTGAAAGAAGTTTGAGGTGTTTCAATCATAAAACTAGACACTCCAAACGTTGCAAAAATATCGAGTCGATTGCGATAGTTGAAAACAATTTCTCCACTATCAGTCTGCATCTCAAATAAATGAATCGAACTATGATTTTCATGTTGATCAACTTCCATGTGACGGTTGATCACACCATCGTGTACATACCCAATACGGGTAGAGATCAAATGATTGCAAAAAAGAGGAAGGGAGTCATCAAAGTATCCTTCTTTGCAAAAGAGACTTGGATTCCATGGATTCCCAAAAGGAAGTGCTTCCAAGGAGAGAGTTAGGAGAAATAAACAGAGAAAAAAATGTTTAATCAAAATTTAAACTCCGCATTTAAGTTGATGGCATTTTCACTTGCAAATCGTTTTTCCAAAGTGAGCTGAAAACGGTCACACCCAGCAAGGGTGAGGCCTACTGCATATCCCCATAGCCTTTGACTTTTAAGAGGATTTAAAACAAGTGTAAAAGAGGGGTTAGGAATTGCACTAATAGGTTCTATAGATTTTCCCATATTCACCCATGCATTCGACCATGTCAATCCTATAAATGGAAGGGCTTGAATTGTTTGTGAAAGACAGAATTGATAGGTTGCGCCAAGTCCAAATTGCCACTCTTGGTATTTGATACTCGCTAGATTGGCATAAGTTGCAACAATTGAAGAGCGAAATACCTCGATCATTGTAATAGATGGTTTTGTATAGAAATAATTCCCCTCACCACCTAGAGCAAAAGAGCCACACTGCCAAATAGTCCCTGCTCCTCCGATTCCCCAAGCAAAGTCTGATGCTGTATGAATATAAACTGTTTGGTTATCATTAAGAGAGGGGGAAAATGCTCCTGTGGGGGTTTGAATGTAGCAATTTGATGCGCCAAAAATACCGTAGACATTGACCCGCTCACAAAAATTAAGTGTCACTTTTCCAGCATTCGTATTGATAGAAAAGTCGTGGATACTATGTTCATTATTATTTCGATCTGTCGATTTTAAATGTCGATTGGAGACATAATCGCCCGAGAACCCAACACGAGCATCAATCCAGTTGCAAGCAGGGGGGAGACAGTCGGTAAATGGGGCTGCGCCATCGCAAAAAAGAGCTGCATTCCATGGATTCCCAAGAGGAAGGGCTGCAAGCGAGACGTTAAAAATGGTAAAAAAAACTAAATAACGTAGCATGGCCTTATTTTAGCCAATTCAATGAATTCGTAAAGTTTTTTTTATCCTGTATTGAGACTTTTGATGATGACAGACTTAATTCCTAAAAGTCCAGTTTCTTCTGCTGTGAGTTCAAGTTGATCAAATTGAAGGCTATCTCCACATTCTGGTGCGGTTCCCAGTTTTGTGATCATCAATTGGGCAAGTGTTTCAACCCCATTGCTAGGAAGACGCATGCCGTACTCTTTGTTGAAGTCTGAAATCTTTTTGTTTCCTGCAAAGGTGCGTTGGATGAGGGGGAGAGGAATTAAGTTGCGGTTTTTCTGTTCTTGCTTAACTTCGCCAAAAATGGTTCTTAAAATAGTGTTTAAGGAGAGAATTCCAACTGCAGATCCCTTTGGCCCTAAAACAATGGCAAGTTCCTGATGGTTGCTCCGAAATTGTTGGAGGATCTCGGTGAGACGACATCCTTGGGTGATAAACCAGGGGGAATGGGCCACTTCGCGAACAGATTTTTCATCGGGAAGGGAGGTGAGATCTGTGGGAAAAACGATGGCGACAATATTGGTGATGCTGTTGTGGTAGAGGGGGAAATAGGGTTGGGTAGAGGAGCGATATTTATAACGCAGTTCTCCTACAGTGGAATTCGAGCAAAAGAGTTCAACATGGTCGAGCTTAGTCATTGCTTCAACAGCTCTTTTGCTTCGAAGAGAAAAGATATTTGCAACAACGAGGTTAAAATCATCACTCTCTTGTTGACCCGCTTCAAGAGTCCTTTGGAGTTCTTCTCTCGAAAGGTTGAGCTCAAACGCTTCTTTCGGTTTTCCAAGAAGGCGATAGAAGAGGTGGATGATGAGGTTGAGGGTCCATATAATAGGTGAAAAAATCCGGTAGGTAAAATAGACGATAGGAGTTCCGAGCATAATCACATGTTCAGAACAGCGCCTTGCAGCAAAAAGGGGAGTGAGTTCTGCAAAAATAATGACGAGGAAAATTTGAGTGAGCGGAGCTAAGTCAGGATCGAGATGGACAGAGCTATAGAATTCACGCGCCGATTGAGAGCCAATTTGGAGGGCAATATTAACCCCTAACATAACAGAGCCAAAAAGACGGTACGGCTTTTGTAGAAGATACTGAAGCCAGATAGCTCTTTTCAATCCTTGGCTTGCGTAGTATTGAAGGCGGATCCGGTTAAAAGAGAGAGCCGCCATCTCTATCATGGAATAACACCCCTGAACAACGATGCAAAATAGAGTGAGGAGAAGCCAGGTGATCATTTCAACCTCCTTACATAGATCCGTTTGATTCGGTGGGGTTCAGATGAGAGGATTTGGAAAAGAAAATTTTCCCATGTGTAGGTTGTTCCACTTTTAGGAATTTCTCCCAATCGCTCTGTAAGCCAACCTCCTAGAGTGACCATTTTGTTTTTTGTGGGAAGAGACTTATTGAAGAGAGAGGTGAACTCACATAATTCTAATTTTCCACTTGCAATCAGAACATTTTCTGATGGTTGAGTGTACCGTCGATTTTTCTCTTCTGTTTGGAAAAATTTCCCCACAACGAGCTCAAAAATATCTTCGTCGGTAATCAATCCTGAGATTAAGCCGTATTCATCAACAGCAAGAGCCATTGTTTCGTTTTGCTCCAAAAAGCGGTGTGAAAGAGCGTGAAGAGGAGTGGCTTCAGGAACATAGAAAGGTTTTCTCAAAAAGGGGATCAGATCCATTCCTGTTTGAATTTTATGACGATGGATGAAAAAATCTATGGAGAAAAGAATGCCCACCATGTTTTGCAATTCTCCCTTACAGACAGGGATGCGTGCATACGCTCTTTTCCCAAATTTTTCGATCAATTGGGTGAGGGGGGCATCGAGATTGTAGAAAAAAATCTCATCGCGGGGATGCATTCGTTCTTTAGTTGTCTGACCTATTAAGGAGAGATAGCCTTGAACCCACCTCGCCTCATTTGGATCTAAAATCCCCATTTCTTCAGAATTTTTGAGTAGATATCCCATCTCTTCTTTTGAAATTTCTTTGTTTGGCTTGAGAAAGAAGAATAGATTGCGCGAGATCGAAGTGGTGACTGCTGTAATAAATGAGCGAATAGGTCCTAAAAGGCGCTGCAAAAACAGAATCATAGGAGCGACTCGATAAGCGATATGCTTGTTATAGGGGAGGGCAAATGTTTTGGGGAGAATTTCTCCAATAAAAAGGGTTAAAACAAGGGGGATTCCCACTTTCATCAGCCAGCTTGATGTTTCCCCAAAAAGATTGGCAGCGGTGTTTTGCAACAAGATATTTGCACATACATCGCAAAACAAAAGAGTGACGAGTAGATCACGAGGCCGTTTTAGTAGATTTGTAGCGGTCTTTTTTTGTTTGTCTTGAGCGTATGTTTGTAAGTCTGTGGAACTCAAAGAAAAAAGAGCAACTTGGGAAAAGGAGAGAAATCCTGATAGAAGAACGAATCCAATTACAAGTAAAAGAAGAAGCGCTGTCAATTAAAACTCACTTTTTTTTGCCCCTCAGGAACAAGGCCAAGTTTACGCATCAAGGTTAATTCAATCCACTGTGGATCATTTTGAGAGGCGATCTGCTCTTTTAAATCGATCCTTTTTTCAATGGCAGCTTTTGAAGAGAGTTCAATCTTTTCAAAGCGTAACTCAAGATGCCTCTGTTCCTCTTTACGTTTAGAGATCGCCCGGTCATAGGTAAACAAGCAGATGAGAACAAAAAGAATTGCCCACCACGATTTTACAACAAGTTCATCAAAGAGCCTTGACCGCTTATTCATAGGATGGGTGTTGTTATTCCTCTTTGTTTTAGGTATTTACCTTTTTTGTCTGCGTAAGATATCTGACACTCATGCGTCGCTTCTAAGAAAAGGACTTGAGCGATCCCTTCATTGGCATAAATCTTAGCTGGCAAAGGAGTTGTATTAGAAATTTCGATTGTCACATGCCCTTCCCATTCAGGCTCAAAAGGTGTGACATTGACGATGATTCCACATCTTGCATAAGTAGATTTTCCAAGGCAAATGGTCAAGATATTGCGGGGGATGCGGAAATACTCCACACTTCGGGCGAGGGCAAATGAATTTGGAGGAATAATACAAAACTCATCTTGAATATCGATAAAAGCATCTTCTGTAAAATTTTTTGGGTCAACAACGGTGTTGTACACATTTGTAAAAACCTTGAATTCATCGGCGACCCGCAAGTCGTAGCCGTAGCTCGATGTTCCATAACTGATTACGCCATCGCGAACCTGGTCATCTTCAAATGGTTCGATCATTCCTTTTCTCGCCATTTCCTTAATCCATCTATCTTCTTTTAACGTCATTGATCACCTCATATTTAGATTGCCAATTTTCCACATGAGGCGGTATTCTTTCAAGATATGAAAAAAGAATATGTGGAGTCGACTCTGGTAGAAGAAGATCTTAACTTCGAGATTCCACTTCGTCCTCAAACTTTAGACGAATTTGTAGGCCAAGAAGAGATTAAAGAGAGGTTGCAGATCTTTGTTGGAGCTGCAAAAAAACGGAAAGAAGCTCTTGGGCACTGTCTTCTTTCAGGCCCTCCTGGTTTGGGAAAAACAACTTTAGCCAATATTATTGCAAATTCGATGGAAGCATCGATTGTTGTTACGTCAGGACCTGTCTTAGAGAAGCCGGCAGACCTTGCAGGTATTTTGACCAACTTGCAAGAAGGGGATGTCCTTTTTATCGATGAAATTCACAGGCTCAACCGAGTTCTTGAAGAGTATCTTTATCCAGCGATGGAAGATTTTGTCCTCGATTTAATGATCGATACAGGACCCAGTGCACGTTCTGTTCAGATGAAACTCAATCGATTCACACTGATCGGAGCGACAACCCGTTCTGGACAAATTACAGCTCCGATGCGCTCCCGTTTTGCATTTAGTTGTCGGTTGGACTACTACTCGCCTGAAGTTGTGGAAAAAATCTTGACCCGCTCGACTCAGATCCTTAAGCTCAATATCGAGCAGAGCGGCTTGATTGAAATAGCAAGAAGAGCAAGAGGCACTCCTCGAATTGCCAACAATCTTCTCCGATGGGTGCGCGACTACATTGAAATGAACGCTTGTGAAGTTGTTGATCAGAAAATTGTTTCAAAAGCGCTTGGAATGCTTGCAATTGATGAGAAAGGGCTGGATGAAATTGACAAAAAAATTCTCGATGTGATTATCGATCACTATGCAGGGGGGCCTGTTGGATTGAATACACTGGCCATCGCGATCGGAGAGATGGGGCAAACCATTGAAGAGGTGTATGAGCCATACCTTATCTTACAGGGATTCATCAAGCGGACGCCGAGGGGAAGAGTAGCAACATCGCTTGCATATAAACATTTAAAAAAGAAAGAAAATAAAAGCATATTTTAAGGAAATAGTTATGAGACTTGGACAATTAATTGTAATGGGAGCACTTCTCCTTTCAACACTACACGGAGCAAAGGTGCATGGACCTACAGAAGAAGCCCTCTCTCCAATCGGCCCCACAATTCGAGTTTTGATTGCAAAATCGGTCTCCTCAGCGCTGATTGAAGCAAAGGGGGGGTATCGGGTAATCAGACCTGAAACAGGGTTTACATTGAGCTCCGGCTCCGTCGGAAAACGGTATGTCGTGCATGCGATTGATCAAGGGTTGAGATGGGGAGAAGAATTTCCTGGAGTTTCAACTTGTAAAGTGATTCCAACGAATCGACAAACTGTCTTTTATGTGAACGGCTACCAATATAAAGGAGCGCTTGGTCTCTATCTCGATCAAAACCGGTTGGTTACAATTGTCAATGAAGTCCCTATTGAAGACTACTTAAGATCGGTTTTAGCACTAAAATTTGAAAAACCGATGTCCAAAGAAGCGTTATCTGCAATGGTCATTGGAGCTCGAACAGAGGCGTACGCAAAGGCTATCTCAGGTCGAGCGGGTCAAGTCCCATGGGATGTGGTCTCATCAAAAGTGGGTTACTTTGGAAATGGAGTTGCTCTTCAAAAAAATGGAGTCGAAGAGGGAGTTGAACACACCCGCTTTATGGTGATGGAATCAAAAGGAGGAGAACCTCTCAAAGAAGTGCGCCTAATTCCTTCAAAAATAGAAGAACTTGCTAAGGCTGGGCAAGATGCAAAACGGATTTTACAAAGCTGTTTTCCTCACTCTCATTTAAATGTGACAACTGATCCGGCGATTAGATAAAAGGTTTGGTATAAAATCAATTGAATGGTATAAATGCTTGTAAAATAATAAAAAAGGACGGTCTATGTCATTTGAGAATGCAAAAGAAAATTTAAAAGAGTTTGGTAAGGAGCTGGGCCTTGAAGGGTTGCAGTATGATGAAAATAACACTTGTATTTTGGGAATCGATGATGAATTTTCGATGCACCTCACATACGAACCAAACTCCGACCGTCTTTATGTCTATTCTCCACTTCTAGACGGATTGCCAAAAAATGAAGGGATCAGACTCAAGCTTTTTGAAAAACTTTTAGAAGGCTCTATGCTCGGTGGCCAAATGGCTGGTGGAGGTGTTGGGGTTGCTGTGAAAGAAGAGTTGATCTTATTGCACTGTGTGATCGATATGGCTCACGCAGTTCCTTCTCTTCTACGTGCATTTGCCCCTCTCTATGTTGAAACAGTTGAGAAATGGCGCACTGTTTGCCGTGATATTAGTGAAGGACGGGAGCCGTCTGTTGACACAATGCCACAACCTCCTACCCCGGGTGGTCCTTCTCCAACACCAGGTGTAGGAATCAGAGCTTAAAGAGATCTCTTGAACTCTTCATAGAGTTCAATAAACTTCCCTTTATAGAGCTCTTTATTCCAAGGATTTTCAGCTTCGCTGACAAAGTAATTGAGAAAAACCGACAGCTTTTTGTTGTCGGTTTTTATTGTTTTAGCAAGGTCTGCAGCTTCTTGGATAATCGTTGCAAGCAATGCTTTTGGATGACGGAGAAAAGGGCGCAGAATAAACGGCCGTTTTATCTGTAAAAGGGAGGCTCCTTCATGAAAAAGAGCGAGGAGCTCTTCTTTCGGATCTTTTTTATCTATAGGATATTTTGGCTTTGAACTTGTCTCTTCGTTGTAATCGAGATCGATCTGTGTAAGTCGTTGCTTTAATTCAACAATGTCTCTTTGTTTTTTTGCGATCAAAGAGGAGAGTTTAGAGCCCTCTTTTGGGTGGTAGTGAGATAGGCGACACTGTTTTTCCCTAAGAGAAAAGATGAGCTCTTTTAAATGCTCGATTTTTTCATACAATGCTTCTCGTTGCTCTTCCATTATATCTTACAGTTTATTATGCTCCTCTTAAAACGTCAAATGGGTAGTACATATGAATCTTATAGAAATTGCAGGTTTTTTAGGAGCGGATGCGGAAGAACGCTTCACTTCAACAGGGAAACGGGTTGTCTCACTTCGAGTTGCAGCTCGCACAAGGCATAATGGAAAAGACGACACCATTTGGTGGCGGGTCAACATCTGGGGAGATCGGTATGATAGAATGCTCCCTTTCCTTAAAAAAGGAAGCGCAGTCATTGTTGTTGGAGAAATGAGCAAACCAGAGATTTACACAGCAAAAGATGGAACGCCTCAGCTTTCGTTATCCATGACAGCTGAAATCATCAAGTTCAGCCCGTTTGGACGGCCTGATCGAGATCAAAAGTCGGAACAACCACAAATGGCAAAAACTTCTGCAGAAGAACAATTTGCAAGCTATGGTGGAGGAAGTTCTGGAACAAGTGAAAGTGTGACAACTGGGGATGATCTGCCGTTTTGATTCAATTTAGCTCAACAACACAACTGAAATCACGAAAAAATAGCGACTTGATTGTTTTACCCTTTTGGAAGGGGGTAAAAGGAGCCGAAGCCGCTGCAGCCTTAGGGGCATTAACAACAGCTGTTAAAGCCCCAATAGATGCTGGAGATTTTTCAGGAGAAGAACAAATCCTTCTCTATACAAAAGGTGAAAAAGAGCAACGGCTTCTTCTTCTCGGTCTTGGAAAGGAGAGTGAACTCACTGTAGAAGGTTTAAGAAAAGCGTACTCTTCAGTTGCAAAATTTTGCCAAACAAAAGCTCTCACAAAACTTTCTCTTGTTGTTCCAACAGTTTCCCAATTGCGCAAAATAACAGCAGCTCAATGTGTCCGAGGAATGGCTGAAGGGATTTTGCTTACAAATTACAAATTTGAGCAACTCCACACAATTAAAGAAGAGACGGTTTTGCTCAAACGTCTCCAGTGGATTGGGATCACCCCAAAATTAATGGAAGAAGCACGTGATGCAGCTCTTGTAGCTGAGGGGGTTTATCAAGCTCGTGACCTTATCAATGGAAATGCAGATCAAATCACTCCAGACCATCTGGCAAAATTGGCTAAAAAAATTGCAGCAAAAGAGCCTCGTCTAAAAGCCACTGTTTTTAACCGAGAACGAATTTTAAAAGAGAAAATGGGACTTTTGGCAGCCGTATCAAGAGGTTCTGCAGCAGAACCTCGTTTCATTATTCTCAGCTACACAGGAAATGCGCGCTCAAAAGACCATACTGTGATTGTTGGAAAAGGAATTACCTACGACACAGGTGGCTTGAATTTGAAACCAACCGGTTCAATGGAGACAATGCGTGCTGACATGTCTGGAGCTGCCGTTGCACTTGCCACTGTCGCCACTGTCGCTTCATCTCAACTTCCGATCAATGTCACTGCTGTTATTCCTTCAACTGAAAATTCAATTACTTCAGACAGCTATAAGCCTGGGGATGTCTATACTGCCTACAACGGCTCTACTGTTGAAATTGGAAATACCGATGCCGAAGGAAGGCTTGCCCTTGCTGATGCAATTTCCTACTCTTTAAAACATTTGAAACCTACACGACTGATTGATTTCGCAACGCTCACTGGATCTGTTGTTGTTGCTCTTGGAAACCATCTTGCTGGACTTTTCACGGATGATGAAAAACTTGCAGAAGCTCTTTTGAATTCTGCTAGAAATACCGATGAAAATGTGTGGCGTCTTCCTCTTTTTGCTCCCTACAGGGAACATCTCAAATCAGATATTGCCGATATCAATAATTGTGGAGGTCGAGCCGGAGGCTCAATTACTGCAGCTCTTTTTCTCAAACACTTTGTTTCAAAGAAAATTCCTTGGGCTCACTTCGATATCGCCGGAACAGCCTTTCTTGATAAAGAATTTGGCTACTGGCCAAAGAACGGAGTGGGATTTGGAGTTCGTTTGATGATCGATTTCTTAAAATCCTTAAAACCTTGATTTTAAGTTAGATAAAACATTTCCTCTCGTTACCGAGAAGAAAAAAAACATTTTTTTGCTAAAGTCTCTCTGAAAAATTGCCGATAGAAAGGTTAGGCAATACATTGCATCAACCGTAGGAGGCAATCCATGTTAAAACGCCAACGACGTAAAGCTTCTTCTAGCACCCGTCGAACAGCTACTAAGCGGCCTGCTCGCAGAAAGACAGCTACTAAGAGAGCTGCTCCTAAGCGACGTGCTGTAGCTAAAAAGACAACTGCTAAGAAAAAAGCTGCTCCTAAGCGCAAGACTGCAACTAAGAGAAAAGCTGCTCCTAAGCGCAAGACTGCGACTAAGAGAAAAGCTGCTCCTAAGCGCAAGACTGCAACTAAGAGAAAAGCTGCTCCTAAGCGCAAGACTGCAACTAAGAGAAAAGCTGCTCCTAAGCGCAAGACTGCGACTAAGAGAAAAGCTGCTCCTAAGCGCAAGACTGCGACTAAGAGAAAAGCTGCTCCTAAGCGCAAGACTGCAACTAAGAGAAAAGCTGCTCCTAAGCGCAAGACTGCGACTAAGAGAAAAGCTGCTCCTAAGCGCAAGACTGCAACTAAGAGAAAAGCTGCTCCTAAGCGCAAGACTGCGACTAAGAGAAAAGCTGCTCCTAAGCGCAAAACCGCAACTAAGCGGCCTAAGCGTAGAGCTGTTCGTGCTTCAGCACGACGACGATCTGTACGACGAGCATCTCCTCGACGACGATCTAGAGCATCTCGATGCGCTTGCTAAGAGCTTTGATTGACTTTTAGCTCTTTTAGTGGCAGAATGTAGCCCATTCTGCCACTTTTTTTATTTATTATTTTGCTATGAAGACATCAAAGCCCGAAGAGATCAACCCCTCCTACCCAGTCTGCCTGATTATTTCAGAGGATGCTCAAGAGCGGGAAGAGCTTCTTTCAACCTACTTTAAAGGAGATGAAGTGCTTCGTCTTAATGAAGAGCATTTCTCCCAATTTGGGCAAGAAGTAGAAACGGTACCGATGTTTGTAAAAAGACATGCCGTTCATCTTTCTCATGTTGAGAAGCTTAAAAAAGAAGAAATTAAAAAAATCCTCTCATATCTTAAACAGCCAAATGAGCGAGTCGCACTTTGCTTAACAGCGACAAACTCGACCGACTCTCTTATCAAAGCTATCGATAAAGTGGGTGTCGTATTTCAACTTCCTAAAGAGAAACCTTGGGAAAAAGAGCGACGAATTGCAGAGAGTCTCTCACGGACAGCTAGTCTATCGGGTGTTGTTTTTCCAACAAGTGTTGCCATTGATTTTGTCAAAGCATTTGGAACAGATAAAACATTGCTCTGTCAAGAGTTGGAAAAGATCATTTGTTATGTGGGGGAGAAAAAAGAGGTGACACATAGAGCGATACAGGCCGTTTCAATTCCTCTTCCTCAGCAGACGATTTGGCAACTTTCCGATGCAATTTTTGCTTTAGACTTTAAAGAGGCGCACAGTGCAATGCGAGGCCTTTTAGAGGAAGGGCTTACAATCTTCCCTATTTTAGGAAGCCTTCGAACACAAGGGGAGACTGCTTTAAAAACATTAACCCTTCTTGAAAAGGAGGGGCCTGGGGGAGTACAAAAAGCCTTTCCCTATCTAAAGGGAAAGCTTTTAGAGCGAAAGCTTATGAGTTGTCGTCGTTTTGGAAGGAAACGGCTGATCAATTTTAGAAAGCTTCTTTTTTTAGCAGAGGTAGAAGCGCGTAATACACAACACTCGCCCACATTTATTCTTGAAAAATTCATAGCAAAGGTCACATGACACTCTATTTATTCCCCAATCTTCTAGGTAATGAGCTTGATGTAGATGATTTTCTTCCTCAAAGTGTTGGAGAAGCTGTCAGCAAAATCGATGGACTGATTGCCGAGAGTCAATCGGGAGGAAGGCGGTTCCTTAAAAGGTTTAAAACAAAGAAAAAATCGCACGAGATGCCGATTGCTCTTATCTCCGAGAAAATCGATTTTCTTCTTAAACCTATCTTAGAAGGAGAGTCGTGGGGTGTTGTCTCCGATGCGGGACTTCCCTGTCTTGCCGATCCAGGAGCGCTTCTTGTTAGGCGGGCACAGAAGCTCAAACTTCCACTTCAAACATTTCCTGGTCCTTCTTCGATCACGATGGCGCTTATCCTCTCTGGGCTCCCAGCTCAACGGTTCACTTTTTACGGCTACCTTTCAAAAAATGCGATTAAAAGAGAAGAAGAGCTCTTAGAGCTAGAGCAGCTGGAGCATACAGTGCTTTTTATTGAGTCTCCCTATAGAAATAAGCATACGTTCCAAGCGTGTCTCAATACGTTGGATAAAAAGACTCTTTTAATGGTAGCAACAGATCTCACTTTGCCAACTCAATTTATTGAGACAAAGTCGATTCAGGCGTGGCAAAAAAAGCCATTTGCAATTGAAAAGAAACCGACTATTTTTGCAATTAGAAAATAATGCGTTCTGCAACAGTATCATAAAAAAGTTTTCCCCGTTCAGTCAGACAAACACGCTCTTTTTTTTGAATCAAAAGCCCTTCTTTAATCAGAGGGGCAAGCAGTGGTTCATATTCAACTCCACACATGAGGCGAAGAGCAATTGCTAGCTGCTCTCTTTTCCTTTTTTCTGGTTCTAATTTTTCTGAGAAATCAACGGGATCTTCTCCTCTCTCAAGTTTTCTTGCATACCGGTTGAGGTTGGCAATATTGCGAAAACGACTTTTATTCCAATCGCTAAATGCAGAAGGTCCAAACCCTAGAAAGGGGCGGGCTTTCCAATAGCCCATATTATGGCGTGACTCAAAGCCGGGCTTTGAAAAAGCGGAGATTTCATACCGGTTAAATTGCTCTGATTCAAAATGGGAGACGGCCATTTGGAGGAGGTGTAAAGAGAGGGAGTCTTGAGGCTGAGGAGGGGGATTTTTATGAAAAGCTGTATGGGGCTCTATCGTTAAATTGTACAAACTTATGTGCTTAATAGGAAGGGATGTTGCTTTTAAGAGACTCTCTTGCCATCCTTCGGCTGTTTGGTTTGGAAGGTCATACATCAAATCGATGGAGATATTTTCAATTCCTGCTTCAAAAGCAGCTTCTACTGCCCTCTGCGCTTGTGAAGGGGTGTGGCGGCGGGTCAGTTGGACAAGGTGGGCGGTATTGAAGCTTTGAGCCCCCAAACTTATTCGGTTGACCCCGCTGCTGTAGTAGTCCTTTGCAAGCTGTGGTGTGAGATGTTCAGGGTTTGCTTCAAGGGTGACTTCAACGGTTTGATCAGGTTCAAACCATTTGATGATTTCTTTGATTTTATTGGGGCCAAGAAGGGAGGGAGTTCCTCCTCCAAAATAGAGAGAGAGAAGTCCTTCTTTTGGAAGGAGGTGGCGGCGTAATTCGAACTCTTTTCTTAAATATTTGAAATATAGTTCTTTATGTAAATCTTTGTCGGGAATGACATAGAAGTTGCAGTAGTCACATTTCCTTGTACAGAAAGGGACATGGATGTAGATGGAGTAGCTCACCAATCTGTGGAGTCTGGGTCGATAATACCGCCTCTTTTCCACCGATTTTTATCGCTGAAGGGGTCTTCTTCATCTTCACCACTCTCTTGATGGTCTTGCTCTTTTGCTTCAGTTTCGGTTGATTCGGTCTCTGTAGTTTCTGTTCCTCCTTCAAATCCAACGGTTTCTGAGGAAGATTCGTTTACATCGACATCAGACATTGAAGGTGTATCTGGATAGACAGTTTTCGAGGGACTTCTTCGGGGAGCTGCGTACTCTTCAACGTCTCCATTTTCTTTTAAAAATTGAAGTCGCTCTTTTTCCTCAGAAATGCGCTCTTTCATCGAGCAGATCTCTTCTGTATGGCGAGACAATTCATTTTTTGGAACGAGCCCGAGCTTCATCCATTGCTCTAGGTCTCCCAATTCAGATTCTAATTTTTTTAGTCGGTCACTTTTCATAATTCATAACTCCGAAGAGGATGATGGTGTATCTTTTTTCCCCTTTTTTTGCAAATGGTCTTTTTTTGTAAAGAAAATTATTGCACTAACTTCGAGCAAAAGGTAGCTGTAGTAGAGAGATTCTCCTCCTCCTCCAAACCCATAGCTATGGAGTCCTGTTCCTAAAATGTAATTTACTCCATACCATGTAAAAGAGATGGCAAGTAGGCCTATAATGGCTCCGATGGCAAGCCCTTTCTCTTTGATTTTTCGAAACTTATATCCATGGATAAAAGCTAGATAGATACCAGCTGAAATAAAAGCCCACGCCTCTTTTGGATCCCAATCCCAAAATCGCCCCCAACTCTGGGCAGCCCATACGCCTCCTAAGATCGTTCCTACAATAAGAAGAGCTGTTCCGATATAGAGGCTTTTGAGGAGTGGAGTGAAATACCGTTTGGTGATGAGGTAGATGTGGGCGAGCACTCCTGCATAAATAAGAATCCCGTAACTTCCAACGATAAGGAGAACGTGAATGGTGAGCCAATAGGAGGAGTCTAAAACGGCTTGTACGGTTTCAAATGATTGGTGAGGGGGGAGGAAGAGGAGAAGGGCGGTGGCAGAGAGTGATCCTGCAAAGAGGGTCGTTTTCCGTTTGCCACAGAAAAGAGCTGTCATGGTGGCGATCCAGGGGACGTAGAGGATGGTTTCCATCATGTTGCTGACAGGTGGTCTTCCTAAAATATAGACTCTTCCTAAAAGGAGGAGAGTGTGAGCGGTGAAAGCGATGAGAAGAAAAGAGCGCCGCCTAAAAAGGGTCGCTGTCAGGTAGAGAAGAAAGAGAAAGGGGATCAAAGGGGCCTTCATGAAAAGCGCTTCACACTTAAGCCTATTTAGGCTGGGATAGGTAAGATTTTTTCGAAAACTTTTGGTATATGTTTTTCCAACAAGGGAGCGATATCCTTCTTCAAAGGCGTGTGGGTCGAGTGCTTTGATTTTTGCATACGTTTCATCAGAATAGAGAGAGATATTATTTTGAGGGAGATTTGTTGGTGTGATCCACCCTTCTTTTGTGGGGACGCAGTGTGCTTTTTCAATCTCTCCTTTAAGAGGAGAGACTCTTCCCTCTTCAAAGGTGGGGATAAGAGCGAGAAAAAAAATAAGTAGATTAAGCATAGACCTTCTTTAGGTAGAGGAGGAGCATTCCAATTGTTAAAATAATAGCACCAGGATAGGTGAGATAGTTTTTCCCAGGGTTGTGGTTGACGACGATTTGGGCCGCTTTTGCATAGGGGCGGTGAGTGAGTCCTGCCATGTAGAAGCGGAACCCTTCAGCAGTTTGGTGGACGTGGTTCATGCTGATTGTCACCTCTTTATCATCGATCCAAAGTTCGCTTTCATAAGAAAAGGGTTGGTTGGTGTGGGGGTAGTTGATCTGCAGAGCTTTTTTCAGGCGGATATGATTGGGAAGTTGTTTGATTTGAGGTTGAAAACGGAGGAGGGTGTGTCCAGGTCCTGGCCATTTTAAATTTTGCCCATACCGATCGTAGGTGAGGCGGATCACTTCTGCTTGGTCAGGTGTTGAAACAAGTAAGGAGAGGGAGGGGGTTGCCTCTTCTTTTTTACGTGGAAGAGGCTTTTTAATGATTTGACGGAAAAGAGGGGTGATGAGATCGACAGGTGGGAAATTAGGAGGAAGATTTGCTGCATAGCCATATCCTCCATAGCCTCTGTCGATCACAACCATAAGTTCATTGTCAAGGGGGGCTTGATAGAGCTCTCCCTCTTTATTTTTGGCAAGAAGGGTGATCTCTTCACCATCGGTGTTGACAAGAGCAATCGCAGAGTTTGCCAGCTGTTTAGCAATGCCATCTACATCGCCACTTTTAATCGCTGTGATGGTGTAATCGGAGGTTTTTAAAGAGGTGGGGAGGGGTCCTTGATTCCACTCAAAAACAGGAAAAGGAGGGAATCCAAAAATATGGCCATTTTTTTGATCTATCCACCCATTTTGCTTCTCCTCAACATGGGGAACCCAATCGACAACTGCAAGTGAAAGATTGGGAATTGGAGAAGGTAATGCTCCTCCTTTTTTAGGGTGAATTGGAATGACAGAAACATGATCATCTTGTTCGATATAAAGAGCGTATGTGTTTGGAAGAAGGATTTGAGAAGAGCCTGTCCCTTCGATCAATGAAACGACCCCTTGGGTTCCAAAATATCCCCGGACAAGAGCTCCTCCAAAGAGCATTAAGAGCCCAATGTGCGTTATGATAAAAGGGATGTGTTTTCTCTGAAAGGGGTAGCGGAGAAGTGTTGAGATGAGGATATTGACAAAGTAGAGCCACAAAAGGGTGATAAAAACTGGATTTTGATAGATAAAATGGGCTGCAAAAAGGTGGGAGTCACTCCACGCTTCTAGAAAGGTGCCAGCGATGACAAATAGAACTGTAAAAACAATCAGTGCAATAGCGAAATAGACGCTTCCTAAAAATCGAACAATGGTCATGGGATCTCTTGGATAAGTTCGATGGAGTTGGCGAATTGACAAATTTCATCGCGGTGTTTTTCAATAAGACTTGATGGTCCGGTCGCTTTAATGGTGAAGTTTGCAGCCATTTGTAGGTAATGAGCCTCTTCTTCAGCTGTTTGTGCAGAAAAATGCAATCTTTGTGCAAGCTCAGGATCGAGCTGAAATGCCCATGCCAAAGTGACCTCATCTCCTTTTATTCCTTCGAGAAAAAGACCACAAAAACCGCTCTGCCCACAGGTGGAAACAGCGGATGTTGTGACAGCTGTTTTCCATCTCTCAACAAGTGTAGGAGGAGGGATATCGATTGCAGGAAATGAGTGGAGCGTCATTTTGATTTGATCGCCGATGAGGAACGTGGCATTTGCAATTTTTGTATCTTTGAGGGAGGGGGGAGAGGGGAGTGTTTGCCAACTCTCTTCGACTTTTGCTCGATAAACAACTCGACGGAAGGAGGCTC
Organism: Chlamydiales bacterium; assembly: GCA_022601535.1. Taxonomy (GTDB): domain Bacteria; phylum Chlamydiota; class Chlamydiia; order Chlamydiales; family JAAKFR01; genus JAJACK01. The sequence goes on from JAJACK010000005.1 coordinate 73,821, forward strand.
CTTCTTCCCTTCCTTGAATCTCCATCCAAGTTGTTGCTAAAAGAATCAAAAACCATCCCATTGGTACAAATCCTGCTTACTTGTAGACGAGGAGTATAATCAAGAGGATAGATTGTCGTCACACTCTTTTTCATATATGCAAATGGCAAATGTGCAGGTCTTAGAGGCGATGCACGAGCAGTTTTTACGTGATCCTCAAAGCGTGGATCCCTCTTGGCGCTATTTCTTTGAGGGTGTAGAATTTGGAGGATCTTCACAGGGTGAAGAGCAAGATGTTCGCACCCTTTACTTGATCGATGCATACCGCTACTTTGGACATCTCAAAGCAAATCTCAATCCAATCGCTATTTCTCCTCCTCTTGACCCTCCAGAGCTCGATTTGAGCCGTTTTGGTTTGCAGTCGAGTGATTTGCAAAAAACATTTCCGACCTATGGGATTTTACCTGAAAAAAATGCTCCATTACAAACTCTCTTGCAAAGGTTGCAAAGCATTTATTGTGGAAGTGTTGGATATGAGTATATGAACTGTCCCTACGAGGTGAAGAGATGGATCGAAGAGCGTATTGAAGCGGAGAAATCTCCATTTTCAACCGAAGAGAAAGAGAAGATTTTTAACCATTTGAATCGAGCAGAGCTTTTCGAACTTTTTTTGCACAAGCGGTATGTGGGGCAGAAACGGTTCTCTTTAGAAGGGGCAGAGACATTGATTCCTCTCCTCAATGAGTGTGTTGAATTTGGTGGAGAGATCGGAATCGATGAAATTGTTCTTGGAATGGCTCATCGGGGACGATTGAATGTTTTGACCAATGTTTTAGGAAAACCTTACTCTGTCATTGTTCGAGAGTTTGAAGATTTCTACGATCCTAACTGGTCTGGAGGAGATGGGGATGTGAAGTATCACAAGGGATTCTCTTCCACAGTGACTGTAAAGGGTGGAAAAAAAGTACGAATTACCGTAACTGCAAATCCAAGTCACTTAGAATCTGTCGACCCTGTTGTTCAGGGACGTGCATTTGGCAAGCAGATTGCAAAAGGGGATAAAACCAAAGAACGGACATGTCCGATCCTTATTCATGGAGATTCTTCCCTGCCTGGCCAGGGGGTTGTGTATGAAACCATGCAATTTTCTGGATTAGAAGGGTATGGAACGGGAGGGACACTCCATATCTGTGTTGAAAACCAGGTGGGATTTACCACTATTGCACGAGAGTACCGTTCGACGCGGTATTCAACTGACATTGCACACACCTTTGGCTCTCCTGTTTTTCATGTCAATGGGGACGATCCAGAAACGGCGATCGGAGCTCTTCGGTTGGCTCTTCAAGTGCGGCAAAAATTTCACCGCGATGTCTTTGTCAACCTCTATTGCTATCGGAAATATGGTCATAATGAAGCGGATGAACCTTCTTTTACACAACCCAAGCAGTATGAGGTGATTCGAAAAAAGGAGTCGGCTCGAGAGTTATATCGGGATCAGTTGATTGTTCAAGGGGTCTTTGATCAGAAAAAAGTTGAAGGGATCGAACAAGCTTTTGATGCAAAACTCCATGCAGATCTCGATGAGGTTGGGAAGAAAAAAGAGAGACCACACGACTCTGCATTCAAAGATCGGTGGAAAGCTTACCGGCAGTCAAAGAAGGGAGAGCTTTTCGATCCAGTGGAAACAGCCGTTTTAGGAAAAGAGTTAAAAGCGATCACGGAGAGTTTTTCCAAGGTTCCAGAAGGATTTTCGATTCACCCAAAATTACTCCGCTTAGTTGAAGCAAGAAAAGAGAAATTGGAAGGAAAAATCGACTGGGCATTAGCCGAGCACCTCGCTTTTGGATCTCTTCTTTATGAAGGAGTTCCCGTTCGCCTTTCGGGGCAAGATAGTCAACGAGGAACATTCACACAACGGCATGCAGTGTGGGTCGATCAGAAAACAGGGGAATCATATTTTCCCCTTGCACACCTCAAAGAGGGGCAAGGACGATTTGATGTGCTCAATTCACCTCTTTCTGAATTTGGAGTGCTTGGATTTGAATTTGGCTACAGCATCGTCTCTCCAGAGAGCTTGGTCATTTGGGAAGCGCAGTTTGGTGATTTTGCCAATGGAGCACAAGTGGTAATCGACCAATATTTAACAGTCGCAGAGCAGAAATGGAGCCGCTTTTCTGGGCTTGTTCTCCTTCTGCCTCACGGATACGAGGGGCAAGGGGCAGAACATTCCTCAGCCCGTTTAGAGAGATATCTACAGTTGACAGCAGAGCGCAATATCCAAGTGGTCTATCCCACAACACCTGCCCAATATTTCCATCTTTTGCGGCGGCAGGTTGTTCGAAATGTGAGAATTCCCCTCGTAGTCATGACCCCAAAAGGGCTTCTCCGCCATCCTACATGCACCAGTACAATTAAAGAGTTTGAGAAAGGTCAATTTCAAGAGGTGATTGAAAATGGGACAGGAAAAGAGAGTCGATTGATTTTGTGTACGGGGCGGATTTACTACGACTTAATTGCTCAAAAGCAAAAAGAGACAGCGATTGTTCGGATTGAGCAACTCTACCCCTTGGCAAAAGATACCTTAAAAGCACTTTTTAAAAAGTATGAGCACGCTTCTGAAATCATTTGGGTACAAGAAGAGCCTAAAAATATGGGAGCGTGGAGTTACCTCTATCCTATATTTTCCGATTTCACATCCAAACGGGTCCGTTATGTTGGGCGAAAAAGAAGTGCAGCCACAGCAGTTGGCTCTCATGTTATTCATAATAAAGAACAAGAAGAAATCCTTAAACAAGCATTTGAAGATGAAAAAAGAGATTAAAATTCCAGCTTTAGGAGAGTCTATTTCTGAAGCCTCAATTGGCTCCTTTATCAAACAAGAGGGTGATCTTGTTTCAGAAAATGATGAGATTGTCGAAGTGGAGACAGAAAAAGTGACGCAAGCGCTCTACGCTCCAGCATCAGGGCAGATCCATTGGACGGTGAGTGAAGGGGATACACTTCCTATTGGAACAGTTATTGGAACAGTTGATACCGATGTAAAAGTAGAGAAAAAAGAAGTTCCTCCAAAAGAAGAGCTTCCTCCTCCAGTGCCACCCCCTTCTACTGGAGAAGGGATTCGAAAAAGAGAGAAAGAATTTGTCAAAGGATTAAAAGAAGAGCCTCATCATCCAATTGTTGAGCCAGAGATTCCTAAAAAAGAGGGAAGTCGTCGACAGATGAGTAAGATCAGACAGACGATCGCACGCCGAATGGTTGGAGCGCTTCATGATGCTGCGATGCTCACGACTTTCAATGAAGCTGATATGAGCACGATTATGACCCTTCGCAAAAAATACCAAGAGGGGTTTGTTAAAAAGCACGGGGTAAAGCTCGGCTTTATGTCATTTTTTGTCAAAGCGGTTGCCGATGCAATGAAGATCTACCCTGATTTTAACGCCTATATTGAAGGAGAAGAGATTGTTGAAAGAGGCTCCTTTGATATTGGAATTGCTGTAGGGACAGATCAAGGAGTGATTGTTCCTGTTTTACGCAATGTTGACCAACTCTCTTTTGCAGAGATAGAGCAGCAAATTATTCAATATGCTCAAGCTGCCCGAGAGAAAAAACTTTCCATCAACGATCTTGAAGGGGGAGGGTTCACAATTACCAACGGAGGGATTTACGGCTCTCTTCTCTCCACTCCCATTTTAAATCCACCCCAAGTGGGAATTTTAGGGATGCACAAAATTATGGACAGACCGATTGCAGAAGAAGGGGAGAGTGTCATTCGTCCGATGATGTATCTTGCGCTGAGCTATGATCACCGCATGGTCGATGGGAAAGAAGCGGTCTCATTTTTAGTCCATGTGAAAAAGAGATTGGAAGAACCGATAGGATTTTTATTTGATGAATAACTTTGATCTAATTGTCATAGGAGCGGGGCCGGCAGGTTATGTTGCAGCCATTCGAGGGGCACAAAAAGGGATGAAAGTTGCCTGCATTGAAAAAGGAGAAACACTTGGAGGCACCTGCCTCAATGTTGGATGCATTCCCTCTAAAGCATTGCTCCATTCGACCGAATATTTCGATCGGATTGCAAGTGAAGGAGAGGAGCATGGTATTCTTGCAGAAAATCTTCGTGTTGACCTCAAGCAAATGATGGAACGAAAAGAGCAAATTGTTAAAAGTTTGACACAAGGGATTGCCTATCTCTTTGAGAAAAACAACATCACAAAGATCAAAGGGGCTGCCACACTTCTTTCAGAGAACCGAATTTCCGTCGATGATCAAGAGTATGGATATAAAAACTTAATCTTAGCAACTGGATCGGTTCCAATAGAGCTCCCTCAGCTCCCCTTTGATGAAGAGACGATTCTCTCTTCAACTGGAGCACTCTCCTTGAAAAAAATCCCTTCAAAATTGCTTCTTGTAGGGGCTGGTGTCATAGGCCTTGAGCTCGGCTCTGTTTATAACCGCCTTGGTACCGAGATCGAAGTGGTTGAGATGCTCGACAGGCCGTGCCCCCCTTTTGACCAAGAGATTTCAAAACTCCTCCTCAAACTTTTCAAAAAACAGGGATTTAGCTTTCACTTTAAAGCCAAAGTGACCGAAGGAAAGAGCACAAAAGAAGGGGTAGTTCTCACCTTAGATAGTGGAAAAACATTGACAGCAGACGCCGCTTTAATCGCCATTGGGCGAAAACCTTACTACGAAGGGCTTGGAGTGGAAGAGAGGGGAGTTACGATTAATCAACAGCGGCAAATTATCGTCGATGACAATTTTCAAACCTCAGTTCCAAATATCTATGCAATTGGAGACCTTATCGATGGACCGATGCTTGCACACAAAGCTTCTGAAGAAGGGATTGCCCTTGTCGATTACCTTGCAGGAGAAAAGAGTCGAGTAAACTACTTGGCAATTCCCAATGTGATGTACACCTGGCCAGAGGTTGCAACAGTTGGCTTAAACCAAGAAGAGGCCGTTGCATTAGGGCTTGAGATTCTCATTGGCAAAGCCCCCCTTAAATCAAACGCACGCGCCCGCTGCTCAGGTGATCCAGAAGGAATGGTGAAGCTTATCGGAGAGAAGAAAAGTGGACGTCTCCTTGGAATGCATCTTTTAGCACCCAATGCATCCGAAATGATAGGGGAGGGAGCCATTGCGATAGAGAAAAGACTTACTGTAGATGAACTAGCTCACCTTCCACACGCTCATCCAACTGTCTCAGAGAGTATTAAAGAAGCTGCTCTTGCAATCAAAGGTCAATCGATCCATTTTTAAAAGAACGTAATATTCGCAATCAACTTAAAGAAGATTTCTCTAAACTTAGCATCTCCATGAAAGGATTTTAAGTTCGTCATATTGCGACATGAATCCAAGTGTTTGAGTACGATTAGATTGGGGAATACGGATTCCTTCGACGCTAAAATGTGTTAATTGGGAGCAATTCCCTAAAGAGAGGGGAAGAGCAGAAAGATTTGGGTTGCCATTGTCCTATTGCATCGGGAAGGACAGTTAACTGGTTATTATTCACATAAAGCTTAGTTAAGTTTGTTAGATGCCTTAAGGAATTTGGAAGCTCTGTAAGTCCTTTGGAGGATAAATCTAACTCTGTTTGCTCGAATAAAGAGCCTTTTTCAATAGTTGTTGCCATTTCAGGAGAATGGGTCTTTAAAAAAGAGACAAGCTCTTCAAACTCTTTAAGAGGAATATGGGTAGCCCTATTTTTGCCTTGTAGCTCCATCCAAGGTAGATGGGGAGAGGATCTTGTCGAGGCATTGACCGGGAACATAGGGGGCATTATAGGCAATTTAGATTAATATATAAACCCTTCTATTTGCTTAAGAAATGCATCAGGGGTGCCAAGGGTGCGCAAAACTTTAGGATTGGGCAACAGCCTCGCTTTGTTGGATTCCATCAATAATTTGTTGAGTCAACTGCAAAATAGCTTCTTGCTCTTGAGCTTGAAGTGCTTTTTCTTGGTCTCTATATTCCTCATCTGTGATGTTTCCACGTTCACTCCTTTTCAGAAGGCCTCCTGAAGCAGCTTGAATTCTACTAACTATTCTAAAGAAATCAGGTGTATGATGCTCCTTGAGATAGTTCTCCCAGTAACCAAACTCTACAACCAATTCGGCGTCAGGAACCGCTTCAATCTCTTGAGCAATGTCTTCAAGCACACTGCTTTGTACATTTCCAATCTGATGATAGATCATAGATGTGATTGCAG
>JAJACK010000006.1 GCA_022601535.1 Chlamydiales bacterium
AAAGGGGCTTGGGTTTTTTAGCTTGTGATTTCTTTTTAGGTTGAGCAAAAGCAGCACCCTTTGCTTGAGCTTGTTTTACTCTCCCTTTTCCCTTTGTAGTTTTTCCTTTTTTCTTCTTGATTTGTTGAGATGGGGCTGGAGCTGGGCCATCATCCAACATTTTGAGTAATTCAGCTTCCGCTTCCGCTCTTTTTGCTTCAGCAGCATCAGCCTTAGCTTTGTCAAAGGCTTCCCTGTAAGTTTCAATGGCTCCATCATCTAAATCATCAATGCTTGTTCCTGTTTCCTTAGAAACATATGCAAGGAGTTGTGCTCTCGCTTTTTGGCTGGATACTGTTTTCTCTACAGTCGCAAAAGTGGCTTCGTTGTTTCTTTCTAATTTTTTGAGATGAGCACGTCCAAGGCGATCAGCTAAATCTTTATGGTATTTAGAGGATTGTCGTCCTGATGTCCTTCCTCCTTCAAAGTCTTCGTCCTTTATTCTCAAATCAGATTTTATCGTCTCCATATTGAATACGTCATGGCAGTTCTTACCCCCGTTAAAGAAAGCTTTAATCTGCGCTTCTGCGGTCCTTCTAGCCGTGTCCTGTACATCTAGCTTCAGATCTTCTAATTTATTGGGCTTTAGCTTTTTAATTAAAAAACCTGTTTTTGCAAGCCCTTCAACCCAGCCTTTCCGTTGATCCTTCTCTATCTGTTTTATCAGAATCTCTCGAACTAGATCTTGTATTTTTTCTAGGTTTCCTTCAATTAATTTTGGGTCTAAGTGTTTAGCAGTTAGTGTCAAAGGGTTGAATGTATGGTCTTTTATCTGCTGTTGAATAGCACTTGGGCAATATGTACTTAGTAGAGTAAGAATTTGGTCAACTGGAGGAGCTGATTTATTAATAATAGTAGGTTCCATAACTCTTTTTGTATTTTTTTTATATATTATCTTGCATTAACAGTTGTTAAAATGTCAATAGTTTATCTGTAATATATGATTAGTTTAATTTTTTTTTTAGAGAGATAGGTTCATTTGAGCCCAATCAAGAAGCATGGATTTTTTAAGGAGGGTTTTCTCTCCTTGGCGTGATTCGATCTCAAGCTTTCCTTCATTAAGGAAGGTTTTTCCTACAATCAGTTTATAGGGGATTCCTATGAGATCGGCATCTTTGAGCTTGAAGCCGAGCCGTTCATCTCGGTCGTCGAGAAGGGGGTCAAAGGGGGAAAGAAGGGTGTAGAGCGCTTCAGCTTCTGCAAGGAGCTGGGGATTTTTTAGGGTGGCTGGTACGATGACAATTTGAAAAGGGGCGATGGGAAGTGGCCAGATGATGCCTCGTTCATCATGCTTCTGCTCGATGCATGCTTGTGCAGTTCGTCCAATCCCAATTCCATAGGTTCCCATCCAAAAGGGGCATTGGTTCCCTTCTTCATCTTGGAAGGTTGCATCGAGTTTTTCGCTATAGCGGGTTCCTATGTTAAAGATATGGCCCACTTCAATCCCTCGTTGGATTTTATAGGTTTTGCCGGGAAGATGGGGACATTCATCTCCTTCTTCGGCAAGGAGAAAATCTGAAAATTCAGGTGAGGATAGATCGCGGTTCCAGTTGACATTTTTGTAGTGGATACCGTTTTCATTTGCAGCACAAAGGAAATTGGTCATCGATTTGGCGCTGTTGTCGGCATAGAAGGGGATTTTGAGATCGAGGGGGCCGATAAAACCGGGATGGGCTCCGGTCAATCTTTTCACTTCATCATGGGTGGCAAGGGTGATGTCGCTTACCCCAAGTTTTGTTTCGATTTTGAGGGGGTTAGCTTGTCGGTCGCCACGGATACCGACTGCGATGAAATGATCCTCAGAAAGTTTGTAGACGAGGGTTTTGAGAATGTGTGTAGGAGGAAGCTTTGTCAATGTAGCAAGCTCTTCAATAGTTGTGACATTGGGTGTACTGATTTTCTCTTTGGGCTGTTCTTTTGTATCGTAGTTGACAGGGGGTGGAGTGGAAATTGTTGCCTCAACATTGGCAGCGTAGTTGTCACACACCATGACGAGGTCTTCTCCAATTTCGGCGGTTACTTGAAATTCTTCTGATTTTCCACCGGTGGAGATTTTTCCGCCGTGTGCATTGACGATGACATATTGGAGACCCAGTCGGTTGAAAATGGCACTATAAGCTTCTCTCATGCTTGCGTACTGCGTTTCCATGCCGTTGCTATTTGGAGCAAATGAGTAAGTGTCTTTCATGAGAAATTCTTTGCTTCGCATGAGGCCAAAGCGGGGGCGGATCTCATCGCGGAATTTATTGTTGATCTGGTAGATCATAAGGGGGAGGTTTCGATAGCTTTTGACCCAGTCACTTACAAGATGGAGAGAGAGCTCTTCGGCAGTTGGAGCGATGCAGTAGGCGTGTTCATCTCTTCCTTCTATTGTATAGAGGAGTCCTTCGTTGATGTAGTCGTTCCATCGCCCTGTTTTTTCCCAAAGATCTGAAGGGTGAAGCTGGGGAAGAGAAACTTCTTGTGCTCCCGCCTTGTCCATCTCTTCGCGGATCAAGGTCATGAGTTTTTTAAGGACTCGCCACATAAGCGGGGAGTAGGAGTAGAGCCCTTTTCCAACTTTTTGGATGTAGCCAGCTTGCTCAAGGAGTTTGTGGGAGGGAATGTCTGCATCGTGTGGCGCTTGTTTGAGGGTGCGGAAAAGGAGGGTAGAGAGTTTCATTGTTGTGCTTTCCGTTGGTATTGGATCCGTTTTTTGAGTTTGTCAAGGGTTGAGATCGATTCGTATTGAAGTGTTCCTTCTTGAGGAATCGCTCCATCGACGCAAACAGCAAGCCGCTTTCGGTTGTTTTTTCCCAAAAAATCGTGGGAAAGGGCGATGAACTCTTCGTAGCTAAGCTCTTTAATTCCTGCAATCCGTTTGTCGAGCCATTTGAAATCTCCATTGTATTCAAAGGCGAGCCGATTGAGTAGTTTCCCTTGGGTTAGGAGGTTTTCGGCAGGGTGTTTGAGCTTCTCGATAAGAGCCACTTTGATTGAATCAAACCGTTCTCGAGGAATAGTCTCTCCTTCAATTTCTCGAAGGGATGATTCTAAGAAGAGTTCAAAACGGGAGAGGAGATCACGTGTTTCATAGCTCGATGATTGGACAGCTAAAAAGGCGTAGAGATGCCTTTCTATCTCTTGTCCCCAATTGCGGACGAGATAGGCGGTTTGTTGTTTGGTCCGTAGTTCTGTAAAAAAAGGTTCTTCAAGCCCTTTGCATAAGATATCCATTGCAGCGCGTCGTTTAAAGGAGAAGGGGCCGAGGTCGAGACATAGGATGAGTGCATTAGAGGGTAGTTCAAATTTTTTGGAGATGAGGTGGATATTGGAAAAGGAGGCCACTTCTGCTTGGTAGTGGAGTGAAGGGGCATAGGGGGCTTTAGAGAAGTGACTCTCTGTTTCAAGCCAAATTTCTTCTGCTTGGCTTTCGGTGACATTTCCATAGAGCATCACTTCGACGTAGCTCTTATCCCAAACTTTTGCGGTGAATTTTTTTAGGTGGTCAAATGAAACATTGGAGAGCACGTCTTCTTTTTGGCAGGCGCCTGCATATTCTTTGTAAACAGCATCCCACATCATCTCTTTTGCCGTCATAATCGCAGAGCTGCTACTTTCATTGCAGTAACATCTGTGTGCGAGGTCTTTATAAGTCGCAAAAGTCTCCTTTGTCGGTGTTGTTTGTTTCATGGTTTGTAAGATTTCTGAGAGGAAAAGGGGAGCTTTATCGTGAAATCCTTGAAGGGTGAGCTCAACGCCATTACTGCAAGGTTTGAGTTGATACTCTAGTCCCGCCATCTTGGCCAAATACGCTTTGGAATTCAGCTCTTGTGTGATGGTGTGGCAATAGAGGTCGGCGAGCACTTGGCTTTTGGGATTGTTGTCGGAAATGTGTGGAGTTTTAAAGGTGAATGTCCAACTCACTTCTGGGACTCCAAACTGCTCATCAGTCTGGAGATAACATTTTCCATACGGGGTTTCATCGATCAACTTTGGAAGCTCGGTCGCCTCTTGTTTGCAAAGGGCAAAGCTCGTTGGTAAATAAGAGTTTGGATCTGGAAGAGCGATCTCGGGATGGGGGGTGGAGATCGACCAGTTTTTAAGCTGTTTTTTTGGTAGCGGTTTCACACTATAGGAAACATCCATCCACTTCTCTTGACAGTCCGGCTCTATTTTGCAGAGATTTTTCGGTGCAAGGAGTGTGTACTGACACTTTTCAGGTGTGAGACAAGAGAGTGTTTCATCGATTATCTCAGGGCTGTAATGGGTTGGCATCACAGTTTTTAAAGGAAAGGTCTCAAGTGGCTCATCGATCATATTAACCGCATAGTCTGTGACCATTTCAAAGACATCTTTGCGCGATTGGTAGTTGTAGCTTAAGGTGTAGATCTCCCGCACTTCATTGTAGACATAACGGGGAATACCGGTGAGACGGAAACGGGCGATCGCTTCAAAACAACGGGCAATAACGGTTTCATGCTCTTTGAGCCCTTTTTGTGTGAGATGAACCGAGAGGTTGAAAAGAGATTGCCCTTTTCCTTCTTGAGAGCAACCTGCAGAGAGTGCATCGGCAAGCCCTTCTTTTTTGAGTTGGGACAATAGGCTTGTTTCTCCTTCGTGGCCAAGGATATGAGCAATCAAGCTGCCCGCTTTGACATCTCTATTCTGTTCAGGAACTTCCCAAGCTAGTTCAAGGAGTTGAACATCTTGGATGGGATCTATCGTGATCAATTTTCCAGACGTCTCATCGGAGAGCATCGTGGTGTTGCATTTTTGGCAGATGTTTTGCCGATTTTCAACGTGAGAGAAATATTCGATGACTTGGCTTTCGAGAGTGTCTAGGTCAGCAGGGGAGAGAACAACGAGGTGCATAAGGTTGGCGCTATAGTGCTTTTGATACCATGCTTTCAGTTCGTCTTGAGAGATTTTTGCCAATGTATCGAGGTTTCCGGTGCAAAAGCAGTGGAACGGGTGTTCTTTGTTAGCAAGTTCTTTTCGGACGTGAAAGCAGCGCCATCTATCCGAAGGGATATTGCGACAAAATTCTTGGTGGATAGCGTGACACTCACGGGCAACTCCTGAAGGGTTGAAAAGAGGAGCGATGAAAAATTGGCTAAAACGATCAAGGGCTCCGCAGAACCCTTCATTGTTGACAGAGAACATATAAACCGTTCTGTCTGACATCGTAAAGGCATTTCGCGTTCCTCCGTGCTCATCGAGGTAACGCATATATTCGTGCTCTTCGGGGTACTTTTCTGTCCCTAAAAAGAGGAGGTGTTCGACAAAATGAGCCATGCCAAGGCGCTCTTTTGGGTTGTCCCAACTTCCCACACCGACAGCAAGAGCTGCACCTGATTGTTGTGTACCAGGATCGGAGATAAGGATTGCTTCGAGCTGGTTATCAAGCCTCACTTTTCGCACCTTTCGCTCTTTGAGAGAAGGTGTCAAAACTGTTAAACCAGATTGGTCTTCAACGACTGTTCCAAAAAGAGTACTAAAAAGAAAAAAGAAGGAAAAAATGGCTCTCATGGAAGCTCCGCGTAAGTTTTTTTAACAAGGTTGAAGATGTGCATAGCTCGTGCACTTCGTTTAGCGTGTCGATCTTTGATTTCTGAACCGGGGAAATGCTCCATATCAATCTCATCACCAAACCCAATTTGTGCTCCACATCTTTTAGGAAGGCGTATCTCTCCAATCTCTTTGTTGATCTGATCTGGAGGGGGTAAAATCGAGTAGGTTTTTAAAGACAATGGGTAGAAATGGGTGTTTTGACGGGATTGTTTTGCCATCAGTCTAAACATCTCAATGCTTTTGGGATCAAAAGGGGAGAGGACAAGCTCTCCTTTGTCATTGGGACGGTCTCTTCCACCACTTGGAGCGACATAAATCACTTTTCCCCCTTCGGCTAAAAGCTCTCGCATCACCTTCATCGTTTTTTGGTTATGAAGAAGTTTCTCTTCTTTTCGCTCGGGGGGTGTATCCATATATCGCTTTGAATAGATACAGAGTAGGTTACATCCCATGCTCATTGGAATGGCAAAAGGGTCTGTAATAACCCGGTCTCCGGCAACAAAGATCATTTCAGAGGCAAAGCCTGGATAAGGTTCTTCCAAAGTGATATTTAGGAGTTGAGGATCGATTTCTGTTTGATGGTTTGCAAAGAGAATGACATTTTCCCCACGACCCAACTGTGTTTGAATTTTTTCAATGTTTTCAGGATGAGCAAGTGTTGAACACTCTTTGTCAACCATCGGCTTGAAGAGGTCATTTCCAAATTTATAGTAGTTAAATGGATGTGTGATTTTCTTATGGAAAGGTTCAAATTTAAAAGGGTTGATGAGCTGCTCTTTGACAAAATTGAGGTATGCCTCAAAGAGTTCAGCATAATTTGAAAACTCGATTCCTCCACGTGCTAAAGAGTCGACATACGACTTATGGAATTCAAAAAACATCTCATAGAGTGACTCAGGAATTTTTTTCTCTTCTCTGTCCCGCTTGAGCTTCGATATAAAATCCATCAGAACTCTATCTCTTGGTTTGTAATTGATGAATAAAACAAAAATTGGTTGAGGTGGAGAAGGTCGGAGATTTCAAATTCCAAATTCCCCTTGTGTTTCTTTGCTAGTTTAACGAGGTATTCTCGCTCTCCACTCTCTTTCATATAACGATCTAAATCTGGATGAGTGACAAGCTTAAGGCTGTACTCTTCCTGAAGTTGAATGATTTTTTTGATGGTACGTTCGATTTCAATGATGACACTCTCATTTGATTTTATCAAGCCTGTTCCTGTGCAGTAGGGGCAACTTGTAAACATTGTTTGTACGAGCGATTCTCTATTCCTCTGCCGTGTCATCTCAACGAGGCCAAATTCACTCATTCCTAAAACGGTCCCTTTTGCCGGGTCTTCTTTCATGCAATCTTTGAGCCGTTCTAAAACCTTCCGTTGATTTTTCTTCGACCACATGTCGATGAAATCGATGATGACAAGCCCACCAATATTACGGAGGCGGAGTTGTCTTGCAACCTCTGATGCTGCCTCTAAGTTGATGTTCAAAAGGGTTTGTTCAACATTGTCGGCAGAGCTTGTACTTCGACCCGAATTGACGTCGACTGTATGCATCGCCTCTGTTCGATCAAAATAGAGATATCCTCCACTTGGGAGCCACAATTTACGGCGGGTCGCTTTCTCGATTTCTCGTTCGACATTGAACCGTTCAAACATCGGTGTTTTATCGCGGTAATATTCGATTTTCAACGGATGTTCGTGCTCTAGCTTTTTATAATACCGTTTGCAATCTTGAAATGTAGTGTAATCGTCGACAAGGAGGCGGTCGAATTTTTTGTCCACAGCTGTAACAACAGAGCGGCGGATCAAGTCGGACTCTTCAAACAAAATAGTTGGTTTTCTCGACTTTTTAAACTTCTCTTTGATCTCAACCCACGTTTGATGGAGATCGTTTGCCTCCTCAATCAAACTATCTGTTGAAGCGTGAACACTTGCGGTGCGGCAAATGAGTCCCATATCTTGTGGCATTTCAAATGCGTGGATCAGTTTTTTCAGTCGGTCACGCACAGCCCGATCTTCAATTTTGCGTGAGACACCTCGGTGTGGAGAGTTGGGAAGCATCACTAAATACCGTCCCGCAATCGAGACATTAGAGGTGAGCCGAGCACCTTTAGAGCCGATCGGCTCTTTTACAACTTGGACGAGGACCGATTGGTCACCCTTCAGCAACTCCTCGATATCTTGCGATTTCTGTTTTTTGGTGTCCACCTCAGAAATGTCGTAGTCGAGGTCAAAATCCATATCAAACATCTGCTCAAATTTCTTCGTGTTTTCCAAGATATCTGAAACGTGGATAAAGCCATTTTCTGACTCTCCAATGTCGATAAATGCCGACTGGATATTGTGGAGGATGTTTGTCACTTTTCCGCGGTAGATATTGCCCGTCATCTGACGGGTTTTCAGTCGCTCAACAATTAGATTGACGAGTTGTCCATTCCTAAGGTGGGCGTAGCGGATTTCTTTAGATTCGATATTGAGTAAAATGTCATTGGCCATCTGGTATCCTTATAGGTCCTGGCGAGGAACAGAGATAGCTCTACCGTAAAGATTTTTTTTGAAATCATAGCTAACAAATCATTGACCCATTGAATGGGGAAGGGAGAGATGTAGGGGGAGAGACGCTGTTCCATCGATTAAAATTCTTTTTTTTTAAGACGCACTATATCCCCTTCGACCGATCTTTTCCAGGAAAACTTGAAGAAAAAGGGTTTTTAACGTATTCTAGCCTGCTATGAAAGACGAACGTTTCAAAATTTACGTTGATCGGTTGAAAGAGGGAGATGTCGAGTCGATTGAGGAGACACTTGATCCTATTTTCATCGACGTAGAAAATGAAGAGGGGGAGCTCAAATTTGATGCTCCTGTTGAGATTTTAGGAGAAGCGTTTGTCTCAGGTGAGAATTTTATCCTCCGCCTTGGAGTCAAAACTGAGGCGACGATGAGTTGTGCAATTTGTAATGAGGAGCTCGATGTCCCTCTGACCATCCCTCCAATTATGCATATGGAAAAGCTTTGCCAAGTGAAGGCGGGGATTTTCCAATTAGCGCCGGTGGTTCGAGAGGCTATTTTGCTTGAAGTGCCTCATCGTGCAGAGTGTAATAGCGGGAATTGTCCCGAAAGAGAAAAGTTAAAGAAATATTTTTCAAAGGAGAACTAATTATGGCAGTGCCACGTCACCGCACCTCAAATGCTCGGAAAAATTCGAGGCGTTCGCATCATGCGAAGAAGCCGAAGCATTTAAATGCTTGCTCAAACTGTGGAACAGCACGGGAGCCTCATCGAGTTTGTAACTCTTGTGGTTTCTATGATGGAAGAGCTGTGTTGAAGCAAGGGGAAGAAGAGCAAAAGTAGATGCGCATTGCGATCGATCTTATGGGGGGAGATAAGCCTCCTTCTCATATCTATGAAGCGACCCGAGAACTTCCTTACGATTTCATCTATGTTGCTGATGAAAAAACGGCAGCTACGCTAGATGGTGAATTTATCATTGCAAGCGAGGCTGTTGAGATGGGGGAAGCCCCTCTTTTTGCAATCCGCCGGAAGAAAAACTCTTCGATGGCTGTTGGGATGCGTCTTGTCAAAGAGAAGAGAGCTGATGCTCTCATCTCAACGGGCAATACGGGAGCTTTAGTTGCATCAGCTATGATTAACCTTGGGATGCTCCATGGGATGGAGCGTCCAGCACTTCTTGTCATCATGCCCAATGGGGGAAAGGGAAGTGTTGTTCTCGATGTGGGAGCTAATATCACTCCAAAGCCTTCTCATCTAATGAGTTATGCAAAAATGGGGGTGATCTATCGTCAATTGATGTTTGGATCAGAGAGTCCAACGGTTGGGCTTCTCAATATTGGTGTTGAAGAGAGGAAGGGGACAAAAGAGGTGCAGCAGACCTATAAAATGTTGCGCGAGGCATTTGGAGATCGTTTTCTTGGCAATATTGAAGGGCGTTCGGTGTTTGATGGGGAAGTGGATGTCATGGTCACCGATGGCTTTACGGGGAACGTCTTTCTCAAAACGTGTGAAGGGGTGTCGTCCTTTTTCATTGAATACATCAATGCCAATTTCACATCAGAGGGGAGCAAGGAGATTGTCAACCATTTTTTAAGTCGTTATAACTATGACAAAAATCCTGGTGCATTTCTTTGTGGAGTGGATGGAATCGTGGTCAAATGTCATGGACATTCAAATAAGACCGCACTTGTCAATGGGATTCGCGGAGCTGCAACGCTTATTGAGAACAAGATTATCGATAAATTTACGCAAGCCTCTTGAGGTAGATCCACCGCCCATCTCTCTTTTCAAAGAGACTTTTTTCTATAAATGAAGTGTCGACACCATCTCTTTCTAAAATCGCTTTAAACGTCACGGTGTTGCCTGATTCTTCCAAGATCTCAAGGCCCACGAATTGTGTTTCATTGCAAAAATGTTCAAGCCCTTTTCGGGAATTCTCATCTTGAACGCCTGTTTTGAGAATATAGTCGATGTTACCAAGGGCATAACCGCTGTAGCGAGAGCGCATTAAGGCAAGCGGAGAGGGTGGAGCTTCTCCATTATGATAAGGAGCGCAACATGTTTCGTAGGGTTTCCCGCTGTGACAGGGACAATCGGCTTGTTTTTCCATTTTTATCCTCTAATTTTCAATTTAAATCATGATCAAAGCACTTTAGCAGCTTTTTCGATTCCATTTTCAACGTCAAGAAGGTGTTTAAGTCTTTGGCATTCGGATTTGCAAATCTCTGGATTCAGTAGAAGGGCCTCGAGTGTGTTGCGCACTTCTTGAGTGTGAATCTTTGTGTGGAAAAATTCGGGGAAAATCTCCCGCTCACAGATTAGGTTGGGAAGGGTGTAGTAGGGGAGATGGATCCTAAAGATGTGCCTTCCTAGAAAATAATTGAGTGGAGAGAGACGGTAGGTGACAACGGTTGGTGTTGCGTGAAGGGCAAGCTCTAAAACAATTGTTCCAGAGGTAGCAAGCGCCCCTTTGGCTTGGTGCATCAGATCGTATCGATGACTTGCTGGAATGAGGGGGGCTGTTGTAAAGCGAGTCACAAGGGGGGTAAGCTCCTTCCGAGCAAGGGAAACTGCGATGGGAAGCCCTTCAGTTGCTTTGAGCTGAAGGGGGAGATTATGTGCAATTTCGTGGGGGCGAGAGCCGGGAAAGAGAGCAATTGTCTCTGGAGGAAGGTCGAGTGGTTGGTGGATGTGCTCTTTGATTTTTTGTGCCAATGGGTGGCCGATATAAGTGACGTCAAGGGTGGTTTTTTCGTAATATTGTTTTTCAAAGGGAAGAATTGTAAGGAGGTGATCGAGGGTTTTTTCAAGCTCAAAGACGCGCCCTCCTCTCCACGCCCACACATGGGGGGAGACGAGATGGATAAGCTTTCCTCTATACCCTTTTTTTCGTAGTGCTTTGGCAATCCGTAGATTGAAGTCGGGGTTGTCAATTGTGATGACAACTTTCGGATTTCGCCTTAAAATCGTTTCTTGAACGTTTTTGAGCTGCCATAGGATCTTGGGAAGTACTTTGATCACATCGGTGATTCCCATGACGTGCAATGGTTGTTCGATGATTTCACACCCTGCTTGTTCTAAGAGTGTTCCTCCCATTCCAAAGGAGGGGGAATCGAGTCGTTTGATCAGCTCAGCACCGAGTTGGTCTCCACTTTGTTCACCTGATAGAATGCAGTAGCTCATCGTAGCTTTTCGTGGGTAATTTCTTCGCGGAGTTGGTGGCGGAGGGCTCGTTTGCGCATCCAGCGGACAACAAACATGTCGATGATGGGACCGATCGAGCGGTTGAGGAAGGTGTAGTTGCTCTTTCCTCCAGTTCGCTTTCGGTGATTGACAGGGATTTCTTTGACAGTAAACCCTTCGATCTTAAATAGGGCGGGGAGAAAGCGGTGCATCCCTTTATAGAGCTTGATTTGATCAAGAGCACTTTTCCGGTAAACTTTGAGTGAGCAACCGGTGTCATGGACGCCATCGCGGCAAAGGCGGCTCCGGATGTAGTTTGACAGGCGGGAGATGATCCGTTTTTGCCATCGGTCTTTCCGGTTTATCCGCCAGCCGACGACGAGGTCGGCATTTTTTGAGGCGGCGATGAGTTTAGGGATGTCAGCGGGATCGTTTTGCCTATCGCCATCAAGGGTGATGATCCACTCTCCTTTGGCATATTTAAAGCCGGTTGCAAAAGCGCTTGATTGGCCAAAATTTTTGTTAAAGCGGAAGATGCGCATATAGGGGCGGGTTTGGCAGAGCTCTTGCAAAATAAGGAGGGAGGAGTCGGTTGAGCCATCATCGACACAGAGCAGCTCCCAAGGTTTATTCTCAGAGTGCATCGCAAGGTCGATCTCTTCGACAAGTTTTTTGAGATTGCTCTCTTCATTATGGATGGGAATGACAACTGAGTACATCTACTCTCCAAATAGTTTTTGTTTCACCCATGCGGCTCCTTCTTCAAAGGTTTCAGGGGAGGTTCCATGTCCTCCCATTCCTATCGATGGGGTTTTGATCTTCAGCTCGACCGACATTTGGGGGTACGTTGAGCAAAGTTCTTGGATAAAATGGGTGCAATTATGTGTGCCAACCAAAGTATCTTTGTCACCAAT
Organism: Chlamydiales bacterium; assembly: GCA_022601535.1. Lineage (GTDB taxonomy): Bacteria > Chlamydiota > Chlamydiia > Chlamydiales > JAAKFR01 > JAJACK01. The sequence continues at coordinate 12,196 of JAJACK010000006.1, forward strand.
ATAGAAGCGAACGTCCTTTAAATGCGAGAGTTTTGGAATGATATATGTGAGATTGAGCTCTTTGGCAGAGAGGTTTGCAAAGCTTTTATGAGCGGAGAGCTCGGTGAGAGGGGCATGCCCTAAAAGGGTTGTGACATGGGGCTCTTGCGCGGCGATGTGTGTTGCGGCAAAGGCGCCTCTTGAAAGACCTCCAAAAGCAAGCTTTCCTTTCTCGATCACTCCTTCATCGACAAGAGAGGAGATTGCTTCGGCTGTGGTTTCAAAAAAAGTTTCAAGAAACCGGTGCTCTTTTTTGATCTGCTCTGCCCAGTAATCCATTGCAACGAATTTATCAAACTGTGGTCCATGACCGGGAAGTGTAACTGAAAATACGCGACAGGGGAATTGACTGAGATAGAGAGCGGGTTGATTGTAGGGGGGGAGTGTTAAGCTCTCCTCACCTGAAAGGGAGAAATAGACAAAGGTGGGAAGGGGGCCTTTTTCAACAGGTTCTCCGAGATAGAAGAGCTCGGTTTTATTTGACGTTTGCAGCTTTTTCAGTTCGGTAGATCCGTTTCCAGTATTCATAGGGCTTAAAGTTAGTAGGTTGAACAAGAGATCTCAACTTTAGAAAAGTGAGGGCTAAGGGGAAAAGTTTTTGTTTAACGATCCGATGGCGAGGGTGTTTCCGTTTGCCAAGAGGGGTGAGGCGGTATTGGAGGTGGAGGATGGTGTGTGCACCGATTCGTTGTTTACGGGGGAATGGGGAAAACGATTCGAAGAGGAGTTGCTCTATCAGAGAGTGGCTCATTTCCATGATTTGCCCAAGGTTGGGGGGAGGATCGAGTTTTTGCACTTTGTGGTCGAGAATGGGGAAGAGGAGAGTTGCTGTTAAAACAGAGCGGTCTAAGGTGCGGTATTGTCCCCGTGTATTCATAGAATCAGCAGCACGCAGGTAGTGATAGAGTGTTTCTCCCACTTCGTCATGGAAATAGTTTGCAAGCTTGGGGAAGAGGAGATGTAGAAAATCTGATTCAACAAGAAGGCGAAAAAAAGGTTCAGCAAAACCTGATTCGAGCATCCGGAACACCTCTTCTAACACACGGGCAGGAGAGCTTTTTTTGATTTCATTGCGGCATTTTGCCATGGCATCGAGAGCTTTTTTTTCGATGAGGAAACCGAAACGGGCCCGAAATTTTTGCATTCGAATCATCCGAACAGGGTCTTGTTTAAACCGCATTTCAGGGTCGCCAATCGAACAGAGAGTGTGTTTTTGAAGATCTTTAAATCCTCCAACATAGTCGATGATATTGTGATTGATCGGGTCGTAGAAAAGGCCGTTGATGGTGAAGTCACGTCGGAGCACATCTTCTTCAGGGGTTCCCCAAACATTATCGCGGACAATCAATTCATCAGAACTCTCACCTGCTCTGAAGGTTGCCACTTCGATGATTTGTCGTCCAAAGCGGATGTGGGCGAGGCGGAAACGGCGGCCGATTAAAATGCAGTTGCGAAACAGTTTTTTGATCTCTTCGGGCTTGGCTGAGGTGGAGATATCAAAGTCTTTTGGTTTTTTGCGCATCAAAAGGTCACGCACACCACCTCCTACAAGGTAGGAGGTGTAACCTGCTTGGTGGAGACGTTTGAGTACACTCAAAGCGTTGGCATCAATCAGGTTGTTTCGGATATGGTGTTCCTTAGAGGAATAGGTTTGGGACATATCTTGCTATACAAACTGGGAAAAGCGTTCTCAGCATAACATTTTTTTCTCAAGATGCAATAACGTTTATTGTCATATTCTTCTTCAAACGATTTTTGGCTATAATAGGTTAAACTATAGAGCATCTTTCTTCCACCAAATGAGAGAACATCTTTTTCAAGCTCTTGGCTCAACTTAACGGGGTCTTGTGCCTTTCCATAGATGCCGATGTTGAGGTAGGAGGAGTGGCCGTAGTGAGGAGAGAGGAACTGCGGAGTTGTTGTCCCTTTGATGGGACAGAGCCAGATGGGAGAGATCCCGCTTTTTTTAGAAAAACAGGCAAAGGCTTCCTCTGCTCGTTCCATAGGAACATAGAAATCGTGGATAAAAAATTGTTTTTCAAAATAGGCGGCAGGAAGTTTATGGAGTCCTTGGTAGAGGCGATGAGAATTAAAAAGAGGGCCGAAGAGAAAACGTCGTACAGATCTTCCCATCCAAAAAGCTCCACGATCAAAGCGAAAGAGGTAGTCCAAAATCGGCATGCAATGCGCTTTGGGCTTCTTTTCAATGAGGTCGATAAACCACGGGCTAAAGGGGCGGTTGAGTCGGACAACAGGTGAGTCAGGATGATCGATAAGGGTTCCATCGATCGTGATGATCTCTTCTGGGCCAAGGGCAACACCTTCGCAAAAATCGGAAGTGGGAACGGGAAATTTTGGTGTGTAGGTGAGAGAGACAAATGGTTTGGTTTTGATCAACCTTACCTTTGCAAGGGTGATCAATGCCAATGTGCCGTAGCTTCCACTCACTCCGTAAAAAAGATCGGGGTCCTTTTCAGGTGACACAGTGACAACGCTCCCATTGCCAAGTACAAGCTCATATTCAAGGCAGCAGTCAGAGAATTGTCCATATTGATGCGAGCTACTTTCTAAAGCTGCTCCCATAATCGCACCACCTACAGTGATCGATTTAAATTCAGGGACAACAGCGGGGATCAACCCTTTTTTCAATGTCGCTTTAACAAGTTCATAAAAGGTCACTTTAGGCTCAACAAGAGCAAATGCCTCATTCACTTCAAGAATATTGTCAAAATGATCCATCTTCAGTTTGACACACCCCTTTTTGTATTTCCCGTTTCTAAGAGTGTTTGAAACAGAGTGGGATAGCGTGTGATATCTGCCGTCTTGAAGTTTTTTTCGGAGCCTCTCGACTTTTTTGTCATGCATAGGTATCTTCAACCTATAGAAAATAGGATAAAAAGAAAATGGATAAGCTATTTGGAACAGATGGGATTCGAGGGCGTGCAAATCACTTCCCTACAACTCCTGAAACAGCACTTGCTTTAGGGAAAGCACTCGCCCAAGTTCTTCGCCAAAAAGAGGGAAGGCAGCGGGTCATTGTTGGAAAAGATACGAGACGGTCGTGCTATTTTTTTGAAAACGCAATCATCGCAGGCCTCTGCTCGATGGGAGTCGACACCTTGATGCTCGGTCCTCTTCCAACCCCTGGTGTCGCCTATGTGACACGTGCTTACCGCGCAGCGGCTGGCATTATGATTTCTGCATCTCACAACCCCTTTTATGATAATGGAATCAAAATATTTAATTCTGAAGGGTTTAAACTATCGGATGCTTTAGAGCAGCAGATGGAACAAATTATTCAAACCGGAGCTTTTGAAACCGTTCCTCTTGATAAAGAAGTGGGAAAAAACAAGCGGATCGATGATGTGGGAGGGCGGTATATCGAGCACCTCAAAAACACGTTTACCCCTGGACAAACCTTAGGAGGGATGAAAATCTTTTTGGATTGTGCTAACGGGGCGACTTACAGAGTTGCCCCCCTCACATTTTGGGAGCTTGGAGCAGAGGTATGTGTGAAAGGAAACTCTCCGAGTGGATTGAATATCAATGACAACTGTGGATCTCTTCACCCTGAAGGGATGCAGAAAGGAGTGGTAGAAAAAGGGGCAGATGTTGGCATTGCACTCGATGGAGATGGAGATCGACTGATGATGTCAGATGAGAAAGGAAATCTTATCGATGGCGATCAAATCATGGCGATTTGTGCAAAAGAGCTCAAAGAACTCGGAGAGTTGGAAAACAACTGTGTTGTTGGAACTGTGATGACTAATTTTGGTGTTGTCCGCCATCTCGAATCGCTTGGTGTCAACGTCCGATTGACAAAAGTGGGGGATCGGCACGTGTTACAAGAGATGCTCGATCACAAAGCCTCCTTAGGAGGGGAACAGAGTGGCCATCTCATTTTTCGGAAGCATACGACGACAGGAGATGGGATTTTATCAGCACTGCAAGTGCTTGCTATTATGCACAGGACAGGAAGAAAGTTGTCAGAGCTCGCTGCAGCTGTTGAAAAATTTCCTCAAATTTTGATCAATATTCCCGTGATAAAAAAGCCCCCTTTAGAGGAGCTTAAGTCAGTGAGTCGTGTGATTGGTGATATAGAAGGAGAGCTTAAAGGGAAAGGACGGGTGCTTATCCGCTACTCTGGAACAGAAAACCTCTGCCGTGTCATGGTAGAGGGAGAAGAGAGGGAAAAAATCGATCAGATGGCAAAGGTGATTGCCGATATGGTCACAAAAGAGATTGGAACATGTGTGGAATCGCCGGCTATATAGGGGAACGGAAAGCGGTTCCAATTGTTTTAGAAGGGATCCATAAGCTTGAATACCGCGGTTACGACTCTGCTGGTATCGCCGCTTTTATCGATGGGAAATTAGAGATTGAGAAAAAGGTGGGTAAAGTATCAAATCTCGACCACACCTTTGAGGGAAAAACATCCCATCTGGCTATTGCGCAGACACGTTGGGCGACACACGGCACACCAAATGAGGCAAATGCCCATCCCCATTTCGACCACGCCCAAACTTGTGCTGTCGTTCACAACGGCATCATCGAGAACCACGAAAAGTTGCGCAAACAACTCGAAAAAAAAGGGATCCAATTCCATTCTGAGACAGATACAGAAGTGATTCCTCAACTCATCAGTTCCCTCTATCAAGGAGACTTTCTTGCGGCCGTACAACAAGCCGTTTCTCACCTTGAAGGAGCTTTTGCACTTGCTGTCTTGCACAAAGATCACCCCGAAGAGATGGTTTGCGTTGCAAAAGAGAGTCCCTTAGCCATCGGTGTTGGTGAAGGTGAGATGTTTATCGGCTCAGATGCACAAGCCTTTTTAAAACACACTCGCCAGGTGGTCTATCTTCACTCAGGAGAAGTGGCGCATCTCACAGCCAAAGAAGTCAAAGTCTTTGATACAAACCGAGCGCTTCTTACAAAAGAGATCACAGAAGTTGGCAATGAGATAGAAGATCCCACCAAAGGAAATTTCACCCACTACACCCTCAAAGAGATCTACGAGCAACCACACACCCTTAAAACCGCAATCATGGGTGAAATCGATCTAAAACTAGAAACAGTTTCCCGTATTGTCATTTTGGCATGTGGCACCTCTTACCACGCAGGGTTAATTGCAAGCTACACCTTCGAAGAGCTCGCCCGTATTCCAGTCGAAGTACATGTTTCTTCTGAATACCGCTACCGCACCCCTATTGTAAGCAAAGGGACCTTAGCCATTGCCATCAGTCAATCAGGAGAGACAGCAGACACCCTTGCAGCGATCAATGAGTTGAAGAAAAAAGGGGCAAAAGTATTGGGAATTTGCAACGTTTTAAATTCAACTTTAACCCGCCTTGCTGACGACTGCCTTTTTCTTAGAGCTGGCCCTGAAATTGGTGTCTGTTCGACCAAAGCGTTCACAAGTCAGCTCGCCATATTATTTTTGCTCGCCTCAAAACTTGGGAGTCAAACAACGTTTCAAAAAGAACTCAAAGTACTTCCCGAAAAAGCAAAACAAGTGCTTCAAAAACACGATCAAATCAAAGAGATTGCAGCTAAATATGCCCAATTTGACAATTTTTTCTACCTAGGGCGTCGTTATATGTATCCCACAGCCTTAGAAGGAGCACTCAAACTCAAAGAGATCGGCTACATCAATGCCAATGGTTACGCTGCAGGAGAAATGAAGCATGGACCCATTGCACTCATCGAACCAAACTGTCCAACAGTTGCATGCATGGGAGATCAGCTCACCTACGACAAAATGATCAGCAATTTACGCGAGGTGAAAGCGCGTGCAGGTAAAATCATAGCGATTGTTCCCGAAAAATGGGACGCCTCTCTTGCAGATGATGTGATCACAATTCCTCAAACATGTGACGAACTCGCTCCCATTTTAACAACGATTGCAACACAGCTCCTCGCCTATGAGATTGCAAGCTTGCGAGGGTGTGAGATCGATCAACCACGCAATCTTGCCAAATCTGTCACCGTCGAGTAGTTTGCTCTACAAGCTTAATAAGAAGGGTTATTTTCTCACTATGATTTAATGTGTCTAAGAAAGAAGAGTTTGCAGGGAAATAGCGAAGTCTTAGCTTAGGGGATAGCTTCATAAGGTGTGTGCAAAAGGTATATTTTTCTGTTGGGCTAGGGTTTTGAGAATAGTATCTCCTAAGATACCTTTGGCATAGAGTTCGTTGATCATCAGTAAGTTTGCATAAATAACTCAGTCTTTTTGATATAAGTGTAACACGAAAGCAGGTTCCCTCAAAAAGATCTTTTTTAAAGAGCTGAAATACACGAGAAGCTTTGAGGACATCTCCTTTATTTTTGGGAGATACTTTGGAATATTCCTTAACGAAAATGTTAAAAAAAACATTTTGATCTTCACGTACCATCAAAGGCCAGAGGCCTGCAAAAAGTTTTGAAATCAAGCCCTCGATTGTATCTGGCAAAGGGCTTGGCCCTGGAGGATCTAACGATTCATAACCGTTTCTAACTTCTCTAACTACTGTGCTCATAGGAAAAGAGTATCCCCTAAATGTTTAATTTTCAACGATTATCGCCGCTTTTTACTCTCTTGAGCGAGGAGTAGGCGGAATTTTCGTCGATCACCCGCCTCTTCAAAACGTCTCTTTTGAAGGTCGGTTTCTGTGATCACCTCAGGAACCGAGGTTGGTTTCCCTTTTTCGTCTAAAGCAACGCAGGTGAAGTAGGCTGAGACAATATGACGATGCTCTCGGGTTTTGATATTTTCAGCGAGCACTTTTGCTCCGATTTCCATCGATGCATTCCAGCTCCGGTTGATTGATGATTGGATAATCAACACCTCACCGAGATGAGCAGGAGCCAAAAAATGGAGAGCATCGACAGAAGCTGTCGCGCAGATTTCTTCAGAATGCCTCTCAGCCACAACAATGGTGATCCGATCGAGCATGCTCATCACCACACCCCCAAAGAGCGTTTGGTTCGTATTTAGATCGTTTGGAAAAATTTTATAAGTGTGATTTTCAACAGCTGTTGAAGAGACGGTTTTTCCTTTCTTTTTCATACCGGTTATATTACATTGTTCCCATGAATATGAAAAGAGGTTCTGTCTTTGGAGCCTCCCTATTGGTCGCTGGAACAGCAATTGGGGGAGGCGTGTTGGCCATGCCAGTGCTCACAGGAGCTGGGGGATTTATCCCTGCAGTCTTGATCTATTTGGTCTGTTGGCTCTTTATGGCAAAGACCGCTGTCTTGATCATGGAAGTCTTTTTGTGGAGCCCCAAAGAGGTCAACCTCGTCTCAATGGCTCAGATGACTATGGGAAGGTTTGGAAAAATCTCCGCATGGATTCTCTACCTCTACCTCTTTTATTCACTCACCATTGCCTATATTGCTGGGGGAGGAGGATTGGTCAGTCAACTTCTTCAAACCTCCAAGGTGTTGGGGCCACTCATCTTTGTCCTTGCCTTTGCCCCTTTTGTTTTGATCGGCCCTTGGATTGCAGACCGAGTCAACCGTTTGTTGATGTTTGGGTTGATCCTCTTTTTCTTCCTTTTTGTCTATCTCGGACTGGGTAACATCGACCTCGATTTGCTCGGCTATGCAGATTGGTCTCTAGCCCTTCGCTCCACCCCGATTATCTTCACAGCATTTGGATTTCAAGGATTGATTCCTACACTGACAAACTACCTAGACCGCGATCCAAAGCGGGTGAAAAAAGCGATCTATCTCGGCAGCGCAACAGCTCTTTTTCTCTACATCCTTTGGGAAGCTCTCTTTTTAGGGATTGTTCCACTCGATAGATTTGAAGAGGCGAAGCAATTAGGGGAGATGGCAGTCTCTCCACTCCGACACATCTCAGACCTCAACTGGCTCTACATCGTAGGTCAATTTTTTGCCTTTTTTGCGATCGTTACTTCTTTTTTAGGTGTGACCCTCGGCCTTCTCGACTTTTTAGCCGATGGCTTGAAAGTAAAGAAAACCTTTAAAGGGCGATTTCTCCTCTCCTTGTTGATCTACCTTCCGCCACTTGCCTTTGCCCTCTTTAATCCAACCCTTTTTCTCAATGCTCTTCAATATGGAGGAGGAATTGGGTGCGCCCTTCTCTTGGGCCTTCTTCCCATCTTGATGGTTTGGTTTGGAAAGAAAAAATTTGAATCCCGTACATCTGTGTGGACTTTGGGATTGATGACCCTCTTTGTGTTTTTTGAATTGACAATCATGATTCCTTGGTTTTAATTTCCCAAAGCCCTATAATGGGGCCAAAAATAGGAGAGTTTAAGATGCCTCTATACGATCGAGATTATGTACAAGTTCAAGATTCCCGCGATGTGGGAGTTTTTTCTACCCGAGTTTACGGATGGATGGCCATTGGCCTTGCTTTTACAGCTGCAGTTGCCTTTTTTGTCTACGCATCGGGGCTCTATGTCAAACTGATGCCTTTTTGGTGGGTTTGGGCATTTGGAACATTTGGCATTGCAATGACAATTAACCGAGCGGTTAGCCGAGGTTCTCTTCAGACAGTGATCACCCTTTTTCTGGCTTACGCAGGCCTTGAAGGAGTTTTATTTGGCACGATTTTACCCGGCTTTGCCGCAGCATTTGGGGGGCAAGTGATTTGGGCTGCCTTTGCCACAGCTGCTTCTGTCTTTGGAATGGCGATGGCATACGGAATGTTCACCAAATCAGACCTCACAACTCTCGGCCGGATCCTCACCTTTGCTGTGATTGGACTTGTCGTTGTGAGTCTTATCTTCATGGTCCTCTCCTTTTTCATGGAGATGCGCCTTTTACATCTTTTTATCAGCTGGCTTGGTCTTGCGATCTTCGTTGGCCTAACAGCGTATGATGCGCAAACAATCCGTCGCTTTTCAATGCAGGCAGACGTCCATTCGGTCGCCTCCTATAAGCTGTCGATGATTATGGCGCTGAAGATGTATGTCAATGTGATCATGATTTTCTGGTACCTCCTCCAGATTTTCTCATCAGGCAGCCGCCGGTAAATATCTTGCTTCTATAAGATTAAAACGCGTTTGTCATGAATACCTAAAAGATTTCAAATAAGTTGAGATAGAAAGGTCTTTGCAGAGACAATAATAGGTTGAGTGTATTTGAAACAGTCCACTTTTTCGTAAGGAGCGGTAAGCTCGATTTGGAAGGCGTGAGGAGCTCCTGTTTGTTTTTGAGAGTAGGAGAGTGAAGGGCTAAGAGATGTTTTTTTCCACCTTTCGCTTCAACCAAAAACCATGGCTTTGAATCGTTAAAAAGTCATGACCATTTTACGATTCATCGTAAAATAGTCAGGATTTAGGAGAGGAGATCATCGATAAATTGCTTTGGCTGAAATGGTCGAAGATCTGTTGCAGACTCTCCAACTCCAATAAATTTGATCGGGAGATTGAGTTTTGCTTGAAGGGCAATCGCCGTTCCCCCTTTAGCAGTCCCGTCAAGCTTGGTGAGAATGAGACCTGAGAGAGGGGTGAACTTGTGGAAGATAAGAGCCTGTTCCACTCCATTTTGCCCAATTGTGGCATCGAGAACAAGGAGCGTCTCATGAGGTGCATCGGGGAGTGCTTTGCCGCAGACACGGCAGATTTTTTCAAGCTCTTGCATCAAATCACTTTTAGTGTGGAGGCGTCCCGCTGTATCGATGAGAACGATATCAATGCCACGACTTTTTGCAGCTGTAATTGCATCGAAAGCAACAGAAGCAGGGTCGCTTCCAGGAGCCCCTTTGACAATTTCAATATTGAGCTTTTGAGACCAAAGCTCGAGTTGGTCAATAGCTGCTGCACGAAATGTATCTGCTGCTGCAACAAGAACTGATTTTCCAAGTTGAGCGTAGTGGTGTGCTAGTTTTGCAATTGAGGTTGTCTTTCCATTTCCGTTCACTCCAACGATCAAAATGACGTGGGGAGAAGTGGTTGGGGAAGTTGTCGGCTGTGCTCCCAGTTTTTCGATGAGCTGCTCTTTGATCTCTTTGAGAATATCTTCATAGGAGATCTTTGAATTCTTCTTATAGAGAGTTCGGACGTGGTCTGTGAGAGAAGCACTTGTTTGTGCACCTAGATCAGCCTCATAGAAGAGCTCTTCTACTTTCTCAAGAACCTCCTCATCGATCTTGCCACCAAAGAGGTTACGTAGCTTTTTTCCTAGATATTTAAACATTGATCTAAAAGATATGATAGCACATAAGAAGATTTAATTGGGGGAAACTCTTTCATGAATACACACGAATATCAAGCAAAAACCTTATTGCAAAAATATGGGATTCCCACTCCTCCTTTTGAGGTTGTTTCTAGCCGAGAAGAGGCGGAGGCTGCTCTTTTGAAATTAGGAATCGAAGAGGGTGTTGTCAAAGTGCAGGTGCATGCAGGGGGACGTGGGAAAGCAGGAGGAGTGAAACTTGGAAAAATTCTTCCTCTTGTCGATGAGATGCTCGGCATGCGGATCCAAAATCAACAGACAGGAGCAAAGGGAGTTATTGCCAATCAACTCCTCATCACCCCAGCAGTCGATATTGCAAAGGAGTACTACTTGGCAGCTGTGATCGATAGAGAGCGGGCTGAACCGATTTTGATGGCTTCAAAAGAGGGAGGAATGGAGATTGAAGAGAATCCCGACCGTATTGTGAAAGTTTCTTTCGATGAGGTAGAAAAGCTTGTAGCTTTAATGGAATGGGACGATCAAGGAAGGGAGATTGCACAAAACTTGGCAAAAGCCTTTTTAGAGTGTGACGGTTCGCTTTTAGAGATCAACCCTCTGGTTTTGACAAAAGAGGGAGAGCTTTTGGCAGTGGATGCAAAGTTTTCAATCGATGACAACGCTCTTTTCCGTCATCCAGACATTGCCAAATGGTACGATCCCACTCAATCGACTGAAGGTGAAGTGATGGCAAAAGAGTACGACCTTGCTTATATCGGCTTAGAAGGAGAGATTGGGTGTTTGGTCAACGGGGCTGGATTGGCGATGGCAACGATGGATATCATCCATTTTTACGGGGGAAAACCGGCCAATTTCCTCGATGTGGGAGGGGGTGCAACAAAAGAGCAAGTTGCACACGGTTTTAAGATTATTTTGTCCGATCCAAGTGTGAAGTCGATCTTTGTCAATATTTTCGGGGGAATTATGGATTGTGGTGTCCTTGCGGAGGGGATTGTCGCCGCTTCAAAAGAGGGAGTGCATGTGCCACTTGTTGTTCGAATGGAAGGAACCAATGTTGAGATTGGGAAAAAAATATTGAAAGAGTCGGGTTTAGATATCATCACGGCAGATACGATGGCTGATGGAGCGATCAAGGCGGTAAAATGGCAGTCTTAATCGATAAAGAGACAAAAGTAATCACACAAGGGATTACCGGAAAATCAGGAACATTTCACACAGAACAAGGCATAGCTTACGGCTCGACCTATGTGGGGGGTGTCACCCCTAAAAAAGGGGGGCAAAAGCACCTAGGGCTTCCTGTTTTTAATACCGTCCTAGAAGCAAAAGAAACGACCGGCTGTACAGCGAGTTTGGTTTTTGTTCCAGCCCCCTTTGCTGCAAAAGCTATTTTAGAAGCTGAAGAAGCTGGAATTGAGCTCATCGTTTGTATTACCGAAGGAATACCAGTACGTGATATGCTCGAAGTTTCGCATGTGATGAAAAAGAGCAAAAGCCGTTTGATCGGACCCAACTGCCCTGGAATTATCACTCCAGATGGTTGTAAGATTGGAATTATGCCAGGCTATATCCACAAACGGGGAAAAGTGGGAATTGTCTCCCGTTCAGGAACGCTTACCTATGAAGCTGTATGGCAGACAACTGAAGAAGGATTGGGACAGAGTACTTGTGTTGGAATTGGGGGAGACCCTTTAAATGGAACGAATTTTATCGATATGCTCGAGCTTTTTGAAAAAGATCCTGAAACCGAAGGAATTTTGATGATCGGTGAGATTGGCGGTACAGCTGAAGAAGAAGCTGCAGAGTGGATCGCAGCGCATGGGACCAAGCCTATCGTCTCATTGATTGCAGGAATCACCGCCCCTCCAGGTCGCCGAATGGGGCACGCTGGTGCAATTATTTCTGGAGGAAAAGGGACCGCTGAAGAGAAGATCAAGGCACTTGAAAAAGCAGGAGTTGTTGTTGCTAAGACTCCTTCTGTCATTGGAGAGACATTGAAAAAGGTGATGCATGCTTAGAATACCTGGAAAAATCCCCATCGCCATTCACCCCCTCTTCTGGCTTGTCGCACTCTTTATCGGGTGGATGTGGACCATGAGCTTGCTCGGCGCTTTTGTCTGCCTTTTCATCATCCTTTTTTCCGTTCTTTTCCACGAATTTGGACACGCCTTAACAGCGGCTGCCTTTGGACAAAAAACGCGCATTGAGCTCGCCGCTTTTGGTGGCTTCACCTACAGAGAGGGGAGGAAACTCCGCCTTTGGGAAGAATTCCTTATCGTTCTCAATGGACCGATTGCCGGTTTTCTCATCTTTGTCGCAGCCTACCTTCTCTACCGATACATCCCCATTGAAAATGAGATGCTCAACTTTGCCGTCCGCTTCACCTTTGTTGCCAACCTCTTTTGGACAATCATCAATCTCATTCCTGTCCTTCCCCTTGATGGAGGGCATCTTTTGAGCATTATCCTCGAAGCGATTTTTGGTTTTAAAGGGATCAAGATGGCAATCATCGTCGGCCTTGTCGTTGCAATTGGGATCAGCATTTTCTTCTTTGCAATGGGAATGTTCCTCATTGGAGCTCTCTTTCTTATTCTCACCTTTGAGAGCTTTCGATCTCTTCGTTACTACAAGATTTTCAATGAAAAAGATCGCGATACTGCCTTGCAAACTTTAATGAAAGAGGCTGACCTAGACTACGCTGAAGGGAGGAGTGAAGAGGCACTTCAAAAACTAGATGAAGTGAGAGAGAAGACCAAAGAGGGAATTTTATATACACTTGCTACACAAGAACTTGCAGAAATTTACCGAGATCAGAAGAAGTATAAAGAAGCGTTTGAGCTTTTGGTTCCGATCAAATCCCATCTTTCAGGAGAGCACTTAGCGCTTTTTCATTTCTTAGCCTATATGAATCAGGACTATATGGCAGTGATCGAAGTTGCAAACAAGTGTTTCCAAGACATTCCTTCGTACAATACAGCCTTGATCAACGCACTTGCTTACGGCTCTCAAAACAAAGCGGAGCCAGCGGTAGGATGGTTAGAGTGTGCTGTTCGAGAGGGGCTTCCTTCGGTAGAGGATGCGCTTGACCGAATAGAGTTTGATGCGATCCGAAGCACCTCTTCTTTCAAAAAGTTCGAATCAAAACACTCAGAAGATTAGATTCTAAGATGGCAGTTTCCTCTGTATAAAGAATCAAATGATTCCACTTCCTATCATTGAATCAGATGAAGAAGGTGTTTTTTTTCGAACAGATAATGTAAATATCTTTGAACAATGTTATGGTTGTGGATTGCCAACAATCGCTGGAATCTGCTTCAATCGCAGCTGTCCTTTAAGTCCTTTTAATGCCTAGAAATTTATTACTTATCACTTTAGCTTTTGTTGGAATATCCTTTTCAGTTGAAAAGGATATTCCTTTGGGTGATCAAAGACAAATCGAGCTGCTTTTTAAATATCTTCTCTTTGCAGAAGATCCTTCATTTGGTTATACGCTCTTAGGAAAGAAACCTATTTCAATCAATTCTATCCCTAAAAGATTGCCTATTAAATCTGTAATGAAAAACCCATCTATTATAATTCTTCCTTCTCAAAAACTTATTCACCCAATTTTTTCTATTTTTTCTTGTTGGAAAACATGGGAACGTTATCAAAAATACTTTTCAACAGATCAATATAGTTTTTTTGCTGAAGAAAGAAAGGATACTTTGGAACTTTATTTGATTAATAAAAAAGAAGTGCTTTCTACAATTACAATGCACTTGTCTCTATTTCAAGAAAAAATGGGAAAGGAGTGTAGTGCAAGTGAAATTATGGATAAAATTTTAGCTAAAGAGGGTTTTCTTTGGAATAGACTTGGGTGTAGCAATACTCTTTATGGCATTTTACTCGGATACGGTAAGGAGAACTCAATAGCCTTTGAAAATTATTCGGTCAAAAAAGCTCCTCTACTCTTCCCTGGTTCATCGGTTCAGCCAGAGCGGCTACAACAAATCGCTCTTCCTTATTTTGTCTGTTTTTCTGAAAAAGAGAGTGAGCACTTAATTAAGGATTACAAGAAACAGCGAGAGCAAATTATTTGTGCATATAAAGACAAAGATGTGCTCTCTTTCACTCTAAAATGTTTGACAAAACACTCAGAAGATTAACCTCTTATTAGTTTGCCTGTGACTGCATCTGTAAAGCAAGCAGAAGAAGAGCTCGTTGAACGAGATCTAGTCGTATAACTGACTCCATCTCTCCCTTGACTATCTGCAGCTTTGAAGTAGGCCAAGACTCTTAAAGCAGCCCAAGGAATCACTTTGACCGCAGCAGCAACTGCATTGACAGGTCCTTCAAGCAAAGTTCCATTGGTTCCAAAGCCTCCTCCTGTGAGGACAATTTTTTTTATTTCAGAATCTGCAACAAAAACAAGTTGGGTTGCAGCTGTCACAGCTCTATGTGGTCCTCCTGTTGCCATTGCTCTCACTGTTTTAAGCGCATTGCAGTGGTGTTTGACAATTGTCATCTCAAATCCTTCACCTAACTCTTCAAATTTGTGACCAATTAAAACAGCTCCAGCATGTTGAATCATATCATAGGGAACAAAACCGTGGTGAAGTTTGATTGCAACACTTTTAGCAAGTAGCTCTTGTGTAAGTGTATGGAATTCCTCAGCCTCATTCCAATTCACTCGGAGGGCATTTTGGGTATTGATTAAAACACTTTTAACACTCAACTGTTGGAGTTGACCACTCAACATTTGGTGCATGATTTTATTTGCCCAAAGCTGGACATCGTGTCCACCCAAGCTGTGGCCATGAAATTCAAACTGAACAGGAGCTCCACCATCTTGGAACTTGGCATAGATGGCAACGATCATTTCGAAGATGGCGTCATCGGTCATATATGCATTAAAGCTTGATGCGGCGCTTCTAGGATCGAGATCACGTGCAAGTCCACCTGCTTCATGGGTTCCTGCACTACAAAAATGAACCTTTCTTTTATCAACAGCAACAAAGTAATTCACACCACCCCCACGGTACCGGTAGATCACCTCACCAACACCGGGCATTTTGTGTCCCACATCTACGTGGTTGTAGGCGTGTGCATGGGCAATGAGACGGAGTTCATGTGCGCGAGCTTCAAGCGGACTATACTGCTTAAGACGTAATGGAGTTGTATAATCTCCTGTTTTAATGATCCCTTTTAATGCTTCGCAAAAAGAGCAAATTTCATCATCTAAGCCGGTATTTGTTTCCAGTGCAGCTCTCTTAAAATTGGCAACAAATTGACTTGTTAGCAACGTGCGTCCATTTTTCTGTAGCTGCTGTGCAACTTCTGGATCAGAGTTTAAAAGAGTGCGCATTAAAGGCACTAAGGTTTCATCTTCTTGGAGCAAAATAAAGGCGATCGCTGCAAGATAAGTATTACTTACACTGCTATAGCCATTTATATTCTTGTCTGGAGTACAGGCATTTAGCTTTCTAAGAGTATTCTTTAAAACACTTTTTGCATCTTCATCACTCATGCCAGATTGTGTGGCTGTCTCTAAAAGGAGTTGGTAAGCTTTGGCAGCAATTGTATTAAATGCTTCGGTTGGAAGGAGGCTTTGCTCTTTCATGGCAGCAGCAGCAGCTTCAGGGCTCTCTGCCAAAACTTGTAGAGTCCAGCTCATAAGGCGTAGAACGTGCTCACAAGCCCACTTTTCTTCTAGCTTCTGCTTAAGAAGAGCTGCTTGCCGTGTCAGAAAACCTCGAACAGCTGCTTGAATTTTTGTGGCTGCTTGATTTCTTTTTGATTTCTCTAGACGATAGATGAACCGTTGGGATTGTAACATTTTCTTAAAAGCACTCTTATATCCTTCATCTATCTTCCATTGTGGAAGAGGCAAAGCTTCTTCTTCTTTAGAGATTTCTTCTTTAGGTAGTGGTCTATTTGCTTGTTTAACAGAGAGAAGGATACCGCTTATGAAAAAAGTTCCAAGTCCAGAGCCTAAGAGAGCATATGACGTCCCAGAGGGAAAAAAATGCAGGCCAAGAAGAGAACTTCCTGCAGTGATGCATGCAATAGCGGCCAAAGCACAGGTTGTCACGGCAGCTGTCCGCTTCCATCCTTCTAATGGGGTGATAAAAGAGTTTGAAGGTCTATCAATTGGTAATGTCATAAAAAACTAAAAAATATGTTTGTGATGGTATTAGTTTACAGTTTTTTTACATTAAAAATCAATTATATTAGATTAAAATAAGGATTGCATAGTTCCGTTTGAATCGACCATATATTAATACTCTAGTCGAAGTGTAGTGCGATAAAGCGAACCATCTCTCCTTGGATGACCTTTAGGAGGACTCTCCCATCATCTGCAGCTTGATTGATTGCTTTGTTAAACTCCTCTACTGTGGCAATCGGCTTCCGGTTGACGGCAACGACAATACAGCCTGGAGCCATTCCTGCAATTGCGGCGGGGCTTGCTGGTTCAATAGCTGTGATAACAACTCCTTCTTTTTGGAGAGTTCCAAGTTTTGTAGCGATTTCAGGGGTAAGTGGCTGCACTTGGATCCCCAGTTTGTCAAGAGGGGCTGAGGGACCGAAACACTCCTCAGGAAGTGCTTCTATCGTGACTGTGAGCTCTTTGATAGTTTCGTTTCGGATCACTTTCAGTTTGAGCTTGGAGCCAGGGGTCATCAAAGAGACTGCGTTGCGGAAGGAGGGGAGGTTCTCCACTTTGGTTCCATTAAAGCCGATGATCACATCTTCTTGTTTTAAGCCTGCACGTTCTGCTGGCGAATCGGGGAGAATGTCGGCAACAAGTGCTCCTTGATTGCAGTCGATTTTATAGAAGTCTGCAAGGTCTTGATCGAGCGGTTGGAGTGAGACACCAAGATACCCTCGGGTCACGGTGCCATTATCGATCAGTTGCTTCATGATTTGTTGTACCATGTTGCTGGGGATGGCAAAACCAATTCCCATGTATCCACCAGAGGCGCTTGCAATGGCTGTGTTGACTCCAATTACTTTTCCTTCAACGGTGAGAGATGGACCTCCAGAATTACCGGGATTGATTGCTGCATCTGTTTGTATAAAATCTTCAAAATCGGCAATTTGTAGGTCATTTCGCCCTTTGGCTGAGACGACGCCGACTGTGACACTTGCTTGCAAGCCAAAGGGGTTTCCAATGGCGATAAGCCAATCACCCACTTCAAGTGCATCGGAGTCTCCAAATTCGAGGTAGGGAAATTTTTTTCCTTCGATTTTCAAGACAGCGAGGTCGGTTTTGGGATCACTTCCAATCACTGTTGCGGGAAGGATTTTTCCATCATGAAGGGTCACTTTCACTTTGGTGCATTTATCGATCAGGTGGTTATTGGTGATGATATAACCATCTGATGAGATGAGGAAGCCGGTGCCTCTTGCTGTTTCTCTACGGGAGACGGGTTGCTTTTTGTGGGGGAAACCAAAAAATTGGCTGAGGAAATCATCATTTCCAAAGTAATCAAAAGGGTTAGAGCTTCTTGGAGAGTGGTGGGCAGAAGGTTTTTTTGCTTCAATTTCACTCTCTAGGTAGACAACTGCAGGGGTTGCTGTCTTTGCGACGGCAGAAAACCCTTTGGAGATCTGTTTGAGTAGGTGCTCTTCAGATTTAGAAAGGGGATCTGCAAGGAGGGGAAGGGAGAACAAAAGTAGTGTGGCTAAAATCTTTTTCATACATCCATAGCATAGGGGATTTAGGTGAATAGTTCAAGCATGCGAAGAATCGTTTGGTACCCTTTTTCAAACGATTCGATAGAGAAGCTTTCATTTGGAGCGTGCACTTGATCGCCCATCAGTGCGGTTCCAACTAAAATCGTTTGTGCTCCAGATGCAAGGGCGAGGGCTGGGGCGATGGGAATCGATCCTCCACATAAGATTTTCTTGCACGGAGTTTGGAATACTTCTGTGTAGCTTTGGCTCATGATTGTTGCAATACGAGAATCTCCTCTGCAACGGAACCCCGCTCCTGAGCCGGTGAGTGAATTGAGCGTGACTTTGACCTGGTCAGGTGCTTGAGAGTGGATAAATTCAGAGACCAAAGAGATGATTCTTTCGGGAGTTTGCTGAGGAACAAGGCGGCATGAAATTTTTGCAGTTGCTTTTGAGGGGATCACTGTTTTAAACCCTGTCCCGGTATAACCTCCACAAATTCCATTGATTTCCAGCGTAGGGCGGAGCCAGTTTGCCTCTGGCGCAGAAACTCCTTCCTCCATTCCATTTGGAATAAAGCCAAAAGTTTCTTCAAAGCTTTCTAGGTCGTAGTCCATATCAAGCTCTTCTAACTCACCCGGTGTGGGTTCGGTCAATTCATCGTAAAATCCGGGGATTGCAACGGTTCCAGTTGAGTCGTGGCATTTGGATAAAATTTCAACAAGAGCTCGGTTGGGATTGTAGGCGATGCCTCCGGTCGATCCCGAGTGGAGGTCAACAGAAGCTTCTTCGATAGTTAATTCGAGTGCGATGATGCCTCGTGTTCCAAGGGTGATGACCGGTTTTTTAGGGTCAGGAAATCCTACGTCAACAATGAGAAGGTGGTCGGCACTGAGCTCTTCTTTTTTTTCTTCGAGGAGCTCATTTAGGCTTTCACTTCCACTCTCTTCTTCCCCTTCGATTAAGAATTTGATATTGATCGGAAAATTTCCATGTTTTTGAAAATGGTGTTTAAGGGCAATGAGGGTGTAGAAGCACTGCCCTTTGTCATCAGAAGCACCTCGTGCATAAACTCTCTTATTACGAACTGTTGGTTCAAAGGGGGGGGATTCCCACAGGTTTAAAGGGTCAACAGGTTGTACGTCGTAGTGGCAGTAAATGAGAAGGGTTTCTTTATCGGATCCGGCATCGAGATTGGTTGCTAAAAGTGTTGGAGCACCTGTTGTCTCCCACTTTTCACATTTAAGCCCCGCCTCTTCTAGTTGTCCTTGCAACCAATCGGCGCAGTTTTTCACTTCATCTAGGTAGTCTGGATCGGTCGCAATGCTTTGAAAGCGGAGGAAGGTAAAAAAATCGTCTTTGATTGAATCAAACATCATACAGAATATAGAGGAAGTGCCCCCTCTTTGAAAAGAGAATTTTCTTTTTCGAGAAATTCTTTACTTGCAAACGAGACGAGATTCCCTTTTTCAAAGCCTGAAACGAGGTGTTTTTCGGTCGCAGAGATGATCTGTTTTTTGTCGACGGTGAGCAATCTTTCTCGAAATTGTTGTCGAAGTTTCGGGGGGCGTCCTCCTCTGAGGCGGCTGTAGGCAGACAAGGCGCGCATACCAGGTGTTGTGGGGGAGTCGAGTTCTTGGAAGAGGCCAAGTTTTGCCTCTTCGATATCTTGCTCATCGAACAATCCTTCTTTTAAAAAAGAGATCGCATCGGCAAAAGCAGCTTTTGTAGAGGCGAGATGGGGATCTCTAAAGGCGTAGAAATAAAATTGCCCCGACATCACACTATTTGCAGCACCAGATCCGTACGCTCCCCCTTGTTCTCGGATTCTTTTGTGGAGGATTTTATTTTCCATAATTTCCGAGGCAATATTGAGTGCAGGAGCGTCAACATGGGTGTAGGAGACCGAAGGAAAGAGAAAAGCGGTGAATGCAACAGGTGAGGCAGTGATTCTCCCTTGAGAGGAGACCGAAGGGAGGGAAAAGGAGCTTTCCCATTTTTGGAAAGGGTGTTGAGGGGTTTCTAAAAGGCCAAAAAAGGTCTCTTTTTTGAGCTGTTTTAGGGAGGAATCATCGCATGATACGATGAGATCTCCTCCTTCTAACCCTAAGCAGAGCTTTTGCATCTGCTCGAGCTTATCGATAAATGGCGTGGGATTTTTCTCAAAATCTTGAACAATTTCTTTCAATTTCCAGTAGTAATCTAGACCGTACCACGCGTTAGAGATTTTAGATGGAATGGATAAGCCGCTTGCAGCGAGATTGAGTGCATAACGAAGGGAGCTTGTTTGGATACTATTTTCAACGCCGTAGTAGTGTTGCATCAAAAGCTCTCCAATTCGGGACGGATCACGAAAATCGGTGCTCACCATCATATCACGCAGTAGGGGGAAGAGCTTGTCGGCTTTTCGAGCAAGCGCTTTACCACGTACTGTCAAAGCTGGTTTGATTACAGTTGGATCGTCTGCTTGGGGGAAGAGCTCTAAAGAGAGGCCAGCAGCTCCAATATGTTGAAGGACGTAGTTAAGGTTTTCGATATAGCTCCGTCCTCCACATCCCATCTGTGGAAGAAGGAGGACAAATAGACGGAGATAGGGGAGGTCTTCTTCTCGGATTTTTGGTAGATCAAAAATCAGATCTGCATAGATAAGTCCATTTGTAAAACAGTTGTGCGAATAAAGAGAATAGGGTCCCATCTCTTCTCGATTGAGAGAAAACTCTCGCCCTTTTTTTTGGATATCTTTGAGCGTCACTTTCGGAAGAAGAGAGTTGTCTTCCTCCTCTTGCATCTCTTCCAGCCCTTTGGCTTGCTCAACAATTTGTGTCACTTCTGTTGAAGAGAGTTTTTTCTTGATCTTGGCTAGGGTTGTTTGTTCTTCTTTGAGTTCTTTCTGACTTTTTTTTAGGTCGGGATGCAAAATCACACGGATAAAATGGGGATTGTCCAGAAGGTGTTTTTGAATCAATGTGGGAAGATATGTTTGATCCGCTACTTTTTCACGCAATGTTTTAAAGAGGGTATGAACTCGCAATCCATCTTCGGCATTGCCACCATGTTGCACCAAAAGAGCTGCTCGGAAATAAAGAGCGAGACCAAAGGGTGCTCCACCACTTGCAATCTCTGTACGCGATAGTTCGAGTTGATGGATTGCACCATCGACAAGATGAGGTTTTAATCCATTGTCAACAATGGTTTCAAGTGTCTCTCTCACAATTTTTTCCAAACCCTTTTCTGCCTCATCAGGACAGCCGCGGCAGACGATGAAATAGGGGATTTCACTCATTTCATTATCGAGGCTTGTATCTGCTTGGTGACAGAGCTTCGATTCTAAAAGTGCTCGTTTAAGTGGACCTGCATCTGTTCCCATAAGAACCATGTCGATCACATTAAGCGCCAACAGCTCGACTTGATCTAAAATATTGCAAGTGAGCCATCCCATCCCAATCAATGTTTTATCTTTTGGATCTTCCGACAGGGGGTATGTGTCGACAATGTTTCTTGGCTTTTTAAAACGGGGCTGTTTGGGAATTTGAGGAATAGGGTCGGCACGCTCCGCTTTTCCAAGCACTTTTTCTTCTAAAAATGACAGATGTTTTTCCAGGGGTAGGTTTCCATAGAAAAAATAGAGACAACGACTTGGGTGGTAATATTTTGCATGAAATGCCTTCAATTCCTCATAAGAGAGTTGTGGGATGACCTTAGGATCTCCTCCCGAATTTACCCCGTAAGTGATATCGGGGCAAAGTGTCTCCATCAAAAACTCATTTAATCGTGCATCTCCTGTTGCAAGCGCTCCTTTCATTTCATTGAATACGACACCCTTGTACTCAAGTGGGCTGCTCGGGTCATCGAGAGTTGAAAACTCGAGCCGGTGTCCCTCTTGCAAAAAGCTCTTTTCCAAAAGACGGGGCTGAAAGACAGCATCTAAATAAACATCGAGTAGGTTGTAAAAATCTTTTGGAACCTGCGAGGCTGCAGGGTAACACGTGAAATCTGCCCCTGTAAACGCATTCATAAACGTATTGAGACTCCGTCTTGTCATTCCAAAAAATGGGTCTCGCATAGGGAATCTAGTCGAGCCACAAAGGACTGTATGCTCCAAAATATGGGCGACTCCATTGGAAGAATCAGGGAGTGTTTGAAATGAGAGATTGAAAAAATTCTCATCATCATCATTTGCAATATGCATAATCCGTGCACCCGTAGGCTTATGGACGATTTCGACAAGCTGACATTTCAGCTCTTCGATCTGCACATCTCTAATTTTTTGAAAAGACATAAGGGGCTACTCTATAGAACTCTCGTTATTCCGTAAACCCAAACAAAAAAATTTACTTTGCAAAAAATCATCTATCTTTTTAATTTTCAGTGTGTTAAAATATTTCTCTTATGGGGAAGTTTCTTTTAGTCACACTCTTTTTAACAACTGTTGCCTTTGGGCGTCCTTACATGATGGTAGATTCAGAGCCGAGTATTGGCGGAGGGTTTCGGCAGACGAAAGGGCACCATGGGTTAGATCTTTCTTTAAGTGGTTCTCAGACTCATTCAGACCGTTGTTACAAAGCAAAATCGCTCTATCTTTTCTATCCAAAGCCAGAGCGTCAAAATCGGCTCTATTTTGGAGCGGGAGTATCGGGAAAAGGGAAAGCGAAAAAATTTCCAGTAGGAAGTTCTCAAGATGGGAATATGGCCTTTTCAGGGCCAACAGGGGAAGGGGTTGTTGGTTATGAGTTTCGTTCTCCCCGAGGGAAAACGAAACTCTTTACTCAACTTGAAACAAGCATGCCACGATCTGGTAAGCCAGAGATACGGGCCAAAATAGGTTTTGGTTTTTAAAGATTGCTCAGACCAGTTGTAGATTGAAAGCGCGTTCTAAGACAACGGTTTTCTCAACATATCGTTACCCAAAAATACCCATTTATTGAAGGTTTTAGCCTTTCCAAATGTAACAACTACACATCCACCCCGGGGGGGGGTATGGAGCTGTCACAAACATCATCAGGACGAGGGTTCTTCCTCTGATTACGGCTTCTGAGATGTCAGGTCTGAGATTAAAAGGTTATTTGAACCTGAGCCGAGCTGTGGATTGATAATTTTTGCA
>JAJACK010000007.1 GCA_022601535.1 Chlamydiales bacterium
CACACCCAACAAGAAGTTGAACCTTTTCTGAAAGAGGGGCTTCAGCTGGAAGGGTGTATAATTTCCAATCTGTATAGACAAGATTGAGAGACATCGCAGCCCTATCACCGCAAGCGGTGAGATCTCCAACAATCAAATTAAAGAAGGTTTCTCTAAATTTAGCATCTGTATGAACGGTTTCTAGGACGGCACATGTTGTTTCTGCCAGTTTTTTTTGATTCCTCTCAAAATCACTGGCTTTCTCTAAACGGAAAAGCCACTCATATAGATTTTCTTTCTGCTCTCTAGTGAACTTCAGATCTGTCCACTCCCCAACAACACCTGCAAATCCTCTCCACAGCTTGATCTTATGAGGAAGTTTTTCAGCAGCTTCTAAGCTACGCATACCCCGGCATGCAGCAAGTATTTGACCACGATTAGGTGGGGGAATACTGGTTCCTTCGATCCTCAAATGTGTTAATTGAAGGCAATTCCCTGAAGAGAGGGGAAGAGTGGAAAGATTTGGGTTGTAATAGACTTGAAGCTCCATAAGCAAACTTAGATCTCCTATGGAAGATGGAAGGACAGTTAACTGGTTATGGTTTGCATGAAGATGAGTTAGATTTGTCAATTGCCCTATTGCATTGGTAAGAGCAGCTAACTGGTTATTATTCACATAAAGCTTAGTTAGGTTTGTCAATTGTCCTATCGTGTTGGGAAGGATAGTTAACTGGTTGCCGCGCACATCAAGCTGAGTTAGGTTTGTCAATTGTCCTATGGTATCGGGAAGGGCAGCTAATTGGTTCTTGTACACGTCAAGCTGAGTTAGGTTTGTCAATTGTCCTATGGTATCGGGAAGGACAGTTAACTGGTTATCGGATACATCAAGCTCAGTTAGGTTTGCCAATTGTCCTATGGTATCGGGAAGGACAGTTAACTGGTTATCGGATACATCAAGCTGAGTTAGGTTTGTCAATTGTCCTATGGTATCGGGAAGATCAGTTAATTGGTTACCGCTTACATTAAGGTGAGTTAGGTTTGTCAATTGTGCTATGGTATCGGGAAGAACAGTTAACTGGTTATAGTGTACATGAAGCTTAGTTAGGTTTGTCAATTGACCTATGGTATCGGGAAGGGCAGCTAACTGGTTATTGAACATATTAAGATGAGTTAGGTTTGTTAGATGCCTTAAGGAGTTTGGAAGCTGTGTAAGCCCTTTGGAGGATAAATCTAACTCTGTTTGCTCGAGTAAAGAGCCTTCTTCAATAGCTATTGCCATTTCAGGAGAGTGGGTCTGTAAAAAAGTGACAAGCTCCTGAAACTCTTCAGGAGGAATATGGGTAGCCTTGTTTTTGGCTTGTAGATCCGTCCAGATTAGATAAGGAGGGGGAGAGTAGCTTGTCAAGGGATTGATTGGGGACATAAGGGAGTATCGTAGCAAATTTTAGATTTAAATCATTCTGTTTACTAGAGGATATATAGGGGACTTTAAGCAAAATAGGGGGAGGAGGTGCGCAGCAGCGCGAAAAATTTTAGGATTGCGCAACAGCCTCGCTTGGTTGGATGCCATCAATAATTTGTTGAGTTAACTGTAAAATAGCTTCTTGCTCTTGAGCCTGCAGCTCTTTATCTCGACTTTGATATTCCCTTTCCGAAATCCTATCATTCTCCAGTAAGGCTAGAAGAGTTTTTCGAGCTTTTTTGATTTCATCCTTAATCTTAGAGAGCTCTGGAGCGTGATGCTCCTCGAGATAGTTTTCCCAGTAGTTAAACTCTACAACCAATTTAGCGTCAGGAATCTCTTCAATCTCTTGAGCAATTGCTTTAATCACACTACCTTCTACATGTCCAATGTCTTCATGCATCATAGATGTGATTGCAGTGACAAGACCGAGTCTTTCTCTTAGCTTAACCTCAGCATAAAGAATCTTTTCAGCATTTTCATAGCCTGGGTTTTGTAATACAAGGTTCCTTAATTTTAGAGCTCGACCACACCCAACAAGAAGTTGAACCTTTTCTGAAAGAGAAGCTTCAGCTGGAAGAGTGTATAACTTCCAACTTGTATAGACAAGATTGAGAGACATCACAGCCCTATCACTGCAAGCGGTGAGATCACCAGCAATCAAGTAAAAGAAGATTTCTCTAAACTCCGCATCTGTATGAACGGTTTCTAGGACGGCACATATTGTTTTTACCAGTTCTTTTCGATTCCTATTAAAATTATTGGCTTGCACTAAACGAAGAAGCCACCTATATAGATTTTCTTTCTGCTCTTCAGTGAATTCCAGATCTGGCCATTCCTCGACAACATTTGCAACTTCTCTCAACCTCTTGATCTCATGTTGAAGAATACGGGTTCCTTTGATGCTGAAATCTGTTAATTGAGAGCAATTATAGACAGGAAGATTAGAAAGATATGGGTTGTCATAGACTTGAAGTCTTTCAAGCAAACTTAGATCTCCTATGGAAGATGGAAGGTCAGCTAACTGGTTCTTGTACACGTCAAGTTTAGTTAGGTTTGTCAATTGTGCTATGGTATTGGGAAGAACAGTTAACTGGTTAATAGATACATTAAGCTGAGTTAGGTTTGTCAATTGTCCTATGGTATCGGGAAGATCAATTAACTTGTTACCGGATACATCAAGCTCAGTTAGGTTCGTTAGATGTCTTAAGGAGCTTGGAAGCTGTGTAAGCCCTTTGGAAGATAAATCTAACTTTGTTTGCTTGAGTAAAGAGCCTTGTTCAATAGCTGTTGCCATTTCAGGAGAATGGGTCTTTAAAAAAGAGACAAGCTCCTGAAACTCTTCAGGAGGAATATGGGTAGCCTTGTTTTTATCTTGTAGCTCCGTCCAGATTAGATAAGGAGGGGGAGAGTATCTTGTTAATGGGTTGATTGGGTCCATAGGGATTATTGTAGCAAATTTCAGATTAAATTTAAACCCTTCTGTTTACTAGAGGATACATAGGGGCTTTAAGCGAAATAGGGGGGTACGCAGCGACGCAAAAAATTTTAGGATTGCGCAACAACCTCGCTTTGTTAGATTTTATCAATAATTTGTTGAGTCAACTGCAAAATAGCTTCTTTCTTTTGAGCCAGAAGCACTTTTTGTTGCTTTCCATGTTCCTCATTTGTGACGTTTCCAAGGTCAGCCCTTTTCATAAGGCCCCATAAAGCAGCTTGGGTTCTACTAACTATTCTAGAGAACTCTGGAGCATGATGCTCCTTGAGATAGTTCTCCCAGTAGTCAGACCCTACAACCAATTCAGCAACAGGAATCGCTTCAATTTCTTGAGCAATGTCTTCAAGCACACTACCTTCTACATGTTCAATGTCTTCATGCATCATAGATGTGATTGCAGTGACAAGACCGAGTCTTTCTCTTAGATTAACCTCAGCATAAAGAACCTTTTCAACATTTTTATAGCCTGGGTATCGACTTAATACAGCTTGCCTTAATTTTTGAGCTCGAGCACACCCAACAAGAAGTTGAACCTTTTCTGAAAGAGAAGCCTCAGCTGGAAGAGCGTATAGCTTCCAACCTGTATAGACAAGATTGAGAGATATCGCAGGCTGCGTAACACTGTTGAGATCAACTGTGAGATCAACTGCAATCAAGTTAAAGAAGATTTCTCTAAATTTAGCATCTGTATAAACGGTTTCTAGGATGGCACATGTTGTTTCTTCCAGTTCTTTTTGGTCCCTCTTAAAATCACTGGCTTTCTCTAAATGGAAAAGCCACTCATATACAATTTCTTTCTGCTTTTTAGTGAATTTCGGATCTGGCCACTCCTCAATAACATCTGCAAGTCCTCTCCACAGCTTGATCTTATAAGGAAATTTTTCAAAGGCTTCTAAGCCACGCATACCCCGGCATGCAGCAAGTATTTGACCGCGACTAGGTTTGGGAATACTAGTTCCTTCGATGTTCAAATGCATTAGTCGAGAGCAATTTCCTAAAAAAATTGGAAGAGTGGAAAGATTTGGGTTGCCATCGACTCGAAGCGTCTCAAGACAACTTATATATCCTATGGAAGGTGGAAGGGCAGTTAACCGGTTAATAGATACATCAAGCTGAGTTAGGTTTGCCAATTGTCCTATGGTATCGGGAAGGATAGTTAACTGGTTACCGCTTACACTAAGGTGAGTTAGGTTTGTCAATTGTCCTATTGCATCGGGAAGGACAGTTAACTGGTTAACAGATACATTAAGCTCAGTTAGGTTTGTTAGATGCCTTAAGGAGCTTGGAAGTTCTGTAAGCCCTTTGTGAGATAAATCTAACTCTGTTTTCTTGAGTAAAGAGCCTTGTTCAATAGCTGTTGCCATTTCAGGAGAATGGGTCTGTAAAAAAGTGACAAGCTCCTGAAACTCTTCAGGAGGAATATGGGTAGCCTTGTTTTTATCTTGTAGCTCCGTCCAGGGTAGATGGGGAGGGGGAGAGTATCTTGTTAATGGGTTGATTGGGTCCATAGGGGTTATCGTAGCAAATTTCAGATTAAATGTAAAACCTTCTGCTTGGCGTAGAAGGGCTTAAGCAAAACAGGAGAGGCTCGCCAAAGCGACGTTATGGCTTGCGAAATTTTAGGGTTGTGCAACAACCCCTGGCGGTGATACCATGTCCCGCTCTTGCCCAGGTGGTGAAATTGGTAGACACGCCAGATTTAGGTTCTGGTACCGCAAGGTGTGGGGGTTCGAGTCCCTTCCTGGGCATCCTTTCTTTGAAGTCACTCTCCTTTTGCCACTCTGTAGAAGTGACTTGTGGTAGGAAATAATTCAAAAATATGTTATATATAGAGATATAGGGAAACGTTGGGATTCCCTGGTGTAGAAGAAGTCCGTTTTAACAATCCTTAACAAAGGGGGGTTAATATGAAGCGGGTAAAGCATGGATTCATGCGGTGCCTGTTCATCACTGGTATTGTTGCCATGTCCTCAGTGGTGGGATATGGAGTGACGACATCAATCGGACCGAGTGCCGAGAGGCGTGTGGAAACACGTTCTCGGACGGATAGTGATTA
Source organism: Chlamydiales bacterium (assembly GCA_022601535.1). Classification (GTDB taxonomy): domain Bacteria; phylum Chlamydiota; class Chlamydiia; order Chlamydiales; family JAAKFR01; genus JAJACK01. The sequence continues at coordinate 4,996 of JAJACK010000007.1, forward strand.
TGATAGAAAAGGTCGAGACTCTGAAAAAGAGAACGAACCAGCGGCCTCTGTAGAGGTCCCTGGGGTAGCAAACGTTTCAGTTGGAGGTGTGTCTGTTCGCTTCTCCTCTGGTCGAGGCTACCGATATCGACCTTATTATTCTCACTACCCTTATCGACGTGGATACAGGTATCGTCACTATAGAAACCCTTATTATAGAAGTTACCCATATCAGTACCAAAACTACTATATGTACCGTAACTACTATAATGGCTGGTGATGAAACAGTTTGCACGCAAACTATTTAGCAGTTTGGCTGTAGGAGTCTGTTGTATGATGTTCCTCAGCACCACAGCTCTTTTTGCGGGAGGTAACTATGGGCAAGCGCGCCCATATAGTTGGTATTATCCAAACAACTATGAATACTATACCCCGCATAGGAGCACGAGTACGCAGTGTTACTACACGTACACAAATGGTGCTTATGTCTACACATGTTCTTAGGTTAGATTGCTTGAGATTTTAGCTGAACGTTCGTTCACACCTTGGGATCATTTTTGGTCCCAAGGTTTTTTTTATAAGGTTGTCTCAGGCTCATAAATAGGACGCACTTCAAAGCCCGCTTCTCGTATCGCAAGAAGAACGTGGAGAATTGGTTCCCACCTTGCTTGTCTATCGATTTTAAGAAGGACTTGGGTTTTGATCTTATCTTCGGGAAGCAATCCCTTGTGATATTGGCGGAGAAGTTCATCTGTGATCTCTTTGGGAGTCTGCATGATGTGATCTCGTATTTCGGTCACCCATTTGTAATTTCCCTCTTCTGAAACGGAGATGTTTACGATTTTATAGTCACGGGTGAGATCAACGGGAGCTGCAACTTCTGCGTGCGATTTGACAAGCTCAATGTCTGTGTCACGCATCACGATGCGAGAGACTGCAAGTGAGGCAAAGACGGCAAGCATAAGGAAAAGAAAGTCGATCATAGGAGCCATTGTCAGCCCTGTTCTTTCTTGCAATTCTTCTGTAGGAATATAGCTCATGTTGCCTCGATGAGTTGTCCAGCGCTTAAGGTTTCATTCTCAATGGTGTTAAGGAGTTTGATGACGCGGAATTTAAGCGTTGCGTAGAAGACCATCGCCATGATCGCTACAATTAGCCCAGCAACCGTTGTTCCGACGGCAATTCCAAGTCCATCAAAAATGGAAGCAAGGGTGTCAGGAGAGCGGTTCACGTCATAGAAGGCATAGAAGAGGCCAAGGACGGTTCCGAGAAGCCCGAGCATGGGGGCAATTACAACGACATCATTGATAAGTGAGATCCGTTGCCAAAGGGTGACACCACACCGTTTCCCTTCCGTTTGCATCGCTTCGACAACAACTTGGTGGCCGTGTCCTCGAGAGGCGATGCCGCTGGCCAAAATGCTTGCTGTAAAGTTGCGCGATTTTTGGCAGGTTGCAAAAGCGGCTTGGTACCGTTTCTCTCCAAGTTGTTTCCGTACTTTTCGTAGAAAGGAGAGAGGCATGATAGTGGAGAGACGGAGAGTCATCATGCTGTAGAGCCAAACGATAAAGGAAAAGAGGGAGAGGATCATTAAAATCGTGTAGATGACAGGTGATGCTTGGAACACCTCGACAAGATCTAGGTGGGATGTTTCAGCCGTAGCTAATAAAAAAAACTTGTACATGGTCAACCTCATTTTTGAAAGTGTCAGATTAAGAGATAGGGTAATTGCAGTCAAAAGAAAATCACTGTATAATCCGCACGCTATGAAACCAAAAGACTTAAAAACAGCCTTCTCTTGGGAGAGTCGCACGCCGATGATTCAAGAGGGGATTTTGCATGTTCCTGCCCATTTTGACCGGCATGACGGTTTTGACTTCCCCACATGGAAGGAGCTTTTTGGCACAAATCACCCTGTCATAGTAGAGTTTTGCTCAGGGCATGGTCATTGGATTGTGGAAAAAGCAAAAGTACATCCCGATCGAAATTGGGTTGCTGTGGAGATGAAATTTGAACGTGTCCGTCGGATTTGGTCGAAACGGAAAAATGAAAATCTCGACAATCTTTTTATCGTCTCAGGCGAAGCGTGGACCTTTTCCCATTATTATATTCCAGAGAGCACAATCGAAACGGTTTATATCAATTTTCCCGATCCTTGGCCAAAGAACCGACATGAAAAGCATCGCCTCCTTAGGCCTCAATTTATGAGTGAACTCTCACGTATCTTGAAAAAGGGAGGGAGGGTCCACTTTGTCACAGATGACCGAGACTATTTAGAGCGAACCCTAAATCTCTTTTTGCATGCAAAATCCTTCAAGCATGTTCATCCTTCGCCCTATTTTGTGACGGAGCATCCCAACTTTGGAACCTCTTACTTCGATACGTTGTGGAGAAGTAAAGGGAAGCAAATCCATTACACCGAGTTTTGCAAACAATGGTGATCTCTTATACAGGATTTGAACAATGTTTCATCCGTGAAGGACGTCCTTTTTTTCCAACGGTGGACACGGTGGAAATCCTCTCTTTAGACATGCGACGCACCTCCACTTTAAAATGGGAAAATCCCTCAACCGATCGCTTGACTTTGTGGGAATTTGAAACCGACCTTTGGGAGGTGCCTTTTCCTGATGAAGGAGAGATCCGCGCATTTGAGCGTGCCATTGACCACTTCATCGAAACTCTCTATGTTCCTGAAAAATGCTTTGGAATCCTTCTCTATAAAGGAGGAATCGATCTTCCAAGGGATCTCATCAAATCGATTGCAGCTCGTCTACCAGACGGCGCTTTCCCTCTCCTAGCAATCGATGGGTCGGGGTTGTCAACAGAAGCGCTTCTCTCTCACCTAAAACGGGAAGAGCTTCTCCATTTCGGTTTGATCTTAAAAGGGGGAACACACCCTTACGCTGTTCCTGCAATGGGGTGGGATCAATCTTCTCCATTTGGAGTGTATGGGAAGGGGGAGCTCCTTCCTCAAAAAACGATCCCCCTCGCCCTTTGTCAACCAGAAGAAGGGGAATTTACCATGCCTGATCAACCGTGCCGCGTCATTCCAGAGTCACTCCTCATCTACGAATGGGAAGGGGTTGATGAACTGATCGTTCCTTCGGTCTCGAAGGAGGGGCAACGAAAAGTGAACGGTTTCCTCGCGACAGGGGGGAAGGTGTTATCTTAGCCATTTGGGCTTAGAGTCTCTCCAAGTGATCGATAAAGGCGGTAGCTTCGGGAAATCCACTGCTCTTTTTTCCTTCCCTTTTCCCTTTGAATTTTTCGATGATCTTGTTTGCAAGGAGTTTACCTAGTTGAACACCCTCTTGATCAAAAGAGTTGATATTCCAGCAAAATCCTTGGAATGCAATTTTATTCTCATAGTAGGAGAGAAGTGAGCCGAGAGTGAATGGGTCGAGTCTTTTAGCAAGGAGGACTGTGCTCGGTCGGTTTCCTGGGAATACTTTGTTGGGGTTATCGCTTTTCTGTCCTTTGGCCAGTGCAAGAGATTGGGCAAATAGGTTGGAGAGAAGCTTTTCTTGCGAAGTGGATCCTTTGATATTGAGGTCTTTTTCATATTGGTTCTCTTTAAAACCGATGAAATCAATTGGAACTACGTTGGTTCCTTGGTGGATAAGTTGGTAAAACGAGTGCTGTCCATTTGTTCCAGGTTCTCCCCAGATGATGGGACCTGTATCAAAATCAACTGGATTGCCCGCTTTGTCGATCCGTTTTCCATTTGATTCCATGTTGCACTGTTGGAGGTGGGCTGGGAAGCGAAGAAGCGCTTGAGAGTAGGGGAGGACAGCAACCGTAGGATGGTGGAGAAAGTTGCGGTTCCAAATCCCAATCATCGCAGCAAAAAGTGGAAGATTTTGATGAAAATCGGGATTGAGCGCAATTCGATCCATCTCATGTGCCCCTTTGAGAATATTCATGTATTGGTCAAAGCCAAGGGCAAAGGCGAGCATCACAGCTCCTACCATCGAAGTTGCGGAGTATCGGCCGCCGATGAAATCCCAAATATAGAAAGAAGCAAGGTAGAGATTTGGGTTGTCCATCGGGCTTTTCTCTCCCGTAACAGCGATGAAATGATTTTTGGGATCGAGACCAGCCTCTTTAAAACGACTTTTTACAAGCTCTTCATTTGTAAGTGTTTCTAATGTTGACCCCGATTTAGAAACAACAACAACAAGTGTTTTGCTCGGATCGATTTGGTCAAGGACATGCGCAGCATCATCGGGGTCAACATTTGAGATGAAATGGACATTTCGCCCCGGCTTTTTAAATGCTTCAAGGGCGATAAAAAGAGCTCTTGGTCCTAGATCAGATCCACCAATTCCAATTTGGATGAGGTCGGTGAATTGCCCTTTTGCATCGACATCGCTCATGAAAGCTTGTAATTTGTCGCACTCTTTTTTGGCAGCAGCCGCCGCCTCTTTAGCAGGGTCTGCAGGATTGGGGTGCATGAAAAAATCGCGCATTGCTGTATGGAGCACTTGTCGATTTTCACTCTCATGCCCTTCAATTTTATTGATCACATCCCCTCGTTGCATCGATTCCATTTTTTCGAGTAGACCTGCTTCTGAGGAGAGTTCTTTAAGCGCTTGGACCACATCATCATCGACTCGCTCTGTTCCATAGAGGTATTTGAATTCACCTGCAGTGAGGCAATATCTATCGATCCGTTCGGGAGAGAGATTTCCTTCGGCAGTCAAGTCGAATGGATGAGCTGCAAGATTCTTTAAAACATGGGTCGCTTTAAACTGGCGAAATGTGTTTGATGAGGTCATAAAACTCCTTTGAATACTAACATAGACAGTCTAGAAAAAGAATTTTTGAGTCAATTCTTTTTCTCCAACCTGCTACAATTTGGGTATGCCAAAGATTCCAACACGTGCACGGATTTGCTGCAAGGGAGGGGAGAGACTTTTTCCTGGTTCTCACTATGTCTCCACGCTTGTCTTGAAGGAGGGAGAGTGGGAGAGGAAAGACTACTGCTTGACCTGTTTTAAGGGAGAAGGAGAGGTACATACTTGGCAGGGGAAAATTCCTCCCAAGGAGGAGAAGAAGTTGACTCCTGATGAAGAGGCGTATGCCCGCTTTTCTCTTTTAGTTGAAAAAGAGCAGAGAGATGAAATGGTCTATCTTCTCGCCCTCTATCTGGTGCGCAAGAAGATGCTCGTCAAGCGAGGTCCTACATTCTATGAAAATATAGAGAGTGGAGAATTGTTTGAGATAAAACCTATACAAGTTCAGGAAGATGCAAAGCGAGAACTCCAAGCCATTTTCAATACGTGACCATCTGCCTGATTTTCTTGCTTATCTGAGGACAGAAAAGGGACTTTCACAAAATACATTGCTTGCCTACAGGCATGATCTTGAAGCTTTTTCATCTGATGAGGTGACGCAAGACACACTTTATGCGCATCTCTCTTTAATGCGAAAAAAACGGTACGCCTCATCCACTTTAGCCCGCATGATTATCACTTGCAAAGTGTTTGTCCGTTTTCTCATTCGAGAGGGGATTTTGGATAAAAAGAGGGCGCTCAATGTGGAGACACCAAAGCTGTGGCAACTGATTCCAGAGATTTTAACCGTTGAAGAGGTAGAGCGTCTACTTGCAGCTCCAGACTCAACTACATTTGTTGGAGCGCGCGACAAGGCAATTTTGGAGCTCCTTTATGCAAGTGGATTGCGGGTGACAGAGCTTTGCACACTTAAATTGCATGACCTTGGAGATGAGAGCTTGCGTATTTTGGGGAAAGGAAACAAAGAGCGGGTTGTTCCTGTGGGTAAAAAAGCAATTGCAGCGGTAGATAACTACCTCCTCAACTTCAATACAACAGGAGAAACCCTTTTTATGACCAAAAAGGGGAAGCCGATCGACCGGGTACTTGTTTGGAGAATGATCAAGCGGTATGGTAAAAAAGCAGGGATTGAGAAGAATATTTCACCTCATACATTGCGACATTCGTTTGCGACACATCTTTTGGAAAATGGTGCGGAGCTCAGGGTGATCCAAGAGATGCTTGGACACGCGTCGGTTGCAACAACAGATCGTTATACCCAGATCAGCTCACAATTTGTTCAAGAGGCATTTCGCCGTCATAGCCCAAAAAATCAGGTTTAGGAAGTTAGAATATCTCGATCTTTTGGGTTAAAATCACAGATCTCCAGCTTGAAAAAGGATGTTTTCCCCCGTGCTGTAGATCGATGATGTTTCCTCAAAAGTCTCTCAGTAGTGGTCTTAATCGGTGACATGCTTTAGATAGATGTAGGTTGCATTTTGGACTTCATCGAAAGGGACTTTTTTTTGATCTATAACCGTTACACTTATGTGAACAACAAGAGAGTCAGCACTTCTGTTTAGAATAGCAGCCGTGTTTAGTAGAAAGAAAGCTTTCTGGTTCTCATCTGGTTTGGGAGATATAACTCTTATTTTTTTAATTAAAAAAGTTTTCTTTTTTGTAGAAGCTGACAGTTCAATTTGTAAGACACCTTCTGAGGTAATATTTGCGGATTGAAGCGCTTTTTGAGCAATTGTTTGAATGTTGTTATAGGTGGCAGAAGCCTCATGGTCACGTTTTTTCCCAGGATGGTTGATATCTGTTTTAAAGCAGAAGTCACTGCAGTAGACAGGTCCATCACAGGTTGAACAAGGGGTTAAATTGTCTTCTCTAAGACAGAGTTGACAGCAGGGGAAAAGGGTTACATTCATTTTTTTTAATCTTGCATATCAATTAGTTGAAAGAGTATAAGGGTAGTTTGTTTTTTTTTAGGAGGTTAAAAGAATGGATTTACATGCAGAGGCACGCGCTACTCTAACTAAATTTTTCCCCAAGGTTGCTTACCACGCCTTTATGGTAGTTGCAGGAGCTTTTTTTCTATGTCTCTCATCACTTTGTCGGTTTAATCTCTGGTTTACACCAGTTCCTGTAACAATGCAAACATTTGCTATTCTGATGCTTGGCGCAATGCTTGGCAGCCGTCGAGCTCCGCTAGCTGTTTTAACTTATATTGGATGCAGCACGCTTCATATTCCTTTTTTCTTAGGAGTCCTGGGAGGGCCAACAACAGGGTATCTTTTAGGTTTTGTGATTGCGGCATTTGCAGTCGGTCTTCTTTTTGAAAAGGGGTGTGGGCGCCATATTGGGTTGACACTGCTCGCCTTTTTGGGAGGATCTACAATTATCTATCTGGCTGGGCTCTCTTGGTTAGGAGCACTCATTGGTTTTAAACAAGCATTGATTTTAGGTTTCTATCCTTTCATTCTTGCTAATCTTGCAAAAGTCTGTCTTGCGACAGGGTTGATAACGGCTCAATGGAAGCTAAAAGAAAAAAGGTCTTAGTCTATTTAGACGAAGGTGTTGATGCATTCTCTTTCCGGCACTGTATTGCTCGCCTTCGTCTATCTCTCCCTTCTCATCAAGTAAAAAGAATTGATCGACGGCAATTTTTAGCGCATGGTTGGGAAAAGGAGACAGCTTCTCTTGTTTTTCCTGGAGGAAGAGATATTCCCTATGATCGGGCCCTTCGGGGGGAGGCAAACAGCCGCATTCGTACTTTTATCCAAGAGGGTGGAAGTTACTTTGGCATTTGTGCTGGAGCCTATTACGGAGCTTCGGAAGTGGAATTTGAAAAAGGGGGAAAGCTCGAAGTTTGTGAGAAGCGAGAGCTTGCTTTTTTTTCTAAAAAAGCAATCGGTCCAGCCTACGGGAAAAACCTTTTTTCATACAAAACTCAAAGAGGGGCTAGGATGGCTAAGGTGAAATGGAAAGGGGGAATTGCTTCTGTCCATTTCAATGGAGGGTGTTTTTTCGAGCCATCTAATTGTTCTCAGGTGCTTGGCAACTATGAAGATTTCAAACCTCAACCAGCGGCAATTGTTTGTTGCAAAGTGGGAGATGGCAAAGCACTTTTATGCGGAGTGCACCCCGAACATCCACATTCAGACCAGCTCTTTTGGGACTATCTCCTTTCAAAGCTTATCTAGTAATTTTTGATGCATGATATTTGTATGAAGCCGTTGTTTTATAACGGTTTATATCATTGTATTGCTAGATCAAGCGGTTTTTATAAAATGTTTTTGTATGAAAATCGTTCTATTTTCAAAATTGGGCTTTGAGATAACGAGAAGTTTCTGGGTTTTTATTGAGGAAATGGTGGTACTTTTTGCAAGACCCTGTCTGGAGAAGGGCATTGATTTCAGGCTCTTCCCAAAGGAGATAGATCGTATAGAGCGATTCGAAAAGAGAGGCATCCAATTTGTCTGTCACCCCAGGGAGGAAAGGGGCTCCTTGAATATGAGAAAAAACTCTCTGTGCTTTGTCTGCTGCTTTTGCCCCTGAAGAGCGATGGGTTGCGTTGTGACAGTTTTTGTTGTGTTCAATGGCTAGAAGGGTTGAGAGGTGGTCGAGGTAGAGAAGCTCATCAATTCCCTTTAACTTCTTTCCATCAGCTCGCTTCTTTAAAAGAAGAGCGGTAAGCGTGCTTACAAGATCTACTTGTCCAATAACTTGCATAAGCGAGCTGATGATCCAATTCTTTAGAGTGCGGAAAGTATCAACTGCATGGAGGATTTTTTGTTGCCGCTTAAGATACTCTTTAGGAAGCTCTTTGAGCATTGCAATCACCGCTTCAAGGTCACTTGTAGGAAGGCCTATTTTCTTAAAGGTTTTGTAGGTGAGCCAAATAAGCGTTTCTTCATTGTAGTCGTTCATCACAGCGCCGCTCTCTGAGGGCATGGGTAATCGATTCCAGCCGCTAAAGGGGATGTTATAGTGAAGAAGGTCTAGCCGATAAGCTTCATCTCCAGCTTTTAAAGCTTTGCCATTTAAGCTTCCAATTGCATTTCGCTGTTTTGAAATCAACCCAAGCTCATTCCAAGAGTAGAGTGAAGTAAAGAGGATTTTTTTCTCTTTCATAGAAGGATGGCTTTCAACAAGATGAATTTGGTCATCCTCATTTTCAAAGAGGAGGAGAATTTGCTCAAGGACATGAAACTTAGAGGATAGGGCACCTGAGTAAGAACCAATTTTTGATTGACTGGTCAGGTCATAAGCAACTCGCTGCCCCACAACTCCTTTTTTTCCAGGAAGAATATTTTGCTCTGTTCGAATGGCTGATGTGACTTGGTCTTCAGAGCTCTTATAGTCGATTTTCCCTTCGGGGTCGATCTCTGAAATCTTCACTTTCTTGTATTTTGTCATCAAGTTGATTTTTTCAACTCCTTTTGAGTGAACGATTTCTATTGTAGATAAGAGCGGCTTTCGATCAATTTGTGTCAGAATTTCATGGAGAAGTTGGTTTGTCTCTTCTTTAGAGAGAAGCATCTTCTGTAAGTAGAGTTGTTTCGTATTGTCAAATAAGCAGGTGCCATCTTCTAGAGTGGTCAAACGGCGTGCAATTTCATTTGATTCAAGGTCTTTGATTGCACTCTCATCGATGCAATTTAGGAATTGTTCTCTTCTCTCCTTATTATCAAGAAGATAGCTTCGTATTTTGCTCTGAACTAATAAAGAGGCAAGGACAGTCTTAAATTTTGCTTCCTCATTTTTTTTCTTTTGAGGAAGAAGGAATTTGAAGTGTTTATGTGTGAGAAGTTGAATCCAAGTAAATAAGTATAAGGGAGTTTCTTTGTTTTTCCATTTCTCTATCCGTTTTTTACGTGACAAAGGTTGAAATAGAGAAATCTTTTCATCTTGTTCATTTAGTTTAATTGTTATTTCTGAAATGTCCTTCATAATTACTAATAATAACAATTTTTGTTATAATGAACAATTTCTATTGTCTGTTTATCCCCCTTTTGATAGTTTTACAAGGATGAAAAAACCACTAAAAGTTGTAATTACAGGGGCATCGGGTCAATTGGCCTACCATGCGATTTTTCGAATGGCCGATGGGGAAGCGTTTGGAAAAGACCAACCACTGATTTTGCACCTATGCGATCTTCCTGGAACAGAAAGTGCGATGGAAGGGATTGCAATGGAGCTTGATGACTGCTGTTTCACCCTTTTGAAAGAGGTGAAATATGGATCTGATCTTCACCAGATGTTTGATGATGTCGATTTTGCTTTGCTGATTGGCTCTAAGCCTCGAGGTCCTGGGATGGAGAGAGGAGATTTGCTCATCCAAAATGGAGAGATTTTTGTTGGGCAAGGGAAGGCGCTCAATGAGAGAGCTAAACGGGAGGCACATGTTTTAGTTGTTGGCAATCCGTGCAATACCAATGCTTTAGTCGCTATGACACATGCTCCTGATCTTAAGAGAGAACATTTTCATGCGATGTTGAGGCTCGACCAGAATCGGTCTACATCGATGTTGGCAAAACGAGCCGATGTACTACCAAATGAGCTTGTTAACATGATCGTTTGGGGAAACCACTCTGCAACACAGGTGCCAGATTATACGCATGCTGAGATCAAAGGGAATCAGGTTACTACAGTGATTGAGGATGAAAAATGGCTTCGAGGAGAGTTTTTCGAATTGATACAGAAAAGGGGAGCGGCAATCATTCAGAAGCTCGGTCGTTCTTCAGCTGCTTCAGCAGGTAGAGCAGCGATTGATGCAACCCGAGCTCTTTGGGATCCAACGCCTGAAGGAGAGTGGTTTACATCCGCTGTTTGCACAGACCACAACCCCTATGGGATTGAGAAAAACCTTATCTTTGGCTTTCCCTGTAGGTCTCAAGGGGAGGGGAAATATGAAATTATTTCCGACCTTGAATGGAACTCCTTTATCAAAGAGAAGATCCTCATCACTCAAAAAGAGCTTTTAGAAGAGAGAGCGTGTTGCGCAAAGCAAGGGTTACTTTAAAGATTGTCTGCTGAAAAAAAACGGTGTTTTGGAGGAGGTGTGGGGAAAGAGTTCTATGCCGACTACCATGATAATGAATGGGGTGTTCCTGTTCATGATGATACCCGTCTATTTGAGATGCTTATCTTAGAGGGAGCACAAGCAGGTTTGAGTTGGGAAACGATTCTCAAAAGGCGGCAAGGGTACCGGGAAGCATTTTGTTTTTTTGATCCGGTAAAAGTGGCTTTGATAAGCGACGATGCATTAGACCGCTTGCTTCAAAATCCGGGGATTATCCGGAATCGATTGAAAGTGTACGCTGCCCGTCAAAATGCACGGGTCTTTTTAGAGATCCAACAAGAGTTTGGCTCTTTTGATCGGTATGTTTGGGGGTTTGTAAATGGAAAACCGCTTATCAATCGGTGGAAGAGTTTAGAAGAGATTCCTGTGACCACTCCTGAAAGTGATGCTCTTTCAAAAGATTTAAAAAAGCGGGGAATGAAATTTGTAGGTTCTACAATTATTTACGCTTATATGCAAGCTGTTGGTTTAGTCAATGATCATATTATAGGGTGTTGGAAATTTAATCCTCATTCCGTTAAATAAAAGATATGAGCGATCCACTTTTTGAAATTAGGGAAGAGCAGCTTGAAACAGGGATGCGTGGCTATCCCGTTGGCTACTGCGTCACTTCCAAGGTTGACCCAGAAAAAGGGCTTTTTTACCGCGGTATTCCAGTCTCTTCTCTTGTCAATGAGTCGTCTGAAAAAGTGATCTATCTCCTCTACCATGGGAGGGAGCCTTCTCCTTCAGAATTAGAAACCTTTTCAAACCAGTTAAAAAAGAGGAGTGAAATTTCCTCTGACTTATATAAACAGATCTCCAAGCTTCCTCAAAAAGGACATCCGATGGCTCTTTTTTCAGCTGCCATCCTCCTTCTTGGGACAGAGGCTCTCACAGGGGAGTGGCAAGAAGATTGCCTCAATCTTATTGCCAAGCTTCCAACTGTTGGAGCTGCTGTCATCAACCATCATGCCAACTTTGGCAAGCAGCCGAAATCACATCCCGAACTTGGCTATGTTGAAAATTTTGCTCAAATGCTCAAAGTCCCACAAACAGAAACTCTCTTAGAAGTGCTCAAACTCTTTATGATTCTCCACCTTGATCATGGAGGAGGAAACCTTTCTACTTTTGTTGGAAAGGCGGTTGCCTCTGGCCTTGAAGATCTCTATGGATCGATCTCATCTGCAATGAATGCTTTGGCAGGACCATTGCATGGGCGAGCAAATCAAGAATGTCTCCATTTTGTTCAAGAGATGGTCGAGGCTCTTGGAGACGATGCAACAGAAGAAAGCGTTGAAGAAGCTCTTCGCACAAGACTCAAAAACAAAGAGTTGATTTATGGGTTTGGGCACGCTGTTTTGCGTGTTGAAGATCCAAGGGCAACTGTTTTCTATGAGCTTGCTGAAAAATCTTTTCCTGATAGCCCCTTGGTTAAGATGGCTCTTCTTCTCCGAACTGTAGGATCAAAAGTTTTGAAAGAGAATCCAAAAATTGCAGATCCCTACACGAATATCGATGCAATTTCAGGCTCTATCCTCACGGCAGCCGGCTTCCCTTACCCTGAATATTACACCATTCTCTTTGGAGTTTCCCGCTCGATCGGCATCTCGATTCAGATTGTTTATGAGAGGTGTTATGCCCGAGAGGGGAAGGGAACACCAATCATCCGTCCAAAATATATTTTCAAAGATTGACTTCAATCCCTTTTTTTTCGATGCTAGCTGGATGACTTTGCTTCAAATTTCAAAAATGTTTCAACGAGCATTTGCTCACACATTTGAAAAGAAAAAATTCTATTTTCTCTTTGCAACTCTTGCTCTTTCCGGCATCTTTATTCTTTTTTTTCAAGGGCTTGCACTCTTTACCGAAGGGTGGTGGAAAACAAGTTTGGACTTTTTCCCTTTGTTTATTACATTTGGGTTTGTGCTTGCCGCAGAAGTTGTTTTAGTCCGTCTCTATGCAAGCCAGATTAAAGGAGAGCGCCCTTTGATGCGTCGAACCCTTGGAGAATCTTGGGAGTTGATGCTTCGAATTTCTTATCTCGCACTTCCTCTTCTTCTTACCTATCTTCTTTTTTGGATTTTATCGGGGGTCTTCCTTCTTCTCAAAGCAATTCCTGTGTTTGGAACACCCCTTGGTGTGATTCTCTCTGTTGCTCCCTTTCTTCTCAATTTAGGAACAATTTTGCTCGTTGTCTCTGCTTTTTTTATCGCATTCTATCTCTGTCCTCGTCTCGCTTTGGAAAAATCATTTGATAGACGCACATTTTTTGCCGAAATAAAAGATGAGCTCTTCTTTGTTATTCTCTTTTTTCTGATCGATTTAATTCCTATCTGGCTTGTCTATCAATTGTTGACCTACGCGGCAAGACTCACCTTTGCAATCGAATCTTTAGAAGCTGGAACGTTGGAAGGGGTGTTGCAATCATTCTTTATGATGCTCCCTTTTCTTGCGATATTGACGCCTGCTATGATCTTCTTCTTTAACTTTTCTGTGGAGGTTGTCCAAACCCTTCAAGAGTACAGAGAAGCTCATCAGAAATATGTTTAGTGTCATTTAGGATCATGGCTTGCACAAATTGTCTTGCTGCCCACGCGTGACAGAAAAATCCCTTTGAACCAAGTCCGGTCATAAACCACACTTTCTCGTTGAGTTTTCCAAGAAGAGGAAGGCGGGTTTTTGAACTCGCCCGCACTCTTGCTTGGCATCCGAGCATTTCTGCATCATTAAGATGAGGGAAAAAAGGGTTGATTTTGGCCAAAATTGTTTTTCGTGCCTCTTCTGGAGTGCTTTTTATGTCGGTGAATTCACGCTCATACGTCGATCCGGCAAAGCAGCTTTTGTGATCTTCAGACATGATCAATTGCCCGGCACCAGAAAGGCTCATCGGTAAAGGGGGAAGGTTGCTCGGCCATTTGAGCTGAATCACTTGTCCCTTCACCCGTGTCATGGGAATCCCTTTCAAAACTTCAAAATCCAGTGCATTGGCACCCAATGCAATCACCACACGATCGTAGGAAGCAAACTGATCTTTTTTCAGGACAGTCAATTTGGTGAACTGGGCACCATGCTTAGCTGCTGTCAACCACAGCCCTTCTAGGTATTTTTCCACATTGACGGTAAGTGCCTCCTTGATATAGAGAGCTCCACCCTCTTTGGGAAGAGTGAGGTTTGGAATCTGTTTTTGAGCCTCTTTTTGGTCGAGCCACTCTAAGTCATCGTATTCATCTGCCCGTTTTTTAAAAGCTTCGATTTGATCTGGTTTTATCGCTGGGCGAAGGACTCCTTTTGACGTGATCAGTGGTCCATTGACCGCCTGCGCTGAATCTGTCATCAGTCGATGAACCTCTTTTAAGCAGCGGGGTGCTTCAAGATGTTGTCTAGCATGTTTACCCATATAGGGGTGCAGAAGACCGAGAGAAATGCGAGATGCTCCTCCACCGATTGGATTGGGATCAAAAAAATCGATCCGCGCCGAACCTGTTGTATAGTGTCTCAAATACCAACTCATTCCAAGGCCGGCAAAGCCAGCCCCCAAGATCGCAACTTTCATCTAAAAAATCCTTGAATAGGTGTTCTTAAAAGCTTGTAAAATTTTTAACCTATTTCGTTATAAGTGTGGTAGAATCTTTTGTAATGGCTCAGGGAAAATTTCTCTTTCTTGGTACTGGAGGATCCGCCGGCATTCCTATGATCGGGTGTGATTGTTCCGTGTGTCTTTCTAATAACCCTAAAAACAAAAGGCTTAGGCCATCTGGGTTGATCGATATTGGAGGAAAAAGGTTGCTTATTGACTCGGGGCCAGATTTCCGTTTTCAAGCATTGCATTATAACATCACTCGCCTCGATGGTGTTTTTTTAACACATACACATTTTGATCATGTCGCTGGTCTCGATGAACTTAGAACCTATTATTTATTGCATCGTTTGATTATCCCCGTGCTCGTTTCTAGTGAAGCATTGGAATCATTGAAAAAACGGTACGATTACTTGTTTAGGGAAAAAGATTGGGGAATGAGCCTCACAGCTCAGCTCGATTTTCAAGTGTTAGAAGATATGCGGGGATCGACCTCTTTTTGTGGTATTCCTCTTCGTTATGTGAGTTATGAGCAAGGGGGAACAAAGGTGAATGGATACCGTTTTGGTGACTTTGCCTATATTTCTGATATTAAGAAATATCCCGAAACAATTTTCGATGATTTAAATGGGGTTAAAACATTAGTTGTCAGTGCATTGAGAGAACCTGTTTCTCAGATGCATCTCTCTTTGGAAGAAGCTGTAGAATTTGGAAGAAAAGTGGGAGCTGAGCAGACCTATTTCACGCATGTGGCTCATGAAGTCGATCATGAATCGGTCAATCAAAAGCTTCCAGATGGATTTGCCGTCGCATACGATGGACAAGAAGTGGAGTTTAATGGGTAACGAATTTGGAATTGATCAAGAAGAAGGGGTGGAGACAGCTGCATTTCTTGTAGGTGTCTATCAAGGGGGAGATAAGCAAGAGAGTGAAGAGCATCTCGATGAGCTCACTTCTCTTGCAGATACTTTCGGTGTCGGTGTCGTAGGTCAGATGAACTGTCCAATTCGAAAGATGGATGCAGCAACCTATTTGCAGTCGGGAAAATTGGAGGAGCTGAAAGCTGAATTAACATTGTCAGGAGCCAATCTTCTGATTTTTGATGAGGAAATTTCTCCAGCTCAACAACGAAACCTTGAAAAACTGTTGAAGGTAGCCGTTATGGATCGTACGGAATTGATCATCGAGATTTTTGCGCAAAGGGCTCAAACAAAAGAAGCGAGATTGCAAGTGGAGCTTGCGCAGACAAGATATGAGCTGCCACGGTTAAAGCGGCTTTGGTCTCACTTCTCAAGACAGAGGGCGTCGGGAGGCTTTTTGAAAGGGGAAGGGGAGAAACAAATTGAGATCGATCGCCGATTGATTAAAGCGAGAATTCAAAAGCTGACAAGAGAGTTGAAGCAGGTTAAAAAAATACGGCTGACACAGGCAAGTCAAAGGCGGCGAAGTGGAATTCCCACATTTGCTATTGTAGGCTACACAAATGCAGGGAAATCGACACTGCTCAATGCAATGACTGATGCCGATGCCCTTGTCGAAGATAAACTTTTTGCAACATTAGATCCAACAACGAGAAAATTTGCCCTCCCCAATGGGCAGGAGGTTCTTTTATCAGACACAGTTGGATTTATTCGAAAGCTCCCTCATACGCTTGTTGCAGCTTTTCGGAGCACCCTTGAAGTGGCTGTGGAAGACGATATTTTACTCCATGTGATCGACGCTTCTCATCCAAAAGCAGCTGAACATGCAGAAACAACACAAGAAATTCTCAAAGAGTTAGGGGGTGAGCCCGACAGTGTGATCACTGTGTTGAATAAAGCAGATGCATGTGAATCAAACGCGATGATCAATAAAATTCGGATTAAATACCCCAAAACAGTGGTCATTTCAGCTGCGAAAAAAGAAGGGTTTGATGAGCTTGCTCAACTGATGGAGCGAGAGCTCAGTACGAGGCGGAAACGAATGGAGCTTAGAATTCCTCAAAAGGAATACGCCCTTGTTGGATTGCTCCATCGGGAGGGGAAGGTATTATTTGAAAGCTATGAGGCGGATGATGTGGTGATCCAAGCTGATATTCCCCTCAACTTGATCCACCAGTTTGATGTCTATTGTCAAGAATCTCCCTCCTGAAGAAAGGCCTCGTGAGAGGCTCATTCGGTGTGGCAGCTCTTCTCTTTCAACGGTTGAATTGCTCGCCATTTTGCTCGGAAGCGGGACAAAAGGGGAGTCGGTGCTCATTTTGTCTCAAAAACTTCTCTCTAAAATGGGATCGCTCAGAGCTATTGCCAAAGCCCCCTTGGACGATTTGATGAAAATTAAGGGGCTTGGAAGGGCAAAATCGATTCAGCTCAAAGCTGCTTTGACGTTGGCAATGCGTCTAAATGGAGAGGAAGTGCCAGCTCTCCCGAGCTTAAACTCTCCAGAGGCTGTCTATCTGTGGGTGAAACAGTTCTATGGGCAGGAGAAGAAGGAGAAGCTCAGCGTGATCTGCCAAGACGCAAAATTGCGTCCTATCCACTTCGAAATCATCACAATTGGAACCTTAAATCGCACCCTTGTCCATCCCCGAGAAGTCTTTGCCCCTGCAATTACCCACAGCGCTGCAAGCGTCATTGTCGTTCACAATCACCCCAGTGGAGACCCAACTCCATCAACTGGAGATCTTAAGCAAACAGAGAGGCTTGAGAGGGCAGGAGAAGTGATTGGCATCCCTCTTCATGATCATATTATAATTACAGAAAAAATATATTATTCTATTAAAAAACAATAAAGATTGTTTTATTTTGCTAGTTTTATTTATAGTTAGTTAGATATGAAGATTACAAATGAAAAGCTTGAAATCAACGAGCAGCAGCAGATCTACTGGGATGATGTTAAGACACTTAAGCTTATCAATGATAAGCTTGAACTTGTTTTGTCGACGGGAAAGGTGATTGAGATTGACCACCTTCGCCCCTCAACGGTTGATTCAGCCTTCCGCGCTTATCAACACCATTGTAAGAAACATCCCCCTCAAAAGAGACGTCGTCATTGACTTTCTCTTCTCTTTCTGAGATCATTTCTCTGTTTCGATGAAAAAAAAGTTTAAAATAGCGACCTTAGGGTGTCGCACAAATCAATATGAATCTCAGGCTTATCGAGATCAGCTTGAAGCTCTCGGGTATGAGGAAGCAGGCTCAGACGAGAAAGCTGACCTCTGTATCGTCAATACGTGCACTGTAACGCAGTCTGCCGATAGCTCTTCACGTCATCAGATCCGGCAACTTGTAAAGCAAAACAGTGGAGCTGAGGTTGTTGTAACAGGTTGTTTGGCTCAGAGGCGTCCTGATCTGATCGAAAAGATTGGAGGGGTGAGCCGTGTCATTCCAAATAAGGAGAAAGAGCAATTGATTGAAAGGCTCTTTCCCGATGTGGATAACCTCCCCGAGTTTTCGATCAAAAACTTTGAAGCGCATACGCGTGCATTTGTCAAAGTACAAGATGGATGCAACTCCTATTGCACCTATTGCATCATTCCCTATGTGAGAGGTAAGAGTCGTTCCCGCCCAATTGGGGACGTTGTAGAAGAGGTCGAAAGACTTGTTGCTTCAGGCTATAAAGAAGTTGTGATTACCGGCATCAATGTGGGGGATTATGAAGAGGGGCTTGCAAAGCTTTTGCGTGCTGTCGATTGTGTAGAAGGGCTTAAACGGCTCCGTCTCTCTTCGATTGATCCCGATGAGGTAGATGATGAGCTTTTAGATGTAATTGTAAATGGGAAAACAACATGTCAATCGATGCATTTGGTTTTGCAAGCAGGTTCAAATGCAGTGCTGAAGCGAATGAACCGAAAATACACACGGCAGATGTTTATCGAAGCGGTGGAGCGGTTAAAAAAAGCGTCTCCTGATTTCACATTTACCACCGATTTGATCGTCGGATTCCCAGGTGAGACAGACGACGATTTTAAGGAAACCGTTGCTGTGATGGAAGAGGTGAAGTTTGCCAAGGTGCATATGTTTCCATATTCTCCTCGGGAGCGGACACGAGCTGCACTCTACACTCAGCTCGATCCAAGTATTATTGCTGAGCGGAAGCAACATCTTTTAAGAGCCGCTGAAAAAGTTGCGTTTGAACTTCGAGAAGAGTATGTAGGACGGATAATGACAGTTTTAACTGAAGATCGAGAAGGGGGACATACAGATAATTTTTTGCCAGTCAAAATTGGAGAGCATCGTTCTAATGAGCTTGTCCAGGTAAAAATTATCGAAAATCGTCCCGAGGGGCTTGTAGGAGTGTTATGAAATTGCGCCCTTTTTCCCACACTCCTGGAGCAAAAGTGTTGATCCCCTCAACATCGCATACTGTAGAAGCCTTTCCAACCCTGATCCGTTTTGGAGGAAAAGAGCTTACCAAAGAAGTTGTGGGGCCATTGAAAAACTTCACTATCTGCCAAGATTTAGAGCGTGTCTGTGTCACGGTCTCTTGTGAGCACTACTGTATCCATATCCTTCCTAATCTCGAAATCATTGAAGCAAAACGCCCTCATACACCCACTTATTCGCACGAGGTGCTTGATTTTGGAATGCACAAAAAGCAGGAGTGGGAAGCGATTAGAAAAAGGGGCAATTTTCGAGAGATTTTCCCCCTCTGGTACCGACTTGGAACACTTCTCAACCTTCCAGAAGTTGAGATCGATCAAAAAGGTGTGTTTCAGCTTCTCGCTCAAATAGATTTGCAACACCCTGAAACAATTATTCCTACTTTCACAAAAATCTTTCTCGCTGGGTTTTCCCATTTCTTGATCCCCCAATCTGAAGATCACCTCCATCAAGGAATTGTAGCTAGAGAGCCTAGTAAAACCGATCCCCTCTACCTCCTAGCCTACGGGGCTAAAGTGATCCGTTCCCTATTTCTTGCAGAAAAAGAGAGGGAAGTTTTTCTTCTTCCCCACCTTCCTCCCGAGCTCTTTTCAGGACATTTTTCCAATATTGTCACCTCTTTTGGGACCTTTCATCTCATTTGGTCTAAAAAACAGCTTCGAACAGTCCAGTTTGAAGCAGATCAAACAATATCTTTAAAAATCCAGTTTCCCAAAAATCTTAAACGATTTAGGCTAAACAAAAAAAAGATTTTTAACTGCGGAGATGAAATTGAAATTCAATCAAATTGTTCGTATCTATTTGATCGATTTGAGAAATAATTCGTCTTTTATTCCAATAGAGGATATAATCTCCAACTATTATGTCTTGGTCTGATGCTCTAACACTTTCGAATCATGCGTATGACCTTGTTGGTTATAAGGTCCAAGAAGGGGAATGCATGAAGCGGTTTTACCACAAATATCCACTTGCCTCTCGAATAACCATGGTTTCGGCCAATAGTGTATTGGGGCTTTTAAAGCCTTTTCTTGTCCCTTTTATTGCTGTGATCAACCTTGTTGTTCAGCCTATTATTGCTGGGATTAGAGCATATCAGGGAGACTCAGAATCGGCCAAAAAATGGGCAAAAGCGTGGTGTTTTTCACTGCTTGCTCTAGCTGGCATTGGGGGATTTATGCTCCTCTCTGCCTATAGCCTCACTCTTCTCCAGGGGACTGCTTTGGTTGTCACGGCATGCTCCCTTAGCATCATTATCCACGTCTACAGAGTCTCTGGTACAGAGGATCCAAAAGAGTTGTCTTCCTAAACTTAAGTTTTGATTCTATCAATAATTTTTTGAGTCAACTTCAAAATAGCTTTTTGCTCTTGATCCTGAAGATCTTGATCTCGATTGTTATATTCTCCCTCCTTAATCTCATCACTCTCCAGTGAGGTTAGAAGAGTGTCTCGAGCTGCTTGGATCCTACCCTTAATCGCAGAGAATTCTGAAGCGTGATACTCCTTGAGATAGTTCTCCCAGTAACCAAACTCTACAACCAATTCAGCGTCAGAAATCGCTTCAATCTCTTTAGCTATTTCTTCAATTATACTATCTTGTACATGTCCAATCGCTTCATAGAGCATAGATGTGATTGCAGTGACAAGACCTAGTCTTTCCCTTAGTTTAACCTCAACATAAAGAACTTTTTCAACAATTTCATAGCCTGGGTTTTGTAATACAAGGTTCCTTAATTTTAGAGCTCGACCACATCCAACAAGAAGTTGAACCTTTTCCGAAAGAGAAGCCTCAGCTGGAAGAGTGTATAATTTCCAATCTGTATAGACAAGATTGAGAGACATCGCAGCTCTATCACCGCAAGCAGTGAGATCAGCTGCAATCAAGTTAAAGAAGATTTCTCTAAACTTAGCATCTGTATGAACGGTTTTTAGGATGGCACATGTTGTTTTTGTCAGTTCTTTTTGATTCTTCTTAAAATCATTGGCTTTCTCTAAACGGAGAAGCCACTCATATAGATTTCCTTTCTGCTCTTTAGTGAATTCCGGACCTACCCATTCCTCAGCAATATCTGCAAATTTTCTCCACAGCTTGATCTTATAAGGAAGTTTTTCAAAGGCTTCTAAGTTCCGCATATTCCGACATGCGGCAAGTATTTCGTTGCAATTAGATTGGGGAATATAGGTTCCTGCGATGCTCAAATGTGTTAATTGAGAGCAATTCCCTAAAGAGAGGGGAAGAGCAGAAAGATTTGAGTTACGATCAATCTGAAGTATCCTAAGAACACTTAGATCTCCTACTGTATTGGGAAGGGCAGTTAACTGGTTACTATTCACATGAAGTTCATCTAGGTTTATCAATTGTCCTATCGTATCGGGAAGGGTAGTTAACTTATTATTATCCACACTAAGCTTAGTCAGGCTTGTCAATCGTCCTATCGTATCGGGAAGGGCAGCTAACTGGTTACGATCCACATTAAACAGAGTTAGGCTTGTCAATCGTCCTATCGTATCGGGAAGGGTAGTTAACTGGTTATAATATGCATAAAGATGAGTTAGTTTTGTCAATTGTCCTATCGTATCGGGAAGGGCAGCTAACTGGTTACAATCCACATTAAGCAGAGTTAGTTTTGTCAATTGTCCTATGGTATCAGGAAGGGCAGTTAGCTGATTATGGGATACATTAAGCAGAGTCAGGTTTGTCAATTGTGCTATGGCATCGGGAAGGACAGTTAACTGGCTATTGGATACATCAAGCTTAGTTAGGTTTGTCAATTTTCCTATTACATCGGAAAAGACAATGCACGGATTATAGGATACATCAAGCTCAGTCAGGCTTGTTAATCGTCCTATTGCATTGGGAAGGGTAACTAACTGGTTACCAGCTACATTAAGCTCAGTCAGGCTTGTTAATCGCCCTATTGCATTGGGAAGGGTAGTTAACTGGTTACCAGCTACATTAAGCTCAGTCAGGCTTGTTAATCGCCCTATTGCATTGGGAAGGGTAGCTAACTGGTTATCGACTACATTAAGCTCAGTCAGGCTCGTTAATCGTCCTATTGCATCGGGAAGGGTAGCTAACTGGTTATCGGTTACATCAAGCTCAGTCAGGCTCGTTAATCGTCCTATTGCATCGGGAAGGGTAGCTAACTGGTTATTGGATACATCAAGCTCAGTCAGGTTTATTAAATATGCCAAGGAGTTTGGAAGCTCTGTAAGTTCTTTAAAGGATAAATTTAACACTGTTTGCTCGAATAAAGAGCCTTCTTCAATAGCTGTTCTCATTTTAGGAGAATGAGTCTGTAAAAAAGTGACAAGCTCCCTAAACTCTGCAATAGGAATATGGGACGCCTTATTTTTTTCCCATAGTACTTCTAACTGAGATTCTGTAGAGTTTCCCCATACTGCTTCTTCGAGTTGTGGTAGTAGTGCTTCTAAATCAGGACTTTCAGGTTCTTTCTGCTTTGTTCTTATATAAGTGGCGATGCTATGAATAGCTAAAATTGAAATAAATCCTAATCCAGGGCCGAGAAGCACCCAGCCATTTACCCTTTCAAGGTTAAGCAGGTCTTCACGTTCGAGGGCTCCTAAGACCGTTAGAGCCACTCCAATTATTAAAAGGACTAACCTAGGTAAAGATTCCGCATGAGAAATTAAAGAATGTTTGCATGAATAAATCGCGTTCATGGCAGATGTTATACTAAATCTAATTTAAAAAGTAAAAGGTTTAAACTTATGAATTTATTCAACAATGCCCATTAGAATCCAGGGTTAAGAGATTCCGTCAATAATTTTTTGAGTCAACTGCAAAATAGCTTCTTGCTCTTGAACTTGAAGCTCCTTATCTCGACTTTGATATTCTCCCTCCTTAATCTCATCACTCTCCAGTGAGGTTAGAAGAGTGTCTCGAGCTTTTTGGATCTCATCCTTAATCTTAGAAAACTCTGAAGCATGGTGCTCCTTGAGATAGTTCTCCCAGTAAGCAAACTCTACAATCAATTCAGCATCAGAAATCGCTTCAATCTTTTGAGCAATGTCTTCAATCATACTACCTTCTACATGTCCAATCTCGCTATAAATCATAGATGTGATTGCAGTGACAA
>JAJACK010000008.1 GCA_022601535.1 Chlamydiales bacterium
CGCACTATTAGTTACATAACTAAAAACTTAGTTAGTAGCTAAAAACCAGAGTAAACAATAATTGACAAATGCAAACGAAATGCAATAAACTTTCACAATTTATAATCATTCTAAATAAGCATAATGTTGATAACTAATTGACTAGATGCTAGGATATTAACAATTAATTACATCAACTCATTAGGTGACTTCTAAAGGATTCAATACTGTAAGTGATACAAACATAAGCGAACCCTCCAGTTAATTGATTAGAAGAGGTTTAAACCCTGTCGTATTGTATAGACTTTTATTTTTTAAAGGTGTATAAAATGGAGATATAAACAATCAACTAAACTTTTAGTTCATAGATCCCCAATCAACTAAACTTTTAGTTATATAAGCCAAAAAAAAACCTTACTAAATTAATAATAAGGTTTAAATTATGTCTTCACATGTATCAAGTACATCTTTGTCTTCAATTAGACAATATGTTGGAAGCCCTACTCGGAGGAGTAGGTTAGGATCTGCTGAAGAGGAAAAGCAATCAGCAAGCCCTCATACCCTGAAACATGCCGTTGCTGTTATCCAACGCAGTCCCCTCCTTCCTGGCTCTGATCCTATCAGTGATGCTTCAACCCCTTCTCCTCATGCCATTGCAGCTAGAAAAGTGACCCCCACATCTCCAGCCCAATTCAGCTCCCTTAGACAAATCACTCCTTCACCTTCGGCAAGCTCTCCCTTCCCCCTTCGAAGAAGGTCCTCTTCACACACACCCGATCGAACCCAAGCAGGACATACATTAGGTTTTCATGAAGTCAAGAGATCTGGATCAGCTTTTAATGATATTCAAATCAGAAATCTAAAATCTTATCCACATTCAAAAACACACAGCAAACAAGTCTATGTTGCGACGTCTGTTGGAAATGGAGAAGGAGCTCAACACCACTATTTTAGAACAGATGTTTCATTTGAAATCCCAGGAAGAGATCAAACAGATGAAGCAACAATCTATGGATTAAGTTATGATCCGCTCCATGTTGAGCATTTTCCTTTAGCTCTTTCAAGAACTTTAAAGCTAAACCCTAAAAATAAACAAAAAGCGATTGAAGAGGCACTAAAAACCTGTACAATTGAACAACGCTTCTCTTGCCTCATCGAATTTCAACCAGATGAAATCTATGTCATCAATATTAACTCACAAGCACGAGTTATACGAGTTGATGTATTCCTCAATGCTTCTCAACAAAATGATGCTACCAGCGTTACTAAAGTTGAAAATGCCAATCAAAACGATACCCATCTAATTCTTCCTGAATCATTTTCACAACACGCAACAACATCTGATATCGCTCCTTTGGTTGACACATACGCTTCGACTCTTGAACAGATCGCTGAAAAACTGCTCATACAGCTCCGAGCTTCTGGAGTAGAAGAAGCTTCCTCTGTCATGATTATGCAGAGAAATTCAAGAAGCTATTCCACCCCTCCTCCCTCTCCCTCACCTCAACCAAGCTCTCCCACACGCGTACTCCATAAAGTTCAAAAGATCGTCAAACCAAAAGCAACAAAAGCTCCTAATCACCAAGCAACCATTGAAACTTGCTACCGAAGAAAAAACTTAGGTCTTTCTGTAGATACCTTTATCCTAGTAACAGCACAGATCGCTTATGAGGAGGGTCTAGCAAGACTACATCAATCAAAAGCAACAGAAGGAAAAGCTATTGCAATGGCATTGATCCATGATGGATCTGCTGAGAGCTTTCCTAAAAAAGCGCTTGGTCTAATTCAAAAATCTTTAGAATTGTCTGCAAGGGGAGTCTTCACAAGCAGTTTAGAGAGTGGATCGACTCTTTCTGAAGCTTACCGAAAGAGTGGATCAACTGTTTCTGAAGCTCACCAATTGATATTAAGAAAAGCAAGAGGTGCTGTCTCCCATATCATCGACAATAAAGAGAGAGCTGCTGAAGCTTTCGAGCAACACGGTTCTTTAGACGAGCAAGTAAGAGCTATTTTGGACCATGAAGAAGAAGCTATCGAAAGAAGCTCTATCCCTCAACTAGAAAAACAAGCTCGACTTGACTACCTACAAGAGATCAAAGAGTCCAAAACGGCCTTACCTAAATCTTATCTCGATAAATTTAAAGAATTTGGTGGCCCACTTTGCAAAGGTTTTTTCTAAACTCTAGCCTACTGTCACTTCAAGGATTTTAACAGGTTCAACCGGGACATCTTGATGCCCTTTATGATTTCCTGTTTTCACCTTTTTGATCTTATCGACAACATCCATTCCATCGATCACCTGGCCGAAAACACAGTATCCGTATCCAGCAGGAGTTGTATTCTTGTGGTTGAGGAAGTCATTATCATTCACATTGATGAAAAACTGACTTGTTGCAGAGTGCACCTCTGAAGTGCGCGCCATCGCAAGCGTTCCTCGCGTATTTGGGAGCTGATTGCTCGCTTCATTTTCCACAGGAGTTGCTGTTTTTTTCTCCGCAAATTCGGAAGAAAGCCCACCCCCTTGAATCATAAAGCCATCGATCACCCGGTGAAAAAGAGTGTCATTGTAGTGCTTCTTTTCCACATAAGCGAGAAAATTTTCGACCGTTTTTGGCGCTTTATTTTCAAAAAGTTCCACTTGGATATCACCAAGCGTCGTTCGGATTGTGACAGTGGGATTAGACATTGATACTCTCTCTGTTTGTGTTTTACAAGCCATCGAGCATACCAAAATCATACAAAAAAGAACAGTTCTCATTTCAAACTCCTTGCTAGATGAAAGAGTATCTAAAATTCTCTTTTTCTCAAATAGACAAGTTGCTATAACCGCGACTATGGAAATTGCCCACATCTTAGAAGAACTCGCCTATGACATGGGGCAGCTTCCCCGCGAAGCGATCGAAGCCTCTATTGCCAAAAAAGAACAGATCACCCCCTACCTTCTCGACATTCTCAAAGATGCGATCGATCGAATCGATGAAATCATCGAACACGACAACTACCAAGGGCACCTCTACGCAATGTATCTACTCGCCCAATTTCGTGATACAGCCGCCTATCCCCTCATCCTCCGCCTCTTCTCCTTTCCAGGAGAAATTCCCACGATCATCGCAGGAGATGTTCTCACCGAAGATCTCTGTCGCATCCTTGCAAGCGTCTCAGGTGGTGACATCTCCCCCCTAAAACAGATGATCGAAACACCCTCCGTCAACGAATACGTCCGAGCAGCCGCCAGCTCAGCGATGGTCACACTCGTCGGCTGCGGTATCCTCTCCCGCACCGAAGTGCTTCCCTACTTCCAATCCCTCTTCAAAGGACGATTAGAGCGCCACCCCTCCTTTGTTTGGGACAACTTAGTCTCAAGCTGTTGTGATCTATACCCCGAAGAAGTGTATCCAGAGATTCAGCAAGCATTTGAACAAAAACTGATCGATCCCAGCTTCATCAGCCTTGAAGATGTTGGAGCGATCTTAACAGAGAGGAAAGAGAACCACCTCTTCCGCCTCTTTTCTTGTGCCGAGCTCATAGAAGACACTGTTTCCGAGATGGAAAAATGGCTCTCTTCAAACGACACCCTCTTTCTTAACCAAATCTAAATACAGAAATAAATTAAATTATTTGATACAATATAATTAGGTTTAATTACTTATTTTATAGAGGTTTATTTATGTCAGATACAGCAACACCGAGAGGAAGCGCTCAGCAGATGGCACAGCGGCACCATGTTTTTGACAAGATGATCAAAGAGCAAGCGCTTGAACAAGCTCGAGAAGGAACCGATGAACTTGTTGAGAAAATGGACAAGAAGCAGAAGGCAGAATTTGCTAGAGAAGCGAGATCAGCATCCAGAGCTGAGGCTGAAAAAGCAACATCGAGAGGATTGGGAGCTTCACAGACCACGATTGCAAAAGCAAAAGAAGGGACACCAAAAGAGCAGATGCATGAAAGACCTCAACTTGCCCGCCCTCTTTCAGTTCCAGCAAGCAAAGCTTCGCTCATGTCACCAAAAGGGATTAGCATTATCACAATCATGTCCCAGATTATGACTTTAGCGGCAAAAGGAAATATGGATTCCTTTCTCACAACATGGAAGATTGGAACCTCAGCAATGCATGAGCAGATGCAGATGTCGGTTCTTGTTGGGAAAGCGACTGTTGAAGCGGGAGAAGCGCAAGCAGAAGCAACAAGAAATCAAGCGAAAGGAGAGCTCGTTTCAGGGATAGTCAACCTCGCAACCTTTGCACTGACTTGCACATTTGCGGCACTCACCGGAGGAGGAGAGGTGGCTGAAGAAGCAAAGCAATCAGCTGAAGAAATCGAGCTAGAAACACAAGAAGCTAGAGAAGCAGCAGAACAAGCAAAATTAACCAAACAAACAGCCTTAAGCGAAGCTTCAACAGAAGAGGGAACAGCAGAAAATGTAGGGACCAAAGTTGGGCAAGAAGCTGAATCAAAGACGACAGATGAAGCAAGAGAAACAGCCACTCAAGAAGAGGAAAGTGAAGCTGCACATACAGAGGAAGCTGCGGCAAGAAAAGCTGAGGCAAAAAAAACAGACGAAGCAAAAGCAGATGCAACCAAAGAAAAAGTCATCGACGCAGAGAAAAAAAAGGTAAAAGAAGACGCCCAAACCCCTCCTGAAAAAAAAGCCGAATCCATAGCAAAAAAAATAGGAGCGAAGATAAAAGCGGCATATAACAAAGGAAGCCCAGGTTTAAAAGCATTTTCAGAAGGGTTAACCAAAGCACAGTTTTTCCAGCAGTTATCTCAAGGGCTTACAGGTGTTATGAAATTTGGTTACGACAATAAAGTTGCGTATTATCAAGGATTAGCAGGCCAATGGCAAGCAGTCAAGGGGATGGGAGAGACAGACGTGCAATTTATGGGACAAGCATTTGGAAGATCTGAAGGAGTGACAGGGCAATTACAGCAGAACATTAATTCAGCGTGTCAAATTTTGGAGCAGTCAGCAAGCGCGATCACCCAATCAGTTGTCAGCGGCTTCAATATTTAATCGTTACATCTCAATGCTTTCATCTCAAGGTGCATGAGTAAAGATGGACAAGAAGGATCCCAATCTGGAATGAACTCTTCAACTTTTTGGAAGCCAACTTTTTCATACACATGAATAGCTTTAGAATTATTTATTTCGGGGTCAATAAAGACATCTGTCCTATCGCCATATTTCTGTAAGAGTAGCTCTCTAATCATTCGACAACCCAATCCCTTTCCTAAGTAGAAGCGATCACCAATTAGCAAGTCAAGAGTGATTGCTTTCGAATTTGCAGAGAGTTTTCTAGCAAAGTTATCTTTTGCAAGGTCTACTTTTGAAACCATCAGATAGCCAAAAGGAGTCGACTCTGCATATGCAATCCAAAGGGTATATAAATCCTCCTTCCCATTGACAAATTGAGAGATCGACTTGAGAGTATTTTCTAGCCCGACTCCATTCCAAAATTCAGATACATAATCTTGAGAAAGCCATTGTTTTACCATTTCCTCTTGGTCTTTTCTCAAGTATTTGAAATGTATGGAAGGTGATTGCATATCGGCAAATTCCATTTTAGTTTTATTCTTTATCAGTGCCTTATACCACATTTTGGATTTTTCACCCAACAAACTGCTTAACAAAATCTTTTTATTCGTGTTGCACCTGACAGCATGAGACATTTTTTTTCGCTGTTACTTTTATTTAACACACTACTAGGAGATGTTCCCCTCCCCTTTTTAAAGTCCGATCCACTCACACATGCGCCGGTAGAAACTGCTTTTCCCAAAGTAGATGTCATCTCCGGCACCTATGTTGAAGATGCGATCGACCTCGTCGTTGCAGGTAACCATCCCCTCTCCCTCCGTCGCTTCTACTACCACACAGCACCGACACAAGACACCCGTTACGGCTTTTGGCACATCAATCCAGAAGCGAGCATGACAGCCAATTTTGAATATGGAGCTCTACCAAAGTTTGTTTCCCTTGGAAGTTTTTCAGGAGGAATGACTCAATTTTCAGAAATCAATCCCCAAACATTTGGCCTAAAAGCAAACAATAGCACAGGATATACCGGCCAAACCCACCCCCTCAACACAACCATCCATTATAAAAAGAGAGGATCAGACCATAAAGAACGTTTCATTTGGGAAGGAAAAGTCAAAGGTGGGAGTGGAACAATCAGAGAATTCAAATCTGGAGTTCATCATTGGCATAAAACTAACAAAAAAATCGTCTTACACAAAAAACAACTCAAAGGCTCCCTTTCCCCAACAGCTTGGATTCCCTACCATCTCGAAATTCGCAAAGAGAGGCAGCCCAACGGCAACATCCTTGTCTATGATTATTGTGACTGGCGCAATGGAGAGCGCTTTCCCTGGCCGACCCTTCTAAAAAAAATCACCCTATACGACAGAGACGAAAAAGAAGAACTCGCCTCACTTACCTTTAAATACGAAAAGTATGGCTGGAAATATGAAGAAGCCGTCTATGCACTTTCTCGAAGAGACGACTATTACGAAACCCGAGAAGATGTCAAAAGTTTTACCGTTACAGGGAGTGACAAAAGAGTTGTTACCTATGTCAATAAAAAGCGAAAAAGAGACTACGAACCCGCTGTTTTAACAGTAGCCAAAACACCCACAGATGCTTACCACCTTGACTACACCGGCTATTATCTCAAAACCCTAGAAAAAAATGGACATCGATTTAAAACTGAGTACGACAAACAAAACCGCGTCACCGCCCAATACTCACCCACTGGCCTCATCGCAAAATACACCTACCATCCCAATATGACCGAAGTAACCGATGGAGAAGGAAACACCACACGTTACTATTTTGACAAACGAGTCAACCGAATCGAGCGAGAAAACTCCATAGAAACCCATAACTGGGACCCCATAACAGGCAACCTCCTCTCCAAAATAATCTCAGATGTGCATGGAAACACTTATTTCCAAAAAACCTATACCTACGATGAAAACCACAACCCCATTACCGAGACAGCAGCTAATTACACTATTTATCGCACCTATTCAGATGACGGCTTCAACCCCCTTCTTGAAGAAAAAGAAGGAGATAAAATCACCCAATACACCTATAAGCCAGGAACCAACCTAATCGAATCAATCTCTATTTCCGACCAAACTGAACTCAAACTCCGCACACATTACTCCTACGATAACCGCGCCACTTGCATCAAAATTGTTGAAGAAGATGGCAAAAATTTCTGCAAAACCACCACCATCAAACCCAAAGCAAACACCCCCTGCTTAGGGCTTCCTGAAATTGTCGAAACAGACACAGAAAAAACCATCTATACCTACACCCCCTTTGGAAAAATCCTCAAAGAAGAGCACTACGACTCCACCCAAACCTACCGATACTCCATCACCCACACCTATGATGAAAAAGAGAGACTACAATCAACCACAAACCCCTTAGGTGAAACAACTACATACAGCTACGACACCCATGGCAACCTCACCTCCATCAAAACAGACCAAACCACCCAAACCTTCACCTATGATGCTGCTAACCGCCCCCTCACCATTACCAATGGAGATCTCACCACCCATAAACGATACGACACAACAGGAAGAGTCATCTCCCAAATAGATCCATGTGGCTTTGAAACAAAATACACCTATGACGGAGTTGGAAATATCACCACAATCCTCCATCCAGACGGAGCTCTTGAGCAGTTTGAATACGATCCCCTAGGGAACGTTACAAAAAAAATAGATCCCAATGGCAATGCTACCAAAACAACCTACAACCTCTGGGGTAAACCACTCACTATCCTCCACCCCGACAACACCAAAGAGAGCTTCACCTACAATCCCAATGGAACCCTCGCATCCCATACAACCCCCATATCCACAAAACATTACACCTATGATATCTTTGGAAACATCCTAAAAATCGTTGAAGGAGAAAAAATTAGCCAATCCACCTATGCCCCTTACGGCCAGCTTTCACAAACAGATCCCACCGGGGTGAGAACAACCTACGCCTACGACACCCTCGGAAGGAAGATTTCCGAAAGAATCGGTGACCGAATCACCACATATAGCTACGACACCCTCGGCCGCCTCGCTGAGACCCATTGCGACGATATTTACACCATCGAAGAATTTGACAACCTAGACCGTCCCATTTCAAGAAAAACCAACCAAACTCACGAGCAATTTGCTTACGACACCCTTGGAAATCAAACACAGATCACAAATTCGAAAGGAAGTACAACCACCCATTTCAATGCCCAAAGCAAACCCCTCCAAACCACCGATCCCCTAGGGAAAACAACCACCTATACCTACTCCTATAAAGGAGGATTAACCATCATCAAAACAGAACCAAACGGCCGTCAAACCATCATCAAACATGACTCACGAGGGCGAGAAATAGAGACCCTCCGAGAAAACCAACATTTCACCACAACCTACGACCTAAACGGCAACCCCTTAGAAAGAACCTATAATACAACCAGACACACCTGGACCTATGACAGCAACAACAGAATCACCTCCCTCACAGAAGGAGGAGAAAAAACAACTCACTACCACCACAATGAAAAAGGGCAACTTCAAACACTCATCAAACCCAATGCAACCCTCCACCACACATACGACGCCTACGGAAGACTTGCAACCCTAACCGGCCCCAACCTCAACTATCGATACACCTATGATCTACACGACAGACTCATCAAATCAAATGATGGAACCACCCGCACTTACGACATGTATGGCAACCTCATCCAAGAGAGACTTGCCAACAGCTATACCCTCTCTAGCACCTACGACCCCCAAGGGAGACGCATTCGCCTCACCCTACCAGACCAATCTCACATCGATTACACCTATAACGGCCCCCACCTTCAAACCGTTAGCAGAAAAGGACAAACCCACACCTACCAAAGGGATCTTGACGGAGCCATCACCCACTCCATCCTCCCCTACAACCTAGGTTGCATTGAGATAGAGAGAGACCCCCTTTCCAGACCCCTCCACATTACCTCTCCCTACTATAGAGCCACCAACACCTTTGACATATCCAACAACCTCACCCGAAGTCAAACAACAGATCCACTCGGCCCCCTCGATTCCCATTATCATTACGATTCCCTCGACCAACTTATCGAAGAAGAGAACCACACCTATTGCTACGACCCCCTCTACAACAGAATAGAGAAAGATGGATCTTCTCAAACCTACAACACCCTCTGTCAAAACGAAGAGTACACCTATGACAGCAATGGAAACCTCCTTTCTGACGGCATCCACACCTACACCTACGATTGCCTCGACCGACTCATTTCCATTGATAATGACGTCTATACTTACGACACATCTCACCGCAGAGTCCTCTCTAACCAGACCATCCTTATGTGGGATGGGACTCACGAAATAGGTTCACAATCAGAGCTCCGCGTTTTAGGAGAAGGGCTTGGATCCGAGATTGGAGCAGCACTTTTCCTAGAGATCAAAGGGAAGACCTACATCCCCATCCACAACACAACCGGTTCACTTGCAGTTCTGATCAACTCCAAAGGACGTCCACAAGAGACGTACCGCTATACAGCTTACGGCGAAGAGCTCACCACCCCCAAAATCTCACCCTGGCGCTTTGCTTCCAAAAGAACAGACAGCACAAAACTCGTTTACTTTGGAAGAAGATATTACTCACCCAGCCAAGGGAGATTCATCACTCCCGACCCCTTAGGTTTTACCGACGGCCCTAACCTCTATGCCTATGTGCACAACAGCCCCATGACCAATATCGATATGCATGGACTACTTACCTGCAAAGATGTAGGCAATGGGATCCTCAATTATGAGAAAGGTGCCTTTAAACACCTTTGGGGGGCTGTTGAAGGTGTAGGACAATTTGCAAACACCCTAGGTGGATGGATGATTGCTGATAGCCTCTATGAGATGGGTGACACATCTTATTTTCATGCTAAGTCACAAGCTTCTCTCGATGACTGGAAAGCATTTGGATCAGCTTTTGCCAAAAGTCCTATAAGGACTAGTGGCAAGATGTTAGTACCAGGAGTGATGGCTGCGCTAGATTCACCCACTAGTGCTGAAGCATGGGGAAGAGCTGGAGTAGATATTGGACTATTAGCTCTCTCCTTTACAAAAATAGGGCAAATTGGAAAACTGAGTGCAGTTGAAAATAAGGCTCTTATGGGGAGTCGAGCAGGAGGAGTTGCAGAAAGGTTTTCTGTTAGAAAGGGAACATATGGTGAATTACGACGTTCAGGAACAAAAGATGCGCATCACATCATACAGGATGCCGCAGTTCGTGATCTTCCTAATTACAGCAGAAACAGAGCACCATCTGTTCAGTTACCAGGGCCTTCTACTAGAGTTGATACACCTCACTATGCAGCGACGAAGGTCCAAAGACAGTCGGGAGGAGGAACATATGCTGCAGAGAGACGAATTGCATACAAAGCGCTAAGACGTTCTGGTATGTCAAGTGAAGATGCTAGATCTTTGATACAAGATACGGATCGTTATTTTGAGTCTATTGGTGTCAGTCCGAACACTATGACTCGTATACCCGGGAATAGGTAAGTAAGTGGCCATTAATAAGAAATACTTTCCAGCAATCAAAGCTCTTGTCCATGAACTTGTAATTGGGAATTATGATGTATTAGAGAAAGATGGAAGAAGTGGTCGGCTAACTGCGAATGAACTAGAAAAAGCGATAGCTGACTATGGCTGCGAATTGGTGGATATTAATGAGAAGGAGTTTGGATTGGCAGATTACTATCCAATTGAAGGGGAAATTAGTGAATGGGCAATTGATCTTCCATTACGGACCTTAGAAGAGGGACGAAGTGACTTAACTCTATCATTTACACTAACTGCTTCTAATAATGAAATAAGACTGCAAATCGATGATCTTCGCGTGCTTTAGATCATATATCTCCAAAAGATTTTGAATTAGATGGAATAATCGGACGGCAAAGCCAAAGGTTTACGGATAGAGTAGGAGAAGTAGTTATTAACCTCCAAACAAAAAAAATTATATCTGTTAATCCAACATCTACCAAAAAGGCAGAGCGATTAACATGGAAACTAGAGAACTCCCAATGATTGTATTAACCAAGCAAGAAGTTCGGTATATGCTAGTAAAACTTAATCTTAGACCTGAATTAAGAGAAGTTTTACAGCAAATATTAGAAGGGGGAAATCTTGATGAAAACTGGGCTGATGAGCTTAGGGATCTTTGTTATGATGAATTGGATACATGTGGTTATGATGAGGACTACAGCCTGAATGAAGCTGGCAAAAAATTAGAAGCTTTAGCTGATAAATTGTATATCGGATAGGATTGTATTTTTAAAGTCTCCATAAAGTGGGAGACACATCCTATTTTCATGCTAAGTCACAAGCTTCTCTCAATGACTAGAAAGCATTTGGATCAGCTTTTGCCAAAAGCCCTATAAGGACTAGTGACAAGATGTTAGCTCCAGGAGTGATGGCTGCACTGGATTCACCCACCAGTGCTGAAGCATGGGGAAGAGCTGGTGTGGATATTGGGCTATTAGCTCTATCCTTTACAAAAATAGGTCAACTTGGAAAACTGAGTGCAATTGAAAATAAGGCTTTTCTAGGAAGTCAAGCTACTAGAGCTACTGAAAGATTTTGTGTTGCAAATAGGGGAAGGAAGTTCTGGACTAGCTCTACGACGTTCAAAGGGAATAAAGTTTTTCAGAGGAATGACTTGATTGACCTTAAATTTGTTGATGCGCGTGGTCGTACAAACTTGGAGCGTATGCAGAAAGGTCTTGCTCCAATTGGTCCTGATGGTAAATCAATGAATTTGCACCACTTAACACAGCGCCAAAATGGTGGAATTGCTGAGATAACGCAAACTTTTCATCAGCAAAACGGCAAGACAATTCATATTAATCCAAACACAACACCGTCAGGTATCGTCCGATCGGACTTTAATAAGTGGCGCTTAGATTATTGGAAATCGCGAGCAAATAATTTTTAGAGATTAGAAAGTATGAGTTTACAGGATTTAGAAAAAGCATTTGATTTGATTGAAAAAAATGGTGGTGACTTCGAGGGTAAAAAGGATAATGCCCTCATTGCTAAAGCTGAAAAGGCTTTGGGATTAAGGCTTCCACCATCATATAAAAAATTTCTGAGTTCACTCGGTTGTGGTGATATTGAGGGCTTGGAATTTTATGGTCTTATTAGTAGTAATTTTGAAAACTCCAGTGTTCCTGATGCTATTTGGCTGACTCTTGAAGAAAGAAAATTTGGGTTACCTAAGAGCTTGGTTTTGGTTTACACAACAGGTGATGGAGCTTATTATGGGATTGATACTAGTCAAGTAGATTCCAATGGGGAATGCCCTGTGGTGTCCTATAAAATGAACGGCAATATGGAAAAGGTTGCTGATGATTATGGGGCTTTTTTATTGTCTGAATTAAAAACGGTACTGTCTTAAAACCAAGGCTACGCAGCTGATAGCCTCTATTTTTTTCTTGTGACAAACTAACTGTAGATGAAGCAAAAGTCTTGTACATAGAAATGATGGAAGCATATTTAAAACAGATAAATTGCCACGAAGAAGTGAGGCCTTAATTACCCTTTTAATATCGATAATATTGAATTAACAATCAGTTTTTTAAATTCTGAAGGACACACTCTAGGTGGGGGACATGTTTCACTGATGTTTATCGCGTGAAATCACACCCTTTATTATGAGGCTTATAATTCTGAATCAAAAGAATTTTACACCCTTTATGAGGAACCTTATGAAGAAGCCTTAAAAATCTATAACGATTCAAAGAACCAAATCCAATGCCCTTAAATCTATCTTTCCAAGTTGACTTTAAAAATTTTTATTGACGCATAGTCACTTCACTATGATAATCACGTAAAAGTCTAAAAGGAGAGAAGAAGCATGAAAAACAGTTTTTGCCCACCCATTTTTTTAAGTATTCTATTAGGATTAGCATCTGCTTGCACCAATCAAACTCAACTCTCTTCAAAAGAACCCCAGCTCAGTGACAATCAGATTGTTCAAGTGATGTTAACCGTGGACAAATTAGAGATAGATCTTTCAGAAGAGACTCTAAAAAAAGATGTGGTTCCTCCAGTAGCAGCCTATGCTAGATACCTAATTGACCAACATCACAATAGCATGGTTGAGCTGACACAACTTGCGAAAAAGCTTGAAATAGCACCCGAAGAGTCTCCCCTTTCAGACAAATTGACTGCAGACCGAAAGAAAATAGCTGCAAGCCTTGAGCAACTTAAAGGGAAAGAGCTCGATGATACATTTATTGACACAATGGTCAAATCACATAGAGCAGGGTTACATCTAATTGATACAGTTCTTCTTCCAGAAGCAAAAAACACACAATTGAAGGACTTTATTGCAACATTTAGGGCGATGGTTCACAACCACCTTGAACGAGCTCTTGCATTACAAAAGACACTTTCAGAGTAAATTGACAAATATTTAGTGCAACGACACAACAAACCTACTTAAACGTATTACGCAATCGCTTCTTTAAAAATTGGCATTTGTAAATACAAGTTAGCATCTATCATTTTGATGATAAATCCCCTACTATTGAATATGCATCTTCCCACTAATTGCATCATTTAAAGACCTCAATGAAGAGCATACTGATAATAGAGAGGGGCAAGCACAAGGATATAGTGGTTATAGAAAAAGTAAAATGCATCTTCGGTATCAATACTTAACCACTGCAGGAACCTTGGTAAGTCGGCCATTCCCTATAAATAAAATGAATTGTACATCTATTTGATTCAGATCGATGCCTCAGCTGATCGCACGGCGGGGGCTTACCAAAGCTAATATAACGGCTGCTATTCCTTCCATCTAGATTTTTTTAAGAAGGCTTAATACTTTTAATTGATGGGATAAAAAATATTTACACTTAACTCAGGGCTATGTGTTAAAATAAATTTTACTATGGTTATTGGTCGATCAAACTTTCCCGAGCCTAAACGCTCTCTCGAGCAAATTACTGAAAGTGCAGCCCAAGCTTCCCCCCAAGGACGCTTTGCAAAACTGATTAAATATATAAAATGGCTCTTTAATTATCGCATTTCAAAACTTAAACTTCCCGGTCTCTCATTCCCCTCAAAGAATGTAGTTGTGCTTACAAAAAATGAGATAAAATCAAGTGAAAGAGAGAGTTATCTATCTTCTACAAATAAAGTAATGGAATTTTCTGATGAAAGATTTGGCTTTACTGTTAGAGAGGGAGAGGTTGAAAAAAGCGAAAAAAAACTCGAGAGGGGGAAGTGCTTTGGAGG
>JAJACK010000009.1 GCA_022601535.1 Chlamydiales bacterium
TTTTCATTGAAGCAAAGAATTTTCTTCCTGTTTGCTCAACCCCAGCTTTATTCACATGGCTAGAGGGGTAGCTATAGCGCTCTTTTAATTCTAGATCAGAAACAATCCGCTCAATTCCCGCCAAGTTGTGTGCATTGCGTAGATAGATTAAATTTTTCTCATCATGTTGGCGATAAGACTCTCCAAAAGTTCGCATCACCTCATGATCTGTTGTCTGCCACCTTTGAACACGAGGGTGGGAGCTAAATAGGAGTTTTCCTTGTGGACCATTCAAGCGTTGGATTGTTTGTTGTTTTGGAGAAAGGGGCTTGGGTTTTTTAGCTTGTGGTTTCTTTTTAGGTTGAGCAAAAGCAGCACCCTTTGCTTGAGCTTGTTTTGCTCCCCCTTTTCCCTTCGTAGTTTTTCCTTTTTTCTTCTTGGTTTGTTGAGATTGGGCTGGAGCTGGGCCATCATCCCACATTTTGAGTAATTCAGCTTCCGCTTCCACTCTTTTTGCTTCAGCAGCATCAGCCTTAGCTTTATCAAAGGCTTCCCTGTAAGTTTCAATGGCTCCATCATCTAAATCATCAATGCTTGTTCCTATTTTTTTAGAAACATATGCAAGGAGTTGTGCTCTAGCATAATGGTCACGTATGCATCGATCCATTTTACCGATGGATCGAGTCTCTAGTTGAGCATGTCTGCGCTCCTGCACTCGAGCGATTGCTTGCATTTTTTTAATCCTCATCTGCTCGTGATTTTCTCTTTTAGCCTGTAAAGCCGGATGGGTTTTTGTAGTTAGCCCAGTTGAGGTTCCATCTGAATTTTTAAAGTCTGTTGGATGAACATGTACTTGGCAGGAGGAAACGGGACGAGGAACATTTTTCATCTCTTTAATAGTCTTTCCATGACGAAAAAAAGCAGTGTGTTCTCTGTTTGCAAGTGTTTCACCATATTCCTTTGCCGCCTGATAAACTTCTGCTATTTTATCAGCGCTAAGATCATTTAGGCTTTTTTTTGCTCCGTAGCTTTTAAAGTTGTCCTTTACTTGACGAAGATAATGGTCAGAATGAGCTGTGGCTCTCTCTTGCTTGTACTTTTGTTGTAGATCCTCAGGTATTTGTACAAGATTTTTATATCTTATATCTTCATAACAAAGCTTTCCATCCCTTAAAGCCTCCTTTGTTTCAGGAGTATGAATATTTTCTGTGAGCTTCCATGCTTCCTCGAATGTCTGACATTTTATAGGGGATGTCATTTTTCTCCTTTATCAATAGGACTTTTACTCATAGATTCTATGGTAAACCACATTTTTTTGCTCTTCCTTTAACGTCTAATCGAATCGTTTTTATTATGCTGGTTGGAGACATTGTAATATTTTTTATTTGCAAGAAGTGAAGTGGTTTATTAGATAGTTTATTTTGAAATAAAGAGTCTTAAGAGCCGTATTTTAACTTTGAAAATTAAGTGGATAGAACGAGAAATGGACTTGATTATTTTTTTCTACTCCTGTTTTCATATGAAGAACATCATCAGCATCGATATCAAATTGATAAGTGCTAACTAGCTCCCACCCACCCTCAGCTTTTTCCTCTTCGATCTCTTCAACTTGAAGTCTTTTTAGCTCACTCGGAGAAAAATTGGGGTTTTGAAGCTGAGTGAACATCGCATGGAAGATTTCACCACTCTCTTCATTGATTCCGAGGTGGACTACTCCGGAGTATGTTTTTTTTCCACTTTTCATTGAAGCAAAGAATTTTCTTCCTGTTTGCTCAACCCCAGCTTTATTCACATGGCTAGAGGGGTAGCTATAGCGCTCTTTTAATTCTAGATCAGAAACAATCCGCTCAACTCCCGCCAAGTTGTGTACATTGCGTAGATAGATTAAATCTTCCTCATCATGTTGACGATAAGACTCTCCAAAAGTTCGCATCACCTCATGATCTGTTGTCTGCCACCTTTGAACACGAGGGTGGGAGCTAAATAGGAGTTTTCCTTGTGGACCATTCAAGCGCTGGATTGTCTGTTGTTTTGGAGAAAGGGGCTTGGGTTTTTTAGCTTGTGATTTCTTTTTAGGTTGAGCAAAAGCAGCACCCTTTGCTTGAGCTTGTTTTGCCCTCCCTTTTCCCTTCGTAGTTTTTTCTTTTTTCTTCTTGATTTGTTGAGATTGGGCTGGAGCTGAGCTATCCTCCCACATTTCGAGTAATTCAGCTTCCGCTTCCACTCTTTTTGCTTCAGCAGCATCAGCCTTAGCTTTATCAAAGGCTTCCCTGTAAGTTTCAATGGCTCCATCATCTAAATCATCAATGCTTGTTCCTGTTTTTTTAGAAACATATGCAAGGAGTTGTGCTCTCTCTTTTTGGATGGATACCATTTGCTCTATTTTATAACGAAGATTGACTTCTTTGTTGTGCATTCTTTTTGCTTGAGACCTTTGAAGGCGCAAGGATAGAGCAATTAGATTATTCTCTTGTTGGCGTGTTATCGGTTGTCCAGAATTTATCCCTATAAAATCTGATGGATCTATCACTAATTCAGATGGAATACCTGGTATTAAACGCATTTGACTAAGGGTGTAATTTTTTTTAAAGAAAGCTTCAGTTTTTTTAGCTGCGGTCTTTTCTGCTCTTTCCTTTATATCTTCATTAAGTACTTCTAGTCTATCTGGATGAAGATGTTTCATTGTATATTGTGCATGTATCTTTTGGAAGTCGACTTCAATTTGCGACCTGGAAGAAACTACTAGTTCGTTCGTAAGTATTTGTTTAAATAGGTTTTCTATCGTCTTTAGTTTATTTGGATCTGATATCGGATCCATATCTTTAATGCTTAATTCTAAATAATTTAATGATTTATTTGCTATTCCCTGTTGAATATCAGGTTTGAAATATGGATTTATTAGAGCAAAAAGTTTCTTAAATTCTGTAGGAGTAGAGGGATTCATAATACTCGTTCTTTTTTTTGTTTAATATAATATATATTAAATTTGATTATACATCAATAGTTTTGTTGTTTTTTAATATATATACAAGAAATGGGTATAAAGAGAATTTTTAAATGTGGCAAAGGGATGGAGGAGGGGCTTGCCTGACGCAATTTTTAGAGCTGTAATATTTTTTTAATGGAGGGAAGGAGAGTTAGATTATCAGGAGAGCGGATAGAACGAGAAATGGACTTGATTGTTTCCTTTTGCTCCTGTCTTCATATGAAGAACATCATCAGCATCGATATCAAATTGATAAGTGCCAGCTAGCTCCCATCCACCCTCAGCTTTTTCTTCTTCGATCTCTTCAACTTGAAGTCTTTTTAGCTCACTCGGAGAAAAATTGGGATTTTCAAGTTGAGTGAACATCGCATGGAAGATTTCACCACTCTCTTCATTGATTCCAAGGTGGATTACCCCTGAGTACGCTTTTCTTCCACTTTTCATTGAAGCGAAGAATTTTCTCCCTTTTTGCTCGACACCAGCATGGTTGATATGGCTAGAGGGGTAGCTATATTGCTCTTTTAATTGTTTGTCAGAGACAACTCGTTCAATTCCTGCTAAGTTGTGTGCATTGCGTAGATAGGTTAAATTCTCTTCATCCTCCTGACGATAAGACTCTCCAAAGGTTCGCATCACCTCATGATTTGTTGTTTGCCACCTTTGAACACGGGGGTGGGAGCTAAATGGGAGTTTTCCTTGTAGACCATTCAAGCGTTGGATTGT